>NZ_DASWMD010000029.1:0-17415 GCF_036399935.1 Longimicrobium sp.
CGGCGTCTGCGCCACCTCGAAGCCGCCGTACGCGTACAGCAGCGTGGGATTGGTGCCGTCCAGCGCCACGCCTTCCTTGCGGACCACGAAGTACGGAACGCGGGTGCCGTCCTTGGAAGTGGCTTCGAACTGCTCGGTCACCAGGCCGGCGGCATCGAACATGGCCGGCAGGCGCCGCACCTCGCGCACGCCGCGCTCGTCGGAAAGGAAGAGCGTGGTGGGCTGGGTGAAGCCGGTGAACGAGAAGAAGAAGCGGTTGTGGTCGGGCGACGTCGCCGCCACGCCCACGCTTCCCACCCCCGCCGCGGGCACCGTTTCGCCCGTCCAGCGGCCGTCGCGCAGCGAGAACTTGCGCAGCTCGCCGCGCACGTTGTTCAGCATGCTCACCAGCAGGAAGTCGCGCGTGGCGGAAACGTCCTGGATGGTGGAGCGCTCGCCCGGCTGCACCACCACCTGGAAGTTGCGCTGCCCGGCGAGGAAGCGCTCGATGGGCATGGCGATGAGCGACCCGGCCGGGTGGGTGGTGCCCCCCGTCTGCCAGGGGGAGCGCAGGTACACGGCCATCTGGTCGCGCACCAGCGACAGGTCGGCGTCCAGCGGCAGGTCCAGCTTCACCAGCCGGTCGCCCTGCAGCAGGTGCATGGTTCCCTCGAAGAAGCTGGGCCGGTGCGATACGGCGTACCAGGTGCGGTCGGCCGTGCGGATGGACGCGGCCCACACGCCCATGTCCGTGGCCGGCACCTCCATCAGCGTAGTGGCGGACTGCAGCGGCGTTCCGCGGTGCCACAGGCGAACGCTGCGCGGATAGCCCGAGGTGGTCATGGTCCCCTCACCGAAGTCACGCGCCACGATCAGCGCGTCGGAGCCGCGCCAGGCGATGCTCTGCTTGGCCTCGGGAAGGAAGAATCCGCCCTCCACGAAGCGGCGGGCCTGCGTGTCGAACTCGCGCACCTGCACGGCGTCGGCGCCGCCGCGCGACAGGCGCACCAGGCACAGGCGCTCCTGCGGCTCCAGGCAGCTGGCGCCGGCCCAGGACCAGGCCACCGACTCGGCGCGGGCGAGCGAGTCCACGTCGAGCACCGTTTCCCACTGCGGCGTGGAGCTCAGGTAGCTGTCCCAGCGGGTGCGGCGCCATACGCCGCGCGGCTTTTCCTGGTCCTGCCAGAAGTTGTAGATCCACTCACCGCGCACGTCGGGAAAGGCGATGCGCTCGCGCGAGTTCAGGATCTGCAGCGTGCGGTCGTAGATGGGGCGGTAGGCGGGGTGCTGCTCCAGTTCCTCGGTCGTGGCGCGGTTGTGGGCCTGCACCCACTCCATCGAGCGGGCGCCCTCCACCTCTTCCAGCCACTGGAACGGGTCTTCGGGCTGCTGGGCCGCGAGCGGGGCGGCGGGAAGCAGCAGGCCGAGCACGAGTGCGTTGCGCAACTTCATGATGCGATTCTCCGGGGTGGCGGTCCCTGTGCCGAATGGGATCGCCCGCAATATGAAGCGGGCAGGCCCGTGGGTGCCAGTGGCGGCCATCCGGAGCGCGCGGACGCGCCGATCCAGGGATCGATTGACACCGGCTGCCGCGCGATCCTAACGTGCCGGACCGCCCCGTCCTGGCCTGCAGACTCTCGCCACGCATGCCCACGTGAACCTCTACATCTTCATTCCCATGCTGGTCGCGGGCATGGCCTTCGCCTTTCGCCGGGAGATCGCCGAGTGGCTTCGCGTGCGCCGCAACCGCCCCAGGGTAGCCGCGGAAATGGCCCGGTACCGCGCGGAACTCGCGGCGGAGAACCCGGACGTGTCACCCGTGAGGCCCGAGGAGATCGAGGAGTTCAAGGCCTGGTTCGACTCGCTCGCCCTGCCGGCGGTGGAGCTGCTCCCTGCTCCCGAGCGGCCGGTGGCGGCGGCGGGCACGCGAATCGGCGGGCCCGTCTGGCTCCAGGACGGTGAGGTGTGGCCAACGGACGAAAGCGGCGCTCCCCTGGAGTTCGTGGCGCAGGTGGATTTCGCGGAGTTGCCGCCGCTGCCCGACTTTCCGGAGTCGGGGCTGCTGCAGTTCTTCGTGGGCACCGACGATCTGTTCGGCGCCGAGTTCGACGATCTCACCCGCGGCCGAATTCGCGTCATCTGGCGCCCGGACGCGCTGGAGGGTGGGCGCCTCTGCCCAGCGCCCGGGCGGACCGACGAAACCACCCCGTGGGAGCGAGCGGAGGTCCGCCACTCCGGCCTGCCGCTGGCCGGGCGAGCGGCGGTACACCGGCCGGACCCTACCGATTGGCGCATCGACGAGCGCCTGAAGGGCCAGCTTCGGCGGCCGGGGATCGACGAGCTCCAGGACTACGTGTACGAGCACAACCAGACGCCGGAGGTGCACCACGTGGGCGGCCACCCTGTCTACACGCAGTACGATTTCCGCGCACCCGGCCGGTACGACGAATTCGATCGCACGCTGCTGCGGCTGACCTCGGACCGCAACATCATGTGGGGCGACGTTGGCGAGGCCGCGTTCATGATCCGCCGCCGCGATCTGCTGATGCGGGACTTCTCGACCGTCATCTTCCACTGGGATTGCACGTAGCGTCGCCCTGCAACGCGCAGTGCAGCCGCATCAGATCTCGCCCAGGATGCGGCGGCGCTCCGTCTGATACTCCTGATCGTCGACGAGTCCGCGCGTACGCAGTGCCGCGAGCTTCTCCAGCCGCCCCTCAGGGGTATCGCGCACGTCGGGACTGGCGACGAGACGAGCCGTCGCACCAGCGCACGCTGCACTGATGTCGTTCGAGAGCGCTACCTCGTCAAACATCGTGACACCCTTGGAATCTCGCGTGAGGTTCGAGTAAGCACGTCCGAGGGCCAGGGTCTGCTGCTTCAAATCGGCATTTGTCGGCTGGTTCTTCAGCTTGGTGAGACTGTTCTGGTACGCCTGCCGGGCTGCTTCCAACGCCGCTGCCTTTCCATTTGCGCTTACAATGGCGACGATGATGAAGATGACGATAAGGAAAAAGATGAAGAATCCCATGTCGGTCTATGGCTGAAGGTGGGTGTAGATCTCGTTCCGGATTTACGTGCTGGTGATCTGCGCCTGCTCCTCAGTTGCAGAGGGAGCGATCGACGTACCGCTTGCGTCCGGATGAACTGTAGGTGTAGCAGCCGCCCCGCGGGCCGGTGTAGTAGCCGCGCGACTCCGCGCTGGAACGGCGGGACGATCCGGCGGTTGCCGAGTACCGCGTCGGCGGCGCCTGCGTTCGCACCAGGTCGCTGGCCCGGTACACGAACCCCGTCTGCCTCCCGGCGTAATCGAACAGTGGCGCCCAGCCGTTCGCGTCCTTGGGTCCGAGGCTAACCCGGTCCCCGCGAGACAGCGTGCGCACCACGGCGGCATATTTGTTCGGCTGCGACCGTACGTTCATCGAGCCGTGCACGTAGAAGTCGTCGCGTGAGCCCGTGTACGCCGCTTCGCTGTCGCTGCCCGAGTAGGCCGAGGATGATTGGAGGTACGCGGGCGGGTTGGCAGCGTACGGCGTGTCGGGCGTGGTCGCGTCGCCACACAGGCCGGCGAGCACCAGCAGGAAGAACCCCGCGACGCCGGCTCCCACGCAGCCACAGCCGCCCGCTTTTCCCTCATCGCCGCCGCCCGCGAGCGAGCCGCCCCCACCGCCGAGCCGGCCGCGCGCGCTCACGCCGGTTCCCGGAATTCCCGCGTTCAGGAAGGTGCCGCGCCGGCCCGTGGTGACGTTCATCCCGCGGGTCCCGAGCGTGGTGCTCAGTCCCGACGTCGACACGTTGATGCGCAAGCCCGGCGCGATCCTGAAGCTTTTTCTGAAGCGGAATGCCATAAAGCCGCCGTGCTGGAAGGAGTGCTCCGATCCGCCGGTACCGTGCTCGCCCTCAGCCCATTTCCTCGACGCGGCGGCGATAGGTGGCGAGCAGGTGCGCGTCGATGTCGGCGAGGTTGTCCGTCTCCACGCTAACGCTGCCCTCCGCAGCCGGGAATTCGAAGCGGTACGGCGCGGGGCCACGGCCTTCCCAGAAGTTGAAGATCCGCCCCTTCCGCTCCTGCCTGTAGAAGACGCAGTAGACCGTCTTGTAATCCACGCTCGAGACGTTGCCCAGCTTCGCGAACAGCTCTTCATCTCCCGCGATCAGGAACGGCAGGCGGGTGCGCACGTAGTCCCACACGCGCATCTCCACGTCCGTGGTGACGACGCCGGTGCCGCTCGTGGCGGCTGGTGTGGGCTCCCCGGTTTCCGCCGCCGAGACGGGTGCGGCGACCACGTCGGGCACGCGCACCAGGTCCGTCCGTTCGGCGAAGCCTACGCGCGCGAGGATCTTGCGGTCCAGCAGGGCCTGCGCGGCTTCGCGGACGATCGGCGCGTGCTCCTCCACCATCTTCGTGGTGCGCCGGCCCTCGATGTTGGCCATCTCCAGAAGGGTCCGCACGAAGCGCTCGTCCGGGTCCGAGAGCGCCTTGTCGAGTGCGTCCATGTAGGCGCCCACGTAGATCTTGCGTCGGGCATCCGACCCCACGTTGGCGGGGTTGAAGGTGCCCTTCCGCACGCGGAGCAGCGCGTCGAGCTCCGTGTCGCTCACCCGCTCTTCCGCCACGTCTGCCAGGTTCAGGATGGCGAACGGCTGGTCGTCCATCATGTTCTCCAGCCCCGTGTCGGTATACAGCTGGTAGACGAGGCCATCCGTCAGGATCCCGAGCTTTACCGTGGGGACCGCGTTGAAGTAGCCCTTCAGCTCCCCGCGGTTGACCTCGCTCAACGCGCCGACCTTCTTGCACTCGATGGCGATCACCGGGGTGCCCGCCTGGCAAATCGCGTAATCCACCCGGTTCTTGAACTTGTCGGAGAACGACGCGTGGGATTCCGGCACCACCTCGTCGGGGTCCAGCGGATCGTATCCCAGGAACTGGATGAAGGGCAGGACGAGGTACTGGTTGGTGGCGGCTTCTGTCGCCGCACGCCCGGATCGGTCGATGGCGATCCTGGCGTGGGCAATCAGTGAGGCGCGAAAATCGTCGGACATGCGTTCTGCGGAGGGTTCGGGGATCGCGACACGACGGCAGAGGGCGGCGGGGCACCTCCATCTCTGCTACGTTGTCGGTCCCGCCGCTCGAATTTCTCCCGATCGCGGTGGGCCACCAGTTCCAGCCAGGCCAGATCGGATTTGAAGAAGCGCCGCCGCCCCCACGAAGGGAGCGGCGGCGCCGTTGCATTCACGTCGAGCGACGATCGGCCGTTGGATTCCGCGTCCAGGCGGACAACGGCCAGCGCTACCGCAGCAGGGGATACGGGTTCTGGGGTACGCCGCCCCAGTACTTCTTGGGATCGGCCGTAGTCGACACTTCGAAGTGCAGGTGATAGTTGCCGGGCACGGCGTCGCCGGTATCGCCCACGTAGCCCAGCACCTCGCCGCGGCGCAGCGCCCTGCCCTCCACCATCCCCGGCGCGTAGCGGTCCAGGTGCGCGTAGTAGTAGATGGTGCGGCGGTCGGGCGCCAGCTCGTAGAGCGTGATGCCGCCGCGGACGCTCCGGAACAGCTTCATCACCACCCCGTCCGACGACGCCAGCACCGGCGTGCCGCGCGGCGCCATGATGTCGATGGCGTCGTGGCGCCGGCCCTGTCCACGCGCCTGGTCGTACGTATTCACCAGGCTCGCGGCCAGCACGCCCTGCACGGGAATCAGCAGCCCGAGCGCGTTCCCGGGAACGGCTGCGGGGAGTACGACCTCCGCAGGCGAGGGCGGCGGTCCGGCGGGTACGGCCGTGGGGGCCGCGATGACGACGCGAGGTTCGGCGGCGGCGGGAGTCGCCGCGGGAGCCGGCGAACCGGCGGCGGACGGTGGGTGCTGGTAGCCGAGGGCCGCGTGAAGGCGGTCCAACGTCTCGGGTGCCGACCAGGTGACGGCGAGCACCAGGCCGAGCATCGAGATTGCCCCGAGTGAAAAGGGCAGCAGGAACCGGGAGCTTCGCATGATGGCACCGCCCGCACGAATGGCTTGCCGGAAAGGTTTCCGGCCGGCGGGGCGCGTCGCGCGCCAGGGCCACGATCAATCTAACGCGATGCGGGGCAATAACCTACACCTGCTTCCGTGCGGCGAGATTCAGCCGGGGAGGCCGGGGGTGGCGCGCGGGCCGGAGCGGATGCGCTTGTCGGCGTACATCTGCTGGTCCGCCTGCTGGAGAAGGGCCTCCAGCGTGGCCGGGGCCTCGGGATCGAAGCGGCTGGCCCCGACGCTCATCGACAGGGTGTAGGGCCGGCGGACGGTGGCGACGTGGTGCTCGATAGCGTCGTACAGCCGCGAGATGGCCACCTCCGCCCCGCGAGGCGACGCATCTCCGGGGGTACGGCCGATGACCAGGACGGCGAACTCGTCACCCCCCAGGCGCGCCACCACGTCCGACTTGCGGAAGGTGGAGCGCAGCAGCCCCGCGGCGTCGCGCAGCGCCTGGTCGCCCTGCGCATGGCCCAGGGAGTCGTTGATCTGCTTGAGGTGGTCCAGGTCCACGAACAGCACGTGAAAGCCCACGCGCTGCCGCACCGACGTCTGGATCTGCTGCTCCGCCAGCGCCAGCAGGCCGCGGCGGTTGTAGAGGCCGGTCAATTCGTCGCGCAGCGACATGGCGCGCAGCACCTCTTCGCGCGAGGCGAACTCCGCGGCCCGCACCCGCAGCCGGTGCAGCCCGAAGATGGCCGCCGCCAGCAGGAGGATGGCGAGGGCGTAGAACCACCGCGTCTGCCAGAAGTAGGGCTGCAGCCGCAGCGCCACCGATGCCGTGTTGCCGCTCCACACCCCGTCCTCGTTGCGCACCTGCACGTGGAAGCGGTAGCGGCCCGGCGGCACGTTGGTGTAGAACGCGTCGCGTCGCGTGCCGCCGTCCACCCATCCACCGTCGAACCCCGCCAGCCGGTAGCGGAACCGCAGCTCGTCCGGCGACACGAAGCTGGGCGCCGTGAAGTGGATCTCCAGCCGGTGCCGGCCCGGCGCGGCGACCACGTCCCGCGCGCCGCTGGACTCGCCGTCGCTGGTGACCACACGCTCGATCAGCGCCTGCAGCGGCACCGCGGTGCGCAGCAGCCGGCGGGGATCGATCAGCGCCACGCCGGCCGGTGTCGGAAAGTGGAGCACGCCGTCCGGTGCGCGCCACGCCCCGCCGATGGACGAGACCTCCCGCGCCGCCAGCCCGTCGCTGATCCCGAAAACGTTGGCGTTCACCATCCGCGTCCGCCCCGCGCCCACGGCCTCCAGGTCGCGCCGCGGAACCCGGGCGATCCCCCACGGTCCGGTGAGCCAGAGCGCACCCGCGCCGTCGTCCAGCGCCTGGAACACGGTGTTGCCGTGAAGCCCGTTGCGCGTGGTGAACAGCGCCACATGGCCGGCTCGGAGGCGCGCCAGCCCGCGCGAGGTTCCCACCCACAGCGTGCCGTCGGCGTCGTCCATCATGCGGAAGACCGGCTGGCCCGCGAGCGCCGCGGGGCCCGGTACGAAGCGCGCCCCGTCCAGCCGGAAGAGCCCCGCGGACTGGGTGCCCACCCAGAGCGTGCCGGCCCGGTCCTGGTGAAGGGAAAGCACGTAGCCGTCCGGCAGCCCCTGCCGTGGGCCGAAGTGCGTCCACTTCCCGTCCGCCAGCCGCGCGAGGCCGTTGTACGTGCCCACCCACAGCGCGCCCGCCCGGTCCTCCAGCACCACCCGCACGCGATCGTCGGGAAGCCCCTCGCGCACGGTGTACGTCGTCGCGCCGCCGCCCCGCAGCCGCGTGAGGCCGCTGTTGGAGGCCACCCACACGTCGCCAGCCCGGTCGCGCAGGACGTCGCGCGCCACGTCGTCGCGCAGCGCGCCGCTGGCCCGGGTGTACGCCACCGGGCCCCCGGCGGACCGATGGACGACGCCGCCGCGCGTCGCGATCCACGCCCCGCCCGCGGCGTCGCCGGTGATGGCGGCGGCAAAGTCGTGGGGCAGCCCCTCGCGGCTGGTGAGCATGCGCACCACGGGGCGGCGCAGGCGGAAGAGCCCGCCCTGGCGCGAGCCGATCCACACGTTCCCCTCGCGGTCGGCGTCCAGCCCCTCCACCTGGGTGAACGCCTCGCCGTCGGGCCGCGGCACGGGGGTGATGCGGTCGCCCTGGAGGCGGAAGAGCCCGTTGTCCGCCGCCAGCCACCAGGCGCCGTCCGGATCCTGCAGCAGGTCGTTGACGGGGGATGGACGCGCGGCGCTCGCCGCCCCCGGACGGGTGACCCGGCCCTGGTGGATGCGCGCCACGCCCGCGAACGTCCCCACCCACACCGCGCCATCGCGGTCCGTGCGCAGCGCCGTCACCCGGTCGTCGCCCAGCCCGTCGCGGCGCATGATCCGCGTCAGCGCACCCCCGCGGTGGCGCAGCACGCCCGAGGCGACGGTGCCGATCCACAGACCGCCCTCCCCGTCCAGCGCCAGCGCGGTGGCCGCCGGCTCCGGCTCGCCCGCGGGGAGCGCCAGCCGCGTCACCTGCTCGCCCGCGATGCGGCTGACCCCCGCGCGCGTGCCCACCCACAGGGAGCCGTCCGGGTCGGGGAGCAGCGCGGTCACCCGGTCGCTCGTCAGCCCGTCTCGGGTGGTGAACACCCTCCACTCGCCCCCCGCCCAGCGGACGACGCCGCCCGTTTCGCTGGCGGCCCACAGCGCGCCCCGCCGGTCCACGGCCAGGCGACGGAAGCTGGCGCGGGCCAGCCCCGGGATCTCTGCCTCGGCAAAGGAGCGGAACGCGACGCCATCGAAGCGCACCAGCCCCTCGAACGAGGCCAGCCACAGGTAGCCGTCGGGCGTCTGGCGGATGTCGCGGGCGACGTTGGAGGGAAGGCCGTGCTCCGTGCTCCACCCCGTGATGGTGAAGCGGGGTGGATCTTCCGCGGGGGAACGCGCGGGCTGCGCGGCGGCGTGCGACACCGCGAGCAGCACGGCGGCGAACCCACGCGACCACGATCCGGCCGGTGGCCTCATCCAAGCGAGGTGTTTGCGGACGCGGAGGGATGGCATCCGGAGGGGCACGGGACCAGGGGGAGGAAGCGTTTGTCGCGAGTCGCACCAAAGTAGCGGATCGCGGCGCGCCGCGACACGGCGCGCGTCGAGCGCCGCCACGACGCGCGAAGCCCCGGCGCCTGGGCGGCACCGGGGCTTCGCGTTGCCGCAATCCGCGTCAGCGGGAGCTGGGCTGGCCCGCCGCCGGGTTCGCCGGGCTCGCGCACGTGGCCACCAGCATCTCGCCGTGCCCCACGGCCTCGCTGCTGGGCCCGTACGTGCGCGTCGCTCCGTCGATCATCTTGTAGGCCGAGACGGAAACGCGGAACGTGTTGGCGGCGGTGCTCACCAGCACGTAGTCGCCGTCCGTGGGGCGGCCTACGCCGGGGAGCGCGGCCGCGGCGCGCTGCCCGGTGTTCGATCCGCGGAACCGGTCGAACTTGACGTATCCGTCGGCCACCCCGCCCTGGATGGGATTGTAGCCCAGGCCGGCCATCGTCCGCATGGCGCAGTCGAGGGCGCCTGCCTGGGCCGGGGCCGAGATCACGCGCGGCGAGTTCGAGGCGCAGGCGGCCAGCGCTCCACATGCGACGGCCATCAATATCTTTCGCATACCATGTCCTTCGTGACGGGTAATTCGCAGCCAAAGTGCCGCCGGGCCGGTAAGCGGCTGTCTGACCGCGGATTACCGATACGCGATCTCCAGGCCGAGACGCAGCGTAGCCGTGCCGAAGCCATGCACGACGCGCGTCGGCCCCGCGCTGCGCATGTGGCCGCCGGTGCCGGGGGTGAGGCAGGAGGCCGTGGTGCGTGTGGTGGACCTCAGCGCTCGCGATACCCCGTGATCGCCCGCCACAGGCCGAAGATTCCCCCTGCCAGCAGGGTGAGACCCGCGAGCGCGAGGAAGATCGCGCCGCCCGGCGCCGACGTTCCGCGCACCTGGTCGACGCGAAACGCTTCATAGGCGAGCACGAGGATGGTGCGTCCTCCTGCCAGGGCCATGAGGCTGAACAATCCCACCACTACTCTTCGCACGTTGTCGCCCGTCTGTTGAGTTGGCTTCTTCGACAATGGCTCAAGGCTATCCGCCGCGCACGGTGACCTTCTCCGTTTGGAGGTGGTTCACTTGCCACAGTTCAGACGCACCCGCACGAGCAGAGAGATGGGTATGCTGTCGCGAGTTCGGATCGACCCGCCGGCCAGCAGCATATCCGAGTCGCCGGTCGGAATGCCTCTGATGTTCGATTCGAATGGACTCTCCCAACGCGCGACTTCGTTCGCCTGCCGGCCGGCGCGCCGGAGGAACCGTAGCTGTGCGCGCTCGCGGCCCGCTGCACGGTGATTCACTACCCACACGGACCCCGCAGCAAGACGCATGGATACGACGGCGCGGCCGCCGGAATACGCAGAGTCGAGTACGGAAACCTCGTTGGATGGCGTTTCGGCAGGGCTTCTCGCCACCCGGACCTGGTTGCCCGCCGGCGTGTGAACATACCACGTCAGCACGGCGCCGCTGTCCGTATGCAACGACGGATGATGTACCGGGGCTGCTCCTCCCAGCGCCACGCGGCCCACGCCGCGCCAGACGGAATCACGTGAGTAGAGGAACAGGGAATTCGTGTCACCCGTTCGGATCGAGGTGTCACCATGAACGGCAGCCAGGACAGGCCCCGCCCCGCCCAGGTGCGCCATCTCTATGTATGCGGTTGCGGGGACACCGACGGTCTCGGAAAGCCATGCGCCGTCTTTCCGGTGGAACACCAGGACATCGGGGTGATACCCCGGGCGCGTCGTGCGCACGGCCCACGACAGTACGTCGCCCGATCTGACGAGCTGCGTCCCCTTGAGCGGGTGGATCGTGAACCCGCCCGGAGTGGGGATCTCCTCGAGCGACTTCCACCGCCGCCCGTCGTATACGCCGTACCAGAGCCGGCTGGCGGTGTCGCGCTGCGCGGCACCCTCCGGCGCGGTAGAACTCAGATCCGCGAATACCACGTCCCAGGCTCCGTCAGGCCGGGCAAGTGCGCGAACACCGCCGATCGTATGCGCATCGGACGGCGTACGAATCGTCGTGGCCGGCCGTCCGGAACTGAAGATCACTCCCAGGATGCTGTCCGCGGGGGTTCGGATGGGCCGGCCGTCGTCGCTGCGGCCAGACAGGTAGGCAGGCCACCCGGCGATGAGCACCTCCCCCCGGGAATGCGCCATCGTCGTCACTCCCACGTAGAACTCACGACCTCCCTCGACGACGAGGGTATCCCTCGAAACCTCCCGGGTGGTGCAGCCTACGCCTGGAGCATGGCGGCCGCTGTCGCTCATCCCGGAAGTGCAGCCCGCGAGCGCGGCCATCACCACCCAGGCTCGCCTGTGTCTCGCGGCCGTACGATCCGACGCCCGCTTGGCGGCATGTCGTGCAGTGTCCACGTTCTTCGCCCCCCAGTGGTTACGCTCGCAAAGATGAGCCGGGCCGGCATGCGTGGCGCCGGCGCACCAGTTCCACCGTGTCGGGATCGTACTCCGAGCCGTGCACCCGACATCCATTTCCGCGGCGGTACGCCAGGAAGTTGCCGTCGCCGGTGACGGCGCTACACGGCCCGAAGGCGGCGCGGCTTGTTGGCCTTGTCGCGGTACATGGCCTCGTCGGCGGCGCGGAGTGCGGCTTCGGGCTCGCCATGCGCGGCCAGGTAGGACTGCCCCACGGAAAAGCGGATCTCCGGCCCCTCCGCACGCATGGCCCAGAGCCGATCGCTCAGCAGTTCCAGGCGGTTCGCCAGCTGCGACGGCTCCGCTGCCGGCGCCACCACCACGAACTCGTCGCCCGCGTAGCGCACCACGTGGTCCTCGGGGCGAAAGCACGACTGCAGCGCCCGCGCGAACCCCTTGAGGCAGTCGTCGCCCGCCTGGTGCCCGTACGAGTCGTTGATCTCCTTGAAGTCGTTGAGGTCGAAGAAGAATACCGTCGCACCGGTGGGAAACACGGCGCGTAGGATGGCCGGTAGTCCGCGGCGGTTGGCCAGCCCCGTCAGCGGGTCGCGGTCCACCAGTTCCTGCAGCACCTCTTTGGCCTTCAGCAGCTCGCGGTTGCTCTGCACCAGTTCCTGCTGGATGGTCCGATACAGGGCCAGCACGCACCCCAGCGCAATCACCCACTCGGCGCCTGTATCGAACGACGAGTGCGCTGCCAGGAAGATGCCGATCTCCCGGTATTTCGCTCCGTCGCCGGGACGCAGCTGCGTCGCGTAGGCCATGGTTTCAGCGATGGCGAGCAGGGTGCGCAGCGCGAAGCCGGCGGCGAGCCACTCCGCGCCGGGGACGCGCCGGGCGAGCAGGAACACGGCCGACGCGCCCAGCACCGCGGCCGTAACCGTCGACTGCACCACGCCCACCTTGCTGATGGAATCCGCCACCACCGCCGCCCCCGCCGCCGCGACCGCCAGCGCCACCATGGCGATGCGCATCGTGCGAGGCGGCAGCGGATTCCGCACGAAGCGCCATGCCCCTGCCGCCAGCAGCAGCACGAACAGCGTCTTGGCGAAGAAGTAGCCGCTGCGCAGCATCACGAACGCCAAGGGCGAGTTCGGCTGCCAGAACCAGAAGGTGATGGTCACGCACAGCGCGGCGAGGTTGGCGATCCACGCGGCCACCCACGGCCGCAGCTCCACGCGGCGGACGGAGCGGGCGAGCACCAGAAAGAACACCGCGATCACCACCGCCGACGCGATCTGCGCGGTGGTGCTCCAGCGCCAGAGGAGGAGTTCCATGCGACTATTTCGGGGTTCCGCGGTGGCGGCGGTACGGCAGGGTGCCGTCCGGACGCCGGCCAGGCGTGCCGGGGGAGGCATTCGAGAAGCGGGAACGTCGCCGCCCAAGCAACGCGGCGTTCAGCTGGGTCCGCTGCGGCGCGCCTGCGTGCGACGCACGCCAAAGGGACAGCCGGATGATCGAACCCGATTCGCCAGCAGCCGCAGCCATGCGGCAGGCGCAAACAGGCCCTCCACCGTCCGGCGATCCGTGTCCGAACGTCGAAACCCCGGCACCTGAACAGGGCCGGGGCTTCGAGTCGACCAGAGCGGGAGACCGGGCTCGAACCGGCGACATTCAGCTTGGAAGGCTGACGCTCTACCAACTGAGCTACTCCCGCGAACACCGGCGCAGGGGCGCTGGCGAACACAAAACTAATGAAATCCAGGCTGGTCCGCAATCCGCGGCGTTCCATCCAGAAAGCCACCTGTCGGGATCGAACCGACGACCTTTCGATTACAAATCGAGTGCTCTACCAGCTGAGCTAAGGTGGCGGAACAGCGGACGAAGTTAATCAAGCCGCCCTGGTTTGACTACCCCGCGCGCGGCTACCCGGCCCTCGCGATCACGTCCACCACCGCCCCCGCGCCGGCCAGCGCCTCCACGCGCGCAGCCCGCGCCGCCACCCCGTCCAGCACCCGCCGTCCCAGGCTCGGACGGCCGCGCGCCGGCGCCTCCCCGGCGGATGCGTCCACCCGATCCTCCGCTCCGAGCGCGTCCGACCAGGGCAGCCCGCGCCCCGTGCCCCGCCGGACGACGTTCACCAGCGAACCCGCGACGGCGCCCGGGCCGTGCCACGGGTCCCACGTGGTGGTCGACAGGGGCGTAAAGCCCTCGCGCCGCAGCAGCGCGGCAAGGGTTCGCGGCGAGTAGAAGTACACGTGCTGCGGAAACATGACCGATCCCCACGCAGCGCCGGTCAGCTTGCGGGTGAGCGAGCCGTGGTTGGGCACCTGCAGGTGGACGACGCCGCCGGGACGCAGCATCCGCCGCAGCGCGCGCAGCCACTCGGCGGGCTGGTACACGTGCTCCAGGACGTGGTACGCCGCGACGACGTCGAACGGCGCGCCCGCCGGGGCCCCGCCCACCACGTCGCCCGTGAACAGCTCGATGCCGTGGCGCCGGCGGACCAGCTCCACCGTGTGGGGATCGTACTCCGAGCCGTGCACCTGCCATTCATGTCCGCGCAGGTACGCCAGGAAGTTGCCGTCGCCGCACCCCACCTCGAAAATGCGGCGGCGCGATGGAGGCATCGCCGCCTCCAGCCGCGTGCGGCGGTGCGCGAAGGTGGGGTTCGCGAGGTGGCTGCGCAGTTCCTCGGGCGACGGGTCCTCGTCCGGATAGTAGCCCGCGTACAGCCGGTGCAGCTGGCTGGCGGCCACGCGGTCGTACAGCCGCACGACGCCGCACTCCGCGCAGCGGGCGAAGCGCTTTCCGCACACCTCGCCCGCCGCGCGCCAGCGGTCCGATCCGCACGCGCCGCATTCGGGGACCTCTTCCCACATCGGGTCTCGCTCCGCGACTGCGTTGGGGATTGTCATCGGAGAGCCGGATCGTGGGTCGGTCCGCTCCGGGACTCGGCGTTCACCCTGCTGCCGGCGCTCGGAGCGGAGTGTGTGGCGGATCCTTCAGTCGCTGCATGGTTTGGAGTAGCGACGGCTCGGGTGTGGCCGCTCCTTCAGGATGACAGTCCGGACGCCGCTCACGCACTCACGCACTCACGCACTCACGCACTCACGCACTCACGCACTCACGCACTCACGCACTCACGCACTCGTCACGCGTCCACACGCCAGCGCGGGCCCTGCGGCGTGTCCTCGAGCACGATGCCGCGCGCGACGATCTCGTCGCGGAGGGCGTCGGCCTGGGCGAAGTCGCGCGCCTTGCGGGCCGCCTGCCGCGCCGCGATCCGCTCCTCCACCCATGCGGACACGTCCTCCGCGACCGCGCTCTCCGCTTCCGACAGGGCGATGAAGCCGAAGACGGAGTCGATGCGCTCGAACGCCCGCAGTGCCGCGTCGCGCTCCGCGTGGCTGATGGCGGCCGTCCCCAGTTCGTGCAGGCGCGCATTCACCCGGTTCACCAGCTCGTGCAACGTCGCGAGCGCCACGCTGGTGTTCAGGTCCTGGTCCATGGCCGCCGTGAACGCCGCCAGCGCCTCGTCCGCCGCGGTGTGCAGCGACGGCGTGTCCGTGGGATCGGGGTCGCGCGCGGCCGGGTGCTCGCGCAGGCGGTCGCGCGCGTCGCGGATGCGGCGCACCGCCTCGGCCGCCGAGGCCAGCCCCTCGAAGGTGAAGTTGAGCTTGCTGCGGTAGTGCGCCGTCAGGAACAGGTAGCGGATGGACGAGGGCCGGATGCCCCGCTCCACCAGGTCGCCCAGGTTGAAGATGTTGCCGGTGGACTTGGCCATCTTCCCGCCGTCCAGCAGCAGGAACTCGCCGTGCAGCCAGTAGCGCACGAACTCCTTGCCCGTGGCGCCCTCCGACTGGGCGATCTCGTCCTCGTGGTGGGGAAACACCAGGTCCACGCCGCCCGCGTGGATGTCGAACGTCTCTCCCAGCTCGGCGAACGACATGGCCGAGCACTCGATGTGCCAGCCGGGCCGCCCCCTCCCCCACGGTGTGTCCCAGACGGCGCCGACTTCCTCGTCCTCGGGCTTCACCGACTTCCACAGCACGAAGTCGCGGACGTCGTCCTTGTCGTACTCGTCCGCGGCCACCCGTTCGCCGCGGCGGCCGGCGGAAACGTCCACCTTCGACAGCTTGCCGTAGCCGGCGAACTCCGAGATGTCGAAGTACACCGAGCCCTCCGACTCGTACGCCAGCCCGCGCTCCTCCAGCCGGCGGATGATGTCGATCATCCCGTCGACGTAGTGCGTGGCGCGCGGGTGCACGTTTGCCCGGCGGATGCCCAGCTGCTCGAAGTCGCGGAAGAGGGAGTCGATGAAGGGCTGCGTGTAGTCGTTCAGCTTTACGCCCTTCTGCATGGCCCCGCGGATCGTCTTGTCGTCGACATCCGTCAGGTTCATCACGAAGCGGACGTCGTAGCCGCGGTACTCCAGGTACTTCCGCAGGATGTCGGAAAAGAAGAACGTGCGCAGGTTGCCGATGTGCGGCGCCGCGTACACGGTGGGGCCGCACACGTACATCCCCACCTTTCCTTCCTGCAGGGGGACGAACTCTTCTTCGCGGCGGGTGAGCGTATTGTAGAACGTCAGCGGCATGGCTCTGGTCTTTCGATGGATGGCAGGCGATCGCGGGCGCACCGGTGCGCCCGCGGCAAGAAACGGTGTTCAGCGCACCGCCTGCCAACATCGCCTGCTAGGGTCCATCGTCGCCGTCCGTGGAGGAAGGATCGTCCGCGTCGCCCGGCGCCGAGACGCCCGCGGCCGAGAGGGCGGGGGGATTCTGCCCCTCGCCCCAGTACACCGTCTGGTGTGGGATGGGAATCTCGATCCCCTCCTGGTCGAACCGCAGCTTGATGCGCCGCCGGAGCTCGCGCGCCACGTCCCACTGCTTCAGCGGCAGCGTCTTGGCCATCACGCGGATGCTGAGGGCAGACTCGCCGAACGTCTCGATCCCCGGCACCACCACCGGCTCCACCATCAGCGGCTTCCACTGGGGGTCTTCGTACAGCTCGCGGCCGATGTCGCGAAGCACGCCCATCACGCGGTCGGGGTCTTCGCGGTAGGCGATGCTCACGTCCAGCACCGCCCGCGACCAGGTGCGGGTGAGGTTGCTGACCTTCTTGATCTCGCCGTTGGGGACGATGTGGACGACCCCGTGCACGTCGCGCAGCGTCACCACGCGCAGGGTGATGGTTTCCACCGCGCCGCTGACGCCCTCGATGCGGATGACGTCGCCCACGCCGAACTGGTTCTCGAAGAGCATGAACAGGCCGGTGATCACGTCCTTCACCAGCGACTGCGCGCCGAACGAGAACGCCAGGCCGATGACGCCGGCGCCGGCCAGCAGCGGGCCCACGTTCACGCCCAGCGCACCGAGCATCATGACGATGGTGGCCAGGATGATCAGCACCACGCCCACGCTGCGCATCAGGCTCAGCAGGGTGCGGGCGCGCTGCTCCTGGGCCGAGATGACGCCCGGGGTCGGGGTGCCGATGGCCCGTTCGGCGCGGCGCAGGACCAGCACGAGCAGCGCGTAGGCCAGGAAGCCCACCACCAGCGCGCCCAGCACCTGCAGCCCCGTCGCCGCCAGCGCATCCCAGCTGAAGCGCTCGGCCCACCGCTCGCGGAGTTGGCTGAGCTCTACCAGGGCTACGGTGTCTGCCTGGATCATCGGCGCGCGGCGCGGCGGTTCGGGCTGGGAACGAGGGTGCCTCGGGAAGGGCGAACGTAGACGAGGCGCGGTTTGCGTGTCAACCCTCGCGGTCGCTGCCCGGCAGCCTGTCATCCTGAGGCCCAGGCGCACCGCACCGGCCCGGGCACCATCCGCCGCGGGCCGAAGGATCCACCCTGCGCCACTTCTCAGCCCGGGCGCGGCAGCGGCACGGGTGCGCGGGCCTCGGCTTTTGGGGCGAGTGATGGAGCGTTTCGACCGGCGTCGGCGCATGCCTCGGCCGCCCCCCATCCCCAGCCCTTCCCCCGCAAACCCCGCGGGGGA
>NZ_DASWMD010000030.1:0-117654 GCF_036399935.1 Longimicrobium sp.
TCCGCTTGTGGACGATGTGGTCGAACAACGATCCTCTCTGGCTGTAACCGTGATCCCCGCGCGGAGCCGTGGAGAACGGCCGCCAGGAAGAACGGCGGAGGACGGCTTTCTGTGCCATCCCCCAGCCGCCGACCACACGTGAGGCGGTATGGTACCTCGCACGCGGCGTGGTTGATCCGAAGCGCCGGGCGCGCTACAGCTCGATCTGCGCGCCCAGCTCCACCACGCGGTTGGGCGGGAGGCGGTAGAACGAGGTGGCCGTGCGGGCGTTGCGGCTCATCAGCGAGAACAGGTGCTCGCGCCACATCGCCATCCCCGGCTTCTTGGAGGGGATCAGCGTCTCGCGGCCCAGGAAGTAGCTGGTGGCCATCGGCTTCAGGTCCAGCCCGGGCACCTTCACCATCGCCAGCGCGGCGGGGATGTCGGGCTCCTCGGTGAAGCCGTAGCGCACCACCACGCGGTAGAAGCCGGCGCCCAGCTCGGTGACCTCCACCCGCTCCTCGTCGGGGACGAAGGGGATCTCGCCGGTGTCCACCGTCAGCAGCACCACCCGCTCGTGCAGCACCTTGTTGTGCACCAGGTTGTGCAGCAGCGCGGGGGGCGTGCCCTCGGGGTTGCCGTACATGAACACCGCGGTTCCCGGCACCCGCGCCGGCGAGCGCGTCTCCACGTCGCGCAGGAACAGGTCGAACGGGAGCGTGGTGCTCTGCATCCGCGACGCCAGGATGCGGCGCCCCGTCTTCCAGGTGGTCATCACCGCGAAGATCGCCGCCGCCACCACCAGCGGGAACCACCCGCCGTGCGGGATCTTGTGCAGGTTGGCGCCCCAGAACGCCAGGTCGATCACCAGGAAGGCGGCCGCCAGCGCGCCCACGCGCCACCACGACCAGCGCCAGCGCGCGCGCGCCACCGCGGCGAAGAGGAGGGTGGTGAACACCATGTCGGTGGTCACCGCCACGCCGTAGGCGTTGGCCAGGCTGCTGGCATTGCCGAACCCCGCCACCAGCCCGATGCAGGCGAACATCAGCAGCCAGTTGACGCCGGGGATGTAGATCTGCCCGATCTCGCGCGACGAGGTGTGCTCGATGTGCACCCGCGGCAGGTACCCCAGCTGCATGGCCTGCCGCGTGAGCGAGAACGCCCCCGAGATCACGGCCTGCGAGGCGATCACCGTGGCGGCGGTGGCCAGCATCACCAGCGGATAGGTGGCCCACTTCGGCGCCATCAGGAAGAAGGGGTGCTCCACCGCCGCGGGGTCATTGATGAGCAGCGCGCCCTGGCCGAAGTAGTTCAGCACCAGCGCGGGAAGCACCAGCGCGAACCAGGTCATCCGGATCGGGCGCTTCCCGAAGTGCCCCATGTCGGCGTACAGCGCCTCGCCGCCGGTGACGGCCAGGAACACCGACCCCAGCACGAAGAACCCCGCCGCCCCGTTCTGCGCGAAGAAGCGCACCGCGTGGTGCGGGCTCACCGCGCCCAGCACCGCCGGGTGCTTCACGATCTCCACGATCCCCAGCGTGGCCAGCACCACGAACCACAGCAGCGTGACCGGCCCGAACACCCGCCCGATCCCCCCCGTGCCGTGCCGCTGCACCAGGAACAGCCCCACCAGGATCACGATGGTGATGGGCACGATGTAGGGCGTGAAGAAGGGCGTGGCCACCTCCAGCCCCTCCACGGCGCTCAGCACCGAGATGGCCGGGGTGATCATGCTGTCGCCGTACAGCAGCGACGCGCCGAACAGCCCCAGCAGCACCAGGATCCCCGCCTTACCCGAGGTGGCGGTGCGCGGCACCACCAGCGCGGTCAGGGCGATCATCCCGCCCTCGCCGCGGTTGTCGGCGCGCATCACGAAGCCCAGGTACTTGATCGAGATCACCAGGATCAGCGCCCAGAACACCAGCGACAGGATCCCCAGCACGTTGGCGGGGGTGGGGTGGATCCCCGTGCCGTGGTGAAACGCCTCGCGCATGGTGTAGAGCGGGCTGGTGCCGATGTCGCCGTACACCACCCCCAGCGCGGCGAATGCCAGGGTGTACAGGTAGCGCCCGGTGGGCGCTTCGCGTTGCTGCATCAGCGTGTGCCCCGCGCGCGCGCCACGCGCACCGCCCGACCAGCGCGTCCGGCCCCGGCACGGCGACTTTCGGCGTGCCGCCGAACCGCTTCCTCCCGTCCGCTCGCTCCATTTGGATGCGATTGCGTCATCTTGTCCGGTCAGCCCGTCTATCTGGTTCGTGCGCCGAGGCGCGGCGCACGCATCCGTTGCAACCCCGGTGCCCGCCGTGGCTGGAAAGCGGCGACAACCTGCCGCCCGCGCCCCCCAGCGTCAACTGCGGGGGTTCCGTGCCTCCCCGCCGGACATGGCCCGGCGAGGTCTCCAGACGGATGAACGGCGGGGTGTGGGCGTGTCCCTCCGCTGCGCTCCGGGCCGGGCTGCGCGCGCGGTAGGGCACGATACAACCGTGCCCAACCGCGCCGGGCCACCGCCGCGCAGGCCTTCCATGCGCTCCGTCGACCTCGCTCACGCGCGGCGGCGTCCCGGCCCTGCGGGCGCGCATCCCTCACGCATCGTGTCGTTTCGGCGGCGGAGAAGACGGGAGCGGAGAGCTGCGCCGAACGTCTCCGCTTCCTCCGTTCTTCTCCGTTCCTCCGTGTGACCCGTTGTTGCAGTTGCTGTTCTTCAAGCGAAAACCCCTTCCCTGCCACGTGTTCCGCGGCCGGGAAGGGGTCATCACCCCTGGATGTGCTGTCGATCGGCCGAACGCGCTGCCGCGTCCGTGGCTCAGTCCAGAGCGCCCGCCGGGCCGTCGTCGCCGGCGGCGGCCACGCCGCGGATGCCGAGCACGTCCTTCACCTTGCTCTCGATCTGCGTGGCCAGCTCGGGGTTCTCCTGCAGGAACGCCTTGGCGTTCTCGCGCCCCTGCCCCAGCCGCACGTCGCCGAAGCTGAACCAGGCGCCGCTCTTCTGGATCACCTCGCTCTCCACCCCCAGGTCCACCACGATGCCGTGGTGGTCGATCCCCACGTTGAACATGATGTCGAAGTCGGCCTGCTTGAACGGCGGGGCGACCTTGTTCTTCACCACCTTCACGCGCGTCTTGTTCCCCACCAGCACCTCGCGGTCCTTGATGCTGCCGATGCGCCGGATGTCGAGGCGCAGCGAGGCGTAGAACTTGAGCGCGCGGCCGCCGGTGGTGGTCTCGGGGCTGCCGAACATCACGCCGATCTTCTCGCGGATCTGGTTGGTGAAGATCACCGTGGTGTTGGAGCGGTTGATGGCGCCGGTCAGCTTGCGCAGCGCCTGGCTCATCAGCCGCGCCTGCAGCCCCACGTGGCTGTCGCCCATCTCGCCCTCGATCTCGGCGCGCGGCACCAGCGCGGCCACCGAGTCGACCACGATCACGTCGAGCGCGTTGGAGCGCACCAGCACGTCGGCGATCTCCAGCGCCTGCTCGCCGTTGTCGGGCTGCGACACCAGCAGGTTGTCGACGTCCACGCCCAGCTTGCGCGCGTACTCGATGTCGAGCGCGTGCTCGGCGTCGATGAACGCGGCCACGCCGCCCGCCTTCTGCGAGTTGGCGATCACGTGAAGGCAGAGCGTGGTCTTGCCCGACGACTCCGGCCCGTAGATCTCGGTGATGCGGCCGCGCGGAATTCCGCCGATGCCGATGGCGGCATCGAGGTTGATGGCGCCCGTGGGGATGGCCGAGATCGCCACCCGGGGGCCGTTGACCCCCATCCGCATGATGGAGCCCTTCCCGTAGGCCTTTTCGATCTGGCCAATGGCCACGTTCAGGGCCTTGCGCTTGTCCTCGGCGATGTCGACGGCCATTGGTTTTCCCTGGTAGAAGCTCGTTCAGAAAGCCGCCGGGCGGCTGTGCGGACGGATACACCGGACGCCTGGCGGCGTTCCCGAAGATAAAGCGAAAGTTTACACGTTCGCGGCACGATGCACAAGGGTTTTCGCACGGCAAGTTGCCGCGGGCTCGTCCCTATCGCAGAAGCTCGCCGACCGCATCCGAAAAGGCGCCGGAAGCCTGCTCGATCCCCGCGTCGTCCACGTCCAGGTGCGTCACGGCCCGCAGCCGCCGCGGACCGAACTGCACCATGCGCACGCCCCGGCGTTCGAGCGCCGCCAGCAGCGCAGCCGGGTCCAGCCGCGGCTCGCGCAGCTCGATCATCACGATGTTCGTTTCGGGCTCGGCGGCGGCCACCCCCTCCACGTTCGACACGGCGGCGGCCAGCGCCTTGGCCCGGCGATGGTCCTCTTCCAGCCGCGGAAAGTGGTTGCGGAGCGCGTACAGCCCCGCCGCGGCCAGGATCCCCGCCTGGCGCATGCCCCCGCCGAGCCGCCGCCGTACCCGCCACGCGCGCTCCATCGTTTCGGCGTCCCCGGCCAGCATGGAGCCCACCGGTGCGCCCAGGCCCTTCGAAAGCGCGAACATCACCGTGTCCGCGTGCGAAGCGTAGTCCCGCATGGCCACGCCCGAAGCAACCGACGCGTTGGAGAGGCGCGCGCCATCCAGGTGCACCCGCACTCCGCGCTCCCGCGCCACGCCGGCCAAGGCGCCCATCCGGTCCAGCGCCAGCACCTTTCCGCCGGCGCTGTTGTGCGTGTTCTCCAGGCACAGCAGCGACATCTGCGGCAGGTACGGAGACGGCGGGCGGATGCGCTCCGCGACCAGCTCGGGGGTCAGCAGGCCGTCGGGCGTGGGGACGGCGTGCAGCTGGATTCCGCCCCAGGCCGCCGCCGCGCCCTCCTCGTAGTTCAGGATGTGCCCCGACGCATCGATCACGGCCTCCGTCCCGGGCCGGCCCAGCACCAGCAGCGCGGCGGTGTTGGCCATGATGCCGCTGGGAAAGAACAGCGCAGCCTCCTTGCCCACCAACTCCGCCGCTACCCTCTCCAGTTCCGCCACCGTGGGATCATCGCCCAGCACGGCGTCGCCCACGTCGGCCTCGGCAATGGCGCGGCGCATGGCCGGCGTAGGCCGCGTTACCGTGTCGGAGCGAAGGTCTACGGTGCTTTCTGCGCGTGCGGGCATCGACGGCTCTTGGCGGGTTCAGAAGGAGCCGAAAGATCCCGCGAACCCGCCGCCGATGCAAGGGACGGAACCGGCCACGGCTCCGCCTTCGCCAGCACGCGGTACCGGTTCCCGAACATCGGCCAGTACGACTCGTACCCGCTGCCGATGAACCCCATGTTCCGCCTCTCCGTCAGATGGTGAGCCGCCCGCGCATGATCCACCGGCCGCCGCAGCACCCCGCCCACGAGCCGCGCTCGGCTGTTCACTTCGTATACTTGCGACGGAAAACGGAGCGGTCAAGGGGCAAAACAGGGCTGGACCAACTCCGTCGCACCACAGGCGGATCCTGTGCGCTCCGGCAGGGACACAGGTGCGACCGGCGGTCGCACCTTGGGCCGCAAACGTGTGCACGGCGGCACAAAACGAGAGGCGCACCCCGTGTCGCGGAGTGCGCCTCGCATCATCGTCGATACCGCGGGGTCAGCCGTCTTCCGGCACCTCGGCCTCCACGCCCAGGTCGCCCAGCAGCGAGGCCAGGTCGTAGGCGGCGTATTCGTCGTCCATCTCCAGTTCCACCCGCTCACCCGCGCGGGCGCGGTCCAGGAGGGCCTGGGCATCGGGGAGCGACAGCCCCGTGTAGGTCTGCAGCACGCCGATCACCGAATGAACGCTGACGCTGGGGCGCGCGCCGGTGACCACCACGCGCGCGATCACCGCACCGCCCTGACGGCGGCCGCCACGTCCAGCGCACCCTCGTAAATCGCCTTGCCGATGATAGCGCCGGCGATCCCTCGCCCGTCGCGCGCGGCCGCGGCCACCGTGAGGACATCCTCCATCCCGCGCATGCCGCCGGATACGATTACCTCCGCCCCCGCGTGCGCGGCCAGCTCGGCCGAGAGATCGAGGTTGGGGCCCATCATCATCCCGTCGCGCTCGATGTCGGTGTGGATGATGGTGCGCACGCCCAGATCCACGAGCGAGCGCGCCAGGTCGAAGAGGTCGGCGCCGCTTTCCTCCGTCCACCCGCGCGCGGCCGGCCGGCGCCCGCGCGCATCCAGCCCCACGGCGATCCGCTCCGGCCCCCAGCGCTCGACGGCGCGCCGCACCAGCTCGGGGTTCTCGATGGCCGCCGTGCCGATCACCGCCCGCGCCACCCCGGCGTCGAGCACCTCGGCCAGGTCGGCCTCCGTGCGCAGCCCGCCGCCCGTCTGCACCTTCGCGCCGACGCCAGCCGCCACGGACTGGATCAGCGGGCGGTTGCCGCCGTCACCGAACGCCGCGTCCAGGTCCACCACGTGGATCCACTCGGCCCCGGCCTCCGCGAAGCCGCGCGCGACGGCGAGCGGGTCGTCTCCGTACACCGTCTCGTGGTCTGCTCTGCCCTTCTCCAGCCGGACGCAGCGCCCGCGGCGCAGGTCGATGGCCGGGTACAGCGCAAATCTCTCAGGGGTGGTGGTATCGGTCACGGTAGCTCATCGGGAAGAACTCGCGGGCCCGCTACACCCGGGCTTGGGGCGAGAACATGCATAAACATCCGAGGGCACACAAGCCCGACGTCAGAGCCGGGCGCGGCTCACGGAAGCGTTCGGAGCGCGCCTCTCGTGAAATGTGCGTCGCACGCGAGTGAGGTTTATGCGTAGAGGAGCCGCCCTTTCGGCTGAGGAACGGGGCGACCTAGCTCGTGGGCCGTTTCGATCCATTCGCGGATGACCACCTCCACGTTGGAAATCGCTTCCGCGTACGTTGCTCCGTCTGCCGCGCAACCGGGAAGTTCCGGGACTTCGGCGACGTAAGCCTGATCCTCGTCGCTCCAATAGATAATGACTTCGTAGCGGAACTCAGGCGTCATCCGAACCTCCTCCTGCGAGCTTGTACTTCAGGATCACTTGGCGGACCTGCTTGACCTGGTACGCTTTGGCCTTCGCGCCCTTCGGCTGCAAGTTCAAGATTTCGACCACTCCTGCGCGAGTAAAGATGTGATGACTGCCGCGGACGCGTTCGTCGAAGGCGAGCCAATGCAAAAGCGCGCATAGGCCCTCGAACGGGACATTTGCGTCCGCCGTACCGCGCAAGATCTGAAGCAGCAGCTTCTCATGTTTGCCCATGTGTGAAAATTACCGGCACACGCGGAGCTACGCCATGAGGCGCGATGTCATCGGCGTGGAACAACAAAGCGGCAATCCCGGGGGATCGCCGCCTCGTCGTTCACCAGCCGTCTATCCGACCGGCTGAACGTGCCTGCCCTGCAAATCAGCGGCGGGCCAGGCGCGCGCTGTCGCCGTTCGCAGCCAGCAGCGGGCCGGAGCGGTCCATCAGGGCGATCCGCTGGTCGCGGGCGGCGCGGAAGCGGGAGCGCGCGCCGCCGGGGACGGGGTCGCCCGTCAGGTAGCGGATGGAGGTGGGGTTGATGGGCCGCCCGTTCTCGTGGAACTCGTAGTGAAGGTGCGGCCCCGTCGACAGGCCGGTGGAGCCCACGTAGCCGATCAGCTGCCCCTGCTTCACCCGCACGCCCGGGCGGATGCCCTCGGCGAAGCGGCGCATGTGCGCGTAGCGGCTGCCGTACCCGCGCGAGTGGCGGATCTCCACCACGTTGCCGTATCCGCCGCCCCATCCCGCCTTTCCCACCACGCCGTCGCCCACCGCGCGGATGGGCGTGCCCATCGAGGCCGCGTAGTCGATGCCGTGATGCGCCCGCATGCGGCGCAGGATGGGGTGGAAGCGGCCGGTGGAATACGCCGAGCTGATGCGGCGGAACTCCAGCGGCGCGCGCAAAAAGGCGCGGCGCAGCGACTCGCCGTCGCGGTCGTAGTAGTCGTCCACCCCGCCCGCGGTGAACAGGTAGGCGTCGTGCTCCGCGCCGCCGATGCTGAACTGCACCGCGAGGATGCGCGAGGTGCGCGCCGAGCCGTCCGGCCGAACCGAGCGCTCCAGCAGGATGCGGTAGCGGTCGCCCGGGCGCAGGTCGCGGGAGAAGTCGATCTTCCAGGCGAAGATGCGGTCGGCCAGCAGGTCGGCCACCACCTGCCGCTCGGCGCGGGGCACGTTCCCCTCGCCCTCCATCAGCGCCTGGTACAGCGAGGCCTTCACCGTTCCCGCCAGCACCGCCGTTTCCGGGTGCACGGGCACTTCCTCCACCTCGCCCGCCCACCCCGTGCCCTCGCGGTGGAAGGCCAGGTGGCGGTCGGCGTCGAGCCGCGTGCTGAAGCGGCGGATGGCGCCCGTGCGCGTGGACTTGCGGTACTCCACCACCAGCCCCGGCCGGATGCTGCGCGGGTCCTGCACCTCGGAAAGCTGGGCGAGCAGCGCGCGGCTGGCGTCCACGTCCAGCTGGGTGCGGGCCAGCAGCTCCGAAAGGGTCTCGCCCCGGCGCAGGGTGTCGGCGAAGAACAGCTCCGCGGGGCGGGCGAGCGCCGTGGGGAGCAGCGTGGGCGGGGCGACGGTCTTGCCCGCGTTGCGGGACTGCTCGCGGTGCACACCCATGGCGGCGCCCAGGATGCACAGCACACCCGCCGCGGCAATGCGATACGCGTTGGCCATCCGGCCTCCAGGAATCTCGGGTCGGGGACTTCGCCCGCCGCGCCGAGGACCGGCGCGCGGGCACCAAAGACACCTCCCCGGCGGGTGGGCCGGGGAGGCGGGGGGTGCCGTCAGTCCATCTGGCGGCGGATGAAGGTGGGGATCTCCAGGTCGCTGGGCACCTTGGGCTCCGGCCGGGGCGTCCGGTGGAGCGGGGTGACCCCCGGCTCCTCCAGCGGCTGCGGGCGCGGCTCGGGGCGGTGCTCCAGCCGCGGCTCCACCCGGGCATCGGCCCGGGGCTCCGGCCGCGGCTCGGGGCGGCCGAACGCCGGACGCGTGTCGCTGGCGTGCCGAACCTCGCCGCCGCGCGGGGGATACGCCGTGCGCGTTCCCGCGATGTCGGCGGCGGGCCGGCCGGCTCCGTGCGAGCGGAAGTCCGGGCGGATGACGTTGTCGGGCATCCCCGCCAGCATGTCGCGGTCGAAGCCGGTGGCGATCACCGTCACCCGCACCTCTTCCTTCATGGACGGATCGTGCACCGCGCCGAAGATGATCTCGGCGTCGTCGCCCGCGGCTTCCTGGATGATGGAGGAGATGGTGGTCACCTCGTCGATCGCCAGGTCCATCCCGCCGGTGATGTTGATCAGCACGCCGGCCGCGCCGGAGATGGAGATGTTGTCGAGCAGGGGCGAGCTGATGGCCTCCTGCGCGGCCTCCATCGACCGGTTCTCGCCCCGCCCGAAGCCGGTGCCCATCAGCGCCGCGCCGCGGTTGCTCATGACCGTGCGCACGTCGGCGAAGTCAACGTTCACCTCGCCGGTCACGCGGATCAGGTCCGAAATGCCCTGCGTGGCGTGCAGCAGCACCTCGTCGGCCTTCTTGAGGGCGTCCTTGAAGCTGGTGCCCTTGCCGACGACGGCCAGCAGGCGCTCGTTCGGCACGACGATCATGGTGTCGGCCGCGCGCTTGAGCTCGGCCAGCCCCGCCTCGGCCTGCTTCATCCGCTTCTTGCCCTCGAACAGAAAGGGCTTGGTGACGATGGCGATGGTCAGCGCGCCCATCTCCCGCGCCATCTCGGCGATCAGCGGGGCCGCGCCGGTGCCGGTGCCGCCGCCCATGCCGGCGGTGATGAACACCAGGTCGGCCCCGTCGAGCGCACGGCGCATCTCGTCGCGGTTCTCCTCCAGCGCCTGGGCGCCGATTTCCGGGCGCGCGCCGGCGCCCAGCCCGCGGGTGAGCTTGTGGCCGATCTGGATCTTGACGTCGGCCTTGGACAGCTTGAGAACCTGGGCGTCGGTGTTCACCGAGATGAACTCCACGCCCTCCAGGTCCTCCTCGATCATCCGGTTGACGGCGTTTCCGCCGCCGCCGCCCACGCCCACCACCTTCATGCGGGCGTTCTGCGTCATCGTTTCGTCGTACTCGAAGACCATGTGCGGTGGCTCCTCACGAGGGGGAGGGGCAAAGATTCAGAATGGAAAAAACAACAAGTGACGGCACGGGAACTTCAAAAGAAGTCCGAGATCCAGTCACGCATCCGCTTGATGACGCCGTTGACGGAAGCGCCGGACATGGCGCTGCCTTCCGGAGATTCGGAGATGACCCGCCGCGAGCCGTAGATGGCCAGCCCCGCAGCCGTGGAAAACTTGGGGCGCCGAACGGAATCCGCAAGGCCGCCAAGCTCTTCGCCGGGCACGCCGACGCGCACGGAACAGGCGAAGTTGCGCTCCGCCAGCTCCACCACCCCCTGCAGCGACGCGCCGCCGCCGGTGAGCACGATGCCGCCGCCCAGCTGGTTGGTGAAGCCGCCCCGGTCCAGCTCGGCGGCCACGAGCGAAAAGATCTCGTCCACCCGCTGCTCGATGATGTGCGCCAGCAGCTCGCGCGCGACATGGCGCGGCTGGCCCCCGGCGCCGCCGGGAACCTCGAACGTTTCCTCGGGGCTCACGAAGTCCGCCCGGGCCACGCCGTAGCGCTCCTTGGCCCGCCCGGCCTCCGCGTACGGCAGCGAGAGCCCCTTGGCGATGTCGTTCGTCACCGTCGCCCCGCCCCAGGGAAGTGAGGCCAGGTGCCGGATCTTGCTGCCCAGAAAGACGCACACGTCCGTCGTCCCCCCGCCCAGCTCCACCAGCGCCACGCCGATCTCCTTCTCGTCCTCGCTGATGACGGAAAGGGACGAGGCCAGCGGCTCCAGCACCAGCTCGGCGACGGTGTACCCCGCGCGGCTGACGGCCTTGCGCACGTTCTGGCAGGCCGACGCGCTGCCGGTGACGATGAACACCTCTGCCTCCAGCCGCGTCCCCGCCATGCCGACCGGATCGCGGATGCCGTCCTGCGCGTCGACGATGTATTCCTGCGGGATCGCGTGGATCAGCTCGCGGTCGGCGGGGATCACCACGGCGCGCGCCACCTCGTGAACGCGGTCCACGTCGCCGGGGCGGATCTCGCCGTCGGCGCCGGGGCCGCGGCCGACCGCGACGACGCCGGTGGAGGGGCGGGCGTGGATGTGCTCGCCGGCGATCCCCGTGTACAGCTTCTGCACCGTGACGCCCGCCATCAGCTCGGCCTCCTTGACCGCCTTGCGGACGGACTCGGTGGTGGCCTCGATGTCGGCGACGATCTCGCGGCGGATGCCGCCGGTGCGCGCCTGGCCCACGCCCAGCACCTTCACCTGCGCGCGCTGCGGGGCCTCGCCTGACACTTCGGCGATCACCACGGAGGTCTTGTTCGACCCGATGTCCAGGCCTGCGACGATGATAGGGCGCATCAGTTCTGCGAAGGCGGTTGCGGCGCCGGCGCGGGGGCCGGCGTGGGCGCCAGGAGACGGACCACCACCTGGTCGGCGAAGCGGGCGTCGAGAACGGCCCGCCCTCCGCCGTCCAGGCGCCGGTCGACGTCGGCCAGGGCGGCGCGAAGCTGCGTCAGCCGGGGCTCGGCGGCGCCGGAGGCCAGCAGCACCTCGGCGCGGGGCGCGGCCATCACCAGCCGCGTGGCCCCGTCGCGGCGGATGCCCACCTCGCTGACCCGCGCCATCAGCATGGGGTCGGCGTCGGAGAGGCGCGCGGCCTCGGCCAGCACCCTGAGCGTCGCGCGGTCGCGGACGCGAGTCGCGCTGTCGGGCGCCGTCCCGGCGATGGGCAGGTCCACGGGAACGCGGGCCGGGTCCACCGGAAGGATCTCCCCCGTCCCCGTCGCGGGCCGCAGCGTGCCGCTCAGGAACGCGACGGGGCGCTTTTCGACGATGCGGATGCGCAGCGTGGAGGGCAGCCGCCGCTCCACCGTGGCGCTGGCGATCACCGGGTGCTTCCGCAGCGCGGCCTCCCACGCGGCGGGATCGGCCCACACGTTCATCCCGATCCGCACCCCCGACGCCTGAACCACCTCGTGGGGCGCCAGGAGCCGCGCGCCGGCCACCTCCACCCGGTCCGCGGCGAACCAGGGCACCTGGCGCAGGGCGGGCGGCCCCCAGAAGGGAGACGAGCCCGCCGCGGCGGCCACCAGGGCGAAGGCGATCAGCCGGGCGCGGCGCATGGGTCAGCCCTCCGCGAAGCGCGCGTGAAGCTCGCGCGACGCCGCGTCCAGGTTGCCGGCGCCCATGGTCAGGCACAGGTCGCCCGAGCGGATCTCGTCCGCGACGGCGTCCACCACGTCGGCGCGGGCGGGGACGTAGCGGACGTCGGCCCCGGCGGCGCGGGCGGCGTCGGCGATCAGCGTTCCCGTCACGCCCTCGATCGGCTTCTCCCGCGCGGCGTAGATGTCGGTGAGAAAGACGACGTCCGCCAGCGCCAGCGCCTCGCCGAACTCCCGGGCGAAGTCGCGGGTGCGCGAGTACAGGTGCGGCTGAAAGACGGCGACGAGCCGCCGCTCGCCGTGCCCCGCGCGCGCCGCGCTCAGCGTGGCGCGGACCTCCGTGGGGTGGTGCGCGTAGTCGTCCACGAACAGCACCCCCCGCTCCTCGCCGATGGTCTCGAAGCGCCGCGCCACCCCGCCGTACGAGGCGATCCCCCGGGCAATGGCGTTCCACTCCACGCCGAAGTGGCGGGCCACGGCCACGGCGGCCAGCGCGTTCCTCACGTTGTGCTCGCCCGGCGCGTTCAATTGCGCGCGCCCGAGGACGGTGCCCCGCTCGCGCACGGTGAAGGCGGCGCCGGAGCCCGTCATCACCACCTCCTCGGCGCGCAGCATGGAGCCGGCGGAAAGGCCGTAGGTCACCACGCGCTCGGGGCCGCCGTGAAGGCGGTTGACCAGCCGCGCCGCGCCGTGGTCGTCGGCGCAGCCGGCGATCAGGCCGTCTTCGGGCACCGAGGCGCAGAAGATGGCGAAGGCCTCCTCGATGGCTTCGAGCGAGCCGTAGATGTCCAGGTGGTCGGCTTCGAGGGTGGTCACCACGGCCACGGTGGGCCGCAGCTGGTGGAACGAGCGGTCGTACTCGTCGGCTTCCACCACGTACAACTGGTCGCCGCCGCGGCGCAGGTTGCCCCCCCAGGCCGGCACCCGCGCGCCGACGAAGCCCGTGGGCTGCAGCCCGGCGGCGTCCAGCACCGCCGTGGCCAGCGTCGTCGTGGTGGTCTTTCCGTGCGTCCCCGCGATGCCCACGACGGTGCCGTGGTTGACGATGGCGCCCAGCGCCTCGGCCCGCTTGAGCACCGGGATGCCGCGCACGCGGGCGGCGGCCAGCTCCGGGTGGTCGGCGGGGACGGCGGCCGTCATCACCAGCGCGGCGCAGTCCTGCACGTGGGCGGCGTCGTGGCCCTGGTACACCGTGGCGCCGCGCTCCTCCAGCAGCTGCGTCGCCGGGCCGGGCGACGAGTCGCAACCCGTCACCCGCGCGCCGCCCAGCAGGGCCATTTCGGCCAGCGGCGACATCCCCGCACCGCCGATCCCCATGAAGTGGATGGGCCCGTGCTTCGCCAGCTGAACCAGGTCGAACTCGGTGCTCAATCTAACCGCCGCACGGGTGCGGGAAAAGAATCGCCGGACGCCGGTTTGCGCCCCACGGTGCTACCCTTCTGCCACCAAACATCCGTCACCCAACCAGCCGGGCGAGCTCGCGGACGATGCGGTCCGCGGCGTCGGGCTGGCCGCGGCTGCGGGCGCGCGTGGCCAGCTCGGAGCGGCGCGCCTCGTTGGACGCGAGCGTCATCACCTCGCCCCACAGGCGGCCGCCGCCCAGCTCCTGCTCCTGCACCATCACGCCGGCCTCGGCCTCGGCGAGTGCGACCGCATTGTGGTACTGGTGGTTGGCGGCGGCGTGGGGCAGCGGCACCAGCACGGCGGGGATCCCCCACGCGCACAGCTCAGCCAGCGACATGGCGCCGGCGCGCGAGATGGCGAAGTCGCTGGCGGCCAGCGCGGACGGCATGTCGTTGATGTAGGGCATGGCGTGCACCCACGCCGGGTGCCCCAGGTCTTCCAGCCCCTTCTCCACGCGGGCGAAATTGCCCGTTCCCGCGGCCCAGAGGATCTGGAACCCCTCCGGCGGCGCGGGAAGGCGCCCCTCGCGAATTCCGCGCAGGTCCGCCAGCAGCGCCTCGTTCACGGGGCGCGCGCCCTGGCTGCCGCCCGTGACCAGGCAGACGGTGCCCGGCCCCAGGCCGAACTTGGCGCGGGCGGCCGCACGGTCCACGGAGAAGTCGGGCGGCTTGATGGGGTTGCCGAACTCGAACACCTGCGTGCGCGGCCCGGGCTTCAGGTACTTGAGCGCCTCGGGAAACGCCAGGTGAATCTGCCGCACCCGCTTGTCCACCAGCCGCGTGACGAAGCCCGGATACGAGTTCTGCTCCTGCACCGCCGCGGGCACGCCGCGCATCATCGCGAAGGCCACCGCGGGCCCGCTGGCGTACCCGCCCGTACCCACGACCAGGTTGGGCTTGAAGCGTCGGAACACGCCGTTCAGCGCCGTGAAGGAGCCGAACATGGCGGGGAACAGCCGCCAGTTCTGCCACGGCTTGGCGCGGCGGATGGGCTCCAGCGGCAGCAGCGCGTGCGCCACGCCCAGCTCCGGCAGCACCCGCGCCTCCACGCCGCGCTTGGCGCCGATGAACATCACCTCCGCCGCGGGGTCCAGCCGCTTGAAGGCCTCGCCCAGCGCCAGCGCGGGGTACAGGTGGCCGCCGGTGCCGCCGCCGGCAAAGAGCACGCGGGGTGTGGTCATCGTGCGGCCTCGGGAACTTTCGCCACGCGGGCGATGCTGAGCAGGATGCCGACGGCCGCGAACGACGTCAGCAGGGCCGAAAGGCCCGACGACATGAAGGGCAGCGCCACGCCCGTCGTGGGGAGCAGCGCCAGCGCCACGCCCATGTGCAAAAAGGCCGAGACGGCGATCAGGTTGGTCATGCCGATGGCGACCAGGTAGCCGAACCGGTCCGGCGCGCGCGCGGCGATCCGGTAGCCCACCACCAGAAAGCCGGCGAAGATCGACACCACGAACAGCACGCCCAGCAGCCCCCACTCCTCGGCGATCATCGAGAAGAGAAAGTCGTTCTGCGCCTCGGGGAGAAAGCCGTACTTCTGCCGACTCTCGCCGAACCCCACGCCCCCCAGCCCGCCGGAGCCGATGGCGATCAGCGACTGGTGGATCTGGTAGCTCACCCCGCCGGTGTCGTGGTTCGGATCCATGAACGCGGCGATGCGGCGCGCGCGGTAGCCCTCGCCCTGCACCAGCTTCCAGAGCACGGGCACGGCCAGCAGCGCCAGCAGGATGAAGTGGCCGATGCGCGCCCCGCCCGCGAACAGCACCAGCGACGACAGGAGCACCAGCAGCAGCGCGGCGCTCATGTTCGGCTGCTTCATCACCAGCAGCACGACCGCCATCCACACCATCAAGAAGGGCATCAGCCCGTTGCTCAGCGAGTGCAGCCGGTCGGCCTTCTTCACCGCCAGCATGGCCGTCCACACGATCAGCGCGATCTTAGCGAACTCCGAGGGCTGAAACATCACGCCCAGCTTCAGCCAGCGGCGCGCGCCGTTCAGCCGGGGCGAAATGGCCTCGGTGCCCGGCATCACCACCAGCAGGAGCAAAAAGGCCACGACGCCCAGCATGGGCCAGGCGAGCCGGCGCAGCTGGCGGTAGTCCAGCCGCGAAAGCACGGCGGCGACGACGACGCCCGCGACGGCGCCGCCCAGCTGCTTGAGCGCAAAGTAGTGCCCGGGCAGCCCCAGCGCCGCCGCGTCGAACGAGCTGGCGCTGTACATCTCGGTGATGCCGAACGCGAACGCGGCGGCCGTCAGCGCCACCAGCGCGCGGCTCTCCCACGTCTGCTCGTGCACGGCCGCCACCGGAGCCGCCACGGTGCGCGCGCGCGCCATCGGCGTGACCACCGGCTGCACCGGCGCCTGTTCCCTGCCCCGCTTCCAGCGGAGCGCGATGCTCGTCATTCCTGCCCTTCCCGGGCCAGCTCACTGAAGCGGCGGCCCCGTTCCTCGTAGTTCCTGAACATGTCGAAGCTGCTGCACGCCGGCGAAAGCAGCACGGCGTCGCCGGTTTCCGCGAGCTGGCGCGCACGGGCGACGACGGCTTCGAACGGCCCGTCCACCCGCTCCACCGGCGCCTTGCCCTGGAGATCGGCCTCGATCAGGGGCGCGGCCTCGCCATAGGCGATCACCGTCTTCACCCGCCCCTCCAGGTCCGGCAGCAGCTCGGTGTAGGGCTCGCCCTTGTGCTTGCCGCCCAGCAGCAGCACGGTGGGCCGGGCCATGCCGCGGATGGCGACGCGCGTCGATGCGATGTTCGTCGCCTTGCTGTCGTTGATCCACAGCACGCCGCCCGTCTCGCCGACCGGCTCCAGGCGATGCGCGGGGGCCTTGAAGGTCCGCAGCGCATCGGCGATCTGCACCGCCGTGGTGCCCGCGAGGCGCGCGGCAATGGCGGCGGCCAGCGCGTTGGCGACGTTGTGCGGCCCCAGGATCTGCAGGTCTGCCGCGGCCCCCACCGCTTCCGTCACCCCCGGCTCGATGCGGACCAGCAGCACCCCGGTGGAAAGCCACCCGCCCAGCTCGTCTTCGGACTCCGGCGGCGTTTCGACGCGGAAGTAGTAACGCGTCCCCGGCGCGTCGCCGATGAGGTCGCGGGCTCGCTCGTCCTCCGCGTTCAGGATCCACCGGCTCTCCGGCCCCGCGTTGACGAAGAGGCGCGCCTTGTCGGCGTAGTAGTCCTCGACGTCGTCGTACCAGTCCAGGTGGTCGGGCGCCAGGTTCGTCAGGACGCCGATCACCGGCGAAAAGGCGCGGATGCCGCTCAGCTGAAAGGAGCTGACCTCCGCCACGGCCCAGGCGGGCTGCGGCTCGCGCAGCGCCAGCTCACTCAGCGCCGTGCCGATGTTGCCGCCCGCCATGGCGTCGATCCCCGCGGACTGCAGCAGGTGCTCGATCAGCGAGGTGACCGTCGTCTTGCCGTTGGTCCCCGTGATGCCGATCACCGGGCAGTTCAGCTGGCCGAACGCCAGCTCGATCTCCGGCACCACCGGCACACCCCGGATCGCTTCCTCCCGCAGCACCTTCGCGGTGGGCGGAATGCCGGGGGAAAGGACGATGCGCGTGCAGGCGCCGAGCTTCTGCAGATCGTGCCCGCCGGTCTCCGCGTCGCCGCCCAGGGCCCGCACCTGTTCCGCCGCCGCACGGGCAGACTCGGAATCTCCCGCGTCGCTGGCGTACACCTGCGCGCCTCGCGACAGCGCCAGCCGCGCGGCGGCCAGCCCGCTGCGCGCCAGCCCCAGGATTCCGATCGTCTCCCCCGCCAGCGAACGGCTCATCAGCGGATCTTGAGCGTCGCGAAGGCGGCCAGCGCGCAGATGATGCCCATCAGCCAGAAGCGGATGATCACCTTGCTCTCGTGCCAGCCGATCTGCTCGAAGTGGTGGTGAAGCGGGGCCATCCGGAAGATGCGCTTGCCGGTGCCCGTCTGCTTCTTCGTCCACTTGTAGTAGATGGTCTGCGTGGCGACGGACAGCGCCTCGGCCACGAACACCGCGCCGATGATGGCCAGCAGGAACTCGGCCTTCAGCAGCACCGCCACCGCCCCCAGCACGCCACCGATCGCGAGCGAGCCGGTGTCGCCCATGAACACTTCCGCCGGGTGGGCGTTGAACCAGAGGAAGCCCATGCATCCCCCCGCCAGCGCCACGCAGAAGATGGCCAGCTCGCCGGAGCCGGGCAGGTAGAACACGTTCAGGTAGTCCGACGAGTCTACCCGGCCCAGCAGGTACGCGAACACGCCGAAGGTGGCCGCGGCGATCCCCGAAAGCCCCGCCGCCAGCCCGTCGAGCCCGTCCGTCAGGTTCACCGCGTTCGAACATCCCACGATGATGAAGGTGACGAACAGCACGTACGTCACGGGCCAGAAATCCACGTGCCAGCTCTTGAAGAACGGGATCTGGGTCCACGTGGGCGGGATGGGATTGCTGACGTCGAACACGATCAGCACGATGCCCAGCAGGATGCCGACGCCCGCCTGCCCCACGATCTTGTAGCGCCCCTTGAGCCCGCCGGTGTTCTTGCGGACGATCTTCAGGTAGTCGTCCATGAAGCCCACCGCGCCCAGCCAGAGCAGGACGACGAGGGCGATGATGGTGTACCAGTTGTCCAGCCGCGCCCAGAGCACCGTCGGAATCACGGTGGCCAGGATGATCAGCACGCCGCCCATCGTGGGCGTGCCGCTCTTGCCCAGGTGCGTCTGCGGGCCCTCGGTGCGCACCACCTGCCCCACCTTGAGCATGCGGAGGCGCGAGATGATGGCGGGTCCCAGCCAGAACGCCACGAAGAACGCCGTGACCACCGCCCCCGCCGCCCGGAAGGTGGCAAAGCGGAAGAGGTTGAAGCCGATGTAGTACTCGGCCCACGGCACCAGCAGGTGATAGAGCACCGGTCAGCCCTCCGTCGCGGCGGTATGCTGCGCGAAATCGCGCTCCATCAGCGGAATCCAGCGTTCCAGCGCCACCCCGCGCGAGCCCTTGAGCAGAATGGTCTCGCCCCCGGTCAATCCCGGCCGCACCGCCTCGTACGCCTCCAGCGGATCTTCGGCCGCCACCAGCCGCTCGCCCAGTTCCGAGTGGTTCTCCTCGAACGCGCGGACGAAATCACCCGTGGCGACCACGCGGTCGATGCCATGGCCGACGAGCCCCGCGGCATGGAGCGCCAGCTCGCGGTGAAGCCGGTCGCCGTGATCGCCCAACTCGCGCATGGTGCCCATGACGGCCACCTTTTCGCCCTGCGCGGGAACGGACGCCAGCAGGTCGAGCGCGGCGCGCATGCTGGGTGGGTTGGCGTTGTAGCAGTCGGCGATCACGTTCAGGGAGCCGACGCGGACCCACTCGTTCCGCATCTTGGTCGCCTTCATCGCCGCCAGCCCGCGGGCGGCATCGGCGATGGGCACGCCCCACTCCTCGGCGACGGCCAGGGCGAGCAGCGCGTTGCGGACGTTGTGCATCCCGGGAATGGGAATGTGCACGGGCACGCCGCGGAAGCTCCATTCCGTGCTCCCGTCCGGCCTCACCTTCACGCTCTCCATCCCGCCGTCCGGCCCGAAGTTCGCCTCCGAGCCGGAGCCGCAGACCCGCACACGGGCACCGTCGACACGCTCCCGCGTCCCCTGCGGAAGCTCCGGGGGATCTTCGGCGACGATGGCGATGCCGTCCGCGCGCAGCCCGTCGAAGATCGCCAGCTCCTCCTGCAGCACGCCCTCCACGGAGCCCAGCCCCTCCAGGTGCTCCTCGCCGATGGCCGTAATGATGGCGGCGTCGGGCTCCACGATGCGGGAGAGAAGGGTGATTTCCCCCGGCTCGTTGGTCCCCGTCTCGACAATGACGGCTTCGGCGTCGTCGGGCGTCGCCAACAGCGTCAGCGGGACGCCCACCTGGTTGTTCAGGTTGGCATCCGTCGCGTGCACCCGCAGGCGCGGCGAGAGCGCGGCGCGCAGCAGCTCCTTCGTCGTGGTCTTGCCGTTGCTCCCCGCGACGGCGACAACGCGGCCCGCCAGCGCGCGGCGGCGGTGCCGGCCCAACGCGCCCAGCGCGTGCAGCGTGTTCGGCACCATGAAGTACGGGATGGCCGGCGCGCCGTCCGGCACCCGGCTGACGACCGCGGCGACCGCGCCGCCCGCGACGGCCTGGTCCAGGTAATCGTGCGCGTCGTAGTTGGCCCCCGAGAGGGCGACGAACAGCGACCCGGGGACGATCTTTCTCGTGTCGGTCGATACTCCGGCGAAGTCCATTTCCTCGGCGGGAGCGTTCAGCTCCAGCGCGCGGGCGACTTCGGCGGCGGTCCAGCGGAACCCGCTCAAACGGCACCTCCAGCGGCGGTCTTGAGTTCCGCGAGAACCTCGCGCACGACAGTGCGCTCGTCGAACGGACGCTTTTCGGTACCTACGATCTGGTACGTCTCGTGGCCCTTGCCGGCCAGGAGAACCAGGTCGTCGGTGCGCCCTTCGGTGAGTGCGGTGCGGATGGCCTCGCGGCGGTCGGAAATCCGCCGCCGGGGTGCACTTCCCATGCCGCTCTCGACGTCGTCGATGATGCGCTCCGGGTCCTCCGTCCGCGGGTTGTCGGAGGTGACGATCACCAGGTCCGCGTTCTCCGCCGCGGCCTTTCCCATCAGCGGGCGCTTGGCGGAATCGCGGTCTCCCCCGGCGCCGAACACCACGATCAGCCGGCCGCTGACGAGGGGGCGCACCGCCTGCAGCGCCCGCTCCAGCGCATCGGGCGTGTGGGCGTAGTCCAGCAGCACGGTGGCGCATTCCGGCGGCCCCGCCGTGCGCTCCAGCCGCCCGGGCACCTGCGGCAGCGTCCCCAGCCGTTCGGCGATGCGCTCGGCGCCCCACCCCAGCGACCAGAGCACCGCCGCGGCCGCGACGGCGTTCGACACGTTGAAGGTGCCGAAGATGGGCAGCGCCACCGGGGCCGCGCCGTCCGGCGTCCTCAGCGTGAACTCCATCCCGCCAGCCCCGACGCGAACCGCCTCCGCACGCACGTCCGCGGGATGGTCGACCCCGAAGGTGATCGTCCGCCCGACCGTCGCCTTCACGCTTGCCCAGGCAGGATCGTCCGCGTTTACGATGGCGGCGCCCGTGGGCTTCACCAGGTCCAGGAGGCGCAGCTTGGCCGCGCGGTACGCCTCCATGGTCTCGTGATAGTCGAGATGGTCCTGCGTCAGGTTGGTGAACACCGCCGCGTCGAACCGCACCGCCGCCAGCCGCCCCTGGTCCAGCGCGTGGGACGACACCTCCATCGCCACGCGTGAAACGCCCTCGTCCGCGAAGCGGCGCATCCAGCGCGCGGCCTCCACCGGCCCGGGCGTGGTCAGCCCCTCCGTCCCGGGGATCACCTGGCCATCCGCCCCGATCGCCCCCAGCGTGCCGACGTAGCCGCTGGGCCCGTCCGCCGCCAGCAGGTGCCGCAGCATGGCCGCGCTCGTCGTCTTGCCGTTCGTCCCCGTGACGCCGACGAGCGTCATCGCCTCCCACGGATCACCGAAGAACTCCGCCGCGGCGTACGCCGTCGCCAGGCGGCCGTTGTTGACGTGGATGCGCGGAAGGGCGGCGAACTCGGCCATCCGCTCCACCGTCGCCCCCGCCGCGCCGGATTCCGCCACGGCGGGGAGAAAGCGATGGCTGTCGCTCGCGGTGCCGACGACGGCGCAGAACAGCGACCGCGGGCCGACCGCACGCGAATCGGCGGTGACGTCGGTGACGATGCCCGCCGCGGCGTCCACGCCCAAACGGCGGGCGCCCGCGAGCAGGTTCTCGCGGGCGAGGCGCGCCTCGATGGCTCCCAGGGTGCTCGTGCGGCCGCTCATCGGCTGTCGCCCACGATCACCAGCGTGTCTCCCCGTGCGACGGGCTGCCCCGCTGCCGGTCGAGTGGAGGCGACGAATCCGCCGCCACGAACTCTGACGCGGACCCCCAGCGCGTGGAGCCTCCGGGCCGCGTCGCGCAGGGGGAGCCCGGCGAGGTCCGGCATGGCCACGGGCGCCGAGGGCCGGTCATCCACCGCTCGCCCCACGTTGTCGGTCGAAACGAAGACGTAGACGCCCTCGGAGCCGGCGGGCGGCGGATCGGCGCGCCGCGTCCCCGCCGCCCGCGCCGGCGACTGTGCGGGAAGGCGCGTCGCCAGCAGGCTGCGGCGGTCCAGCCCCGGCGAGCGCGCGGCCAAAATGGCCTGAAGCGTTTCGCGGGTGACCGGGGCCGCGGTCAGGCCGCCGTAGTACTCGCCCTGCGGCCGGTCAAGCCGCACCAGGATGGTCAGCTGCGGATCGCGCGCGGGAAAGAAGCCGACGAAGGTGGAGTTGTACTGCCCCGCCTCGTAGCGGCCGTTCGCACCCGTGCGCCGAGCCGTTCCCGTTTTTCCCGCCACCTCGAAGGTGGAAAGCGACGCCCGGGTCGCCGTGCCGTCCGCGACCACGGTGACGAGAACGTCGCGTATCTGTCCCGCCACGCCACGGGGGATCACCCGGCGCACCTCGCGGGGGTCGCGGCGCTCCAGCGTCTTGCCGTCGCGCCCGCGCACCTCGCGGACGAGGCGCGGCTCCATCAGCACGCCGCCGTTGGCCAGCGCGCCGTAGGCCAGGGCCAGCTGCAGCGGGGTGACGGAGAGCTCGTAGCCCGTGGCCAGCGAGGCCCCCGTGGGCTTGGACCAGCGGTCCGGGCGCGGCAGCCGGCCCGACGACTCCGCCGGGTACTCCACCCCCGTGGGCGTACCGAACCCGAAGTCGCGCAGCATGCCGAACTGCTGCCCCGGGCTCAGCCGGGGGACGAACTTCACCATGCCGATGTTGCTGGACACGCGCAGCGCATCGCGCAGCGTCAGCCAGTCGTAGGCGTGCACGTCGGTGTGCACGCGGCCGTCGGGATCGGTCCACCGGCCGCCCTCGCCGTGCACGCTCTCGCCCAGCGTGGCCTTGCCCGTCGCCAGCAGCGTGCTGACGAACAGGGGCTTGGCAACGGAGCCCGGCTCGTACGGCTCGATGAACGCGCCCACGCCCAGCGAGCCGCCCTGCCGCCGGGAGACGGCGGCCAGCACCTCGCCCGTGCGCGGGTCCATCAGCAGCAGGTCGCCGCCTGCCGCGCCGGTGCTGTCGATGGCCGCGCCCAGCGCCGCGTCGGCGATCTCCTGCAGGTCGAAGTCGATGGACAGGTACACGTCGTTGCCGTCCGTCGCCTGCACCACGGGAAGGGCGACGGAGGCCTCCTTGCGCCCCTTGCCGTCGCGCCGCATCACCGAGTAGCCGTCGCGCCCGGCCAGCATCTCGTCAAGCGCCTGCTCCATCCCGCCCAGCGGCCGCCCGTCGCCGCTGATGCCGCCCAGCACCTCGCGCCCCACGCTGCCCTGGGGGTAGAAGCGCTCCAGCCGCCGCTCCCAGTGAAAGCCGCGAGGATCGCCGATCTCCCGGCGCTGCTCGGCGGTGAACCGGCCGGGGAGGACCACCCACTTGCGATCCTTGCTCGTCGCCCGGCGCGCGGCGCTTCGACCCAGCTCCAGCACCTGGGCGAGCTGCCGGACGGCGGCGTCGCGGTCCGTCAGCTCGTTGGGAGCGATGGACAGCCGGAACGTTTCGCGGGTGAGGGCCAGGGGCACGCCGTCGCGGTCGAAGATGGCGCCGCGGCGGGCGGCCAGGGGCACGCGCGCCTGCTGCTGCGCGGCCGCTTCGGCGCGCCACTTGTCGCCTTCGAACCCCTGCAGCTGCACCGAGCGGCCCACGATCAGCACCGCCGCGATGGCGATGGACACGATCAGCAAGCGGCGGCGGCCGCGCAGGCGCTCTTCGCTGTCCCAGGCCCCGGCGCGGCTCACTGGCCCTGCTCCATGGACGAGGCGGGGATGGGCAGCAGCACGACCTCATCGTCGCGCGCCACGTGAAGCCCCAGCCTGCGCTCGGCGATCTTCGTGATGCGGGCGCGCGTCTGCAATTCCTGGATGCGGTTGGTCCACTCCACCCGCTCGGCCTCGGCGAGGGAGATGTCGTTCTGAAGCTTCGCGAGCTCGCGCTGGCGTGCGACGCCCTCCGTCTGCCGCCACACCACGGACGCCAAGCAGCCCGCCACCGCGCAGACGAGCACGGCGCGGCCCACCCAGGCGCGGCGGCGGGCGCGGCGCTCGGCGCGGTCGCCCTGCGGCGCCTCCCAGCGGGCGGCGCGCTCGGCCTGGCGGGTGCGCGCCGGGCGCGGCATGGCGTCGGTGCTCACGCCGCCCTCCACCCGCGCAAACGGGCGCTGCGGGCGCGGGGGTTGGCCAGGGTTTCCTGCTCCGTGGCAGACATGGGCTTTCGGGTGATCGTCGTTCCCAGCGGCGTTCCGCGGCACTGGCACTGGACGAAGCCCGGCGGGCAGACGCAGTCCAGGCTCCAGTCGCGAAACGCGTTCTTCACCAGCCGGTCTTCCAGCGAGTGGTAGGCGAGCACCGCGAACACGCCCCCCGGCGCCAGCGCCTTCCGGAAGCTTTCCAGCGCCCGCTCCAGCGCCTGGATCTCGCCGTTGACGGCAATCCGCAGCGCCTGGAAGATCCTGGCCTTGTCCGCCGCCTCGGCGCGCGGCCCCAGCGTGCGGCGAATGGCGTCCAGCAGGTGGTCGCTGGTGGCGAACGGCTCGCGCTCCCGCATCTCCAGGACGATGCGCGCCAGCTTCCGCGAGCGCTTCTCCTCGCCGTAGCGGAAGAAGATGTTCGCCAGCTCGGCCTCGTCCATCTCGTTCAGCAGGTCGGCCGCGCTGGGCTCCGCGGCGGTCGCCTGCGCCATCCGCATGTCCAGCGGCGCGCCGGGGCGAAAGGTGAAGCCGCGCTCGTCCACGTCGATCTGGTGCGACGAGATCCCCAGGTCCAGCAGCACGCCGTCCAGCGACCCGTCCCCGATCCCCGCCGCGGCCACGGCGTCCGCGAAGTTCGATCGGACGGGGGTGAACCGCTCGCCGAAGCGGGCCAGGCGCTCCCCCGCCTCGCGCAGCGCGTCGGGATCGCGGTCCGTGCCGATCAGCCGCGCCTCCGGACCGCGCTCCAGCAGCGCCTCGGCGTGGCCGCCGCCGCCCAGCGTTCCGTCCAGGTACAGCCCGCCCCGCTCCGGCGTGAGGAGATCCATCACCTCGCGCACCATGACGGGCGCGTGGTAGCCGGAGGCGTAGGGCAGCGTCACGCCGCGGCGGGCCGCACGGCGTTGGCGCGGGTGACCAGCGCGCGGCAGCCGCGGCAGGTGAACCACTCGGTGCCCAGGAACGCGCCCAGGCCGTCCATGGGCTCGAACGGCCCGAAGTGGCGGTCCAGGCCGCAGGGCACCCCCGAGCCGGCCAGCGGCGAGTGCATCGAAACGGGCGGGCGGGGCTGAACGATCATGTCACCTGCGGGGTGAGGGGGATCAGCCGAAGATCTGGTGCGTAAAGCGCTCGGCCTCGGCCACGGGCTCGGCCGTGGCGGCCTGGAAGCGCTCCGGATTCCACAGCTCGATGCGGTCGATGGCGCCCACGATGAGCGTGGGCCCCGCGATGCCGACGGATTCCTGCAGCCGCGCCGGCACCATGATGCGGCCCTGCTTGTCGGGCACCACTTCCACGGCGTTGGCGGTCACCTTCAGCACGTAGGCGCGGGCCTGGGGGTTCAGCCGCAGCATCTCGCGCAGGCGGGCCTCCACCTCGGCCCAGGTGCGCTGGGGATACAGGGTGAGGGCGTCGGGAAACGCGTGCACCAGGACCATCGGCTCGTCTCCCCCTTCCCGTCGGAACGGGGCGGGAAGGCTGAGCCGGCCCTTGTCGTCGATCTGGTGCTGATAGCTCCCGAGAAAGCCGTTCACCGGGCTCCGCTGGAAAGGCCTGCCACCCTGTCCCACAACTCCCCACAACATCCCACTCTGGCCCACAAGCTAATGGCGTTCCCCCGCAGGTCAAGGAGAACATCTCCCGAACCGGGGCCGGTGGCTGGCGAAGTTCTTGCTCCCCGGCGCTCCCGGCCCGGTAAATCCTCACCCTTTCGCCCACGAGCGCCGACCGTGCAGATCGCCCTGATCATCAACCCGTCCTCGCCCGACGCCGTCCAGGCGCTGCGCCAGGGGGTGCAGCGCCTGCGCGACGAGGGGCACGTGGTGCATCCGCGCGTGACCTTCGAGCAGGGCGACGCGCACCGGTTCGCGTGGAAGTCGGCGGAGTACGGGGCAGACCTGGTGGTGGCGTGCGGCGGCGACGGCACCATCAACGAGGTGGTGAACGGCCTGTACGAGTGGATCGCGGACCGGGAGGACACCACCCCCGACGCGGCGCTCCCGAACCTGGGGATCGTGCCGCTGGGCACGGGCAACGACCTGGCGGGGGGAATGGGCATCCGCGGGGGCGACCCGCTGGGGGCGCTGCTCGACGCGGCCACCGGCGAGCCGTACACGGTGGACGTGGCGCGGGTGAACGGGCGCTACTTCCTGAACGTGTCGACGGGGGGGATGGGCGCCGAGGCCACGGAAGAGGCCTCGGGCGACCTGAAGCGGCTGCTGGGGCCCATCGCGTACCTGGTGACGGGCGTCAAGAAGTTCGTGCAGCTGAAGGACACGACCGCGCGGTTCGTGTCGGGCGACGAAGTGGTGTACGACGGCGGGTTCCTGCTGTTCGCGGTGGGGAACGCGTGGAGGACGGGGGGCGGCAACTGGGTGACGGCCGCGGCGGACCCGTCTGACTGCCTGCTGGACGTGTGCATCGTGCAGGGGATGAACCACCTGGACCTGGTGCGCCTGGCGCCGCTGGTGCGCGCGGGCAAGCACGTGAGCCACGACAAGGTCACCTACCGCAAGGTGACGTCGCTGGTGGTGGAGTCGCCCGAAGAGATGACGGTGAACGCCGACGGCGAGCCGCTGACGGGCCGCCGCTTCGAGTACGCCATCGGCCGGCACCGCCTGACGATGATGGTTCCGCGCGCGCCCGAGCACGGTGAGGCCCCCGGCGCGGACCCAGCCGTGGTCGCCGAGGCCAACGAAGCGGCGGCGGAAGCCGAGGCCGAGGCGGAGTCCGCGAAGAAGTGAAAGGATCTTGAGTTTCACGCAGAGGACGCAGAGGGAACAGAGAGGACGCAGAGGGGCATGCAAGCGCCTCTGCGTCCTCTCCGTCTTCTCTGCGTCCTCTGCGTGAAACTGCCCTTTGTCGGGGTCGTCACGAGCGTCGGGACCGGCACGCGACGCGGGCGGCGGTGCGGGCGTAGCTCCGCGGCGGCCGCGCGGTGCCGTGGAACACCGCGCATTCCTCGTCGGTGCCGACCGCCACGACGGAGAAGCCCCGCGCGCCCTCCGCGATGATGCGGACGTCCACGCTCCGCGTCCGCTCGATGCCCAGTTCCCGGAGCGACGCCGTGTACCTGCCGTGCGCCGCTCGATACGCGGCCTCCGCCGTCGCGACCTGCTGCACGACCTGGCGCACGTCCGTCGCGGGCCGGCTGCGCTGCGCTTCGGCCGGAGTGGCGCGCAGGGCGAGGATGAGCAGGGTGATCGGGATGAGGATTGCGTGCATCGGCGGCTCCGGGGCGACGGGCGGGGAATCGGCCCAAAGCGTACATCGTGAACGGCCGCTCGGCAAGAAAAAAATGGGAGCGATCCAAAGGGGAATCAGGTGAGCATCAATGCCCATCCGTTGCCCTTTCGGATCGCTCCCACTACCCAGCGCCGGTCCGGAGCGGTGGATCAGGAGCCCAGGGTGACGTTCAGGTAGTTGGCCAGGCGGTAGCCCGCGATGGCGATGCGCGGCTCGGCCTTCTGCCAGGCGAACGGCTTGTAGCGCGCCGGCGGGCGCTGGTCGCGCTGCAGCCACGACGGATAGATGGTCTTGGCGATCTGGAACCCCTCGCGCGACCACGTCTCGTACTGGCCGGGAAGCAGGCGGCTCCGCAGCGGCCCGATGGGATGGCGGCCGGTGATCCGCTGGGTGACGCTCGCCACGTATTCCGCCTCGGTGCGGTCGGTCTGCCGCCACGGCAGGGCGATGCCCACCATCCCGTCCCAGTACGCGTGCAGGTTGCTGTACGGATACGGCCCCGCCAGCCGGAACGAGTTGCCGCCGCGGTCGCCCTCGGGGTCCTGGGCGGTGATGCGCGCGTTGTTGTGCAGCGGCTGGTGCCCGTCGCCGATCAGGTGAAGCGCCCAGGCCAGGTCCACCGCCTTGGACGAGTCCGGCACCGCCGCGCTCCCCAGCGTTCCCGAAATGCGCTGCACCTGGTCGATCAGCAGCCCGGCGCGGGGCATGTCGGGCCGGTCGCGCGGCTGGCCGTTGGGGCCCACTTCCCAGAAGAAGTTGACGTAGTGCCAGTCGGAATGCGCGTAGACGAAGCCCGGATGGTCGCGGTCGCGGATCAGGTCCGGCCACACGGCGGCCCAGGTGAACCACTCGCGGTCGCGCTCGGCCTCGGTGCCCGTCGTCGGCCGCAGCGCGGCGATTCCCGACCGCGGCGGGGCGGCGCGCAGGATCTGGATGGCCCGCGCGCGCGCGGCGGGGGTCATGTTCTCCCACGCGATCTGCGCCACCACGCGGTGGCCCAGCTCGTCCCAGGCGTGCGCCGGCGTGGCAAACAGTGCGCTGAGCGCCAGCGCAAGGGCTAGGATTCGTGCTCTCATCTTTACATCTTTAAGAAGAAGAGGTAACCAGGCGGACTCCGGCCACGAAGGTAACTGCGTTCCGCGGACGCGGCGAGACGCTGCAAGGTTCGTAGCACTTCATCCGCCGTGAACCCGCACCGGCGTACCGCGTCGGGGCGCGCGATGTGACCGGCGGGGCGTTTCGCACGTCGTGCCAAGGTGCTTCCTCGATTGCGCATAGAGATGATTCCGCGCCAGGGCGGGTGCCCGCGCGTTTCAATGGTTTCTCCCACAGGATCGGCTGCTGGAATGGCTCACAGGGAATTCGTGGATGCGGCGGGGAGCCGCTGGCAGGTGTGGGACACGCGGCCGCGCTCCAAGGCCGAGGTGCGTGCCCGGTACGCGGGCGGCTGGCTCAGCTTCGAGTCCGACGGCGAGCGCCGGCGCCTTCACCCCATTCCCGACGGGTGGGAAGAGGTGGACGACGATACGCTTCGCAGGTGGCTCATGTCCGGCGAGTTCGTCGGCGCCGCGCTGGGAACGGCCGTGCTCGAACCGAGCGCCGCCGCCGCGCCCCGGACCGCCGCACCGGCGGAGCGTCCCAGGCCCGCCGAGGCCGGCAACGAATCCACACGTGCGGGGGCACTGTGGCAGGCCACCCAGGCCGCACTGCGCCGCGCGCGCGAGGTGATGCACCTGGTCGACGTTACGACGGGTACCAAAAAGCGCGGGGACACCGATCCTGGTGCGTGAGTGGCCAGCAGCCCACCGCGGATCGAAGCAGGAGAGGAGGGGCACCCGAAGGCCGGGTGCCCCTCTTCGTCATCGAGTAGACCGCACGCGACTCCTACAACCTTTGGTAGCAGATAACCGGATGTGACGTCGCAGTCCCCGCAGAAGTCCTTTCTGCATCTACAGCACCCCGCGGTCGGCGCCAGGACAGCCGCGGGGGATCCCGGATTTCAAGCGAGGGACGAGATGACCCTGGACCACGTGATCGAAACTCGGGCTGTACGCACCAGCTTCCAGTCGATCTTCCGCCTGGATGACGGCGCCGTCCTCGGCTGCGAGGCGTTGAGCCGGGGCGTGGAAGGCGAGTTCGCCCTCGCCGACCGATTGTTCGGCGAAGCGCGCAAGCAGGGGCGAACCTCGTCGCTGGAGCGCCTGTGCTGCGCCGTCGCCATCAACCGCTCGTCGGCCGAGTGTGGCGAATCGCGTGGAAAGCTGTTCCTGAACCTGTGCGTGGACGAAATCTGCCGCCGCGAGAACGTCGACTTCATCGAGGTCGCCGCGGCCGGCGCGGGCATGCGTCCATCCTCGATCGTGGTGGAGATCACCGAGGGGCACGGGGTGAGCGATTGGGGCCGGCTGCGCGCGGGCATTCGGGCCTGGCGCGCCGCCGGGTTCGCCCTGGCGATCGACGACGTGGGCTCCGGCCACTCGGACCTGCGGATCGTGGCGGAGGTGGAGCCCGAGTACCTGAAGATCGACCGCTCGCTGGTGCAGGACGTCGACAGCAGACGAGGCGTGCGGGCGGCGGTTTCGGCCCTGGTGGTGATGGGAAGCGCCCTGTCCAGCGTCGTCATCGCCGAGGGGATCGAGACTCGGGAGGAATTCGCGACGCTGCGAAGCCTGGGCGTGGAGGCGGGCCAGGGCTACTTCCTCGCCCGCCCGGCACTGCAGCCCAACCTGCTCTCCGCCGCGGCGGCCGCCGAATTGGGCGTCGCGACGATCACGACGGAACCGGTTTCGCTGACGGTGGAAGCCTCCTGCGCGTGAACGCGAATCGCCCCGCCCCGGCACGAAGCCTGGGCGGGGCGATCGAGCAGAGACGCGGGCGCCTACCTGCAGGTCTCGCTGACGACCTGCCCCTCGATGACGACGGCGCAGACGTGGGAGGTGTACTCGAACGGGTCGCCGTCGAACACCGCCACGTCGCCATCCTTGCCCCGCTCCAGCGATCCCACGCGGTCGCCCAGCCCAATGACGCGCGCCGCGTCGATGGTGATGGTCCGCAGCGCATCCTCGAACGCCATGCCGTTCGCCGCCGCGATCGCCGCCTCGAACAGCACCACGCGCGTCTTGGGCACGTAGCCCTCGTACCCGCTCTGCAGCGCCACGGTGATGCCGGCTTCGCGCAGGCGGCGCGCCGTCTCCAGCGTGGCGCTCTGCGTTTCGCCCGTCAGCCGCACCATGGACGGGTGGATGATCACGGGAACGCCGGCCCGCCGGATCTCGTCGATCACCATGTACGACTCGGCCGCGCCGTCCAGCACCAGGTCGAAGCCGAACTCCTCCTTCAGCCGCAGCGCCGCCAGGATTTCCGACACGCGGTTGGCGGTGATCAGCGCAGGCATCTCGCGGTTCAGCACCCGCCCCAGCACCTCGTGCCCCAGGTCGCGCGGCTGCGCATCGCCCGCGCGCTGCTTGCGGGCGTACTCCTGCGCTCGGATCAGCTCGGTCCGCACCAGGGCCATCCCGCGCGCCCGCGTGCCTGCGTTGCGGAAGTTCTGCCCCACGGACGGGCCCAGCGTGAACGCCACCATCGTCGCCGTATCGACCAGCGCGTCGCCCACGTCGTCGCCGCGCGTCTTGACGATCATGGTCTGCCCGCTGATCAGCGCGCCCGGCCCGTGCCCCGTGTGCACCGTCGTCACGCCGAAGCCGCGCAGCCACGACACCAGCTCGTCGCGGGCGTTGTAGGCGTCGATGGCGCGAAGCTCGGGCTGCAGCGCCTCGGTGCGGTCCAGCTGGTCCTGGTCGTGCGCCTGGCCCAGCGCGCCGGCGAGGCCCACGACCGAGTGCGCATCCACCAGCCCGGGCGTCACCACGCGGCCGGTGACCACGCGATAGCCCGCCGGCACATGCACTTCGGAGGCGGGCCCCACGCGCTCGATCTTTCCGTTGGCGCCGATCAGCACCACGCCGTCGCGGATGGCGGCGCCAGCCATCGTGTAGACCGTCTCGCCACGCACCGCCACCTGCGCGTGCAGCGGGAGTGCGATCGAAGCGAACGCGGCGGCGAGAATCATCAGGGTGCACATCATCAGTGGCCCTCCTCGCCTTCGTGGGCGTGCGCGGCCCCGTCGCCGAACACGCCGAAGCCGCCGACGGCGTACATGCGGTCGTTCGCATCCGCGAAGTCGAACACCTTGCTCCCCTCCACCCAGGTCTGCTCCACGCGGGTGTAGACGGAGAGCGGATCGCCGGAAAGCACCACGAAGTCGGCGTCCTTGCCGCGCTCCAGCGTGCCCACGCGGTCCTGCAGCCCCAGCATCCGCGCGCCGGCGATGGTCATGGCCTCCAGCGCCCGCTCGCGCGACATCCCCGCGCGCACCCCCAGCCCCGCCTGGCGCAGGAACCAGCGGCTGTCGGTGATGCCGTCGTCCGTGTGAAACGCGACCAGGGCGCCCGCGCGCTCCAGCGCCATGCCGTTCTCGTAGCGGGTGTCGATGGCCTCCAGCTTACCACCCGGCGCATCGACGACGATGATGGACGAGGCCGCGCCCGAACGCGCGATGTCGTCGGCCACCTTCCACGCCTCGCTGACGTGGTGAAGCACGATGCGGAACCCGAACTCCTGGGCCAGCCGCAGCGCGGTGAGGATGTCATCGGCGCGATGGGTGTGAAAGTGCACCGTGCGGCGCCCGTCCAGCACCTCCACCAGCCCCTCCATCTCCAGGTCGCGCGGCGTCACCTTGTCGAGCCCGCCGGCCCGGCGCGCCTTGTCGCGGTACTCCTGCGCGCGGACGAACCGCTCGCGCATCATGGAGGCGGCGCGGGCGCGCGTGCCGGGAAACGGCGGCTCGCCGCGCGGGTTGGTGCCGTTGGCCATCTTCATCCCGCCGCAGATGTCGCGCAGCACGTCGCGGCAGTAGGCCAGGTCGTAGATGTCGTTGCCGTCGCGCAGCTTCAGGTACACGGTCTGGCCGCTCAGCAGCAGGCCGGAGCCGGGCATCACGTTGACGGTGGTAACGCCGCCCGCCTGCGCCTTCTGGATGCCGTCGTCGCGTGCGTCGATGGCGTCCAGGATGCGCACGGACGGATGCATGGGCGACGAGCGGTCGCCGCCGTCGCCCCCGCCGATGTGCGAGTGCGTGTCCACCAGCCCCGGCATGATGGTCTTGCCCGCGGCGTCGTGGACCACGGCGCCCGTGGGGATGGGCGTGTCGGCGCCCCCGATGGCGGTGATCTTTCCGCCCTGCACCACCAGCACGCCGTTCTGGATGGCCTGGCCGGCGATGGGAAGGAGGGTGGCGCCGCGAAACGCGTGTGGCTGCTCCTGGGCGCCCAGCGCGCCGGCGGCGGCCACCGCGCCCACGAGCGCCGCGGACAGGGTACGTCGCATGGGTTGCGTCTCTCCTGTGGGATGAAAAAGGCGCGGGGGCGGCGGCGTGCTGCCTCGCGCGGGAGCTGCGATGGGAAGGATGAATACAATATACGGGCGCACCATCCGCCGCGGCACCCTCGACGACCGGGACCGAAATCGGGCCTGTCATCCTGGGGCCCAGGCGAACGAAACCGGCCCGCGGCACAAGCGTCGCGGGCCGAAGGATCTAACCTGGGACACGAACTCGTCGGGGCGCGGCAGCGGTCATCGATCCAGAGGCCTCGGCTGCCGTGGGGCCCTCACCCGGCCGCGCTGACACGCGTGCCACCCTCTCCCACAAACAGCGTGGGACAGGGGGTACAAACCAGGGCCGAGGCGTGGGTGGGCAGGGTTCGGTGCCCGGGCCGGGGCCCCCCATCCCCAGCCCTTCCCCCGCAAACTGCCGCGGGGGAAGGGAGCCAGTCGAGTGCGCGAGGCCGGCCGGAGTGCGATTCAGGTCTCCCCCTCCCCTGCGCAGCGGGGGCCGGGGGGGAGGGGGCTCCCGCGGCATGCGAGGCAACCAGTCGAACCTCGATCGACGTTCTCCTCTCTCCCGCGCAGTTTGCGGGGGAGAGGCCGGGAGAGGGGGGGCGGCCGCGGCGTGCGCCAGTGTCAGCCCCATCGCGCGGACGTTCTCCCCCTCCCCTGTGCAGCGGGAGCCTCAGGAAGACCGTCGACTCTCCGCCCTACCGCGCTACGGCTGCGCGGCGGGGGGAGTGAACAACACCGGCAGCAGCACCTCTGCCGCGATCGGCACCCCGTCCTTGCGGGCCGGACGAAAGCGCGCGCCGCGGAGGGCGCGCTCCGCCGCGGCGCGCGCCTCGGCGTGCGAAGCCGAGACTGCCTTCACGCTTTCCACCACTCCCGTGGCGGAGATGCGGATACTCACCTGAGCCTCCGCGCGAATCCCGGCCTCCCGCAGCAGCGGCGGATACTCGGCCTCGAGCATGCGCGGCACCTGGGCGCCGTTCACCAGCTGCGGCGCCTCGTCCCACGGCTGCGGGGCGCTCGCCGACCGAGGATGACCGGGCGCGAGCGCCGGCTCGAAGCGGACGGGGATGGTGATGGTCGTCGCTACGGCCGCTCCCTGTGCCCGGGCCGGGCGGAACCGGGCGACCCGGAGCGCGCGCGTCGCGGGCTCGCTGAAACGCGGATCGGTCGCGCGCACGACGGTAGCCGCGGCAATGCCGCCCTGGGCCGTCACTTTCAGGCGGACCTCCACGATTCCCGTGATCCCCGCCTCCCGCAGGAGCGGCGGATACTCGGCATCCAGGGCACGAACGATCTGCGCCGGGTTCACGAGGACAGGTTGAACCGTGTCCCTGGCGACCGCCGAAACCTGGGCCGCAGCCGCGGGCACGGACGGGATGGGGAGCAGCTGCACCACGGCGACGGCCGCCGCCGAGAGTGCCACCAGGCCCAGGGACGTGGGGATTCGCCGTGGATGAGATCGTTGCGTCATCATGCGGATTCTCCTCTCCAGAAAGCTTCTCGGTTCCGACATCGCCGCCACGGGCAGGCGAGTTCCCGCCCCGCGGCGCCCGACTTCCAGCAGCAGCTCGCCATACGCCCGAACGTCCGCCCGCCGCGCCAGGACGCGCGCATCGCAATCCACCTCCATCGCCAGCCGCAGCCGACGCAGCTGCCACCACGCGGCCGGGCTCCACGGAACCAGGGCGATGGCGATCAGCGCGAATGCCAGCATCCGGGGATCGCCGGCGGCCAGGTGCTCGGTCTCGTGCTGCAGGATCATCCGGCGGGTGGACGGGTCGGCGTCGCGGACGACCCCCTCGGGAAGCACGATCCGGGGGCGGATCCATCCCACTACGGCGGGTCCGGTGTCGGCCGAGACCAGGACGCGCACGCCATCGACCCTGCGCTCCCGCCACCTCCGCCGCCGCCACTGCAGCATGCCCCAGGCACCGAGCCAGGCGAACGCGACCCCGATCGACAGTCCCGCCCAGCCCACGAGGAGAGGGCGGTCCAGCGCGTGGAGGTCGATCAGCGGACGCACGGCGGCCACGGGAGCCGCGGGCCTGATGGACCCGGTGCCGCTGGCCAGTGGAGCCGCCACGGCGAGCGGGGACGCGGGCGGCTCGGCGGAGCCCGGGCCCCAGCGGACAGCGGCGGGGACGGCGATGGAAAGCGCCAGCGCGGCGGCCCACACCCAGCGGGCCGGCCGGCGGAAGGAACGCAGCGCGGCCTCCATCGCGAGCGCGGCGGCGGAGAGAAGCGCACCGACGCCCAAGCAGTACGCCATCCAGTGCACCATCACGGCTCCTCCTTTCCCAGGCGTTCGTCCAGCATCCGCTTCATCCGCCGCAGCTCGCCGTCCGACAGGTCGCGGTCGGACACCAGCTGGGTCAGCAGCAGCTCGGGCGAGTTCTTGAACAGCTTGCGCAGCATGCGCTTGAGCGCGCTTGTGCCGGCGTCCTGGCGTTGCACCAGCGGGTGGTAGCGGTGGGCCTTTCCCTCTTCGGTGTGGCCCACGTGCCCCTTCTCCTCCAGCGTGCGCAGGACGGTGAGCACGGTAGTGTACGCAAGATCGTCGTGAAGGCGCTCGCGCACCTCGGCGACGGTGGCGCCCCCGGTCTCCCACAGCACTCCCATCACGTCCAGCTCACGCTCGGTAAAGCTGATTTCCACGCTGGCCTCTTCTATCTACTAGAGTCATAGTAGATGATAATCGCGACCCCGCACCCTGTCAACTAGTTTCTTAGTAGATCGCGGGACGCACGATCCTTGCTACCCGGCGCGGCGGCGCCGGAGGGCGCGGAACGCGGATTCAACTGGCCGATGGGGGACGAGGATGACGAGGAACGGATACGTGCTGGCCGCGGCGGCGGCGGTGCTGGGGGCGTGCGGGCCGGCGGCCCAGGAGGCGGGGCCCGCGGTTCCGCGCACCTTCACGGCGCCGCTGTACGATACGCGCGGCACGCAGGTGGGCACGGTGGCGCTGACGGAGCGGGGCGATTCCACGCACGTGATGGTGCACGCCACGGGCGTGGCGGCGGGGACGCACGGGACGCACCTTCACGCGGTGGGCCGGTGCGACGAGCCGGACTTCACCACCGCGGGGCCGCACCTGAACCCCACCAACAACCAGCACGGGACGCGCAACCCGCGAGGCCCCCACCTGGGCGACCTTCCGAACCTGACGGTAGGCTCCAACCGCGCGGGCCACGTGGAGGCGGTGGTGGCCGCGGCGTGGCGGCCCGGGACGCTGCCCCTGTTCGACGCGGACGGCACCGCGCTGGTGGTGCACGCCGCCGCTGACGACCAGCGGACCGACCCCAGCGGCAACTCCGGCGCGCGCATCGCCTGCGCCGTGGTGGCGGCGCCGGCCGCGCAGGCCAGTGCGGGCGTGGCGGGCGCGAACGGGGAGGCGCGGTGAGAACGCCCGTCACCCTGATCGCCCTCACGCTCCTGGCCGGCTGCGCCGGGATGGGCGGGGGCGGGATGGCGGCGGACGTGCACACCATCACCGTGCGCGGCGCCGATGGGGCCACGGTGGGGACGGCGCTGCTCCGCCCGGGAACGGGCGGAGTGCAGGTCACGCTGAGCGTCAACGGGCTGCCGCCGGGAACGCACGGCGTGCACCTGCACCAGGCGGGGCGGTGCGATGGGCCGGACTTCACCAGCGCGGGCGGGCACCTGAACCCGGGGGGAAAGCAGCACGGGCTGCAGAATCCGCAGGGGCCGCACGCGGGCGACCTGCCCAACCTGGTGGTAGACGCCAACCGGCGCGGCTCGCTCACCGGCACCGCGCGTGGAGCCACGCTGGAAGGCGGCGCGGCCAACTCGCTGCGCAAGCCGGGCGGCACCGCGCTGGTGATCCACGCCAGCGCCGACGACCAGGTCACCGACCCCAGCGGCAACTCGGGCGCGCGGATCGCCTGCGGAGTGATCCCCGCGAACGATTGAAACACGTTTCACGCAGAGGTCGCAGAGGGAACGGAGAGGACGCAGAGAGCAAGCGAAGTTCTCTGCGTCCTCTCTGTCTTCTCTGCGTCCTCTGCGTGAAACGGGGGTAGAAACTGTCGCAGCACAAAGCAGAGGGCGGCGACCCCACACCCGGGATCGCCGCCCTTCTTCTGCTCCGAACCGCAGACTTCAGCGCAGGCGGCCGAGGAGCTCGTCGTTGCTGCGCGTGTCGTTCATCTGCTTGGTCAGCAGGTTGATCGCGTCTTCCGGGTTCAGCGAGTGCAGCGCGCGCCGAAGCTGAAAGATCTTGTCCAGGTGCTCGGGCGGGAACAGCATCTCCTCCCGGCGGGTGGCGCTCTTCTCGATGTCGATGGCCGGGTAGATGCGCTTGTCGGCCAGCGTGCGGTCGAGCACGATTTCGCTGTTGCCCGTACCCTTGAACTCCTCGAAGATCACCTCGTCGCCGCGGCTGCCGGTGTCGATCAGCGCCGTGGCGATGATGGTCAGGCTGCCGGTGCCGCCCCGCACCTTGCGCGCGCTGCCGAAGAAGCGCTTGGGCTTTTCCAGCGCACCGCTGTCGATGCCGCCCGAAAGCATGCGCCCGGTGCCGCGCTCGCTGGTGTTGTAGGCGCGCGCCAGGCGGGTCAGCGAGTCGAGAACGATCACCACGTCGCGGCCGCTCTCCACCAGGCGCCGCGCGTGCTCCAGCACCATCTCGGCCACCGCCACGTGCCGCTCGGCCGGGCAGTCGAACGAGCTCGCGATCACCTCGCCGATGCCCAGCATCTGCATTTCGGTGACCTCTTCCGGCCGCTCGTCCACCAGCAGCACCATCAGCGCCGCGTCGGGATAGTTGGTGTGCACGCCCCGCATGATGGCCTGCAGCACCGTGGTCTTGCCCGCCTTGGCCGGGGCCACGATCAGCGCGCGCTGCCCTTTGCCCAGCGGCGAGATCAGGTCGATGATGCGGTTGGTGTAGTCGCGGCGGCCGCGGCCGGCGGGCGCCTCTTCCACGATCTCCAGCTTCAGCCGCTCGTCGGGGTACGACGCCGGCAGGCTGCCGAAATCCACCCGGCCGCGCGCCAGCGACGGATCCAGCCCGTTGACGGTGATCACCTCGTCCAGGGGCGAGCTCTTGCCGCGCCCGGGCGGGGTGCCCGTGGTGCCCTGCACCCGGTCGCCGGTGCGCAGCCCCAGGCGCCGGATGACGGACTGCGAAACGAAGACGTCCCCGTCGGCGGCCTGGTAGCCGTGCACGGCTGTGCGAAGGAAGCCGCTGCCGCTGGGAAGCACTTCGAGGATGCCATCCGCGGGCTGGGACGCGGCGGCGGGACGCGCCGCGGCGGTCGGCTGGGTGGAGAGGCTCATGCGGTGGTTCTGGTTTGCTTTTTTGCTGACACGCAGGGCCCGCCGGCGGGATCGCCGGATGGAAAGGAAGCTGCCCTCACGTGTCGGGTTGGGTTCCGCGCGGACGAAAGGCCGTCAAGTAGCGTGCCCGGGGGCCGCCGCGGATGCGCGAATCTGGCGCGGGTAATGTAAGCGCATAAGATACCGCCCACACGCCGCCGCGCAAGGGACGCACTGCGCGCCTCTGCCCGGCGACGATCAGACACCCCGGGCAGCCGAGGGTTCCGACTGGCGCGAACGCGTTAGTCGATATAAGTTTACACCGTCCCCTCACAGTGGTTTCTGCCGGTTCTCCCGGATGTCACGCTTCCAGGAATTCTCCGTCCGCCCCGCGGACCCGTTTCACCCCCATTCCCGCCGCCAGCGCGCGCTGACCGGCATCCTTTTCTGCGTCTTCGCGCTGGGGCTGCTGGGGTCGGCGTTCTTCCGCACGCAGATCCTGCGGAACAACGAGTTCCTGCTTCGCGCCGACGACAACCGCTTCGACGTCGTTCCCATCGCCGCGCCCCGCGGCACCGTCTTCGACCGCAACGGAAAGATCGTCGCCGAAACGGTGACGGGCTACGCGCTCCTGGTGGAGCCGGGCCCGGCCGACTCGGTGCGGGCCCGCGTGTCGGCCGTGGCGGGGCTCCTTCGCCTGGACACCGCCACCATCGAGGCCGCCGTGCGCGCCTCGGGCGCCAGCCGCGGCAAGCCGGTGATGGTGTCGCGGCTGCTCACCTTCGAGCAGGTGTCCAAGCTCGAGGAGCGCAACGGGCGCATCCAGGGGCTGGTGCTTCAGCCCTACCCCGTGCGCCGCTACCCGGCGGGCCCGGCGGTGGCGCACGTGGTGGGCTACGTGCTCGAGATCAACGACCGCGAGCTGCAGAGCAAGGACTTCCAGGGCTATCGCCAGGGCCAGCACATCGGCAAGACGGGGATCGAGCGGCAGTACGAGGCGGACCTGGGCGGCACCATGGGCGCGCAGTACGTGGAGGTGGACGCGCGCGGACGGGTGCTGGGCCGCTTTGCCCCCACCGTGTCGGACCCGCCCGAGCCGGGGAAGGACCTGAAGCTCACCCTGGACCTGGATCTTCAGCGCTACGCCCACCAGATCTTTCCGGAGGGAATGCGGGGCGCCGTGGTGGCCATGGTGCCGTCCACGGGCGAGATCCTGGCCATGTACTCGGCGCCCACGTACGACCCCAACTTGTTCGTGGGCGGCGTGTCGGGTACGGACTGGGCGCTGCTGAACGAGGACCCCGCGCGCCCCATGCTGAACCGCGCCCTGGCGGGCACCTATCCCCCGGCCAGCACCTGGAAGCTGGCGACGGCCATCGCCGCGCTGGAGCGCGGAGTCATGAAGCCGGCGGACGTGATGCCCATCCCCTGCGTGGGCGGCATGGCGTACGCCGGGCGCTACTCGCGCTGCATGAAGCGCGAGGGGCACGGCCCGCAGGACCTTACGCGGGCCATCGCCAACTCGTGCAACGTGTACTTCTACCAGCTGGGAATCCGCCTGGGGCTGGAGAACCTGACGAGCGCCGGGACGCGGCTGGGCTTCAGCCGGGCCACGGGCGTGGACCTTCCGGGCGAGCGCGTGGGCACCTTTCCCAGCGGGCGCGACTGGTACGTCCGCCGCTTCGGCTGGCGGCCGCCCCCCAGCGAGGTCATGAACCTCGCCATCGGGCAGGGCCCCAACTCGCAGACGCCGCTGCGCATGGCGCAGTTCTACTCTGCCCTCGCCGGGGGGGGCGTCGCGCGACGGCCGCACATGCTGATGGGCAGCGACGCGCCGGTGGAAACGGACCTGGGCGTCAGCGGAGAGACGCTGGGCTCGCTTTGGCAGGGGCTGGCCGCCGTGATCGAGGCGGGCGGCACCGCGCACGCGGTGGAGCTGCGGCGCTTCAAGCTGTACGGCAAGACGGGCACGTCGCAGAACTCGGCCGACCCCACCAAGGACCACGCCTGGTTCACGGGATTCGCCGGCCCGCGCGGCGGCAAGGCCGAGGTGGTGATCGCGGTGATCGTGGAGTTCGGAGACAGCGGCTCGGGCGCGGCGGCCCCCCTCGCCGCGCAGATCGCCGAGTACTACCTGAACAAGAAGCACGGCTTCCGGAACCCGGAGCTGGTGCCGGAATCGATCGCCGCCCGAGTCTCCCGATAACTTCGGTCACGACAGGCGAAGACGCGGCCCTCCTCCACCGGTGTGGAGGAGGGCCGCCTTCTGTCGGTCGCGCCATCCCTGCCGAAGCGCGCCCCCTCTCTCCCGCGCAGTTTGCGGGGGAGAGGCCGGGAGAGGGGGGCCTTACCCCCGCGCCCGGTCGCGCGGCAGGCGGCGGTTGGCCGGAATGTGCCAGTAGATCACGTCTTCCCACCACTCGGGGCCGCGGAACTTCACGTTGCCGAACCGCTCGTTGGCCGCGTAGAACTCCGGGTCCAGGAAGATGGGCGCGTACGCCGCGTCATCGATCAGCTGCTGCTCCAGCCGCTGCCACAGCCCCTGCGCCTGCGCCTTGTCGTTCTGCGCCAGGATGCTGTCGATCAGAGCGTCCGTCCGCGGGTTGCTGTACCCGGCGAAGTTGGCGCCCTTGGGCGGAATGGACCGCGAGTGGAACACCATCTCCGCATTCGGGCCCATCACCCCCGGGCCCCATCCCCAGCCCCAGAACGAGCCCGTGAAGTTGCGCCCGCGCAGCCGCTCCACCCAGGTGGTGCGCTCGTACTGCCGCGGGGCCAGGTCTACCCCGATCTGCTTCAGCTGCGCCTGCATGGCGATCAGCATGTCGCCGCGGATGGGGTCGGAGCTGCTGAACTCCACCTCCACCCGCAGCGGCTGGCCGTTCTTTTCGACGATGCCGTCGCGGTTCGTGTCTACCCATCCCGCCTGGGCCAGCAGCTGCCTGGCGCCGTTGACGTCGTACGGAATGGGCCGGGCGCTGCCGCCGGGGCTCAGCTTGGGCGGAATGACGGACAGCGCGGGCGAGCCCTTCTCGCCGAAGAGGCCCGAGACCAGCCCCTGCCGGTTGACGCCCATCAGGATGGCGCGGCGCACGGCGGGGTCGTTCACCGGCGGCCGGTTGACGTTCCAGGTGATCCACGCCGGCCGCACCTGCGCGGCCGTGTGCAGCTGCAGGCCGCGGGCGTTCTGCAGCTCCTTGTACTGGTGTGCCGGGATCTTCGCCAGGTCGGCGTTGCCGTTCATCAACTCCGTCAGCCGGGCCGTGGGCTCGGGAACGTTGCGGACGACGATGCGGTCCAGCGCGGGCCGGCCCTCGGGCGCGTCCTCGTTGGCCACCACCGTCACCTGCTGCCCCTTCTGCCAGGTGCCAAAGCGGAACAGCCCGTTGCCCACCGGGTTGCTGCTGAACGGCGCGTGGCGCAGCGCCTCGGGCGCCACGGACTCCAGCAGGTGCCGGGGAACGGGCACCACCTCCAGCAGCGCGTTCAGGGTGGACGGGCCCGTGCGGTTGAGCTTCACCTCCACCGTCATGCTGTCCGTGGCGCGCACGGTCTCCACCCCCGCCACGTCGGCCGTGCGGGGCGACGCGGTCTTGGGGTCCTTCTGCCGCTCGATGGTGAAGACGACGTCGTTCGCCGTCACCGGACGCCCGTCGTGCCACTTGAGGCCGGGGCGCACCTTCAGCAGTACGGTGGCGCTGTCGGGCTGCTCCCACCCCTGCAGCAGGTCGGGCGTGTAGCTGACCAGCGTGCTGTCGCGCCGGCCCAGCGCGCGGAACATCAGGTGCACCAGCTGATACGCGGTGTTGCTGTCGTAGGTCAGCGGGTTCAGGTCGTCGGGGTCGCCCTCCGCCAGCACGATCAGGCTGCCCCCCGGGGCGTGGCCCGTGAACGTCTTGAAGTTGCCCGCCGGGGCGCCCTCGTCCGCCGGCCCCTGGGCCTTCTGGTCTCCGCCCCCGCCGCCGCACGCCGCCAGGGCGAACGCCAGCATCACCGTCGTCAACGCGGCCGTCCGCCGCCCCCACGTGTGTCCCCGCATCTCGCCTCCCCATTGCTCGCGTGACCCCCGGCCCGTGCCGAAGCCGGTTGCTCCCCCCTCGAATCCCTCTTCCCTAACCCGCCGCCCCCGTCAGAACCGGTCGAACATCCACGGCTTGGGCACCGCCAGCGCCTGGTCCAGCCGCTGGATCACCGCCGGCCGGTCGATGGTGGCCAGCCCCCCGGCCACGGCCTGCCATGGGGCGATCGCGCCGATGAAGATGCGCGACAGCGTGTCCACCGGCAGCCGCATGGTGGCGTCGACGTGCCCGCCCGTGTACGGCTCCACCTCCATGCGGCGCCCGTCCAGGTGCACCCGCCAGGGTCCCCGGTTTTCCGGGATCTGCTCGTCGTCCACTTCCAGCACCAGCGTCATGTCGCAGTTCACCGCCAGCTGCCGCAGGGCCAGCGCGGCGGGAACGTCCAGCACCCGGAACATGGGCCCGCGCAGCAGGGTGGCGCTGGGAAACCACAACCCCCAGCTCGGTGCGGAGAGAAGCGGCAGCCGCGGCTCGCTCAGCCGGTCGCCGAAGCCCTCTTCCGGGTGGGCGCGGTACACCACCTCGCGCCACTGGTCGCCCAGGCTCGAAAGCCAGGCGTAGATGCCGCGCTGCGCCGGCAGCGACAGCCACACCCGCTCCTCGAGCTCGATGAAGCGGCGGTCGATGGGCAGGTCTGCCCGGTAGCGGACGATTGCGTAGCCCTCGGCCTCGCCGCTCTCGCCCCAGTACAGCACCGCGGCCAGGTCGTCGCGCTTCCAGCTCTGCCGCCAGTTGCGCTCCGTGCGGTCCAGCTGGCCCGTCTGCAGGCGCTGCGCGGCTTCGCGGTAGATGGCGCGCATGGCGGCTTCGTCGTCCTCGCCGTCCACCATGCGCACCCGCATGCGCTCCTGCTTGTCGTCCGGCAGCAGCGACGGCGGCACCTGGTACTGGTGGGCCTCGCCGGCCAGGCCGTAGCCCAGCCCTTCGTAGAACGAGGCGCGGAAGGGATACAGCACCGATCCCACGTCGCCGCGCTCGCGGGCGTGCTCGAAGCCCGCGATCAGCAGGCGCGTGGCCAGGCCCCGCTTGCGGTGCGTGGGGGCGATGGCCACCGAGCCCAGCCCCATCACCGGCATCGACACGCCGCCGATCCACTGGCGCATCCACAGGAGCTGGCAGGCGCCCACCAGCCGTCCGCGCTCCTCGGCCGCCCACAGCGCCTCGATCCCGCCGTGCGGGCCATTCAGAAGGAAGTCTTCCCACCACTCGTGGCCCCGGTCCGGCGCGGGAAAGCTGTGCGCCTCCAGCCGGGCCACGTCGTCGATCTCATCCGGGCGCGCCGGGCGGAACGTTTCGCTCACCCCTGTCCTCCCCCAACCGTCATCGATCCCCCGTCAGGTTCTGCCGATGGCCCGCCTTTCGCAGCGTCGGGGCGGCCTGCCGACGCGCGGGAACATGCTCTCGCGCCGATGCGTGTACCGTGCCATCCGCCGCCGGTGGTGGACGGCCCTCTTTCGCGAACGGGATCCGAATGCCACACGCCCTTTTACTTTCCCGCATCCCGGCGCTGCTCGTGGCGCTGGGCGTTTCCCTGGCCGGCTGCGGGACCACCGCCGCCGGGGGGCAGAACGGCGCCGGCGGCCCCCAGCCCAGCGCCCAGGTGGTGCCCGGGCTGGAGGTGCTGGTGCGCGACTCCATGCACCTGCTGGCCGGAAAGCGCGTCGGGCTGATCACCAACCAGAGCGCCGTCACGCGCGGGGGCGAGCACGCCGCCGACTACCTGCGGCGCAACGGGGTGAACCTGGTGGCGCTCTTCGGCCCCGAGCACGGCATCCGCGGCGACCTGGAAGCGGGCGAAACGGTGACCGCCGGCCGCGACGCCCGCACCGGCGTTCCCGTCTTCTCCCTCTACGACCGCACCCAGCGCCCCACCGCCGAGGAACTGCAGGGGGTGGAGGTGCTGGTGTTCGACATCCAGGACATCGGCGCGCGGCCGTACACCTTCGTGTGGACGATGGCGATGGCCATGGAAGAGGCGGCCAGGCACCGGATTCCCTTCGTGGTGCTGGACCGCCCCAACCCCATCACCGACGTGTCGGAGGGCCCGGTGATGCACATGGACGTGAAGACCGTCACGCAGGTGATCACCGGCTACTATCCCTCGCCGCTGCGCCACGGGATGACTGTCGGCGAGATGGCGCGCTACTACAACGGCGACGCCAACCTGGGCGTCGATCTCCGCGTGGTCCCGGCGGAGGGGTGGCGTCCCAACGTGTTCTTCGAGCAGACGGGGCTTCCCTTCGTGCGGCCCAGCCCCAACATCCGCTCGGTGACGGCGGAGCTGATCTATTCCGGGCTGGTGCTGGCCGAGGCGTCCAACGTGCACGCCGGCCGCGGGACGGACGAGCCGTTCCACTACTTCGGCGCGCCCTGGCTGGACGCCAACCGGCTGCTGCAGGCCGTGGCGCCCTACGACCTCCCCGGCGTGCGCCTGGTGCCGACGGAGATCCGCCCCACGAAGGACCCGGCCGTCCACACCACGTACCGCGACACCGCGTTCACGTCGCTGCGCATCGAGGTGACGGACCGCCGCGCCTTCCAGCCGGTGTACATGACGCTGGTGCTGCTGACGGAGGCCAAGCGGCAGAACCCGGAGCGCTTCCGCATCATGAACACGGGCTTCACGCAGATGATCGGCAGCACCTGGGCGCGCGAGGCCTTCGACCGCGGCGAAGACCCGCGGGTGATCCAGGCACGCTGGAGGCAGGAACTGCAGGCGTGGGAGCAGAAGCGGGCGCGGTACAGGCTCTACCGGTAAGCTCGTCACGACGATGAAAGAAGCGGGGGGACGGCGATCGTGCCGTCCCCCCGCTGTCGTTCGCGTTCTCCGCGGCGTTTACTGACCGTCGGCCGCGCCCTGCGGGGAGTGCTCCCGGCGGAACCTCATCACCACCTCCTCCACCCAGTTCTCCACGTCCTCGGCGTCCTTGCCCGTGAGCGTGGTTTCCTCTTCCTGCACCCCCTGGGGCGCGTGCCCGCCGCTGCGGGTGAGGACGGAGTCGACCACGGACCGCCAGGTGGCGCGCTGGGCCACCTTGCCGAAGGTGCGCATCCCCACCAGGTCCAGCAGGTCCGACGACCGCGTGAAGCTGCGCACCTCGAAGCGGATGATGCCCGGCGCGGGCTCCCGTACGTCGAAGCGGATGGCCCCGGAGAGCGGATGGCCCTCCAGCGTCACCATGGTGATGGTGTTGTCGGCGATCTCCTCGCAGCGCACCTGGATGTGGCCGCGCAGGGGGATGGAGATCGTGAGCGTGGCGCCCTCCTCGATGGGCTTTTCCGTCCCCGGCTCCACCCCCACCTTCATTAGCGAGTCCGGAGCCAGCGAGCCCAGCTGCGTCCTCACCATCTCGAACACCTGGTCCGCCGTCATGCGGCTGCCCTGGATGTCGGCCCAGTAGCGCTGGCGGTGAAGGCTCCCCGTGCCCTCCGACGGCAGCGCCTCGGGGAGCGCGTCGGCCAGCTTGCTTAAGCCCTCGCCCAGCGGCGTGGGGGTGACGCCAAAGACGTCGGTCAGCGCGTTGGAGGCGCCGGGGGGCAGCACGTTGCCCTCCAGCAGCATGGTGATCTGGTCGTTGTTGATGGGAAAGTCGAAGCCCAGCGTTTCCATGGCCTGCGTTCCCGTCTTGGCCAGGAACTCGGGCACCGGCACCATCACCGGGCTGCGCTGGGTGATGCGGCTCATCAGCTGGATCAGCTCGCGCATGCTGGTGACCTCGGGGCCCGCCAGGTCCACCGCCGTCCCCACCGGCTCGGACCGCTCCACCGCCCGGGCCAGCCCCAGCCCCAGGTCGTCCACCCACACCGGCTGGAAGGGGTGGTCGCCGCTGCCCACGAGCGGAATGACGGGCAGGGTGCGCACCATCTTCAGCAGCAGCGACACCACCTCGTCGCCCGGGCCGTAGACGTTGCCGGGGCGCACGATCAGCCACCCCGGCGGGGCCTCCTCGCGCACCGCCAGCTCGGCCTGGTACTTGGAGCGGTGGTAGCCGGACTCGCCCGTGTCGGCGCCCAGCGACGACACGTACACGAAGCGGCGCACCCCCGCCCGCCGGGCCTCGCGCGCCAGCCGCCGCGTGCCGTCGACGTTCACCGCCTGGAAGGTGACCTCGGGCGGGCTTTCGGCCACGATTCCCGCCACGTGCAGCACCGCGTCGCATCCCTCCGCCGCCCCGGCCACCGCCTCGTCGGACGACACGCTTCCCGCGTGCGGCTCCACCCCCGACGCCCACTGGCGCACGTCGTCCGCCGCGCCGCGCGACAGCAGGCGCACCGTGTGCCCCGCCTTGAGCAGGTGGTCGACCGCCGCCTTTCCCACCACGCCCGTTCCCCCCGTGACCAGCACCTTCATCCGCGCCTCCCGTTTTCGAAAGTCCGGGCGGGGCGGGTGGCACGTCCGGTGCCAGCCCCCGCAAACCCGCCTCGCACGCCCGTTTAGGGCCACCGTCGATACAGCCGGAGGAGCACGCCGCCGCCATTCCGCACAACTCGTCCGATTCGAAACTCTGGCATCCTGGCGCCCGGCAACGCATAATAGGGTTACATCGACAAATCACAGGTCCGCACCGGCGCTCACAAGGCGCCGGGCACCAGCGTTTCCCGACGGGCGCCACGGCCCGTCAGGCGCGCGCGTGCCTACGTCCGCCCCTCTCTGACTCCGAGACGCACCATGGAAGCAGCCCCGGCCAACCGCCCCCGCAAGCCGCGCCGCCGCTGGCGGTGGCACGTGCCCCCCGCGCTGGTGCACGGCGGAGAAAGCCTGGAAGGCGTACAGGTGCTCGACGAGATGCCGGAGCCCCTGGGGCTGCTGTTGTGGGAAACGTACCGCGACGTGGTGCTGTGGTCGTCCGTGCAGCCCGAGGAGCGCGACGGGCTCTTTGCCGCCGAGGCGTACGAGACCCGCCTGCGCGCCATCGCGGAGGCGGCCGCCGACGAGCCCCTGGAGCAGGCGCTGCGCGCGGTCGCCGCCATCCTCAAGGACCCGGCGGGGGTGCCCGAGGCCGACGTGATGGCGGCCTGCCGCACGGCGACCGACTGGGCCGAGGGCAAGGCGCTGCTTTCCGCCGCGGTCACGCTGGCCACGGCGGCCGCGCTGGCCTCGCCCACCAACGCGGCGGCCGCCCACCGGGTGGGGATGATCGCCCGCGCCAACGGCGAAAACGCGCGCGCCGAAACCTGGTTCCGCCGCGCCGTGGGGCTGGGGCGGCAGGCCAAGGACTGGGCCAGCTACGCCGAGGCCTTCCTGGGGCTGGGCAACCTGTACAAGCAGCGGGGCAACTACCCCGCCGCCCGGCGCTTCCACATCCGCGCGCTTCGCGCCGCGCGGCGCCACGCCATGCGCGAGATCCAGGCGCGGGCGCTTCACGACCTGTTCTGCATCGCCATGCAGACCAGCCCTCCGGGCGATGCCGAGGAGCTGGCGCGCCTTGCGTTCCGGGCTTACGGATCCCGGCACCCCAGGCTGCCCGCCCTTGCGCACGACGTGGCGTACTTCTGGATGGGACAGGGCCGCTTCGCCCCGGCGCTCGAGGTGTTCCGCGCGGTGCTGCCGCACATCCAGGACGCGCGGGAGCGGGTGCTGGTGGCCGCCAACGCAGGCCGCGCGGCGGGAGGATCCGGCAACCGGCCGGGGTTCGACGAGGCGTGGCAGTCGGTGTGGGCCGCCGAGCCGGAGTGGGAGCGCACGCCGCTGGCCCCCCAGGCGCTGCTGGAGCTGGCCAACGGGGCCTCGTCGCTGCGCGACTGGCCCCGCGCCGAGCGCGCCGCCGAGACCGCGCGCGACCTGGCCCAGCGCCGCGGCCTGGGGCAGGTGCTCATCGAGAGCGAGGCGGTGCTGGATGCCGCCCGCCGCAAGCGCGGGGTGGACGCGGCGCCCGTCGCCGCGGAGGAGTCGGCGGACCCGGAGCTTGCGGCCGACCTGGTGCGGTCGCTGAGCGCGGCGGCGCGGCGCTAGGTTTTCCGGCCGCCGGGGCGCGCGGAGGCGCGGAGAGTGAAGACTCCTCTCCGCGCCTCCGCGTCTTCGTGCCCGGCCTGATTTTCCGTGGTGGGAGACGATTTGTTGCGTGAGTGCGGCTCACCCGTATGTTCAGCTTCAGGCCAGGCCGGACGTGCCCGGCAGCCCTGACGCACACCCCTCGACAGACCACGAGCGATGAGTGCCACGAACGGCCCGACCGAGCAGGAATCCCGCGACGTCGCCGAGGCGGCCCGCGAATCCGAGTGGACCGCGCCCAGCTTCGTCCGCGAGCTGTTCCTGGGCAACTTCCGCCTGGACCTGATCCACCCGTACCCGCGCCAGGCCCCGGAAGACAAGCGGAAGACCGACGAGTACATCGCCCGGCTTCGCCCCATCATCGAGCGGGCCGACAGCGACGCCATCGACCGCACGGGCGAGATTCCGCCGGAGCTGGTGGACGAGCTGCGCGCGGTGGGCGCCTTCGGCCTGAAGATCCCCGAGGAGTACGGCGGCATCGGGCTGAGCCAGGTGGGCTACGGCCGCACCATCGGCATGGTCACCAGCAAGGACGGCAACCTCACCGCCCTGCTCTCGGCGCACCAGTCCATCGGCGTGCCGCAGCCGCTGAAGCTGTTCGGCACCCCCGAGCAGAAGAAGAAGTACCTGCCGCGCATTGCCAAGGGCGCCATCTCGGCGTTCGCGCTGACGGAGGACGGGGTGGGCAGCGACCCGGCCGCGCTCGCCACCACGGCGACGCCCACCGACGACGGCAGCGCCTTCATCCTCAACGGCGAAAAGCTGTGGTGCACCAACGGCACCCTGGCCGAGCTGCTGGTGGTGATGGCCCGCACGCCCGACAAGATCAAGAACGGCAAGGCCGTCCCGCAGATCACCGCCTTCATCGTCGACACCAGCGCGCCGGGGGTCACCATCACCCAGCGCTGCCGCTTCATGGGGCTCAAGGCGCTGCAGAACGCGGTGATCACCTTCGAGAACGTGCGCGTTCCCCGCGAAGACATCCTGTGGGGCGAGGGCAAGGGCCTCAAGCTGGCGCTGATCACGCTGAACACGGGGCGCCTGACGCTTCCCATGTCGGCGGCGTACGGCGCCAAGGCCGCGGTCGAGGTGGCGCGCAAGTGGGCGGCGGAGCGGGTGCAGTGGGGCCAGGCCGTCGGCAAGCACGACGAGGTGGCGCAGATGCTGGGCGGCATGGCGGCCGACGCCTTCGGCATCGAGGCCATGGCCGAGCTGTCGAGCGCCCTGGCCGACCAGGCGCAGAACGACATCCGGCTCGAGGCGGCCATCGCCAAGCTGTGGACCACCGAGGTGGGCTGGAAGCTGATTGACGACCTGATGCAGATCCGCGGCGGCCGCGGCTACGAGACGGCCGACTCGCTGCGCGCGCGCGGCGAAAAGCCCATCGCGGTGGAGCGGATGATGCGCGACTTCCGCATCAACCGCATCTTCGAGGGCACCAGCGAGATCATGCACCTGTTCATCGCCCGCGAGGCGGTGGACACGCACCTGGCGGTGGCGGGCGACATGATCAAGCCCGGCATCGGCGCGGGGCAGAAGTTCGCCGCCATGGCCAAGGCCGGCCTGTGGTACGCGGGATGGCTTCCCAAGCGCTTCGTGGGCGGCGGGCAGATTCCCGGCGCGTACGGCGAGTTCGGGCCGCTGGCCAAGCACGTTCGCTACATCGAGCGCACCTCGCGCAAGCTGGCGCGCGAGATGTTCTACGCCATGGGCAAGTACCAGGCGAAGCTGGAGCGCAAGGGCAAGCTGCTGGGCCGCTTCGTCGACATCGGCGCCGAGCTGTACGCCATGTCGTGCGCCTGCGTTCGCGCGCAGTCGCTGGCCAAGGAGCCGCACGGCCGCGACGCGCAGCGCCTGGCCGACGTGTTCTGCAAGCGCTCGCGCCTGCGCATCAAGGCGCTGTTCAGCGCGATCGACCAGAACGCCGACGACAGCACCTACCGCCTTGCCCAGGACGTTCTGAAGGGCCAGTACGCGTGGCTGGAAGAGGGCGCCATCGGCGCCTGGCCGGATGAGGGCGAGGCACCGGCCGGCGGATCCACCTCGGCCGGCACCAGCTCGCAGCGTGGCGACATTTCCCAGACCGGCGCCACCGCCCAGGTGGGCGCCAGCGGCTGATTTCGCTCCGCGGAGGATCGAAAGCGGCCCCGCGACGAGCTTCGTCGCGGGGCCGCGGCCGTCCGAGCGATGTCACAATCCGCCTTCGGGCCGCGTTGAGGAGGGCCCCGCCGCCGCTCGCGTGCGGGTACCCCGCGCGACCTCGTTCCACCCATTCCGCTTACACCATGACCCGCGTTTTCTCGATCTTCCCGTCGCCGCGTACCGGCCTGGCGGTGCTTTGCGCCGCGCTCAGCCTCGGCGCGTGCACCGACCTCGCGGGGCCCCTGCCGCGGGCGGGGGTGCCGGACGAGCTGGAGTTCTCGATGGGCGGATACTACGCCCCTTCGGCCTCGGTGGTGCTTCGTGGCGACACGGTCGTGCTGCGGCGCGCGCCGTGGGAACTAACCAGCCCGGCGCAGATCGAGAGCGTCGTCTCGGTTCCGTCGGCGCAGGAATGGGCGGATTTCTGGACCGCCGTCGACGAAATCGGGGTGAACTTCTGGCACAGGAGCTACGTGGCCGAGAACATCGCCGACGGGGCGGGCTGGTCTCTGCGCGTGGTGGCGGACGGCCGGACCGTGGAGTCGCACGGCAGCAACGCGTACCCGGACAGCCGCGGCGCCGAGCACGAGGGCGAGATGACGCCTGCATTCCGCGCCTTCATGGCGGCCCTGGAGGAACTGGCCGGCGCGCCGCTCTACGAGTAGCCAAGCACGTCCGTCCGGAACACCGCGGCCCCGCGACGTGCTTCGTCGCGGGGCCGCGTTTCTGGGGGATGTTGCGGGATTGGCGTGATTCGCGGCCGTCCTGAAGCTCACGGCCATCCGCCGGATAGGGTTTGCTCACGGACGTGGATTTCCACCGCTTCAGTCCGAAACTCCGCGAAACCGTAGACTTCTTTCTCGCCTCCCGCAGTTAGGATCTCTACTCGTTAGCCGTCGTTCATGTCTGTCTGTGCGAGGTCCACCAGGAACCCGCCTATGCGCTTGCTGACGGCGTGGAGGAACGCGGCGCCTTTCTCCTGCGTGGCGGCGGACGGGTCGCCCACGCCGGTGTCGGCGGAGATGGCCGTCCAGCGGCGCGGCGCCCACGCCCAGCCCTCGCGCAGGCCGGCGATCTTCGACTTCTTCTCCGTCCCCGGCCCCGCCTCGTCCAGCGGCAGCACGAAGTCGGGAGCGATGTGCATCATCACGCTCGTTTCCAGCTCGCCCGCGTGGTCGCCGGGCTCCGCGAAGAATGGGCGCGGGTCCACGCAGTTCCACCAGTTGATGGCGCACAGGAAGACGCCCACCTGCGGCTGAAGCTCGCGGATGATGGCGCGGAAGTCGTTGCCGCCGTGGCCGTTCAGGATCACCAGCTTGCCGATGCCCTGCCCCGCCAGCGACTTCGCCAGGTCGCGCAGGATGACCAGCTGCGTGGTGGGATTGACGTTCAGGCAAAGCGGGATGTCCAGCTGCCCCGTCTGCACGCCGAACGGAACCGTCGGGAGCACGGTCACCCGCGCGCCGCGGTCCCACGCCAGCCGCGCGGATTCCGCGGCGACGGCGTCGCACTGCAGGGTGTCCGTGGCGTAGGGAAGGTGGTAGTTGTGCGCCTCCGTGGCGCCCCAGGGAAGCACGGCCACGTCGTAGCGCGTGTCGGCTACCGTCTTCCAGGTGGTTTCGGCGAGAACGTACGGTCGGGCCACGGTGCTCCCTCGGTCTGCGGAAAGGGACGAGACGGAAGTACGAAGTACGCGGCACGGGCGGAACGGACAAGCCCCGCGCCGGAAGGTCCGGCGCGGGGCTGTCGTCGTCCCTCCCTGCCTCAGTAGAAGCGGAGGACTTCGATCTGCTGGTTGTTGACGGCCCGTCCCTCGAAGCGGACGAAGTCGCCGACGCGCAGGCGGTGGAACTCGTCCATCGTGGCACGGGGCGAATTGGACGGCACGTAGGCCGTGGCGTTCACCCCCTGCCGGATCTGGATCACCAGCGAGTTCCGCTGATGGTCCACCTGGGCCACCTGTCCGGAGAACACCTGCGCCTGCCCGGTCGTGGTGCCGCCCATCCCGCCCTGGCCGCTGGTGCCGGGCGCCGGCTGGCCGTTGCGCTCCTGCACGCTCTGCCGCACCTGGATGCGGCCCACGTAGTACTCGTTCTGCGAAACCTGCTGGATCTCCATGTCGACGACGTCGCCCCGCTCCAGCGCCGTCACGGGGTACTGCTGCTGCTGATAGACCACCTGCGTCCGCTGGTCGTAGCGGATGGAGCCCTGCTGGCCCTGCTGCGTGGAAACGTTGATCACCTGCCGCTGCTGGTCGACGCCCTGCACCTCGACGGTGACGACCCCGCCCTGCCCCTGCTGGCCGCCCTGCTGCTGGCCGCCGGCGCCCGCCGCCCCCGCGAGAATTTCGCCCAGGGTACCCAATCCGCCACCTGCGCCCGCGCAGGCCGTGGTGGACAGGGCCAGTACACAGACCGCCACCCGGCGGCCAAGATGGAGCATGGACATGCGAAAGCTCCGCGTAGATGGGTTGCACGCTCGTTCGTTCCGATTGAGGGCTCACCGGGGCAAGAGCAGTGCCGCGCGCCATCTGTATCTCGCGCCGGGGCAAACACATAGAAAAGGCCTCACTCGCTCCTGTGGTGGTCCTCACCAGCACACGCCGGCCGTACTCCCAGGAGGACGGCGCCCCTTCCAAGCAGTTGCCGGGCAAGGGGTTGTGACACAGATTAGGCGGATGGGCCGTCGTCCATGCACCGTGCGTGTGTCAGGAACGGGCGAATTCGGGCGTTTATGCGCGTACATCGATCAAACACGACCAGCTACGACGCGAGGTGCAGATGGTGAGACGCTTGGTCCTGATGCTCGTTGCCGTGGGGCTCGCCACGGCGGGCTGCGGCGAGTCGACCGCGCCGGAGAGGGACGCGTACATCCGGGGAATGGTTACACAGACCGACGGCCCCTCGGGGGCCGTGCTGGTGAAAGCGGCGGACCCCGCCGCGCGTGTGGACGCTGCCTGGGTGCGCTTGAACGAGCGCACCCGCGTGGAGCGAAAGAGCGGCGAACTCCGCGCGGAGGTCCTCACGATTGGAGAGACCGTGTCGGTCTGGACCACGGGGGTCGAGATGCGGTCGCTTCCGGTGCAGGTGGTCGCCGCGCGGGTGGTCATCGAGTAGCGCCGCGTCACATCCTGACGCACGGCCAAGGGGCCGGACCGGTTCGCGGGTCCGGCCCCTTCCTCGTTCCTGTCGCAGGACGAGCAGCTGAGGAGCGAGGCCGCCGCCGGCGAGCCGCCCCGCCGGAACGACAACTTGAAGAACGCGTGCCCGCAACGAGTTGCGAACCCGCATCCCGCGCCGGATGCCACGGCGTTGCTGGCCCGCGCCGGACGCCGTAGCTTGCCGAAGCAACCCTGCCGCCCCACTACTCGACGCGCGCGATGAAGCCCATCACTCTTCTTGTCCCCGCCTTGGCGCTGGCGCTGGGCGCCTGCGCGACCGCCGCCTCGGCGCCCGGCGGCGGCGGATCGGGCGCGGCGGCGATCACGGCCGACGACCTGCGGCGCGACCTCTTCTTCCTGTCCAGCGACTCCATGCGCGGGCGGCTCGGGGCGACGGAGGACGAGCTCCGGGCGTCGGTGTGGCTCGCGGAGCAGGCGCGGCGGATCGGGATGGAGCCGGCGGGGGACGACGGGACGTACTTCCAGTTCTTTCCCCTGCGCCGCTTTCGCCTGTCGGGGGAGAGCACGGTGAGCCTCGGCGGGCGGCCGCTGCGGCTGTGGCGGGACGTCATCGTGATGGGGCCGGTGGATGCCCGCGTCGATGCGCCGCTGATGGTGGCGGACGGCACGCTGATCCCGGCGGGCGGAGCGGCGGGACGGGTGGTGGTGGCCGCGCTGCGGCAGCCGCCGAACCCGCCACCGGCCGACGTCAGCCTGCGGGAGTATCGCTACACGGCGTCGGCGGTGGCGGCGCAGCGGAACGTGCTGTCGGCCGCCACGCCGGCGGCCATCGTGCTCGTGGCGGATTCGGTGGGGCTGATGGCCTTCGACAACATGGTCAAGTTCCAGCGCCAGGGCCGCTACCTGCTGGACACGGCGGGGGTGAACCCGCGCGCCGGCGTCTCGCCCATTCCCGTCTTCCTGGTGCGGCCGGGGGTGATTCCCGCCGCCACCGAGGGGCTGAGGCTTACGGCCGACCTGCGGACGGAAAGCTTCGTCTACCCGTCCGTGAACGTGGTCGCACGCGTGCCGGGAAGTGATCCGTCCGTCCGCGGCGAGCACGTGGTGTTCAGCGGCCACCAGGACCACGACGGCGTGCACCACCCGGTGAACGGCGACAGCATCTGGAACGGCGCGGACGACAACGCCACGGTCAGCGTCGCGCTTCTCGCCATCGGCCGCGCGTTCGTACGGCAGCCGGGGCGGCGGAGCGCCCTGTTCGTGTGGCACGGCGCGGAGGAGCGCGGGCTGCTAGGCAGCAACTGGTACGCGCGCACCCCCACCGTCCCCCGGCAGTCGCTGGTCGCCGTGCTCAACGGCGACATGATCGGCCGCAACCACCCCGATTCCGCCGCGCTGCTGGGGATGATTCCCCCGCACCGCAACAGCACGGCGCTGGTGGAGATGGCGATGGCGGCCAACCCCGGCTTCGCCATCGACTCCACCTGGGACGCGCCGTCGCACCCGGAGGGCTGGTACTTCCGCAGCGATCACCTGCCCTACGCGCGCGCCGGCATCCCGGCGATCTTCTTCACCACGCTGCTGCACCCGGACTACCACACGCCCGAGGACGAGCCCGAGCGCATCGACATCACCAAGCTGGAGCGGATGACGCGCTGGATGTACGCCACCGGCTGGGCTGTCGCCAACGCGCCCCAGCGGCCAACGGTGGACCCGGGGTTCCGGCTGGAGCGATGAGGCGCGGGCAATCCGCGCTGTGGGAACCGTTCGAGCCCCCGGCTGTCATCCCGATGGAGCGGCCTCGGCCCACCGGACCGTGCACCGTGGACGGCAGCGACTGAGGGATCCGCCACACACTCCTCGAAGCGCAGCCCCGCCGAGGACACACCGTGGCCGGTAAGTTCTCTGGGGCATGAATGAGCCGAAGGACCGCGGCTCTGCGGCCGCCTCGGTCGTGCCGCCGAGCGCGTAGTGTGTAACGCATCCGGTAGGGCGGCCACTTCCGTGTCCACCTTCTTCCGAGTCGGGTTATCGCTCCACGTCTGTCAACCCGATTGTTCCCGCGAGGTCTTCCCACTCGGGATTCGTTGATGTGACGAGCGCCAGCTTCTTCTTCCGCGTCCACCCCTTGATCTGCTTCTCCCGCGCGATCGCGGCACCCACGTCGCGGGAGTGCTCGAAGTAGACGAGCCGGTCGACTCCGTACTTCGCCGTGAATCCGGGAATCAGCTTGTGCTTGTGCTCGTACGTCCGACGTACGAGGTCATTGCTGATGCCGACGTACAGCGTGCCCGTGTTGCTCGCCAGGATGTACACATAATAATTGTTCATCTCGGGGGCGCAGGGCACGAGAGAGAGCGGGAGATCTGTGTGTCCGCTGCCACGAGCGGCACGCGGGGTGTGTGGCGGATCCTTCGGTCGCTGCAAACCGCGGCGCGCCGGCGGCTAGGGCGTGGCCGCTTCCTCAGGATGACAGCGCACGGGGCCAGGTCCCGAGTCCTGATTCGATCGCCCGCTACGGTCGCGCGGGCGGCGCCAGGCGGTTGTAGCGGGCCAGGATTTCGCGCAGGCGATCATGCGGCAGGGCGTGCGCGCGCAGGTCGTCGGCGCCCGTCATGGTCTCGGCGGCGACGAGGGCGTTGGTCACCGCCTCTTCCGTCGCCTGCACGGTGGCGGTAAAGAGCGGGTCCAGGCGGTCGTTGGGAAGCATGGTCAGCGCCGGCGTGCCCGTGGCGATCGCCGCGCCGGGGTTGGCCGTCGAGAAGGCGACGAAGATGTCGCCCGAGTAGTGGCTGGCGATGCTGCCGTGCCGCCCCAGCCCCAGGGCCGTCCGCTTCACCAGCCGCTCCAGCTGGTGCGGAAGCAGCGGCGCGTCCGTCGCCACCACGATGATGATGGACCCGCTCTCCTCCTGCCGGGGCTCGACCAGGGCCGACACCCGCTGCCCGCAGCGCAGCGTGGTGCGCATCCACTCCTGCACCGGCGGGCGGTCCGTCGCCAGGCACACGCCTGGCTCCGTCAGCTCCTGCCCCACCGGCACCCCGGCGATCCGCAGCGCGCGCTGCCCGCCGTAGTTGCACTGCACCAGCACCCCCACCGTGTACCCGCCCGCCGCCGCGGCCACCGTGCGCGACGACGTGCCGATCCCGCCCTTGAAGCCGTGGCAGATCATCCCCGTTCCGCCCCCGACACCGCCCTCCGTCACACGCCCGCCGGCGGCGCCGTCCAGCGCGGAAAAGACGTGCTCGGGGCGAACGTGAAAGCCGTTGATGTCGTTCAGGCGGCCGTCCCACGTCTCTGCGACCACGGGCAGCGCCCACTGGAAGCCCGGGTACTTCCTGAACATCCACTGGATGACCGCATCGCGCGCCACGCCCACGCTGTGCGTGTTGGTGATGAGCACGGGGCCCTCCAGGAACCCGGACTCGTCGATCCAGGTGGTGCCCGTCATCTCGCCGTTGCCGTTGAGCGAGAACCAGGCGGCGAAGATGGGATCGTTGGATTCGCGCCCCCGCGGAAGGATGGCCGTAACCCCGGTCCGCACCGGCCCCTGGCCCACGACGAGCGGGCCGCTCCCGGAGATCAGCGTGGTGTGCCCCACCTGAACGCCGGCCACGTCGGTGATGCCGTTCAGCGGCCCGGGCGTGCCCTCGAACGGAACGCCGAGGTCGCGCGCCCGGGGCCGGGACTGCGCGTCGGCCGACACGGCGAGCAGCGCCAGCGCGGCGACCGCGAGCGGAAGGCGGGGCATGGGCTCAGCCCTCCACGCGCGAGGCGTACTCGATCGCCGGGGCGGCGGCCAGGACTTCGGGCGTCGGAAGCGTGGATTGCATGATCTCATCGTTTGCGGGAAAATGCCGGCCGGAGATGGGATGCTATCGAGAACCCGTGCGCGGCGCCATGGCCCGTGGCTCGACGCGGAGATCGCCGGGGCGCGGTGTGAAAGCTGCACCCGTGCCCGGGGATGAACCACATTCGTATCATCATCCCAGCGCTGCTGCTGGCCGTTGGATCAACGGGCTGCGGCGGCTCGCCCACGCGGCTTTCCGCCGCCCCGCCCACCCCGGGCGTGGGCCTGGACACCGTCGCGAGCGGGCTGCAGGTGCCGTGGGACCTGGCCTTTGCCCCCGACGGGCAGATGTTCGTCACCGAGCGGGCCGGCCGCATCCGCGTCATCCAGGACGGCGCGCTTCGGCCGGAGCCGTGGGCCACGCTGGCGGTGGAGCGGCGCAGCGAGATGGGGCTGATGGGCATCGCCCTGTCGCCCGACTTCGCGCAAACGGGGCACGTCTTCGTGGCGGGCGCCTTCGCCATGGGCAAGCGCGCCGAGGTGCGGGTCGTCCGATTGACGGAGCGCGGCGGGCGCGGGGTGGAGCCGCGCGTGATCCTGGATGGCATTCCGGCGACCCGGTACCACGCTGGCGCGGCGCTGCGGTTCGGGCCCGACGGCATGCTGTACCTGACCACGGGCGACGCCACCCGGCCCTGGCTGTCGCAGGACACCGCCTCGCTCGCCGGCAAAGTGCTGCGCATGCGTCCGGACGGCGGCGTCCCGGCCGACAACCCCGTCGCGGGGTCGTACCTGTATGCCCTCGGCGTGCGCAACCCGCAGGGGCTGGCCTGGCACCCTGAGACGGGAAGCCTGTTCGCCCCCGACCACGGCCCCAGCGGCCTTCCCCGCGAGTGGTTCCGCCGCGGCCGCGACGAGCTGAACGTCATCGTCCCCCGCGGCAACTACGGATGGCCGGACGCCGCGGGCGACCAGGGCGGAGGCGAGTTCGTGCGCCCGCTGGTGGAGTGGACGCCGGCGATCGCCCCCGGCGCCATGGCGTTCTACACGGGCGCCGAGTTCCCGTGGCGGGGCAACGCCTTCGTCGCGGCGCTCAGGGGAAAGCAGCTGCTGAGGATCGTGCTGCAGCCGGCGCCCGGAACGCGGACGGGATGGCGAGCGGTGGCCGCGGAGCCGCTCTTTCCCGGGACGGTCGGCCGCATCCGCGCCGTGGTGATGGGGCCGGACGGGCACCTGTACCTCACCACCAGCAACCGCGACGGCCGGGGCGACCCGGCGGGCACCGACGACCACGTGCTGCGCATCATCCGCCAGCGCTGACGCCGTCCATCACGCCGCGGGCGATGGCGAGCACGTCGTCCAGCATGGCCGGAGTCAGGCGGCCGGTGAAGGTGTTCTGCTGGCTGGGATGGTACGAGCAGACGAGCGCCGGCCCGCCCTGCACCGGGACGACCACCCCGTGGCCGAACTTCGGCAGGGGGTGCGGAAGGACGCCGCCCGTGTCGCGCATCAGCCGGACCGCGGCCTCGTAGGCGAACCCGCCCAGGCACAGGATGGCGCGCACGCCGGGCAGAAGCGCCAGCTCGCGGCGGATGAACGGGGCGCAGGCGTCGCGCTCCGGCGGCAGCGGCTTGTTGTCGGGCGGGGCGCAGCGCACGGCGGCGGTCACCCAGGCGTCGCGCAGCTGCAGCCCGTCGCCGCGGTGCACGGAGGTGGGCTGGCTGGCGAAGCCGGCGCGATGGAGGGCCGCGTACAGGAAGTCGCCGCTGCGGTCACCGGTGAACATGCGGCCGGTGCGGTTGGCCCCGTGCGCGGCGGGCGCCAGCCCCAGGATCAGCAGCCGCGCAGCCGGATCGCCGAAGCCGGGAACGGGGCGCGCCCAGTACTCGTCGTCGCGGTAGGCGCGGCGCTTTTCCACGCCCACCCGCTCGCGCCACTCCACCAGCCGCCCGCACGCGCGGCAGCCGGCCACCTCGTCCTGCAGGACCTTCAGCTCCATCGCCCTCGGCTCCGGTATCCGTCACCCGCCGCTCAGGAGGGCGACGCGCGCATGCCCGCCAGCAGCAGCGCCACCCATCCCGCCAGGAAGCAGAGGCCGCCGAGCGGAGTGATGGCTCCCAGCCAGCGCACGCCGGAGAGCGCCAGCACGTACAGGCTGCCGGAGAACACCACGATTCCCGCCGTGAACAGCCATCCGGCGAGCGTCCACCCGCCGCCGCCTGCGCGCCCCGCGGCGAAGGCCACCACCAGCAGCGCCAGCGCGTGGTACATCTGGTAGCGCGCCGCCGTTTCCCACACGGCCAGCAGGTCCGGCGTCAGCCGCGCCCGCAGCGCGTGCGCGCCGAACGCCCCCGCGGCCACCGCCAGCAGCGCGAAGGTGCATCCCAGGATCCAGAAGGTGCGGTTCATCTCGATTTCGTACAGGGTTCGGGGCGGCGCGCGCGCCCAAAGATGCACAGGCGCACCCGCTTGCGCCACCGGGCGATCCAGAGAACCGGACCTTCCCGGCGCCGCGCGTGTAACTCGTTGTGGGATCGGCACAAAGGGGACTCGGGAACATTCTTTGCTCAAGCGCGCGGCGGAGGGGGCACGCAACCACCGGACGGCGAGGCAGATGAACGATCCACGTGCTGGACGCAGGGGGTTGAGGCGCGACCACCCCGGGTTCTTCTGGGGAACGCTGGTGCTGGCGGTGCTGCTGCTGGGCGCCGCGGGTGTGGTGGCGTCGCGCGTGCCCCGCTACCGCTCGGAAACCGAGTACTTCAACCAGCGGCTGACCGTTGCCCAGCGGGCCACGCGCGACTCGCTGCTGGCCGCGCAGCAGAAGCGCACGCAGCTGGCGGTGGCGGTGCTGCGCCGCGATATGCGCATCCGCTCGCTGGAAACGCGGAAGCGGCACCTGGCCATCGTCCTGGACGATTCGGTGCTCGAGCTGCGGCAGGGCGTGGCCACGCTCCGGCGCGCGAAACTCACCATCGGCGCCGACTCCATCATCAAGGCGCCGGACGGCCGAACGTGGCGGCTGGTGCGCCCCGTCGGCGAGCGCAAGGTGGCGCAGAAGCAGACGTCCCCCGCGTACGTGGTGCCCGAGTGGGTGTACGTGAGCCGCGGCGAGCCCGTGCCGGCCGAGGGCGAGCGGCGGGTGCCGGGGGGGTTGGGGCGGTACGTGCTGCGGCTGGACGACGGCACCGAGATCTACAGCCAGCCTACGGCCGGGCCGCTGAAGGACCTGGTGAAGCCGGGCGCCTTCATGGCGCAGGCGCGGGACCTGGCCGCCATCTTCGACGCGGTGGGCCAGGACACGCCGGTCTACATCTACTGAGCCGGAAACCACGGTGACGGGCCCGCGTAAACCGGCGGGCCGGGAGGCAGGACGATGGAAAAGGAATTCAGGCCCCGCAGGCCCGACAGCATCCCCGAGCGGCGCGACTACACGCCCAAGGGCCGGCTGCGCCGCATCTACCACAACTACCGCGGCGCGTCGCTGACGCTGGTGCTGGCGGTGCTGGTTGCCGCCGGGCTGTTCGCGGCCACGTCGGCGTGGGCGGTCAACGAGCGCCTGACGCGCCGCGTGACCGAGATGACGTACCTGAAGGACACGCGCTCGCTGGAGTACGTGCGCCAGAAGGAGGCCGAGCTGGTGCGCCAGGCGGCCGAGCGCGAGCGGGCGCTGGCCAAGCGCGAGGAAGAGATCGCGCCGAAGGACCGGCCGTACCTGGTGGTGAGCCTGGCCGAGAAGCGGGTGCTGTACCTGAAGGGGCAGGACACGCTGTACAAGGCCCCGGTGGCCGTGGGGTCGGGCAAGACGCTGGTGATGGGCGGAGTGACCAAGCGCTTCGTTACGCCGCGCGGGCGCATGGCCATCACCCACAAGGAGCTGGACCCCATCTGGGTTCCGCCCAACTGGCATTACATCGAGTATGCCCGCAAGACGGGGCGCGGCATCATCGACATGAGCAACGCCTCGCCTGGGGCGCTGGCCGGGTACCCGGCCGGGCGGGTGCCGGTGCGCGGCAACAGCGTCATCATTCCGCCCTGGGGCAGCCCGCAGCGGGCGCACAAGGGGGTGCTGGGCGTGGCCAAGCTGGAGATGTACGACGGCTACTACTTCCACGGCACCGACGACGAGTCGTCCATCGGCACTAACGCCAGCCATGGCTGCATCCGCATGCGCAAGGCCGACATCCTGTGGATGTACAAGAACGTGCCGGTCGGCACGCAGGTGTACATCTACTGACGCGTCACGTCTGTCGACTTGTGGGCGAAGCCCCGGGGCGCGGATGCGCTCCGGGGCTTCGTGCGGGAGTGCGTGAGTGCGTGAGTGCGGGAGGGGAGCCGCATCGGGGGCACCGTGAGCGGGTGAACCCGCCTCTGGGAAAGCGGAAAGCCCCGACACGGGCGCGCACGACGGCCATGAGATGCACCACAACAAGCCAGTCCGCGCAGGCGGATTTCGTGTGGTCGTCGCAGCGACTTCAGTCGCCCGGGGCCAGCCTACAGCCGCACCTTCACCACCACCTTCTTCACCTCGTGCCGGCCGCCCGCCATGCACCCGGGCTTGTGGCCGTCGCCGGGATGGAAGACGGCGAGGTCGCCCGGGCGCATCAGCAGCGAGCTGGCGAAGAGCGGCTCGGCGTAGAAGGCGATGTCGGCGGCGGGATCGTACGGCGTCTCCACCGCCAGCGCGTCCACGGGCGCGTGAAGGATGCGCTCGCTCCCGCTGACGACGTACTGAAGGTCGACGTACACCCGGTGCGATTCGAAGCGCTTCTCCGTCGCGGGGCCGGTCTGGTACGACGAAACGAGGGCGAACACCTCTTCGCCGTCGATGGCGTGGCGTCCGTCGCCGTTCGCGGGGTCCATCTCCCGAAGCCACCGCAGCCCCGTAGCGACGCGGCTTCCCAGCACCTCGTACGCGGCCGATTCCGCCAGGGTCGTCAGGATCACGCGTCGTCCTCGCCCGAAATCGTCCGCTCCACGTGGTCGATGCCCTGCGCCGTGATGCGCACCACCATCCCCATCCCTCCGCTCTTGGTGACGAAGCCGTGGTCCTCCAGGTAGCGGACGATGCGCTCCGCGTCCTGCCGGGGAATCTCCAGCTCCTCGGCTACCTCGTAGCCGTCGCGGTACTCGCTGGCTTCCTCTTCGGACGCGCGGTACAGGAACTCCAGGAAGCGGCGGCGGACTTCGCGCCGCTGGCGGATGTCGCTCATGGGCTCAGGGGGGGGGTGACGAAGACGTGGGTCCACCGCGCGTTGCTCAGCCCCACACCGTGGTGCGTGTACGCGCAGTTCTCCAGGTTGCGGCGATGCCCCGGGCTCTCGATCCACCCCCGCAGCGTGGCGGCGGCGGTGGCACCCGGAGTGTGGGCGATGTTTTCGGCCACCATGCGGTAGCCGACGCCCTGCGCCGCCAGCCGGTCCCACGGCTGCTTTCCATCCGGAGACCTGTGGTCGAAGTAGCCGCGGCGCGCCATGTCTTCGCTGTGAAGCTGGGCGGCGCGCGCGGCCCCGGCCAGCGGCGCCAGCGGCGGGCAGCCGACGGATGCGCGGTGGCGGTTGACGAGCTGCTCCATCTGCTGCACCTCCGACTGCCCCATCGCCGAACCTCCCGCGGCGGCGCCGCTCGTGGTGCCCGTCGTCCCCGCGCCGCCCCCCGCGGGCGGCGTGCCGATCGGGATCGTCATGCATGCGCCCAGCAGCAGCGGTGCCGTGAAGGCGATCCATCGCATGGTCATTTCCCCTTCTTCAGTAAGCCCGTGAGCAGCTCCATCATCCGCAGGTCGTACGGATCGGCCGAGGCGTCGTCGTCGGTGATGTCGTAGTTCTGCTGCGGCGTTTCCAGGATCAGCGGGATCCCCTTGCTGCGCGGGTCGGCCAGCAGCCAGCGGAAGGGTTCGGCCCCGATCTGCCCATCGCCCAGCAGCATGTGCCGGTCGCGGTTGCTGGCGAACGCGCCCTCGCTGTCGTTGAGATGAAAGAAGCCGGGGCGCTCGCCCGTGGTCTGCTCCCACTCGTCCAGGATCTCCCCCTGCTTCTTGGCCGATTCGTGGATGGCCCAGCCGGAGGCGAACAGGTGGCAGGTGTCGAGCCCGTAGCCGGTGCGCCCGCGCAGCTCGTCGGGCACGTGCCGCAGGATGTCGGCCACCTCCTCCGCCGTGCGGCCGACCGTCTTGCCCGCCCCCGCCGTGTTCTCGACGAGGAGGCGCGTGGGGCCCTCCACGGACTTGAGCGCCTGGGTGATCGCCTTGGCCACCCGCTCGGCCGCCGCCTTGGGATCGCCGTCGGTGGCGGATCCGGGATGGAAGCAGACGGCACCCACGCCCAGCGCGTTCGATCGCTCCATCTCCTTGGCCAGCCCCGCCGCGGCGCGCACCCACTTGTCGGGCTCGGCCGTGGCGACGGAGAGCACGTACGCCGCGTGGACCACCACGTTGCGCGGCTCGATTCCCGCCTCGTCCAGGGCGCGGCGAAACCGCCCCACCCGCTCGGGCTTGATGGTGCTCTTGTCGCCGTAGAACTTGGGGATGGCGGTAAAGCACTGCAGGGCCTTCATCCCCGCGCTGCCGGCGCGAAGGGCGGTCATGTGGATGCCGCCGTTGTCGACCGTGTGGGCGCCGATGATGTGTGTGGGCATGCTGTTGGGCTGATGCGGAGAACGCGGGTTCCCGGGCGTGCATGGTACCGCCGGACGGCCGGGCCTGGCGAGAGAGGATACAGGCGACAACCGTGCCCGCCCCTTGCATCCGTGCCGCACCGGGCGCACTATGCGGCACACGCCCACACCCGGCCGCACCGCCACGCGCCGCCGAACGCGCCAACCGGACCAGAGACATCTCCCGCATGACTGCTGTTAACTACCTGGACGGGAGCGGCCTGCGCGGCGCCCTGATCATGTCGGCGGAGTACGTGCAGCGCCACCGCGCGGACCTCAACCGCATCAACGTGTTCCCCGTTCCGGACGGCGACACGGGGACGAACCTGGCGCTCACCGTGAGCTCCATCGCCGACCACCTGCGCCGAAGCACGGACACGTCCGTCGGCGCCGTGGCCAAGGCCGCGGCGCAGGCCGGCATCATGGGCGCGCGCGGCAACTGCGGGATGATCCTCTCGCACTTCCTGCTGGGGATGGCCGACGCCATCGGCGACCGCGTGCGGCTGACGGTGGCCGAGTTCGGGCAGGTGCTGCGCAGCGCCACCGAGCACGTGTACCGCGCGCTGGAAAAGCCGGTGGAGGGCACCATGATCACCATCATGCGCGCCATCGCCGACGAGGCCGAGCGGCTGCGGGATTCCGACTTCGTGGTGCTGTTCGAGCGGCTGCTGGTCAAGGCGCGCGAGGCGCTGGCCAACACCCCCGAGCTGCTTCCCCAGCTCAAGGCGGCGGGGGTGGTGGACGCGGGCGCCAAGGGCTTCGTCCACATCCTGGAGGGGGTCGCGGGCTACCTGGCGGGCGACCCGCTGGTTGCGCTGGACGAGACGCCGGAGTTCGGCGCGGAGCCGGCGGTGTTCGCGGCCGCCCAGGCGGAGTACTCGGCGGCCAGCGAGCAGTACCGCTTCTGCACCGAGGCGCTGGTGCGCGGCAGCGAGCTGCCCACGCAGGAAACGGTGTCGGCGTGGCTGCGCGAGCGGGGCGATTCGCTGGTGGTCATCCGCAGCAACGACCTGCTGAAGGTGCACGTGCACACCGACGAGCCCGAGGCGGTGTTCGCGTACCTGCGCGGCTTCGGCGAGCTGGCGACCAAGAAGGCCGAGGACATGCAGGCCCAGCACGCCGTGGCGGAACGCGCGGCGACGGGGCACATGCAGCTGGCCCGCCGCCCCATCTCGGTCGTGGTCGACAGCGCCTGCGACCTGCCCGACGAGATCATCCGCGCCCACGGCATGCACCTGGTGCCGCTGAACCTGATCTTCGAAGACCGCGTGCTGCGCGACCGGCTCGACATTTCGGCCGAGGAGTTCGTGGAGCAGCTGAAGACGGGGGCGCACCCCAGCACATCGCAGCCCGCGCCCGCGGCCTTCATCGAGGGCTTCCGCCGCGCGGCGGAGGAGGGCGAGAGCGTGGTGGCCGTCCTTCTTTCGTCGGCCCTGTCCGGCACCTTCGCATCCGCCCAGGCGGCGCTCAAGCACCGGGTCGCGGGCGACGACGTGCCCATCCACCTGTTCGACAGCAAGGGCGGCTCGCTCCTGCAGGGGCTGCTGGCGCTCAAGGCCAGCGAGCTTGGGGAGATGGGGTGGACGCCCGAGCGCATCGTTGCCGAGCTGGAGCGCATCCGCGCGCAGTCGGGGTTCTTCATCGTGCTCGACACCTTCGAGCGGGCCCTGGCGTCGGGGCGCGTGGGCCGCGGCAAGGCGTGGCTGGGCAGCCTGCTCGACATCAAGCCGGTGCTGGACATCGACGCGGCGGGCAAGCTGGTGCCCATCGACAAGGTGCGCGGGCGCAAGAACATGATGCCCCGCATGCTGGAGGTGCTGGAGCGCAAGGTGCCCCGCGGGGCGAAGAAAATGCGCTTCGGCATCATGCACATCGGCGCGCAGGAGGTGCTGGCGCCCGTCACGCGGGAGATCCGCGCCCGCTACGGCAAGGACGCGGAGGTGGTGACGATGGCGGGAACGCCCATCTTCGGCACCCACGCGGGCGAGGGCGCCTGGGGCATCGCGTACCTGGTCGAGGACTAACATCGAGATCGGATCGAAAAGCGGGCCCCTCGCACCGGCGAGGGGCCCGCTTTCGTTCACGTGCCTGCACCCGGCTCGGGCTCGACCTTACGCGTTCGTGGCGCGCGGCGGGCTTCCGCCCGAGCCGCGCTCTCTTTCTCGGCCATCTCACGTTCAAGCTGGCGCATCCACGCCTTCCCACCGAACCGGCGCGCCACGAGACCAGGGACGCTGAAGTCCACATCGAGCGCCGTCCATCGAAGACCGACGCCGCGCGGATAGACCTCCACCTGTGCCAGAAATTCGGCGGCGACTCCTCGTAAGCCCTGAGCCATGTCCGCGGGGAACTCGAACGCACATCCGTCCTTCAGTTCGATGCGTACGCGCCGGGTCGCGGCATCGAACGTAGCGGCACGGGCGCGGGGTTCTGTCCTGTCCGCCTCCTTCGCTCGTGCCTTGGCGGCTGGGATCTGCGCCAGAATCTCCTCGTACGTCAGCCGCTTGTCATCACTCATGACCAGCTGCGCCTCGTGTGAACCCTGCCCTCGCGAGCGGATGGCTTCGTTTGCTCACGCTGCCGCAGCCGATTCCGGCCCGACCTTTCGCGACCGGGCCGGACGGCGTTGCTTCGTTCCGCTCTGCCCCGGTTCCGCCTTGGGGATTGACTGACCCGCCGAATCGTCACTGGCCATCTCACTTTCAAGCTGCCGCATCCAAGCGCGCGTTCCGAACACGCCGGAGACCAGCCCGGTGACGCTCAGGTCTACGTCGAGGGTAGCCCAGCGCAAGCCGATTCCGCCGGGAAAAACCTGGATCTGCGCCAAGTCTTCGGCGGACGCACCGCGCAAGTCCTGGCCGAGATCGGCCGGGAACTCAAATGCGCATCCGTTCTTGAGTTCGATGCGCACGCGCCTTGTTGCGGGATCGAACGACGCGGCGCGAGCGCGCGGTTCTGTCCGGTCCTCTTCCGCCGCTCTCGCGTCAGCCTCGGCAATCTGCGCCAGGAACTCCGCCTCGGTGAACGGTCTTTTACGAGCCATGGAGGGCCTCCCACTTGGACAGTAGTAGTTCCGCGTGCCTGTGAACCAGCTCCACCGCGTCGCGGAGATTCCTGCGCTTTATGGTGCGGCGGTCCCGGACAGACAAAGGAGAAAGATTGATCAACGCCACCTCGCCTCCCTTCCACACATGAACGTGCGGAGGCCTGTGGTCGTTCGGCCAGATGTGGAACGTGAAGCCGGATTCGCGATGTACGGTGCCCATGCACCCCACAGAACACGGTCCGGCGGCTCCCGTCAAGGACCATGATTGCCGGAAGTCGTTGCACCACCGCAACTTACATGTGCGGGCGGTGGCGGCTTCGGTGGCTTGATGAGCGGCGGGATGGAGAGCAGCGCCCAGGTTCCCTCCAGCAGCACGAAGCCCCATCGCTGGTCGATGGTGGCCACCCACGCCAGCAGCGCCCCTCCCACCAGGTTCATCGCCGAGTACCACCGATTTTCCCGCCCCATCCAGCCGCGCTGGTACGAGAAGTACGCGCCCAGGATCAACAGCGCGCCGATAAAGGAGATGACCTGGAGGAACACGGGCCGCCGGGAACGGGGAATCGCAATCGGACGGCTGGATTACCTGCGGGACCCGTGCCCGGAGCGGCGCGCGTACGCCTCCGCGCGGCCGAAGAGCGCCGCGCGGTCGACCACCCGCCCGTTCGTGATGACGGTGTGGATGCGTCGTGTGTTGCGGATGTCGGAAAGTGGATCCGCGTTCAGCAGGACGAGATCGGCCAGCCGGCCGGGCCGGACGGTGCCGAGCGAGTCGAGCGCGCCCAGGTAGTCGGCCGGGTTGTACGTCGCCGTCCGCAGCGCCTCCATGGGCGTGAGCCCTGAGCGCACGAGCAGCACCAGCTCGTCGTGCAGCGACAGACCGGGAATGAGATAGGGGAGCGGCGCGTCCGTGCCGGCCAGCAGCCGCACGCCCGCGCGATGCATCTCGCCCGTGCGCTCCAGGCTGAAGAAGGCCGCGACCGTGGACGTGTCGCTTGGCTCGGCGCGCTGAAGCCGGGTGCGCCACAGGGCCAGCATCGGGCGCGGAACGTAGCGGTGCGCCGACGGGTGCATCACCGAGGTGTCGCCCGGGGCCATGTAGGGCTGGTAGACCGCCAGGGTGGGCGTCAGGTAGGTACCGGTGTGCGCGAGCATGCTGATCACGGCGGCACAACGCGCGGGATCGTACGTGGCCCTCATGCGGCGCGCGTGGTCGCGGATCGTCTCGAGCTGGAGCGCCGGTGGCGCGTCGGGCGGCGCCTCGGCGAGTTCGCGCCGCAGCGCCTCGTCCTCGGCGGAGCAGGCGCGCATCAGGTCGTCCTCGTGCTCCATCCCGTCCTGATGCCGGGCCGCTTCGCGCGTGCTCACGCCGTGGGGGACGTGGCCGGCGATCTTCACTCCACGCCGCCGCGCCTGGTCCGCCGCGGCGAAGTAGGCATCGCGGGGCACCCTGGAGTACACCTTGATGAAGTCCGCGCCGGCGGCCACGAGCGAATCGACCGCCCGCCGCGCCTCGTCCGCCGTGGCGGCGCGCGCCACCCACGGGGTGCGGTTGGCGGGCCCGTCCAGCCGCCCGCCAATCACCATCCGCGGGCCGGCCAGCCGCCCCGCGCGCACCTCGCCCGTCCAGAACCGCGCGGTGTCGACGTAAAAGCCCATGTCGCGCGCCCCGGTCACGCCATGCGCCAGCAGGAGCGGCGCGGCGAAGTCCGGAAACTCGTTGCCGAAGGCGTGGACGTGCATGTCCCACAGCCCGGGGATCAGCCACCGCCCGCGCCCGTCGATGCGCCTGGCGCCGCGCGGCACCGCCGTGGACGCGCTCGGCCCCACGGAGACGATGCGGCCGCCGGCTACGATGACGGTCTGATCGCTCCGCGCCGGCGCGCCAGTACCGTCGATCACCACCACGTTCGTGATGGCGAGCGGCGCATCCGCCGCGTCAGCGTCCGCGCATGCGCTGGCCGACAGCGCGATCAGGAGCGCGGCCGCGAGGCGAACCACACGCATCATGCAATCGCCACGGCAACGCGTCGGCGCGCGGTCGCCGTCAGTTGATCCAGCCCGATCCGCCGCCTCCGAACCGCGGGTTGACGACCGGGCTGGCCTTGGAGCCGAACGTGTACGAGAGCCCCACCGACGCGTAATACTGGAAGCCCGTCGCCAGCTGCCTGCGCCGGAGCAGCAGATCTTCTTCGGTCGCTTCGCCGGCCGCCAGGTAGATCTGGTCGCGAAGACGGTCGTACGAGCCGTTCAGCTGCAGCGAGAAGCCGCGGAACAGGTTCAGCTCCACCCCGCCGCCCACCTGCAGCCGGTTCTGCGAGAAATCATCCAGGAAGCTGCCGGCGGCCGCGCCCACGTCGATGCTGCCCCAGGGCTGGCGCGCCACCACGCCCACCTGCAGCATCTGCTGCAGGCGCGCCTCTTCCGTGCGCTCGAACACCGTCATCTCGGAGTAGTCGTACCACGCCGGGCCCACCGAGTACCGCGCGGTCAGCTGCCGCCGGGTAGATTCGGCGTAGGGAAAGAAGTTGTACTCCACGGCGGGGGCAATTCGCACCGCCATGTCCTGGTTGTAGTAGGTGGACCGCGACGCCGAACCCGTAACCCCGGCCGACAGATGCGGGCCCAGGCTGCGCACCGTGAGGACGTCGATTCCGCGGCCGGACTGCTTGTTGGTGAACACGGTGGCCGAGTCGATCTCGAACCGGGTTTCGCTTTCGCTGCCGTTCACCGAAACCCGCAGCTTCCACTGTTCCGTGGTGCGCGACGCGCTCACGGAGCCGAAGAAATTGCTGCTGCTGTACGTCTGCTCCCCGTTGAAGAAGCCGTGCCCGCTCAGCCGCATGGTCCAGTGGTTCCATGGGTCGCGCGCCGGGGTGGCGGCCTCTTCCGTCTTCGGGGCCTCGTAGGTAACCCGCAGGTTGGCCGCCTGCGGCGTCTCGGCCGCGTAGCGCACCAGCCCCAGCTTGATGGCCCCGGCCAACCCCGACCGCCGCGCCTCTTCCGAGGCGTTCGGCTCGCTGTTGTGCGTCAGCGTGGAGTTCACCCCCGCGTACCGGCCCTGGCCCAGGAACGCCAGCGTGTACGCCGTTCCACCCGCCCCGGTAGACTCGGAGGTGATCAGGACGTGCACCTCGGCGTCGCCACGGTCGCGTACGTGGGTGACGAACGCGATCTCCGTCTGAAAGAAGTCGCTGTCGCAGTAGAACCCGCTGCAGTCCAGGTACACGCGAACGGCCGTGCCCTGGGTCTGCGCGGCACCCGTCGTCTGCGCGTGGACGGCGGGCGGCAGGGTTGCTTCCGTCGTGGCGCAAACAAGGGCGGCCGCGACGATCCGCAGGATCTTCATGTTTGTGGTATTCGGGGGACGGAAAAGGCGGGGGAGTGCGATCCGGAGTACAACGCTGGAGTGCGGCGTACCCGGACGGAGGAGCCGGGTTCCGGCCGGACGAGAATCGTTTGCTTGCGGCCGTCAGGCGGGAATGGGGCCGGCGATAGCGTCGAGGGTGTCGTCCGCGGGCGAACGTGCCTGGCGCGTGTAGCGGGCGAAGAACTCGGCGGCCTCGTCGATGTCTTCTCCGCCGACGAACGCGGGCATCGCCGCGGCGCCGGAAAGCGCAATGCCGGCAAGGTCCGCGGCCGTCGCGGCGATGCCCGGGTCGGAGAGTCCGTCCCGCCCGGCGGCGTACAGCTGGGCGGGGTCCGGCTCGCCAAGGAGATCGGCGGCGGCGCGCAGGCTGGGGGCGTGGTAGGCGATGCCGGCCAGCAGAACCAGCGGCGCGGCGTACCACTCCGGCGCCACGGCGTCGGCCGAGCGGACCTCGGCGAAGCCCTTGGGGCGCACCTCGGGAAAGAGCGTGGTCAGGTGCAGGTGCCAGTCGTCCATCCCCACGCACCCGCGCCGGTTCCACTCGCCGAAGGAAAGGAAGCCCGGGCCGGGAGACATCACCATCGGCGCCCGCAGGGCGAAATCCAGGTACTCCGCCACGGGGTCGGCGCAGGCGAAGCACCCGGTGCGCCCGCCGTCCAGCTCGCGCCACACCCGCGCGCGAAAGCTGCGGTCCCCCGTCGGCTCGCCGCGGTAGACGGGCGAGCTGGCGAAGATGGCGGTGACGTACGGCGCCATGGCGTTCCACACCCCCCAGCGCGCGAGCGGATCCGCCCCGAAATCCAGGCTCACCTGCATGGCGGCCGTCTGCCTCATCATCCGCTCGCCGCCGGTGCCGAGCGACTGCATGAACTCCGTCATCCGCACGTAGCGCGCGCCGGGTAGCTGCAGGGGCACCGTCTCGATCCCGTTCCGCGGCTCGATGCCCACGGACAGCAGCTCCACGCCGTCGTCACGCATCTCCCGGATCAGCGGCCCGACGGCGGCGCGGAGGCTCTGCACCAGCGCCGTCGCGGACGGAAAGGCCGGGGCGCTCAGCTCGATCTGCCCGCCCGGCTCGTACGTCACCATCCCGCCGTCGGGAAGGACGAACTTCGGGACGCCGTACGAGCTGGGCTCTTCGCGCCAGCAGTGGCGCTCCGCAAACCGGCGCAACAGCGGCAGCGTGGAGGGCCCGTCCGGCGCCTGGATGGGCACCTGCACCCCGCTCTCGGCGGAGACGGGGATCAGCTCCACCTCCGCCCCGATGCGCGGGCGGGGGACGAAACGGGCGGGAGACAGCGCGAACGAGTTTGCGCGCAGGTCAGCGAGCAGGGCGGCGCGGTCCAGCGTCATCGCTCCGCTCACGCCACCGGTGATGCCAGCACCAGCGCGTAGAGCGCGTCGTCGTCCGTCGTCCACTCGTCCACGCGCAGCCCCGACGCGACGAACAGGGCGTCCACGCTGGCGCGGTCGTGCTTGGCGGAGATCTCGGTGCGGATGGTTTCGCCCGCGGCGAAAGAGAACGTGCCAGCGCCGGGTACGGCCACCTCCTGGTCGCGAAGGCACACCAGGTGCATCTCGATCCAGTGGTCCGCCGCGTTGTACGACGCCCGGTGCTCCCACGCATCGACGTCGAAGTCCGCCCCCGCCTGGGCGTTGACCACGCGCAGCATGTTGCGGTTGAACTCGGCCGTCACACCCGCCGCGTCGTTGTAGGCCGCCTCGATCACCGCGGGGTCCTTGCGCAGGTCCACTCCCATCAGGAACCGGTCGGCCCCGCTCATCCGCTCACGCACCCTCCGCAGGAGCGCCACCGCGTCATCCGGCGCAAAGTTGCCGATGGTGCTGCCCAGGAACGCGTGAAGCGCAGGCGCGGGAAGGCCGTCGGGGAGTGCGAAAGCGTCCGTAAAATCCGCCACCACCGGCACGACCTGGATGGACGGATAGTCGCCGCCGATCCGCCCCGCCGTCTCGTCCAGGAACTCGGCGCTCACGTCCACCGGCACGTAGACGGACGCATCCGCCGCCGCGGTGATCGCGTCCAGCACGATGCGCGTCTTTTCCGCGCTGCCGGCGCCCAGCTCGACGAGCGTGCGGGGCCTGAGCGCGCCTACCCACACGGGCATCCACTCCGCTAAAAGCGTCCGCTCGGTGCGCGTCAGGTAGTATTCGGGAAGACGGGTGATCTCCTCGAAGAGGCGCGAGCCGTGCTCGTCGTAAAAGAAGCGCGGCGGCAGCTCCTTCTGCGGGCGCGACAATCCATCCGCCACGGCGCGCACGGCGGTGGCGTCTACGGCCGGGGAGGGCGGGAGGGCGACGTCAGTCATCCTGTGCCACCCGGAACCCGCTGAAGATCTGCCGCCGGATCGGGTAGTCCCAGTTGCGGAAGGTGTTGCGGATGGCGCCCGGGCGCGTGGCCCACGATCCGCCGCGCAGCACCTTGTAGTCGGGGCCGAAGAACACCTCGCTGTACTCGGGATAGGGAAAGGTCTGGTACCCGGGCCAGGGCGCGAAGTCGCTGGCGGTCCACTCCCACACGTCGCCGATCATCCCGTAGCAGCCGATCGGCGACAGGTTGCCCGGATAGGCGCCCGTCTGTGCCGGTTCGAACGAGAGCTGGTCGAGGTTGGCGTCGAACGCCGTCGGCGGCTCGTCGCCCCAGGGAAATGTGCGCTTGGTGGCGGATGATGGATCCCACGACGCGGCCGCCTCCCACTCGTGCTCCGTCGGCAGGCGCCTGCCGGCCCAGTTGCAGTACGCCTCGGCCTCGTACCAGCAGACGTGGCACACGGGCCGATCGGGATCGACGGGCATCTCGCGGTCCATCGACCGCGTCCACCACGTGCCGTCGTGCCGCTCCCAGAACTGCGGCGCCACCAGCCCGGCCTCTTCGCGATGCTTCCATCCCGCGTCGGACCACAGCGATCGCGCCTGGTATCCGCCGTCGTCGATGAAGCGGGCGAACTCGCCGTTGGTCACCGCCCACGCGCCGATGCGGAAGGGGGCCAGCTCAACCGCGTGCCGTGGCCGCTCGTTGTCGTACGCCGCCGCGCGGTCGTCCGTGCCGATCTCGACGGTGCCGCCAGGGAAGCGCACCATCCCGTCCTCGCTGGCCACCACCGGCCGCCCCGGCGGCGTGGCGATGGCGCGCGGCGCGCGGTAGCGCGTTTCGTCGCCCCTGAGCTGCAGGGCCTGCAGGATGGTCTCGTTGTGCTGGTACTCGTGCTGGGCGACCATGCGGTAGACGTAGCCGCCGTCCAGCAGCCCGGGATCGGCGCGGCCGGTGTCGCCCGCCTGCACGTGATCCAGCACGGTGCGCCGGACGGTGGCCATGTGGTCCAGCGTATCGGCCAGGCGGGGAAGAGCGAGCTGGCCGCGGACGGAGCGGGGGTTCTCGAACGGGTTGAACATCCCCGGCATTTCGCCGAACCGCACCGGCCCCTCCAGGTTGCGCACCAGCCACAGCTCCTCGAAGTGCGCGATGTGGCCCATGTCCCACACGACGGGGCTCATGAGCTTGTCGTGCTGGTTCATCAGCTCGGCCTCGGGCACGGGCGAAACCAGCAGCAGCGTGCGCTCGCGGGCGTCCTGCAGCAGGGCCGCGACGTCGCGCGGAGTGGGAGCGGGCGGGTTGGGGCGGGACATGGAATGGGTCACGGGTGGTCGCATCGTGGCGGGATCAAGCTAGACCTGCCCGCCGGGGAACGCCACGATACCGTGGATGATCACGGGAGGCGAGTGCGCGTGTCGCAGGTTTGTCGCACGAAAATTTGATGCCGTGCCCCATGGGAGGCTTGAAGCGCGAGTTGTCATCCAGAGGCCCAAGCGCGCAGAACCGCCCGTAGCACACCCCTCGCGGGCCGAAGGATCTAGCCGCGGACACGTACAAGCCAGGGCGCGGCAGCAGTCACGGATGCAGGGGCCTCGGCTGCCGTGGGGCCCTCACCCGTCCTCGCTTATGCTCGTCCACCCTCTCCCACAAACAGCGTGGGAGAGGGGATACACTTCGGGGTTTTGCGCGTCAAGGCAAGCCCGGCGCTCGGGCCGGCGCCCCCCATCCCCAACCCTTCCCCCGCAAACTGCGCGGGGGAAGGGAGCGAGTGCGGCGCGCTCCGGCAGCCGAAGCGCAATCGAAGGTCTCCCCCTCCCCTGCGCAGCGGGGGAAGGAGGCCGGGGAGGGGGCTCCCGCGGAATGCGAGGCACCTCATCGCACCCCGATCGAATTCTCCCCTCTCCCGCTTGCGAGGGGCCGGGGGAGAGGGCAGCCGGGGACTGCGCCGGAGTATCCACACGCACCACAGCCCAGACTACCCAGCCCAAACACCGGAACTCATCGGCGCGCACCAAGCTGACTCCCTTCCCCCGCGGGGTTTGCGGGGGAAGGGCTGGGGATGGGGGGCGCTCGTCGCACGCACCCGACCCAGCCTCACCCGGACCGAACTTCCGCCCGCGCCCACGCCGGCCCGGCCGCGAGCACCCGCGCGTAGACCGGGCACTCGGGCGTGTGCGCGCTGGGCAGGTAGCCGGTGCTCATCAGGAACTCGCCCACGATCTCGCCCCCCGTAAAGCGGAACGTCTTCTTGAACAGCTTCACCCACTCCGCCTTTTCCCGCGGATGGTGCGCGTTCAGCCATTCCGCGAATCCCCCGTACTCCGCGCGAAGCTGCTGGATGCGGCGCGCGTTCTCGATGACGGCGTCCACCTTCAGACGGTTGCGGATGATGCCGGCGTCCGCCAGCAGGCGCGCGCGATCCTCGTCCCCGTACGCCGCCACGCGGTCGACGTCGAACCCGTGGAACGCGGCGCGGAAGGCATCACGCTTCTTGAGGATGGTCAGCCACGACAGCCCCGCCTGGTTGATCTCCAGCGCCAGCCGCTCCAGCAGCTCGTCGTCCCCCTCCAGCGGAAAGCCGTATTCGTGATCGTGATAGGGTCCGTGGACGGGATGGCCCGGCGCGGCGTCGCAGTAGGACATGGGGGTGAGTGCGTGAGTGCGTCAGTGCGTCAGTGCGTCAGGGCGTCAGTGCGGGTAGTGTGAGGATGCGGTGGGGATGCGGGATTCGCAACGGCGCCGGCGCGCGGATGCAGCGTTCGGGGACCGTGGCGCATCCAAGCGGGTAGAGCGAGTGGGATCGGCGTGGATGCCAGCGTCGGCGCGGCCATTTTGCGTGGCGCCGCTTTCGCCCGATCGCCTTCCTATTTCCCGAACGGCGGGTGCGCGCTAGTATACCCGTTCACCCCGTCTTGATCCGGAGATCCGTTCATGGCCGGCAAACACACGGCGCGCCCACGCGCGGCAAAGCATGTCTGAGCTCCAGGGCGACGCGCCGCGGCACCTTCCGTTCGTCCTGGGCATCGTCGGCGACTCCGGCAGCGGCAAGAGCACCGTGGCCCGGGGCGTTCGCGAGCTCATCGGCCCGGCGCGCGTGTCGACGCTGGAGCTTGACGACTACCACCGGTACAGCCGCGCCGAGCGCCAGGAACTGGGGCTGACGCCGCTGAACCCGCTGGTGCACAACCTGGCGCTGATGCAGGAGCACCTGCAGCTGCTGCGGCGCGGGCGGCCGGTACGCAACCGCAGCTACGACCACACAGACGGCAGCTTTGGCCCCATGCGCACGCTGGAGCCCGAGGAAGTGGTGCTCGCCCGCGGGCTGCTGGGCTTTCCCACCGACGAGCTGCGGTCCGTGTACGACCTGGCGGTGTTCCTGTATCCCGAGCCGGACCTGCTCTTCCGGTGGAAGCTGCGGCGCGACACCAAGTCGCGCGGCTACACCGAGGCCGAGGTGCTCAAGAGCATCGCCCGCCACCTGGTAGACAGCAAGCTGTACGTGCTCCCCCAGGCGGACCGCGCAGACCTGGTGGTGCGCTACGAGATCCCCGACTGGGAGGCGCCGGACACGGAGGTGGCGACCACGCTGATCCTTCGCCGCGCCGCGGCCGACGCGGTGCGCGGCGACGGCATCCACAGCCTGGGCGCGCACGTGGCGATGGAGGACGGCGACGGCGGCGACCTGACGGTGCGCGTCGCCAGCACCCTGCCGCGCGAGGTGGTGGATGCGTGGGGGCGCGAGCGGTTCCCGGAAACGTACGACCAGGCCGCGTTCGGCACCTATCAGGACGAGGCGGGCGAAGAGGGGCACCTGGTGCCCCTGGCGTTCACCGAAATCCTGATCGCCGACCTTACGCAAAAGCTCCGGCGCCCGACCGAATCCCTCGCCAACGCCGCGGGATCGGCCATCTGAGGTCTACCAGCCGTGGAGGACTCCGGACGGGCGTCGTGGTGATCCACGGCGCCCGTTCTCGTTTCTTCGCCAGCACGTAGTTCTTGCCGTGGGATGCGCACACCGGCAAACTCCCCGCGGACACCGACGATCAACCACGAAGCCGAGCCACGTGCCCGAGCCGCTGTCCGGAACCGCGCTCCCCTCCATCGCCGTCCCGCCGCCGGGGCCAGCCTCGCTGCGCCTGTCCGACGAGCTGGCGCGCTACGAATCGCCGAACGTCACCTATCGCGCGGCGGATTTCCCGGTGTTCTGGGACGAGGCGCGCGGCGCCAACGTGCGCGACGTGGACGGGAACGTGTACGTGGACCTCACGTCCGCGTTCGCCGTGGCGGGTCCGGGGCATGCCCATCCGCGCATCGTGAGGGCGATCCAGGACCAGGCGGGGCGGCTTCTGCACGGGATGGGCGACGTCCATCCCCCCGCCATCAAGGTAGACCTGCTCCGCGCGCTGGCCGAGGTGGCGCCCGGCGGGCTGACCCGCAGCGTGCTGGCCAGCTCGGGCGCCGAGGCGGTGGAGGCGGCGCTCAAGACGGCGGTGATGGCCTCGGGCAAGCCGCGCGTGCTGGCGTTCCACGGCAGCTACCACGGCCTTACCTATCGCGCGCTTTCCGTCTCCGGCCGCGAGGACTTCCGCGCGCCCTTTTCGTCGCAGCTGGGCGCGCCCGGCGTGTTCGTCCCCTATCCCTCCGCCTACCGCTCGCCCTTCGGCGGGGACGCGGAGGAGGTGGGGGCGGCGGTGCTGCGGTACATCGAGCACGTGCTCGACACGCCAGGAACCGCGCACGAGGGGATCGGTGCCATCCTGGTGGAGCCCATCCAGGCGCGCGGCGGCGACGTGGTGCCGCCGCACGCCTTTCTTCCCGGCCTGCGCCGCATCTGTGACGAGCGCGGGCTGCTGCTGATCCTGGACGAGATCTACACCGGCTTCGGCCGCACGGGGCGGTGGTTCGCCTGCGAGCACTGGGGCGTGGTGCCGGACCTGATGGTGGTGGGCAAGGGGCTCACCGGCGGGTTTCCCTTTGCCGCCTGCATCGGCACCGACGCGGTGATGGGCGCCTGGCCCGTGTCCACGGGCGAGGCCATCCACACCTCCACGTTCCTGGGCCACCCCGTGGGATGCGCGGCGGCGCTGGCCTCCATCGCCGTGCTGCGCGACGAGCGGCTGGTGGAGCGGTCGGCCGAGCTGGGGACGCGGATGATGGCGCGCCTGGCGGAAATGACGGCGGACCACCCCCACGTCGGTGAGGTGCGCGGGCGGGGGATGATGATCGGCGTGGAGCTGGTGCGCGACCGCGGCACCCGCGAGCCCGCGCCGGAGCTGGCGGGCCGCATGATGGTGGAGGGATTGCGCCGCGGACTGCTGCTGCTCGGAGGGGGGATCTACGGAAACGTACTCTCCCTTTCTCCGCCGTTCGTGCTTACGGACGAGCAGGCGGATCACGCGTTGGGAGTGATTAGCGAGATGCTCGAAGAGATGCGTAAGTAGGGAACGCTCGCCCCGGCCGTGCTGGGGCGACTGAAGTCGCGGCAACAACGGCCCGAAGTCCGCCTTCGCGGACTGCGACGCGTCGTCTAGTGCGCGTGGCCGGCCGAACCGCGAACGAATTCTCCCTCTCCCCTGCGAAGCGGGGGAGAGGGCCGGGGAGAGGGGGCTCCCGAGGGATGCAAGGCAGCCAGTCGAACCCCGCTCGAAGTGCTCCTCTCTCCCGCGCAGTTTGCGGGGGAGAGGCCGGGAGAGGGGGGCCCGCCGCGGCATGCGCCGAGCACAGTCGAACCCCGACCGAAGTTCCAGTCGCGCAGCCGCACCGTCCCTGGACCGAACCTGACGATGCCGACGATCAACATCCGCAGTCTGATTCTGGCCGCCTCGTTGACGGCGGCCGCGTGCGTGGAATCGCCGAAGCCGCAGTCGGCGCCCGCAACCTCCGCCGAGGTGTCGCGCATTGCGTTCGGGTCGTGCAGCGACGAGGACCGGCCGCAGCCGCTGTGGCAGCACGTGGTGGCCGACGATCCCGACGTGTGGGTGTGGCTGGGCGACAACATCTACGGCGACACCACGGACATGGCCGTAATGCGCCAGAAGTACGAGCGCCAGAAGTCGCACCCGCGCTACCAGGCGCTGCTGGGCACGTCGTCTGTCATCGGCACGTGGGACGACCACGACTACGGGGTGAACAACGGCGGCAAGGAGTTCCCTGCGAGGCGCGAAAGCCAGCAGGCCCTGCTCGACTTCTTCGACGTGCCCGCCGACAGCCCGCGCCGCGCCCGCGCCGGCGTGTACGAGTCGTACGTCTACGGCACGCCGGGACGGCAGGTGAAGGTGATCCTGCTGGACACGCGCTACCACCGCGACACCATCGGCTCGGGCGGCGACATCCTGGGAGACGAGCAGTGGGCGTGGCTGGAGCGCGAGCTGCGGAACAGCGGGGCGCAGGTGAACCTGATCGGCTCCGGCATCCAGGTGGTGCCGGAGGACCATCGGTTCGAGAAGTGGGCCAACTTTCCCGCGGAGCGGGAGCGGCTGTTCCGGCTGATCGGCGAGACGCGCGCGCCGGGCGTGGTGTTCCTCAGCGGCGACCGGCACATCGCCGAAATCTCCAAGCTGGAGGGGAGCGCCGCGGGCTACCCGATGTACGACATCACCTCCAGTGGCCTGACGCACACGTGGCGCGAGGACCGGCCCGAAGACAATCGGCATCGGGTCGGCGAAAAGGTGGTGGCGCTCAACTACGGCGTGCTCGACATCGACTGGCAGGCCCGCACCCTGCGATTCACCATCCGCGACGACGAACGCCGGACGCGTCTGGAGCAGGTGATTCCGCTCGCGGAACTGCAAGCGCGGTAAGTGCGTGAGTGCGTGAGTACCGAGGCGCGTCCCACGGTATAACTCACGACCCAGCATGTAGTCCACGAAGGTGGACATCGTGTGGTCGTTGCAGCGAATTCATTCGCCCGGCCAGCCAGGGCCTGCACCGACCCTGAACCGACCTGGCCGGGCCCTGCACCCGCGACAGCCCGGGCCGACAATCCTCATCCCTGTGCATCGCCACCATGACCGGTCCGACTCCCACGCCATCCCCGACTTCCCCCGCCCTGCCCATGCGCGTGGCCATCACCGGCTCCACGGGACTGATCGGCGCCGCGCTCGTGGATCGGCTTCGGACGGAGGGGCACACGGTGTCGCGGTTGGTCCGCTCGCGCGCCAAGGCCGGGCCGGGTGACGTGATGTGGGACCCCGGCGCGGGAACCATCGACGCTGCGGCGCTCGAAGGGGTGGACGCGGTCGTTCACCTGGCTGGCGAGAACGTCGGGACGCGGTGGACGGAGCAGAAGAAGCGGCAGATCATGGAAAGCCGCGTGAACGGGACCCGGCTGATCGCCCAGACGGTCGCCGGGCTGCAGCGGAAGCCGCGGGTGCTGGTGCAGGCGTCGGCGACGGGAATCTACGGCGACCGCGGCGACGAGGCCGTCGACGAATCCAGCGTCCCCGGCACCGGCTTCCTCGCCGACGTGGGCCGCCAGTGGGAAGCCGCGTCCGCGCCCGCCGAGCAGGCCGGCATCCGCGTGGTGAAGCTGCGGTTCGGGGTGGTGCTGAGCCGCAAGGGCGGCGCCCTCCAGCGGCTGCTCCTGCCCTTCCAGATGGGCGTCGGCGGCCCCATCGGCAGCGGGCGGCAGTGGATGCCCTGGCTTTCGCTCCCCGACGCGGTGGAGATCGTGCTGGCGGCCATCCGCGACGACCGGCTGCGCGGCCCCGTGAACGCCATCGCCGGCAGCGCGCGCAACGCCGACTTCACCACGGCGCTCGGCCGGGCCGTCAACCGCCCCGCGCTGATCCCCGTCCCCGGCTTCGGGCTGCGCCTGGTGTTCGGGCAGATGGCGGACGAGGCGCTGCTCGCCGGGCAGCGCGCCGAGCCCCGGCGCCTCCGCGAGATCGGCTTCACCTATCGTCATCCCACGCTCGACGACGCCCTCCACGCAGCCCTCCGCGACCGCTGACCCCCCGCTCCACGGCCTGAGAGCAGGGGGCGCGACTCCCCTGCTCCGCTGCTCGGGGCCGCATCCTCTTTTGTCGTATATCCTCCCCCCACCTGCGTCTGCGTGCGCCGTATCACGCCGGCCGCGCGCCTTTCCTCCTTGGACAAACCCGGCACATTCTCTGCGGGCGGCTCGCCATCCGCTACTCGGGCGCCCTTGGGTGACCCGCATCGGCGTGCGCGGGCGTTCCTGCTGGCCTCGCGCGATCGGCAATCCATCTCGCGTGGATGACTGCCGCCTGTCACCCTGCGCGCGATCCAGCGCCGCGGGAGCACCGAATCACGGAGGGCGCATGAGAGTGGGAACGTTGGGCAAGGCGGCGGCGGCCGTGCTTTTGGGCGCATCCCTGAGCTCGTGCAACTACGTCAAGCTCCTGCGGCCCAGCGTGCTGCGGCAATTGAACCCGCGGATGGTGAACCTGGTCAACTACCTGCCGAAGGTGGAAGACCCCAACGAGGCCATCGTCGCACGCCTGTTCGCCCACGGCGGCCTGAGCCACGCAAAGCGTGGCGCGGACGGCGTGTATCGCCAGTACGTGCGCATCCCGCCCGGCGAGTACATCTGGCAGCCCGCCATCATCGTCGTGCCAGAGGGCGGTGAGCTGGAGTTGGAGTTCCAGAACGACGACCCGTTCTCGTACCACGCCGTGGCGCTTCCGCACGAGGGCAACCGCCAGGCGATGATGCTGCCGATGCAGACGCGCGGACGCGCCCGGATCCGCCTGGACGCGCCGGGGATGTACTGGTTCGGATGCCCCGTCGCCAACCACGCCCCCCGCGGCATGCTGGGGCTGGTGCTGGTGGAGGGCGAAGTGCCCCCCGAGGCGAAGCTGGACCGTCCCCGCCAGCGCCGGCCGTAAAGGAGACCCCTTCATGCGCACAGCAACCATCGCCCTCCTGGCGCTGTCCGCCGCCGCCTGCGCGGGCCCGCGGCCGCAGTATCCCGTCACCCGCACGGCCGCCCCGTTCCCCGCGTACAACGAGGCAATTCGCGGCACCGCGCCCAACGTCACCGCCAGCGTCACCGGCGACCGCCTGACGCGCGCCCGGGCCGAGCCGCAGAACTGGATGACGTACTACGGCGCGTACGACGGCCAGCGCTTCAGCTCGCTGGACCAGGTGAACGCCACCAACGTGTCACGGCTGCGCCCCGCGTGGAACTTCCAGTTCGCCCCCATCGGGCTGATCGCCACCCCCGCCACCTATTCGTTCGAGGCGGCCCCCATCGTGGTGGACGGGGTGATGTTCGTTTCCGGGTGGGACGGCTACGTGTGGGCGCTCGACGCCGTCACCGGGCAGGTGCTGTGGCAGTACCAGCACGCGATCCCCCTGGACGTTCCGCTCTGCTGCGGCAACGTGAACCGCGGCGTGGCGGTGGCGCAGGGCAAGGTGATCGTGGCCACGCAGAACGCCCACCTCGTCGCGCTCGACGCCACCAACGGCCAGAAGGTGTGGGAGCAGGTGTTCGGCGACGTCCGCGCGGGCGAGAGCGCCACCATGGCGCCGTTGGTGGTGAAGAACCTGGTGATCGTGGGCAGTTCCGGCGCCGAGTACGGCGTCCGCGGGCACATGGATGCCTTCGACGTCGACACGGGGCGGCGCATCTGGCGGCGCTACAACGTGCCGCGCCCGGGCGAGCCGGGGATCGAAACCTGGGGCGGAGGCGACGCGTGGGAGCGCGGCGGGGGGACGGCCTGGATCACCGGCACGTACGATCCGGAGCTGGACCTGGTGTACTGGGGCACCGGCAACCCCGGCCCCGTGTTCGATGACCGCGAGCGGCCGGGCGCCAACCTGTATACCAGCTCCGTCGTCGCCATCGACCCGGACGACGGCACCACCCGCTGGCACTACCAGTGGACGCCCACGGACGTGTGGGACTACGATGGGGTGAACGAGAACATCCTGATCGACCGCGACGGCAGGAAGCTGCTGGCCCACTTCGACAAGAACGGCTACTACTTCCTGCTGGACCGCACCAACGGCCAGCTGGTCACCGTTGCGCCCTTCGCGCGCGCCACCTGGGGCGACATCGACCGCGCGGGCCGCGTGACGCCTCGTCTGAAGCCCACGCCGCAGGGCACGGAGATCTGCCCCGGCCCGGCGGGCGCCAAGGAGTGGCCGCACGCGGCCTACAACCCGCGCACCGGCCTGCTGTACGCGCCCATCATCGAGGCGTGCGCCGAGTTCCGGGTGCGCCCCGTGGAGTTCCGCGAGGGGCTGTTCTACCTGGGCGGCGAGGCCGAGGTGAAAGGCGAGCAGTGGGGCCAGGTGAAGGCGATCGACCCGATGACCGGCCGCGAGGCGTGGTCGTGGCGCGCGCCGCACCCGATGGTGGCGTCCATCCTGACCACCGCCGGCGACCTGGTGTTCACGGGCGAGCCCAACGGCTACTTCAGCGCGTGGAACGCGCGCACCGGCGAGGTGCTGTGGCGCTACCAGACGGGCAACGGCATCCACAGCAATCCCGTGACGTACTCGGTGAACGGCAAGCAGTACATCGCCGTCCCCACCGGATGGGGCGGCTGGCTGGAAGGTTTCGCCCCCGAGATGTTCGGCGCGCCGCGCGGCACCGCGCTGTTCGTGTTCGCCCTCCCGGACTGAACGGAAGTGCGATAGTGCGGAAGTGCGGAAGTGCGGAAGTGCGTTAGTGCGTTAGTGCGGAAGTGCGTGAGTGCGGAAGTGCGTGCGTGCGGAAGTGACGGGACTACGAAATGACGATGCGGGCGGGGATGGCTCCCCGCCCGCATCGGTCGGCATCCAAAGGGTGGCGATCAGTTCGCCGTGATGACGGGCAACTCCACGTTCTGCGTCTTGCCAGCTTCTACGTCGAAGGCGAACTCCCCCCGGTGCACCTTGGCGGTGGCCGTGTCGGTGTACTCCGCCTCCACCTTGGTCGGTCCCGCCTTCAGCCCCACCAGCGCGGCCGTACCGATGAACTTGCCGCTCTGCTCGTTGTTCACGCGCAGCTTGAACTCGCCCGCGTAGGTAGCGCCGTTGTGCTTCACGGTGATGTTCAGCGCACCGACCGCCTTCGCCGCTTCTTCGCGCTTCGCTGTGTCGGCCGCCACCCGCGCCTCGGCCGCCTTCACGGACTCGCCGAGCTGCGCCAGGCTGGCCTGGAACTCGGTGATCCACACGTTCGTCTCTTCCGCAATGATGGTGTTGATCCTGGCCGCGAACTCCTTGGCCCGCGTGAGCATCTGGCTCGCCTGCTCGGACGTAGGTTGAGGCCCGGTCCATGCCAGGCGGGCAAGCTGCCAGTCCATCTCAAACTCTTCCAAGGCGGTTCGAAGCAGGAGGTCCGTCTTGATCAACCGCATCCAGCCGCTGGAATTGTTGAACAGCTTGTCGAAGCCGAACAGGGCAGCCGCAACCGCCACGGCAAGCGAGGTGAACAGCGGCGAGATCTGAAATGGCTTGTCGAGCTTCTGTCCGAGTTCCGAAATCAGGGGGAGCAGCCCGGATACCGAAAGGAGAACCACGGCCCCGCCTCGAAGACCAATCGCCCAATGCTTCTTTGGCTTCCGGCTGTCCTTGTACCAGCGGATTGCGTCCTGTGCGTCCTCCGTGACGTGGGCGTACACGATCTTCAGGCACTCGGCGCGATTACCTTCTTCCCACGTCAGATCTTCGAGCTGTGTGGGGGTGAGATCCTTTACCATTGGGAGATCCTTGCGGTGAACGAAATGAGGAGGAGTTCGTGCAGCGGTTTATGATTGGATGGACACGCGCCGGGCGATTCACCGCCCGGCGCGCGTCCTTGTCGGCGAGGGGAGATCAGAGCGGGCCGGCGGTGACGTCGGCGAGGTTGCGGCCGCGGTCGGCGAGCTCCGCATGGATGGCGCGGCTGACGAACGTGCTCCACAATCCGTTGGGAACCAGCCCCTCGTGGCGCTGGAACAGCAGGAGCGCGTTTCGGCTGCTGGCGCCCCAGCTTCCGTCCACCCCCGCCGCGCCGATGTTGTAGCCCAGCGCCTTCAGAGCACGCTGCCGCTGCCGCACCGTCTCCAGCGGCGTCCACACGTCGTTGATCGTCTTTTCGGGATAGATGCCCCGCAGCACCTTGGCGAACGGAAAGCCGCAGACGTCGATCTTGTAGGCGTTTCCGCTGCCGTCCAGGGGACAGATGTCGTGGTGCCCGTGATGGTCGTTCGGGCCGATGTGGGGCCAGCGCTTTACGATCTCGCGCCCCACCTCGATGCACATGGTGATCTGCTCGGCCGTCCAGGGCTGCACCCGGATGGACACGCCCAGCGGCGTCGCCGTGCTGATCCAGTCGGCTTCGGCCTTGATCCCGTCCACGTTCGCGCCGATGTGCGAGGTCTCGATGCCGATGGTGGTGCGCGAGCCCTTGAAGTCGTCGTCGCCCTGCAGTGCCTTTCCGTCCCAGCGCAGCGTCTGGTGCTTGCCGGCGTGCCAGGAGCGATTGTCGAGCGACACGTAGCGGTCTACCCCCTCGGCGAAGCTGCGGCCGATGCCGTAGTGCGCCGAAGCCTCCCCCTTCCGCTCCGCCTTGGCCCCGCCCAGCACGTCGCGCAGCACGGAAAGCCGCCGGGTAACGGCCCAGTGCCAGGTTACGCCGAGCGGCTTTGCGCCGTGCCGCTGAAGCCAGCCGCGGCTCACGGCCTGTCCGTCCTCCACCGGGATCAGGTGGTCGTTACGAATGGTGAACGCCGGCGCGGCGATCGTTACCGCGGGTGCGGCGATGGTTTCGGGCATGGGAGTTCTCCTGAAGGAAAATGGCGGAGGTCTGGATGGGAGAGTGCCCGGAAGTGCCGCGGTGATCGGAAACGCCGCGAGCGGGTGGGCAGGGACCGGGCCCAGCAAAACGGGCGCCTACGGATGTTGCGGAATTTACCCGCGCAGATACTCGGTTTCGCGGCACGAGGACGATCAGAATGGGGCACGCCTGCCCCACGTTCTGGGGCACCGCCGGGATACGCAGCCGCGGTTTCAGCCGATCTCCAGCACCTGCGCGTCCGCGACCACGTACAGCCGGTCGCCTTCGCTGACGGGCACGTCTGCCGTGCCGGTGAACTCGCCGAAGGCGGGGAGAATGCCCACGCGCGGACCGAAGTGGAAGCAGGGGAGCCGCTGGCGCTGGCGGCCGATCCCCCGCAGGGTGACGGAGGGATGGATGTGCCCGGCGAGGATGTAGCACGCCGGCGCGGGCTCCGGGTGGTGCGCGTAGGCGAACGGCGCGTCGGGGAGCGGGCCATCGACGCACTCGATGCCCAGCTCCCCCGGCGGGTCGCCCGCGTGCCGGTCGTGGTTGCCGCGCACGAGCGTGATGCGCAGATGAGGATGCGCATCCCGCCACCGCGCGAGCGTATCCAACGTCGCGGCGGCGCGGCTGGCGCGCGCGTGGAAGAAGTCGCCCAGGTACACCAGGTGCTCCGCCGCGGTCCGCTCCAGCGCGGCCGTCAGCCGGGCGAGCGTTTCCGCCGTGGTGCCGCCCGGGACGGCCAGCCCGTGTGCCCGGAACGCCGCCGCCTTGCCGAAGTGCGGGTCCGCCACGAGCAGGGTGCGGTTCGAGGGGCGGTACGCGGCGCGCTCCGGCAGCAGCACCAGCCGCTCGCCGCACAGCTCGATCTCCAGGTCCTTCATCGCCCCGTGTCCGCCGCCTTTTCGAGTGCCACCTTCATCCGCTGCACCCGGTCGCCCACCGACTCGCTGGTGACGGAGTTGCGCGTGCGGTCCACCAGCAGCGGAAACGCCAGCGGCGGCGTGCGCTTGGGCTCCGTGATCACCACGCGGCCTGCCGAAAGGCGCTCCAGCGTCTGGCCCAGGCGGCTGCTTTCCAGCTGCCGCTCCATCACCTCCCGGTGCGCCTGGCTGACCAGCAGGTTGCCGGGATCGTACCGGGTGAACACGTCGAAGAACAGCCCGCTCGAAGCCTGCAGCTGCCGGGCGGACTTGCCCGCGTACGGAAAGCCCTGGAACACCAGTCCCGCCACCCGCGCGATTTCGCGGAACTGCCTGCGCGCCATCTCCGCCGCGTTCAGCGAAGCGGGAACGTCGTCCACCAGGCCCTGCGGCGAGAGCAGGCCGGCAGCCAGCGCCTCGTCCAGCGGGGCGGGCTCCGGCGACAGCAGCTCCACGCCGTAGTCGTTCATCGACATGGTGAACGAGATGGGCACCAGCCGCGAGATGCGGTACGCGAAGAGCGCCGCCAGCCCCTCGTGCACCAGCCGGCCGTCGAAGGGAAAGAGGAACAGGTGGTGCCCCTCGCGCGTCTTCACCCGCTCGATCAGCAGCTCGTCGGCGCGGGGGATCCGCGACCAGCGCGCCTGCACCTCGAGGATGGGGCGGATGGCCTCCATCTCCGGGTCGCGGAACACGCCGCGCGACGCTTCCTCCAGCCGGGCGCGGAGCGAGGCGGCGAGTTCGGTGGAGAGCGGCATCCGCGCCCCCATCCACCGGGGGATCAGCCCCTTGGTGGATTTCGTCCGGCGCACCCAGGCCGTCATGTCGCGCACACGGACGAACTCCAGCGGCTTCCCCGCGAAGACGAAGCGGTCGCCGGGGTTCAGCCGCGCGATGAAGCTCTCCTCCACGCTCCCCAGCCGCGCCCCCGCCACGTACTTCACCGTGATGGACGCGTCGCTGACGATGGTGCCGATGGACATCCGGTGCCGCCGCGCCACGCCGCGGTCCTCCACCACGTATGTCCCGTCGTCGCGCACCACCACGCGCTGGAACTCGGGGTAGGCGCTCAGCGCGTCGCCGCCGCGGGTGACGAAGTCCAGCACCCACTGCCACTCGTCGTCCATCAGCCCGGCGTACGAGCGGGTGGTGCGTACCTCCTCCTTCAGCTCGTCCGCGCGAAATCCGCCACCGAGCGCCACCGTCACCACGTGCTGGGCCAGCAGGTCCAGCGGCCGCTCCACCGGGTGGCGCGACTCCACCGAGACCGCGCGCACCCCATCGCGCGCCGCCGCCACTTCGATCAGCTCCAGCGTATTCGTCGGCACGCAGGTGACCCGGCTGACGGCGCCCGGACGGTGCCCGCTGCGTCCCGCGCGCTGAAGCAGGCGCGCCACGCCCTTGGGCGAGCCGATCTGGAGCACGCGGTCCACTGGGGAGAAGTCCACGCCCAGGTCCAGGCTGGACGTCGCCACCACGCAGCGCAGCTTGCCGGTGCGCAGGCCGTCCTCCACCCAGTCGCGGCGCGCGCGGTCCAGCGAGCCATGGTGAAGCGCGATCTGCCCCGCCCAGTCCGGCCGCGCGTCCAGCAGCGCCTGGTACCAGATCTCCGTCTGCGACCGCGTGTTGGTGAAGACGATGGCAGTCTCCCCCTCCTCCACGGCCTCCACCACCTGCGGAAGCATCTGCGTGCCCAGGTGCCCGGCCCAGGGAAACCGCTCGATCGTGGGCGGAATCAGCGAATCCACCACGATGTCCTTGGGCACCAGCCCGCGCACGATGCGGCCGGGGGTGGACTCCGCCCGCACGCCGAGCAGCGCGTCCTTAGCGTCCTCCAGGTTGCCGATGGTGGCCGACAGCCCCCACGTCCGCATTTCGGGCCGCCAGCCGCGCAGCCGCGCCAGGGCCAGCTCGGCCTGCACGCCGCGCTTGCTGCCCATCAGCTCGTGCCACTCGTCGACGATCACCGCCCGCAGGTCCGAGAACAGCGCGCGGGCCTCGTCGCGGGACAGGAGCAGGGCCAGGCTTTCGGGGGTGGTGACCAGCGCGGTGGGAAGGCGCGTGCGCTGGCGGGAACGGACGGCCGCGGAGGTGTCGCCCGTGCGCGACTCCAGCGTCCACGAAAGCTCGAGGTCCGCGAGAGGCGCGCGCAGGGCGGCCTCGGTGTCGGCGGCGAGGGCGCGGAGGGGGGTGATCCACAGGATGCGGAGCGGTGGCGCCTTGGCTCCCGTGGCCGATCCCTCGGCGAGGGACTCGAGCACGGCGCCCATCCACGCCGCGTACGTCTTGCCCGTTCCCGTCGCGGCGTGGATCAGCCCGCTCTCGCCGTCCAGGTACGCGCTCCACACCTCGCGCTGAAACGCGAACGGCTCCCATCCCCGCGAGGCGAACCAGCGCTCGGCGGGCTCGATTCGCGGATCGGAAGTCGTGTCAGGGCGGCGGATGCGGATCATGGAGCGTATCCACAATCAACATCCGCGCCCGAACGCCGGTGCGGTCAGACGGTTTCGATGCTCAGCAGCCGTCGCGTGCGGTCGCGGAGGCCGGCGTCCCACCGCATGGACTGGCGGTCTTCCAGGGCCAGGTCGTCATCCGAAAGCATCGCGTAGGCGTTCCACCCGCCGATGAACAGGAGCAGAACGGCCATCCCGATCCCCTCCGCGGCGGCGGGAAGAAACCCGAACACCACCTTCATCACCACCAGCAGCACGATGGTGGTCCCGATCCCCGGCGCGTAGCTCCGCAGCGCAGCCAACGGCTCGGATGCCCGCACGCCATGCCATTCCGCCTCGGCGGCGAAGGTGCGGATCAGGCGGTACATCTCGTCCGTGGGCGGCGCTTGGCGCAGCGTGATCGCCGCACCGCTGGTGCCCACCACGCGCAGGTAGGCGCTGTCCAGGCTCTCGGAATCGCGATACGAGGCGATGGCGTCCCACGGGATCAGCGCGGTCACTTCGGCGCCGTCCAAGCGAAGCATCCGCTGGCTGATGCCCCGCTCGTCCACGACGAATTCCGCCATCGGCCGGGCGAGCCCGCGGTACAGCGCCCGCGCCCCCGCCGCGCCGGCGACGAGCACGCATCCGCCCGCGATCACCAGGTTCGATGCGTCCGTCGTCCAGCCGATGAACATCCCGACGAGGGACAGGAACGCCAGCATGGTCCAGGCGGCCGCGACCGTCACCGCGACGTCCCCGTCCATCGTGCGGAGGGTGATGCGGGCGTGGGGAGCCTCGCGAGGCGCCTCCTCCACGGGCGCGACGATCGGGACGGGCGCCGGTTCCAGGTCCGTCCCGAACAAGGTCCACGGGTCGGGCGTGCGGGTCTGCGCTTGGGCGACGTGCATCATCTTCTGATTGCCAGGATCCGAGGCTCGCGCATTCCGGCTCGAACGCCGGAGGTCGTGCAGGAAAGTACGGACACCTGGCCGCGAAGATTCAGCCGACCGTCAGCCTTCGCGGCGGACCGACACGCCGAACATCAGGGGGAGGTCCGGATAGCCCTCCGGCATCCGGAAGCGGCGGCCCGGCTCCGAACGCATCCCGCGGAAGGGAGTGCATCCGTTGCTGTACGGCCACTCGCGCAAGGTTTCGACGCGAAGCCCAGCGCCGATCAGCGCCTGCACGACCTCGGCGACGCCCCACTGGAAGTCGTACGAGCGATGCGGATTGCGGAAGTCCTTCACGCCTTCCGTGCGCTCCCCAGCGATCAGCCCGTCGCCGGAAAACGCGACGTAGTCACCCACGCCTTCCACGTATTCGATGGGCTCGCGACTGGAATAGGGGAACCGCAGGCGCAGGTCTTCGTCGTACATCATGGCGGCGGGATGAAACTCCACCAGCACGAACCGGCCGCCGGGCGCCAGGATACCGGCGATTCCGCGCGCCCACGCATCCAGGTCCGTCAGCCAGCACACCGCGCCATACGACGAGAACGCCAGGTCGAAGCGCCGCCCGCCGCGCGCCGCCTCGGCCAGCCAGGCGTAGACGTCGGCGCGCTCGAAGGCGGCGGGGATGCCGCTCTCGGCCGAGAGGCGCCGCGCGAAGTCGATCGCCTCGTCGCTGATGTCCACGCCGGTCACCACCGCGCCCAGCCGCGCCAGGCTGAGCGTGTCCTGCCCCGCGTTGCACTGCAGGTGCACCAGCGTCCGGCCGGCGAGCGGACCCAGCAGCTCCAGCTCTTCCGGGAAGAGCGTGCTGCCGCCGCCGCGGAAGAACGCGGCCTGATCGCCCTTGTGGCTGTTGTGCGCCACCGTGGCGGCGTTCCACGACAGGCGGTTGGCTTCGTGAAGATCGGTGCGAAGGGACTCGGGCATGGACAGACGGGCGTCAGGCGAAGGGAGGGATGAATCCGAATCCGCCACAAACACTACTTACCCCCGAAGCGGCCAGCAAGCGACTCGGCCGGTCAAGCGGCTCGTGCCCGGGCGGCGGTGAGCACGATCTCCCGGAACGGGGCCAGACCATTGGCGTACACGGCGTCGAACCGATCCAGCGCCCGGACGGTTTCGCGGAGCGGCGGGCTCATCCATCCAATCAGGTCCAGCGCAATCGCATGCTGCTCGCGCAGGTCGCGCCAGTGCCAGATGGGCTCGTGGTGAAACGCGCGGTTGCGCAGGTGCCGCACCCGATTGAGCAAGGGAGACAGCGCCTTTCGATTCCTGAACCGCTTGGGCGCGTCGGCAAAGATCTTTTGCCCGAACAGCCTCGGCCACAGGATGCGCGTGTTCTCGTAGCGCACGTCGAAGAGCGTGGTCCAGAATCCGAACGTCAGCTCCGCGACGAGCCGGCAGGGCTCGAGCGGTTTTCCCGCATCGCGGAGGCGCGTTTTAGCCCCTGCGATCTTGCCCCGGTCGCCGGGCAGCAGGACAGCCGTGTCGAGCCAGCAGGGCACCTGCGCGAGGTTTGGCGACGCGGTGAACGGGTACGATGCGCAGCCCGCGTCGAACACCGCGTTCCGAAGCGCCACCTCCAGGGTCTGCAGCGTTGGATAGGTCGCCTCGCACAGGGCGACGTTCCACAGGTATCTGCCCAGAACATCCGCCCAGGGCACGCCGGTGCCGCCGTATCCGCCCAGGCGCTCCCGCGAGAGTGCCTGCCAGACGGCTCTCGCATACGGATCTTGCGCAAACTCGTTCATGGCGCTATCATGGTGAGCACTGTCCCCGGGCTATTGCTCTCCCGACCTCGCGTCGGTGATCAACCCGGGGTTTTCTTTTGTCCGGACATAAAGTTAGCAGCGTGGACAGGTGCGTCCAAGCAACTTCTCCGGACACGCGTGACACCAATAAAAGAGGCGCGGAGCCCGGGGGCCCCGCGCCTCTGTTTGCGTTCGATCCGCCCGACGAAGCGTCAGATCCCGCCGTCGCCGGGCCCGCGGCTGTTCACCTGCTGCAGGAAGATCGACAAGAAACGAGGCGCGGAACCGGTTGGATTCCGCGCCTCGCGTCGTTGTGGTCGGGCTGGGTCAGCGCGCCACGGCGGCGCGGCGCCATCCGGCGAGCCCGGGAACCGGGGAGGCGGCGGGCACCAGGCCCACGGCGATCATCACGCTGCGCACGGACTTCGAAACGAGCTTGTATGTAGAGGCGAACATCTTGGTGCTCCGTCTTTCCGTTAGGGATCATCAGGTCCTGCCCGGCACCGTACGCGGCAGGTGCTGCCAAGGTTTCAAGCGATCGGTCCCGCCCTGCGTTTGTGCTCGTTCCGTCCGCCGGTTATCGTCCCGCCCATGCTCCCCCCGATCGCATCCCCTACCGAGACCGACGCCCTTCCCCACGTGCCGTTCCGCGAAGCCGTGCGGACGTGGGCGCGCGTGGGATTCCTGAGCTTCGGCGGGCCGGCCGGGCAGATCGCCGTCATGCACCGCATTCTGGTGGACGAGAAGCGGTGGATCGGCGAGGCGCGCTTTCTTCACGCGCTGAACTACTGCATGCTCCTGCCCGGCCCCGAGGCGCAGCAGCTGGCGACGTACGTGGGATGGCTGCTGCACCGCGCGAAAGGTGGCCTGGTGGCGGGGCTGCTGTTCGTGCTCCCCGGGTTCCTGACCATGCTGGCACTCAGCGCCACCTACGCGGCGTACCGCAACACCGCGCTGGTGGCGGCCCTGTTCTTCGGGCTGAAGCCGGCGATCATCGCCGTGGTGGTCGAGGCGGTCATCCGCATCGGCCGGCGGGCGCTGAAGGACCGCGCGCTGGTCGCGGTGGCGGCGGCGGCGTTCGCGGGCATCTTCTTCCTGCACGTTCCTTTTCCGCTGATCGTGCTCGGCGCGGGCGTCGCCGGATGGATCATCGAGCGCCGCCGCGTCGTCGTTGAGGGACCGCCGTCCAGCGTCGTGCCGCGCCAGGGGAGCCGCGGGGCGGAGTGGATGCACACCGTCCGTGTCGTGGCGTTGTGGCTGGTGATCTGGTGGATGCCGGTGGCGCTGGTGTGGATGGTGTTCGGCCGCGCGAGCGTGTTCGTGGACCAGGGGCTGTTCTTTGGCCACGCGGCGGCGGTGACGTTCGGCGGGGCGTACGCGGTGCTGGCGTACGTGGCGCAGCAGGCGGTGGAGCGGTACGGCTGGCTGATGCCGGGGGAGATGCTGGACGGTTTGGGAATGGCGGAGACCACGCCCGGGCCCCTGGTGCTGGTGCTGCAGTTCGTGGCGTTCGTGGGCGCCTACCGCGATCCCGGCGCGCTCCCGCCGATGCTGGCCGGGGTGCTGGGCGCCACGCTGACCGCGTGGGTGACCTTCGCGCCGTCGTTCCTGTTCATCTTCGCGGGCGCACCGTACGTCGAGCGCCTGCGTGGCAACCGCGCGCTCGCCGCGGCGCTGCGGGGGATCACCGCCGCGGTCGTGGGGGTGATCCTGAACCTGGCCGTCTGGTTCGCCCTGCACGTGCTGTTCGGCCGCATCGGCGAGGTGCGCGGCTTGGGGCTGCGCGTGCTCGTTCCGGACTGGGCCACGCTGAACCTGCCCTCCCTGCTCATCGCCGTCGCCGCCGCCGTCGCGATCTTCCGCTTCAAAGCCGCCATGCTCCCCGTCCTGGCCGGCGCCGCTGCATGCGGCACCGCCTATGGCCTGCTCGGGTGATCGAACCCTATTGGGAACGATTGTGCAAGAAACGGGTATTCGTTCCCTATAGGGGCTGAAATGACCAAACTTCCGCGATCGGACCCTTTAGGGAACGAAGAGCAGGTTTCGGGGGTTTCGGACCCTAAAGGGAACGACAATTCACCCGTGGAAGACGCATTCATGTCAGCAGACGAGTTCCCCATGCGCGACCTGCAGGACCTTGCCGAGGTGGTCCGGCGGCGGCGGCGCGAGGAAAACCTTACGTTCGACCAGGCGGCGGACCGGTTCGGCGTGGGGCGAAGGCTGCTGGTGGAACTGGAGAAAGGGAAGCGGAACGTGCGCGCGAACATGCTGCTCGACCTGCTTCAGCTGCTGGGCTACGACGTCGTGCTGCGCCGCCGGGGCGGCGGCGGGCAGGAAGGGTAATCGGGGCCATGCTGGACGTGTACTTGTACGAGTCGCTCGTCGGCCACATCCGGGAGGAAGGTCCGCACCGGCTCAGCTTCCGGTACGGCGAGCAGGCGCTGGACGAGCCGGAAAAGTACGTCCTGTCCGTTCGCCTGCCGGTACGCGCCGAGCCATACGACCACGATGCGACGATGGTCTTCTTCGAGAACCTGCTTCCGGAGGGAGAAGGCCGCGATCTGATCGCCCAGGCGAAGCAGTTTTCACCCGGGGACGTTTCGGGGCTCCTGGGGATGATCGGGGGCGAGTGCGCGGGCGCGGTTTCGCTCTGGCCGGCGGGCACAACTCCGCCGAGTGAGCCCCGCTACCAGTCGTTGAGCCCGGCTGAACTGACAGCCCTCTTCGACCAGGAATATGGCGAGCACGTGATGGAAATGCAGGTGGCGGAGCGGCTTTCCATGAGCGGCGCGCAGCAGAAGATGGTGTTCCGGCGCCGGGGCGACGCCTTCCAGCTTCCGCTGCACGGCTCGCCCAGCAACGCCGTCATCAAGCGGGCGAAGCCCGTGTATCCCGGGCTGGTGCTGAACGAGCTCGCCTGCATGTGGCTGCTGCGGGCCTGCGGCTTCGAGGCGGCGGAATCACGCGCGGTAGGCGGCGAACGCCTGCTGTTCGAAAGCGTTCGCTACGACCGCGTGGAAGATGCCGAAGGCGGGCTGCGCCGCCTGCACCAGGAGGACTTCTGCCAGGCCACCGGCCACCGGTCGGCGCAGAAGTACCAGGCCCGCGGCGGACCGGCGTACGAAGCGATCGGGCGGGTGATCCGCCGCCACAGCGTGGATCCGTTGCGCGACCTGGAAACGCTGGCGCGCTGGGCACTGTTCAACGTCCTGGTCGGCAACAACGACGCCCACGCCAAGAACCTGTCGCTGCTGTACGCCGGGTCGCGGGTGCGGCTGGCGCCGATCTACGACGTGGTGTCGACGCACGTGTATCCGCACATCGACCGGCAGTTTTCCATCGAGATCGGTGGGCAGAAGACGGTGGAGGGGCTTCACCGGATGGCCCTCGACAAGTTCGCCCGCTCGCTGGGAATGAGGGCGCCGGCGATCGCCCGGCTGGGGGCTCCACTGATCGAGCAGGTACGGAGCAGCCTCGATGGGGTGCTGAACCAGGTCGGCGCCGGGTACGCCCATCATCCCGTGCTCGACCAGATCCGCGACCTGGTGCTGCAACGAGCCTCACTCGTAGAGAGCTGGCTCGCGCTGGCCACGGTGAAGCCGAAGTAGCGCGGCGGCGCCCGCCCCGCCGCGCGAATTCAGGCCGGCACGAGGTCGGCCTGCGGCTTCTCGACCGGGAGGCCGGCGGCGTGCCAGGCCTGGTATCCGCCGGTGAGGTTGATGACGTCGGTGATGCCGCGGGCCTGAAGGACGCTCGCGGCGATGGCGGAGCGCGCGCCGCCCTGGCACTGCAGCACCACCGGCTTTCCACTCGGCACCTCGTCCATGCGGTCCGGCAGGTAGCCCAGGGGAACGTTCAGAACCGACGGCAGGTGGCCCGCGTCCCACTCCGCGCGCCCCCGCACGTCGATCACCTCCACGTCCCCCGCCTCCATCCGCGCCCGCAGCTCCGCCGCCGTAATCTGCGGGATGCGCTCCAACGGCCGGCCGGCGCCGGCCCACGCCGCCACCGCGTCGCTCCCGAACCAGCCCGCCACCGTATCCAGCCCGATCATCGCCAGGTCCTTCACCGCCTCGGCCACGGCCGCGCCCGACTCGTCGGCCATCAGCAGGTAGAACGGCTGGCCGAAGGCGACCAGCGATCCCGCCCAGGTGCTGAACGACTTGTTGAAGGGGATGTTGATGGTGCCCGGGACGTGCCCCTGGCCGAACGCGTCCGTGGAGCGCGTATCCACCACCGTCGCCCCGCCGTCCAGCACCGCCGCGAGCGCGTCCGCCTCCATCCGCGCCGGTCGCGGAAAGCCGTTCAGCAGGGCCGGGCCCTCGCGGTTGATGCGCTTCATCTGCGCGAAGTACTTTGGCGGCTCGGGCTGGCCCGCCAGCACGGTGCGGACGAAGGCGTCCTCGCTTTCTTCCGACACCGCCCAGTTGAACAGCTTTTCGTAGCCCAGCGTGCTGTGCGGAATGGCGCTCATCCCCTTGCCGCAGGCGGAGCCGGCGCCGTGCCCGGGCCAGATCTGCAGCCAGTCGGGCTGCCCGGCCTTGAAGCGCCGCAGGCTGGCGAACAGGCTGCGCGCCCCCGCTTCCATCGTCCCCGCCACGCCGGCCGCCTTTTCCAGCAGGTCCGGCCGCCCCACGTCGCCCACGAAGATGAAGTCGCCCGTCACCGCCGCGATGGGCCGGTCGGCGGCGGCCGCGTCGGTGATCAGAAAGCTCAGGTGCTCCGGCGTGTGCCCGGGGGTGTGGAGCACCGTCACCCGCACGTTGCCCACGGAAAAGCGGTCGCCGTCGCGCACCAGCGTCGCGCCGTCCGCCGTGGCGAAGGCGTACTGCCAGTCGTCGCCGCCCTCGGCCGAGAGGTAGAGGCGCGCGCCCGTGCGTGCCGCCAGTTCGCGGCTTCCCGAGACGTAGTCGGCGTGGATGTGCGTTTCCGTCACCGCCGTCACGCGAAGCTTTTCCGCTTCCGCCGCGCGCACGTACTGCTCCACGTGGCGGTTGGGGTCTACCACCAGCGCGTCGCCCGTGGCCCCGCAGCCGATCAGGTAGCTGGCCTGCGCGAGCTTTTCGTCGTAGAAGCGCTTGACGATCATGACAGTGCGTGGGTGCGGTGTGCGTACGTGCGGGTCAGACCCGAAGGTAACATGCCGGGGCGCGTTTCGCCGCCTCCGCCCCGGCGAACACAAGAATAGGCGGTTGGTGGCGGGTGCCGTCGGGCGTTGCGAATGTTATCGTTAGGCACACGACCATGCGCGCGGCACCGGTCCGCGCAATCTCATCTCCCGAAGACGCACGCCCGGTGGGCGCGCGGTCGCATCCCGGAGCCCGTACCCGGTGGACAAGATCATTGCGGCGGCGGTGGAGCGCGGGGCAAGCGACATCCACGTGAAGGGCGGCGACTTCGTCCGCGCGCGCATCAACGGACGCCTGGTGCCCCTCACCCGGCAGAAGCTGACGCCCGACCATTCGCGCGCCTTTGCGCTGAAGGTGCTGCCGACCGAGCGCGCGCGGTCGCAGATCGACGAGATCATGGACTTCGACTGCTCGTGGGGGCTGTCGGGGACGGGGCGGTTCCGCGTGAACATCATGCGGCAGCGCGGAAGCTTCAACGTGATCCTGCGCGTGATCCCCTTCGAGGTGCCCACGCTGGAAAGCCTGGGGCTGCCGAGGATCGTGGAGCAGATGGCGCTGGCGGAGCGCGGGCTGGTGCTGGTGACGGGTGTGACGGGAAGCGGCAAGACGTCGACGATGGCCGGGATGATCCAGCACATGAACCAGCATTCCGAGCGGCACATCGTCACGCTCGAAGATCCCATCGAGTTCCTTCACCGCGACAACCACTGCTCCATCTCGCAGCGCGAGGTGGGCACCGACACCGACTCGTTCCACAAGGGGCTGCGGGCGGCGCTGCGGCAGGACCCGGACGTGATCCTGATCGGCGAAATGCGCGACAGCGAGACCATCGAGATCGCGCTGAAGGCCGCCGAAACGGGGCACCTGGTGATCAGCACCCTGCACACCAAGGACGCCACCAACACCATCTCGCGCCTGATCGCCGCCTTTCCCACCGACGAGCAGAACACGGTGCGGCTGCGGCTTTCCGACGCGCTTCACGGGGTGATCTCGCAGCGCCTGCTCCCCCGGGCCGAGGGCCAGGGCCGCGCGGTGGCGGCCGAGGTGATGCTGCGCACGGGGACCATCGAGGACTGCATCCGCGACCCCGACCGCACCGCGGAGATCCGCGACCACATCGCCGCCGGCCGCGAAAGCTACGGGATGCAGACGTTCGACCAGCACCTGGCTGACCTGGTGCGCAGCGGCACCGTCCGCTTTGAGGTGGCGCGCGCGGCGGCCAGCAACCCGGGCGACTTCGACCTGCACGCCCGCCTGGCCGCCCCCTCCTCCGCCGACGCGGACCTGAGCGGCATCATGATGGGCTCCAGCTATTGATGGGCTTTCGGCGAGCGGGCGGGTCGATGCTTCTCGCGGCCGCACTTGCCGCCTGCGAGCCGCCACCGGTGGAGGACGCGGGAACGCGCGGCGCCACGCCGCCGATCGTCCCAACCATCGAGCTCGGAACGAAGGAAAACCGCGACTCGGCCGCCGCGCCCCGCCGCTCCGATGATCGTGACGCGGGGGGGCTGGCGTGTGTGGTGGCGCACGACGGGGTCCGCGACGGCGACACGCTGCGCTGCGCGGACGGCCAGCGCGTGCGCCTGCTGATGATCGACGCGCCCGAGCTGGGCCAGGGCGCCAGCGGCGAGGCGGCGGGGGACGCCCTGCGCGCGCTCGCCCCGCCGGGGACCCGCGTGCGCCTGGAAACGGACGTGCGGGAGCGGGACCAGTTCGAGCGCCTCCTGGCGTACGCCTGGCTGCCAGACGGGCGGATGGTCAACGAAGAGATGGCGCGGGCGGGATATGCAGTGGCGCTCGTCTATGCCCCGAACGTGCGCCACGCGGACCGCATCCGCGCGGCCGTGCGGCAGGCCCGGGCGGAGCGGCGAGGGCTGTGGCGGGAAGGCGCGTTCGAGTGCGAGCCGCGGGAGTGGCGCGCGGGCCGGTGCGGGCGCTGATCGCTCACCCGCTGACGTAGTTTTTGTTTCCAGGAGGTACGGTGAACAGCATGCGATCTCTGCTTCGTGGATGGACCGCCGCCGCTGCCGTGGCGCTTTCGCTTGCCGGGAGCCCGGCTTCGGGCACGGCCCAGGCGCCGCACTTCGAGGTCCGGGAAGCCGGGATCGAGGAAATCCACCGGGCATTCCGCGACGGGCGCCTGACCGCGCGGGCACTGGTGGCGGCGCACCTGGCCCGCATCGACGCCTACGACCGGCGGGGCCCCTATCTGAATTCGCTGATCACCGTGAACCCCGATGCACTGGTGGTGGCGGATTCGCTGGACCGGCAGTTCCAGCGGACGGGGAGGCTGATGGGGCCGCTGCACGGCATTCCGGTGATCGTCAAAGACAACTACGACACCCGCGACCTGCCCACCACCGCGGGCTCGCTCGCGCTGGCCGGCTCCGTTCCCCCGGACGACGCCTTCCAGGTGCGCCGCCTGCGGGAGGCCGGCGCCATCGTGCTGGCCAAGAGCAACATGGCCGAGTTCGCCTTCACCCCGTACGAGACCGTGGGGTCCATGCTCCCCGGCTACACCCGCAACCCGTACGACCTCACCCGCGGCACCGCCGGGTCCAGCGGCGGCACGGCGGCGGCGGTGGCGGCGAGCCTGGGCGTGGTGGGGCTCGGCACCGACACGGGCAACTCCATCCGCGGACCCGCCTCGCACGCGGCGCTGGTGGGCATCCGCTCCACCATGGGGCTGACCAGCCGCGACGGGATCGTGCCGCTGTACCTGGACCGGGACATCGGCGGGCCCATGGCGCGCACCATGGCCGATGCGGTGCGGGTGCTGGATGTCATCGCCGGGCCCGACCCCGCGGACCCGGTCACCGCCGAAAGCCGCGGGCGCGTGCCGCGCGAGGGGTACGCCGCGCACCTCCGCGCCGACGGCCTTCGCGGCAAGCGGATCGGGGTGGTGCGGCAATTGTCGAACACTTCGACCGCGGACACGGCGGTGCTGGCGCGCTTCGAGGAGGCGCTGCGGGTGATGCGGAACGCGGGCGCCGAAGTGGTGGACGTGCAGATCCCCGAGCTGGACACCATCTCGGGCTCGCTGTGGTGCGGGCGGTTCAAGACGGACATCAACGCCTACCTGGCGAGCCTGGGACCGCGTGCCCCCGTGAAGAACCTCGACGAGATCGTGGCTTCGGGGAACTTCCACCCGTCCATCGCGGGGCGCCTGCGCGAGTTCCAGCGCTTCACCTCGCCGGAGGAGGACGAGGCGTGCCGCGAGGCCGTCGCCAACGTGCCCCGGCTCCGCGCGGGGGTGCGGGCGGTGCTCTCGTCCGGGCGGCTCCATGCGCTGGTGTACCCAACGTGGAGCAACGCGCCCCGCCTGATCGGAGACCTCAACACCCCGCACGGCAACAACAGTTGGCAGCTCTCGCCGCCCACCGGCTTTCCGGCCATCTCCGTGCCGATGGGCTACGTGCAGGCAAACCTTCCCACCGGGCTCCAGATCCTGGGTGACGCCTGGAGCGAACCGGTACTGATCCAGATCGGGTACGCCTTCGAGCAGGCAACCCGGCACCGCCGCCCGCCCGAGTCGACACCGCCGCTGTAAGAGGCCCCGGCGCTGGCCGTGCTAGCGCCGGGCCTTGTCCACGGCCGCGGGGGCCGGTAGCATACGGCGCTCGCCCGCCCCGTTCTCCGGCCACAGGAGGTGCACCGTGCCGCCTCGTACTCCAGCGGATCCCGATCCGAATGCCGAGGTCTTGCCCCAGCCGGCCGTCGTGGAACTCCTCGCCCGCGCGAGTGAACTCGACGCGGTCCGTTGGGGCGGTTCATCGGTCGCCGACCTCCGAGCATCGGCCGCGGAGGCCGGCATCTCGGCCGAGGCGTTCGACGCGGCGCTCGCGGAGTTCCAGCGGACGCCCCGCGCGGGCGGCCCGGCATCGCCCCGACGGAGTAGGTGGGCTCTCGGCGCCGGTGCCGTGGCGCTGCTCCTGGCCGGTATGCTTGTCGGATCCGGGACTGGGAGGCGCGGGGGAGGGGGCGTGGCGCCCGGCGTTCCCACCATCGAGGAAGCGATCGTACTCCGCTGTCTTGCGCCGGGCGACGCCGCCGAGCTGGTGCGCCCGGTCCTTCAGGACCGCTCCAGTCGCGTCCTCGTCAACCCCGCACACGCGCCGCGTGTGATCACGATTCGCGCGACCCCGGCACTGCTCCGGCAAGCGAAAGCGGTGCTCGCCGAGCACGAGGGCGCCGGGTCGGGGACCTGCGCGGTGCCTCCTCCGGCCCGGGGCGTCGCCCTGATGTAGCACCATCGTTGCTCCGGTGCGGCCGCTGATCCCGGGCCCGTGGCAACATCGTGCTGTGAGGCCGCGCATCGTCGATGGACACAAGAACCGCCGCGGGATGCTCCGGGGCGGTTCTTTCGTTTGCGCCTATCGTATGCTGCAGGGGTGCCGCCCGTCAGCGCGCGCCGCCGGAGCCCAGCAGGTCCAGGATCAGCGGGGTGATGCTCAACTGGGTAGGATTCGGCCCCACGGTCCGCCGAACGCGGTCGCGGATGGCGGTCCCGGAGGTGTTGGCGCGGGCGACGAGGAGGGGAATTTCGCTGTCCTGCGCGGTGGGGCTGCCGTGCCACGACTGGTAGTGCCCCGAAAAGTAGTACCGGTCCGCGATGGGATGATGCATTCCAGTGCGCGCCAGCAGCAGCACGTCGCCCGCGCGGTGGCCGTATGGGCCGGCGGCCAGGCCGTGCAGCCGCTGCTCCAGGTCCAGCAGTTCCGGCCGGGGATGCGCGGCCAGGTACTCGCGGATGGGCACCAGCTTCGTTCCGTCCCACACCTGGAACGGAAGCGCGTCCTGCCCCGGCGCGCGCGGCTGCCGCGCGAACACCAGGTCAAGCGTGCCGCGCAGTCCCGGGACGCCCGCGCCGGTGCGGTTCGCGGCGTCGAACGCGCGGACGACGGGGAGCACGTCTTGATCCAACCGCGGCGCGCGCTTCCAGTCGCACCGCGTTCTCCGCTCCGCACAGGTGGAGCGGTCCGCCAGGTACACGTAGGCGAACGCGCCCTGGTACGCCACCGTGGCCTGGTAATCTTCCTCGTCCGGGTGAGGGTTCAGGCGCAGCGCGCGCACGCGAAACCCCGCGTTCCGCAGCACCTGCGGCGGCTCGTCTTCACCTTCCGCCCCCAGCGAGTGGCGGTCGTCGGCCAGCACGGGCGTGTGGCCGTGGTCGGCGACGAACATCACCCAGGTGGAATCCAGCGCCCCCGCCCGGCGGTACGCCTCCAGCACCTCCCCCACCCGCGCATCCACCACCTGGGCCAGGTAGCGAAGCTGGTCGACGAGGGGATTGCGCGCCACGTGGGTGTACAGGTCCACGCCGGGAAAGTAGATCACCTGCAGGTCCGCCACGCCCCGATGGCCGACGCTCTTCAGCAGGCTTTCCACGGCGGTGACGTCCAGTTCCTCGTACGCCTCCTGGCCGGGCGTCTCGTCGCTCACCAGCCCCTCGGCGGCCTCGGTGATGAGCCGCGTGTAGGCCCGTGGCTCCGGCATGGTCAGCAGGTCGGCACCGCGGTGAAACGCCTGCAGCGACACGTACGACCGCACGCCGGCGCGTTCGTACACCGTGGGCCCGCGCAGCACCTGCCCCATGTACTGGTCGGTGAACACCTTCAGGGCGTGCTCGTGCTCCGTCATCGTAACGGGCGCGGGCGCGTAGAAGCGCCGCTCCTCGCGCGCGAACCACTCGTTTCCCGGCACGCCCGTGTACGCCGGCGGCTGGCCCGTGAAGAGCGACGCCCACGCCGCGAAGGTGGTGGAGGGAAGCACGCTCAGCACGCCGGGCTGCATCCAGGCGTGCTCCCAGGTGCTGCTGTCGGGCGTCGGCCGGCCCAGGAGCGCGGCGACGCGCGGCATGCGCCCGGTGCTGACGGCGGTGCGCAGCGCTCCCTCACCCACCCCGTCCAGCGCAAAGACGAGCACGCGCGACCCGCCACGGGCCGGGCGCATGGGATCGCGCAGCACCTTTTCGCCCCCCTCCGCAACCAGCTCCACCATCTCGCGCGGGGCGTCGCCTTCGATCTCGTAATACCAGACGACCCCCGCGGCGCCGAGCAGCGCCACGACGGCGAGGGTGATCCAGGCGCTCCGTTTCATGGTGCGAGAGCCGGACGTGCGGGCGGTGGCGGATGGAGCGCGGTGGACGACGGCGCCGGGGGCATAGGATGAACGAAGGCGCGGGCTCGCAGGGACCATGCCCCGCAAGCCCGCGCCTGGCTCGATGACGGGAGCCGTCAGGCGGTCAGGCCGCGGCTCCGGCGGCGACCGGCTCCTCGTCCAGGATCATGGACGAAAGCAGCGCCAGGTGCTGAGGCGTGCAGTACAGGCGGATCTCGCCCTTTTCGCCGGCCCGGACGCGGTCGCGCGTTAAGCAAACCACCCGCCGCTCGGCGCAGAGGCGGTCGAGCGCGCGGGCGGCGCGGGGGGTGTCCGGATGGCCTTCGACGCTGGCGCCGTGGCGCTTCCAGTGCAGGTGAAGTGCGACTTCTTCGGCGGAGACGGCGTCGTGTACGGTGGGGTTGAACTGGTCTTCGTCCAGCATCTCCAGCACCAGCTCGCGGTCGCGCAGGTAGCGGTAGGCGTCGCGGGCGTCCTTTTCGCAGCGGTCGTCGCAGGGCACCGCATCGGTGTGCACGGCAACGACGTCGCAGCATTCGCTGCCCACCAGGGTGGCCTCGTCACCGGCTTTCCACCGGTCCATCGCGGCCTTTTCGGCAACCTTCCTGTTCACGGCGTCCACGGCATAGCGGATCGTCTGGCGGAACGTGATTTCCACCTCGTAGCGCTTTTGGTCCATCCTCGCCTCTCCGGGGGGTGACTCAGAACGCGGGCCGCTGGGGCCGGCTGACCGGCGGCAGAAGCCCGCAATGCGCGGCGTATCTGCCAATATCGTGCTCACGCCGGGATACGCGTGACGATGCAGAATATAATGGCAGATGGCACTTTAGTGTCTTGGGGATTTCTTCGGGTCTATGGATACGGCGGCTAAAAACGGATTCGCGACGGCGCAGGTGCTGATGGCGCATCCGGTTAGGGATGTGGACGGATGCGCGGGTGGGGAGCGGGGAGGAACTTCCGGTGGGGTTCGGTGGGCTGCCGTGCATGCCGAGGGAGCCCTCTCCCGGCCTCTCCCCCGCAAACAGCGCGGGAGAGAGGGGAACTTCGATTGGGGTTCGACAGACTCCGGCGCATCCCTTGGGAGCCCCCTCCCCCCGGCCCCCGTCCCCCGCTGCGCAGGGGAGGGGGAGACCTGAATCGCGCTTCGGCTGGCTTCGCGCACACCACTCCGTCAGCAGTCCGCGCAGGCGGACTTCGTGACGTGCCAGCTGCGGTTTCAACCGCCGGGCGCGGAGCCGAGGCCTCGCCTTCGGTGACCGCTGCCGCGCCCTGACTTGTACGTGCCCGCGGCTGGATCCTTCGGCCCGCGAGGTTGATGCTGCGGGCCAGTGTCGTTCGCCTGGGCCTCAGGATGACAACTCGCGTCGCCCCAATGCTTTCGGTGATGCTCCACATTGGCTCCCTTCCCCCGCGCAGTTTGCGGGGGAAGGGTTGGGGATGGGGGGCGCCAGCCCGAGCGCCGATGCAGACGAGTGCCGACTTCACTCGCCGGCCCTACACCCCCGCCGGCTCCTGCCCTCTCCTCCGCCGCAGTTCGTCCGCGTTGTCCGTGGACGGTTCCGGCGAGTTTCCGGCCGGTGGCGGACCATCGTTCGACCGCGGACGGCGGCGGGCGGCGCGGAGGGCCGCACGGGCTTCGCGTAGCACCTGGTCCATGCGCGCGCGGCCAGCGGGGCCGATGTCCTCGCCGCCAAAACGGGCGCGGACGTACAGGCGCACCAGCTCCATCGCCGGCGCCGCGCCGGGTGCGCGCTCGCGCTCCAGCCGTTCGGCGAAGTCCATCGGGCCAGCCGCGCCGCCCAGCCGCGCGCGCTCGTACGCACGCCGCAGGGCCAGGTAGCTGCGGGTTTCAGCGGAACGCGGCCCGCTTCGTCCGCGCCGGATCCACATCACCCCCGCACCCAGGACGAGCAGCGCCACCGCGAGCGCCACCAGCGGCGGAACGCGGGGGGCACCCGATCGGTCACCGCGCGACCAGGGCGAGGCGTCGCTCCGGTTGCGGCTGAACAGGTCGCCGATGCCGCGGAACACCTCGAGCTGCTTCTCCAGGTTGTAGTCCAGCACCCACTTGTACCAGCGGTGCTCCAGCCCGTCGAACCAGAAGCGGGCCGGCCACGACCACCCCGTCCCCGTCTGCATGTTCACCAGCGCTTCGCGGGACGGCGGCGTTGGATCGAACGGTACCCAGCCCAGCGTGGGAAACCATACCTCAACCCACGAGTGGGCGTCGTTTCCCGTCACCGCCAGGTAATCCCCGAAATCGTTCCACTCGCCGCCCAGGAACCCCGTGACGTTGCGCGCGGGGATGCCCACGGAGCGCAGCATCACCACCATCGCGCTCGAAAAGTACTCGCAATGTCCCGCGCGGCGGCGGAAGAGGAATCCCTCGATGGTGGCGTCGCGGCGGGTCTCGGGAAGGTCCAGCGAGTACTCGAACGTGCGCAGGTACGCCTCCATCACTCGCACCTTGCCGACGCGGGACGACTCTCCGCGCGTCAGTGAGTCGGCCAGGGCGCGGACGGCGGGGGCAAGCCGCGGAAGCTGCAGGTACGCCGAAACCAGCGGCGAATCGTCTTGCGGGCTGGTGGCGAGCAGGCGCTCGGGGGGCAGCTCGCGGCCGGAGGTGACCGTGTACACGGGCGCGTCGGACCCGAAGTACAGCACGTCGCCCGTGGGCTCCTGGCGCACCCGGATGGCGGACCGGGGCTCCACGGAGATGATCGGGTGCTGGCCGAAAAGGACGTCCGCGCCCGCCGGACCGCCGAAGATGCGCGTGCGGCGCACGGGGCCGCCCCAGCGCCGCGCATATCCCGATCCATAGATCTGCCCCGGCAACCCGCGGGTGCGGGTCCAGCGCACCCCGTCGAAGCGGTCGAACGAGCGGCCGCGCCAGTACGTGGCCTCGGGATACACCGGGTCGCCGTCGGGAAACTCCACGCGGAACGCCACCTCGGGGTTCGGCGTCAGCCGCCCGCCGTGCTCGCCCAGCGACACGCCGTCGCCGAAGCCCGCCATCACGTCGCCCGTTCCGCCGCGCCCCTGCACGTTCCACTGCCGCGGAAGGCGCGGAAAGATGACGAAGAACGCCACGCTCACCAGCAGCGTCACCGCCGAGAGCGCGGCCGCGCCGCCCAGCGTGCGCCGGGGCACCCGCACGCCCGGCGCATCGAAGCGCTCCGCCTGCCGCCGCAGCGAGCCCACCATCATCGCCAGGGTGGCCAGGACCACGAACGCCACGAACGCCGCGGCGAAGGCCAGCCCCGGATAGTACGCCGTCGCGGCGATCATCAGGGCGAAGGCCAGCAGGTACAGCCGCCCGTCGTTCTTAGCGTCCAGCGGACGCAGCGCCTCGCCGCCGAGCAGGACCAGGAGCATCGCCATCACGGCCGGCATGAAGTCGCCGACCACGACGAACGCCACGTACAGCATCCACAGGCACAGCGCCACGATGACGATGCGCGTGGCCCGCTCGATGGAGGGGCCCCACGAGGCCGGCGGCAGGCGCACCATCGCCACCGTCAGCCCCAGCGCGCTGACCAGCACGTCCAGCGACCACCCGGCCCCCGCCGCGTAGGCTAGCAGCGCCGCGAACGCCATCCCGGCCGTCAGGCGGCGGTGCAGCATGGCGGCGCTCATCGCCCGCCCTCCACGGCGGCGAACACGTCGCCCCAGCCGGGGAGCGGCGTGCCGGCGGTCACCAGCACGCACTCCGCCGGGGGCACGGGCGCCTCCAGCCACGGTGCGTCGGGGCGAAAGCGCGCACGGGCCAGCAGGTCGAGCACGCGTTCCATCTGGGCGGCCCCGCCGGCCGGCCGCACGCGTGCATCCTGCGTCGCCAGGCCGAACGCCTCGCCCCGCTTCAGGGCAGCCGAGGCCACGGCGGCGGCGATCTCCACCGCGTCCTCGGCCAGGTCGCCGTCGGGCGCGCGCAGGTCCAGGCACAGCCAGAGCGCGCGGGACCGGTCGCGCTCGTACTCGCGGACCACGGGGTGCCCCACGCGGGCCGTGGTGCGCCAGTGCACGTCGCGCGGGTCGTCGCCCGGGCGGTACGGGCGCAGCCCCCGGTACTCGCCGCGCGCGCCCGCGGAGCCGGCGTACGCCTCGCCCGCCTGGCGCACGCGCTCGCCCGAGGGCCGGGGCTCGCGCACGGGCCGGTCGGCGCGGGGCCAGACCACCGCCTCGCCCGGCACGTCGCGGTCGCGCTCCTTGACGAACAGGCCGAAGGGAAAGGTGGTGGAAAGCACGATGGTTTCCAGCGGATACACGCCGCGGTGCTCCCAGGTGTGCTCGGCGCGGGCGACGCCGTGGGCGCCGGGGGGGATGGCCGCCACCCAGCCGCGGGCCTCGTGGCCGTCCTCGCCGGCTTCGATGGAGTAGGCGGAGAGCCGGCGGTTGCCGTTGCGGATTTCGTAGGCGATGCGGGCGGGCGAGCCGGCGGTGGCGCGGGGTACGCGGCGGCGCACCTCCAGGTTCCTCACCATCTGCTCGGAAAGGAAGCCGCTGAGGGTGATGAACCCCAGCATGCCGCCCAGCAGCAGGAAGAGCAGGTTGTTGCCGGTGCCCACGGCGGCGAAGCCCAGCATCACCGAGCCGCCGGTGAAGAACCATCCCCCGCGCGAAAAGTGAAGCCGCCGCGGCGGCTTCAACCAGCGGCGGACGCGGGTGCGAAGGTGGGCGAGCGACTTGGGAACGGGAATTTTCACGGGTGGAAACAGCAAGAGAACTTGGGCGTATGCCTCGGGCGGGCCCCTCCCCCGGCCCCGCCCCCGGCAAACTGCGCCGGGAGAGGGGAGAACTTCGGTCGGGGCTCGACAGGGTGCCTGCGCATGCCGCTGGGAGCCCCCTCCCCCCATCCCCCTTCCCCCGCTGCGCAGGGGAGGGGGAGACCTGAATCGCGCTCCGGCTGGCCCCGCGCACTCTACTAGCTCCCTTCCCCCGCGCAGTTTGCGGGGGAAGGGTTGGGGATGGGGGGCGCCGGCCCGCGCACCGGACCTGCGCGTCCACGCCTCAACACTGAAGTGTACCCCCTCTCCCACGCTGTTTGTGGGAGAGGGTGGACGCGTGTCAGCGCGGACGGGTGAGGGCCCCACGGCAGCCGAGGCCTTGGCCACAGTGACCGCTGCCGCGCCCTGGCTCGTACGTGTCCCCGGCTGGATCCTTCGGCCCGCGAGGCATGTGCTGCGGGCGAGTGTCGTTCGCCTGGGCCTCAGGATGACAGGCTGCGGTGTCTGCCCTTAGACCGGCATCGGGATGCGGGCGATCAGCTCGTCCAGCACGCCGACCGCTTCCTGGTACGCCTCGCCCGTCGCGGCGGAGGCACCGGCCGGGAGCAGGCGGTGCGCCAGGACGGGAACCGCCAGGCGGCGCACGTCGTCGGGCACCAGGAACTCGCGGCCGTCCACCAGCGCATATCCTCGCGCGGCCCTCAGCAGCGCGATGGCGCCGCGGGTGCTGGCCCCCGCGCGAAAGCGCGGCTCGGCGCGCGTGGCCTGCACGACGGACATCAGGTAGTCGACGATGGACGCGTCCGCGTGCACCGAATCCACCCGCTCCTGCAGCGCGATCACCGATTCGGCGTTCAGCACCGGGCGGATACGGTCCACCGCGTCGTGGGTGCCCGCGGACTGCAGGACCACGTTGCGCTCCTCGTCCGCGTCCGGATACCCGATCGACAGGCGCATCATGAAGCGGTCGAGCTGGCTCTCGGGGAGCGGATAGGTGCCGTGCTGCTCCAGCGGGTTCTGCGTCGCCATCACCAGGAACGGGCGCGCCAGGTCGTAGCTGCGCTCGTCGATGGTCACGCGGCCCTCCTGCATGGCCTCGAGCAGCCCGCTCTGCGTGCGCGGCGGCGCGCGGTTGATCTCGTCCGCCAGCACCACGTTGGTGAAGATGGGCCCGGGCCGCGTCTCGAATTCGTGCGTGCGGGGGTTGTAGACCGACACGCCCAGCACGTCGCTCGGCAGCAGGTCGCTGGTGAACTGGATGCGGCGGAACTCCAGCCCCAGCGCGGCGGTCAGCGCGCGGGCCAGCGTGGTCTTGCCCACGCCGGGGATGTCCTCGAACAGCAGGTGCCCGCGGGCCAGCAGCGCCGCCAGAGACAGGCGCACCGTCTCGCGCTTGCCGCGGAACGCCGTCTCCACCTGCGCGATCAGGTCGTCCAGCAGACCGAGGTCCACCTGGGGAACGTCAACGGGAACGGCGTTCAGCATGCCGGCTCGCGATCAGGATCTGAAGTAGGACGGAACGCTTCCATGTACACCGCCGTCCCGGGATCGATGCACTTTCGCACTCACGCACTCACGCACTCACGCACTCACGCACTCACGCACTCTCACTTCGTCTCCAGCCAGTTCGTCCCCACCCCGCCCTCCACCTTGAGCGGAACGTTGAGCGTGGCCGCGCCCTCCATCCGCTCGCGGACGAACTCGCGCACCGCTTCCTCGCTGCCGATGGGCGTCTCGAACAGGAGTTCGTCGTGCACCTGCAGCAGCATCTTCGCCGGGACAGCGCCGGCGGCAAGGTCGTCCTGAATGCGGATCATGGCGATCTTGATCAGGTCCGCCGACGAGCCCTGGATGGGCGCGTTCGTCGCCGCCCGCTCGCCGAACGCGCGGATGTTCCAGTTCTTGGACTTCAGCTCGGGGATGTAGCGCCGCCTGCCGGTGAGCGTTTCCACGTAGCCGCGGCTCTTCGCGAGCTCGATCTGCTCGTCCAGGTACCGGCGGACGCCGGGGAAACGCTCGAAGTACTGCTCGATGAACGCCTTGGCCTCGGACTGGGGGATGCCCAGCTGCTGCCCCAGCGAGAACGGCCCCTGCCCGTAGATGATGCCGAAGTTCACCGTCTTGGCCCGGTCGCGCATCTCCTTCGTCACCGCGTCGGGCGCCACGTCGAAGATCAGCGCCGCGGTCTGGCGGTGGATGTCGGCGCCGGCGCGGAAGGCGGTGACGAACGCCTCGTCGCCCGAGTAGTGCGCCAGGATGCGCAGCTCGATCTGCGAGTAGTCCGCTGAGACGAACACGTGCCCCTCGGCGGGGATGAAGCCGCGGCGGATCTCGGCGCCCATCTCCGTGCGGATGGGGATGTTCTGCAGGTTGGGGTCGGTGGACGAAAGGCGTCCCGTGGCGGCCACGGTCTGGTTGAACGACGTGTGGATGCGCCCCGTGTCGGGGTTCACCATCCGCGGAAGCGCGTCGACGTAGGTGCCGCGCAGCTTGTCGATCTGCCGGTACTGCATCAGCAGCGTGGGCAGGGTGTGGCCCTGCGCGGCCAGCGCCTGCAGCACGTCGACGTCCGTCGAGGCGCCCGTCTTGGTCTTCTTGATGACGGGCAGCCCCAGCTTGCCGAACAAAATCTCCCGCAGCTGCGGCGTGCTGCCGATGTTGAACTCGGTGCCCGCCTCGGCGTAGATCTCGCGCTCCACGCGGCTCTGCTGCGTCCTCAGCTCCTCGCCCATCCGCGCGAAGAACGGCTCGTCGATCCGGATACCGTTCCACTCCATCTCCGCGAGAACGTGCACCAGCGGCATCTCCACCTCGCGGAACAGCCGGTCCAGGTGCAGCGACTCCATCTCCGGAGCGAACTTCTCCGCCAGCCGCAGCGCGATGTCGGCGTCTTCGGCGGCGTAGGTGCAGGCGTTCTCCAGCTGCACCTCGGCGAAGGGGATCTGCGCTTTGCCCTTCCCCGTCACCTCCTCGTACGAGATGGTCTTGTGGTCCAGGTGCTGGAGGGCGATGGAATCCAGCCCGTGCTCGCGGCGCCCCGGCTCCAGCACGTAGCTGGCGACCATGGTGTCGAAGTCGATCCCCCGGATGGCGATCCCCTCGCGGCGGAAGACCAGGAAGTCGTACTTCAGGTTCTGGCCGACCTTCTTGACGCCCTCGTCCTCCAGCAGGTCGAGGAGCGGCTTCATGGCCTCGGAATGGAGCTCCGGCAGGTTGCGGACGACCTCGCACTGCGGCCCGCCCTCGGTGCCGGTGATGGGCGTGGCGTCGCCCAGCAGCTCGCCCTGCTCCGGCCCGCGGGTGCGGTGGCGGAACGGAAGGTAGTACGCCTGGCCCGGGTTCACGCCGATGGAGATGCCGCACAGGCACGCCCGCATGGGGTCGGTGCTGTCCGTCTCCGTGTCGACGGCGAACCGGCCGGCCGCGCGCGCCTGGTCCACCACCGCACGCACCTCGTCCACCATGGAGAGCAGCGTGTAGGTGCCGGCCAGGCGATTGGTCCGCACCTCCGGCTCCTCGGCCGGGGCAGCCCAATCGCGCGCGAGCGTGTGGAACTCCAGGTCCAGGAACAGGTCCTTGAGCCTGGAGCGGTCCGGCTCCTGGAGCTTGATGGCGTCCAGGTCCAGCTCCACCGGCAGGTCTTCGCGGATGGTGACCAGACGCTTGGAAAGCCGCGCCGAGTCGGCGAAGGCTTCCAGCGCCTCACGGGCTCGCTTGCTCTTGATCTCCGCCGTGTGCGCGATGATGTCTTCGATGCTGCCGTACTGCTCGATCAGCTGCACCGCCGTCTTCGGCCCGATGCCGCTGACACCAGGCACGTTGTCGCTGCTGTCGCCGATCAGCCCCAGGTAGTCCACCACGCGGTCCGGCTTCACACCCAGCCGCTCGTGGGCGTTGCGCTCGTCCACCCACTCCTCTTCCACGGCCGTGGGACCGCCGCGGCCGGGGTTCAGCAGGCAGACGTGGGGGCGGATGAGCTGGTAGAAGTCCTTATCGCCGGACACGATCACCGCCTCCAGCCCCTGGTCCACCGCCTTGCGCGCCAGCGTGCCGATCACGTCGTCGGCCTCGTAGCCGTCCAGCTCCAGCACGGGAATGCGGAAGGCCTGCACCAGCTCCCGGATGCGCGGGATGGAAAGCGCCAGCTCGTCGGGCATCTTCTCCCGCGTGGCCTTGTACTCGGGATACATCTCCACGCGCTCGGAGTCGCCCGCGTCGAACACCATCCCCAGGTAGTCGGGCTGGTGCTTTTCCATCACCTTGATCAGGAAGCGCGCAACGCCGAACGCGGCCGAGGTGTTCTCGCCCTTCGACGACATCAGCGGCCGCGAGATCAGGGCGAAGAAGGCACGGTAGATCAGCGCGTATCCGTCGATCAGGTACAGGCGCTCGCGGGTTTTCTCTGGCTTTTCTACGGGCATCGGGCGGGCCGGGTACAGGGGTCTTCAGGCGCCGCCAATCTACCCGACCCGGCCCCCGGGCGACAGACGGCCGGGCCTACCGGATCACCGCCCGCCGCTCGCCCCGGTCGCGCTCGCCAAGGAACTCTCCGACGGCCGCCAGCGACTCGATGTGGTCGCAGAAGATCTTGAACGTGGCCAGCAGCGGCACCGCGATGAACGCGCCGGGCAGCCCCCAGATCCAGAACCAGAAGGTGAGCCCCACCAGCAGCGCCACGGGGTTCAGCGCCAGCCGGTGCCCCATCAGCGCCGGGCTGATGAAGTTGCCCTGGATGATGTTGATCACCAGGAACACGGCTGGCACCAGCAGCGCCTGGCCGATGGTGTCGTACACCGTGAGCGCGGCCAGCGTGAGGATGGCCGTCATGATCGCCGCGCCCAGGTAGGGGATGAACTCCAGCACCACCACCATCGCGCCCCACAGCAGCGGGTTGGGCATCCCTAGCGCCCACATGGCGAGCGCTACCACGATGCCCTCGGTGAAGGTGATGGCGAAGGTGGTGAGCAGGTAGGTGGAGATGGACGCCTCGGTCTTCCGCGCGATCTCCACCGCCTTCTGCTTGTCGCGCAGATTGGGGAGAACCTTGATGAGCTTTTGCAGGAACAGGTCGCCGGCCGCGAGCAGAAAGTACAGCAGGATCAGCACTTCCATCGCCGCGATCAGGAACTTCTGCGTGGTGCCGAAGACCCGGGCGACCAGGCTGGGCTGCCGCACGATCACCTCCTGCGCCGTTTCCGCCCCGCCCACCCCGCCCGCCGCGTCTTCCACCTGCGCCGCGGTCTGGCTGGCGCGCTCGAACGGCTTCAGCACCTCGCGGATGCGCGCCTGCGCGGTGGCGAACGTCTGCGGCGCGCTCGACGCCCACCCCTGCACCGGTCCCGAAAGCTCGTATCCCACGAAGCCCACCGTCCCAAGCAGCCCCAGGATGATGAGCCCCGCGCTCACCGGCGGGCGGATCTTGAACCGCGCCAGGGCCCGCACCAGGGGGCTGAACAGGAAGCTCAGCAGCAGGGCGACCACGATGGGGAGCAGGAAGGGGCGCGCGAAGTACAACGTGTAGAGCAGGGCCAGCACGGTGAGCGTGGTGATGCCGGCGGAGCGCCCGCGCGTGCTGTCCATCGCATCGCCCGTCCTGCCCAGGTCCGGCGTGGGCGCGCCCGCCTCCACCGGCCGTGCCTGCGCGGTGGCGTCCACGTCGGGCGTGAGCACCGAGTCGCCGCTTGGGGCAGCGGCGGAAACGTCACCCTCAGGCGGTGGCGGGGACTCGCCGGGATCGATCGTGGACATGGGCCGTGTCACGGGGGCAGAAAGACCATCGTCCAAACGGTGTGCAGAACTTGCGCCCCGCCGGATTCCGCGCGTCTGCATTGGTTACAGCTTTGTAAGTTACGAATGTGTAACCAACAATCAGACGAAGAGTTCTGCAGCCGGAAGGTGCAGGGCTTGGCCCGCGGGAATGCGCCTCTCCAACAGGCAGAGATCAGTGGCCACGGATGCAAACGGAGGTCACCGAAGGACGAATCCCTCGGTGACCTCCGTGCACAACCGCCGTTGCCGTTCTATGTCAGGACGATCAGCGGCGCGAGTCCTCCGGCGGGATGATCGGCCCGGCGGGATCGTCGGAGGCGTCCAGCGGGTCGTGGGTGACCGGCTGGTGCTCCTCGAGGGCCTTGGGCCAGATCAGCGAGGCGACCACCGAGAACCCCAGCACGCCCGCCACCACGACCAGCGAGATGGCCACCGGAATGTGGAAGTGCAGCGCCGTCACCAGCATCTTGGCGCCGATGAACATCAGCACCACCGACAGTCCCAGCTTCAGGTAGTGGAACTTGTCGATCACCCCCGCCAGCAGGAAGTACAGCGACCGCAGGCACAGGATGGCGAACACGTTGGACGTGTACACCAGGTACGGGTCGCGCGTGACGGCGAAGATGGCGGGGATGGAATCCACCGCGAAGATCAGGTCCGTCGTTTCCACCAGTACCAGCACCACGAACAGCGGCGTGGCGGCGTTCCGCATCGTCCCGCCGATGTTCTGCCTGACGAAGAAGCTCTGCCCCTCGTACTGGCTGGTGATGGGAATGAAGCGGCGGATGAGCTTGAGCGCGGGATTGGACTCCGGCTCCACGTCCATCTCGTCCTGGGTGGCCATCTTGATGCCGGTGTACACCAGGAACGCGCCAAACACGTAGATGATCCAGTGGAAGCGCTCGATCAGCAGGGCGCCCGCGGCGATCATGATGCCGCGCATGGCCAGGGCGCCCAGCACGCCCCAGAACAGCACCCGGTGCTGGTACTGCGGAGGCACCCGGAAGTACGCGAAGATCAGGACGAAGACGAAGATGTTGTCGACCGACAGCGCCAGCTCGATCAGGTAGCCCGTCAGGAACTCCAGGGCCTTCTGCTTGCCTTCGACGCCCTCGACGGGCAGGTACCCCGTCCAGATGGCCCCGGCGAAGATCAACGCCAGGGCCGCGGTCATCGCGGCGAAAATGCCCGCTTCGCGCACCTTTACCACGTGCGCCTTGCGGTTCAGAACGCCCAGGTCGATCGCCAGGATGACGAACACCAGGAGCGTGAACCCCCCGTATGCCAGAACGTCTCTGCTCAAGCCTGCCTCCGGTGCGGCGCCGCGATGGTCGCGGCGCGAAGTTCGGTTACGCGCACGAAAAGGGGCGAAACCCTCGTCCCGGACCCGGCCGCGCGTGCGGCACGTTCCCGTGCGACGAAGGTCTCGCCCTGACGGCGGGCGCCCCGCGGCGCCTGCGTCCCAACCGGACCGTGCGGGCTGCCCCGCAGTCTTGACGATCCGGCCGCCGGCTGTCTCGCCGGTGAGCTACTCCCCTTCCTGAGTGCGGAAGCTATCCGGCAATTCCCCTGCCGTCAACGCAACGGCCTTCCGAGCGCGCCTTTCCATCAAGCTTGACTTCCCGTCAGCTATCCTATATTTAGATGATCGTCTAATAGACGTTCGTCTAAGCGACGACCAGACCCGCGACCGCTCCGGCAACGATGCTCGACGAAACGCTGCGCGCCCTGGGCGACCCCACCCGCAGGGAAATCCTGCGGGTGCTGCGCGCGGGCGACCTGACGGCGGGCGAAATCTCGGGGCGGTTTCCCATGACCGCCGCTTCGGTGTCGCACCACCTGTCCGTGCTCAAGGAGGCGGGGCTGGTGAAATCGGAGCGCAACGGCCGCAACCTGGTGTACTCGCTGGAAACCACGGTTTTCCAGGAGTTCCTTCAGCAGATGCTGGATCTTTTCGGCAAGGGAGACGAACGATGAGAAACCGCTGGCTGGCCCCGGCCGTCACGCTGGTCATGTGGGCGTTCGCGCTGGCCGTGTTCACGCGGCTGCCCGCGATGGTGCCGTCGCACGTGAACCTGGCGGGCGAGGTGGACGGCTGGCTGCCGCGCGCGTACGGCGCGTTCCTCCCCGCCATCATCGCCACCGCCATGGCCGGCCTGATCCACCTGGTGCCCCGCATCGACCCGCGCGCCGCGAACGTGGAGAAGTTCCAGGGCGACTGGCGGCTGCTGCTGAACCTGGTCGTGCTGTTCTTCGCCGTGGTGGAGGTCACCACGCTGGGCTACGCGCTCGGCTGGCCCGTGGACCTGGGGCGGGCCAGCCTGGTGTCGGTGGCGCTGCTGTTCGTGGGCATCGGCAACTACCTGCCGCGGGTGCGCAGCAACTGGTTCATGGGCATCCGCACCCCGTGGACGATGGACAACGAGCGCGTCTGGCGCGCCACGCACCGGGTGGGCGGCCGCACCTTCGTCGCGGCCGGGCTGATGCTGGGCGTCGCCGCCCTGCTGCCGGAGGGCGCGAGAGCGGCGCTGACGCTCGTGTCCGTCGGCGTCGCGGTGGTGATTCCCCTGGTCTACTCGTACGTGGCGTGGCGGCGCGACATGGCCGGCCGGCCCCTGTGATCGACGTATTTCCCCCAGATGAAAAAGGGACTCCGATGCATGGACGGATGATGGCGGTCCGCGCGATGGCGGCGCTGGCTGCCCTGCTGATGGCCGCACCTGCCGCGTGGGCGCAGACGCCAGAGCAGGACGCGGCGCGCGCGATGGAAGGGTGGACCAGGCTGGTGGACGAAGGCCGCTACGGCGAGGCGTGGCGGCAGGCCGCGCCGGCCGTGCAGGAGCGCGTTCCGCTGCCGGCATGGGAGGCCAGCCTGCGCGGGGCGCGCGGCAGCCTGGGCACGGTGTCCGGACGCGTGCTGGAATCGGCCGAGGTGGTTCCCGCTCCGCCCGGCGCACCCGCGGGCGAATGGGTGCGCGTGCGGTTCGTGGTGACGTTCGCCGGCGGGAGGGTGGCGACCGAGACCGCCGTCGCGCTCGGCGGCGGAGGTGAGTGGAGGGCCGCCGGCTACTTCATTGCCCCGCGCCCGCAGGCTTCGGACTACGCCGCCCCCGCGGGCGCGCCGTACACGGCGGAGGAGGTGACGGTGAACGCGGGCGGCCACACCCTCGCCGGCACGCTCACCCTTCCGAAGGACGCGCGGGGCCGGGTGCCCGCGGTGGTGCTGATCACCGGGTCGGGGGCGCAGGACCGCGACGCGCATTCGACGCTGATCCCGGACTACCGCTTCTTCCGCCAGGTGGCGGACACGTTGTCCCGCCGCGGCATCGCGGTGCTGCGCATGGACGACCAGGGCTGGGGCGGTTCCAAGGGCGACCCGTCCGCTGCCACCACGGCCGACTTCGCCGACGACATCCGTGCCGGCATCGCCTTCCTCCGTGCCCGCCCGGAGATCGACCCCGAGCGCATCGGCCTGGCGGGCCACAGCGAGGGCGGGATCATCGCGCCGCTCATCGCGGCCGGCGACCCGCGCATCCGTGCCGTCGTGCTGCTGGCGGCCACGTCGCGCACCGGCAACCGCATCGTCGACTTCCAGGTGCGGGATGCGCTCATCGCACAGGGGCTGGCCGGCGCCGCGCTGGATTCAGCCTTCGCGGCGGCCGTCGCGGCGCGGTCCGCCGCGGCCGAGGTGCCGTGGGTGCGCTGGTTCCTGGAGCACGATCCGCTACCCGTCGCGCGGCAGGTGCGCGCACCCGTGCTGATCCTTCAAGGCGCCACGGACCGCCAGGTGACGCCGGACCAGGCGCCGGAACTCGAGGCCGCCATCCGCGCGGGCGGAAACCGTGACGTGACGGTGCGCGTTTTTCCCGCGCTGAATCACCTGTTCCTCCACGACCCGGAAGGCACGGCGGACCCTGCCCGCTACGCTCGCCTCCCCGAAAAGCGGGTTCCCGCCGAGGTGCTGGGCTCGCTCGCGGACTGGCTGGTGCAGCGCCTTCGCTGACCACGAATCGCCGAAAGCGGGGCGCCGCCACCGGGCTGCGTCCCCGCTTCCGCCGTCACCACGCGTCGAGCACGTCCTCGAACTCGCCCGCCATGGTGGGGTGCCCGTGGCGGTTGGCCGCCTCGATCCCCTTCTGGTACGCCTCGCGCGCCTCGTCCTCGCGGCCCAGGTGGCGCAGCGCGGTGCCCAGCCGCCCCCACGCGTTACCCTCGTCGTCGGTGCGCGCCAGGTAGCCGCGCAGGGCTTCGACCACGTCGTCCCAGCGCTTCTCCTTCTCGTACTCCAGCGCCAGCCCGAACCGGGGCCGCGGGTCGTCGGGATGGGCGTCCAGCATCTTCCTGAGCGCTGCGATGCGCGCTTCTGCCGTCACGGTACCTCCTGGTCGGGGTGCGGCGCGCCATCCAGCGGGCCGGGGTGCCGCGCTCGCAATCCCGTTGCCAGCGGCTCGGGCGAAATCGCGGCGGCGGCGGCACTTGGCGCGTTGTCACGGGCGGGGGCAGGCGGTATCTTAGCGCCCTCACACTGAAGGGGTGCAAGCAGGGCTTTGAGCAGATCAACCATTTCCGCGGGCTCACGCGGTTTCGGCGCGGTGGCCGGGCGGCCTCTCGCGCCACGTCCCGCCGCCTTGCCAGGGCGCGGGCGTTCGCCGCTGGCCGTGGTGTTCCTCACCGTGTTCCTGGACCTGGTGGGGTTCGGCATCGTCATTCCGCTGATGCCGCTGTACGCCGAGCGGTTCGGCGCCGGTCCCGTGGCCGTCACCTGGCTACTGGCCGTGTACTCGCTCATGCAGTTCTTCCTGGCGCCCTGGTGGGGCCGCCTGTCGGACCGCGTGGGCCGGCGCCCCGTGCTGCTGGTGGGCATCGCGGGGTCGGCGCTTTCGTACCTGGCGTTCGGGCTGGCGGGGTCGCTGGGTATGC
>NZ_DASWMD010000031.1:0-63882 GCF_036399935.1 Longimicrobium sp.
GCGTCCTTCCGTGGAGCCGTGACGCGGGGCGGGCCGTCCGGCTCGCTCCGGTGAACCATTCGGAGCGAGCCCCATGACCCGACCCACGTACGCCGTCCTTTCCGCCGCGCTGGCACTTGCTGCCTGCGCGGCGCCCGTTTCTCCCCCCGCGTCCGCACCGGCTCCGGCGCCGGTCTCCATCCCGCTCTCGGCCTCGGGACTCACGGCGGAGCAGGCGGCGGCGACCATCACCCCGCAGGACGTCTACGCTCGCATCGAGTTCCTGGCGTCGGACCGCATGCGCGGGCGCAACACGCCCAGCCCCGAGCTGGAGATCGCGGCCTCGTACCTGGTCAACCAGTACAAGCTGTGGGGGCTGCAGCCGGGCGGGGAGAACGGCACCTTCTACCAGTGGTGGCCCTTCCGTGGCCGGGGCGCGGCGGCGGGCACCGCCGGGGTGCCGGTGCCCAACGTCGTCGCCGTGCTGCCCGGGAGCGATCCCGCGCTGCGCGACGAGTACGTGGTGCTCTCCGCGCACATGGACCACGTGGGCGTGGGCCGGGCGGTGAACGGCGACAGCATCTACAACGGGGCCGACGACGACGCCAGCGGCACCACGGGGCTGCTGGAGGTGGCCGAGGCCTTTGCGCGCATGGGGGTGCGCCCGCGCCGCAGCATCGTGTTCCTGCACGTGAGCGGCGAGGAGAAGGGGCTGCTGGGCTCCGCCTGGTACGCCGACCATCCCACGGTGCCGCTGGCGCAGATCGTCGCCAACGTGAACGTCGACATGATCGGCCGCAACGACCCCGGGATGGTGGTGGTCATCGGCAAGAAATACTCGAGCCTGGGTCCCCTGGCGGACCGGGTGGGCGCCGCGCGCCCCGACCTGCGGCTGCGCCTGTCCGACGACCTCTGGCCCGAGGAGCGCTTCTTCTTCCGCTCCGACCACTTCCACTTCGCGCGCAAGGAAGTGCCGGCCCTCTTCTTCTTCAGCGGCGTGCACGAGGACTATCACCAGCCCTCGGACGAGGTGGAGACCATCGACACCGATAAGGCGGCGCGCATCGCCCGGATGGTGTTCTACGTGGTGATGGAGATCGCCAACGACCCCGAGCGGCCGCGGTGGGACCCGGCGGGGCTGGAAGAAGTGCGGCGCATGCGGCGGTAGAAGTCCGAACCGCGCACGACGAGAGAGGCCGGCGGCTCCACGGGGGAGCCGCCGGCCTCTTTCACATCAGGAGCGTGCCGATCAGTAGCAGAGCCGCTGCGATGCCGGGGCCACCGTCACCTGGCCCGGCTTGCGGATCTGGTTGCTGAACCGCGTGTTGGCGATCATCGCCTTTTTCTGGTACGCCTGCATCTGCCCGATCTGCTGGTGGCGCATGGCGGACACGTTCAGGCGGCTGGCCCCGTCGGTCATGGGGTCCATGGCGTTCATCCCGCAGCCGTTGCTCAGGCTGAGCCCGGCGCACCCGGACGCGCCGAGGGTCACCAGCAGGGCGAGCGCGGGGGCGGCGATCCGGCGTGTGATCATCATGCGGGTCCTCCGGGATGCGTGGGTTCCTGGTCGGGCGGACGGGCCTGCAAGGCGCCGGCCACGTCGGTACGATCAACGCGCGAAGGTCAGGCTTCCTGACGCGCGGGGTGCTGCAGGCGGTGCCGCGAGCCGTCCGGGAGGGTGCGCAGGTGCCCGAACGGCGCCTCGGGAAGCGGAAAGAAGTTGTCGGCCATCTCGCGCAGCAGCGACGGGTTCTCCCACGCGCCGTCGCGCATGGCCATCCGCCGCACCTGCTTGCTCATGGCCAGGTTGCGCTCGCCGATGGGGTCCAGCGCCGCGCACAGGGCCTCGCCCCGGCGCGACAGGTAGTCCACCACGTAGTCGAACGAGCGCTCCAGGTAGGCGTGCACCGCCGCGTCCGTCAAATCCCACCGCGAGCGGGCCACCATCGTCCCGAACACCGTCTGCCAGCGGTCGTTGTCCTGAAAGCGGATCATCCCGCGGAACAGCCGGCGGTTGGTGCGGAACGAGAAGAGCGTGGCGCTCAGCACCTGGTCGAACAGCGCGTCGGCCTCGCTGTGGTCGTGCTCCATCACCACGTGCCGCGCCAGGGTCCGGTAGCGCTCCGGCAGGTGCGTGTCCATCCTGGCTTCCCAGTAGCCGTGCCCCAGCCCCTTGGTGGACGAGGTCAGCAGCAGCTGGCGGGGGACGAAGTAGTTGTGGGCGATGGTGTCGGCGGCGAGGTGCGCCAGGTAGCCCAGCCCCATGGCCTTCAGCCGGTCCGTCGGCGCGCTCGCCTGGATTTCTTCGCCGATGTGCCAGTGGTGGCAGTGGCGCCCCTCGGGAACGTACTTCTTGGCCAGGGAGATGTCGGCCGCCAGCGAGCCGTAGAGGAAGTCGTACGGGTACGCCGCCACCAGCACGCGCACGGCCTGCGGCACCAGGTGGAGCGAGTCGAGCAGCGCGCTTCCCAGGTACACGTGCGTGGCCGGGCCCCAGGCCCACGCCGCGGCGGGAAAGAGCGCGACGGCGGCCAGGGCCGCGCAGGCGGCCCACGCGAGCCGGCGGCTCACGGTCAGGCGTCCACCCCGGCCGCCGGGGCGGGCGGCTGCCCCGCGTCGAGCCCCATCGACCGCAGCTCCTCTCGCGCTTCGTCCAGAATGCGCTGCACCTCGGCGCGGAACTCGGCCAGCAGCTCGCGGCCGGTGGCGATCACCTCGCGCGTCATCTCCTGCGTCGCGTCGGCGCCCATCCCCGCCGCGGCCCCCAGCCCCGCCACGGCCGCGTCGCCGCCCTCCAGCCGCACGGAGCGGATGCGGCTGCGGCGGGCCAGCCTGCGCCCGCTCCGCGGCTTCAGGCGCTTCGCCAGCCGCTTGCGCGGGTTGGGTCGCGCCGGGCGCAGCAGCAAAATGGCGCCCGCGCCCAGCGCCGTGCCGATGGCGAACGCGGTAAGGAAGTCGCTGGTGTCGTTGCTGGCCATCGTGGCTTCTCGTCGGGTCAGTCGAGGATGGTGCGCCGCCGCGCCCGCGGGGCGGCGGCGTCCACCGTGTCGTCGTCCATCGCGCCGTCGCGCCGCTGCATCCGCGCGAACGCACCCGCACCCGCTTGCACGCCCCGGACCGCGGACGCCGTGCGGATGAAGATGTCTTCGGCCTCGGCCTGCACCACGTCCATCAGCGCGTTCAGCTCCGCCAGCCGCTTGGCCGCCGCGTCGGCCGCGTGCTGCACGCGGTCGCTCGTGCTCTTCACCGTCTTGCTGACGGCCTCCACGTCCTGCCGCACGGCGAGGCTCACGTACTCCACGTTGGCGGCGGCTGCCTCCAGGTGCTTGCGGACGGGGGCCAGGTCGCCGCGGAAGCGCTTGGCCATGCCGCGCACCTTGAGCGCCACCGCGATCACCGCCAGGCCCACGACGATGATGGTGAGGGCGATGATGATGGTGGCCACGTCGGCCATCACGTCCACCACGCGCTCGAAGCCGCTGGCCTGGATGGCGAGAAGCGGGGGCTGGATCACGGGCATCATTCGAAAAGGTCGGTGCGGAGGGTGCGGCTTCCCAGCTTCGGGACGATGAACGGGTCGCGCCGCCACGCCGCGCCGGCGCCGATGGCAAGCCGCACCCGTTCGCGGACGGTCGGGGGCAGGCCATCGTCCCAGCCGATAGAATCGCGGCGGTCCACGAGCCGGCGCAGCGCCGCGTCCAGCGTCGCGATGCCGCCGGCCTCATCCGCGATCGACCGCAGCTCGGCGGTGCCGGACCAGGCGGCGCCCAGGGCCAGCACGTCCGTCGCCCACAGGTCGCCCAGCGGCAGCATCGGCTCGGGAGGCAGCGCGCCGCCCATCATCAACTCGGTCTTGCTGGCGGGATGCGCGGCGAGCGCGTCCGTCAGCCGTGCGCGCATGCGGCGGAGCTCGTCTTCCACCCGATGGCGCGGTACGCCTTGGCAGGCAGGCAAGAGCGGTTCCACCTCCGCGGCCGTGACGGTGACGCGCTCCACCGCCGACTCGCCGAGCACGTGGACAAGCAGCCGCGCCGCGAGATCCGCCTGCTCGTTCCCGTCGTCAAGGAGGGCAATGCGCGACAGCCCGCGGTCCGCCAGCGCCTGCCGGGCCACCGCGCCGACGATCTCCGCGACCCGAATCCAGCGCGCGTCGCTCATCGATCTGCGAGGACGCGGGCCAGCTCGCGCGCCACCAGGTGCGGGTCGTCGTCGCGGGCGTGGGCGTAGGGGCGGCGCGCGGCGGCGACGGCGTTGAGCGACAGGTCGGCCGTGATGCGATCCTCGGCCAGGTCGTCCGCGCGGGCGATCACCGCGCCGTCGGGGCCCACGATCATCGATCCACCCGCGAAGCAGAGGGGGCCCTCCACCCCGACGCGATTGGCGAGCACCACGTAGACGCCGTACGCGATGGCCGCGGCGCGGGCCAAGTGCTCCCACGCATCCCAGCTGGCGAATCGCCCCCCGTTGACGCCCCCGTCCCACGAGCCCCGCCCGGCCGCGGCGGACTGGACCACGAGGAGGTTGGCGCCCTGCGTGGCCAGCAGCCAGGCCAGCCCCGGGTGCCAGAGGTCTTCGCACACCAGCAGCCCCACCCGCCATCCGCCGCCTGCGTCGTACGCCCGCACGTGCTGCCCCGCGCCGAACCAGCGGGCCTCGTCGAACATGCCGTACGTGGGCAGGTACACCTTGCGATGCCGGTGCAGCACGGTGCCGCCGCGCAGGTGCAGCATTCCGTTGTACGGAACGAACGCCGCGTCGCGCTCGATGGCGCCGACCACCACGTCGGGGCCAGCGGCCAGGGCGGGGAAGGGGTGCGGCGACTCCGCGACGGCCAGGGAGTGCACCGCGTCGCGCACGTCGTAGCCCGTCACCGACAGCTCGGGGGTTACCACCAGGTGCACCCCGTCCGCCGCCGCGTCCGCCTGCGCCTGGGCGATGCGGCCCAGGTTGGCGCCGGGATCGGCCAGCGCCGGGGCGAACTGCTCGATGCGCAGCCGCAGCGTTTCGCCAAACTCCGTCATCCGCCCGAGAGTTCCGGCTTCAGGCCCACGACGCGGGTGACGGGGACGGTGAAGGCGATGCCGCGCGCCGGCTCGTCGAAGCTGCCGCACACCTCCTGCAGCAGGCGCAGGGCGCGCTCCACCTTGTCGTCGTCCTCGATCACGCTGAACAGCGTCTGGTTGCGCGGGCGCGTGCGGTCGGCGAACGCCTCCAGCCCGGCGAAGATGGGCACCTCCGACGAAAGCAGGCGCCCCATCCCCTCGCTGCTGATGACGGTGGCGCCCGTAACGCCGATCTCCATGAACCCGGACAGCACCTCTTCGAGCTTTTCTTCCTGGTTCACCACGGCGATCAGCAGGTGCACGGGCGGCCTCGCGTACGGTGCGGACAAGGGCGGCGGTCCCGGCAATTGTACGCCGCGTGCAGGGGCGGGTCAAGCAACGGCGGGGCCGGATTCGGGTCCTCCGCGGACGTCGATGGAGGGTGCCTGTGACGCCCCTGCTACGGTCCACGACGCGCACGATCCTTGCGCCTGTGCGCGTCCCGATCGCCATCCTGGACGCCGACGGCCTTCCACCGGGGAAGGCCGGGAGCGTTTTTTTCTGAAATCTCGATCTCTCGGAGACGCGAGTGCCCAAGTTCATCGTCCACGGCGGCAAGCGCCTGCAGGGAACCGTTCGGCCCAATGGCAACAAGAACGCGGCGCTGCCCATGCTGGCGGCCACCCTCCTCACCGACGAGGAGGTGATCCTGGAGAACGTCCCCCGCATCAAGGACGTGCTCACCCTGATGGACCTGCTGCGGGTGCTGGGTGCCGAGGCCGAGTGGACGGGCGACAACGAGGTGCGCGTGCGTGCCGTGAACATCGGCAACACGCAGCTGGACGCGGGTGCCGCGGCGCGCATCCGCGCCAGCATCCTGCTCGCCGGGCCCATGCTGGCCCGCGCGGGAGGGATGCAGCTTCCCCCGCCGGGCGGCGACGTCATCGGCCGCCGCCGCGTGGACACGCACTTCTTCGCGCTGCAGAAGCTGGGCGCCGAGGTGGTGGAGGAGAACGACGTCTGGCGGCTCCAGTCCAGCGGGCTGAAGGGCGTCAACATGTTCCTGGACGAGCCCAGCGTGACGGCAACGGAGAACGCCGTGATGGCCGCCTCGCTTGCCGAGGGCGAAACGGTCATCCGCAACGCCGCCGCCGAGCCGCACGTCCAGGACCTGTGCCACATGCTCGTGAAGATGGGGTCCGAGATCGAGGGCATCGGCACGGGCACGCTGCGCATTCAGGGCAAGAAGCGCCTGGGCGGGTGCCGCACGCGCATTACGGCCGACCACATCGAGGTGGGATCGTTCATCGGCCTGGCGGCGGTGACGCGCGGCGAGATCACCATCGAGGACGCGGCGCCGGAGCACCTGGACAGCACCCTGAACGGCTTCCGGCGGCTGGGGCTGACGATCGAGGTGCGCGGCCAGGACCTGTTCATCCCCGGCGACCAGGACCCCGAGGTGGTGCTGGACCTGGGCGGCCACATCCCCAAGGTGGATGACGGCCCCTGGCCCGCGTTCCCGGCCGACCTGACGTCCATCGCGCTGGTGACGGCCACGCAGGTGAGGGGCACCATTCTCATCCACGAGAAGATGTTCGAGTCGCGCATGTTCTTCGCCGACAAGCTGGTGGGGATGGGCGCGCGCCTGGTGCTGTGCGACCCGCACCGCGTGCTGGTGATCGGCCCCAGCCAGCTGCACGGCGCCATCGTCGAAAGCCCCGACATCCGCGCCGGCATGGGGCTGCTGATCGCCGCGCTGGGCGCCGAGGGGCGCAGCGAGATCTTCAACGTCGGGCAGATCGAGCGCGGCTACGAGCGCATCGACGAGCGCCTTCGCGCGCTGGGCGCCGACATCCGCCGCGCCGACTCGCGCGGCGACGTGGACGACGCGCACGAAGCGGTGGCGCGGGCCGGCCGGCACTGATGGAGGGGGACGGGATGGACGAGCAGAGGCGCAGGCCTGGGATCGGCGAGGGGATCCGCTCCGGCATCGGCATGCTGACGGCGTTCAAGGAGGCCATCGAGGAAAGCATCCGCGAGGCCTCCGAGCGCGGCGACCTGAAGCCGGAGCGCGCGCGGCAGTTCCTGAACGACGCCATGGAGCGCGCGCAGGACGCCGTGGGCGACGTGCGCGAGCGGCTGGACTTCGTGCCGCGCAAGGAGTTCGATGAACTCCGGGCCCAGGTGGAGGAGCTTCGCCGCCGGCTGGATGCGCACCAGGGCAGCCACGGCGGCGGGTCGCCCACGCTGGTGCTGCCGCCCGTCTCCGGGTTCGGCGGCACCACCGCGGCCGAGCCGGCGTCGACGGAGCGCACGGGGGGCGAGGGGCCCACCGAGGCGAGGATGGCGTAGGTGGCGGCTTCTGCGGACGTGCGCGTCGTCGCCGAGGAGCTCGCGCCCGGCGACGTGCCGTTGTGGGTGCACCCGGAGTGGCGCGAGCGGTTCCCCTGGCTGGTGCAGGGCACCACGGGCCGGGGAAACGCGGAAGACCCGTTCGACCTGGGCCTGTCGAGCGCGCAGCCGGTGTCGACCGTGCTCGGGCGGTGGCGGAAGCTGCTGGAAGCGACGGGGATGGAGACGGTGGCGCACGCGCGCCAGGTGCACCAGGCGGACCTGTGGATCCACCGCGAGGCCGGCGCGCCGGGGATCGTGGTGATGGACGGCTTCGACGGGCACGTCACCGACCGCCGCGGGCTGCTGGTGACGGCCAGCGTGGCGGACTGCGTTCCCGTATTCGTGGTGGACCCCGCCTCGTACGTCGTGGCGATGGTCCACTCCGGATGGCGTGGAACGGCGGCGGGGATCGTGGAGCGCGCCGTCCACCGCGTGGTGGAAAGCTGGCAGTCGGACCCCGCGCGGCTGTTCGTGCACTGCGGCCCGGCCATTTGCGGAGAATGCTACGAGGTGGGCCCGGAGGTGCACGCCGGCGTCCGCCCCGGCGCCGATCCTCCCGCGGGACCCACCTGCATCAACCTGCGCGCGGCCATCGCGGAGCGGGTGATGGCCATGGGCGTGCCGGCCGCGCAGGTGACGGTGTCCGCCCACTGCACCCGCTGCGGCGAGCCCGACTTCTTTTCGCACCGTGGCGGGTCGAGTGCCCGGCAGATGGGCATCCTCGGCATGCGCGCCCTGGACTGACACTGCTTGGCCTCACGCACTACGGCAGCCGCTTCATCTCAGCCAGTTTTCTACCGGCAGTTCCAGGATCCGCGTGAACTCCCGCTCATTGTCGGTGACCAGGGTGTAGCCGAGGGCAACGGTCTGCGCGGCGATGAGCAGGTCATTGCCGCCGATCGGCTGACCCAGCCGTTCGAGGCGCGCGCGCAGGTCCCCGTACACCGCGTCCGCGGGGGCCTCAAGGGCAAGGACGTCCAGGACCCCGAGCACCGCTTCCACCTGCCCGGTCAGCCGTGCCGAGCCCTTTTTCTCGGCGCCGAACCGGAGCTCCGCCGCCACGACGATGCTCGTGCAGACCTTCGCCTCGCCGATCTGGCGAATGCGCTGGGCGACGGGTCCCTGCGGCCGGCGTACCAGGTCCGAAACGATGTTCGTGTCCAGCAGGTAGCGCATCAGAGATCCACGGAATCCATCGGTAGCTCCGGGATCGGCGGGAACGCCTCGTCGATCGGCTCCAGGGTCGCCAACAGGGCCAGCAACGAGGGCGGCGGCGGGGCTTCGATGATCAGCCGCTCACCCTCCTTGCGCAGGATGGCTTCGTCGCCGGGCAGTTCGAACTCGCGAGGGATGCGTACGGCCTGGTTCCGGCCGTTCCTGAACAGCTTGACGCGACGTTGTGCGCTCACGAGTCATCTCCGGTTGGCATATGCTCAACCATATGCCAACCTCTGTCAAACGTCAACCACCCCACCATAAGCAGCCCGGCCGGCGGCTACAGCGCCTCGTCGATCAGGTGCTGGAGGCGCCGGCGGTAGCCGCGGGAAAGGTTGAGCCGGGTGCCGTCGTGCAGCAGTACGGCGTACTCGCCGCGGAACGATGGGCGCAGCTCGCGGATGCGGTCCACGGCCACGATGGCCGAGCGGTGGATGCGGACGAAGCGCGCCGGGTCCAGCCGCGCCTCCATCTGCGCCATGGTGCGCCGGATCAGGTGCTGCCGCGCCCCGCAGAAAAGGCGCACGTAGTCGCCGTCGGCTTCCACGCGGTCCAGTTCCGCCACGGGGACGAAGGCGATGCGGGCACCGTCGCGCACCACCAGCCGCTCGGCGTAGCACCGCGCTTCTCCCGCATCCTCATCGCCTGCCACCGCGCCGCCGCGTGCCCCGCTCCCCAGCCCCAGCTCGGCCATCAGCCCGGAAAGCCGCTCGCCCACGCGGCCGGCGTGGCGCTCGGCCACGCGCTCGCGCACGCGGCGCAGGGTGGCAGCAAAGCGGTCGTCGTCGAAGGGCTTCAGGACGTAGTCCAGCGCGTGCGCCTCGAAGGCACGCAGCGCATACTCGTCGTACGCGGTGACGAAGACCACCACCGGCGCCTGCCGCGGATCGATCTCCTCCAGCACCTCGAAGCCGTTCAGCCCCGGCATCTGCACGTCCAGGAAGACCACGTCCGGAGCGTGGTCGTGGATCGCCTCCACGGCCTCCAACCCGTTCGCGCACTCCCCAACCACCTCGAACCCCGCCTCGCGCGCCAGCCGCAGCCGAATCCCCTCGCGGGCCAGCGGCTCGTCGTCCACCACCAGCGTGCGCACCGTCATCATCGCCCCACCTCATCCGGCACGTGCGCTCCCGGCTCCGCGCCAGTCTCGGCAGTGCGGAAGGGCACCTCCACCGTGACCACGGCGCCGCCTTCCGGCGCGTTCTCCAGGGTGAAGCGGCCCTCCTCGCCGTACAGGCACGCCAGCCGGTCACTCACGTTGGCGAGCCCGATCCCCTCGCGCTGCACCCCCGCGGGGGGAAAGCCGGGACCCGTGTCGCGCACCTCCATCCACAGCCGATCTCCACGGCGCTCCGCACGCACCTGCACCCGCCCGGCGCCCACCGTCTGCGCGATACCGTGGCGGATGGCGTTCTCGACCAGCGGCTGCAGGAGCAGGGCGGGGACAAGGGCGTCGTACGTTTCGGGGGCGGCGTCAACGCGCACCTCCAGCCGGTCGGGAAAGCGCACACGCTCGATGTCCACGTAGCGCTCCAGCATCGCCAGCTCCCGCCGTAGTGTCACCTCCTGTCCCGGCGCGCCGTCCAGCGTAAGGCGCAGCAGCTCCGACAGGCGCGACAGCATGCGCACCACCGCCTGCGTCTCGCCCTTGAGCGCCAGCACCGACACGGCGTTGAGGGTGTTGAAGAGAAAGTGCGGCTGCAGCTGCGTGCGCAGCGACTGGAGCTGCGCCTGGGCCAGCCGGGTGCGCAGCTCGGCGGCGGCGGCCTCGCGCTCCTGCAGCCGGCGGTGGTACTCCAGCGCGTGGTGCACCCCCACCAGGGCTGCATAGATCAGCAGGTTGACGTGCAGCCGCCTTGGCAGGTAGCGCTCTACCAATGTACCCCAGGTGTGGCCGCCGGCCGCCGGCCACCCCAGCCCGATGGCGATGGCGGAAACGGCCAGCGCCCACACCGACACGAGCGCCAGCGCCGCCACCAGGTGCAGGGGCAGTACGCGCCGCAGGTTGCCCCGCTCCAGGGGAACGCGCGCGGCCACCGCGAAAACCACAGGGGTGAGCAGCGCCCAAACCGCCCACGAGGGCACGGCGCGCTCCATCGCGTTGATCCACCCCAGGTGGGGCTCATGGTCGCGGTAGTAGAATCCCAGCTGCGTGGTGTCGATCACCGCCATCAGCGTCCACGCACACACCACCGACGCCCAGAGGAGGCGGCGGTTGCCGGACGGGGCGGGGACCGGCTCCGAGGTGGACGGAGGGAGTGGGGGCATGGGCGGGGCCGGGGATGGGGAGACGCGCGGACCCGGAAATATGCGTGCTGTCCCACCGTAGGAGTAGCCCCGCCCGCCGCTCACAGGCTCAGCCAGTAGTTCATCTTCAGGATCAGGACGTTGTCCGGCTGCTCGTCCAGAAGCCGGCCGAAGTCCTGCCGCAGTCCGAACTCGTTGGCCGCCCGGTCTTCGAAGTACCGCCGCTGCTGCCATACGAGGAAGAGCGTGGAGCCCGGCCGATACTCCCATCGCAGCACCGCGTTGCCGCGCAGGCTCCGCACGCGGAAGTCGCGCTCGGTGAAGGAGAAGTCGCTCGCCCCATCGCCCTGGAAGTCCACGTAGCGCGTATCACCGGACCGGCAGGTAGTGCCGCCCACGCAGCGAACCGGGGTGCCGGCGAGGTCCGCCGTCCCCTCCGCGAAGGGCTCGAACCGGTCGGTCCCCGCCTGCGCGAACTGCTTGTAGGTCACGAACTCGCCGGCCGACAGGAGGGGCTGGGCGAAGAGCTGCAGCGTCAGCCGCGGCGTGAAGGTGACGTTCAGGCGGGTGCCGAGAGAAAACGTGGTCCGGTCGATGTCCGCAAAGATGAACCGCTGCCCGAAGGTGGGGGCGAAGGACGGGTCGTTGGCCGTAGCCACGTACTGCCGCGGGTCTCGCTCGCGCGCAAGCGACGGCTCCACCCGTATGTCCACCTGCGGCGACGGACGATAGCCGACCTCCAGGTTGAGAGACGAAGACCACGCCTGGGGGGTAGACCGCGTGAACTGCGCGGCGGGAGTGAGGGTGAGCCGCGCCCGCGGATCGGTGTTCGCGCGCAGGCTGTACGTCACACGAGCCGGTTCCAGCATCAGCGGCCCACCGCGGGTGGGTACCTCCGAGCGCACCTCGGGGCCGTAGCTGACGCCCGTGATCAACCTCCAGTAGTTGAGAAAGGTCAGGTCCGCGGTCGCCGAGACGGCGCCCGCCTTGTGCGCGTCTCCCCACGTGGAGTAGGAGAAGGGCTCGCGCAGCGCCTCGTGCCGCCAGTTGTGGAAGGTGACTCCCGTCAGCCGATAGCTGCGCAGCACGCGCCCCGGTGTAATCTCCTGGTAGGAGACCCGCACCCCGCCGTCCAGGCGCTCGCTCCCCTGGAAGTAGCCGACGTCGCTGACCTCGAAGCCGGGCGTGCGCTGCGCCGCCCACACCGCGCCCGTCCAGTGCCGGCCGCTGCGTCGCTCCAGCTGCAGCCGCCACTCCGCGCCCGTCAGGCTGGTGGCGCTCGAGTCCACGCCCAGCCGGTACGCGTCCGGCCGTTGCCGGTAATGGTTGGGGCCGCGCTGCAGGCGGATCATCGCCTGCTCCGACCCCGCCGTGTAGCTCCCGGCGAGAAAGCCCCAGAACGCCCACGCTCCCTGGCTCCAGGTGTGCTGAAAGTTCACACCGCCATACGCGGCGCTGGACGGGAGGAAGTCGAGCGATCCGTCGCCCGGCAGGCCGCGGTGCATGGTGCTCAGGATGCCGCCGACCACCGACGCGCCGCCTCTCAGCTCCTGCTGGGCGCCAAAGACCGCATACTGGCTGGGCGGCTCGGCGACGAACCGCGTGAGGCTGTCTCCGCCGGCGAAGTAGGCCCGCCCCTCCTCGCGACCCGTCAACGCCCCCAGGACGCCCAGCGAGAGTCCGCCGGCGGTCCGGCCGGTGAGCTTCATCGCGCCCAGGATGCTCGTCTGCTCAGCCACGTCCACGTAGCTCGCGCCGCTGAACGACGACCGCTGCGGCTTCCGGCCGATCCGGCGGCTGTAGAAAAGCGAGTTCTGCCCACCGGAGAGAGCGAAGTCGAAGATGCGGGCATCCTCCACGAAAAAGGGCCTGCGCTCGGGGTAGAACGTCTCGAACGCGCTGAGGTTGATGACCGCGGGGTCCACCTCCACCTGCCCGAAGTCGGGATTCGCGGTCACGTCCAGCGTGAAGTTCGCGCCGATGCCGTAGCGCGCATCCAGGCCCGCGCTTGCGTTCGCGTCCCGCGGCTGCTGGAAGGGATTGCCGTCCTGGACGGGGCCGGCCCGTCCGCGTGTCAGCACGTAGGGGCGCAGCTCCAGCCTCGACACACCCTGCGCGAGCTGCAGCCCGCCCAAACGGCCGAAGACGCTCACCCGCCCATACCGCTGCCGCGATTCCAGGGAGAAGTAGCTCCGCTCGTTGGACGCCACGCGCCGGCGGGAGAAGTTGATCCCCCAGTCCTGCGGGTTCGGCGAGGGAAGGTAGCGGATCTGCGAGAGGGGGATCCGCAGCTCCGCGGTCCACCCCTGCTCGTCCACCTGCACCGCCGACTCCCAGACGGCGTCCCACGACCGGTCCTCGCGCACGTCCTCGAACAGATAGGCGTCGCCCTGGACGCCGGCTGCCGAGATCTGAAAGACGTAGCCGGTGCGGAGATCGAGGTCGGGGTCCAGCGAGAGCTCGAAGAAATCGAACTGACCCGTCTCGTCGCGCCGCACCAGCTGCCGGCTGATGGCATTCGGTGCGTCGTCGTACATCCGGGCGCCCACGTACAGCGCCTGCTCGTCGTAGAGCACGCGCACCTCGGTGCGCTGCTGCGCGGGCGCGCCCTCGATCGGCTCGCCTTGCACGAAGCCGGTCGCCGCCGGAGCCGCGGTCCACACCTGGTCGTCGAGCCGCCCGTCGATCCGGACGGGAGATGTGCTGCGATGCACCTGCAGCACCGGAACCTCGCGGGAGGCGGCAGGCACCGGGGCTTCCTGGGCGAGTGCGGCGGCGGGCTGGGCGGAGGCCAGCGCCAGTAGCACGGCGGCCAGGACGGATCGGGGGGAGACGGGGAGCCGCATGCAGAAGAGCCTTGCTGGATGTGGGCGCAAACGGTCGTGGAGCGGCCGGCGTCGCACAACCTGAGGGGTTTCGCGTACAGGCGCAGCGGACGCGCGGCGAAACTGTGGCCCGGTGCGGCGGGCGGTGCGCCGCGCGCGACGAATGTGCAGCCGTGTCGCGTGCCCGGAAACCATCCGGCCCGTCGACTTACACTGCTGGAGGTCACGCGGAAGCGCGGGGGGACGCGGAAGAGGTGGGGCCGTGCCTTCTGACTGCGCGGGGGACGGTCTGCTTGTGAGCTGGTGGGTCCAGCGACTCCGGCGAGAAATGATCGCGCGGAGGCCGACAGAGTGTCGTAGGAGAGTTCGCGAATGCAGCTCGCCACGTTCGTGGACTGTACAGTAACCGCCTAGAAGGAGAATCAGATGGCACTCTACAAGCACAGCGCGTATGTGAAGACGTCTACCAGCGACGAGTTCGACAAGGTGTACTCGCCTGGTGCCAGCACGCCGCATTCCGGTATCTACCGGTGCGAGGGCTGTGCGAACGAGATCGCCGCGAATCAGGGAAATCCCCTGCCGCCGCAGAATCATCACCAACACACCTCAGCGCAGGGCAGCATCCGCTGGCGGATGATCGTCTACGCGCAGTAGATCCATTCGACCAGTAACCAGCGGCTAAACAGTCGCTCCTGACGGCTGGTTGCTCGCAGGCACGCACGACCGGCCCCGCGGCGACGATGCCGCGGGGCCATGATCACGCGAGCGGTGCCACTCCCCGCGCCCGCGCCCACTCCATCGCGCCGTCCCCCGCCTCGCGGAGGCTGCTGCCGAACTCCAGCACTGCCTCCGCAACGAGCAGATCCATCGCCAGTTCGTCCTCCGGTGCGTAGCGGGCCAGCTTGATTGACGAGTTGGCGACCGCTTCGAGCGCGCCGAACCTGTCCTTAAGGATCTCCAGGAGCCGCATAGGCGAGGGTGGGTGCTGCTGTTCCATGCTGTACCTCCTTCTCTTGACCCGCGCCGCCGAGCAGGGGTATCCTTTGCAGGCGCGCAGGCTTGCGGGTCTGTTCGCATCCAAGGCTGGCCGCGACTTCGTGATGGGAGGAGCGGCCAGCCTTGTCTCTTTCCCCTGCTGTCAGTAATCTACCTGACAGAGTACGGGTTGTCAAGTGCGCTCCTGACACAGGCGGAGAGTTGAACTTCAAAGCAGCGACCGATCGGCTGATCACCAGAGTGACGCTGCCTGAGATCGCCGCAGCATGTGGCGCCGCGGTCAACTCGATCGAACGTGCCAGAATGGATCCCGCGAGCGGTTCCTACCGAAGCCCGCCCCCAGGTTGGGAGCTTGCCGTCGCCAAGCTCGCTCGGGAACGGAGCGGTGATCTTCAATCCCTTGCCGAGGATCTGGAAAAGCAGCACCGCAGCCGGGCCTAATGATCGGCTGCAGGTGCGCGAGGCCGGCTGCGTGTCCAACGGAACTTGAGCGCTGAGATATGACGGTAGGCTGTTGTTATAGCGCACTCCTGAAGGCAATGGTTATCGCGAGCATCCCTCAAGACAAGAGTTGACTACACAAATGGTTGAAGAGCACAACCCTGCTACCGATGTTCTCCAGCGGCAGCGAGCCATCCGTTTCGACGATCTGGACGAAGTGTTCCTCGCGCGTCTATTGCTTCGAAAGGTCTTATCGCCTCGTGATGCCGGCTTGATCACCATCAATGTTGATTTGAGTACCCTCTTTCAGACGATGAAGTCACATGAAGAGGCGCTCGAAATGGCTGACGTTCGATTCCTTCACTCTCCTCGGATGGTGGAAGATGTGTTCGGCATGCTTGCGTCGATTACTGGTCCAATTTCTCCGCCCAGACAGGAGTACGTTGCTAAAGATTTCTATCTTGATAGACTCCGAAAGCACTTGCATTTCCTCCAGTGCGGAGATCACCTTGGGTTTCCGCCGATCATCCGCGCATGGAAAGAAGACGATGCTGGTCGATTTTCCATTTCACTTGATGCTGCGGAAGCCATAGAGCGCCTTGGCCAAGCTATAACGTGTCGGCTGACGTTGGCCAATGACCTACTGGCGAAGCTGCCTGCTGGAGTTACGGCGGGGCTCCCGCGGATTGACCTTAGTAAGGAACTCGACCTCTTGCGTGGGTTTCTCGAACGTCGGCAGGAGCTAACCGGCGAGAACGTTATCACGTTTGCCATTAGTGAAGTACCATTCCGGCATGCTATTGCGAGGTACGGTGATTCTGGGGCTATGCCGTCTCCCGCCACGTGTGGGCCTGCCGAGCGCGTATTGCTTCCCCTGTTCCTCGAAGCAAGCGGAGTACTAGATATAATCGATGTCGGTCTAGCCAGCTCGCCGGCTGAGCCGAATGATCTATCCGTTGTCTACTCGATCAGGATCCCCCCACGGGATAACCTGTACTCTGTCGAGTATCAGGGGCTGTCCCCTGCCGACCGTCGCGGAATGTCGGAATTCCACTTATCGGTTTATCAGCGGATTCACAAAGAAATGCAAGCTCGTTGGGTGTTTGCCGGCCGTCCTGAACTCGAGCGATCCTTCGCTGCGCTTGCTTGTTGGTTGATTCGCAAACTCGACTTTTCACTTGAGCAGAGTTCCTTTCTCTGCAAGCCTGCACGGGAATGGCTTGCGTCCCAGGATTCTGACCAAGTGAGGATGGAAGACGAGTTCTTCCTACCCTTTGTTCACGAGCGCCTCTTCGAGTCTTTCGGCACGCGGGTAAAGAGAAAGCCTGAGGCGTTTGCGGGGGAAGTCGATCTCCTCATTGACGAGATTCCGCTTGAACTCAAAGTTCGGCGGGGAAACACTCGTCCACTCGGGGACGCGATCGTAGACGACACCTACCGCCCCGCAAGCCAAGCGGCCGCATACGCTGCTCGCACTCGCCTGGGTATGATTGCCGTGTTAGATATTCTCACTGGACCTCCAACTGTAACCAACCTCGATACCTGTGTTTTCGTAAAGGAGAGGAATTCCGATACCTCGTTTCCGACGTGTATTGCAGTGTTTGTTTTCCATTGCCACCCTACGGTGCCAAGCAGGCTGAAGTAGGTGAGGACCGCCAGGAGGGCCGCGTATCGAGCGCGAGAAAAGCTCCGGTTCATTCTGAGCAGGCGCTCCGCGTATAAGTGCCGCTCGGCGCAGCCGTGGTGAGCGGGTAGCGCATCAGAGATCCATGGAATCCGTTGGTAGCTCCGGGATCGGCGGGAACGCCTCGTCGATCGGCTCCAAGGTCGCCAGCAACGCCAGCAGCGACCGGGGCGGCGCGGCTTCGATAATCAGCCGCTCACCTTCTTGACGCATGAGCGCTTCCTCGCTGGGCAGTTCGAACTCGCGGGGGATGCGTACGGCCTGGTTCCGGCCGTTCCTGGATAGCTTGACGCGACCTTGTGCGCTCACGAATCACCTCCGGTTGGCATATGCTCGACCATGTGCCAACCGGTGTCGGACGTCAATTACCTTCGACCCGTGCTCGACACACGCCCGGCCGCGGGTTCGAGCCGCGCCGACCGGAGAGGTTGATGCAAGAGTTGCAGTCGGGGGACGTACACTGGCTCACGAGAAGAAGCCCGGGGCCCGCGACGGGATCCCGGGCTTTATCCATCTAGGCAGGAGAGGTGGCCCGTGCCTCTCCGCGGCTCCGCGGCTCTGCGTGACGTCCGTCGGAGTTCGGAGCGCGAGGCGCCACGGGTTGCACTCAGGCGAGACAACGCCTATATTCCTTGTTGTCCGAGCATGGCGAGGGGCGCCACGGACGGTTCGCGCAGCGAAGTGGGGTGCGGTTGCCCCGCTTTTTTTATTGCCCTGAAAACGGCAACGAGGGGGAGGCGGCGTGGCGGACGAAACCCTTGCCGCGGAGATGGCCCAGCGCGTCGAAGAGCTGGGCTACGAGATGGTGGAGCTGGAGCAGGCCGGAAGCCGCGCGCGGCCCATCCTGCGCCTTTCCATCGACCGCCCCGACAGCAAGCCCGGCGAGCCCGCCGTCAGCCTGGACGACTGCAGCCGCGTCAGCCGCGCGCTGGAGCCCTGGCTGGACCAGCGCGAAGGGCTTTCCGACCGCTACGTGATCGAGGTGTCCTCGCCCGGCGTGGAGCGCCCGCTGACGAAGCCCCGCGACTGGGACCGCTTCGCCGGCGCCGAGGTGTCGGTCAAGACGCGCGTGCCGATCGAGGGACGAGGCAAGAAGGTGCAGGGAACGCTGGTCGGGCTGCGCGACGGAGAGCGCGTGGCCCTGCAGGTGGACGGCGACGAGGTGGAAATCCCGCTCGGCGAGATCGAACGGGGGAACCTGGTCTTCCGGTGGGAGCGCGGCCAGAAGCGCTGACGGATGGCGCCCGCGCGCCCGTGACAGAAAAGGGACCGACTTCCATGAACAACGCAACGCAGGTGCTCGCGGCCTTCCGCGAGATGACGGCCAACAAGGCGATCTCGCGCGACGAGCTGTACGACCTGATCAAGGACGGCATTCTCGCCGCCCTGGCCAAGCGCTACGGCCCCAACGTCGAGGCCGAAATCGAGATCGACGAGGCCACCGGCAAGATCGGCATCACCGTCCTCAAGGAGGTGGTGGCCGAGGTGCAGGACGCGTCGCGCGAAATCCTGCTCGAAGAGGCGCGCTGGGACGACCCCGAGTTCGAGGTGGGCGACATCCTGGAGGTTCCCGTGGAGTTCGCCCAGTTCGGGCGCAACGCCGTGATGGCCGCCAAGCAGCGCATTCTGCAGCGCGTTCGCGAAGGCGAGCGGCAGAAGATCCGCGACGAGTACGAGCACCGCGTGGGCGAACTGCTTTCCGGCGAGGTGCAGCAGGTGGAGCGCGGCAAGATGGTGCTGCTGCTCAACCGCAGCCGCGACGCCGACGCCATCGTGCCGTGGAAGGAGCAGAACCCCCGCGAGCGGTTCCGCCAGGGCGAGCCCATTCGCGCCGTGCTCAAGAAGGTCGAGGAAACGCCCAAGGGCCCGCGCCTGATCCTGTCGCGCGCCGACCCGCTGTTCGTGGCGGCGCTCTTCAAGCTCGAGGTGCCCGAGATCACGCAGGGGATCGTGGAGATCCGCGGCGCCGCCCGCGAGGTGGGCTTCCGCAGCAAGATCGCCGTCAGCTCGCGCGACGAGAGCATCGATCCCGTGGGCGCCTGCGTGGGCCTCAAGGGCAGCCGTGTCCGCGCGGTGGTGCAGGAGTTGGGCGGCGAGCGCATCGACATCGTGCCCTGGCACCCGGACCCCGAGACGTACGCCAAGCGCGCGCTGGCCCCGGCCCGCGTGGCCAAGGTGATATCGGACTACGAAGCCCGCACCATGACGGCCATCGTGGATGAGGACCAGCTGTCGCTGGCGATCGGGCGGAACGGCCAGAACGTGCGCCTGGCCAGCCAGCTGATCGGCTGGCAGATCGACCTGTTCGGCTCGCGCGAGTGGCTGGAGCGGGGCGCCGAGCGCGCGCTCTTCGGCGGCGGCGACGAGGCCGAGTACGAGAGCACCGACTTCGCCCTGCGCGACCTGGACCTGGCGCCCGCCACGCTGGCGGCGCTGGAGGCGGCCGGCTACAACACCTTCTTCGACATCATCGACCTGGAGCGCGAGGACTTCCTGCGCATCCCGGCCATCGGCGCCGCCGAGGCGGACCGCCTGGTGTCGGAAATCGAGCGGCTGACGGTGGAAGACGAGGACGAGGCCGCCGGCGGGTACGATGAGGGCACGGGCGAAGCGTTCCCGGTATCGGACGAGGGGAACGAAGGCGGGGGCGAGGCCTGGACGGAGGACGGAGAAGCTGCTCCGGACTTGACTTCGGGCGCGGAACCGGAGAATTTGCCGCATTCCGACTGAGCCGATCGACGGACCCGCGCCGGGCCAGGGGGAGCGCGCGCTGCTGAACCTGATGGGGCTGGCCGCGCGCGCGCGCAAGCTGGTGTTCGGCACCGACATGGCCCGCGGCGCCGCCCGCGACGGGTCGCTGGCCGCCGCGCTGGTGGCGGCCGACGCATCGCCCACGCAGAGCAAGAAGCTGGTTCCGCTGCTGCAGGCCCGCGGCATACCCTACGCCGTCTGCCTTACGAGAGCCGACATCGGCGCCGCCATCGGGCGGGGGCCGGTTTCGGCCGTTGGATTCACTGACAAGAGTTTTGCGCGCCGTGCCCTGGAGTTGGCGGGCAGTCCGCCACAGGTGCAGGAACGAGCTGGAGGAGAGCCGTACTGATGCGAGTCTTAGAAGTCGCCAAGGAGCTGGGCGTTCCGGCAGAGGCCTTGGTGCACCTCCTCCGGGAGATGGACGTACCCGTTCGCAGCCACATGAGCGACGTGCCCGAGCAGGCCGTCGCCCGGGTGCGCACCGTCATCGAGCGGGAGCGCCGCCACGGCCACGCCGAGGCCGCCGAGGCGGTTTCGGCCGCCCTGGGCGACGCTTCCGCCGCGCCGCGCCGCCGCCGCCGCCGTCGTGAAGACGAAGGCGAGGACATCCCCGCCGAGGCTTCGGCCGAGGTGGCGCCGCCCGCCGCGCCCACGGCCGCCGCGCAGACGGACGTCGACGCCGGCCCCGCCGCCGGCCAGAAGCCGGCGCAGGCCGACAGCACCGCGTCGCCCATCGCCGACGCGGCCGAGGCCATCGCCGCCGAGGCGGCCATGGAAGCCGCGGACCGCGGCGCCGACCTGGTGACCCGGGGCGGCCAGCCTCCCAAGGACGTCACCGTCGTCGTGGAGTCCACGGACACCGATTCGGCGCCGCCGCGCGTGGATGCGGCACAGCCCGCCGTTCCCGCGCCGCCCGCGGGCATCGTCGAGGACCGCCCGGCCCGCGCCGACGGCGACGAGCGCCCGGCCCCGCCGCGGCGCGACGAGCTGCGCCCGGCCGCTTCCGCGCGTCCCGGCCCGCAGTCCGCCCGTCCCGGCGGTCCGCAGTCGGCTCGCCCCGGCGGCCAGCCGGGTGGACCGCAGTCCGCTCGCCCCGGCGGCCAGCCGGGTGGACCCCAGTCGGCTCGCCCCGGCGGCCCGCAGGGAGGACCGCAGTCGGCCCGTCCCGGTGGGCAGCCCGGCGGCCCGCAGTCCGCGCGTCCGGGTGCCGACCGCCGTCCGTCACCGCCGCCGTCGGTGCGCCCCGGCGCACCCGCCGGTCCGCGCCCCGTTCGCCCCGAGGGGCAGCAGGCTGGGGGTGACGCGGCCCGTCCGCCGCGTCCCGAAGGGTTCGTACCGCGCTCGGCGCGCAGCATGGCTCCGCCCGCGCCGCCGTCCTCGGCCCGCACGCAGTCGTTCGGCGGCCGTCCCGGCGACACCGCCGGCACCACGCCCACGGGAGGCGGCACCGCCGGTGCGGGCAGCGCCGCGGGGAAGAAGAAGGACCGCAAGAAGGGCAAGAAGGGCCGGGCCGGCGTCGACCAGGGAGCGGTGGACGACAACTTCCGGAAGACGATGGCCGCGATGGAGACCGGCGGGCGCAAGAAGCGCCGGTCCCCCCGCGACCAGGGCCCCTCGCAGCACGAGCGCCGCGAAGAGGAGATTTCGCGCCGCCGCGCCGAGGAAGCCACCACGGTCCGCGTCAACGAGTTCCTTACCGTGGCGGAGCTGGCGGAGCTGATCGACGTTCCGCCCACGCAGCTGATCGGGTCGGCGTTCAAGAACCTGGGGCTGATGGTCACCATCAACCAGCGCCTGGATTTCGACCAGATCGAGCTGCTGCTGGACGAGTTCGGCTACAAGGCCGTCCGCGAAGAGGAGTACGGCGCGGACATGGAAGAGGCCGTGGAGGCCGACGCCGACGAGGACCTGCTGCCGCGTCCCCCCGTGGTCACCGTCATGGGCCACGTGGACCACGGCAAGACCTCGCTGCTGGACTACATCCGCAAGACCAACGTCATCGCGGGCGAGGCCGGCGGCATCACGCAGCACATCGGCGCGTACCATGTGGAGCTGCAGGACGGCCGCTCCATCGCCTTCCTCGACACCCCGGGCCACGCGGCGTTCACCGCCATGCGCGCCCGCGGCGCCGAGGTGACGGACGTCGTCATCCTGGTGGTGGCGGCCGACGACTCGGTGATGCCGCAGACCATCGAGGCCATCAGCCACGCCCGCAACGCCGGCGTGCCGCTGATCGTGGCGGTGAACAAGGTGGACCTGCCCGACGCAAATCCCAACCGGGTGAAGCAGGACCTGCTGCAGCACGGGGTGGTGCTCGAGGACTTCGGCGGCGACGTGATGAGCGCCGAGGTCTCGGCCAAGAAGGGGCAGGGGATCGAGGCGCTGCTGGAAAAGGTGCTGCTGCTCGCAGACCTGCAGGAATTGACCGCCAACCCCAACCGCGACGCGGTGGGCACGGTGATCGAGGCGCAGCTGGACGTGGGCAAGGGCCCGGTGGCCACCGTGCTGGTGACCAACGGCACCCTTCGCGTGGGCGACCACGTGGTGTGCGGCATGTACAGCGGCCGCATCCGCGCCATGCTCGACGAGCGCAACAAGCCGGTGGCCACGGCGGGGCCGGCCACGCCCGTCCAGATCCTGGGCCTTCCCGGCGTGCCGGGGGCGGGCGACCAGCTGATCTCCATGGAAGCCGACCGCGCGGCCGAGATCGCCCAGACGCGCCAGCGGCTGGAGCGCGAAAAGCGCATGCGCATCAAGAGCCGCGGCGTGAAGCTGATGGACCTGTCGCGCATGCTGGCCAAGGGCGAGCAGGCGCACCTGAACCTGGTGATCAAGGGCGACGTGGACGGCTCCGTCCAGGCCCTGGGCGACGCGCTGGAGCAGCTGTCGACCAACGAGGTGAGGGTGCAGGTGATCCACCGCGGCGTGGGCGCCATCAACGAGTCCGACGTGCTGCTGGCCACCACCTCGGGCGCCATCGTCATCGGCTTCCACGTCCGCCCCACGGGCGAGGCGCGGGCCGTCGCGGAGCGCGAGGAAATCGACATCCGCCTGTACAACATCATCTACGAGGCGGTCGAAGAGGTCCGCGCGGCGATGGAGGGGCTGCTTACGCCCGAGGAGCGCGAGGTCATGCTGGGCACGGCGGAGGTCCGCCAGCTGTTCAAGGTGCCGCGCGTGGGCACGGTGGCCGGCTGCATGGTCACCAGCGGCGTGCTGGACCGCCGCGGCAAGATCCGCATCGTGCGCGACGCGGTGCAGATCTACGAGGGCGAGCTGGAAAGCCTCAAGCGCTTCAAGGATGATGCGCGCGAGGTGCGCGAGGGCTTCGAGTGCGGGTTGAACATCCGCAACTTCAACGACGTCAAGATCGGCGACGTCCTGGAGTGCTACCGCGTGGAAGAGGTGGCCCGCACGCTGGCTGGTGCGGCTGCCGCTTCGGCGGCGGCGGCCGAGGCCGCGCGCAACGCCTGACCGGCACGGCGGCCGCGCGATGGTCGTGGGGCTGGTGGTCTGGGAGCTTCACATCCCCGGCTGCGCCTCTCTCAAGGAGAAGCGCTCGGTGGTGAAGAGTCTGAAAGACCGCCTGCACGCCAAGTTCAACGTGTCGGCCGCCGAAACGGCGCACCAGGACCTGCTCCAGCGGTCCGAGATCGCCGTCACCGTGGTTTCGGGAGACCGGAAGCACGCCCAGTCGGTGCTTTCCTCGGCGGACCGGCTGGTGGCCGAAGAGGGCAGGGCGCGGATCATCGATTCGTACACGACGTTCTACTAGACGGCGGGGGGACGGAGCGCGGAACCGGGGACGCTGGCGGCAATGGCCTTGCTGTTGCCTGCTGTCCCCGGTCTTCCGTACCCTGTCCCCTCGCCTTTTTCTTTTTAGCCGGGAGGCTGTGCGCATATGCCCAAGTTCAGGCGGACCGACCGCATCAACGAGCAGCTGAAGCAGGAGATTTCGCTGCTGATCCGCGACCAGGTGCGCGACCCGCGGGTGGGGCTCGCCACCATCACGGCCGTGCAGACCTCGCCCGAGCTGGACCACGCCAAGGTGTACATCACCGCCCTGGGCGACGAGGCCGAGCGCGAGGAAATCCTCGTCGGCCTGCGTAGCGCGGCGCCGTTCATCCGCCGCGAGCTGGGCAAGAGCCTGCAGATGCGCCGCATCCCGGAGCTTCACTTCGAGATCGACCGCGTGCTGGCCGAGGCCATGAGGATCGAGCAGCTGCTTCGCGAGGCGCTTCCCTACGACGCCTCCGCGTCGGCCGATGGCGGTTCGGACGACGCCGCCGCCGAAGAGTCGGCCGACGAGCAGCCGTCGGGCGACCAGGCCGAGGGAGAGGGCCGGGAGTGAACGGTGTTCTGCCGGTAGACAAGCCCGTGGGGCCCACCTCGCACGACGTGGTGGGCGCGGTTCGCCGTGCGCTACGCATCAAGCAGGTGGGGCACACGGGAACACTGGATCCCTTCGCCTCCGGGCTGCTGCTGGTCTGCATCGGTCCGGCGACGCGGCTGGCGGAGTACATCACGCCCCTGCCCAAGACCTATCTGGCCACGATGCGCCTGGGCGAGGCGACCGATACGGACGACCACACGGGAACCGTCGTCTCGTCGTCCGAGTCGTGGCGCGACGTGTCCAGCGACGCGATCGAGGCGGCGCTGATGGCGCAGGTGGGCGAGATCGGCCAGGTGCCTCCGGCGTACTCGGCGAAGAAGGTGGCGGGCGAGCGGATGTACGACGTGGCGCGCCGGGGCGGGGAAGTAGGTCTTCCGCCCGTGCGCGTGACCATCCATTCGCTCCAGGTCGTCTCCATCGACCTTCCCGATGTCGTCTTTGAAGTGGAGTGCGGCAGCGGCACGTACATCCGGGCGATCGCCCGCGACGTGGGGCGCGCGCTGGGTGTGGGCGGCCACCTACGCGAGCTGCGGCGCACCCGCATCGGCGCGCACGACGTCGCCCGCGCGGTGCCCATCGATCAGCTGGGCGACGAATCGCTCGTCGCGTCCGCGCTGATCGCTCCCGCGGACGCGGTGTCGCACCTCGCGCACGGGCGCGTGGACGAGCGTGGCGTGGCGGACCTGGGATTCGGCCGCGCGGTCCACGTCGACGCCGAGATCGCTGAGGGTGAGACGGTGGCGGTGCTCGGGCCGGATGGCGCGCTATTGGCGATCGGTGAGGCGGCGGGCGGGCGGGTGAGGCCGCGCAAGGTGTTCGCGGCGGGCGCGTGAGCATGCGATCCACCGGACTGGCCCCGTTTGCCATCGACCCCGCGCTCCCCCCGGCGCTTCCGCGCGACGGGCGGCCGGCCATCGTGACGGTGGGCACCTTCGACGGCGTGCACCGCGGCCACTGGGAGGTGCTCCAGGAAATCTGCCGCCGCGCCCGCGCCACCGGCGGACGCAGCATCCTGGTGACCTTCCATCCGCATCCCCTGCGCGTCGTCCGTCCCGAACACGCCCCGCCCCTGCTGACCACGCTGGCCGAAAAGCGCGAGGTGCTGGCCGAGTCGGGGCTGGAGTACGTGGTGTTCCTTCCCTTCACGCGGACGCTGCAGCACTACCCGGCGCGCCGGTTCGTGGAAGAGATCCTGATCGGGCGCATCGGGATGAACGAGCTGGTGATCGGGTACGACCACGGGTTCGGCAAGGACCGCGAGGGGGGCGTCGATACGCTGCGGGAGATCGGCCGCGAGATGGGGTTCGACGTGGACGTGGTGGATGCGTTCGAGGCGGAGGGCGGCGCGGTGTCGTCCAGCCGCATCCGCGGGCTGCTGGGCGAGGGGCGGACGGACGAGGCCGCGGCGCTGCTCGGGCGGCCGTACACGCTGTCGGGCGTGGTGGTGCGGGGCGAGCGGAAGGGGCGCGAGCTGGGGTTTCCCACGGCCAACGTCGAGTTGGGCGACGCGGAGAAGATGCTGCCGAAGGAGGGCGTCTACGCGGCGTACGGCCGCGTGCGCGGCGAGCGCGTCCCCGGCCTTCTGCACCTGGGCCCGCGCCCCACGTTCCCCGGCTTTTCACCGACGATCGAGCTTCACCTGCTGGACTGGAGCGGCGACATCTACGGCGACCACGTCCGCGTGGAGGTGATGGGCCGCATCCGCGACATCCTCCCGTTCTCCTCCGTGGACGCCCTTGTCGAAGCCATCCGTGGGGACGAGCGGGACGGTCGCGAGATGCTGGGGCTCGCAACCGGGTAAAGCCCGCGTGGTCCGTCCCGTCACGTTAGCTAACAATGAGCCAAGAACATTGCGCACGTGGACGCACGCGTTTACCGTAGAACAGCACCGCCCCCCCCGCTCCTAAACGTGCATTCCTGCAGCGAGATCATATGCGAGCAACACTCGTCGCCGCCCTTGCTCTGGCGTTTGTCCTGACCACCCCTGCCGCCAGCCAGCAAGTGGAATCCCAGCCGGTGGAGCGCGCTGGTTCATCGACGATTCGAGCGGCTCCGGACGGGCTTCTCGCATCTGTGGATGCATGGTTTCTGCCGGATTCCAGCGCTGTTGTCGTTCGGCCTCCGGTTACGATTCATGCGCTCACTACCGCAGGGGAGGGGCGCCCCGGCTGGGCACTGCCCGTTGCGGGGGCGGTGATCGGCGGTCTGCTCGGGGCCCTCAGCCAGCAAGATTGCCACGAATGCATGGTTTCGATCCCGGCTCCTCTCACGGGCGCTTTGTACGGTTTGACCGCCGGAATTCTTATCGAGCTGATCCTTCCCAACGAATAGGCGTTCAGGAGGTCCCAGAATGCGTTCATCCACACTGCTGGCGGTGCTCGTCGTGGCGCTCACTGCGTGCTCGGACGATGCGGATCGATTGATGGATCCTGTCCGGTCTATCGCTCGCGCGGACAACGTTCCCGCGCGAACAGCCGAACCGGCGACTTCATGGGTCCATCGCTCGGACGTAGAAGTGTGGAACGAATCGGCAGAACTGGACTCCACCTTCCTCGTTGGGCTCAAGGCACCGGGCCAGCCACGCGGGATTTGGGAAGCCACGATTCTTGTCGACCGCCGTGAAGCTGAAGACTTCAAGCGGGCGCTTGCCGCGCAGCCCGGCGTAGAGCTTGTGAGAGCGGACCCGGTAGTGCCGATCGTGCTGTTGCGGATCAGTGATTTCTCAACGCTCGCCGCAATTCGCCGCCTGCCTTTCGTAGACTACGTGGAGCCGCACCACGGGAGGCGGCGGGCACCGTCTCGTCAGGAGGCCGCAGCGGTGAGTCGGCCAACGCTCGTAGCGCCACGGTTCAGCGAGAGCGGGTCGTCGTCCCCAGGCTGCTCGAACCCGGACGTGTATACTGAATACGGCGGCTACACGGCACTCGGCGATCCGTACTCGTGGAGCTACACTGAGCGATACAACAACATCGTTGGCGCGTGGCGCCGCAGCCAGGGAGACAACGTCCGGATCGCCCTGATCGACACGGGTGTCGATTCGGAGCAGCCGCAGTTGACCAGCCGCTTCGGGTTCACCTCGGATGCCACTTGGTCGCGGCAGATCTGGTATGAGTGGGTGCGGCCATCCGGCCGCTCGCCCGCGTGGCGGGACGATTGCGGCCACGGCACGCGCATGGCGGGTGTGATCGCCGCTCCACACGACGGACAGAACACCGTCGGCACTGCCTGGAAGGCGGATCTGATCAGTATTCGTACCGATGACGACGTGAATATGCGGTTGTCGGAGTCCGAGGTTGCCGACGCCATCCACAAGGCGATGGACCCGTGGCGTCCCGCGCACGTAATTGTGTTTGCCTTCTGGAGCGACGACGACAACTGGGTCACGTCATTGGCCGACGTCATCAGGTACTACTATTACCGCACCGACTCCACAGGGCGCCGCAACGGGCCGCTTTTCGTGGGCGCCGCGGGCACGTCCAGTGCCTGGGATCCGTTCGTCAACTGGAACGTCGTCTTTCCAGCCGAGATGGAAGAAGTGATCGCGGTGTCCGGCGTGAACTCAAACCGGATCCTCGATGACGAATCCCACTACGGCCCAGAGGTGGATCTTGCAGGGTATACGCCGCAGATGACTGTCGGGGTACCTGGAGTTCACTACCAGAGCGCGTTGCTCACGAGTATCCGGGGCAGTTCCGGACCCACTGCGTCAGTCGGTGCGATCGCCGCCTTGGTCTGGTCGCGCTATCCGCATATGACGAACGTGGAGGTTAGGCAGCGTCTGATATGGGCAGCGCTGCGCCCTCAGGAACGGCGCAGCGATGACGGCTATGGTCCCGTCAACGCGTATAAGGCGGTCGGAGGGTTTTCGGGGCTGGCGATTCACGGTCCGGAATTCGTCCCGCCGTACACGACGTTCGCAGTCGAGGCCGTCAGCTCCGGCGATGGTCCCTTCACCTATCGTTGGAACAACGGCGCAACCACCAAGCGAACCAGCTACCGGTCTACGACGGCGGGGTACACCGTTCCGGTCCGCGTCGATGTTACCGACACCTTCGAGGGTGTCACCCGAACAGCCTACCTGAACGTGGCGGTACAGAGCAAGCCGTCGCCGAACACGTGTGACCCCAATGTCGAGTTCTGTCCGAAATGAACCGCGATGTACGACCTGCGTTTGTCGGAGAGATCCTGATTGGGCGCATTGGGATGAACGAGGCTGGGATTGGGTGATCGGGTACGCCACGATTTCGAATACGCGTAGGCGGCGACGAGCGGAAAAGACGCCGACGTGGGACTCGCCCGAGTAGTCAGATCAAGGCCTCACTTCGTGCTGACGTGCCGCGCCTGGGCTTTCGCGCGATAGAACTGGGCCCGCTCTTCCGGGGTGGCATCCTGCAGTTGCTCGTGATGCGCGTGGCGGACGCCACGCGTAAACGCGACCGCATCAAACGCCTTGATCTTCCGCTTCATAGCGCATCACCTCACGCGGCAAGTAGGCAGCCTGCACTGTCATCCCGATGGAGCGACCTCAAGAAGCCTGTCGTAACAACATACTGCGCAGCGACTGAGGGATCCACCACACACTACGCGGTACGCGCCAAGGCAGAGGCCGATCCGATCCATCTTTCTCGATCCGCGGAAACAACGGGAGCGGGCGCAATCGGACGGACCGGTGCCCTTCGGAGAATGTGTGGCGGATCCCTCAGTCGCTGCCATCAACGGTGCGCAGGCAGGTTCGGCTTGGCCGCTCCATCGGGATGACAGCGAGGCGCCTCAGCGTTCCGACGGCCCAAGTGGGCGGCCGGTTTTGCCCCACTCGGCATCCCGTTCGAAATCGGTCGACATGCCTTTGAGGAAGCCGCGCATTTCCACTGGCGGACGCAGCGGGATGAACTCCATGCGGTTCTCATAGGCGATCACCTGTACTTGCTGTCCCGGCCTCAAGTGTAGTCGCTCGCGGACGCTGAGGGGGATGACGACCTCAAAGCCTGGTGAGATGGTTACCACTTCCACGGCATCCTCAATCGTCAGGTGACAGTCGCGAGGGGCTACGAGCTCTCCGCGAACTCCGCGCCTCCCTGTGAGACCCGTGTCCGGGTTGCAGGAATCCGTCCGCTTCGTTAGATTCCTGGGCTTGTTGTTGATCCGCTCGGACGAATGATCTGATTGGATCGGCTGACTTCCCGACCAGCATCGACTCTTCAGGAGGCTCCGATCGATGGCACTCACGGCTGAAAACCGCGACGAAATCGTCAAGAAGTACCAGCTGCACGAGAACGACCGTGGCAGCACCAAGGTTCAGATCGCGCTGCTGACCGCGCGCATCAACGACCTGACCGGGCACTTTCGCGCCCACAAGAAGGACCATCACAGCCGCCAGGGGCTGCTGAAGATGGTGGGCCAGCGCCGCAGCCTGCTCGACTACCTGCGCCGCAACGACCTGGACGCCTACCGCGCGCTGATCGCGGACCTGGGGCTGCGCCACTGATCGGCACGGCGGCGGGCCCGCGGCGGGAACACGGGGTGGCGCACACGCGCCGTCCCGTCCTGAACGCGTGTCCCCGCCTGGTGGAACGCAGGGAATACTAGAAGGAAACACGCCGGCCGCACGGGCCAGTTCCGTGCGGCCGGCGTGCGTTTTTGCACAGCGGCGACGAAGTGAACATCAAAGCGACCGGGCCCCGCCTGCGGGGGAGTGGCGTCCGGAGTGCGGCTTCCCCCGAGCAATCAAACAGGAAAGACCCAATGGCAAAGCTGGAAAGGCAGTTCGCGGGCCGTCCCCTGATCATCGAGACGGGCAAGATGGCCCGGCAGGCAGACGGCTCGTGCACGGTGCAGTTCGGCGAGACGATGGTGCTGTGCACGGCGGTGGCCCAGGACAAGCCCACCCACCTTCCGTTCTTCCCGCTCACCATCGAGTACCGCGAGCGCACGTACGCGGCCGGCAAGATCCCGGGCGGCTTCATCAAGCGCGAGGGGCGCCCCTCCGACAAGGAAATCCTGTCGGCGCGCCTGATCGACCGCCCCCTGCGCCCGCTGTTCCCCGAGGGGTTCTACAACGAGACGCAGGTCTTCATCTACGTGATCTCGGCCGACCAGGAGAACGACGCGGACGTGGTTGCGCTCACCGGCGCCTCGCTGGCGCTGAACATGAGCCGCATTCCGTTCGCCGAGCCGGTGGCCGCAGTGCGCATCGGCCGCATCCAGGGCCAGTGGGTGCTGAACCCCACCTTCGCCCAGCTGGAGTACTCGGACCTCGACGTGATCGTCGCGGGGAGCGAGGACGCCATCCAGATGGTGGAGGGCGGCGCGCTGGAAGTGCCGGAAGAGGAGATCGCCGAGGGGCTGGTGGTGGCGCACGCCGCCATCAAGGAGCTGATCGGCATCCAGAAGGAAGTGCTGGCGGCCATGGAAGTGCCCGCCAAGATGGAGTGGACGCCGCGCGCGGTGGACGCGGCCATCCGCGAGCGCGTGGAGAGCGCCGCCGGCGACCGCGTAAGCGAGGCGCTGAAGGTGCCCGGCAAGCATGAGCGCGCCGACGCCCTCAAGGCCATCCGCACCGAGATCTCCGCCGCGCTGGCCGAGGAGTTCCCGGACAGCGACAAGGACGTGGGCGACGTGCTCAAGGACCTCGAGAAGCGTGGGACGCGCGAGATGATCCTGGGCACCGGCACCCGCTCGGACGGCCGCGGCCTCGACGAGGTGCGTCAGATCAGCGTGGACGTGGGCGTGCTGCCGCGCGCGCACGGCTCGGCGCTGTTCACCCGCGGCCAGACGCAGGCGCTGGGCGTGGCCACGCTGGGCACGCAGGGCGACGAGCAGGCGTACGACACGGTGGACTTCGCCACGCAGCAGAAGAAGTCGTTCATGCTGCACTACAACTTCCCCCCGTTCAGCACGGGCGAGGTGAAGCCCGTGCGCGGCACCAGCCGCCGCGAGATCGGGCACGGCGCCCTGGCCGAGCGGGCGCTCGAGGCCATGCTGCCGCCGTTCGACGAGTTCCCGTACACCATCCGCGTCGTGAGCGACGTGCTGGAAAGCAACGGCTCGTCGTCGATGGCCAGCGTGTGCGCGGCGTCGCTGTCGCTGATGGACGCGGGCGTGCCCATGCGCGCGGCCGTGGCCGGCGTGGCGATGGGGCTGATCGCCGAGGGCGACCGGGTGGCGGTGCTCACCGACATCCTGGGCTCCGAGGACGCCCTGGGCGACATGGACTTCAAGGTGGCGGGCACCCGTGACGGCGTGACCTCCATCCAGATGGACATCAAGATCGAGGGGCTGACCATCGAGCTGATGCGCGAGGCGCTGCAGAAGGCCAACCGCGCGCGGATGCACATCCTCGACGAGATGGAGAAGGTGCTGAACGCGCCGCGCACCGAGCTGTCGCAGTACGCGCCGCGCATCATCACCATCAAGATCGACCCGGCCAAGATCGGTGAGATCATCGGGCCCAAGGGCAAGACGATCCGCGGCATCCAGGAGGCCACCGGCGCCACCATCAACATCGACGACGACGGCACCATCACCATCGCGTCGGTGAGCGGCGAGGGCGGCGAGCGCGCCCGCAGGATCATCGCCGGGATGACGGAAGAGGCCGAGGTGGGCCGCATCTACGAGGGCCAGGTGAAGAGCACCACCACCTTTGGCGCTTTCGTCGAGATCATGCCGGGGACCGAGGGGCTGCTCCACATTTCCGAGCTGCAGGCCGGCCGGGTGGAGAAGACCGAGGACGTGGTGAAGAAGGGCGACATGGTGCAGGTGAAGCTCCTCTCCATCGACGAGAAGGGCCGCCTTCGCCTGTCGCGCAAGGCCGCGCTGGCCGAGCTGGCCACGGGCGACGGCGCCAGCGGCGCCAGCGCCACCGGCGCCCCGGCACCGGGCGGAGCCGCGTAAGGGACTTCCCCGGCGTCACGGTACGACGAAGCCCCCGCCCGGTTCGCCGGGCGGGGGCTTCGTGCGTGAGTGCGTGAGTGCGTGAGTGCGTGAGTGCGTGAGTGCCGGCGAGGGGCGGCTCGGTTGGATAAGGCGCGTGCCTCGGCGCCCCCCATCCCCAACCCTTCCCCCGCAAACTGCCGCGGGGGAAGGGCGCCAGTGCCGTGCGCTTCGAGGGCTGCGGTGGTTGGGCCGGGCTTGCTCACGGGCGCTGGAGAGGTTCGATCTGCCGCGGCGCATGCCTCGGCCGCCCTCTCCCCCCGGCCCCCTCTCCCGCAAGCGGGAGTGGGGGAGAATTCGACCGCGCTTCGGCAATTTCGGCGGACGTGCAGGTGAAGCCCCGAACGGACGCGCGAGCGGCCGTGTCGGGGCTTTCCGCGTTTCCAGCGGCGGGTTCACCCGCTCCCGGAGGGGGCCGCACCCGCGTCTGGTCGCTACCCCTCGTTCCGCCGCGCCTCAGATCTTGTCCCGCAGCAACTCCTGTAGCGCCTCGCGCGCCCGCATCACCCGCATCTTCAGCGCGCTGACGCCGGTGTCCAGCATGTCGGCCATCTCCTCGTACGAGCGGCCTTCCACGTGCTTCAGGAGGAAGGCCTCGCGCTGGGCCTCGGGAAGCCGCGCGAGCGCGGCGGAGACCACCTGGCCCAGTTCGGTGCTTTCCAGCGTGCGGAGTGGGTCGTCGGACGAGGGGGCGGCGTGGGCGTCGTCTACCAGGGGGACGTCGCGGCGGCGGCGGCTCTTCAGCCAGTCCTTGCAGCGGTTGCGCAGGATGCGGAAGAGCCACGCCGCGAACCGGTCGGGGTCGCAGGTGCCCAGCCGCGTGTAGGCCTTGACCAGCGAGTCCTGCACCAGGTCGGCCGCGGCGTCGGCGTCGCCCACCATCCCTAAGGCGTGACGGAACAGCGATTCCTGGTAGCGCCCCACCAGGACTTCGTAGGTGGGTGCGTGGCCGCCCAACACCCGCTGAACCAGCTCCGCGTCGCTCGCCGCCTCCACCGCCGCCCGTGGTTCGCCCGTGTGCTGGATGGCCGCCGCTCCGGACGCCCGGAGAAGCGCGTGCGTGCCTTGCTCGTGCACTCCGCAACCCGCACGCCGCGGCGGCTTGCGGGCGTCGCAGGCCGTTGCTATGTTGGCGCTTCCGTTGGCCCGGACCGTGCTGCGAGGCACGCCATTCGTTCCGGCGGCGGAGCCGGAAAGTCGTCACGGAATCGCGTTACGAGAAAGCTGAAATGGCTGCCAAGGGTCTCGAGGGGGTCGTCGTCGCACAGTCTCGGCTGAGCGACATCAACGGCGAAGTGGGAGAGCTGATCTACGCGGGGTACGACATCGACGACCTCGCCCGCAATTCCACCTTCGAGGAGGTGTGCTACCTCCTGTGGAACGGCGAGCTCCCCAACCAGCAGCAGCTGGAGGAGTTCCGCGCCCAGATGGAGCCGCAGTACGTGCTGCGCCCCGAGGTGCTGGAGATGATCCGCAACTATCCCCGGGACGCCGACCCCATGGCCGCCGTGCGCACGGCCGTGTCGGCGCTGGGGATGTTCGATGCGGACGCGGACGACATCTCGCCCGAGTCGGTGCGCCGCAAGGCGATGTTCCTCACGGCGCAGACGCCCTCCATCGTGGCCGCGTTCGACCGCGTGCGGAACGGCAAGGAGCCGCTGCAGCCGAAGCCGGGCCTGAGCTTCGCGGGCAACTTCCTGTACATGCTGAACGGCGAAGAGGCCAACGACACCCGCTGCCGCACCATGGACGTGGCGCTGGTGCTGCACGCCGAGCACGGCATGAACGCCAGCACCTTCGCCGCGCGCGTCACGGCGGGCACCCTGTCGGACGTGTACAGCGCCGTCACCTCGGCCATCGGCACCCTGAAGGGGCCCAGCCACGGCGGCGCGAACGTCGAGGTGATGAACATGCTGCGCGAGATCGACGAGAGCGGCCAGGACCCCCAGGAGTGGGTGCAGAACGCCCTGTCGAGCGGCAAGAAGATCATGGGCTTCGGCCACCGCGTGTACAAGGCCACCGACCCGCGCGCCACGGTGCTGCGCGAGCTGGCCGACAAGATCATGGCCGAGGCGGGCGAAACCCGGTGGCTGGACCTTTCCGACCGCATCCGCGCCGTCATGGCCGAGGAGATGGAGCGGAAGGGCAAGAAGATCTACCCCAACGTCGACTTCTTCTCGGCCTCGGTGTACACCACGCTGGGCATCGGGATGGACCTGTTCACGGCCGTGTTCGCCATCGCCCGCATGCCGGGGTGGACGGCGCACCTGATGGAGCAGTACGTCGACAACCGGCTGATCCGGCCGGGGAGCGACTACATCGGCCCGCGCGACCTGAAGGTGCGCCCGATCTCGGAGCGCTGACGGGCAGCGCGATCTCGCGCGTCCGGGGCGCGGCGGGCTCCCCGCCGCGCCCCGGTTTTCGTTTACGGCACCATTCACCTCCACTGACGCAGATACAGCAATGGCGAGCGACTGGAAGCCCACCGTCCCCCAGGACGGCGAGCGCATCACCATTCGGGACGGGAAGCTGCAGGTTCCCAGCACCCCCGTCCTTCCCTTCATCGAGGGCGACGGCACCGGCCCCGACATCTGGGCCGCCTCGCAGCCGGTGTTCGACGCCGCGGTCGAAAAGGCCTACGGCGGCGAGCGCCGCATCGTGTGGATGGAGGTGCTGGCGGGTGAAAAGTCGTTCAACCAGACGGGCGACTGGCTCCCCGCGGCCACGCTCGACGCCTTCCGCGAGTACCTGGTGGGGATCAAGGGCCCGCTGACCACCCCCGTGGGCGGCGGCATCCGCTCGCTGAACGTGGCGCTGCGCCAGGAGCTGGACCTGTACGCCTGCGTGCGCCCCGTGCGCTGGTTCGAGGGCGTGCCCTCGCCGGTGAAGGCGCCGGGCGACGTGGACATGGTGATCTTCCGCGAGAACACCGAAGACATCTACGCCGGCATCGAGTTCGAGGAAGGCACCGAAGACGCGGCGAAGTTCCGCGCCCTGCTGGCCGAGAACTTCGGCCCGCGCTTCAAGAAGGTGCGCTTTCCCGACACGTCGGGCTTCGGCATCAAGCCCGTGTCGCGCGAGGGAACGGAGCGCCTCGTCCGCTCGGCGCTGGACTACGCGTTCGCCAACGGCCGCTCGTCGCTGACGCTGGTGCACAAGGGCAACATCATGAAGTTCACCGAGGGCGCCTTCCGCGACTGGGGCTACGAGCTGGCCAAGCGCGAGTACGGCGCCGTGGACTATGAGGGCGGCCCCTGGCAGGTGATCCGCCGCGACGGCCGCGAGCTGATCGTCAAGGACGTCATCGCCGACGCCTTCCTGCAGCAGATCCTCACCCGGCCGCGCGACTACGACGTGATCGCCACACTCAACCTGAACGGCGACTACGTGTCGGACGCGCTGGCGGCGCAGGTGGGCGGCATCGGCATCGCGCCGGGCGCCAACATCAACTACCTGACGGGCCACGCCATCTTCGAGGCCACGCACGGCACGGCGCCCAAGTACGCGGGCAAGGACATGGTGAACCCGGGCTCCGTGATCCTGTCGGGCGAGATGATGCTTCGCTTTCTGGGCTGGGGCGAGGCGGCGGACCTGATCATCAAGGGGCTGGAGAAGTCCATCACCCAGAAGACGGTGACGTACGACTTCGAGCGGATGATGGAGGGCGCGACCAAGGTTTCCTGCTCCGAGTTCGGCCGGAAGATCATCGAGAACATGTAAGGGAAGTGCCGAGTACAGAGTGCCAAGTACCAGGAAAGACCCGGTACTTGGCACTTTGTACTTGGAACTTGGTACTTCCTCGCACAGACCTTTTTTCATCACCGGACCCGTGCCCATGAAGATCACCGCGCTGCGCGCCGACCCCGCCGGCCATGCCGCCCCGCTGCTCGCCGTTCCCGTGCTGGAGGGCGGCGACCAGGACGCCGCGTTCACCGCGCTCGACCAGGCGCTGGGCGGGCAGCTCGGCGCCCTGCGCACCCGCGGCGACCTGCGCGGCACCCTCGGCGAGGCGGTGCTCTTCTTTCCCGCCGCGGGCGCTGTCCCGGCCGAGCGGGTGCTGCTGGTGGGCATGGGCAAGGCGGCGGACCTGACGGCGGAGCGCCTGCGCCGGGCCGCTGGCTCCGCCGCCAAGCAGGCCGCGAAGTCCCGCGCGGCGTCGCTGGCCTTCGCCCTCCCCGCGTCCATCGTCGCGGACCGGGTGGCGGCTCGCGCCGTGGCCGAGGGGCTGGTGCTGGGCGCGTACGACTTCCGGGAGATGAAGTCCACGGACGACACGAAGCCCGCTCCCGTGGCGCTCGACGAGGCCGCCATCCTGCTCCCCGACGGCGCGGACGCGGGCGAGGCGACGGAGGGGGCGCGCGTGGGCGAGATCGTCGCCCGGGCCGAGAACCTGGCGCGCACCCTCGGCAACCTGCCCGGCAACGTGGCGACGCCCGCCTACCTCGCGCAGACGGCGGAACGCATCGCCGGCGAGCAGGGGCTGCGGGTGACCATCCTGGGGCCCGAGGAGATGCGTGCCGAGGGGATGGGCGCGCTGCTGGCCGTGGCACAGGGGAGCGAGCAGGAGCCGCGGCTGATCGTGCTGGAGCACCGCGGCGGAGCGGAGGGCGACAAGCCGCTGGTGATCGTGGGCAAGGGGCTGACGTTCGACGCGGGCGGCATCTCCATCAAGCCCGCGCAGGGGATGGAGGACATGAAGTTCGACATGTGCGGCGGCGCGGCCACGCTGGCGGCCATGCAGGCCATCGCCGAGCTGGACGTTCCCGTGAACGTCGTCGGCATCGTCCCCTCGTCCGAGAACCTGCTCGGCGGCGCGGCCATGAAGCCGGGCGACATCCTTCGCGCGCACGGCGGCAAGACCATCGAGGTGGTGAACACCGACGCCGAGGGACGGCTGATCCTGGCCGATGCCATCTCCTACGCGAAGCGCTTCGACCCGGCCGCCATGCTGGACGCGGCCACGCTCACCGGTGCCTGCGTGATCGCGCTGGGCCACGCGGCCACGGGGGTGATGGGCAACGACCAGGCCCTGGTGAACGAGGTGCTGGCCGCGGGCGAGGCCACCGGCGAGCGCTGCTGGCAGCTGCCCATGTTCGACGATTACCGCGAGCAGATCAAGAGCGACTACGCCGACATCAAGAATTCGGGCGGCCGGCCGGCGGGGGCCATTACCGCCGGCTGGTTCCTGCGCGAGTTCGTGGGCGACTGGCCGTGGGTGCACCTGGACGTGGCGGGAACGGCGTACGGCGACGGCAAGGTGTCGTACCTGACCAAGGGAGGCACGGGCGTCCCCACGCGCATCTTCGTGGAATGGGTGATGGGCCGCGCCGCGGCTTCGGAGCAGCCGTCCGCGTGATGCTGCGGCGTTCTCTCGTCGCGCTGCTGGGGTCCGCCGCCGCCGTCCTGCTGGCCGCGGCGGACCTTCGGGCGCAGGATCCCGTTCCGCGCGACACGCTTCCCCGCGACAGCACCACCATCGCCATCCCCGGCGAGGCGGTGCGCTCCGACACACTTCCCGACCGCCGCCCGAAGCCCGACAGCGTCCCGGCCGATTCCACGCTTCCCGCGCCGAACTTTCCGCTCTTTCCCGAGGGCCGGTTGGAGGGGTTCGGCGCGGGCACCTGGGTGTTCGGCCCCGAGGAGCTGGGGCGCTTTCACGGGCTTTCGCTGCTGGAACTGCTGGACCGCATCCCCGGGCTGGTGATCACCCGCGAGGGCAGCCCCGGCCGCCCGGCGGGGGTGGCCAGCTACGGCGGGGGCGGCGGCCGGCTGCGCGTGTTCATGGACGGGTGGGAGCTGCCGGCTCTGGGCGCGTCCAGCCCCGAGCTGCAGCGCATTCCCCTGGTGGACGTCGCAGAGGTCCGCGTCACCCGCGGGCTGGCGGAGACGCGCGTGGACATCCAGACCATCCGCCTGTCCGACCGCCGCCCGTTCGCGCAGATCGACGGCGGCGAGGGCGACCTGTCCACGCGCGTGTTGCGGGGCCTCTTCACTCGGCCGCTCGGCGGACGCCTGATCGGCGCGGTGGGGCTGGACCTGGTGGAGACGCGCGGGTATCGCGGCGCCGAGCCGTTCAACGAGAACACGGTGTTCACCCGGCTGAGCTACGCGTTCACCCCCAACCACGCGCTGCAGCTGGACTACCGGACGACGGCAATCACCTCCAACCGACGGCTGGTACTGCTGGGCAGCGACTCGCTGCCACGCGAGGAGTACGACCGGGGCGAGCTGCTGCTGCGGGGCCGTGGACGGTTCTTCGGCCGGGTGTGGCTGGACGGGGCTGTGGGCCGCAGCTGGCAGACGACGGTGGACGACGTGACCCTGGAGCGCGAGGCCGTGCAGGCCTACGCGCGGGCGGCGCTGGACGTGCCGCTGGGCACGGTGACCGGGGCGTTCCGCTGGCGCCAGGTAGACGCCGAGGGCTTCACGGCGAACGGCACGGAGCTGTCCGCGCGCGCGGAGCTGGCGCCGCTCCCCTTCGTGGCGGCCTGGGGCGAGGTGCGCGCCACCTCGTGGGGCGGCGTCACCGGGCTGGAGGTGGAGGCGGCGGGACGGGCGGGGCCGTGGGGCGGGCTTTCCGTCTTCGGCTCGCTGGCGTCGGGGAACCGCGGGATCAACGCGTGGGTGAACGACACCAGCATCGTTCCCAACCTGGGGCACGCCGTCAACCCGGAGCTTCCCGAGTTCGACACGCTGACGGTGGTGCGCTTTCCGGGGATCGACGCGCGCGTCAATGGCGTGCGCGCGGGTGCCGAGTGGTCGCGCGGCCCCCTGCAGGCGGGTGCCGCGTTCGTGGCGCACGACCTGAACACGGTGGCGCCGTTCGGCTTCTGGTTCGACCGCGGGCAGCCCACCGTCAGCGGGGGCACGGTTTCCGGGATCGAGGCATATACCAGCTTTCCCGTGCTCGTGCGGCAAATCCGGGCCGACGTGCAGTACACGGACTTCTTCATCACCCCCGAGCGGCCGTACACGCCGGCGCGGTTCGGGCGGGCGGCGCTGGAGTATCACTGGGTCTATCGCAGTGGCAACCTGGAGCCCACGATCCGCGTGGAGATGATCGGGCGCGATGAGGCGACGCTGCTGAATCCCGAGACGGGCGCACCGGACGTGCGGACGCCGCGGTACGCGCTGATGAACCTGTTTGTGCAGGTGCGGGTGCTGGACGTGCGCGTCTTCTGGCGCCTGGATAACCTGGCGAACTATAACTCCGCGTTCGACGTCGTGCCCGGCGACCTGACCGGCGTGGCGGGGCTGCCGGGAGTGCGGGCCCTATTCGGCGTGAGATGGTTCTTCCGGGATTGATGCGGAGGCCCTCGGCTGCCGTGGGGGCCCTCACCCGGCCGCGCTGACACGCGTGCCACCCTCTCCCACAAACAGCGTGGGAGAGGGGGTACACTTCGGGTTTGGGTGCGTGGAGCCGGGGTGCGGTGCTCGGGCCGGCGCCCCCCGATCCGCAACCCTTCCCCCGCAAACTGCCGCGGGGAAGGGAGCCAGTCTGCACTCGAATTCTCCTCTCCGCCATGGGGTTTTATGGGGGAGAGGCCGGGAGAGGGGGGCGGCCGCGGCATGCGTCAGTCTTAGCCCAATCCGGCAGCAGGTCTCCCTCTCCCCTGCGCAGCGGGGGCCGGGGGGAGGGGGCTCCCAAGGCATGCACCGGCCCCCAGTCGACCCCCACCCGACGTTCTCCCCTCTCCGCACAGCAGTACCGTGCGGGGAGGGGCCGGGGGAGGGGCCTCCCGCCCCGACATCTCCAGTCCCCGCCCCGAAATCGCATCCCCAGACCCCGCCGACACTTGCAAGTGGCCCGTTGTCAACGGATTGACGCGCCCCGCGCACTCCGGTAAACTTCCGGGTCCCTGACGGAGGCGCGATGATCCGGAGCATGACGGGGTTCGGGGAAGCGGAGCGGGAAACCGAGGCGGGTACGCTGCGCGTCGAGATCCGGACCGTGAACCACCGGCACCTCAGCGTAAACTTTCGCACCCCCGCTTCGCTGGCGAAGTGGGAGCCGCAGATGCGCGAGTGGCTTCGCACGCAGCTTTCGCGCGGCCACGTGAACTGCGCGGTGCGGCTGGAGCCCTCGGGCGCGGCGGGCGCCGCGGCCATCGGCCTGGCGCTGGACGAGGAGCGGGTGCGGGCGTACCTGTCGCTGTTCGGCGAGCTGCGGACGCGCTTCGGCGTGGGGGGCGAACCGGACCTGGCGTCGCTCCTTCGCTTCAACGACGTGATCGTCCGGGACGACGATGGCGCGCGTGCCGAGGTGCCCGTGGACGACCTGCGGGCCGTGGTGGAAGACGCGGCGCGCGCCACCACCTCCATGCGCGAGGACGAGGGGCGGCGCCTGGCGGCGGACCTGGACGGCCGCATCTCCGCCATCGAGACGGCGCTGGACGCCATCGCCGAGCTGGCGCCCTCGCGGCTGGCGGCCGAGCGCGACCGGCTCCGCCAGGCGGTGCGCGAGCTGGCGGGTGGGGTGGCCGTGAGCGAGGACCGGCTGGCGCAGGAGATCGCCTACCTGGCCGAGCGCTGGGACATCAACGAAGAGCTGGTGAGGTTTCGCTCGCACGACGAGCTCTTCCGCGAGCTGATGGCGGCGAACCCCGAGGAGCCGGTGGGCAAGCGCCTGTCGTTCCTCGTCCAGGAGATGCACCGCGAGGCCAACACCATCGGCTCCAAGGCCAACCACGCGGGGATCGCGCACCGCGTGGTGGCCATCAAGGAAGAGGTGGAGCGGCTTCGCGAGCAGGTGGAGAACGTGGAGTGAGCGGCCGGCGGACCTTTCCGCTGGTGCTTTCGGCCCCGTCCGGTGCCGGCAAGACGACCATCGCCAATCGCCTTCGCGATCGCAGGCACGACGTGGCGTTTTCCGTCTCTGCCACCACGCGGAGCCCGCGCGATGGCGAGCAGGACGGGGTGCACTACCACTTCGTGAGCGCCGACGAGTTCCGGCGGATGATCGCCGCCGACGAGCTGATCGAGTGGGCCGAGGTGCACGGCAACTTCTACGGCACGCTGCTGCGCGAGGTCGATCGGGCCCGGGATCGGGGCGAGTTCCTGCTGCTGGACATCGACGTGCAGGGCGCCGCGCAGATCCGCCACAAGGTGCCCGACGCGGCGCTCGTCTTCATCCTTCCACCCTCCGGCCAGGTGCTGGTGCAGCGGCTGGTGGGGCGGGGGAGCGACGCGGCCGAGGTGGTGGCGCGGCGGCTGCGCAACGCGCGCGACGAGATCCGCGAGGCGCCGAGCTTCGACTACGTGGTGGTGAACGACGATCTGGACGCGGCGGTCGGCGACGTGGAGGCCATCATGGACGGGCGCACGCACGATCTTCGGCCTCACCCGCCGCTGGACGTGCTGGCCGACCGGATGGCGATGGAGATCGACAGGCACCTGCGCCCGTCCGCGTGACGGGCACGGGGCTTTTACTTCTGAGGGAGCGGAACAGATGCGAGTGGTAACTCCGGGCCAGGCGGCCCGACACACCGGCAGCAAGTACCTGGGCGTCCTGGTGGCCGCCAAGATGGCGCGCAACCTCAACGAGCTGCGCCGCAACGAGCTGGCCGAAGACCCCACCGTTTCCGGCGACGAGCCGCGCGAGAAGCTGACCACCATCGCCATCGAAGAGGTGCGCGAGGGCACGGTCAAGTTCACGCTGACCTCGCGCCAGCGCCCCATCATCCCCTCGTAGTCCCGATGCCCGGGTCTCGCGCGCCCCGGCGCCCCTTCGCCGGGCGCCGCGTGGTCCTGGGCGTCACTGGCGGAATCGCCGCGTACAAGGCCATCGCCATCGCCCGCGACCTGACCCTCGCGGGCGCTTCCGTCGACGTCGTCCTCACGGAGGGGGCGATGGAGTTCGTGCGTCCCCTGTCGTTCGAAGCGCTCACCGGCCGGCCCGCCCACGTGTCCATGTATCCCGCCGGCGACCCGCTCCTTCACATCCGCCTGGCGCGCGACGCGGACTGCATCGTCGTGGCTCCCGCGACCGCGAACTTCCTGGCCCGCGCGGCCAACGGCATGGCCGACGACCTGCTGACCGCCACGCTGCTGGCCACGGAGGCGCCCGTCGTGCTGTGCCCGGCCATGAACGACCGCATGTTCGCCCACCCCGCCACGCAATCCAACCTGGCCCGCCTGCGCGAGATCGGCTACCGCATCGCCGGGCCCGCCGTCGGGCCGCTGGCGTGGGGCGAGGGCGAGGGCCCCGGTCGCATGCTGGAGCCGGAGGAGATCGTCGGGCACGCGGGCCGGGCGCTGGAGGGCGCCACCGGCCTCGCCGGGCGCCGCGTCGTCGTCACGGCGGGGGGCACGCGCGAGGCCATCGACCCCGTGCGCTACGTGGGCAACCGCTCGTCGGGGCGGATGGGATACGAGATTGCCGCGGCGGCGTGGCGGCGCGGTGCGGAGGTGGTGCTGATCGCCGGCCCCTCGCACCTGCCCGTTCCCGTCGGCGTACAGCTGCGGCGGATCGAGACGGCGGCGCAGATGCTGGAGGCCGTCCGCGACGAGCTGCCCCGGGCGGACTCGCTGGTGATGGCCGCCGCCGTCGCGGACTTCCGCCCCGCGGATCCCGCCGCGGACAAGATCAAGAAGGAAGCGGGCGGCGTCCCCGAGATCCGCTTGGAGGCGACGGACGATGTGCTGCGCGCCACGCGCGATGCCCGCCCGGCGGGATGCGTCGTCGTCGGGTTCGCGCTCGAGACGGCGGACGCGGTGGAGAACGGGCGCCGCAAGTTGGATGGGAAGGGACTGGACCTGCTGGTGGTGAACGATGCGACGGAGCCGGGCGCCGGCTTTGAGGTCGACACCAACCGCGTAGTCCTCCTCGCGCCCGGGGTGCCCGACGAGGCCCTTCCGCTGCTGCCCAAGTCAGAAGTGGCGGACCATATCCTTGACCGCGTGGAGCAGGTGCTGATGGCGGGGCGCGGCGCGTGAACGACGCGCGCGACCTCCTGCGCTCCTGGTTCCAGCAGCGCCGCGAACTCGGGGACGACGAGCTGGTGCTGGACCAGCTGTCCGTCGCCGAGCTGAGAGAGATCGTCTCCGATCGCCCGGTGCGCGGTGCTCGCCCGGTGGATGCCGCTGAGCCCGCTCGTGCTGTCCGCCCGCGGGAAGCCGCCGAACCTCGTCGTCCGGTGGAAGCGGCGGAGCCCGTCCGCGCCGCCACGGTCGACGTGCCGGTGCCCGGGATCGTCGAGACGCACCGGCGCGCGGGCGCTCCCGTCCCGGGTACCACGCCGCATCCACCGTCTCCGCTGGCCCCCGCGCGCTACGCATCCGCGGAGGAGATCGCCGCGCTACCGGTGCTGAACGCCGTGCGCGAGATCGCCCTGGGCTGTCCGCGGTGCGGGCTGGCGAAGACGCGGACGCACGTGGTGTTCGGCGAGGGAAGCGAGACCGCGGACGTGATGGTGGTCGGCGAGGCACCGGGGCAGGAGGAGGACCGCAGCGGCCGGCCGTTCGTGGGTCGCGCGGGGCAGCTGCTGGACCTGCTGCTGCTTTCCTCCGGCTTTCAGCGGGCTGACGTGTACGTCTGCAACGTGCTCAAGTGCCGCCCGCCGCAGAACCGCAATCCGCAGCCGGATGAGGTGGATGCCTGCTCGCCCTACCTGCTCCGGCAGGTGGAGCTGGTGAAGCCCCGGGTGATCCTGGCGTTCGGCGCCTTCGCCGCGCAGACGCTGCTGGGAACGGACATCACCATCGGCAAGCTGCGCGGCCGCACGCACCAGTACCGGGGGATTCCGCTCGTTCCCACCTATCACCCGGCCGCCTGCCTGCGGCACCCGGCGTGGGTCCGCTCCGTGTGGGAGGACCTGCAGCGGGCGCGCGACGTTCTGGAGGCGGCCTAGGCCGCGGACCAAGCAGTGATCCGCTCACGCGGAATCTTCTGATCGAATTCGCTCTTTAGCAGTACCGGAGCCGCATGTCCATCGCATCTCCCTTCGTTCCCAAGGTGGCCGCGCCGCCGCCGCCCCCGTCGGCGTTCGCGGACCGCTCTCCCCCGTATTCCGCCGAGGCCGAGCTGGCCGTGCTGGGCGGAATGCTGATCGACGCCGACGCGCTGACCAAGGCCATCGAGGTCGTCGACGACACGATGTTCTACCGCGAGGGAAACCGCCGCGCCTTCCGGGCGATGCAGCGGATCTTCGAGCGCGGGGACGTGATCGACGCGCTGACCCTGGCCGAGGACCTGCGCAACCACGGCGACCTGGAATCGGTGGGCGGCATGCAGTTCATCGCGTCCATCATGGACGCGGTGCCCACGGCGGCGAACATCGAGTACCACGCCAAGATCGTTCGCGAAAAGGCGCTGCTGCGCCGGCTGATCGAGGCGGCGACCACCATCATCCAGGACACGTACGACAATCCTGGCGAAGTAGACGAGCTTCTCGACAAGGCCGAGCACAAGATCTTCGAGGTCGCGCAGACGCACGACCGCAAGGGCTTCGTGTGGATCAAGGAGATCCTGTGGCCCACGTTCGAGAAGATCGAGGCGCTGCAGAACAACAACTCGTCGGTCACGGGCGTCCCCACCGGCTTCGCGGACCTCGACGAGTTGACGGCCGGCTTCCAACCCAGCGACCTGATCATCGTCGCGGCCCGTCCGTCGATGGGAAAGTGCCTGTCGTGGGATTCGGAGATCGTGCTCGCGGACGGCAGCGTGGCGACGATCCAGGAGATCTACGAGCGCCGCGAGGCGCGCCTGCTGACGCTGGGAGAGGACTGGAAGCTGGGGATCACCGAGCCCAGCGCGTTCGTGGACGATGGCGAAAAGCCCGTTTTCCGCGTCACCACGCGCCTGGGGCGGCAGATCGAGACCACGCTTACGCACCCGTTCCTGACCATCGGCGGATGGATGCCGCTGGGCGAGATCGGAGTGGGCGACCACGTCGCGGTGCCGCGCACCATTCCGGTATTCGGTACCGGAGAGATGCGCGAGTCCGAGGTGAAGCTGCTCGGCTACCTGATCGGCGACGGCGGGCTCACCGGGACCAATCCCCGCTTCACCAACTCCGACGCACGCGTTCGCAACGACTTCGCGGATGCAGTCGCGGAGTTCGGCGGCGTGTCGGTGACGATGGAGGATTCGCGCGGCACGCGGACGCCGTACCTGAGCGTGCGTCGCGACCGCGCGGTGACGCATGCAGCGCGCGAGTCCGCGCTGGCCTCCGTCGTGGCGATGATGCCGGTTGAGCGTGGAGCCGGCGTGCGCGTCGCCGCCGAGGTGGGCGTCAGCACGGCGTTGGTCAGCCACTGGGCCCGCGGGCGATCCGTCCCCAGCACGGCCAAGCGGCGGGCGCTCGCGCAGGCAATTGGGGTCGACCTCGTGGCGGATGAACAGCTCGATCGTAATCCGCTCGTCTCGTGGCTGGACGAGTTGGGGGGGAAGGGCGCGGCGGAGAAGTCCGTCCCCGCAGGCGTGTTCTCCCTGCGCGCCGACCTGGTCGCGCTCTTCATCAACCGCCTGTTTGCGAGGGATGGCTGGGCGACGGTGCTGGCGAGCGGCCAGGCGCAGCTGGGCTACGGCACCGTCAGCGAGCGGCTGGCGCGGCAGATCCAGCACCTGCTGCTGCGCTTCGGCGTGATCGCGAGCCTGCGCAAGCGGATGGTGCGCTACCGCGAAGAGCGCCGTCCATCGTGGCAGCTCGACATCACCGACGCGCGGTCCATTCGAACCTTCGCTCGTGAGATCGGGATCTTCGGCAAGGAAGCGGCGCTGGACACGGCCGTTCGCGCCGTGGAATCCAAGCGCTACCAGACGAACCGCGACTTGATCCCGGTCGGCGTGTGGGATCGAATCGAGCGTGCGAAAGGTGGCGAGTCGTGGGCGTCGCTCGCGCGCCGTGCGGGGATCGCGGGATGGACGAACATCCACGTCGGCGAGCGTGCGCTCTCCCGCGACCGCCTCGCCAAGCTGGCGGATGCGCTCGACGATGGGGAACTGCGGGCGCTGGCCGCGAGCGACGTGTACTGGGACGAGGTCGTATCGATCGAGCCACTCGGGCTCAAGCAGGTGTACGACCTGACCGTGCCGGGGACGCACAACTTCGTGGCGAACGACGTGTGCGTGCACAACACGGCGTTCACCCTGAACATCGCCCAGCACGCCGCCATCTCGGCAAAGAAGCCGGTCGCGTTCTTCTCGCTTGAAATGAGCAAGGAGTCGCTGGTGCAGCGCGTCCTCTGCGCCGAAGCGCGCGTGGACGCCAGCCGCCTGCGGCGCGGGCGCCTGCTGGACGACGAGTACGCGCGCCTGGCGACCGCCGCGGGGTATCTGAACACCGCGCCCATCTACATCGACGACTCCGCCGGCATCTCGGTGCTGGAGATGCGCGCCAAGGCCCGCCGCCTGAAGTCCGACCGGCAGGACCTGTCGCTGATCATCGTCGACTACCTGCAGCTGATGACGGGCGGCAAGGGCAAGACGGAAAACCGCCAGCAGGAAGTGTCGGAGATTTCGCGAGGCCTCAAGGCGCTCGCCAAGGAGCTGGACGTCCCCGTGGTCGCGCTCTCGCAGCTCAGCCGCGCCGTGGAACAGCGCCCCGACAAGCGGCCCATGATGTCGGACCTGCGCGAATGCGTGACGGGTGACACGCTCGTGGTCCTGGCGGACGGCCGACGCGTGCCTATTCGCGATCTGGTGGGCACGACGCCGGAGGTGATTGCCGTGATTGACGATCACTCCCTCGTGCCCGCTCAGAGCGATCTTGTGTGGTCAGTCGGAACGAAGCCTGTATTCCAGGTCAGCCTCGCTGACGGAAAGCAGATTCGCTGCACGCTTCAGCATCGGTTGCTTGGGCGCGGGGGGTGGCAGCGTCTTGGGGATCTGAGGATTGGGGATTGCTTGGCCGTGGCGGACGCATCCACGCCGACTCAGTCCGAGTTGGCTACGAGTGCTGATCACTGGGCAGCCCGCGGTGGTCTGGCGGTTCTGGAAGCCCCAGCCGTCGCGGCGGAAAACCTCGCCATGGGATGGGCCGAGATTACCGAGATCGTCTCCGCAGGCGAAGAAGAGGTGTTCGACCTGACGGTTCCCGGGCCGTCGTGCTGGCTGGCCGATGGTATCGTCAGCCATAACTCCGGCGCGATCGAGCAGGACGCCGACCTCATCATGTTCCTCTACCGACCCGAGTACTACTTCGGGCCGACGGACAAGGAGGGGAACAACATCGAGGGCCGCGCCGAGGTCATCATCGGCAAGCAGCGCAACGGCGCCACCGGCACCGTCCAGATGATGTTCCTCAAGGAATTCACGCGGTTCGAAAGCTACTCGCCGCGCAACGACGGGCCGCCGGAGTACTGACCGCGGCGGAAACTGACGGAATGGCGAAGACGAAGACGGCGTACTTCTGCCGCGAGTGCGGCAACGAGACGGCGCGGTGGCAGGGGCAGTGCCCCGGCTGCCACGAATGGAACACGCTGGTGGAAGAGCCCACCGCGCCCCGCAAGAGCAAGGGATCTGCGGGGGGCTCGTCCGCGCGCGCGTCGGGCGCCGGCATCTCGGCGCCCGTGCGGCTGCGCGACGTGGAGGGTGCCGAGCGCCCGCGCTGGGCCACCGGGCTGGCGGAGTTCGACTTCGTCCTGGGCGGCGGCATCGTTCCCGGCTCCGTCGTGCTCGTTGGCGGCGAGCCGGGGATCGGCAAGTCCACCATCCTGCTGCAGGTGGCGGGGCGGCTGGAAGGCGCCCAGCGGAGCACGCTGTACGTGTCGGGAGAGGAGTCCGCGCACCAGGTGAAGCTTCGCGCCGACCGGCTGGACGAGGCGGCCGGATCGGTGACGCTGCTGGCGGAAACGGACCTGGACGGCATCCTGATCCGCGCCGCCGAGCTCAATCCCGCCGTCCTGCTGATCGACTCCATCCAGACTGTCTATACGCCGGAGCTGGAGGGCGCGCCCGGCAACGTGGGCCAGGTGCGCGAGTGCGCGGCGCGGCTTCAGCGCTTCGCCAAGCAGACCGGGACGGCGGTTTTCCTGGTGGGCCACGTCACCAAGGGCGGCGGCATCGCGGGGCCCAAGACGCTGGAGCACATCGTAGACACGGTGCTCTACTTCGAGTCGGCGGGCGGGCTGGACAACCGCGTGCTGCGCGCCACCAAGAACCGCTTTGGCGGGGTGGACGAGATCGGCGTGTTCCGCATGACCGCGGCGGGGCTGTCCCCCGTCGGCAACCCGTCGGAGCTGTTCCTGGGCGAGCGCTCCGACGCCGTCCCCGGCTCCGCTGTCGTGGCCACGATGGAGGGCACGCGGCCGCTCCTCGTCGAAGTGCAGGCGCTGGCGGCAAAGGCCGCCTACGGCGCGCCGCAGCGGGTGAGCACGGGCATCGACCAGAAGCGGCTGGCGCTGCTGCTGGCCGTGCTGGAAAAGCGCGCGGGCCTTCACTTCGGCCAGTTGGACGTGTTCCTGAACGTGGTCGGCGGGCTGCGGCTCACCGAGACGGCCACGGACGCGGCGGTGGCCGTAGCGCTCGCGTCCAGCGTGTTCGACCGTCCGGTGCCCTCCGACACCGTGGTCATCGGCGAGCTGGGGCTGGGTGGCGAGCTGCGCCCCGTCGGCCAGATCGAGCGGCGGCTGACGGAGGCCGCGCGCATGGGTTTTCGCGCCGCGTACCTGTCGCCGCGCGCCGTTCCGCAGTCGGTGCCGCCCGGCATCCGCGCCATCCCCGTCGAGGACGTCCGCACCCTTGTCGACCGCATCTTCGCCGCCTGACGCGCCTCGCGCCGCCGCCGTGATCGTCGCGGGCGGCTCCGGGCTGCGCTTCGGCGGGCCCGTGCGCAAGCAGTACCTTGAGATCGGCGGCGTGCCGGTGCTGCTGCGCGCCATCCGGCCCTTTCTCGCGCATCCCCGCATCGGCCAGGTGGTCGTCGTGCTCCCACCGGAGGACGTGCTGCACGCGCCCACCTGGCTGCTGGACGTGCCGGTGCGGATCGTGGCGGGTGGCGCGGAGCGCGGCGACTCGGTCACGAACGGTCTCGCGGCGGTGGAGGATGCCGAACTGGTGCTCATCCACGACGGCGCGCGTCCGTTCGTCAACGGCGGGATCATCGACCGCGTGCTGGATGGATGTGTGGCGGGAGGAGCCATCGCTGCCGTGCCCGTGACGGACACCATCAAGCAGGTGGATGCGGAAGGCGCCATCACCGGCACGCCAGACCGGCGTACACTGTGGCAGGCGCAGACGCCGCAGGGCTTTCCGCTCGCCGGGCTGCGGGAGGCGTACCGCCGCGCGGCGGAGGAGGGCATCGCGGCCACGGACGACGCGGCGCTGTACGAGCGCTACGTGGGCCCGGTCCGCGTGGTGATGGGCTCGTACCGCAACTTCAAGGTCACGCGCCCGGACGACCTGCCCATCGCGGAGGCGATCGCGGCCGAGACGCGGGACGCCACCTGATGCACGGAAGCGCACGCTGACCGACACGCCGGAGCCGAGTCCCCGCCCGGGGCGGCCGCGCGAGGCACGGCTGGCCTGGGCCTACGTCGCCGAGGCGGAGGCCGGTGCCGCCGCGGCCCACGCGCCGCGCCTTGCCTCCGCCCGCCAGCGGTTCCGCCGCGGCGCGGATCGGCTGGATCCCACCGGCTCGGACGCGCCGTTCCTGCTGGTGCCCATCACCAGCTACGCCCACCTCCCCCGCGGCCATCGCCCCGAGGCGTTCTGCCCCGTCTGCCTGGAGCGCGTGTTTCTGCATCTGGGCACGCGGATGCGCCACCACTACGCGCACCGTCCCGAGGCGGAGTGCGCCGCGGCACGGGGCGAGGGAGCGCTGCACCTCTCGGCGAAAATCCACATCGCGGAGCGCCTGGCCGATGGCGGGAAGGGGCTGACGCTGCGGCCCATCTGCGCCCGCGTGCCGGAGGACCGCACGACCGACCGCTGTCCCCCCGCGCCGCTGGACACGTGGGATATCGCATGGGACGACGTGCGGATGGAGAGCACGTTTCCGTCCCTGCGCGCGGACGTGATGCTGTTCCGGGACGGCGTGGAGGTCGGCGCGATCGAGATCTACGCGCATCATACGGTGGATGCGGAGAAGGCCGAGAAGTATCGCCGGCTGGGGCTGCCGTGGATCGAGGTGCCCGCGCGGGGTGTGATCTCCGAAGCGGGAATCGGGTGGACCGTCGACAAGCCGCTGGCCGTGCTGCAGGACAGCCGACATCCGGAACCCTGGCGCTGCGGCCGGCACGAGGCGCTGCACGTGGGGATGCTGGAGCACCAGCGTTCGGGTGTGCACCGGATGGCGGGTCGCGTGGTGCACATCTACCGATCAGATGGGGGCCGGTCGAAGGGGGAGACGCGGGTGCGAGCGACCGCCGTGTACATGATGGAGCGCCGCGAGGGCGGCGAACTCGCCGAGGCGTGGTTGGAGCGCGACGACACCGAGGGGCGCATCGGCTTTCCCATGCGCACGCGGGACCGCGACGACGCCCGCCGCGCGCTCCACGCGCAGTTCGCCGGGTGGGTGCGGTGGATGCGCGAAAACCAGGGCGCCACGGTCGATTCGCCTATGCGCTGGGCGCCGCCGCGCACGCTGGAGGGGTGGAAGAAGTCTACCTCCTTTCCCCAGCGCCTGCGGTGGGACCCGCACCAGGGCTCGTTCGCCGCCGTCCCCAACCTGCCGGCGAGCTCGTGGCCGCGTGTACCGCGAGGGGATCCGTACGTGGCCGATCCCGTCCTGGGGCTGGACGGCTGCACGTGGACGCAGCTTCACCCCGGAAAGCCGCCGGTGATGCACGCTGTGGCGGGTGCGGTCTGGGGCACGCTGCGCATCCAGGCCGGACGCACCGGCGCGGGCGAGGAGACTGCGTACCTGTCGGCCTGCGTGCACGACGGGGAGCGCTGGCGCACGTGCGATGGCGCTCCGTACGTGGCGACGCTCGCGCCGGAGCCGGCCCAGGATTGGGTGCAGCTGCTCCAGGAGTGGGTGCGGCGGCTGGCGGAGCTCGAGCCGCCGGCCGTCCAGGACGGGCAGGCCGCCGTGGACGTGCTCGGGGCGTTGCGGTCCGGCTGCTGACGGGATCGGCGCCTTGTCGCGCGGAAGCCTGCGCCGGGTTGGACGCGGCGCGCGAAAGCCTGTAGATTGGCGGGCTTCCATGGCCCGGCGCCGCGCCGAGCCCATGCCACCGGCCGCGAGCGTGGGACTGCAGATGACCGAGCAGGCGAGCCCGCCCACTACCACCTACAACCTGCTGTTCGTCTGCACGGGCAACACCTGCCGCTCGCCCCTGGCGGAAGGCATCGCCCGGGCGGAGCTGCAGCGCCGCGGCTGGGCGAACGTGCAGGTGAAGTCGGCGGGGGTGTCGGCGCACCCGGGCGTGCCCGCGTCGGCCGAGGCGGTGACGGTGGCGCGGCGCCAGGGCGTAGACCTTTCCGCGCACGCCAGCCAGCCGCTGACGCCCGCCCTGGTGAGCTGGGCCGACGTGGTGCTGACGATGGGCCCCTCGCACCTGCCCAGCGTCGACCGGATGGGCGGCGCGGAAAAGGCGGCGACGCTCGGCGACTTCGCCGCGGGCGGCGAAGGGCTGGGGCCGTCGGTGCCCGACCCGTTCGGCGGGCCGGAATCCCTGTACGAGGAAACGTTCAGCGAGCTCCGCGGGCTGGTGAGCGCCGCGCTGGACCGGCTGGCGCCCATCCTTCACCCGTGACGCCCACGGCCGCCACCCGCCTGTTCGCCCTCCTGGGTGATCCCGTCGGCCACTCGCTCTCTCCCGTCTTCCAGAACGCCGCCATCCGCCACCTGGGGCTCGACGCCGTCTACGTCGCGCTCCGCTGCGCCGCGGACGACGCGCCCGGCCTGATCCGCTCTCTTGCCCGTACGGGCGGTGGCGGAAACGTGACCGTGCCCCACAAGCAGGTTGCCGCGCGCGCCGTCGACGTCGTCAGCGACCGCGTCGTCCGAACCGGGGCGTGCAACACGTTCTGGTTCGCGGAGGGCCGCGTGCACGGAGACAACACCGACGTCGCGGGGGTGGATGGGGCCGTCCGCGCGCTCTTGGGCCGCTCGCCGGTGGGCGCGTCCGTGCTCCTGCTGGGCGCGGGCGGTGCCGCGAGCGCGGCCGTCTGCGCGCTGGCGGATGCGGGCGCGGAGCGGATCGTCATCGTCAACCGCACGCTGGAGCGCGCGTCGGAACTGGCGGAGCGATTCCGCACGCCGGCCATGCGCATCGACACGGCCACGTCCGCGGACGATCTGCGGGGCGAGCGCTTCGACCTGGCGATCAACAGCACTTCGCTGGGCCTGAAGCCGGGTGATCCGCTCCCGCTCGATCCGCACGCGTCCACTTTGACAGTTGGCGCCGCGCTGGACCTTGTGTATTCGCCCGGCGAAACACATTGGGTGCATGAAATGAGGGTATGCGGCATCCCGGCGGCGGACGGCAAGGAGATGCTGATCCAGCAGGGCGCCGCAGCCTTCCGCCACTGGTTCGGCGTGGACGCGCCCGTGGATGTGATGCGCGCGGCGCTGCGGGACACATCCCGGCGAGACGCATCGTAGCGCGCCGCCAACTCTATCGACCGCCCTCTTGGACTCGCCCGCGTATCCATCAGCCTCGATCATCCGATGAACCCGTTCCACACCCGATCCGCTGCCGCACTCGTGTTGCTGGTGTCGTTGTCCGCCTGCGCGTTTGGCTCCATGCCGCCGATGCCCGTTCCGGAGGCGCTTTCGACAACTGACGCGTGGACGGTGGAGATGCGCCACGACCGGCAGAGGGTGCGCTACGGGTTCGGCCCGTACCGCGTGGCGAACGTGCGCTGGCACGACATCCGGCAGCGCGGCGGCGTGGTGGACGCGATCAAGGGAAAGCGGGAGTACCAGGAGCGCTACGAGTTTGCGTTGCGCGATTCCACCGAGGGGAGCGCCATCACGCGCGTGGAGTGCGACAGCCGGGATAGGGATCGCGGCTTCTCAATCGGCTCCATGGACATCGAGCTGGAGTCGGGACTGTCGCTGAACTGCCGCGTGTTCCCGGACGCCGATTCCGCCGCGCTGGCTGGCACGCTGACTCTCGCCGCGCGCAACGACAACGTGCCTCGCGGAACCATCGAGCGAGGCGAGGTGAAATTCGAGATCGCGGGCGAGCGCGAGCGCGGCGATGATGACGAACAGCTTCCGCGCGCTTACCTGGTACGCCGGGGCGAGACGCTCGTGGGGATGGTCGATCGCACGCATCCGGGCATCATCCGCGTCGCGCCGTCGCTGCCGCGCGAGGAACAGGATCTCGTCGTGGCAACGTTGATGGCGCTGCTGATGCAGCGGAAGCTGATCGAATCGTAGGCGGATGGACAGTCCACCACATCCGCACCCGCGCCCCCCGCGCCCCCTCGAACACGCGAGCATCGGCCGATGAACTCATCCCACAAGCCCGAGGGCTACAGCACCGTTTCGCCCTATCTGATCGTCAATGGCGCGAGCGAGACCATCGAGTTCGTCGTCCGCGTCTTCGACGGCGTCCCGTTGCGCCGGTTCGCGGACGAATCCGGCAAGCTGGTCCATGCAGAGGTGCGCATCGACGACACGGTGGTGATGGTGGCGGATGCGGTGCAGGGGTGGCCGCCAGTGCCGTCGCACGTGCACATCTACGTGGCCGACGTGGATGCGACCTACCGGCGGGCGCTGGAGGCCGGCGCATCCTCCGTCCAGGAGCCGGTGCAGCGGGACGATCCGGACAAGCGCGGAGGAGTGAAGGACGCGGGCGGCACCACGTGGTGGATCGCCACGAAGGTCGGTTGAGCCGACGAGCAGTTCCGTCTGCAGGCTGGGGTGTTCGAGTAGAAGCCTACACGTCGTCATCGTCGGCCTCAGCGAGGCTCAGACCTCCGCCGAGGCCCTTGGCGTCCGCCCACTCCAGTGCTGCGCGATACGCCTGCTTCAGGTCGTCCCTGAACTCCAGGATGGCCTCGGCGGTGCCGCGGTCCATCGGCAGGCCGTTCTCCGGGCCCTTGCGGCTCAACTCCAGCGAAGTCGTCGCGATCGCCTCGAACGCGCCGAACCGGAACTCCAGCATCTCCAGCAGCCGCAGCGGCGACGCGAGATCGCCCTGTGCGTTACGCGTTCTCATCGACGTTCCTCCTGAACTCTCGCTGTCCCTTGTAGCGCGATAGAGCCCGCCCTACCTTGTCCAGTGTACACTCTATCAAAGCGATCAAAGTGACCAGGCTAGTCTAGGCCTGAAAAGCCGGGGCGTCAATGGCCTCCGGTGAGCCGCGCATTTCCGTGCGCGTGCTGCGGCAGGCTGCGCGCGAAGCCATGGAGCGCACTTCCTCACGCGCCGTCGCCCGGGACGTGGACATGTCGCCCCTCGGTCTGCGCGAGTTCATCGCGGGTGCCGAGCCGAGAAGCGCGACGATCCGGAAGCTGACGGCGTGGTACATCCGCCAGCGCGAGCACGGGAGCGACGCGCCGGTCGATGCGGAAACCGCCGAGGCCGCCATCGCGTTCCTGCTGGAGCACATCCCCGCTCAACACCGCGACGACACGCGTGCCGCGCTGCTCGAGCTCATCCGGAGCAAGGGCCGGCAGGTTGGCGTTGCGTCTCCCGCCTGGATCGAGGATCTTGGAGGCAGGGGCTGAGGCGGCGCCGTCCCTCAACGGCGCGGATGGATCAGGCCCCTGAACCCCGTCGACCCTGCCCGCCCGTGCCTCAACTTCTCGCCCGTACCGAACGTCCCCGCCGCGACACGTCCACCCGGCCGGCCGACTTCGACGTCGCCGTGATCGGGGCCGGGATGTCGGGGATGACGGCCGCGCTGCTGCTGGCGAATGCCGGGAAACGCGTGGTGCTGCTGGAGGCGCACACCGAGCCGGGCGGATGCGCGGGATTCTTCCGGCGCGGCGCGTTCAGCTTCGACGTGGGCGCCACCACCTTCATCTCCTTCCAGCCCGGCGGCATCGGCCATGGCTTGCTGCGCGAGCTGGGCCTGCCCGCGCCGCCGCTGGAGCGCATCGGCACGTACACGCTGTGCCTGCCAGACCGCGACGTGGCCATTCCCGGCGACCCGGCGCGCTGGGTAGATGCGTGGGCCGGCGCGTTCCCGGAACTGGGCGACCGGGGCCGGCCCTTCTTCCGCGCCCTGGAACGCGCCGCCACCGACTTCTGGCGGATCGCCGGCGGCATTCCGTCGCTCCCGCTGACGAGCGCGCGCGACCTGGCGCAATCCCTTGCCGCGCTGCCGCTTTCCGCCATCCCCAGCCTGCGCTGGTTTTCCCGCACGTTCGCCGATTTCCTGGTGCACCACCGCATCCCGGAGCTTCCCGCCCTGCACGGTGCGGTAGACATGCTGCTGCAGGACACCACGCAGGCCGGGATGCACGAGGCGCCCGCGCCTTACGCGTTCCTGGGGCTCACGCTGATGCACCACGGCCTGTTCCGCCCCGTGGGAGGCGCGCAGGCACTGTGGCGGTACTTTCGCGACGCGTTCGAGGCGCGCGGCGGCGACTTCCGGAAGAAGCACGAGGTGGAGCGCATCGAGCGGCTGGACGGCGGATTCACCCTGCACTTCCGCCGCGGCAAGGCGCCGGTCCGGTGCCGCCAGCTCGTCTCCAGCATGCCCGTGTGGGACACGCACCGCATCGCGCCGCACCTGTTCCGGGGAAAGCTGGATCGCTTCCTGGGCCGCCGCGAGCACGTGGATGGGGCGTTCGCGCTGTACCTGGGGGTGCGCGACATCTTTCCCGCCGACGGGGTGCACCACTTCCAGTTCCTCCGGCGGACCGGCGTGCCCCTCTCCGACGGCAACAACTTCCTGGTCTCGCTCTCGCCACCGGGCGACCTGGGATACGCGCCCGCCGGGCATCGATCCGTGAGCATTTCCACGCACACCGATCCGCGGGAGTGGCACGCAATGGACGAGCCGGCCCGCATGGAGCGCGGACGGCGGATCGTCGGCTCGTTCATGGATTCGGCCGAGCGCCGCTTCCCCGGCTTCGCCGACGCGGTGGTGGCGCCGCACTTCTACCCGGCATCACCGCTCACCTACGGCCGCTTCACCCGACGCTACCTGGGGATGGCGGGCAACCAGCCGCTGGGCCTGGGCAACGCCGCGCTCCGCGCGATCCCCAGCCGCTTCGGCACGCCAGGCTTCGTGCAGATCGGCGACACGACGTTCCCCGGAGCCGGCACCGTCGCATGCATGCTGAGCGGCATCAACGCTTTCCGCGCCTGCACGGGCCGCGTGGTACGGGCGTGAGGTCGTGGCGCGGGGGCGCAGGCGCTCGTGAGTGATCGAGTCGATCGGGGGCGGCTGGGCTGATCGTCAGGGAACGCTTCCACTTTGCGGTGGGATAGCGTAGCATGGGTGTACCGAGGCGCGTCCAGATCAGGTGAAGAGCATGTCAAACGTGGGATTCGTCCACAGCCATCCCGAGATCATGAGCGGCACGCCGGTGTTCATGGGCACCCGGGTTCCGGTTCAGGCGTTGTTCGACTGCCTCGAAGAAGGCGGCACGATCGACGAGTTCCTAAACAGCTTTCCTACGGTCACTCGTGAACAGGCACTCGGATTCCTCGGCCAGTTAGCGGAAGGCAAGTATGATGAGGCATCGCATCACCGTCGTCCGGAATTCTCTTGAGGACCGCTGATCGTCTACTCGTACTTGGCGGGGTGCTCACGGCCGGGGCGGCCCTGCTGCACGTTGGGATCATCATCGGCGGTCCCGACTGCTACCGCTTCTTCGGGGCGGGCGAACGCATGGCGCGGATGGCGGCGCGCGGCTCAATCCAACCGGCGCTCGTCACCGCCAGCATCGCTGCAATCCTCGGTGTGTGGGCGCTCTACGCGTTTTCGGGCGCGGGTGTCATCCGCCGTCTCCCTTTCCTTCGCCTGGCCCTGACGCTGATCGCCGCGGTGTACCTGGCGCGCGGCCTTCTCGGCGTTCCAGCCGTGATGCTCGTGGATGACGTGTACACGAATCAATTGAGAGCGAAGCTGACGTTCATGGTGGTCAGTTCCGCCATCTGCATCGTGTTGGGCGTGTGCTACGCGATCGGCGCGGCACGGGCCTGGAAGACGGCGCCTGCGCTCGGGCCTGAGTAGCCGACATTGATCGGGGGCTGCAATCGACACGGCCGTGGCTGAGCAGGATCAGCCACGGCCGCTTCGTTGTTGAAGGAATCGTGGTACTTGCGGGTGGAACTATTGTTGCACATTGTTCATGAAAATCTACTCAACGGAGCACACGATGAAGGTTCTCACGAGCAAGGCGCGGCCGCAGGGCGGCTCGGTTTCCACTACCATCCCGACCGAGGCCGCCCGGAGAATGGGCTTGAACGCGGGAAGCGATCTGTTCTGGGTCGAGGATGGAATGGGCGGCTACCACGTCTCGCCCAGCAACCCGGAACGCATCGCGATGCTGCAGGCTCACGAGGAAATCATGGACCAGTACCGGGATGTCTTCGCAGCGCTTGCGAAGTGAGTCATGGACGAGCCGATCTGGATCGACTCCGAAACGCTGCTGATCATGCAGTCGCAGCAGATCGAGCGTTTCGGAGGCAAGGCCGGCGTGCTGGACCGGGGCGTCGTCGAATCGTCGGTCAACCGGGCCAGGAACCGGTTCCATTACGGCGAGGATGTGGACTTGGCAGACCTAGCCGCGGCTTACCTGTTCGGTTTTGCCCGATCCCAGGGCTTCGCGGATGGGAACAAGCGGATCGGCGTCGCCGCCTGTCTCGTGTTCCTGAAGGTGAACGGGCCGGCCCTCGACGTGCCCCCCGATGACCTCTACGCCGTAGCCATGGCTTTAGCAGACGAGCGCGTGAGGATGAGCGAAGCGCAGGCAGCATCGTGGATACGTAGTCATCGGACGGGAGACCGGCGTCCTGAACGCCGCGGCTGATTTGTCATCCGCCGTGGCGTTCGCTTTCCCCCTGCTGTCAATTCCAAACCAGACACAGCTGGTACGTAGATGTGGACGGGGGTTGCGCCCGTGAGAGAGAAGGTTTTTTGTTATCGCTGCTGATTGGCGAACCGGAACGCCCCTCTCGATCTGGTGTCTGAACATGGCGACGCTGAGCATACCGAGGGGAATGATGCGCACACGCTACCGCGAAGAAAAAGCGACGCAGGCAGCCGCCCGGCTCCTGGCGCTTCGTGGTGCGCCCATGAGCCATCTGAAGCTGATCAAGCTGCTGTACCTGGTCGATCGCGAGGCGCTGGTCCGGCTGGGGCGGCCGGTCACACATGATGCGTATCGCTCGATGCCTCACGGCCCCGTGCTGCGCGCAACGCTGGACCGGATCAACAAGCCCGAGGAGACGCCGGGTGCGTACTGGCACAAGTACATCGGCCCGAAGCAGAACCAGGAGGTGCGCCTTCTTTCTCGCGACGTGCCGAACGATCAGCTCTCGCCCGCGGAGGAGCAGCTGATCGACGACGTGTTCCAGAGATTCGGCCGCATGACTAGGTGGGAGCTGCGAGACTACACGCATACCCTTCCCGAGTGGCAGGACCCGCGCGGCTCCTCCCGCCCGATCGATCCCGCCGACATCCTCCGGGCTGAGGGGTTCTCCGACGACGACATCCGCGAGATCACGGCAGGCCTGGAAGCATCGGCCATTGCTGATACGCTGTTTTGACCTGTGCGTGTCCGGGCCGGTGACACTTTCATCCTGACTCGCGCGACGGGGCCTACGCCGCACTTGTGGGTCGTCCTGTGGGGGCCCGCCGGGACGTCGGACGCATACCTGATGGTGCATCTCGCGACGATGAAGCCGCACCTGGACCAGCGGGTCGTCATTCGCCCTGGGGAACACCCCTTCATCCTGCGGGACACGGGCGTGGCGTACGGGGATGCACGGCGGACCACGGGCGCCAAGCTGGAAGAGGCGCTCAGGACTCGCGAAGCAATCCGGAAGCAGCCGGTGAGTCCGCCACTGCTCGACACGATCCGCGACGGCCTGCTCACGTCTCCGCGTACTCCCCACGCGATACGGCGGATGGCGATCGAGGAGTTCGGAGCCCGAGATCCGGATCACGATTTATCAGCGCATGTGAGCAGTTGAAGCCCCGAACGGCGACGCGACAGCGCGCCGTCGGGGCTTTCCGCTTTTCCATCCGCGGGTTCACCCGCCGTTGGCCCACCCGCCGTAGGCCCACCCGCCCTTGGCCTCCGCCGCCGTTCGCCCACCCGCCGTTTGGCCTACCCGCCGTTGCTACCGGTCCGTAATTTCCCGCAGGGTCCTCGCCCGCGTCCTGCCGTCAGCGACGCGTACTCGTGGATCGCTGCACGCCTCTCCTCCCCACCCCGTCGCATCGCCGCCCAACAACAAGACCCTTGCGCAGTCCGCTACTTCCGATGTAGTGTTGCACACGAGTACATCACCGCAGCACGGGACTGTGATGCTGATCAACCTGGACCCACGCGATGCACGGCCGCTGTACCTCCAGATCATGGACGAGGTACGGCGCGCGCTCGTGGTGGGCACGCTCCGGCCGGAAGACCCGCTTCCCTCCGTCCGCGAGCTGGCCGCCGAGCTGGTGGTGAACCCGCGGACGGTGTCGCAGGCCTACCACGAGCTGGAGCGCGAGGGCGTGGTGTACGTGCGGCGCGGGCAGGGCACCTTCGTATCCGTCGGCGCCCAAGCCAACAGCGAAGAGCGGCAGGCGCTCGTTCGTGCGGTGGCCAAGCGGGCGCTACTGGAGGCGCGGCGCAGCGGGGTGGACGTGGAGGAACTCGTGACGATGATGCGCGAAGTGGCGGCCCGGGAAGAGGCCGCCGCCAACCAGGGAGCCGAGGCATGAGCCCGTCGATCCACTCTCAACCGTCACCGGGCGCGTTCGCGGTGGCCACGCATGGCCTGATCAAGCGGTACGGGCGCGAGACGGCGCTCGGCGGCATGGACCTGCGGGTGCCCGAGGGCGCGGTGTACGTGCTGGTGGGCGCCAACGGCGCGGGAAAGAGCACCACCTTCAAGATCCTGATGAACCTGGAGCGCGCCGACGCTGGCCGCGCCGAGGTGTTGGGGCTGGACAGCGCCGAGCACGGGCCGCGGGTGCGCGCGCAGATCGGCTACGTGCCGGAGCACCACGCCCAGAGCTATCGCTGGATGACGTGCGGCCGGGTGCTGCAGCATGCCGCGGCGTTCTACCCGTCGTGGGACGCGGGGTACGCCGATCACCTGTCCCGCAGCCTGGGCCTGCGGCTGGAGCGGCGGATGGGTGGGCTTTCCAAGGGCCAGACGCGGCGCGTGCAGTTGGTGCTGGCCCTGGCCCATCGCCCGCCGCTGCTGCTGCTGGACGAGCCCACGGACGGGCTGGACCCCGTCGTCCGCCGGCGCACGCTCACGCTGCTGGCCGAGCACCTGGCCGACACGCCCACCACCGTCCTGGTCTCCACCCACCACGTGCACGAGCTGGACACCCTGGCCGACCACGTGGGCGTGCTGAACGAGGGACGGCTTGTGGCGCAGATGCCGCGAGACGACCTGCAGCGCACCGTCCGCCGCTACCGCATGGAGGTGCCGGAGGGCTGGGTGCCGCCGCCGGAACTCCAGCCCGGCGAACTGCGCCGCTCCCGCGCCGGCCGCGACGCGCAGTGCACGCTGGTGGGCGAGGAGCGGGACGTGGTGGAGCGGCTGGCGGCGACCGGCGCGAACGTGCGCGACGTGCTGCCGCTGCAATTGGAAGACGCGGCGCTGGCCTTTCTGCCCGACGAGGTGACGCAATGACTGACCTGGCCCTTCATTCCACGCCCGGGCTGCGCGCCGTGGCCCGGGAGCAGGTCCGCGCGGTGGGCCTTTCCCTTCGGCTGCCGGCGCTCGCCGGGCTCGCGCTGCTGGTCCTGGCGACGCTGTTCGTCGGGGGCGAGGTGGTGCGGCACGGCGCCCGGATCGGCTTCCATCCCGAGCGGTGGATGCTGCCGGGGGTGCTCGGCGCGCTGCTGCCCCTGGCCGTCTGGTTCGGCGAAGACCGGTTCGGCGGCGCGTTCCTGTGGACGCTCCCCGTGGACCGCCGCGCCCACGCACTCGCCAAGGTGTTCGGCGGTTGGGTGTGGCTGATGGCCGCCATCGGCGTGTTCGTTCTGTGGCTGCTCGCGTTTGCGCTGCTTTCCGGCGGCAACGTCCTGGGCGCGGAGACCATGCACATGGCGACCCCGGCCACCAGCCTGGAGCCGTTCGATCCGGCCACGCTGCGGAGCGTTCGATGGGGGCCGGAACCCGTGCTGTGGCTGGTGCCGTTCACCGCCGCGACGGGCACGTACCTGCTGGCCAGCGCCCTGATGCTGGGCCCGCGCCAGCCCTGGCGGTGGGTCGCCGGGACCATCGCGGCCTTCTTTCTCCTGACCATCGCCATGGAGACGTCCACCACGCCGTGGCTGCGCGGCCCATTCTCGGACGTGTTCCAGGCACTGGTGTCCGGCCCGTACGGGCTGGAGGGGCTGCTGATCGCGCACACGGAGGGGCTCCGGGCGGAAGCCGACGTAGGCCCCGGCCAGTCGATCACCTACTGGCAGAGTCTTCCCGACCCGGGTGGTTGGGCCGCGGCCACGCTGCTCTGGCTGGCCGCCGGCGCCGCCGCACTCTGGGCCGCAGCCTCGCGCCATCGCGAACGACGACGCCCCTGACTCCTCTTCGCTGATCGGCGACGAGCCCGGCGACAACCTCGCGGACGTGGCGGTTCGCGCCCGGCGATGCGCATCACCATCAAAGTCCGTCCATCCACCGACGAAACCATGAATCGAACCAAGCTGCTCGTGGCCTTCGCGGCCCTCACCGCCTGCGCGCCCCAGCCACCCGCCGCCACGGCCCCCACGCCCGCCGCGCAGGACACGGCGCGCATCACAAACCTGTTCCGCGACCTGCGCCCGCCGCTGGAGATCGTGGGGCGGCCCGCCGTGCGCTGGACGCTGGAAGAGCGCATGGCGCACCACAAGGTGCCCGGCGTCAGCGTGGCGCTCATCGAGAACGGCCGCATCGCCTGGGTTCGCGGCGTGGGCGTGCTCGAGGCGGGCAGGCCGGACCCGGTCACCCCCGCCACGCTCTTCCAGGCCGCGTCCATCAGCAAGCCCGTCGCGGCCACGGCCATGCTGCGGCTGGTGGAGCGCGGCGCGTTGGACCTGGATGCCGACGTGAACAGCTATCTCACGTCCTGGCAGGTGCCCCGGAACCGCTATACCGAGGCGGAGAAGGTCACGCTGCGCCGCATCGTCAGCCACAACGCGGGCCTTACGGTGCACGGCTTCGGCGGCTACGCGCAGGGGGCCACCGTGCCCACGACGGTGCAGGTGCTGAACGGCGCGGCGCCCGCCAACAGCAGGCCCGTCGTGGCAGATACGCTCCCGGGCGCCATCGGCCGGTACTCCGGCGGCGGCTTCACGGTCATGCAGCAGCTGCTGGAGGATGTATCCCGCCAGTCCTTCGCCGACCTGATGCAGCGCGAGGTGCTCACCCCCGCGGGCATGCGGAGCAGCACCTACCGGCAGCCGCTCCCCGCATCGCGCCACGCCCAGGCGGCGCGCGGGCACCGTCCTTCCGGCGAGGTGATCGCGGGCGGCTGGCACATGTACCCCGAGCAGGCCGCCGCCGGGCTGTGGACCACGCCCACCGACCTGGCCACCTGGCTCATCGCCCTTTCCGACGCCTACGCCGGGCGCTCCACGTCGCTGCTTTCGCGTGAGATGGCGACGCAGATGCTCACCGTGCAGAAGGACGGCTTCGGGCTCGGCATGCAGCTGTCGGGGAGCGGCGCCACCTTCGGCTTCGGCCACAACGGCAGCAACGAGGGATATCGCGCCTTCGCGTACCTCTTTCCCGGGACGGGCACGGGGCTGGTCGTGATGACCAACGGCGACAACGGCGGCCCGCTGGCCCAGGAGCTCATCCGCGCCGTGGCCGCCGAGTACGGCTGGCCCCGGTTCCAGGCCGACAACCTGACGCCCGCCGTGCTGGATTCCGCCTCCCTGGCCGGCCTGGTGGGCCAGTACACGCTCGGTGATCCCAGCCGCACGGCGGGGGTGCGCCTGGAGGGCGGCAAGCTGGTGCTGCACGGTCCGCCCGGCACCGTCCAGGAGCTGGTGCCCGTGAACCCCACGCGCTTCGTGACGGCGCAGACGTACTGGCGCGTCGACTTCACCCGCGACGCCGCGGGCCGGGGCACGACCATCAAGGTGTTCCGCACCGGCGGCCCGCCGCTGGAGGGCCCCCGCGCGCCCTGAGCGGTCCGGCGAAGCGTGTACGAACGGCGGACCCCCGGCGATGCGCTCGCCGGGGGTCTCGTCTCATGCGGCGGTCAGCCGCCGCACCACTTCCTGCGCGCCCTTCTTGTAGAGCGTGATGCACACCAGGGCGCCGTCCGGGGCAATCACCATCCAGTTGCGATCCCGCTTCTTGATCACCCACACGCCGGGCGGAGGAGGCGGGGGAGGGAAGGGCGACTTCGGCTTGCGAGGCATGGGTCGGCTCCGTGTCTCTTGACCCTCGGGCCGCGGCAGGGCACCTATGGCGAGCGAGGCGGCCTTCGGGTCGGTTCGTGAACGAGGCTGGTCGAAACCTTCATTCCGGGAGAGATTCGGCCAGCCTTGCTTTTCGCCCTGCTGGATACAAATATACTGACGGGCTGCGGTTTGTCAATAATTTTATCGCCAAGAGGGAGACATGGATTTCAAGGCCGCCACCGATAGGCTCTCCGCAGCCAAGATCACCGCCGCCGACATCGCCGAGGCATGCGGCGTCGTGCGGAACAGCATCGCTCGCGCGCGTCTGGATCCGTCGAGTTCGGCCTTTCGTTCGCCACCCCCGAACTGGCGCTCGGCGCTGGCGCAGTTGGCGCGCAAGCGGATCAAGGAACTGGATTCATTTGCCAGAGAAATTGAGAGCGGGTAGAGCACACTTCCGCAATCAGCGGATTACCTCCTCAATTTGCACCATCTCCCACCTGCTTAGTTGCGGTACTATGCTACGGCATTGTTGAAGAAGTTGAGACTCCTCAATGTGACCGCGGCTGCTTCTGAACGAGGATCCGCCGATGAGCCTCACAAGTTTAACGGCGATCTCTCG
>NZ_DASWMD010000032.1:0-19535 GCF_036399935.1 Longimicrobium sp.
GTACGCACGCAGCTCGCCCGCCGCGGGCGCGCGGGCGGCGCCGTCGGCCAGCACGTAGCCCACCAGCCGCCGCTCCCCCGATCCCCCGTCGCCCATGGACACCACCACGGCGCGGGCGACGGCGGGGTGCGTTTCCAGCGCCGCCTCCACCTCGCCCGGCTCCACGCGGAATCCGCGCACCTTCACCTGCTGGTCCACGCGCCCCAGGAACTCGATCTCGCCGTCCGCCTTCCACCGGGCCAGGTCGCCGGAGCGGTACATCCGCGCGCCGGGAACGCCGGCGAACGGGTCGGGGACGAACTTCTCGGCCGTAAGCCCCGGCCGGCCCAGGTACCCGCGGGCCACGTTCTCGCCGCCCAGGTACAGCTCGCCGGGCACACCCGGCGGGGCCTGCACCCCGCCCGGCTCCAGCACGTGGCACTGCGTGTTCGCGATGGGCCGGCCGATGGTGGGGAGCGCGGGCCACTCCGCCGCCCCGCCCGCCGGCAGGGTGAGCGCGGTGACCACGTGCGTTTCGGAGGGGCCGTAGTGGTTGGCCAGCGAGCACCCGGGCATCTGCCCCATCCACCGCCGGATGGGCTCGGTGACGCGCAGCTGCTCGCCCGCCGTCTGCGCCTCGCGCAGCGCGGCGGGCACGATGCCCTGCGCCAGCGCGGCCTCGGCCACGTGCTGCAGGGCCACGAAGGGCAGAAAGACGCGCTCGACCCGCTCCTCGACGATCCAGCGCGCGAACCGCCCCAGGTCCGACCGCACGTCGGCGGGCACCAGCAGCAGCGTGCCCCCTTCCTGCAGGGTCGAGAACACCTCCTGGAACGAGGCGTCGAAGCTGAGGGGGGCGTACTGCGCGGTGCGCGCCGCGGCGGGGCCCGTCCAGTCGCCCCCCTGCCACGCCATCAGGTTGCGCAGCGGGCGGCGGCTCATGGCCACCCCCTTGGGGCGGCCGGTGGAGCCCGAGGTGTAGATGACGTAGCCCAGCTCGTCGGGGTGCACGTCGGGAAAGGTTCCGCCGCCCCCCTCCCCGTCGTCGGGGAGCGGCTCGTCGAGCAGCACGACCCGCGCGCCCCCGTGCGGCAGCAGCCCCAGCAGCGGGCGCTGGGTGAGCAGCACGGGCGCGCCGGAATCGCGCAGCATGTAGTCCAGCCGCTCCGCCGGGTACGCCGGGTCCAGCGGCACGTAGGCGCCTCCCGCCCGCAGCACGGCGATCAGGGCGACGACCATGTCCGGGGTGCGCTCGGCGCAGATGCCCGCCAGCACGCCGGGGCCCACGCCCAGCGCGCGAAGGTGCCGCGCCAGGCGCACCACGCGCCCCTCCAGCCCGGCGTAGGTGAGCGTTTCGCCACGGAACACCAGCGCGGGCCGGTCCGGGGTGCGCGCCGCCTGCGCGGCCACCAGCCGGTCCAGGCAGACGCCGGAGCCGTAGGGCGTGTCGGTGGCGTTCCAGGCCGCGATGGTCTCGAGCTCCGCCCGGGTGGCCAGGGGCAGCCGCGAAACGCGCCGCCCCGGGTCGTCCACCACGCCGTACAGCAGCGTGCGGAAGTGCTCCACCACCCGCTGGGCGGTGGCGGCGTCGAACAGCTCGGTGTTGTACTCCAGCCACACGCGCATCCCCCGCGCGGACTCGGCCACGGCCAGCGTAAGGTCGAACTTGGCCGTGCCGCTGTCGGGCTGCCACGCCTCCACCTCCACGCCCTCCAGCCGCAGGTCGTCGCCGTCGTTCTCCTGCAGGATGAAGAGCACCTGGAAGACGGGCGCGTGGCTCAGGCTGCGCTCCGGCCTGAGCTCCTCCACCAGCTTCTCGAACGGCACCTCCTGGCGGGCGTACGCCTCCATCAGCTCTTCGCGCACGCGCGCAAGGTGCTGGCGAAAGGGCGGATCGTCGTGCAGGCCGGCGCGGGTGGCCAGGGTGTTCACGAAAAAGCCGATCAGCCCCTCCACCTCGGCGCGGGTGCGCCCGGCGATGGGGGTGCCCACGACGACGTCCGCCTGCCGCGCGTAGCGCGACACCAGCACCTGGAAGGCGGCCAGCAGCACGGCGTACAGCGTGGCTCCCTCGCGGCGGGCCAGCGCGTTCAGCCCGTCGCCCAGCTCGCGGGGAAAGAGGGTGGAAAGCAGCGCGCCCCGGAAGCCCTGCACGGCGGGCCGGGGACGGTCGGTGGGAAGCTCCAGCAGGGTGGGCGCGCCGGCCAGCCGCTCCTTCCAGAACGCCAGGTGCCCCTCCAGCACTTCGCCGCGCAGGTGCTCGCGCTGCCAGGCCGCGTAGTCGGCGTACTGCACCTCCAGGCCGGGGAGGGCGGCCGGAACGCCGCAGGCCTCGGCCGCGTACAGGGCGCCCAGCTCGCGAAAGAGCACGCCCGTGCTCCACCCGTCGCCCACCACGTGGTGCATGCACACCAGCAGCAGGTGGTCGCCGGGGGCGTGGCGCACCAGCGTGGCGCGAAAGAGCGGCCCCCGCGCCAGGTCGAAGGGCTCTTCCGCGTCGCGCCGGGCGATCCGCGCCGCGTCGTCCTCGCGCGCCCCGGCGTCCAGGGCCGACAGGTCTTCCACGCGCAGGGCGAAGCGCTCCGGCGGCGCGAGGATCACCTGCACCGGCTCGTCGCCCTCTCCCGCGCGGAACACCGTGCGTAGCGCCTCGTGCCGGCGCACCACCTGGCCCAGTGCCCGCTCCAGCGCGCCGGCGTCCAGCGGGCCGCGCAGGCGGCGGGCGGCGGGCAGGTTGTAGAACGCGCTGCCGGGCTGCAGCTGGGCCAGGAACCACAGCCGCAGCTGCGCGTAGCTGAGGGGGAGCCCGCCGTCGCGCGGCACGCGGCGGATGGGCGCGGCCACGCCCACGGCGCGCTGGCGCAGGAACGCCATCACCTCGGCCTTGCGCGCGCCGATCCCCGCGCGCAGCTCGGGCGTCATGACGTCGGGGGGCGCGCTGAAGCGCAGCGCGTCGCCCTCCGCCCACAGCTCGATCCCGCGCCGCCCCAGGTCGGCGACGAACTGCAGCAGCGTCACAGCTCCCCCTCCTCGCGGTCTTCCCCGGCCGCCGCGCCCGCGCCCGACGGGGCCAGCGCGCGGCGCGCCCAGCCCAGCTCGTCGACGTGCGCGGCGAACTCCCGCAGCGTGGGATGGTCGAACAGGCTGCGGACGGGCACCTCGAGCCCCAGCTGCTGCAGGGCGCGGGCGGCCACGCGGATGGCCATCAGCGAGTTGCCGCCCAGCTCCACGAAGCGGTCGTCCAGCCCCACCCGCTCCACGCCCAGCACCTCGGCCCAGAAGCCGGCCAGGGCCGCTTCCGTGGGCGTGCCCGGCGCCGCGTAGCCCGCCTGGCGCTCCCGCCCGGGCGCCGGCGCCTCCCGGGACGGCGCCGGCGCGCCCTCCCCGGCCCCGCCGGCCAGCGCGGCGCGGACCTCCGCGCCGAAGCCGGCGGCCAGCGACGCCAGCTCGGCCCGGAACGCGTCCCACTGCGCCGCGGGAAGCGAGGGCGCCACCATGGACGTCACCAGCAGCCGGCTGCGCACCGCCGCCGCACGGGGGCGGTACTCGCCCGCCGCGGCTTCCACCGCCCGCGCCGCCTGCCCCGCCCCCAGCGTCCGCAGGGCGTGCGCGGCCACCCGGGCGTAGACCAGCGCGGAGTTGGCGTCCTGCAGGTAGGCCTGCATGAGCACCGAGAAGCGCTCCCCGCCGCCGGCGCCGGCGGCGTGCAGGGCGCGCAGCTCGTCCAGCGTCCGCTCGTCCAGCGGGCGCAGGGTTTCGGGCCGCGCATGCACCGCGGCCAGCACCCGGCGGCACTCGTCCAGGAACACCTGCAGCAGCGCCTGGGCGGGGAGCGGGCGGAACCCGGGGCCCGGGCGCACGCGCAGCAGCCAGTAGCGCGGGTCCCAGTCGGGCGTGGGGGCGTCGCCCACGTACGCCTCCCAGTACGCGTCCGTCACCTGGCGCATCAGCCCGCCGTCCAGCGCCACGGGGCCGTACTCCAGGCTCAGGTTGTCGTCGCGCACGTGCAGGTAGTCCAGCACGTCGTAGCGGTCGGCCGCGGCGTCGTGGCCGCGCACCAGGAAGAAGTGCGACTTGTCCTCGCGCCCGTGCTCCAGGAACCAGGGCACGGGGCGGATGTTGGCGGGAACCACCACCGGCGCCCCCTGGGCCAGCAGCGCGCGGAGGGCGCCGGGAACGGCGTCCCTGTCGTCCACGTACGACAGCTCGAAGCCGATGCCGGTGAGCGGGGCGTACACGGAGCGGGCAAAGGCGAAGTGGCCGCCCCCGGGGGCGGCGAACAGGCCGTCCACCCCCCAGGCGCGGTACAACGAGGCCAGCCCCACGAGGAGCAGCCCGTAGCCGGGCGCCGCCTCGTCGCACAGCATGGCCTGGGGGCGCAGGAAGCAGTTGACCTCCGCCCAGTCGAACTCGATGCCCGCCGGCGCGCTGGGGTGCATGCCTCAGAACTGGAAGGTGTGGCTGTACTTGAGCAGCACGGTGCGGCTGCTGGTGCGCGGAAGCGCGGGCTCCACGCGGAAGCGGTCGGTGTTCATCCCCTCGTTCACCACCAGGTAGAAGTCCTGGCCGTCGCGCGGAGCGTAGCGCAGGCGCAGGTTGGCGGTCACCCCGTCCAGCAGGCTGTTGTACTGCACGAAGGTGGTGAGCGCGAAGCGGGTGTTCAGGGTGGTCTCGGCCCGAAGGCGGGCGATGTGCGCCGTGAGCTCCTGGTCGCGGCCGGCGAACTCCACCCAGTTCACCTGGTAGTTGGCGGCCAGCTCCAGGAACCGCGACGCCGACCAGGTGGGCCCCAGGGTAAGGGAGACGCGCCGCCCGTCGTAGTAGGAGCCCGTGGCGAGCGAGGTGCGGTGGCGGAGCAGGCGGGCGGGCGAGGTGTTGTGCGTGACCTCGAACCCGGTGAAGGTGTAGTCGCCCACGGGCACGCCCACCTCGGTCGACAGGCCGAAGGGCCGCGTCACGTCGTCGAACGAGTGGCGCACGCGGGCCACCAGCGTGGCGCCGCTGCGAAAGGCCACGTCCAGCGACGGCCCCAGCTCGCTGGTCTCGACGGACCCGTCCGCGTTGCGCAGGTGCACGTTCGCGTCTACGCCCACCTGCAGGCGCTGCACGGGACCCTTCCTGCCCCGGAACACCCACCCGTGGAACAGGCGGTCGCCGATGCGCGTGTAGTCGTCGCGCAGCTCGAAGCCCAGCGCGGGGTCGTAGTCGCGGCCCGCGCGCGCCACGCTCAGCTGGTAGCCGAACCCGTCGTAGCGCCGCCGCTCCCACAGCGCGCGCATCCGGGCGCTCGCAAGCCCCCCCAGCCCCGACGAAACCGAGTCGTCGAAGGTCTGGGCCCAGTTCAGCGTAAGGTACTCGTCGCCAAACAGGCGAAGCACCCCGTCCAACCCGTACGCGGCGTTGTATTCACCGTCTTCGCCGATGCGCGACGTGGCGATGCCGCCCACGTACGACCAGGGGTTCAGCACCTGCCGCCGCAGCCGCACCACGCCGAAGTTCTCGGACGGCAGCCCCAGCTCGTGCTCGCGGGCCGACTGCATGTTCAGCAGCGCCACGTCCCAGTCGCCCACCCGCCCCACCAGGCGCACGCCGCCCAGCAGGGGCACCTCGCGGGAGCCCTGCAGGCCGATCTGCCGGGTGTAGAAGAGCCGGTTGCGGTCGCCCAGGTCGTACTGGAAGATGCTGGCGCGCTCCTGGAAGAACCGCCGCTTCTCGGGGAAGAACAGTGAGAACCGCGTCAGGTTCACCTGCTGGTCGTCGGCCTCCACCTGCGCGAAGTCGGTGTTGACGGTCACGTCCAGCGTCAGGTTGTTCGTCAGCCCGTACTTCAGGTCCAGCCCCACGTCACGCGCCGGCTCGTCGAAGCTCGCGTAGCCCGAGGTGTCGGCCTTCGGGCGGTAGTCGCGGCCCATGCCGGCCAGCACGTATGGCGTCGCCTGCACCGGGTTCCGGCTGCGCAGCCCCGCCAGGGCCACCTGCCGGCCCTGCGAGGGCTTGGCGAAGCTCCAGAACCCCCACTTGGGCTCGATGGCCGGCCAGGTGGCCATCTCGTTGGTGGCGGCCATCAGCCGGTAGGTGATGAGCCCCATCTCCACCTGCCCGCCCTGCCCCTGGAAGCGCAGGCTGGAGATGGGGATGCGCATCTCGGCGAACCAGGCCGTGTCGCTCCGGGTGACCGCCGCGTCCCAGAAGGTGTCCCAGCTGTCGTTGTTGGGCGTGGCGCCCGCGGCGTCGCCCGAGAGCGCCGCGTCGGAGCGGGCGCCGCTGGGCGACACGACGAAGATGAGCGCCGTCTCGTTGTCGTTGAACGTGTCCAGCACCAGCGCGAACTGGTCGTTGGTCAGGTTCCACGAATCGCGCTTGAAGGTGGTGGCCTGGATGCTTCCCGGCCGCGCGTAGCAGCGGCAGCTGGCGTACACGTACGCGCCGTCGTACGCCAGGCGCACCTCGGTGCGGTCGGTGGGATCGCCCCCGTAGCTGGGCCAGTGCTTCACCATGGGCACCGGCTGGATGCTGTCCCACGCGGGCTCGTCCAGCACGCCGTCCAGCCGCATGGGCTGCGACACGCGCGTGATGGCGTACGGCGCCGCCTCCACGGCCTGCGCGCGGGCCGCGGGGGCCAGCGCCAGGGCGCCCAGCAGCCCGGCGGCCAGCCGCGGGGGCAAACGGCGGCGCGGGGCCGCGATGGCGTTCATCACGTGTCGGTAGCGCGGGTGAGCGGGTGCGGAGGGGGTCAGGCGCGGGCGCCCAGCCGCGACGCCACCTCGTCCAGGGCGGCAAAGGCGTGCGCCACGTCGCACGGGGTGTTGTACAGGTACGCCGAAAGGCGCAGCACCTCGCCCGGGGTGTGGGCGTCCACGTACGGCTGCGCGCACAGGTGGCCGGTGCGCCCCATCACCCCGTAGCTGTCGCTGAGGGCGCGGGCCACGTCGCCCAGGTCGTCCACCCCGGGGATGGTCAGGCTCACCAGCGCGGCGCGCTCCACGCCGCGCGTGGGGCCCAGCACGCGCAGGTACTCGCGCTGTTCGGCATTGTGCAGCAGCAGGGCCGAGAGCGCGCGGTCGTGGCGGTCGATCTCCTCCTCGCCCAGGTCGTCCAGGTAGTCCACCGCCGCCCCCAGGCCGATGGCCCCCTCGATGGCCGGGGTGCCGGCCTCGAGCCGGTGGGGCACCTTGCGCACGCTGGACGACTCCGAGGTCACCCAGTCCACCATGCCGCCGCCGTGAAGGGCCGGCCGCAGCCGCTCCAGCAGCTCCACGCGCCCGAACAGCACGCCCACGCCCGACGGCCCCAGCATCTTGTGGCCCGAGAACGCCACGAAGTCGGCCGGCAGCCGCGCCATGTCCAGCCGGCGGTGCGGAAGCGACTGGGCCGCGTCCACCACCACCAGGGCGCCCGCTTCCCTGGCCATGGCCGTCATCTCCGCCAGCGGCAGGTACACGCCCGTCACGTTGGAGCAGTGCGTGAGCGCCACCACGCGGGGGCGCGTCGCCAGCAGCTCGCGGTAGTGGTCCAGGTCCACCCCTCCGTCGGCCCCCAGCCGGGTGGTGTGCAGCGTGGCCGCCTCGCGCCAGGGAAGCACCTGCGAGTGGTGCGCGTCCAGGCAGCCCACGACCGTGTCGCCCCGTTCCAGCCCCAGCCCACGGGCCACCAGGTTCAGGGCCTCGGTGGTGTTGCGGACGAACACCACCTCGTTGCCCTGGCAGCGAAGGAAGGTGGCCACGCGGTAGCGCGCCTCCTCGTACCGGTCCGACGCCTCTTCCGCAAGGCGGTGCTTGCCGCGGTGGATGTTGGCCGTGTAGCGCTCGTAGTAGCCGGTGACCGCACGGATGACGCTGCGCGGCTTGAGCGTGGTGGCGGCGCTGTCCATGTACACGATGCGCCGCCCGTCGATCTGCCGCTGCAGGACGGGAAAGTCGTCCTCGATGCGCAGGTCGGCGTCCTGGGCGGCGGGGGCGCCCGCGGCCGGCTCCAGAATCACGATGCGGCCTCTTCCGGGTAGTCGTTCTTGCACGTCAGGAACTTGCCGCTGCGCTCGGCCGGGATGTACCCCGTGGCCTCGGCGCGCACGCGGGCGCCGCCCAGCAGGTGCCCCAGGCCGTCGCGGATGTCGCGCAGCTCGTCCTCGGGCGGCTCCCCGGCGCCGATGCACCGGAACACGAAGCGGCCGCTGCTTCCGCGGGCCAGCTGGTAGTTGCGCAGCCACTCGCGCTCGCCCACCACGGCGTCCACGTCGGCGGGGGTCACCCAGGCGCCCCCGGGGGCGCGGAACGAGTGCCGCATGCGCCCCAGGTAGTCGGCGGTGGGCATGGGGCTGCCGCAGCGGCAGGGGTCCTCGTGCGCGCGGTACAGGTCGCCGGTGCGGTAGCGGATCTTGGGCGAAAGCCGGTCGCCGATGGTGGTGATGCACAGCTCGCCGGCCGTGCCGGGGGGCACCGCGGCGCCCGCCTCGTCCACCAGCTCCACGTAGAAGTCCGACGTGTTCACGTGAAGCCGCCCGTACGTGCACTCGGCGGCCACGAACCCCAGCTCCGACATGGCGACCACGTTGGCCACGGGCACGTCCGGGCCCAGCATGCGCCCGATCAGCCGCCGGTGGGTGCGCGTGAGCAGGCTGTAGCTGGTGAGCACCGCCACGCCCTCCCACGAGGGGTGCTGCAGCCCCGCGCGCTCCGCGTGCCCCAGCAAGTGGCTGAAGTGGATGGGGTCCACGTACAGGCAGTTGGGTGCGAACTCGCGGATTTCGCCGAAAGCACGGTCCAGCATGAAGGCGGGGGTGACCAGGAGGTCGTGGTACACGGGAAGGACCAGCGTGCCGTCTTCCAGCATGCGGTCCGCCATCTTGCTGTTGGGGTTGGCGCACTCCACGTCGGAGCAGTTGGGCGCCGCGTACCGCGCCGTGCGGATGCGCTCCGCGTCGGCCAGGAACCGCAGCCGATCGTTCACGCCCAGGCAGGTGGCCATGCGCTCGGCCAGCGTCCAGGTGTGCACCAGCGTCACCAGCCGGTCGCCCTCGGTTCCCGAGCTCTGCAGCCGCGTGACCATGGGATCTCCCACCCGCCACCCGGACGCGACCACGCCCGACGGGAAGTGGGTGCGGTAGTGCACCTTGGAGGTGGCCGGGATGCGCCGCAGGTCGTCGGCGCTCCGGATGTCGGCGGGCTCGATGCCGGCGCCGCCCAGGTGCTCGCGAAAGAACGGCAGCTCGGCGTGGGCGAACTCCACCTCGTCGCGAACGGCGTCGATGGAGGCGTTGGAAAGCTGAAACGCGCGCGGCGGCGTGACGGCGGGGGAGCCCTGCACTGGTCCTCGTCCTCGGGGATGGCTGGTGCGGGCAGGTCCGGGCGAGCGATTCCGGCGTGAAAACGACCGTGGCGAGCAGGGCGTATTTTATCATGCCGTGGCCGAAATTACAAGCCTTCCCCCCGCGCCCGTCCCTTCGGGACGCGGTCCGGCCCCTGCTCGGCGCAGCCTTGTCGGCGAATCGACCGGAGACGCCCGGACGCGAGATTCGGCTGGTGCGGGGTGTGGAGTCGCTGCGCCGGCGCGCGGCCGCCGCCACGACCGGACATGGAACAGAAAAGCCCTCACCGTGAGGTACGGTGAGGGCTCAACTTGTCTACGCGCCAGGCTGGACTCGAACCAGCGACCTACGGCTTAGAAGGCCACAGGCGCTGTCACAGGGCGTCACTGAGGATGACGAAATCCCGCGGCTTTACTACGTTTCCGTCACTCAGCGTCACCACGCGTCACCCAGCAGCACGCGATAACTGTAAAACAATCTGCGAAAATTTTCCCGCCCGCGCAAGAGTCAGGGGGGCGACGATTACGAGGAGATGCGCTCCGGACGGACGGCGGTGATTCGGCGTGCGGGAAGTTCCGGCGAGAAGCCAAACCCTCCCCCGTTCTGCACTCGCGCGATGGCCAGATCCACCCCTCCGACGTGCAGCCCGTGGTGGATAGCGGACGACCCGCGCGAGTACGACTGGACCTGCGAACGGTGTGATCAGAACTTCGTTGCCTCGCGTCGCGACAAAATTGCAGAGGCCGTGAACCTGGCCTGGGCAGATACCCATATAGGACGAGATCTCCGCGATGCGATAGTTCGCCGCCTGCTGCAATCCTCTCCCCTAGATGTCGAACGACTCGGCGAACGCTCGTCTCGTAGCGAGCATGTGCTTGTTGGAGTTCCTCACGCTGATCCGCCATGCCTCTCGAGGCATTGACGAGATAGTCGCGCTGATCCGGGCAGTCTTGGATACCGCGTCGGAAGAACCGGAAGCGTATCAAACGCTCTTGTCGACCCTCGGGGTTACAGTCGAGTTTCTCTACAAAATCAGCCGAAGGTGCCGACGAACGATCGCGGGCGGGAGTTGCTGCTCTTCGACGTATGACCGGACACTAGTGACGCAGAAAACTGAAATCGCCTCAGGCAATCTGACGTGCGGGAGTATAGGACTCCGTTTTATGCTCGCAAGCAATCCGTTTATCTTGGAAAGATACCGGGTGCCAGTCAATCGTCAGCGAGTGGGCGAGGCGTTGGGTGGCGGAACATCCATCAAATGACAAGCAGAACGGCAACTCGTTCCGCTGGTTGGAACTGCTGCGACATCACGTCTTTCGCCGGCCCTTCCGCGTCGTGCGGTGGCGTACGGGCTCCGGTGGAACTGGGCTCACATCCCCTATGGAACACACAGCCGTATCCGCGCCGGGCGGGACGGCTACCCGAATTTGACTCCCCACCGGCTGCGGGTGCTCCAGCATCCATCGTGTGAGGGGAATGCGCACTAGTGTATCCAGCACCGGTCGGATCTGCCGACCACCCTTCTCCATGTTCTGTCCCTCCCGCATCTTGCGCTCGACCGCCGACACGATTCCTCCGGTTTCGAAGGAGAGGAAGATCTGCCGCGCGCGTGCCGAGTTCTCGAGCTGCGCAAGGAACTTATCGCAAATCGAGCACACTACTTCAGGGCGCAGGATGTCAAATACCACGATTCCATCCCCCAGGCGCCCGAGCAACTCGGGGCGGCGCAGCGTCTGGGTGAAGTGGTCTTCCACAGCCGTGCGGTAAACGTTTCGCACCTCGTCGTAGGCCGGCAGTTCAGACGAACTGCGCAGTCGCTCGCGCATCTGCTCGGACCCCAAGTTCGAGGTGAAGATGATGATGGTGTGCGAGAAGTACGCGGTGCGCCCCATCCCGTCTGTCAGGCGGCCGTCTTCCAGGATCTGCAGGAAACGGTCGAACACCCGCCCGTGCGCCTTTTCAATCTCGTCGAAGAGGAGGACGCTGAACGGGCGCTCCAGCACGCGGTTGGTAAGCGCGCCACCGGCCTCATGCCCCACGTACCCCGGTGGCGCGCCGGTCAGCCGTTCGGCCGCGTGCTCCTGACCGTACTCGCTCATGTCGAAGCGTGCCAGCGCCGACTCGTCGTCGAACACCAGTTGGCTCAGTGCCTTGGCCAGTTCGGTCTTTCCCACCCCGGTGGGGCCCACGAAGAAGAAGACCCCACGCGGGCGCGCGCTCGGCGTGTGCGGATCGCTCACGAAGTCGATTCCCATCCGTGCCGCAGCCACCACGTCGCGCACTAGCTCCACCGCGGCTGGCTGCCCCACGACGCGCCCTCCCAGCGTCGTCGAGGCCTCGCGAATCCTGTCCAGTCCCAGCCGCTCCCAGGGATCGGTGGTCTCGCCGAAGCGGTGCAGACGCACCAACCGCTTGGGCTCGGAGAACGGGATTTGCGACACCACGGCCGTTCGGCGCAGCGCCTCCAGTTCCCAGATCGTCATCCCCTCGGTGAGATTGGCCATTACGTCGGCATGGTGCTCCGCCTCGTCGGGGGACAGCCCTTCGCCACCGGGAAAGGTCGAGCGGTAGCGCAGCATGAAGGCCCGCCGCTCGCGCACGTCGGGAAGCTCCACTCGCACCGACTCCACGTGCGGGTCGCTCTGGTACAGCCAAGCGGGAACTTGCCGTAGATCGGCCGCGACCAGCAGCACGAGGTTACGCCGCCGCGCAGGCCCATCGGGCCCCACGAAGGCGGCGGTGTGCATCGCCTTCTTAAGCTGGATCAGGAGGTCGCGGTGCCTGCGGTCGGGCTGGTTGGGGTCTGCGAAGATCAGCTCTACGAACTCCAGCACCACTGCCACCGGCGTCTCCGTCTGCCCGAGCGCGGCGCGCACCGCCGCCAGCGCCTCGGCCGGGTCCCGCAACTCGGCGGGTCCAGCATGCAGCGTGGCCGCCTGCAGCCGCTGGCGCGCCTCCAGCGCGCGCGCCCGCCGCCCGGTGGCACCGGGCGCCGCCGCCGGGGCGGGGCCGGGGGTGGTGCCGGGTCGGGTGGCGTCGGGGGTGGGCGCGTCCACCATGCGGCCCTGCGCGCGGCGGTACAGCGCGTCGAAGCGGCGCGCGTCGTCGGAGTCCCGGAAGCGCAGGCCGTCCACCGCGTCGTACCACACCACCAGCGCGTACCCGCGCCACTCCAGGTACTCGGTGAGCGCGTTGCGGAGGCTGCGGTAGGCGCGCTCGCCCTCCTCGTCGATCCACAGCACCTGATCGGCGGTGTTGCCGTAGAGCACGGGATGGCGACCGCGCAGCACGGTGTGATCCAGCCGCCGGAACCACGCCGCGGTCGGCGCCGTGTCGGCGCCGCTCATCCGGCACTCCCGGCAGAGCCACCCGAACGAGCCGAGTCGACCGCCTGTGGTGTACCAGCGGTAGCGGCCGTGTGCGGGTCGGGGCGCGTGGCGGGCTTGCCCTCCCAGTCCAGCTCACCCACCTCCACCCCCTGGCCGCGCACGGCCGAGTGCAGCGTTTCGAGGAGTCCTTCTAACTCGTCGCAGGTCTTCACCACGGTGCCGCCCGCTCGCTGTTCCTGGTGTGGAAAGCCCTCCATCTCGTAGTAGATCTCGTTGCCACCCTCGGGGTCGTGCCCCACCGTGACCCCCAGCTCGCCGCCGCCGGCGCGGTAAGCCCTCAGCACGGTGAGCTCCTCGCCAGGAGGCGCGAGGTCCAGGGAGCGCGGGTCGATGCTGAACCCCAGCGACGGCAGAGCTTCGGCGAGCGCGGCCAGTACCGTTTCGCGCCGGGCACGCCGGTCCAGCCACTCCTCCACCTCGGCGGTGGCGGCGGCCAGTTCGCCGCGCAGCGAGGCCTCGCCCATCACCAGCGCCTCGAACGCCTCGGCCTCCAACTGCTGGCTCAGCGAGCCGGCGGCGGCCTCCAGCGATGCCACCCGGGCGGCGGGCATGCCGCCGTCGCGTGCGTCCTGCTGAAGGGCCCGGTAGGCGTCGGTGAGCTCGCCGGCCAGGGCCTGCCCCCAGTCGCGCGCGGCCAGCCAGCGCGCATGGCCGCCGGCCACTTCGTCCGCGTGGCGCGCCACAAGGCGTCCCGCCTCGGCGCGGTCGCGGTCGAAGTCGGCGAAGCGCCCCTCCCGCAGCTGCACGCCCAGGCGTTCCAGCGCGCCGGCCGTGGCCTGCGCCCCCGCGGCGTCGAAGCGCGCCGCCAGCCTTGCCTGCACCTGACCTGCCTGGCCCTGCAGCGCGCGGAGGAGCTCAGCGCGCTCCTCGCGCGCGATGGCCGCGACAACGTCGCGCTCCAGCCCCACCAGCGCCGTCTGCGCGGCGTCGAGCGCAACCTGCTGCCGCGTCATTTCGGTGTCGGTGCCGGCCGCGGAGAGCGCGCGCCCGGTGGCGTCGAGCGTGGCCACCAGCGCCGCCAATCGCGGCGCCGCCCCGGCGCGTGCCGCGCCGGCCTGCAGCGCCTGGCAGCGGCGCGCCAGCTCGGTGCGGCGGCCCTGCTGCCGCTCCACGCGGGCCGCGCGCTCGCGGCGCTGCTTCTCTTCGGCCGCGCGGCGACGCTCGGCCTCGCGGTGCTTGCGCTCGCGGCGGAGCGCTTCTTCGCGCTCGCGGCTCAGCCGGGCGCTGCAGTACTTGGGCGAGTCGCTCATGGGGGGTCGGGGATGGTCAGGATGACGCCCTGCCCTCGGAGCGCCTGCTCGAACGCTTCGCGAAAGCCGGGAACGGGGGGAACACCCATCCAGTGCACCGAGCCGTGATCGTCCACCTCCACTTCCATTCCCACGCCGCGGTCGTCGGCTTGGGCCAGGTGGGCGTGGCAGGGAGTGAGAAAGTGGATGCGCTGGTTCGATGAGCCGCGCCAGCGCAGGTCGGCGTGGAGGTCGTGGCGGTACGGCCCGTCCACCAGGATGTCGAGCCGCTCCAGCAGGGCACGCTGCCCGGGCGAGCCGCGCCGGCGCAGCCACTGGAGTGTGTAACCCGAGAACGCCATCAGCGAAAGAGGGCGCCTGACGCGCACCCGGTCGGCCAGGCGCACTAGCGCCTCGGCTTGGGTGAACGGCTCACCCCCAGAGAGGGTGAGCCCCTCCACCCAAGGGAGCGCGGCGATGCGGTCGGCAAGCGCGTCCACCTCCACCGCCTCGCCCCCTCCCGGGTCCCAGGTCTCCCTCGCCACGCACCCCGCGCACGCCAAGGGGCAGCCCTGCACCCACACCACGAAGCGGGTTCCCGGGCCCAGCACGCTGCAGCGCTCGCTGGTCCGCGCCACGCGCAGCACCCCGCCGGCTTCCGCCAAGCTGTCGGCGGCCGCCCCGTGCCCGCTCACAGCACCAGCAGGGCGAGGAAAATGAAGAACAGCACGACCGCCACGACGACCAGCGCCGGGGGAATGTCGGGCACGACGGGTTTGGGCGGCGGCGGGGGCTTCACCACCGGCGCGGCACCCGACCGCGGCGGACGAACCTCCACCGCCGGGGACTGCGGGGTGGGGCGCGTCGGCGGTGCCGGGACCGGCCTGGAGACTGGTAGCGTGGTGCGTCCGTCGCGGCGGCACCAGGGGCAGTCGGTGGCGCCTCGGTGAAAAACGTGGGTGCGTTCGGCGTCGCAGGTGCGCAGCTCCTCCATCGCCAGCCCCAGCACCTCGGCCCACGCGGCCGCCGTGGGCCGCCTCTCCAGCGTGCGGAGCCCCGGCCCGAAGCACTGCTCGGCCAGCGTCAGCACCCGTGGCGGGAGCGGAACGTCGCTGGGGTGCTGCGGCCACTGCCGCAGCCGCTTCATCCGCTGCGGGTGGAGGAGCCACGCGTCGCCGCTGAGCACGTTGTCGGTGCGGTGCGTGGAACTCCCCTGGCGGGGAACGCCGCGGAACGGGTGCGCGCCGTCCATCAGGAGCTGACAGACGATCACCGCGAGGGTGAAGTTGTCGCTCTCCGGGCGGCGGGGAACGCCGGGGTCCTGACCTTCGAGCAGCTCCGGTGGCGCCACGTCTTCGGTGATGTACAGGCTGGGGAAGAGCGTTCCGCTCTCGGCGTCACGGAACTGCATTGAGTCGCAGTCCAGGAAGGCGACGACACCGTCCTTCGACACCCAGACGTTCTTCTCGCTCAGGTCGCCCACCACGACGTCGTTACGGTGCAGCCGCGCCACCGCGCGAGCCAGGTTGCGCGCGACCCGAAACTGCGACTCCCAGGTGGATCCAGGGTACGCTCGCGCCCTTTCCCCCGGCTTCAGCACAGCCTGGATCGGCGCGAATACGTCGGAGTCGAGCCGCTCCATCGCAAAACCCACGACCGCGCCGTCATCCATCGTCACGGTGTCGAGCGGCCAAGCCAGATGCAGCCCCTGCTCCAGCCACGCAGTGGGCCGCCAGGAGCGCACCATGGCACGTACCCGGTCCACGTGGCGGGGCGCATCCTCCATGTAGATCTTCACCACAATCTGAGGGTACTCGCGCACCGTGTACACCCGGCCGGACCTCCCCGCCTTGAAGTCGTCGTTAAGCGTCAACTGCAGGCCGTTTCCCGTGCGTACGCGCATGGTCACTGCTGCACCGCAACCAGCAGCGTGCGGTCGTCACCCGATACCTCGTCGAAGCGCTTGTTCATGATTTCCGCGTACAACTGCCGTGGGTCAAACCTCGGGTCTGCGGCGTATCGGAACACGCCCGCGAAGAACCCCGACAGGGGCTGCACCGGCGTCCTGACCGGAGTGCCTCTTCCCGGGCCTCGTGGAGAGAGGCGGTGTTCCAGCACCGCCCGCACGAGCCCGTCGGTCGAGAGTGCCACGCCGGTGCGCCCGGGGTCCCAGATCGGTACCACGCTGGCGTACTCTTCCCAGCACGCGGTCGTCAGGAACACGGCCTCGTTCCGGTATTCGCCCACCTGCTGGGGGGGGACGGGAAGGTACAGGTGCCCGTCGCTCGTCTGCAGCACGAGGAAGCCGTCGCCCACGCCCGCGTACACAGTCCAGGGCCCTGCCAGCACGACCACCGACAGGGTAGTCGCGAAGTCCTTAGGATTGGCCCCGTCGCCAGCGAGCGCACGTACCGCCTGGTTGAGGCGCCCGACCGTCTGGTGCAGCACGTCCCACGCGAGGGCTTCCCACCCGGCAGGGGTGTTCGGAGCCCCGCCCCCGCGGAGCTTCTCCTCCAGCAGGGCCAGCGCGGTCCCCGCCGCGATCGAGGCGCCCTCGGCGGAGCGCGGAGCGCTTCCAGCGCCATCGGCGACCGCCAGGAGGAGGACGTCGCCAAGCCGGCGGTGCCGATGAGCGTCCTGGCACTCGGTGCCCTGCCTGAGGTGGCTTCCCCCCGTTAGGGAGGCGGCGACCACGCGCCACGGGTTGTCTGCCATCACGGCTTCGGTCAGGCGCCAGGTTGCGCTGAAAACATCTTCTCTATCGCCTCCAGCCGCTTCCGCGTGATCCGGTAGATATCCTCGGCGGGGGCGTTGCGGAGGTGACGCCCCCCCTCGATCCCGATCTCGATGCTGGTGGACACGAGCTTGAGGATCTCGATGAAGGGAACGGTCTGCCCGACCAGATAGGTACTTTCGGGAGCGAGTTGGCGGAGCACCGCCTGGTTCACCCCGCTCCCCACGCCTATGGCGAAGAACAGGCAGTGCCTGCTCTGCTCGGCCGCGCGGAGCTCGGGACAGAGCGCGCGCCATTCGGTTGTCGACTCCCCCTCCGCGTTGGTCGGCTCGCCGTCGCTGATCATCCAGACCAGCGGGCGGAAGCGGATCTCCACCCCGTCCTCGCGCAGCTCGTCCTTGCGGTCCCTGACCAGCTTCAGCACCTGCCGCAGCGCCTCCACCATGGGCGTGACCCCGCTGGCACGGAGCACTGGCGGAGTGAATGTGCTCACCGGGACAAAGGCGTTGCGAAAGTTGGCTGGAGTTCCGGTGCGCTGCAGGTTGTGGAGTTGCACGCCGCCATTCCCGAAGGTCACGATCGCGATCTCGCCGAAACCGGAGACTTCCGATTCGCGGAGCTCTTTGGCCCACCCCCTGAGCGCCTCGTTCAGTGAATCGATCGGCAGTTTTCCCTTGCCGTGACCCATCGACTCGGAGGTGTCGAGGACCAAAACGATCGAGATGCGCTCGTCTGCCTGCTGTGGTGGTGCGTTGATGGGGAGGCCCAGGGCACCCTGGCTCTCATCTACACCTGGATCAGACCGTCCCATCGGCATTCCTTTCAGGGAGTCTGCATGGAGACTGGCCGCGCGTGCCGGATGTGCGTGTCGGCTAGCGCGGATCGACCGGGCGTGCCAGCAGCTCGCGGTTCTCGGGGTCGTAGCGGACCCACACCTCCGAGTCGATCCACGGCCCCTCTTCACCCGGGGCGAGCCTGGCGCGCCACACCCCGCCGTCTATAGCCACGTAGCCGCAGGGCTCGAGCAGGCTCCGCACCGTCGCGAGGCGTTCCCGGGGCAGCACCTGGGCCAGCGGGTGCGGGTCCGCGCCGCTGCCGCCGTGCGGCGCGCGATGGACCGGCGGGGGCGGTGCCGCCGCATGGCGCGGTGGGGACGGGTTCGTGGTGCCGGCGCCGCGCTGCACCGAAGCGACCTTGGGTTCTGGGCCGGGCGCGTGCACGTCCGCATCCGGGGCGCCGCCGCCGGCTGGGGGGTGATCGGAATGGTTCGTGGTGTCCTCGTCCTGCGGACCCGGGGAAGGAGGGGGCATCGGTGCAGTCAGTCCCCGTGGGGGTGCCCCCGCCTTTCGCCGGAAGAGCGACCACCGCAGTCGCTGCGGACCGGCGGCCGCCGCGTGCGGGGCGGCCGCGGCATCCGCGTTCGCCAGTAAGGGTGCGGGATCGGCCGGCGGGCTGCCCGACCGGAGCCATGCGAGAAGCCCCGCGGCGACGATCAGCTGGAACAGGAAGGGGAGAAGCTCGAGGCCGCTAACCCTCGCTCGGGAATCGCGCCGAAACGCAGCGCCCCACTTGGGCGAGTCCGCGGAGCCGTCGGCGAACGCGACTACGCGTGCTACCTGGAGCAACGGGAGGAGGTCACGCCCATCCGCGCCCGTGACGGGGCGTGAGACGCGGATGACCACGGGGATGGGTGCGCGCGCCACCTCATCGGCGAGCGCGGCGAGTGCTTCCGCCCGCGTCGGCCGCTGCGGGAGGGTGGGAGCGGCGCCCGCGCCGAGGGTGCCGGCGGTCGCGGGCGGCACCCGCAGAAGCTGTCCCTCCGCGATGCGGTTCGCATCGCGGATTCCGTTGGCCCGCATCAACTCTGGCACGGTCACGCCGCGCGCCGAGGCGATCCGTTCGAGGTTGTCGCCGCTTTTCACCCAGTAGGTGCGGCTGCCCGTGGAATCGGCCGCTTTGTCGCCGGGGGTACCCACCGGGGAGAGGCCCGTACCGGCCGCGGTCGTGTCGGCAGCATCCGGGGGGGCGGCGAGTGAGAGGTCGAGCACCAGCACGCGGCGCTGGTCGGCGGTCGCCCGCGAGATGGCGTCACGGAGGGCGGGGAGCAGGTCGACAGGGTCTCCGCCGAGCGGCTCGACGCGCGCGCTGCCCGCGTCGGGTCGCGGCAGCAGCAGGTGCGCAACCACACCCGCAGCGACTAGCAGCACGGCGGCCGTAGGCACGGCACGGCGCTTCTGGGTAGCACCCGCGGGTCGGGGCGCTCTGGAAAATCCGCTGAGCACGGGTGAGGGCTGAATTTACCGGGATGGATACAAGGCCGAACGTATGCCGCCGTTTGTAAACTAAGCTAGTAAGTAGCGACACCGCGGGTAGGGACGCAAGGATCTTGTTATGCGTGCAGGAGTGGGTGGCGCAAAAGTGCAGGTCTTAAGACCGGCTGCCCAGCCCGCGTCCGTGTTCAGCGCCCGGAGCGGATCGGGGTTGTGCGGGTCGAACTCCAGCAGGCCGAGACCGCGCAGCGAGGCGCTTCATCGGCAGGCACCTCTCCTCCGCCGAGCAGCCCCGCGATCATTTCCAGCGAGTGCCGCATCGTGCGCCGGGACCCCTCAGCAAGGCGGGCCAGGTAGACGAGAGCCGGATTCCGATCGGCGCCGACGGGCTGCAGTTCCGGGAGGAAGGAACCCCGCGCCGCGACCAGCGTCGCAACTTCGGAGGTGGGCACCGCCGGCGCAGGTATAGGGTCCTCATCACTCGGGTACCGTTAGGGAAGCTCTGCACAGGTGGCTGAGCCCCCCTTTTCGAGCTTTGTGGAAAAGTTTTTGAACTCACGAGGCCAAAAGCGGCCTCTACAAGCTCTTTTTGCCGTGTTCAGGCGCCGTTTTGCGGCTCCTGGACACACT
>NZ_DASWMD010000033.1:0-82260 GCF_036399935.1 Longimicrobium sp.
ACCGCGCTCCGGCAGGTTCGGCGTGCGTGCGGTTGAAGCCCCGAACGGTGACGCGACAGCGGCGCCGGGTCGGGGCTTTCCGCAGTCCCAGCGGCGGGTTCACCCGCTCTTCCGGGGTGAGGGCCCCACGGCAGCCGAGGCCCCGGCTTTCGTGACCGCTGCCGCGCCCAGCCATGTACGCATCCGGGGCTAGATCCTTCGGCCCGTGACGGTTGTACTACGGGCCGGCTCGGCGCGCCTGGGCCTCAGGATGACAGGCTCTCGCGCACGCGGGCTTCGGGTGCGGATCCGGGTTCTCCCCTCTCCGCACGCAGTTTGTGCGGGGAGGGGCCGGGGGAGGGGCGCGCCCTCCTACTCCATCCCGTTCTGCACCACCGACTCCAGCGACGTCTCCACGTCCGCCACGCTCCCCTCCATGCGCCGCGGGATCGCCGACTCGTAGATCTCCGCCAGTTCCGCCGCCGCCGCCTCAATCGACCCGCCGTGCGTGCGAATCACCACGGTCCCGAACGGTGCGCCCACGGTGCCGATCCGCCGTGCGGGAACGCCGTGCTCCGCCGCCATCTCCAGCAGCGCATCCAACTGGTCCTCCCCGCACGAGACCACCACGCGGCTCTGCGCCTCGCCAAAGAGGAGCGCGTTCACCGGCAGGTCGTCGTCCAGATCCACCTCCACGCCCAGCGGCGCGGCCGGGTCGGCAATGGCGGATTCCACGAGGGCCACGGCCAGACCGCCCTCCGCCGTGTCGTGCGCCGACGTTACGCGGCTAGCGTGGATCATGGCCAGCAGCGCGCGCTGCAGCTTCTGCTCGCCTGGGAGGTCCAGCGCCGGCGCGTCGCCCGCCACGCGGCCGTGGATGGTCTTCAGGTACTCGCTGCCTCCCAGCTCGGCCGTGTTGCGCCCCAGCAGCACGATGGCGTCGCCCGCCTGGCGGAACGACGAGGTGGTGACGTGCGCCAGGTCGTCGATCACCCCCACCATCCCAATCGTGGGCGTGGGATAGATGGCGCCGCGCGGGTTCTCGTTGTACAGGCTGACGTTGCCGCCCGTCACCGGCGTTTCCAGCACGGTGCACGCCTCGCCGATTCCGCGCAGCGACTCGGAAAGCTGGTAGTAGACCTCCGGCTTCAGCGGATTGCCGAAGTTCAGGTTGTCCGTCACCGCGCGGGGCAGGGCACCCGAGCACACCAGGTTGCGCGCCGCCTCGGCCACGGCGATCTGCCCACCGCGGTACGGGTTCAGGTACACGTAGCGGGAGTTGCAGTCCACCGTGGCCGCGATCGCCCGGTTGGTGCCACGCAACCGCACCACCGCCGCGTCGCTCCCGGGACCCACGACGGTGTTCGTCCTCACCGTGCTGTCGTACTGCTCGTACACCCACCGCTTGGAGGCAACCGTGGGCGAATCCAGCAGGCGCCGCAGCGTCCACGTGGGATCGGCCTCTTCGGGCTTCAGCTTCAGGGTGGATGGATCGAACGCGCGCGCCTCCACCACCTCCGAGGACTCGATGCCCTCGCGGGTGTACGTGGGGCAGGCATCCACCAGCGGCTCGCCGGGGATGTCGACCACCACCGCACCGTTCTCGCGGATCACGTACCGCCCCGTATCCGTCACGTAGCCGATGGTCTCCGCGTCCAGGTCCCACCGGCCCAGGATGGCGCGGACGTCCTCCTCGCGCCCGTCGTGGGCGACGACGAGCATCCGCTCCTGCGTTTCGCTGAGGAGGATCTCGTACGGCGTCATCCCCGTTTCGCGGACGGGAACGCGGGTGATCTCGATCTCCACACCCGTCCCGCCACGCGCCGCCATCTCCGTGGACGACGAGACGAGCCCCGCGGCGCCCATGTCCTGGATGCCGACGATGTGGCCCGAGCGGATCAGCTCCAGCGACGCCTCCAGCAGCATCTTCTCGGTAAAGGGATCGCCCACCTGCACCATGGGACGCTTGGCCTCGCTCTCCTCCGTCAGTTCCGCGCTGGCGAAGGTGGCGCCGTGGATGCCGTCGCGACCCGTCTTCGATCCCACCGCCATGATGGGGTTGCCCACTCCGGACGCCACGCCGCGGATCAGCTCTTCCTTCTTCATCAGCCCGATGGCCATGGCGTTGACCAGCGGGTTGCCCTCGTACGCGGCGTCGAAGTACACCTCGCCACCCACGGTGGGGATGCCCACGCAGTTGCCGTAGTCGCCAATGCCCTTCACCACGCCCGCCACCAGGTAGCGGACGCGGTCACCCTCGGGCCCGTCGATCTCGCCGAAGCGCAGCGAGTTCAGGCAGGCGATGGGGCGCGCGCCCATGGTGAACACGTCACGCAGGATGCCGCCGACGCCGGTGGCGGCGCCCTGGTACGGCTCCACGGCGGAGGGATGGTTGTGCGACTCGATCTTGAAGGCCACCGCCAGCCCGTCGCCCACGTCGATGACCCCGGCGTTCTCGCCCGGTCCCTGGAGAACCCAGGGCGCCTTCGTGGGCAGCTTGCGCAGGAGGGGGCGGCTGTTCTTGTAGCCGCAGTGCTCTGACCACATGGCGCTGAACACGCCAAGCTCGGTGTACGTGGGCTCGCGGCCCAGGATGTCGAGGATCAGCCCGTACTCGTGTTCGCTGATGCCGTGGTCGGCCACCAGCTCGGGGGTGATGGCCGGGTCTCCGGGGCGGGGCTGTACGGGCACGTCTCTATCCTTCAGTCGTTGGATGTCGAGCGGTCGGTCCGCGCGCCGTTCAGGGCGTGCGCGCGGGCGGCTGGCGCGGCGTGTCGTGGCGGCGGGCGCGGTCCACGGCGGTTTCCTCGTTCCTGCGGTCGCGCTGGTCGCGCTCGGCGGCGCGCTCCACCGAGTCGCCCTGCGTCTCGTCGGGCGTGCCGGTGGTGCGCGGGGCGGTGCTGGTCGCGTCGACGTTGGGCCGATTGGCGGGCGCGCCGCCCGTCGCCACGCCCGTCCCGCCGGTGGTGGTCGGCCCCTGGATGATGATGGTGGACCGCTCGCCCTCGCGCGCCTCCCGTACCTGCACCCCGTCCGCGGCGCCCTGGCCCGTGGGCGTGATGACCATCACGTCTGCCCCGGTGGTAGGCGCGGCGTTCACGTTCACCCCGCCGACGATCACGCGCCCCGGAGCGGACCCCGCCGCGCGTCCGACGGCGCGCCCCCGATCGCCATCCGCGGTGACGGAGCCGGACTGCTCGCCGCCGCCCGCCGCGCCGAGTGCGTCATCCGCGCGCGGGCCGGAGAAGCGGCGGGCGCGGGTGCGCAGCACGGCGGCGACCACGCGGTCCTCGCGGAAGAACACCACGTCGTCGGAGCCGCAGCGGTTGGGGCAGCCGTTGTGGTAGTACCAGTACGTCCACTCGCCGGAGGTGCGCGTGGTCGCCGGAGCGCCGAACGTCTCGCGCACCTGCTCGGGCGTCATCCCCTGCGAGATGACGGACTGGGCCTGCACGGGAGCGCTCGCCAGCAACAGGAGCGCAAGGAAGAGCCTGGTCATGGTCGCCTCCACGGGAAGGTCACGAAGCAACAGCGGCAACAAAAGCCGAGAGCGCACCTGCAAGAATCCCGCACGTTTTCCTGTGCATCCACCCGCCGTTGCAGTCCCCTTCCGATGCGTTCCCCGCTGCCTACCGCGCGACGCTGAGATGCCCCGCCAGCGCCCGGAACACCGGCGCGCCGTCCGTGCTGCCCAGCAGCGGATCCACCGCGCGCTCCGGGTGCGGCATCATCCCCAGCACGTTGCCCGCGGCGTTCACGATGCCCGCGATGTTGCGCACGCTGCCGTTGGGGTTGGCCGCAGGGACGACGTTGCCCTCGGCGTCGCAGTAGCGGAACGCCACCTGCCCGTTTGCCTCCAGCTCATCGAGCACCGCGGGATCGGCGATGTAGCACCCCTCGCCGTGCGCGATGGGAATGCGCAGCACCTGGCCGACCTCGTACTCCGAGGTGAACGGCGGCTCCGCCCGCTCCACCCGGAGATGGACGGCGCGCGAGCGGAACTTCAGCGTGCGGTTGCGCACCAGGGCGCCCGGGAGCAGCCCGCTCTCGCAGAGGATTTGGAAGCCGTTGCAGATTCCGGCGACGGGTCCCCCGGCATTGGCGAACTCGATCACCTCGCGCATGATGGGGCTGTGCGCGGCGATGGCGCCGCAGCGCAGGTAGTCGCCGTAGCTGAAGCCGCCGGGCAGGAACACGGCATCCACGGACTGCAGGTCGTGCTCCTTGTGCCACAGGTACACGGCCTCGGCCTGCAGCAGCTCCTCGACCGCCTTGTAGCAGTCGTAGTCGCAATTGGACCCGGGAAAGGTCACGACGCCGATCTTCATCCCACGCTCTCCGCGGGCGAGACGGTGATCCGGAAGTCCTCCGTAACCGGGTTGGCCAGCAGCTGCCGGCACATCGCCTGCGCCGTCTCGCGCGCCTGGGGTTCGCCCTCCGCCGCCAGGGAGAAGACGATGATGCGGCCCACGTGCACCTCGCCCACGCCGCCGAAGCCGAGCGACGTCAGCGCCCCGCCCACCGCCTTGCCCTGCGGGTCCAGGATGCCGCGCCGCGGCGTTACCCGCACCTCAATGCTGTAATCCGTCACGCCTGGTTCCCGCTGTCCATGGGTTCGCGAAGCCCCGGCTTGGGGCGCATTTCCTCGTATTCCAGCTCCCGCATGTCGTCGGCCTCGCCGTCGTCCACTTCGTCTTCCAGCGGGTCGCGGGCGGGAAGCCGCTCCTCGAACCCGCCCAGCACCGACTTCACCAGCCCGTAGGTGATGTACAGCATGCTGAAGGGAAAGAAGAAGTACGCCGGATAGGTGAACGCCGACACCAGCGAAACGATCGCCAGGAAGATGGCGAAGCGGCCGCTCCAGGTGCGCGTGCCGAACCGCGGCACCACCGGGTACAGCACGTTGCTCACCATCAGCACGCCTAGCAGCATCAGCAGCCACCCGGCCATGCGCACCACCGGCACGTGCGGCAGCCACGCGGCCCAGAACGGCGTCTCGGTGAAGGCGTAGTACGTGGCCAGGCAGGCGCCGGCCGTGGGGGAGGGAAGGCCGTGGAACGCCGCCTTGGCCGTTCCCGCCTGCTCGATGTTGAAGCGCGCCAGCCGGAACACGGCGGCGACGATGTACAGGAAGGCGAGGATCCACGACCACTCGCCGCCGGTGCTGAAGAAGGCGAAGTAGGCGATCAGCGCGGGCGCCACGCCGAAGGAGATGGCGTCCACCAGCGAGTCCAGCTCCTCGCCGAAGGCGCTTCCCGTGGCGGTGAAGCGGGCGATGCGGCCGTCCAGCAGGTCCATGATGGCCGCGCCCACGATCATCCACCCCGCGGTGAAGTACTCGCCGCGCGACGCGTTGACGATGGCCCAGATGCCCAGGAACAGGTTGCCCAGCGTAAAGGCGCTGGGCAGGATCACCACGCCGCGGCGCAGCCGCCGCCGCCGGGGCGACATCGAATCGACCATCATCCGGCGGCTCCGGGGTCGCGCAGGGGAAAGTCGTCCAGGGCCATCCCTGTCAACCGGCGGAAGGCGTCCTGGTAGCGGCGCGAGGTCTCGTCCACCACCTCCGGCGGCAGCGCGGGCGCGGGAGGCGCCTTGTTCCATGCGCCGCGCGCCGTCAGCTCCTCCAGCCAGTCGCGCAGGGGCTGCTTGTCGAGCGACGGCTGGCCGCGGCCCGGCTGGTACCGGTCCGCCGGCCAGAAGCGCGACGAATCAGGGGTCAGCATCTCGTCCATCACGCGGATCGTCCCGTCCGCGTCGCGGCCGAACTCGAACTTGGTGTCGGCGATGATGATTCCCGCGGGTGCCGCCGTTTCCCGCCCCCGCTCGTAGAGCTTCATCGACGCGTCCCGCAGCCGCTCAGCCGCCTTGCCGCCGACGATTTCCTTCATCCGCGCGAAGGGGATGTTCTCGTCGTGGCCGGACTCGGCCTTGGTCGCGGGGGAGAAGAGCGGTGTCTCCAGCCGGTCGGATTCGCGCAGCCCCCGGGGCATCGGCTCGCCGGCCAGCGTGCCCGATTCGCGGTACTCCTTCCACGCGCTGCCGCTCAGGTAGCCGCGCACCACGCACTCCACCGGGAACGGCTCCAGCTTCCTCACCAGCATGCCGCGCCGTGCCCACGAAGCGCGATGGTGTGCCAGGGCGGGGTAGCGGGCGGCGATGTGGTCGGGGTCGATGGACAGGACGTGGTTGGGCACCCGATCGGCGGTGCGCGCGAACCACCAGGCGGAGATCAGGGTGAGGACCTCGCCCTTTCGGGGAACGGGGTCGGGCATCACCACGTCGAAGGCGCTCACGCGGTCGGTGGCCACCATCAACAGCGCGTCGCCCAGGTCGTACACGTCGCGGACCTTTCCGCGCACCCTCAGCGGAAAGGGAAGGTCGGTGCTGACCAGGGTGGCGTTCAGGATCGGGCGCTCCGTCCAGGGTCTCGGGGGCTGGATGAAGCCGGCAAATTATCCCCCGTGCCGGGGCGCGGCAACCGGCCGGCCAGCTTGCGTCCATCCCCGGCCGCTGGTATATGAACGCCGCCCGCGCGCGTGCGTGGGCGGCATCTCAACTGGAGCGGGCGCGTGAGCGACGACGGCATCAAGGACATCACCATCATCGGCGCGGGGCCAACGGGGCTCTTCGCCGCTTTCTACGCGGGCCTGCGCGGCATGTCGTGCCGCATCGTCGACGCGCTGCCGCAGCTGGGCGGGCAGCTGATGGCCCTGTATCCGGAAAAGTACATCTTCGACGTCGGCGGCCTGCCCAAGATCCTGGCCAAGGACCTGGCCAAGAACATGATCGAGCAGGGCACGCAGTTCGGCCCCGAGGTGGTGCTGGAGGCCGAGGTGCAGCAGCTGATCCCCGAGGACGGCCACATTCGCCTGGTGACGCCGCGCGGCGAGTTCCTCACGAAAACGGTGGTGATCACGGCCGGCAAGGGCGCGCTGAACCCGCGCGTGCTGGAGTGCCCGGGGTGGGCGGACCACTACTCCGACACGGGCGGCGTGCACACGCACGTGCGCCAGCCGGAGGACTTTCGCGGCAAGCGCGTGCTGATCATCGGCGGGGGCGACTCGGCGGTGGACTGGGTGCTGGGGCTGCGCGGCATCGCGCGCGAGATCACGCTGATCCACCGGCGCGACGAGTTCCGCGCGCACAAGAGTACGGTGCTCGAGATGCGGCAGGCGGCCGAGCGTGGCGACGTCACCATCCGCACGCCATACGAGGTGGGCGAGATCAGCGGCGAGGGCGGGTGCGTGGCGCGTGTGACGCTGATCAACAACGACACCAAAGAAGCGGAGGAGCTTCACGTGGAGGCCGTCGTCGCGCTCCTGGGCTTCAAGCCGGACCTGGGGCCCATCGGCCGCTGGGGGCTGGAGCTGGAGCGCAACACCATCAAGGTGTCGCAGCTGATGGAGACCAACATCGCCGGCGTGTACGCGGCGGGCGACGTGGTTCACTATCCAGGCAAGCTGGAGCTGATCGCCACGGGGTACGGCGAGGCGGCGGTCGCGGTGAACAACGCGGTGCACTACCTGAACCCCAAGGCCCGCGTGAACCCGGGCCACTCCACGAACCTCAAGCTGTTCAAGCAGGACGACGAGGGGGAAGAGTAGGGCGCCCCTCCCCCGGCCCCTCCCCGCACAAACCGCGTGCGGAGAGGGGAGAACTTCGATCGCGGTTCGATCAGGCGGGGTGCGTACCGCGGCGCCCCCTATCCCCAGCCCTTCCCCCGCAAACCCCGCGGGGGAAGGGAGCCAGTGTGGTGCGCTCCCCGGGCCCTTCGCCGCACCAGGGCGTGTCATCCTGAGGCCCAGGCGCGCCGAATCAGCCCCTGCCACACGCTGTGCGGGCCGAAGGATCTTGCCGCGGACGGGTAATCGGCCGGGCGCGGCAGCGGTCACGAAGGCCAGGGCCTCGGACGGCGGCGGCATTCGACGAGTCCCGGTGTTTGGGCTGGCGATGCTGACCAGGTGAGATGCGCTTCGATGGCTCCGGCGCATTCCGCGGGCGCCCCCCATCCCCAGCCCTTCCCCCGCAAACCCCGCAGGGGAAGGGAGCCAATGTGGTGCGCTCCCCAAGCCCTTCGCCGCACCAGGGCCTGTCATCCTGAGGCCCAGGCGTGCCGAATCAGCCCCTGCCACACCCTTCGCGGGCCGAAGGATCTAGCCGCGGACGGGTAATCGGCCGGGCGCGGCAGCGGTCACGGCGGCCAGGGCCTCGGCTGACGGGCCTTCCGACGAGTGCCGGTGTTGGGGCTGGCGATGCTGACCAGGTGAGATGCGCTTCGAGGGCTCCGGCGCATTCCCCGGCTGCCCTCTCCCCCGGCCCCTCTCCCGCAAGCGGGAGAGGGGAGAATTCGTATGCGCTCCGGCCGGCTTGGTGCACTCGGCCCGCCCATGCAGTCCGCGAAGGCGGACTTCGTGATGTGCCAGCCGCGACTTTAGTCGCCCCAGGACCGCCGAGGCCTCTGCATCGGTGGCCGCTGCCGCGCCCTGACTTCGTGCCGGCCGAGGTTAGATCCTTCGGCCCGCTAACGATGGTGAGCGGGCCGGTGCGGTGCGCCTGGGCCTCAGGATGACAGGCTGTGGTGCGGTGAGGACTTTGGCACGCACCGGCATCGACGGACGCGCACCACACTGGCTCCCTTCCCCCGCGGCTGTTTGCGGGGGAAGGGCTGGGGATGGGGGGCGCCCGCGGAATGCGCCGGGGCCAGTCTGGTGAGGGCCCTTACTTCTTCGACGCTCCGATGGACCAGCTGTGGCCGAACGGGTCCTTCAGCTGCCCGTACCGGTCGCCCCAGAACTGATCGGCGAGGGGCATCGTCACCGTCGCACCCGCGGCCACGGCGCGCTCGAACCACGCGTCGGCGTCGTCCACCTGCAGGTGAAGCGTCACGCCGTTCGGTCCATCCCCCAGGCCCATGCCGTACTCCGGAAACTCGTCCGACATCATCACGTCGGCGCCGTTGATCCGCAGGTGGCAGTGGATGAGCTTGCCGGACTTCTCGTCCGCCTGCCGCATGAGCTCCTGGGCGGCGAACGCCTTCTGGTAGAACGCCGAGGCGTCGCTGGCCCCGCGCACCGTCAGGTAGGGGGTGACGCCGGTGGTCACGGGGGGAGTCGTCGTTTCTGACATGCGGTCCTCGTGGTGTTGGGTGGGTACTGCTCTCTGCATGGACGTCGAACGACGAATCACGGAATCGACACCGTGCTACACGAGCGCCGGGGAGCGCAGGCGGGCCGCGACGTCCTCCGCGGAATCCTGGGCCGCGTCCGGCTGGAACGCCTCGCGCACCTCGGCCGAGCCCTGGCCTGCCACGCGAAGGAAGCGCTCCGCGAGGTCGATGGCGGCCTGCTTCGATTCCACCTGCACCAGCGCGAAGCCGGCGATCAGCTCCTTGGCCTCGGTGAACGGGCCGTCCACCACCACGCGCTTGCCGCCCGTCATCCGGACGCGCGCGCCCTTTTCGCTCGGCTTCAATCCCTCGGTCGCGAGGAGCACGCCGGTGGACGTCAGCTCGTGCATCAGGGTACCCATCTCGTCCAGGTCGATGCACGGAGGCACGTCGACTTCGCTGTCGCCGTCGTTCCTGAACATGATCATGAACCGCATCGTCGTGTCGCTCTCTTGGGGGTGAGTCGGCGGCGTCCGCACGGGCGTCCGCGCGTGCCCCGCCAAACTGGTTTCCCCGCTACGGAAGCGCCAGATCACGACGTGGCCTCTTCCGCGTGCATCCGGCTGGCGGTGCCCGTCGCCCGCATTTTGCACCGGGTCCGCGGCCGGTGGACGTTCCACCTGATCGAACAGACCGCTCAGAGGAATACACAGAGCCATGCAGACGAGAGTCGCGCTCGCCCTTCCCGTGCTCGCCGGCCTGATGGCGGCCTGCGCGCCGCGCACCGATGCGCCGGACACCGCGCCCGCGGAGACCCAGCCGGCCGAAACCCCGGCTACGCAGCCCCCCGTGGCCCAGTCCGCCGACTGCACGCCGCTGGAAACGCGGCCGGCGAACACGCCCAGCAACCAGCCTGCGTTCGCCGGGCAGACGCGCGTGTGCGGGGTGAACTCCAACGTGGCGTATGACGTGGCCGTGGTCGCGCGCGGGCTGCAGAAGCCGTGGTCGGTGGAGCCGCTGCCGGACGGGCGCTTCCTGGTGACGGAAAAGGCTGGGCAGATGCGGATCGTCTCCGCCGCCGGGCAGGTGGGCGCGCCGATCACGGGCGTAACGCCGGTGGACCCGCGCGGCCAGGGCGGACTGCTGGACGCCGCGCTCAGCCCGCGGTTCGCCACGGACCGCACCGTCTTCTGGAGCTTCACCGAGCCGCGTGACGGCGGCAACGGCACCAGCGTCGCGCGCGGGGTGCTTTCGGCGGATGGATCGCGGCTGGAGCAGGTGCGGGTGATCCTGCGCACGCAGCCGACGTACGCCAACAACATGCACTTCGGCTCGCGCCTGGCGTTCGGGCCGGACGGGATGCTGTACGTAACGATGGGCGAGCGGTCGGACCCGCAGACGCGGCCGCAGGCGCAGCAGATGGGCAGCCATCTAGGCAAGGTGCTGCGCATCAACCCCGACGGCTCGGTGCCGCGCGACAACCCGTTCGTGGGGCAGTCCGGCGCGCTGCCGGAAATCTTCTCCACGGGCCACCGCAACATCCAGTCGGCCGCGTTCGACGGGCAGGGCCGCTTCTGGATCGTGGAGCACGGACCGCGGGGCGGGGACGAGCTGAACCTGGTGCAGGCGGGCAAGAACTACGGCTGGCCGATCACCACGTACGGCATGGAGTACTCGGGGCAGGCCATCGCGGGCGCGTCCACCCAGCGCGCGGGGCTGGAGCAGCCGGTGTACTACTGGGACCCGGTGATCGCCCCGTCCGGCGCGCAGTTCTACACGGGCACCGCGTTCCCGGGGTGGCGCGGCAGCCTGTTCATTGGCGGGCTGCGCGAGATGCGGCTGGTGCGGCTGGTGATCCAGGGCGACCGCGTCACGGGCGAGGAGCACCTGCTGACGGACCGCCGCAAGCGCATCCGCGACGTGCGTCAGGGGCCGGACGGCGCACTGTACGTGATCACCGACGAGGACAGCGCCGAACTCTGGCGGATCGCGCCGCGAAGCTGATCCCAGGGCATCACGCAGAAAACGCGGAGACGCAGGCGAAACGAACTCCGCATCGGATTGACAGATGGGCGCAGGCAACTGCGGCGAGCATGCGGGTGAAGCCTCGGGCGGGACGCGACAGCGGCCCGAGCCGGGGCTTTCCGCTGTGCGAGCGGCGGGTTCACCCGCTCAGAGAGGGCTGCGCATCCTGATGCTCGCGGGCGCTTCGCGCCGTGTGTGGCGGATCCCTCAGTCGCTGCAAGGCGTGGTGCTGCCGCAACTTGCGCGTGGCCGCTCCATCGGGATGACAGCGGCGGGCTCGCCCGCTTACGGGCCACGATGCACTCCCGGTAGATCAGCCGTTCGCGAACGCGGCGGTGAAAGCGTCGCGCGAGGCCTGGAGGATGCGGTCGCTGAGCGCGGGATCATCCACGGCACGGGCGAGCATCACGGCCCCGGCCAGCCCCGACATCAGCGCCAGCGCCCGGTCGGTGCGGTCCGCGCCTTCGATCTCCGGAAGCTGTCGGGCCAGCATGGCGATCCCCTGCTGAAAGCTCGCGGTGAACGCCGCGCGCACCTCGGGCGAGTGGCGCGACACTTCCGTCGCCAGCGCCGGCATCAGGCACCCGGCGCCGGGGTCGTCACGATGGGCGGGGCTGGCGTACGCGCCGATGAACGCCGCCAGCCGTTCCTCCGGCGGCGCCTTCCGCGCGACGTCGATCAGCCGGGCAGTGGACTGCTCCAGCGCGCATCCGCATGCCTCGGCCACGAGCTGGTCCTTGTTGCGGAAGTGGGCGTAGAAGCCGCCATGGGTGAGGCCCGCGCGGCCCATCACCTCGCCCACGCTCACTCCCTCCACGCCTTCTTCGCGAAAGGCACGCGCGGCGGCGCTCACGATCTGCTCGCGCGTGCGTTCCTTGTGGCCGCTGGGATAGCGCGTCATCCGCCCTTCTCCGCGCCGGGGCGAAACACCATGCAGGTGGTGGTGGCGTGCGCGTACAGCCGCCCCTCCGCGTCGGTCAGCCGCGCCTCGGCCGTGGCGACGCGCCCGCCGACGTGGATGGTGCGCGCTTCGCAGAGGACGCGGCCCGTGTCGCGGGTGAGCGGGCGCATGAAGTTGATCTTGAACTCCAGCGTAGTGTAGCCCGCGCCCGCCGGAAGGGTGGAGTGCACCGCGCACCCCATCGCCGAGTCGGCCATCGTGGCGGCCAGCCCGCCGTGCACCACGCCGATGGGGTTGTAGTGGTACTCGTCGGGCTCCACGAAGAAGACGACGCGCCCCTCCTCCACTTCCGCCATGCCCATCCCCATGGTGATGAGCATGGGGGGCGGCGGCAGCTCGCCAGCCGCCATCGCCCGCAGGTAGTCCAGCCCGCTCATCCGCGCGCCCGTCTTGGCGCCGGGCAGCGGATCGTGCCAGGTGATCGTCCGCGTGCGGACCGCCGCCTCGTCCACGCTCATCTCCCCCTCCGTTTTCAGACGCGTTCGATGACGGTGGCCACGCCCTGGCCGCCCGCGATGCACAGCGTCACCAGCGCGGTGGCCAGGCCGCGGCGCTCCAGCTCGTCCAGCGCGGTGCCCAGCAGCATGGCCCCGGTGGCGCCCAGCGGATGGCCCAGCGCGATGGAGCCGCCGTTCACGTTCACCCGCTCGGGGTCGATCTCCAGCCGGCGGATGGTCTGCAGCGGCACCGCGGCGAAGGCCTCGTTGATCTCCCACAGGTCCACGTCCGCCGCCTGCATCCCGGCCTTCCGCAGCGCCTTCCGTGCCGTTTCCGCGGGCGCGGTGAGCATGATCACGGGATCTTCGGCAAAGATGGCCATCGAGCGGATGCGGGCGCGCGGCTTCAGCCCGTGCTCGCGCACGTACGCGTCCGACGCCAGCAGCACCGCCGCCGCCCCGTCCACGATGCCGCTGGAGTTCCCGGCCGTGTGAAGGTGCTGGATGCCGCCCTCGCGCGGAAAGCGGGCGAGCGCGATCTCGTCCAGCGTTTCGCCGTTCGGCCCGGCGGGGGTGGCGCCGACGGCCTGGAAGGCGGCGGGAAGCCCGGCCAGCGCCTCCATGGTGGTCTCCGGACGCGGGAACTCGTCCTGCTCGAGGACGACGGCCCCCGTCCCGGGATCGCGCACGGGGAAGAGGGCGCGGCTGAAGCGGCCCTCACGCTGCGCCTCGGCCGTCAGCCGCTGCGAGCGGAGCGCGAACGCGTCCAGCTCCTGGCGGGTGAAGCCCTCCATCGTAGCGATCAGGTCGGCGCTGATGCCCTGCGGCACCTGGGTGTGCTTGCGGCGCAGGTGCTGGTTCATGCCGTCACCTTCGCCGCCGTCGCTGCCCATCGGCACGCGCGACATGCTTTCCACGCCTGCGCCGACGACCACGTCCTGCGCGCCGCTCGTCACGCCCATCGCCGCGAAGTTCACCGCTTGCAGCCCCGATCCGCAGTAGCGGTTGAGCGAAACGCCGCCCACGTGCAGCGGCCAGTCGGCGGCGAGCACCGCGTTGCGCGCGATGTTGGCGCCCTGCTCGCCCACCTGCGACACCACGCCCACCACCACGTCGTCCACGTCGGCGGGATCGATCTCCGTGCGGCGCGCCAGTTCGCGGAGCGTCTGCGCCAGCAGCTCCTGCGGATGGATTTCCGTCAGTGCGCCCTTGCCCTTTTTGCCCCGCCCGCGCGGCGTGCGCACCGTGTCGATGATGTATGCGTCGGCCATGTCGCTTTCTCCTGGTGAGCATCCTCGTTGGATGGCGATCATAATATTATGTACATCATCTCATTCAGGCAAGAAGAACCGGAGAGTGGCGCAACCATCCTCCGGCTCAGTGTGACGACGATTGCGCGCCCTGGCCGAATCAGTCCGTGGAGGACGTGGCGCCAGGGATGAATCCGAAGAACACCTCGATGGAGCGGATCTGCCCGTCCGCGACGCGGAAGAACTCGGCGTTGCGGAAGGTGCCGCCGGGCTTTCCCTCAGTCTCGTAGCGCACGAAAGCCTCGTCGCCCTGCGCGAAGATCGTCATGGGCTCGCGAAAGCGGAACGAGCCCGCGTGGGGAAAGCAGTGCGAAAAGTACGTCGCCCGGCTGATGTGGTCGTCCCACGGGCTGGTGAAGGTGAAATCATCAGCGAGCAGCGCCTCGAGCTGCTCGCGGTCCGCCGCCTGGTAGGCGGAGAAGTAGCGGCGCACCAGGTCCGCTGTCGGAGTGTCGTTCATGGAATGGCTTCGGCGGGTGATTTGGGTGATGATCAATCCTCGAGCGACTGGCCGCGCTCGGCAAGGGCGATGCGGATCAGGCCGAGGGCCTTGGGTCCCATGCCGTGCAGCTTGAGCAGTTCTCTCGCGCTCCGTCCGGCGAGCTGGTCCAGCCGCGTGTAGCCCGCCGCGGCGAGCGCCCGGTGCGCGGGCCTGCCGATGCCGGCGGGAAGATCGCCTTCCCCCGGACCGGCGCTCATCGCGCATCCTCCATCGCGGGACGGCCGTTCCACGCCGCGCACAGCTCGTCGGTAAAGCAGGGGAGCAGGTACTCGGTGCTGGGCTTCACCTGGCACGCGGCGTTTCCGCAGGTAACGCGCAGGCTCTCGCTTAGCCACGGATCGGGCTCGAGCGCCGCCGGGCCGCCGCAGAAGGGGCAGGGGCGCAGGAGGGCGGGGAGGGCCCGCGGGAGATCGGCCGTTCGCTGGGTCATGGTGGCACTCGTTCGCTCGGGTTCGGCGCGGCTCAGGCGCCTGCTGGCCTGCTACCGGTACGTCGAACGACGCCGCGTGGGATCGACACGTGGTTCACCCTTCCCAAACGGCGCGGGAGAGGGGGGGAACTTCGGGTGCTCCATCCATCGCCTCAGCTCGGCCGCATTGTTTCCAGGTACTCCGCCAGGCGCCGCAGCGTCTGCTGCCCCAGCTCCACCGCGCCGAACTTGATGCTGGCCTCGCGCTGCTCGCGGGTGCGCATCAGCATGCGCGAGGTGAGGCGCGTCTTTCCGCCCTCGTCGTCGAAGGTGATCGTCACGAAGAACTGGTGGGGATCGTCATCCACGTCGCTGCCGTGGTCGAACACCAGGCGTTCGGGGCGCACCACCTCGCGGTACTCAATGCGGTTGGGCCAATCCTTCCCGTCCGGCCCGTGCATCATGAACCGCCACCTTCCGCCCACGCGGCAGTCGTGCTCGAACGTGGTGATGGTGAAGCCGTCGGGGCCGTACCACTTCGCCAGGTGCTCGGGCTGCGTGTACGCCTGGAACACCAGCTCGCGCGGCGCGTCGAACACGCGCGTGAGGACGATCACGCGGTCTTCGGTGCCCGTCGCCGCCGTCGTGCTGGCTGCCTCTGCTGTCGTCATCGCTCTTCTCTCTCGTGTGATGGTAAGTGACGGTGATCAGTGGTTCGCCAGCAGGCTGGCCAGACGATCGAGGCCTTCCTTCCAGCCCTGAACTTCGCCGTGGTCCGCCGGCAGGCCGGCCTGGCGGATGGTGACCAGGGAGCCGGCCCCAGCTTCAGCGAAGGTCAAGGCGATGTGCATCTCCGTCGGATAGCCGGGGCGCGGGACAGCCGAGCCCTCGGCATCGGAAAACCAGCAACGGAACGCGATTCTCTCCGGCTCGGCGACTTCGGTGTAGACGCCCTTCACCCAGACACGGGCGTAGTCTTGAAAGCGGTGGCAGTAGTGCAGCGTGCCGCCGGGGCGAACGTCCAGCGTGCATGGGGAAAGGGTGCTGCCCTCGGGCCCGAACCAGCGCGCGAAGTGCTCGGGCGTGGTCCAGGCGCGGTACACCACCTCGCGCGGCGCGCCGAAGCCACGGGTGATCACCAGGTCGCCACCCTCCCACGCCACGCGCATCTCCGCCGGGATGGTGCTACTTGCTGCCGCCGTCATCGCTCTGCTCCCTGCTCTGAAGGGTGCGAAGGTACACGTCCAGCCGGTCGAAGCTCTGCTCCCAGAACCGGCGGTACGGCTCCATCCACTCGTTCACCTCACGAAGGGGCTCCGGCTGCAGGCGGGCCGGACGCCACTGGGCCTCGCGGCCGCGCTCGATCAGCCCCGCGCGCTCCAACACCTTCAGGTGCTTGGAGATGGCGGGCATGCTCATGGCGAACGGTTCCGCCAGCTCCGTCACCGTCGCCTCGCCCTTTGCCAGGCGCGCCAACATCGCCCGCCGCGTCGGGTCGGCGAGGGCGGCGAAGGTGGCGCTAAGGCGATCGGCTTCCGTCATCCGTACTTTCCATCACGGTTAATTAACCTGTGCGGAAAGTAATGCTCGTGTTCGGTATGGTCAAGGGGGATGGTTCCCCGGCTGGGTCGGGCGAATGAATTCGCGGCAACAGACACACGAAGTCCGCCTTCGCGGACTGGCTTGCTCTCGTGGGGGGAGGGCCGTGTGGCGCACCCGGGAGTATGTGGCGGATCCCTCAGTCGCTGCTATCAATTGTGTGTGGTCAGGGATCCACGCGGTCGCTCCATCGGCATGACATCCCGCGCTTCGGCAGGTCCGGTGTGCGTGCGGGTGAAGCCCCGAACGGGACGTGCGAACGGCCCGTGTCGGGGCTTTCCGCTGTTCCAGCCGCGGGTTCACCCGCCCCTGGCTCGGGGTCGTGGGGGCAGATCCATTGGCTTCGGCTCCGTCCGATCCCGTGCCCGCCCTTCTCCCCTCTCCGCACGCAGTTTGTGCGGGGAGGGGCCGGGGGAGGGGCCCTCTCGAAACAAAAGGCTTGACGGCGTGCAAACCTGCTAGTACACTAGCACATGCTAGTGTACTAGCACGTCTACCCGGAGCGAATCCCGATGGAAGCAAGTCCCCCCCTGGACCTTGGCCGGCGCGAGCGGCAGATCATGGAAGTGGTCTACCGCCTGGGCCGCGCCAGCGCGTCCGAAGTCCGCGCCCACCTGGCCGATCCCCCCAGCTACTCCGCCGTGCGCGCCATGCTGCGCATCCTGGAAGAAAAGGGGCACCTGCAGCACGCGCAGGAAGGGATCAAGCACGTGTACTTTCCCACGGCGCCGCACGAGGACGTCCGCGAGTCGGCCATGCGCCACGTGCTGCGCACCTTCTTCGCCGGCTCCACCGCCGCCGCCATGGCGGCGCTGATGGACGCCTCGGAAGAGCCGCCCTCCGACGACGAGCTCGACGCGCTGGCCCGGCTGATCGACCGCGCGCGGGAGCAGGGCCAATGAGCGCCGGCCTGATGCCCGGGGCGGAGTGGCTGCCCCTGCTCGCCGAGCTGGCCGCCAAGGCGACGCTGATCCTGCTGCTGGCCGCCGCCGTCTCCGCACTGCTCTGGCGCGCCTCCGCCGCCGTGCGCCACCTGGTGTGGTGCGTGGCGGTCATCGGCGTTCTCGCGCTGCCCGTGTTCTCGGTGGTGCTTCCCGCCTGGGAGCTGCCGCTGCTGCCGTCCTCCGAGGGCACGGCGCCCGCGCCTCCGGGGATGATGATCGAGCAACCCGGTGTCTACGCGGAGCGGCCGGACAGGGCGCTCCCGGCCGAGCCGATGCCGGTCGTCCACTCCGCCGCCGACGCGTGGCTTCCGGGCGCTGCCGCCGGGCTCGTTGCCGCGGGGGTGCTCGCCGGGCTGCTGTGGCTGGCGCTGGGCTTCTGGGGCGTGGCGCGGATGGGCCGCCGCGCGCAGGTGGTGCACGACCCCGAGTGGCTGCGCAGCGCGCACGAAGCGGCGGAACAGCTGCAGCTGCGTCGTCCCGTGCTGCTGCTGCGGGACCGTGGCGCGGTGATGCCGGCTACGGGCGGGCTGCTGTGGCCCGCGGTGGTGCTCCCCGCCAACGCCGACCAGTGGGCCGACGACCGCCGCCGCGCGGTGCTGGCGCACGAGCTGGCCCACGTGAAGCGCTTCGACACGCTGACGCAGGCGCTGGCGCAGGTGGCGTGCGCGCTCTTCTGGTGGCACCCGGCGGTCTGGTACGCCGCGCGGCGCCTTCGTGTGGAGCGCGAGCGCGCCTGCGACGACCTGGTGCTCCGCACGGGCACCCGTGCGTCGGACTACGCCTCGCACCTGCTGGAGATCGCCCGCGCGCACCGCTCGCCCTGGCTGGCGTCGCCCGCGCTGGTGAGCATGGCGCGGCCGTCACAGCTGGAGTCGCGGCTGCTGTGGGTGCTGGATGCGGCCCGCTCGCGCGGCGTGCCCTCCGCCGGCGCCAAGCTTCTCGCCGTCGCCACGGGGATGTTGATCGTCGGCTCCCTCGCGGCCATGCGCCCCGTCGAGGCGGCCGTTGCACACGCCTCGCTCGTCACCGATGCCCACGTGGAGGTCGATGGGGACGGCGGATTCCGTCCGGGGCGCTCCGACGACGATCGGTCGAAGGAGACTCGCAAGGCCCATGCGGTGAAGAAGTTGAGCCCGGCGGCGGCGCTGGCGCAGACCGACACACCGCCCGCGCGGACCGGAATCGACGACCTGGTCGCCATGCGTGCGGTGGGCGTGGACGCGGAGTACATCGGGCAGATGCGCGACGCCGGCTACACCGGCCTGGGCAGCGACGACCTCGTGTCCATGCGCGCCGTGGGAGTCACTCCGGAGTACGCCCGTGCCATGAACGGCGTCGGCTGGGGGCGGCTGACGGCGGACGAGCTGACGGGGCTGCGGGCGGTGGGGGTGACGGCCGCCTGGGTGGCCGACATGCGCCGCGCCGGGGTGGATCTGCGCTCGGCGGACGAGGCGACCGGAATGCGCGCCGTGGGCGTCGATGCGCAGTTCGTTGCGCAGATGCGCGAGCTCGGCTTCACCAACGCTTCCGCGAGCGACCTGACCGGCATGCGCGCCGTGGGCGTGACGAGGGAGTTCGTCCGCGAGCTGGTGCGCGAGGGCGTGCGCGACGTATCCGCCAACGACGCCACCAGCCTGCGCGCCCTGCGCGTGGACGCCGAGTACCTGGCGGACCTTCGCGCGGCCGGGTTGTCGGGGCTGGACGTGGAAACGCTCTCCGGCCTGCGGGCGGTGGGCGTCACCGGCGCCTACATCCGCGAGCTGGCCAGCGTGGGGCTCACGGGGCTCTCCGCCAGGCGGCTGACGGACCTCCGCGCCCACCGCATCGACGCGGCGTACATCCGCGAGCTGCGGGAAGCCGGCTTCGCCGACCTGAACGCGGACCAGCTGATCCGGCTGCGCGCCAGCGGCGTGGACCGCGACCAGGCCAGGGGCCGGGCCCGAACGCCGTAGGCTGAAGTCGCACAACGGAACCGAGGCGGCGCGCGCCGCCTCGATCCCCCCGAACTTTCTTGCAGGTGGAGCCCGTATGAGGTGGCCATCCACCCCGGCATGCGCCTATCCCTCACCTTTCCATGACAGGAGCTGCCCCATGCGCAGAGCCCTTATCACCACCGCCGCCGCCCTGCTGGCGACCGTCGCCGTCGTCTCCGCCACGGTCCATCGTGCCCCGGCGGCGGAGGCCCCGACCGTGGCGGCGGCCGACAGCACCGAAGGCACCTGGAGCATCGACGCGCGGCACGGCGGCCCGGACCGGCTGCAGCTGAACCTGATGACGGAGAACTCCGTCTGGGGGAACTCCATCGCCCGCGCGGACCTGGACGGCTTGCCCGCGGCGGCGCTGACGGCGGCCGCGTCCACCCCGGTCAGCTTCCGCATCGACCGCGAGCCGGGCGTGTTCGAGTTCGACGGCACTTTCCGCGAGGGCAGGGGATCGGGCCACTTCCGTTTTCGCCCCAACCGCCAGTTTCCGTCCGCCCTCCGCTCGCTGGGCGTGGAGGGCACCGATGACGTCACCGACCGCGAGCTGATGCACCTGGCCCTCGTCGGTGCCTCCGCCGAGGGGGTGCGGCGCCTCTCTGGGGTGGGGCTGGGCACCTTCGACGTCGAAGACGTGATGAAGCTGTTCATCTTCAACATCACGCCCGAGTACGTCCGCGAGATGAGGGCGCTGGGCATCGCCGGCGCCAACACGGTGGAGAACGTAGTGGAGATGCGCATCCACCGGGTGACCCCGGCGTTCGTCCGCGAGATGGAGTCGCTGGGCTTCCGCGACCTGGACCGCGAAGAGCTGCTGAGGATGAGCATCCACGGGGTGAACGCCGAGCAGGTGCGCGAGATGGCGGCCGTGGGCTTCACCGGCCTGTCGGCCGACGACCTCGTGAGCCTCCGCATCCACTCCATCACCCCCGGGTACGTCCGCGGCTTGCGCGGGGCCGGCTTCGAGGGGCTGTCCGCGGATGACGTCACGCAGATGAAGATCCACCAGGTGACGCCCGAGCTGGTGCGCGAACTGGCCGCCCTGGGCTTCCGCGGGCTCGACCGCGACGACCTGATGCAGATGGGCATCCACGGCGTGACGCCCGAGCGCATCCGCGAGTACCGGGCGCTGGGGTTCCAGGACGCCACCGCCGACCAGCTGCTGCGGATGAGGATTCACGGGGTGACCCCGCAGTTCATCCGCGAGGTACGCGAGGCCGGCTTTCGTGACACCTCGCCCGACGCGCTGGTCAGGATGAAGATCCACGGCATTGGCCCCGAGTACGTCCGGCGCAACCGATGAGCCCGGCTCAGCCCGCATCCCAACCATTCGCCGGGCCAGTGCATCCAAGCGTCGACGGATCCGCCGCCCGGCCGCCCCTTCACCAGCAACTTCCGATGACCATGCACCCCTGTCGCCCCCTCGCCGCCCTGCTCGCCGCCGCGCTCGCGCTCGCCGCGCCCGCCGGCGCACAGGGCGGCGCGCACGCCACGGGCGCCGCACCGCGCATGCAGGCCGTGGAGCGCACGGTGGGCATCGTGGTCGACGGCCGCCTGGACGAGGCCGTCTGGCAGTCGGCCGCGCCCGCGACGGACTTCGTGCAGCGGGACCCCCACGAGGGGCAGCCCGCCACGCAGCGCACCGAGGTCCGCGTGGCCTACGACGCCGACGCGCTGTACATCGGCGCGCGGATGTACGATTCGCTCGGCGCGCGCGGCGTCAGCGATCGCCTGTTCCGCCGCGACCAGGTGAACAGCGGCGACTACGTGCAGTTCATCTTCGACACCTACCACGACCACACCGGCGTGACGGCGTTCCTCGTCAACCCGTCGGGGGTGAAGAACGACGCCGGGCAGGCATCGGCCAACGCCGACCCGTCGTGGGACCCGGTGTACTCCGCGGCCGCCCGCATCGATTCGCTGGGATGGGCCGCCGAGCTGCGGATTCCCTTCAGCCAGCTTCGCTTTCCGCGTGACAGCATGCAGACGTGGGGGCTGCAGGTGGAGCGCTTCGTGGAGCGGCTGAACGAGAACTCGTCGTGGAGCTTCTGGCCCAAGCGCGAGAGTGGCGGACCGGCGCGGTACGGCCACCTGGAGGGCATCCGCGCGCCGCGCAACCGGGGCCGGATGGAGCTGCTGCCCTACGCGCTGAGCCGGGCGAGCTACGTGCGGCCCACGCAGCCGGGCAGCCCGTTCCAGAGCGCCAGCGCGTACAGCACGCGCGTGGGCGCCGACCTCAAGTACCAGCTGAGCTCCACCCTTACCCTCGACGCCACCATCAACCCCGACTTCGGGCAGGTGGAGGTAGACCCCGCGGTGGTGAACCTGTCGGCGTTCGAAACCTTCTTCTCCGAGCGGCGGCCGTTCTTCGTGGAGGGGAGCGGGCTGTTCGGCTTCGGCAGCTTTTCGTGCTTCAACTGCTCCAACGTGTCGTCGATGTCGCTGTTCTACTCCCGCCGCATCGGGCGCTCGCCGCAGGGCAGTGTAACCCAGGGAGGCACGGAGTACGTGCAGGCGCCGGAGAACAGCACCATCCTGGGCGCGGCCAAGGTCACCGGCCGCACCTCGGGCGGGCTGCAGGTGGGTCTGCTGAACGCCGTCACCCGTTCCGAGAGGGCGCTGGGGCAGGACACGCTGGGCGGACGGTTCACGGAAGAGGTGGAGCCGGCCAGCAACTACTTCGTGGGCCGGGTGCGGCAGAACCTGCGGGGCGGCAACCTCACGGTGGGCGCCATCGCGACGTCGGTGATCCGCCGGTTCGATTCCGATGCGCTGGAAACCCGCCTTCCGGGGCACGCCGAGGCGGTGGGCGTGGACTGGGACGCGTGGTGGAAGAACCGCACCTACCACCTGATGGGCAACTTCGCCTTCTCCAACGTGGTGGGCGATTCCACCTCCATCCTGCGGCTGCAGAACTCGTCCGCGCGCTACTTCCAGCGGCCGGACCGGCAGAGCGGCGGCAACGGGATGTTCTCGGACCTGCTGGATCCGTCCGCCACCGCGCTGCGCGGCCACGGGGGATACCTGCGCATGGCCAAGGACGCGGGCGAGTGGCAGTGGGAAGGCGCGGTGAACTACCGCAGCCCCGGCTTCGAGGTGAACGACGCCGCGTTCCTGAACCGCGCCGACTACGTGTGGACGCTGGCCAACGTGATGCGCCGGTGGAACACGCCCACCCGGCACTACCGCTCGTGGCAGGCCATCCTGGGCGGACAGCAGGAGTACAACTTCGACGGCGACCGCACCGGGGCGCAGCTGCACTTGTTCACCGGTGGCCAGCTGGCGAACTACTGGAACGTGGCGTTCTACACCGAGGTTCACCCCGGGGTGAACGACGACCGGCTGACCCGCGGCGCCGGGGTGGCGCGCCGGCCGGGCGACTACCTGCTGCACGCCCGGATGAGCACCGACCCCCGCAAGGCGCTGCTCTATTCGCTGAACGGCAACTACATCCAGGACACGGACGGCGGCAGCTTTTCGTCCCTCGCGGGGAGCGTGCGCATCCGCCCCGCGCCGCACGTGCAGCTCACGCTGGGGCCGTCGTACAGCTTTACGCGCAACACGCAGCAGTTCGTGCTGCGGCGCGACGACGCCACGGCCACCCACTTCTTCGGCCAGCGCGCGGTGGTGGCGAACCTGGCGCAGCACCAGCTGTCCATGAACACGCGGCTGAACTGGACGTTCACGCCCACGCTGACGCTGGAATTGTTCGCCCAGCCGTTCGTCTTCGCCGGCGACTACGAGAACTTCAGCGAGTTCACCGGGCCGCGGACGCTGGAAAAGAAGGCGTACGGACAGGACTTCGGCACCATCTGCTTCAACCAGGAGAACAACCGCTACACGGCCGATCCCAACGGCAACTGCTCGGTCGCGAGCGCGGGTTCGGCGCAGGCGTTCTCGTTCGCCAACCCCGACCTGAACGTGCGGTCGCTGCGTGGAAACGCGGTGCTGCGGTGGGAGTACCGTCCGGGGAGCACGCTCTTCCTGGTGTGGCAGCAGCAGCGGTCGGGCGGCGAGACGTACGGCGACTTCGACTTCGGGCGCGACGCCGCCAGCATCTTCCGCGAGCGCGCCGACAACATCTTCGTGATCAAGGCCAGCTACTGGATCGGGCGGTAGGCCGCTGTCGTCGCGGGGAGAACGAATTTGTGAGGGCGGGTGCATCTCCAGCGGAGGTGCACCCCGCCTGCCGAAGCCCGATGTCATCCCGATGGAGCGGCCCCCGCAGTCCCAGCCCTCACACCGTAGTTCGCAGCGACTGAGGGATCCGCCACACACCCCGCGAACCGCACCACGACGTCCGCCACACCAGCGCCCGGTAGGGCCCGGGCAAGAGCTGATGCACTTCGGCGGGTCCGGCGCAGTCTCCGGCTGCCCTCTCCCCCGGCCCCCTCTCCCGCAAGCGGGAGAGGGGGAGAACTGCACCAGGCTTCGGGCGCGCCGCACAGTCCTCCTCACACGAGAACAAGCCAGTCTGCGAAGGCAGACTTCGTGTAGTTGTTGCAGCGAATTCATTCGCCCGGGGACGGAGCCGCGGCCTCCAGGGTCGTGACCGCTGCCGCGCCCAAGCTCGTACGTTTCCGCAGCAAGATCCTTCGCCCCGCGAGGAACCAGGTGCGGGCGAATTCGGCGCGCCCGGGGCACAGGATGACAGAAACGGGTGCGCACCGATGGTTTGGCGCGCACCCGTTTTGAGGTGTTCCCCCCTCTCCGCACGTAGTTTGTGCGGGGAGGGGCCGGGGGAGGGGCCTCCCTCAGCCCGGCCGCGTGAACCGCGGGCGGTCGTCGCCCGAGCCGCGGCTCGCGCCGGCCAGCGCCTTGCCCGCGCGGTACGCCAGGTAGCCGCCCAGCAGCCAGGGCGCCGCCACGATCAGCGGGTCCATCCACTGGTGCTTCAGGTCCACCCGCTGCGACTCCCGCGTCCGCGAGCGGATGCCGTGGCGCTTGAACTCGGCGATCACGCCCGACTCCGAGAGCGGGTTGTCGGGCTGGCCGCGCACCGCCGACTCGACCGAGCTCTCGATCACGTCGATGCGGTCCGCCGCCATCAGCAGCATCCAGTGCGAGGTCTTTCCCTCGCCCAGCGTGTACGCGTACTTGCGGATGGCGCCCGAAATTCCCTTCGGCGGGCACGCCGTGCCGAACACCGGCGGCAGCATCCCGTGCTCCGGCGACATTTCGCGCGGCCACTTTTCCGGCTGCCGCTCGGGAAAGTCCCAGTGCGCGCCCGTGGCCCCGGGATCGAAGTCCTCCATGGGCACGGCCGTGCGCTCGTCGTAGTTCAGGTCTACGCCCCAGCCGGGAACGGTCCGCCGCACCTCTTCCAGGGGCGCCGTCGCCCGCGTGGTCGACGCCCAGTACGGCCGGGGCAGGTCGCTGACCGCGGACGGGACGTTCCGCTCGTGTTCGGTGATATCCGTCATGATCGCTCTCCCGTTCAGTTGGGGACCACGATGGGCTTGATGCAGTTGTCCAGCTTGGCGCTGAACATGTGGTAGCCCTCGGCGATGTGCTCCAGCGGAATGCGGTGCGTGATGATGTCGCTGGGCTTCAGCACGCCGTTCTTCACGTGCTCGAACAGCCGCGGCCAGTGGCGCTTCACGCTGCACTGGTTGGCGCGGATGGTGAGCCCCTTGTTCATGGCGTCGCCGAACTTCACCGCGCTGAACAGCGGCCCGTACGCGCCGACGACCGAAACCGTGCCGCCCTTCCGCACCGAGTCGATCGCCCAGTTCAGCGCGATGGGCGAGCCGCCCTGCAGCTTGAACTTGGCCGCCGTGACGTGCTGGAAGAAGGCCCCGTCGGCCTCGGCGCCCACGGCGTCGATGGCCACGTCCGCGCCCAGGAAGTCGGTGATCTTCTTCATGTGCGTGACGATGTCGTCGTACTCGGCGAAGTTGTACGTCTCGGCGTGGGCGAACTCGCGCGCCTTTTCCAGCCGGTACTCCAGGTGGTCGATGACGATCACCCGGCCCGCGCCCATCAGCCACGCGCTCTTGGCCGCGAACAGCCCCACCGGCCCCGCGCCGAACACGATCACCACGTCGCCTTCCTGGATCTCGCCCAGCTGCGCGCCGAAGTAGCCCGTGGGGAGCGCGTCGGTGAGCAGCACCGCGTCTTCCTCGTCCATCCACTCGGGGATGATGCTGGGCCCCACGTCGGCGAAGGGCACGCGAACGAACTCCGCCTGGCCCCCGTCGTAGCCGCCGGTGGTGTGCGAGTACCCGTAGATGCCGCCCACCGCCGTGGCGTTGGGGTTCACGTTGTGGCAGTTGGCGTACAGCTTCCGCGAGCAGAAGAAGCAGGTGCCGCAGAAGATGTTGAAGGGCACCATCACGCGGTCGCCCCGCTTCAGGTTTTGCACCGACGAGCCCACCTCTTCCACCACGCCCACGAACTCGTGGCCGAACGTCTGGCCCACGCGGGTGTCGGGCATCATCCCGTGGTAGATGTGCAGGTCCGAGCCGCAGATGGCCGCCCGGGTGACGCGCACGATCGCGTCGTTGGGATGCTCGATCGGGGGCATGTCCTTTTCTTCCACACGAATCCGGTACGGCCCCCGGTACACCATCGCTCGCATGCGCTGCCCTCCTGAAAGTGCGTTGCCTGTCGCTTCAGGCGGCGGGGAGGAAGCACGCGCCGTGCCGCACGCCGTGCAACGCCCCGGCTACGACGACGCGAGCCCCGGTGCGATGCTCGCGCCGGGGCTCGTATCCGTCCAGGGCCTGGCCGGTGCCGCCCGTCAGCCTCGCGGCAGCCGTACGGTGAAGGTGCTGCCCTGTCCGGGCGCGCTGTCTACGGACAGCTCGCCCTCCATCGCCCGGGCCAGGTCGCGGCTGATGGCCAGCCCCAGGCCCACGCCCTCGGTGGGGCTGCTCAGCCGGCGGCCCACCTGCTGGAACGGGTCGAAGATGCGCTCCTGCTCCTCGGGCGCGATCCCCACGCCGGTGTCGCGCACGCGCAGGTGCACCCACTGCTCCTCCGCGTCGCACGACAGCACCACCCGGCCGCCGGCGGGGGTGAACTTGATGGCGTTGCCCACCAGGTTCAGCAGGATCTGCCGCATCCGCTCCGCGTCGCCGCGCAGGCACAACGCCGGGTCGCACGGCTCGGTGGCGTACGACACGCCCTTGGCCGCCGCCTGGGGCGACACCAGCGATTCCACGCTGGCGACCAGCTCCATCGCCGACAGCGGGCGAACGTCGAACTCGATGCGTCCCGCCTCCAGCTGGGCGAACGAGAGGATGTCGTTGATGAGCGTCAGCAGGTGGCGCTGGTTGGCGCCGATGCGGGCCAGCGACGTGCGCTGCGCATCGCTGAGCGAGCCGTAGATCCCCAGGTCCAGCAGGTCCACGTATCCGCCGATGGCGTTCAGCGGCGTGCGCAGCTCGTGGCTCATGGAGGCCAGGAAATCGGACTTGGCGCGGTTGGCGGCGTCGGCCTCGGCGCGCGCGGCCTCCGTTTCGCCCAGCAGGCGCTCGCGCTCGCGGTCGGCTCGGATGTGCTCGGTGACGTCGGTGAAGAGGATGGCCACCCGCCGCTGCTCCGGCTCGTCCACGCGAAAGGCGAAGACGTCGAACCAGCGGTGCATGGCCTCGGACCCGTTCTGGAAGCGGATGGGCCGGCCCGTTCTGGCCACCCCGCCGTAGATGCGGAACCAGTCCTCCTCCAGGTCCGGCAGCAGCTCGCGCGCGGACCGCCCCACGGCGTCCGTCAGCCCGGTCTGCTTGCTGAACGCCGGGTTGGCCTCCAGGAACTCGTAGTCCACCGGGTTGCCCGCGTCGTCGAAGATCACGGTGACGACGCAGAATCCCTCGTCGATGGAATCGAACAGGCGGCGGTACCGCGCCTCGCTCTCGCGCAGCGCCACCTCGGCTTCCTTGCGCCCGGTGACGTCCTGCACCGTGCCGAAGCCCTGCGTTGCCCGCGCGTCCGGCCCGTCGCGGTCGAACTCCACCCGTCCCTGGATGCGCAGCCACCGCACCGCGCCGTCGGGATGGACCACGCGATACTCCGTGCTCACCTTCGCACGGACGGCGGGGTCCAGCGCCCCCCCGATCTCGCCGCCCAGGCGGGCGCGGTCGTCGGGGTGCACGCGGTCGATCAACGCCTGCAGGGGTGTGGTGGCGGGGAGGGCGTAGTGCTGCTGGGCGCGCTCATCCAGCGAGAACAGGTTGGAGGACAGGTCGTGGCGCCACGTGCCCAGCTCGGCCGCGGCGGCGGCCATCCGCAGCTGCTCTTCGCTGGCGCGGAGCGCTTCCTGAGCCCGGCCGCGCTCGCCAGCGAGCTGCGCGTGCAGCCGCTCGTTCTCTTCCCGCAGCCGGCGCCAATCCTCCTCGAGCGCCTGGATGCGGGCGAGCAGCTGGTCGCGCTCCGTGGCGGGCGGTTGAAAGGGGGCCGAGGGGTCCATCATGCCGGCGGCGCGATCAGCTGGATGAAGAGTCAGCGAGAAACGCTTGGAGGATACGCCCGGGAAGCCGTCGGCGAAACCCTGTACGCACATTATGCATCGAATCGGCCGCCTCCATCATCCCGTCATGCTGCTCCGCGCCTCGTCGCACTCCTCGCATCCTTCACCGGCGGGATGCAGGAAGATGAGGGGGTCGCGCTCCAGGAATTCAAGCGCAACCCGTACGATGTCCCGCGAGCGGACGAGGCGCGCATCCGCATGGCCGACGCGCCCCTCCGTCTGCAGCCCGCGCTCGCGCAGCCACCTATCCGCCACGCCGAACCGCAGGCAGCAGTGGTCGTTCTCGCGATACGGCACGCGGACCGACCGGCCGTCGCGTTGAACGGTGATGTGCTTCGGCACGCCGTAGGGCACGCCGGCCAGCAGCTCCGCCAGGTGCAGCGTGGTGTTGGCGTCGTGACCCACGCCCACCAGCAGCACGTGGCCATCGCGATCGTACACCCGGCCAATGGGGCTGTCGTGCACGTGCGGCGGCAGCGGGAGGGGCCCGGAGGTAATGGCATCCGCCTCCGGGCCGATCGCCGCGAACGCGAACGGATGCTCGCTCCGCACCACGCCGGGCATCCGCCAGAAGGTGTCGGCTACGATGCCCAGGTCGGACGACGCGGGCGTGGTCCGCGGGTCGAAGGGCTCTTCGTCGCTTCCCGTCCACGAAGGCATCACCAGCGTTCCCCGCGGCCCGAGCGCGGCCCGCAGTGCGGCGATCAGCCCCGCCGGGCCGCCCGCCACCGGCCGCACGGCGCGGAAGGACGTGTGCACGACGAGCACGCCGCCCGGCGCGACGCCGAGTGCGCGGAGCTGATCCGCGAGCTCGCCCGGGGTGAACTCCTTCCGCGTAGTCTGGGGGTGGGTCATGTGCTGGCTGTGCGATTCGAGCGGAAAAGGTCGGTCGGGGTTCGAATGGGTGCCGGTGCATGCCTCGGGAGGGCCCCTCCCCCGGCCCCTCCCCGCACAAACTACGTGCGGAGAGGGGAGAAATTCGATCTGGGTTCGACTGGGTGCCTCGCATGCCGCGGCAGCCCCCCCTCCCGGCCTCTCCCCCGCAAACAGCGCGGGAGAGAGGGGAACTTCGATTGCGATTCGACAGGTCTCGGCACATGCCGTGGGAGCCCTGAATCGCGGTTCGGCTGGCCTCGCGCACTCGACTGCGCGTGCAGTCCGCGAAGGCGGACTTCGTGACGTTCCAGACGCGGTTTCAACCGCTAGGAGGGGGCCCGGCTCTGACGCTTCCCCTCCGCCCGCACCGAACCCCGAAGTGTACCCCCTCTCCCGCGCTGTTTGCGGGAGAGGGTGGCACGCGTGTCAGCGCGGCCGGGTGAGGGCCTCACGGCAGCCGAGGCCTCGGCTTCGGTGACCGATGCCGCGCCCCAGTTTGGACGTGCCCCGGGCTAGATCCCTTCGGCCCGCGAGGCTCGGCGTTCGCGCAGGTACGGTGCACCTGGGCCTCAGGATGACAGGCTCTTGTGCGACTTAGGCCCCTACCGGCTGGCGAACGCCTCCAGCTCCGATCCGCTCATGAAGCCGATGCGCTTGGGCCCGCGCGGACTTTCGCGCTTTAATTGCTCGGCGATCTCCTCATACTCCTTTTCCATCTCCGGCGTCACCGACGCGCGGCTCTCCTTGAGCGCCGTCTCGAAGAACTTCATCGGCACGTCGGGCACGTCCAGGTTCTCGCGCAGCGCGTGGAGGCCCGCGCGGCGCACCAGGTCTTCCAGGTCCGCGCCCGTGTAGCCCTGCGTGCGCTCCGCCAGCGTGTCCAGGTCCACGTCGTCGGCGATGGGCATCTCGCTAGTGTGGATGCCCAGGATCTTCCGCCGCCCGTCGCGGTCGGGAACGGGGATGTACACCAGCTCGTCGAAGCGGCCCGGGCGCAGCAGCGCGGGGTCCAGCAGCGTCGGGCGATTCGTGGCGCCGATCACCACGATGCCGTTGGCCTCTTCGAGCCCGTCCATCTCCGCCAGGATGGTGTTCACCACCCGTTCCGTCACCGCCGGCTCGCCCAGCCCGCCGCCGCCACGCTGCGGGGCCAGCGAATCGATCTCGTCGATGAAGATCACCGTGGGCGCCACCTGCCGCGCGCGCTGGAAGAGGCGCGACACCTGCTGCTCGCTTTCGCCGTACCACTTGCTCAGCAGGTCCGACGACTTGGCGGCGATGAAGTTGGCCTCGGACTCGCGCGCCACCGCCTTGGCGATCAGCGTCTTGCCCGTCCCGGGCGGCCCGTAGAGCAGGAAGCCGCGGGCCGGGCGGATTCCCAGGCGCCGGAACGCGTCCGGGTGCTTCAGCGGCAGCTCCACCCCCTCGCGCAGCTGCATCTGCGCCTGCTCCAGCCCGCCGATGTCCTCCCATCCCACATCGGGTACCTGGATCATGATCTCGCGCACCGCCGAAGGCTGCACCCGCTTCTGCGCGCTGATGAAGTCGTTGCGGCAGACGATCAGCTGCTCCAGGATTTCCTGCGGGATCTCCTCGCGGTCCAGGTCGATGTTGGGCAGGTGGCGCCGCAGCGTTTCGATGGCCGCCTCGCGCGCCAGCGCCGACATGTCGGCGCCCACGAAGCCGTAGGTGATGCGGGCGATCTCGTCCAGGTCCACGTCGTCGTCGAGCGGCATGCCGCGCGTGTGGATGGACAGGATCTCGCGCCGCCCCGCCATGTCGGGCACCCCGATGACGATCTCGCGGTCGAAACGCCCCGGCCGGCGCAGCGCCTCGTCCAGCGCGTTGGGCCGGTTGGTGGCGCCGATCACCACCACGTTCTGCCGCGGCTCCAGCCCGTCCATCAGCGTCAGCAGCTGCGCGACGATGCGGCGCTCCACCTCGCCCGTGGCCTCCTCGCGCTTGGGGGCGATGCTGTCGATCTCGTCGATGAAGACGATGGACGGCGCCTGCTTCTGCGCCTGCTCGAACACGTCGCGCAGCCGCTGCTCGCTTTCGCCGTGGTAGCGGCCCATGATCTCGGGCCCGGCGATGTGAAAGAACTGCGCGTCGGCCTCGCTGGCTACGGCCCGCGCGATCAGCGTCTTGCCCGTGCCCGGGGGGCCGTGCAGCAGCACGCCCTTGGGCGGGTCGATCCCCAGCCGCTGGAAGAGCTCGGGGTGCTTCAGCGGCAGCTCGATCATCTCGCGAACCTGCTCGATGGTCGCGCCCTGTCCGCCGATGTCCTCGTACGTGACGTCGGCGCTGCGCCGCTCCGCGGCCTCCACGTACTCGGGAAGCAGCTCGATCTCCGTCTCCTCCACCACCTGCACCACGCCGCGCGGGGTGGTCGCCACCACGCGAAGCCGCACCTCCTGCAGGCCAAAGGTGGTCTGCTGGAGCAGCGTGCGCAGGATGTCCTCGGGGAGGGGATTCGGGTCCGTAGCCCGCGTTCCGCCGCGCCGGTAGACGGAGGTGGAGATCACGTCGCCCGTCACCACGGGCCGGTGGAAGAGCGTGCGCCGCAGCGCGTCGCCGGAGCCCATCAGCCGCATGTTGGGCTGGGCGGGGGCGATGGTGATGCGGCGCGCGGCCTTCATGTCGGCCTTGCGCACCTGCACGTGGTCGCCGATGCCCGCGTCGGCGTTGGCGCGCTGCAGGCCGTCCAGGCGGATCAGGTCCAGCCCCTCGTCCTCTGGAAAGGGCGGAAGGGCCAGGGCGGCGGTGGTGCGCTTGCCGGTGATCTCCACCACGGCGCCTTCTTCCACGCCCAGCCGGTCGAACGTCTTGCGTCCCAGCCGCGCCACGCCCTTGCCCACGTCCTGTCCCTTGGCGCCCTGCACCTGCACCCGAATGGCCTTGCCGGGCTGTTCCTGCTGCTCCTGATCCGGCATCCGCGCTTGCTCCCGTGTGGTCGTTCCGTGGTGTCGATGCCCGTGCTGGCGGCCCGTCTCGCAAGCGGCGGTCCGCTCGCGCAACCCCTGTTCGCACGGAAACTTGGCTGATACCCTGTCGGCGGGGTGGTGCGATGCGCGACTCGTGCTGTGAGGGCGATGACGGAAGACGTGGACGTGGTGGTGATCGGGGGAGGGCAGGCGGGGCTAGCGGTGGGCTACCATCTGCGCCGGACGCCGCTGTCGTGGGTCGTCCTGGATGCGCAGGACGGGCCGGGCGGAGCGTGGCGGCACGGGTGGAACGGCCTGCGCCTGTTCTCCCCCGCGCGATTCAGCTCGCTTCCCGGATGGGTGATGCCGGGCGGCACCGACGACTATCCCTCGCGCGCGGAGGTGCTGGAGTACCTGGATGCGTACGAGCGGCGCTACGAGTTGCCCGTCCGCCGCCGGGTCGACGTGGACGCCGTCCACCGCGAGGGCGACGGCTTCCGCGTCGTGGCGGATGCGGGTACCTGGCGCGCAAGAGCGGTGGTGAGCGCGACGGGCACGTGGAGCCGGCCGTCCATCCCCGACTTCCCTGGGCGCGGCGAGTTCCTGGGAGTTCAGCTCCACTCCGCCGGGTACGCCACGCCTGATGCCTTCGCGGGCAGGCGGGTGCTGGTGGTAGGCGGCGGCAACTCCGGCGCGCAGATCCTGGCGGAGGTGTCGCGGGTGGCGGATGCTACGTGGGTGACGCTGGCGGAGCCCGGCTTTCTGCCGGACTGGGTGGACGGCCGCTACCTGTTCGACCAGGCGTCGGCGGCGTACCGGGCGCGGCAGGAGGGCAGGGAACCACCGCCGCGCGTGGGGCTGGGCGACATTGTGATGGTGCCGCCGGTGCGCGAGGCGCGGGACCGGGGCGTGCTGCGGTCTGTGCGCCCGTTCACGCGCATGACGGCGGGCGGGGTGGTATGGCCGGACGGGCGCGAGGAGGCGGTGGATGCGGTGATCTGGTGCACGGGGTTCCGCCCCGCGCTGGACCACCTGAGGCCGCTGGACGTGGTCGAGGGAGGGCGGATTGCGGTGGAGGGAACGCGCTCGGTCCGCGAGCCGCGGCTATGGCTGGTGGGTTACGGCGACTGGACCGGCTTCGCCTCCGCCACCCTGATCGCGGTTGGCCGCACGGCCCGCGCGACGGTCACCGAAATCGCGGCAGAACTGGCCTGAGCCGGGGCGCGCCACATGCCGTAACCAGCGCCACGGCAAGCCAGTCCGCGAAGGCGGACTTCGTGTGTTTGTTGCAGAGGATTCATTCGCCCGTGCAGCCCTGGGGCGGCTCGAACCCCTTGGTTCGGCTCGAGTGATTCGGCTCGAGTGATTCGGCTCGGAAACCCTGGATTCCGAGGCGATCCGGGTCCGGAGCTCCGTGCCGCTGCCGCGCCAAAGTTAGTTCGTACCTCAGGCTAGATCCTTCGGCCCGCGAAGTACGGCGTACGGGCGAGTTGGGCGCGCCTGGGCCTCAGGATGACAGGTTGCCGGGGCGTCAAGATAAACGATTGCTCGGGGCCTCTGGATGACAGGGTTGACCGCCGGGCGACAGGATGAGCGGCTTCCATCGAACGAGTGATCCCCGATGCCAGTACGCAGACCTACGAAGGAAGAGATCGCCGCGGCGCTGAACACGACCATCCCCGACGTGATCGCGCCGGGGCTGAAGGTGCTGTTCTGCGGCATCAATCCCGGGCTGTACACGGCCGCCGTGGGCTACCACTTCGGTCGGCCAGGGAACCGCTTCTGGAAGGCGCTGCACGCGGGCGGCTTTACCCCGCGCGTGCTGGACCCGTCCGAGCAAAGTGAGCTGCTGCGGTACGGCTACGGCATCACCAACATCGTGGACCGCGCAACCACCGGCGCGGCGGAGCTCACCCCCGCCGAGCTGGCGGAGGGCGGGCGCAAGCTGGACGAAAAGGTGCGCCGGTTCGCGCCCCGCTGGCTGGCCGTGCTTGGCGTCGGCGCGTACCGGACGGCGTTCAACCGGCCCAAGGCCAAGCTGGGCCCGCAGGCGGAGACGGTGGGCGGCCGGCCGATCTGGATCCTCCCCAATCCCAGTGGCCTGAACGCCAATTACCAGGCTGCCGACTTCGCGCGGCTCTTCCGCGAGCTGCGCGACGCCGCCGAAGCCGACGCGTCATGACAAACGTCACGCCAAAGTCGTGACGAATCCGCGTAGTCCGATCCGGTGCCCGCCGCCACCTTTGAGGCAGGCGATGCGAGAGTGCCGTCGCCACGCGTGAAACCTACTGCAAGGAAACACCATGTCCGCAGGCCACGAACACGCCGTCCCTCGAGGCGTGACCGCCCGCGTCCGCCGCCGGGCCATCACCGCCCTCCTGCTCGCCTCCGTCCTCATCCCGGCCGGCGCGCCCGCCGCGCAGCAGGCGCAGGCGACGCTCATCCGCAACGTGCGCGTGTTCGACGGCGAGCGGGTGCTGCAGGGGCACGACGTGCTGCTGGAGGCCGGCAGGATCGCCCGGGTAGGCCGCGGCGTGCCCGCGCCCGCCGGTGCCGCGATCGTGGACGGAGCGGGGATGACGCTCCTGCCGGGGCTGATCGACGCCCATACGCACACGTTCGGCGATGCGCTGCGCGAAGCCGCCGTTTTCGGCGTGACGACGCACCTGGACATGTTCACCGACGTGGCCACGGCGCGCGCCGCCCGCGTGCAGCAGGACGCCGGGCAAGCGCGGGGACGCGCCGACCTGCTCTCGGCGGGCGTGCTGGTCACCGCGCCGGGCGGGCATGGCACCCAGTTCGGAATGCGCATTCCAACCATCAGCTCGCCCGACTCGGCGCAGGCGTTCGTCGACGCCCGCATCGCCGAGGGGTCGCAGTGGATCAAGATCGTCTTCGACGACGGTGCGGCGTACGGCGCCTCCATCCCATCCATCGACCGGGCGACCATGCGGGCGGTGGTGGAGGCCGCGCACCGGCGCGGGAAGCTGGCCGTCGTCCACGTGAGCGACGCCGCGAGCGCTCGGGCAGCGATCGAGGAAGGCGCGGACGGCCTGGTGCACCTGTTCAACGACCGCGGCCCCGGGGCGGACTTCGCGCGGCTCGCGGCGTCGCGGCGCGCCTTCGTGGTTCCCACGCTCACAGTGATGATGAGCATCACCGGCACGGGAGGCGGGGCCCCGCTGGTGCGCGACGCGCGCCTTGCCCCGTACCTGCTCCCCGCACGCGGCGACGCGCTGGCCCAAGGCTTTCCCCGGCGCGCCGGTGCACCTGTGCGGACGCTGGATTCCGCCTTCGCGGTCATCCGGCAGCTGCGGGCCGCGGGCGTGCCCATCCTGGCCGGCAGTGACGCGCCGAACCCCGGCACCGCCTTCGGCGCGGCGATGCACCGCGAGCTGGAGCTGCTGGTTCAGGCCGGCCTCACGCCCATCGAGGCGCTCCGCGCGGCGACGAGCGTGCCCGCCACGGCCTTTCGGCTGGCAGACCGGGGGCGGATCGCGGTAGGGCTTCGCGCCGACCTCCTGCTGGTGGAGGGAGATCCCACGGTCGACATCACCGCCACCCGCGCCATCCGCACGGTCTGGAAGGAGGGCGTGCCCATCGACCGCGAGAGCCTGGCGCGGAGCGTCACCGCGGCCCGCCAGCGCCAGGACGCCGGGGCCGCCTCGCTCGCGGGCGGGCTGGTCGCCGACTTCGAGTCCGGCGCGCTGGCGGCCGAACTGGGCAACTGGATGCCCTCGGCCGACACGTACGCCGGCGGCACGTCCAGCGGCGAGGTGGCGGTCGTGGAGGGCGGCGCGGGCGGCAGCCGCCATTCGCTTTCGGTCACCGGCACCATCACCCCCGCGCTCGCCTACGCCTGGTACGGGGCCATGTGGATGCCGGCCGAAGCCATGTCGCCCGTCGACCTTTCGTCGCGGCCGGGGGTGGCGTTCCAGGCCCGGGGCGATGGAAAGACGTATCGGGTGATGGTCTTCGCCCGGTCGAAGGGAACCATGCCGCTCATCCGCACCTTCGTCGCGGGGCCGGAGTGGCGGGAGGTGCGGTTCGCCTGGTCGGACTTCGGCATCGACGGGCACGACGTGATGGGCGTGGTGCTGGCGGGCGGCCCGCAGCCGGGGCCGTTCGAGCTGCGCATCGACGACTTCGGCCTGCGCTGATGGAAACCGGCCCGGCCGCCGCCCCGGCATCATCCCCCCGCCGCCGGCTGGTGCCCGCCGGCGGCGGGGTGGGGTGGACGGCGTACGCGTGGCTCATCTACCTGGCGTTCTTTCTGATCGAGCCGGCGGTGCCCCTGCGCCTGGCCCACTCGGCCCGGGCGTACCCGGCGGGGACCGCGCTCGTCGTGGCGGTGTTCCTGGTCTCGTACTTCCGCGGGTTCTGGGTGCAGGGCCGGGCGCTGATGCTGGTGGTCGCCGTCCAGGTGCTGCTGGGCGCCGTGATGACGCCGCTGAACGTGGGCGCCTCGGTGTTCTTCATCTACGCGGCGAGCTTCGCGGGAAACCTGGCGGGACCGCGGGTGGCCGCGCGGGCGATCGTGATCGTGGCCGCCGCAGGGGCGGCGACCTCGTGGCTGGCGCAGCCTCCGCTGTGGTACTGGTTTCCCGCAGTGGGAATGCCCCTGCTGATCGGCTTCGTGAACCTTCACTACGCCCAGGAGGCCAGGGTCAACGCCAGGCTCAAGCTTGCGCACGAGCAGATCCGCCACCTGGCCGCGGTGGCGGAGCGCGAGCGCATCGGCCGCGACCTTCACGACGTGCTGGGGCACACGCTTTCGCTCATCGTCCTGAAGTCGGAGCTGGCGTCCAAGCTGGCCACGCGCGACGTGGAGGCGGCGGCACGGGAGATCCGCGAGGTGGAGCAGGTGGCCCGCAAGGCGCTGCGCGAGGTGCGCGAGGCGGTGCGCGGCTACCGCGCATCCCTCGACGACGAGGCCCGGCAGTCCGCCGCCATCCTGGCCGCGGCCGGCATCCGCGCGACGGTGGACGTGCCGCCGGTGACGCTGGAGCGCGAGGTCGAAGAGTCGCTGGCGCTGGCGCTGCGCGAGGCGGTGACGAACGTGGTGCGCCACTCGGAGGCGCAGGCCTGCAGCGTACGGCTGCGGCGGGAGCCCGGCGGATACGTGCTGGAGGTGGAAGACGACGGACGCGCGGGCGCCGTGACCGAGGGGAGCGGGCTGCGCGGCATGCGCGAGCGCGTGGAGGCGGCGGGTGGAACGATGATGGGCGGTGCCGGCATCGGCGGGCGCGGCGTGCGCATTTCCGTGCGCGTCCCCGACGGGCTTGGCTCGGCCGCGAACGCCGGGACGCGGGAACCGGGAGGCGGGGGATGATTCGCGTGCTCGTGGCAGAGGACCAGGCGATGGTGCTGGGCGCGCTCACCGCGCTTCTCCAGATCGAAAGCGACATCGAGGTCGTGGGCCGTGCGGCGAACGGTGACGAGGCGCTCGCGTTGGTGGAGCGCGACGCGCCCGACGTGGTGCTCACCGACATCGAAATGCCCGGGATGACGGGGCTGGACCTGGCGGCGGAGATCACCCGGCGCAAGCTGCGGACGCGGGTGGTGATCCTCACCACCTTCGCCCGCGCCGGCTATCTTCGGCGCGCGCTGGATGCCGGCGCCTCCGGCTACCTGCTCAAGGACAGCCCCTCCGACGAGCTGGCGAACGCGGTGCGGCGCGTACACGCCGGCGGACGCGCCATCGATCCCACGCTGGCGCGCGAGGCGTGGACGGAAAGCGACCCGCTCACCGACCGCGAGCGGCAGGTGCTGCGGCTGGCCGGCGAAGGGCTCGCCAGCGCGTCCATCGGCGCGTCGCTGTTCCTGTCGGAGGGCACCGTACGCAACTACCTCTCGGCCGCCATCTCCAAGCTGGGAGCCGCCAACCGGGTGGAGGCGGCGCGGCTGGCACGGGAGAAGGGATGGCTCTGATGCGTGCGAAGCTCGGAATCGTGATCGTGTTCCTGCTCGCCGCGTGCGGGCGTCCATGCGGGCCGCGGTTCACCATGGCGCCGCAGCCCGCCGTCCAGGTAGACCCTGCGCCGGTGGTCGTGGTCGAACAGCGGGACGTGGTCTCCGCGCCGTCGGCTCGGTCCGCCGCGCAGGACTCAGCCGAGGTCGCCGCGACCGTGGCGCGCTTCCACCAGGCGCTGGAGGCGGGGGACAGCGCCGCCGCGCTCGCGCTGCTCGCGCCGGACGCGGTGATCCTGGAGTCGGGCGGGGTGGAGGACGTGGCGGAGTACCGCGGCCATCACCTGCCCGCCGACATCGAGTTCGCCCGTGCCGTCCAGTCTACTCGCACACCCGTGCAGATCCGCGTGCGGGGGGACGTGGCGTGGGCGGCCGCGACGAGCGTGGCGCAGGGCCAGTTCCGGGGGCGCGTGGTCAACTCCGCCGGCGCCGAGCTGATGGTGCTCGCCCGCACGCCGGATGGCTGGCGCATCACCGCCATCCACTGGTCCAGCCGCACCCGGCGCTGAGCTAGCGGAAGGTGCCGGGGCTGACGCTGTAGGTCAGGTGGTGGCGCCCGGTGTCGTCGTCCGGGCCCCAGAACCCCAGCTGCTCCGTCCACTTCACCGTCTGCAGCCGCTTTCCGCCCAGCGTCAGGAACCCCGCCGCGCGCGTGGTGACCGCGCCCAGCTTCCGCAGGTCCGCCAGGCCGCGCAGGACCGTCGTCGCACGCTCCGCCACGATGCGCTTGGCCGTCCCCGGGCCGATGCCGGGGACGCGCACCAGGTCCTCGTACGAGGCCGCCTTCACCTCCACCGGAAAGCGCTCCGGGTGGGCGAGCGCCCAGGAGGTCTTGGGATCGTTGCCCAAGGGCAGGTTGCCGCGTTCGTCGAACACCACCTCGTCGGCGCCGAAGCCGTACTGGCGCACCAGGTAATCGGCCTGGTACAGCCGGTTCTCGCGCAGGACGGGGGTTTCGGGAGCGTTCTCCAGCGGGGTGTCGCGGATGGGGCGAAAGGCGCTGAAGTGCGCGTGATGGATGCCGCCCCTGGCATACAGCTCCGTCACCTTGCCCAGCAGCGTGCGGTCGCTGTCGGGCGTGGCGCCCACCACGAACTGCATGGTCATCCCCGAGGCGCCGCCGGGGTGCAGCGGGTCGCCGGGCTTGCCGTCGCGCCGCTCGCCACGTTCGCGCGAAACCAGCCTGCGCGCCTGCTCCAGGCTGGCGAGCGAGGTATCGAGGCTCTTTTCGGGCGCGATCTGCGCAAGCGACGACCCGCAGGGCGCTTCCAGGTTCAGCGACACGCGGCTGGCCAGCGCCGTCAGCCGCTCGATCTGCGCCACCTGCCCACCGGGCACCATCTTCACGTGGACGTATCCCGTAAAGCGGTGCTTCTCGCGCAGCAGCTCCAGCACCTGGATCAGGTCGTCCATCACCTTCACGGGCCGCCCCGGGATGCCCGTGGTGATGAACAGGCCGCTGCACCAGCCGCGGTGGAAGGCATCGAGAAAGATCTTCACCAGCTCTTCGGGCTTCAGCAGCGTGCGCGGCATGGCCCGGTCGCGGCGCATGGGGCAGTAGTGGCAGTTGAAGCTGCACGCGTTGGTCATCAGGATGCGCATCAGCGACAGCTTGCCTTTGCCCGCGACGCGCAGCTCGCGGATGTTCACCGGCCGCAGCGCGCCCACGTCGTTGGCGTGGCGCAGCCGGGGCGGGAGCATCGATCGGTCCTTGCCGGGCGCCCCGTCGCGGTCGTCGCCCGCCAGGCCGATCAGCAACTCCAGCTTCTGCTCCAGCGTCATCGCATCCATCGAATGCTCCTGCTTCGGGTTTTCTTCCTATCCGAATAAAACCCGAAGTTCATGGCCACGCAAGACTCTACACGGATGGAGGGGCGACCGGCGGGTTCGCCGATCCGAAGAGTACGCTTGACACGGGATCAACGACAGGCGTAGTTTGCGCAGCGCGACAAGCCTTGAACCCCAGGGAGTGCGTGTACGACCTGAGCGATTTCCAGCTTCACATCCTGCAGGTCCTCTGGGACCGCGGCGAAGCATCCGCCGCGGACGTGCACCGCGCCGTGGGCCGGACCCGGCGTGTGGCAGTGACGACCGTTTCCACCATCCTGCAGCGGCTCGAGCGGCGCGGCGTGGTCACACATCGGGTCGAGGGGCGGGGCTTCGTCTATCTTCCGCTGGTGGCAGAGCACGAAGTACGGCGGTCCATGATCAAGGATGTGGTGCGACGCCTGTTCCGAGGAGACGCCACCGCCGTAGTTACTCAGGTGCTTGCCGCAAAGGACCTCTCCGAAGGCGACCTGGAACAAATCCAATCCCATATCGACGAAGCGCGCCGTCGTCGGGGCTCCGATGACTGAAGAATGGTAATCCCGGTACTGGCCTGGGCAGGTACCTACCTGCTCCACAGCGCCCTGCTGCTCCTGGCCGCTGAGGCATTGGACCGGTGGATGCCCGCCGGGCGCGACCATGTCAGGGAGACGGCTTGGCGGGGCGCGGTCCTGCTCCCGCTCCTTTCCGTCTCCCTCCCACGGATCGCGATGCTGCGGGGCCCGGCCCAGAACTCGGTAGGGTTGGCCGCGGGCGGTGCCACGCCGAGCCTCGTCCTGAGCAGCGCGATGTCCTGGACTACGCCCGTGATGTTCGTGTGGGCACTCGTCTCTCTCATTCTTGTCACTCGGCTTGTTGCCGGGTATCTGCACCTGCGGCGCGCGGCTGGGCACCTCCGGATGCCCACGGCTGACGAGACGGACCGGATACGGGCAGCCGCGCCGGACGCCTGGCCGAAGGTCCGGCTCGCCGAGGGGGTACTCTCTCCGACCACCTTCCACGCGCAGATCTGGATTCATCCTGCCATGGTTGCGGCGCTCACCCCGGGCGAGTTGAAGGCCGTCCTGGCGCACGAGACGGCGCACCTGGCGCGCCGGGACCCGGCCTGGAGGTGGATCGTCGCGCTTGTCTCCCGGATACTCGTCTTCCAGCCGCTCTTGTGGAGGGCCGAGGCGAGACTTCGTGAACTCTCAGAATGCCTCTGTGATGCCCGCGCCGTTCGGGAGGGCGCCAGCGGGCTCGACTTGGCGAGTGCGCTGGGCAAGGTGGCGCGCTGGCTGAACGAGCCACCGGTTTCTCACGTCGCGGCACTGGTCGGTGACGAGTCATTGACGCTGCGCCGCGTCCGGCGTCTGCTCGGCGGGAACGGGGAGCCGGACCCTGCCCCGCCGCCCGCGCTCCGCGCCGTTCTGCTCGCCGGCGTGACCCTGACGATGTGCGCCGCGGCTCCCGGTGTGCGGGGCCTGGACCACTATACGGTTTTCGGCCGGGACCCAGCCGGCTCCTTCACCGTGACGATCGAGGGGAGCCGGGTCGTGGCCGCTTCCCTCGGCGGAAAGACCCTCGCTGCGGCGGACATCGAGCAGCGCGGCGGATCCGTCCGCCTGCGAAGCGGCGACAGCCCTCCGCTCGATCTGCGCCTCGCTCCGGAGCAGCGTGGTCTACGCTGGGCCCCGCGCCCGCCGCCCTTTTCCCGGTAAGCACGACGCGAGCACCCTTCACCCCCAGCCAAAGGAGCATTGACATGCGATTTTTAACTACACTCGTAGTTCTCTGGGCCGTCGGCACTCCGCTGGGGGCCCAGCCGGGGGCTGATACCCTCCACGCGCTCACCAGGGCATACGTGGGAGTCGAAGCAGTCGGGCCGGTTGCGCCGGACTCGGTCTGGCCGGGGTTCCGGCCGGATACCGTTCCTGTCGTGTTCGTCCTCCGGGGGCGCGGCGCGGTGCTGTTCGGCTGGCGGGGTGCCCCGCCTACCGGGTACGCTGGCGTTCCCAGTGTCCCGAGCGCCCTCTGGATCGGCGAGGCCGCGGCGGGAGCGGCGAGCACGAGCACGGAAATCTCCGGGCGGAGAGCGGCGCAGGTGGTCGTGGGCGAGCTGGATCCGATCGCCCTCGCAGGCACGGCGGTCCACGAGGCGTTCCACGTATTTCAGCGGGCGAATGCGCGGCCGGACCGGCGCTTCGGCCGCGGAGAGAACTCCGCCCTGGTGTCGCGGTACCCGGTCTTCGACGCGCGCGACGAGGCGGCGTTCGCGCTGGAGGCCCGCCTGCTCAGCGAAGCCCTCCGCGCGACCCGCCGCACGGACCGCGTGCGGCTGGCCCAGGAGTTCGTCGCCGCGCGCGAAGCGCGGCACCGTCGGCTGCCAGAGGAGATCGCTCAGTTCGATCGCATGGCCGAGCTCAACGAGGGTCTGGCCGAGTACGCGCTCCTCAGGACCTCCGAGCTCCTGGCGCGGCGCGACGGGGGGCGAGTGTCCCGCCGCACGCTCACCCTGGCGGATTCGCTCCGGACCATCACGGGGGACGTCAGCCGCTCCGTTCGCCTCCGGTTCTACTCGACGGGTCCCGCGATGGCCGTGCTGCTCGACCGGATGGTGGGGCCGTCATGGAAGCGTCGCCTCGTCGAGGACGACCTGACCCTGCAAGAGGCCGTTGCTGAGGCGGCCGGGCTGCGGGAGCGCGAACGGAGCCTTATCGCCGATGCGACCCGGCGGCATCCCGCGCCCGACCTCCTGGCGGAGGCCGAGCGGAACATCGCCGCGCTGCGGGCCCGCCGCCGTGCGCAGATGGACAGCGTTCTCGCCGCGCCCGGCGTCCTGCTCGTGGTCGATGCCAGCCGGATGGCGCAGCGAGACCACGGGAATTGCGGATTCGACCCGCAGAACACGCTGCCGGTCACCCAGCGGATCAAGATTCACATGCGCTGGTTCCGGCCCTGCAACACGAGCAACACGAGCGGCGAGTTCAACACGAAGGTGGTTCACGACGAATCCCTCGGCACGCTGGCGGCGGTCCTGGGCGATGAGAGCGCGGTGGAGGTGACGATCGGGGGAGGGGCCGTGCGGCTCGCGGACGGGGAGCGCCGCGAAGGTCAGAGAGACATCCGCATCGTCGCCCCGTCCGCGAGCTACCAGGCAGGCAAGGGAACGCTCGTTCGCCGGGGACGTGAGTTGAGGCTCGAACTGGAGCCGGACTGACGCTCACGGGGGGGCTCAGCGGGAACCCCGGTCAGCGCCGCCGTTGCGGCTTCAAGCGCCGCGTCGGAGCCGAGGGGCCGACCGGGCGGGTTACCCCGCGGCAAGAACAGCGGAAAGCCCCGACTCCCTTGAGCGGGTGAACCCGCCGCTCGGAAAGCGGAAAGCCCCGACTCGGGCCGCTGTCGCGCCCGGCTCGGGGCTTCACCTGCACATGCACCACACCAGCCGGAGCGCGACCGACTACGCATGCAGTCCGCGAAGGCGGACTTCGTGCCGTTGTAGCCGCGACTTCAGTCGCCCCAGCAGGGCCGGGGGATCAACGGATGACCGACTCCTCCTGCTCCTCTTCCTCGGCCTGGTCGCGGCGGTCGCGCGGGGGGCGGCCGAAGGCGTACGAGAAGCTCAGCGTGGCGCTGCGCGCGCTCCACTGGCTGCGGCCGATCTGCACGTGCGACGGGTCGCTCGTGGTGAAGGAGGAGCGGTACAGGTCGAACGGGTCCGTCACCATCAGGTTGAGCGTCGCCCGGTTGTTCCACAGCTGCTGGCGCAGCCCCACGTGCGTCATCAGCGACGACGACACGCGGCCCTGCGGCACGTCGCGCGCCGGGTTGTACGCCGCCATCGCCTGCATCGCCAGCGTCTCGGTGATGCGCGCGCTCAGGTTGCCGCGCGCGCCCCAGCGGAACGCATCGCCCGAGTAGTCCAGCGCCAGGTTGCTGGCGTTGCGCACCTCGCGCGCGCCGTTGACGCTCACGTTGCCGCTGATCCCCCCGATCGGGCGGACGGACGCGCTCACCGAGGTGCCGTACGATGTAAGCGAGGCCACGTTCTCCCACGTCACCGTCGAGATGCCGGCCGCGTCGACCGTCTTGATCTGCGTCCAGTCGTTGTCCGTGCGGCGGTAGAAGGGCGAAGCGCGCAGCGTTCCGAAGCCGGTGGTCCAGCTGGCGTCCAGGCTCACGGAGCTGGCGTACTGGGGCTCCAGGTCCGGGTTGCCCACCGTGCGGTTCAGCGGATCGGTGGACAGGTTCGTGGGATTCAGGATCTGCGGCCGCGGGCGCCGAATCCGCCGCGAGTACGAAAGGCGCAGGTCGCGCCCGTCGCCCAGGTCCCACCGCACGTTGGCGCTGGGAAACAGGCTCAGGTAGGCGTTGTCGTACTCCTGAACCGCCGCGGGCAGCGTCAGCTTCGTGTCGGCGTGCTCCGCCCGCAGCCCGCCCTGAAGCGTGAACGCGCCCAGCGTGCGTGACGCGGTGCCGTACGCCGAGTGCAGCGTCTGCCGGTAGCCGAACACCATGTTCGTGGCCACGACGCCCGCCTGGCCCTCGTCCGCGAACACCTCCAGCATCCGGTCGTCGTTCGTGTCCTGCACCTCGGCCCGGTATCCCAGCTCCACGCGGCCCTTGGGTCCCCACGGACGTACGTAGTCGGCGCGCAGCTGCCGTTGGCGCTCGGCACCCACGTCGTCGCGCACCCGCAGCTCCACCGGCTCGTCCGCCGCGCTGCCGTCGTTCTCGAAGAGCTCGCGGCGCGTGCGGCTGAACGTGTCGTCCTCGCCCGCCTCGTACTCCACGTCGATGGAAAGCTCGTGCTCACCGCCCATGAACACGCCCCCGCCGCCGCCCCGCGGACCGCCGTGTCCGCCGCCGTACCCACCGGGTCCGCCGGGCCCGCCCGGGCCACCCGGTCCGCCCTGCCCGGGTCCGCCGCGGCCCTGGGCGCCCTCGCCGCCGCGCTCCGTAGTACGCCGGCGGGCGGCCGCGGCAAAGCTGTGGCGGAAGCCAGCCGAAAAGTCGGCCGACACGCTGTTGCGCGAATCGTCCAGGGCGCGGTCGTACAGCTCCAGCGGGGTGCGCGCCTCGTTCATCCGGGTGTAGCGCGTCACGCCGTCCGCGTCGTTCTGGTTGCGCCAGACGGCCCCTTCCGCGTGAAGCGACGAGGCGCGGCTCAACTGGTACTCGGCGGAGAAATCCAGGTTGCCGGACAGTCCCTCGTCTTCGCGCCACCCGTCCTGTTCCAGCAGGGTCACGGGCGAGGCCAGCAGGTTCTGCCGCAGGTCGAAGCTGGTGGTGCGCCGGTCGGAGCGGCGCAGAAAGCCGCCGCCGAACAGGGTCCACGCACCGCTCTGGTAGGTCAGCCGCCCGCCGGCGCCGGCCTCGCCCCGGCTGCTGGCGTTGGTGAAGACGTTGCCGCTCAGCCCCAGGTCTACGTCGCGGTGCAGCACCACGTTCACGATGCCGCCCGCGCCCTCGGCCTCGAACCGCGCGGAGGGGTTGGGGATCACCTCGATGCGCTCGATGCGGTCCGCGGGAAACTGCTGAAGGAACAATTCCAGCTGCTCGCCCTGCATGGGCGCCGGGCGGCCGTTCAGGTAGATCTGCGCCGCGGTGCCGCGAAGCTGCACGCCACCGGTGACGCCCACCTCCAGCTCCGGCACGGCGCGCAGCACGTCGGTGGCCACGCCGCCGCTGGCCACGGGCATGTCGCGCGTCGAGTAGATGGTGCGGTCCGGCGCCACGACCACCGCCGAGCGCTCGGCCACCACCTCTACCTCGCCCAGCAGCAGCACGGACGAGGCAAGGCGGATGGTCCCCAGGTCTGCCGGCGCGCCCGCCGCCACCACCGCGTCGGCGCGATGCGGCGAGTATCCCAGCAGCGCCGCGCGCAGCGAATACCGCCCCGGCGCGGCCTGGATGCGGAAGCGCCCCGCCGCGTCCGTCTGCGCCCCGGCGACGGCCAAGGTGTCGCCCCCCGCGTGAAGGGTCACCCGCACGGAAGCCAGCGGCCGACCGGACGTGGCTTCCACCACCGTCCCGGTGACGGAGCCGGCCTGTGCGTGCGCGGCCAGGGGAAGGGCCGCCAGGGCGGCCGAAAAGGCGAGCATCCGCCCGAAGAACTTGAAAGGACTCATCTTGCTTTCCGCTGTCGGCGCGCCGTCTTGGCAGGGCACGCCGGTGAACGATCCATGTGCAGGGTAGACCACCGGCCCCGCCGTTTCGTTGGCACATCGGCGGCGCCGCATCCGTGGCCCGGTTCCTGACGACATGAAAGGGGACGCGCCGCGGCGGGGCATCTTCCGCGTCGTCGGTGGGTGAGCGCATGGAATCAACCGGACGAGGAGAAGCGGGATGGCGGATCGGCTGGATGCGGCGGCGAGCGGAACGTTCCTGGTGGGCGACATCCCGGTCAACAGGCTGGGCTTCGGCGCCATGCGGATCACCGGGGAAGGGGTCTGGGGCCCGCCCAAGGACGGCGAGGAGTGCATTCGCGTGCTGAAGCGCACGGTGGAGGTGGGCATCGACCTGATCGACACGGCCGATTCCTACGGGCCCAACGTCAGCGAGGAGCTGATCGCCGAGGCGCTGTACCCGTATCCCCGCGGCCTGCTGATCGCCACCAAGGGCGGCTTCACGCGCTCCGGCCCCGGCAAATGGACCGAGAACGGACATCCGAAGCACCTGCGGGCCGCGTGCGAGGGAAGCCTCCGGCGGCTGCGGCTGGACACCATCGACCTGTGGCAGCTTCACCGCATCGACCCCGCCATCCCGGCCGAGGACCAGGTGGGCACCGTGGCAGACCTGCGGCGCGAGGGCAAGATCCGCCACGTCGGCCTCTCGGAGGTGACGGTGGAGCAGATCGAGGCGGCGCGGCGCGAGGTGCCCATCGCCACGGTGCAGAACCGCTACAACGTGGCGGACCGCGAGTGGGAAGGCGTGCTGGAGCATTGCGAGCTGCACGGGATCGGCTTCATCCCCTGGTACCCGCTGGCGGTCGGCAAGCTGGCGGATGAGGGTGGTCCGCTTGCGGAGGCGGCGCGCCGGCGGGGCGTGGCTGCGTCGCAGGTGGCGCTGGCCTGGCTGCTGCGGCGCTCGCCGGTGATGCTGCCCATCCCGGGCACCTCCAAGGTCGCGCACCTGGACGAGAACGTCGCCGCCGCCGCGGTGGAGCTGGCGGACGACGAGTTCCGCCGCATCGGCGAGGCCGCGGGCGGCGAGGAAGCCTGATCCACACACGGGGATGCAGAACGTGGCGAGCAACGACGTGGTCGCCCGCATCGGGCGGGAGCACTATCGCACGGAGATCGAGGTCGGCGGCAAGAGCGTCGTCGTCGACGAGCCCGCCAGCCTGGGCGGGGGCGATTCCGGCCCCACGCCCTACGACATGATCCTGGGGTCCATCGGCGCGTGCACGGCGATGACGGTGCGGATGTACGCCGACCGCAAGGGCTGGCCGCTGGAAAGCGTGACGGTGCGCCTGCGGCAGGCGCGCAGCTACCAGCAGGACTGCGAGGACTGCGGCGCGCAGGCGCTTCCCGGCATCACCATCGAACGGGAGCTGGTGATGGAGGGCGCGCTGGACGACGAGCAGCGCGAGCGGCTGACGCAGATCGCCGACCGCTGCCCCGTGAAGCAGGCGCTGGAGCGCGGCGTCCACGTTCAGCCGGCGCAGCCCGCGTGATGCGCCGGTCCTGGCTCCTCGTCCTCCCGCTCGCGTGCGTGCTGTCGCTGGCGGCGTGCGGCACGGGGGTGGAGCTGGTCGCGGAGAGCGACGGGCCGCCGCCCTGGCGCACGGCGTTCACCGAGCGCGCGGCGTTCGTGGCGGCTCGCGACAGCAACACCCTTCACGTGCTTCCCATCGACAGCGCCGGCCAGCCGAGCGCCGCCGGCCACCTGCGCGTTCCCGGCCGCATCGACGCCATGGCGGCGCGCGGCACCCACGTGTTCCTGGGCATCACCCTTCACCAGAACGCGCTGCAGGCGCCGCTGACACGCGAGTGGATCGACCAGGGCTGGCTGCTCGTCGACGAGCGGTTCTCGTCCGGCGGGGCGTTCCTGGGCGGGAGCAACCTGGTGATCTTCGACGTGGCCGATCCGGCGCGCCCGCGCTTCGTCTCGGCGCTGGTCACCACCCCCATGCCGATGACGGACATCCGCGAGATCGTTCTGCAGGACGGCCGGGCGTACCTGGTGACGGACGTGGGCGTGTGGCTGGCCGACGTCGCCGACGCGGCCGCCCCGCGGCTGGTGGGCCGGATATCCGAAACCGGCGTGGCGGTGGCCGCCGGCCGGCACCTGTACGTGGCCGAAGGCGCGGCGCGGCCGGGGGAGGCGGCCGGAGCGCGGAACGTGGGCGGCGGGATGAAGATCGTGGACGTCTCCAACCCCGCCGCGCCGCGCGTACTGGGCCGGCTGGACGCGCGCGCGCTGGGCACCCGCGAGGACGCGGGCGTGTACGGCGCGGACGTGGACGTGATCGCCGCGGGCGAGCGCCACGTGTACCTGGACGCCGAGGTGCGGGTGGGCGCCCGCACCCGCGACTTCCTGGTGACGGTGGACGTGTCCGACCCCGCCCAGCCGCGCGAGGTGGCGCGCGTGGAGGTGGATTTCCTGGACGGGCTCGTCGTCCGCGGGCGCACGCTGTACGCCTACGGCACCGGCGGGTCGCGCGCGCTGGTGCGGCGCTACGACCTTTCCAACCCCGCGGCGCCGCGCGAAACCGGCCGCTACGACCTGGACGACGCCACCGACATGGAGTCCGTCGGCAACCTGGAGGCGGCGAACGGCCTGTTGTACGTGCAGAACGACGACCTGGGAGTTTCGGTCTTCCGCCTGCCTCAGTGACGCCGGCGGACCGGCGCGAAAAAAAGTACGGGCGTTTCGGGCGCCCGGGTGCTATTATTGCGATGGCCTCTCAGGGTCGGACACCAGGCACCCAGGACGCACCATGCACGGCAACAAGCAGGCGTACCAGGCCGCGTACGAACGCGCGCTCTCCGGCAAGAGCACGCGGAGCCTCCTCGACATGTTGACGTGGCCGTTCGAGGACAACTACAGCCGCCAGTCGCGCGAGCAGGGCGCCCGCGACGGCGCCGCTGCCCGCCTGGCGCAGGGAGCCGCACAAACCTCGAGCGCGCCGACGCAGCACTGAGGCCGTCACGGCCCGGCGCATCGCCGGGCCGTCCTCGTTCCTCCCCCGGGTCCGCTGCACCCGCTCGACGGGTGGGGCCCGATCGGCTATTCTCCGCGTATTCAGACACCCCCGCTGCCACCTCCCACACCCCTGATCGACCATGGCGAGCAGCAAGGCCGCGACCGTCGAAGAGTACCTCCAGGAACTGCCGGAAGATCGCCGCGAGGTCGTCTCCACCGTGCGCGACGTCATCCTCCGCAACCTTCCCGAGGGCTACACGGAAACCATGGCGTGGGGGATGATCACCTACGCCATTCCCCTGGAGCGCTATCCCACGACCTACAACGGCCAGCCGCTGGGATACGCCGCGCTGGCCGCGCAAAAGAACAACTACTCGCTGTACCTGCTGGGCGCGTACATGGACCCGGAGCAGGAGGAGGCGCTGCTCGAGGCGTTCCGGCGGGAGGGGAAGAAGCTGGACATGGGCAAGTCGTGCGTCCGCTTCAAGAAAACCGCCGATCTGCCACTCGACGCCATCGGCGAGCTGATTGCCGCCACCACTCCCGAGCAGTTCATCGCGCGCTACGAGGCCAGCCGCGCGCAGTGACCCGACCAGCGGGTCTCTCACAGTGGCAGAGGCCTCGGCCCTGCTGGGGCGACTGAAGTCGCGGCAACCAAGGCCCAAAGTCCGCCTCCGCGGACTGCACGCGCAGTCGAGTGCGCGATGCCATCCGAAGTGCAATTCAGGTCTCCCCCTCCCCTGCGCAGCGGGGGACGGGGGCTGGGGGGAGGGGGCTCCCGCGGCACGCGAGGCAGCCGATCGACCGTCGACCGAAGTTCTCCCCCTCTCCGCACAGCAGTTCCGTGCGGGGAGGGGGCCGGGGGGAGGGGCCCGCCGCGGCGTGCTCCGGGGTTAGTCGAAACGCGGTCCGTATCGTACTTTCCAGGGAGGAGCCACGTGGCTCCTCCTTGTTGCTATCGATCACGCTCGATCCGCGCCGCCGAAGACATGGCCCACGATCCTACGTCCATCCCCGCGGTGCAGCCGCTGGATTCGCACAACCGCCGGCTGCTGGAGAACGTCCATCCCACCACGTGGACGAATCCCACACCGCCGAAGGGGGGCTACCACCTCGTCGTCGTCGGCGCGGGGACGGCGGGGCTGGTGACGGCGGCCATCGGCGCCGCCGTCGGCGCGCGGGTGGCGCTCATCGAGCGCGCGCTGATGGGGGGCGACTGCCTGAACGTGGGCTGCGTGCCGTCGAAAGCCCTGCTCGCCGCCGCCAGGTCGTGGCACGCGGTGCGGGAGGCGGCGGGGCGGTATGGTGGTCCCGCGGCGGGGGGGAATGGCGATTTCGGCGCGGTGATGGAGCGCATGCGGCGCATCCGCGCCGACCTCAGCCCCGTGGACAGCGCCGCGCGCTTCCGCGACCAGATCGGCGTAGACGTGTACCTGGGTGACGCGCGCTTCGTGGCCAACGACGCGGTGGAGGTGGATGGAAAACGCCTGCGCTTTCACCGCGCCGTAATCGCCACCGGCGGCCGCGCGGCGGTTCCGGATGTCCAGGGGCTGGCGGATTCCGGCTATCTCACCAACGAGACCTTCTATTCGCTTACCGAGCGCCCCGAGCACCTGGCCATCCTCGGCGGCGGCCCCATCGGGTGCGAGATGGCGCAGGCCGTCGCGCGCATGGGCGGGCGCGTGACCCTCATCGAATCCGGCGACCGCCTGCTGAAGAACGACGATCCCGACGCGGGCGAAGTGGTCGCGTCCGCGCTCCGGCGGGACGGTGTCGAGGTCCTGCTGGGTGCGCGCGTGGAGTCGGTGCGCGCGGACGGGGCGGGGAAGACCCTGCGCATCTCGCACGCGGGCGCGGTGCGGCCCGTGGCGGCTTCGCACCTGCTGGTGGCCGCGGGACGCGCGCCGAACGTGGAAGGGCTGGGACTGGAGCAGGCCGGCGTGGGGGTGAGCGAGCACGGGGTTGCGGTCGACGAGCGGATGCGCACCTCCAACCCGCGCGTCTACGCCATCGGCGACGTGGCGTCGAAGTTCAAGTTCACCCACGCGGCGGATGCCCAGGCGCGGATGGTGGTGCGCAACGCCCTCTTCTTCGGGCGCGGCAAGGTCGCGGACCTGGTGATCCCCTGGTGCACGTACACCTCGCCCGAGGTGGCGCACGTCGGCCTCTCGCCGGACGAGGTTCGACAGCGCGGCGACGAGGTGCAGACCATCACCATCCAGATGGAGGAGGTGGACCGCGCGCGCCTGGAAGGCACCACGGAGGGCTTCTTTCGCGTCCACCTGAAGGCGGGTTCCGACACCATCCTGGGCGCCACGCTCGTGGGCGAGCACGCCGGCGATCTCATCACGCAGGTGACGCAGGCGATGACGGCGGGGATCGGGCTGGGAAAGCTGGGCGAAGTGATCTACCCGTATCCCACCAGCGCCGAGGTCATCCGCAAGGCCGCGGACGCCTGGCGCCGCGGCAAGCTGACGCCCACGGCCAAGAAGGCGTTCGGGATCTTCTTCAAGCTGGTGAAGTGAATGACGAACCGCGGAAGGGCATCCAGCCCCTCCGCGGCTCACCGGTTCCTCCGCCTCCGCATGAAACCCTGGCGGATCACAGGTTCGCCAGCACCCAGTCGGTCATCATGGTGAACAGGTGCGCGCTGGTCGGCCCGCCCGAGATGGAGTGGTTGCGGTTGGGGTAGGCCATGAAGGTGAACTGCTTGCCCGCGGCCTGCAGCGCGTTGGCCAGCCGCACGCTGTTCTGAAAGTGCACGTTGTCGTCGCCCGTGCCGTGCACCAGCAGCAGCTTGCCGCGCAGGTTGGCCGCCTCGCCCACCGGGCTGCGGCGGTACCCCTCGGGGTTCTCCTGCGGGGTCCGCATGAAGCGCTCGGTGTAGATGGTGTCGTACAGCCCCCAGTCGGCCACGGGGGCCACCGACACGCCGGCCTTGAAGGGTGCGCCCGGCTGCATCATGCTGAACGCCGTCATGAAGCCGCCGTAGCTCCACCCCCAGATGCCGATGCGCTGCGCGTCTACGTACGGCTGCCGCGCCAGCCACTGGGCCGCCGCGACCTGGTCGACCGCCTCGTGCTCGCCCAGCCGCAGGTACGTCACCTTCTTGAAGTCGCGCCCGCGCCCGCCCGTGCCGCGGTTGTCGACGCTGACCACCAGGTAGCCGTTCTGGGCCATCACCTGGTGCCACAGGTAGCGGTTGCCGCCCCACGCGTCCGTCGCCGTCTGCGAGCCCGGCCCGCCGTAGACGTACATCAGCACGGGGTATCTCTTCGACGGATCGAAGTCGGCCGGGCGGATGATGGTGGCGTTCAGCATCACCCCGTCGGCCCCGGGCACCTGGATGAACTCGGGCTTGCGGATGGCGAGCGCCTCCAGCGTCTGCCGCACGCGGGCGTTGTCGGCCAGGGTGCGGACGTGCGCGCCGTCCGGCCGCCGCAGCGAGATGACGGGCGGCACGCCGGCCTGGGAGTGGAAGTCCAGCCAGTAGGTGCCCGCCGGGCTCAGCGCCGCCACGTGCGTGCCCCGCTCGCGGCTCACCTGCTGCACGCCGCCGCGCCCGTTCAGCCGCACGCGGTACACGTGGCGCTCGGTGGGCCCTTCCTCCGTCGCGCCGAAGTACACCCAGCCGTTCTTCTCGTCGATCCCCAGGACGCTGGTGACCTCCCATTCGCCGCGCGTCAGCTGGCGGGCCGGCGAGCCGTTGCGGTTGTACACGTACAGGTGGTTGAACCCGTCGCGCTCGCTCGTCCACAGGAACTGGCGCCCGCCGTTCAGCCAGCGAAAGTCGTCCCCCACGTCCACCCAGGCGCTGTCGCTCTCGGTGAACAGCACGCGGCTGCGGCCCGTCCCCGCGTCGGCCACCATCACGTCCAGGCGGTTCTGGATGCGGTTGGTGCGCTGGATGACGATCTCCGAGGGCGACGCCGCCCACTCCATCCGGGCCAGCAGCACCGACGGGTCGCTCCCGGTGTCCATCCACCGCGTTTCGCCCCCCTCCGCGCCCACCACGCCGATGCGGGCGATGGGGTTGGGGGTGCCGGCCTTGGGATAGCGAAGCGCCACCGGCTGCGCGTACAGGCTGTCCGTCTCCTGCATCATGTAGAAGGTGCGCACGGAAGACTGGTCGATGCGCCAGTAGGCGATGCGCCGCCCGTCGGGGCTCCACCGCCAGCCGTCCTGCAGCCCCAGCTCCTCCTCGTACACCCAGTCGAAGGTGCCGTTGATGATCTGCTCGCCGCCGTCGCGGGTCAGCCGCGTCTCTCGTCCGGAAGCCAGGTCGGTGACGAAGAGGTCGTTGTCGCGGACGAAGCCCACCTTGCCGCCATCGGGGGAGAACTTGGCGAACTGCTGCCAGCCGGGGGCGGTGGAAACGGGTGTCAGCCGCCGCGCGGCGACGTCCCACACGTAGAAGGTGCCCTTGGTGTTGGCGCGCCAGACAGGCTGCCTGTTGGTGTACACCAGCAGCTTGCGCTCGTCGTCGGACCACTGGTAGTCCTCGATGTCGATGGGCTCGGCCGCCCCCGCGGGCACCAGCAGGGCCGCGTCCACGATCACGGAGCGGGTGCCGGTGGCGGCGTCCTCCACCATCAGGTCGCCGTCGTCGCCCACGAAGGTGAAGCGCTGGCCGTCGTTCATCCACTGCACCGCCGGCAGCGACTGCAGGCGGAACTCGGGCGAGGCGAAGATGCGCTCGATGGAAAGCCGCGACGGGTCCTGCGCCTGCGCGGGCGCCGCCTGGGGGGCAGCCGCCGACAGCGCCAGAACGGCAAGCAGCGCGCGGCGGGTGAGGATAGTGTGTGGCATGGTTCGCGTTGGTGTCGGGACGACGCGCCGCGTACGGAAGGCGCCGCGGGCAATGGCGATACTGGCGATTGATACGGGACGGCGCCAGTGCGGGTTCCCTCGCGCCCGGCACGTCCCTGTTGTCGCGCCGCCCGCACGGACTATCTTGCGTGCAATCCGGCTTCCCGATCCTCCGCCACACACACGATCCGCCACCCCGCACATGAGCGTACCGCAGGCGGCGCCGCACGCCGCGCCCGCAGACCACGACACCGGCACCTTCGTCGACGAGCTTCCGCGCAGGCTGGGCATCTGGAGCGCGGCGGCGGTGCTGGTGGGCTCCACCATCGGCAGCGGCATCTTTCGCGTGCCCGCCCCCGTGGCCGAGCGGGTGGGCACGCTGGGCGCCTTTTCGCTGATCTGGATCGTCGGCGCGCTGGTGGCGCTGATGGGCGCGCTGACCATCGCCGAGCTGGCGGCCATGTTCCCGCGCTCGGGGGGCGTCTACGTCTTCCTTCGCGAGGCGTACGGGCCGCTCCCCGCGTTCCTCTTCGGCTGGACGGAGCTGCTGGTGATCCGCCCCTCGGCGCTGGGCGCCATCGCCATGATCTTCGCCGAGTACGCGGGGCGCATGTTCGGCTACGGGCCGGGGTGGGTGCGCTGGGTGGCGGCGGGCGCCATCCTGGGGCTGGGGCTGGCCAACATCCGCTCTGTGAAGTGGGGTTCGGTGGTGCAGAACCTGAGCACCGGCGCCAAGGTGATCGCCATCGTGGGGCTGGCCTTCGCCGCGTTCCTGCTGGGAGACCGGGGCGGCGGCGCGCTGGCGAACCCCAACGGCCTGGCGCCCACCTCGTGGGTGGGCTTCGGCCTGGCACTGGTGTCGGTGATGTGGGCGTACGACGGCTGGGCGGACCTCACCTTCATGGCGGGCGAGGTGAAGGACCCGGGCCGCACCATGCCGCGCGCCATCATCGGCGGGGTGCTGGCGGTGGCGGCCATCTACCTGACCATCGTGGCCGGCTACCTGTTCGTGATGACGATGCCCGAGATGGCAAAGAGCACGCTGGTGGCGTCGGACGTGGCGCAGAAGATCTTTGGGCCCGTCGGCGCCTCGGTGGTGGCGGGGATGGTGATGATCTCCACCTTCGGCGCCCTGAACGGGTCGACGATGACGGGGCCGCGCATCCTGTACGCCATGGCCGCCGACGGCAACTTCTTCAGCCCCATCGCGGCGGTGCACCCGCGGTGGAAGACGCCGTACGCGGCCATCGGGCTGGCCGCCAGCCTGGGGATCGCGTACGTGCTGGGCCGCAGCTTCCAGCAGCTGGCCGATTCGTTCGTGCTGGGGATCTGGCCCTTCTATGCGCTGAGCGTGCTGGCCGTGTTTCGCCTGCGCCGCACCCGGCCGGACCTGCCGCGCCCCTACCGCACGGCGGGGTATCCCGTGGTGCCGGTGCTGTTCCTGGTGGGCGCCTGCGGCATGCTGCTGAACTCGGCCATCAACGACACGGCCAACTCGGCGCTGGGCTTCGGAATCATCCTGCTGGGCATTCCGGCGTACTACCTGTGGCGCGCCGTGTCGAAGGCCTGAGCGGCTCCGGCGCGCAACTTGCGGCGCCGCGGCGCGCCTTTTTCAGGGCGGAGCGAGCGGAACCTTTCGGAACGGGCAGGCTATCAGGGCCGGAAGCACCGTGCGGAGCGCGCCCGGGAGAAAAGATTGACTTTGGACGCCTTGCGGCCTACATTGACCTGTTATGAGAAAGCATTTCCGGGGGGATACAAACCGCTCCGCGTGAATTGAGAGCAGCGAGCCTCGCACACCACCGGGGCTCGCTGCTCTCGTCATTTTACCCAAAGGACGAGCCACATGTTCTTGAGCTCACGGGCCCTGGATTCGTTCGACCAGTACCTGCAGGACGTCGAAAAATATCCCCTGATCGACGATCCCGCCGAGGAGCGCGCCCTTGCCCACCGGGCGCGCGCTGGAGACAAGCAGGCCGCCGAGCGTCTCGTGACGGCGAACCTCCGTTTCGTGATCTCCTACGTGAAGAAGTACCAGGGCCGCGGCCTTGGGCTGGCCGAGCTGGTGTGCATCGGCAACGAGGGACTCCTGAAGGCCGTGAAGAAGTTCGATCCGGACAAGGGAGTGAAGTTCATCTCGTACGCCGTCTGGTGGATCCGCCAGACCGTGCTGCAGGCCCTGGCCGAGCAGACGCGGTCGGTGCGCATTCCGCTCAACCAGAACAGCAACCTGGTGCGCCTGTCGCGCGTGGAGACGGCCCTTACGCAGCAGCTGGGCCGCTCGCCGACCGACGAGGAGATCGCCGACGACATGGGCGAGCCGGTGGACACCATCCGCGCCCTGCGCCGTGTGGCCGCCAGCGAGCTTTCGCTCGACGCCCCGCTGGACCGCGGCGACCGTGACAGCGCCAGCTTCGGCGAGCGCTTCGCCGGCAGCGAGGCCGAGCAGATCGAGGAAGAGGTAGAGTCGCAGGCGCGGCGCGAGTTCCTGGAAAAGATGTTCGAGAAGTACCTCACCGAGCGCGAGCGCAAGATCCTGTACCTGTACTACGGGCTCGACGAGGGCGAGGAGCGCACGCTCGAGGAGATCGGCTCCATGCTGGGCGTCACCCGCGAGCGCATCCGCCAGATCCGCAACCGCGCGTTCGAGAAGCTGCGCGAAAGCGCGGACGGCGCGGCCCTCGAGGGGTTCTGGGCGTTGTCGTAAGACCATGGCCGCCGGGCTCCACGGCCCGGCAGGTTCCCCCGAAGGAGAGGGGTGGAGACGGATTCCGTCTCTACCCCTCTCTTTTTCTGCCTGAGGACGAACGCACCTGCGCGCCTGAGGCGCATTCGGCCCGCCCCGCCCGCCCCACTCCCTCGCTCGCCCCCGTCCGCGCCCGCGGACCTCCCGGCCGCTGTTGAATCTTCCCAAACCGCATCCTCCTCTTCGTTCGCGTCCGCGCATGAGTGCGGGTGTGAATGCCCTTGACGGAATATTCAACGGAGGTTATGTTGCCCATGAGCTACGAAGTGGAGTATACGGACGAGTTCGGCGGGTGGTGGGATGGCCTGTCCGAGCGCGAGCAGGACTCGATGGCTGCGTCGGTAGGGCTGCTGGAGCAGAAAGGGCCACACCTGCCGTTTCCTCACAGCAGCAGCATCCGCGGATCGCGCTACAGCCACCTGCGCGAGCTTCGGGTGCAGCACGAGGGGCGGCCCTACCGGGTGCTGTACGCGTTCGATCCGCGCCGGGTCGCCATCCTCCTGATCGGGGGCGACAAGACGGGCGATGGGCGCTGGTACCAGCGGTTCATTCCCGTGGCCGAGGCGCTGTACGACGAGCACCTGGACGAAGTCGCGGCAGAACTCGAAGGGGTATGACCATCAACGCGGGAGCACATAATGGCCAAGAAGTTTCGAGACCTCATGGCGGACTGGAGCCCGGAGCGAACTGCCCGGGTGGAGGCGGAGGCGGCCCGCATGCTTCGCGAGATGCCTCTTCACGAGCTGCGGCACGCCCGCAACCTCACACAGCAGGAACTCGCGTCTACGCTTCGGACGTCGCAGGCGAACGTCTCCAAGCTGGAGCGCCGCACCGACGTCTACGTCAGCACGTTGCGGCGGTACATCCGGGGAATGGGCGGTGAGCTGGAGATCATCGCCCGGTTTCCCGACGGTGCCGTGAGGCTGGAGCAGTTCTCCGGACTCGGCGCGGACGGGGACGACGAGGATGTGCCGTCCGAGCTGCCGGAACCGGTGGTAGCCGGGCGGCGCGTGCGGCGCTAATCTGTCGCCCTGATCGTCGTCCCTGAACGCCAGATTCCAGACGCAGCGCATGCCTGACCAGTTCTCAGCCCGAGTCCGCGCCGACTTTCCCGTCTTCGAGCGGCGGATCGGCGGGAGGCCCATCGCCTTCTTCGACGGGCCGGGCGGAAGCCAGGTGCCCCGGCAGGTGGCCGAGGCGATGAGCGACTACCTGCTGATGCACAACGCCAACACGCACGGGGTGTTCGCCACCAGCGCCGAGACGGACGCCATCCTCACCCGCGCCCGCGAGCGGATGGCGGCGTTCCTGAACGCGCCCTCCCCGAGCGAGGTGGTGTTCGGGCAGAACATGACCACGCTCACCTTCGCCCTTTCGCGTGCGCTGGGCCGCGATTGGGGCCCGGGCGACGAGGTGATCGTCACGCAGCTGGACCACCAGGCCAACGTGGCCCCCTGGCGGCTGATGGCCGAGGACCGCGGGATGACGGTGCACGTGCTGCCGTTCTGCACCGAGACCTACGCGCTGGACTACGACGCGCTGGCCGGGCTGCTTTCGCCGCGGACGCGGCTGGTGGCCGTGGGCGCGGCCTCCAACGCCATCGGCACGGTGAACGACGTGGCGCGCGTGGCGGCGATGGCGCGCGAGGCGGGTGCCCTGTGCTTCGTGGATGCCGTGCACTACGCGCCCCACCGGCTGCCCGACGTGCAGGCCATCGGCTGCGACTTCCTGGCGTGCTCGGCCTACAAGTTCTTCGGGCCGCACCTGGGCATCCTGTGGGGGCGCACGGATCACCTGGAGCGGCTGACCCCGTACAAGGTGCCGCCCGCCAGCAACGCGGCGCCGGAGCGGTGGGAGACGGGGACCATGAACCACGAGGGGATCGCGGCGACGGCGGCGACGGTGGAGTGGATCGCCTCGCTGGCGCCGGAGCAGGGCGGCAGCCTGCGCGACCGCCTGCGGAGCACGTACGATGCCTTCCACGCGCACGAGCAGGCGCTGTTCGCGCGGCTGTACGCGGGGCTCACCGCCATCCCCGGCGTGCGCGTGCACGGGCCGGGTGCCGACGGCCAGCGGACAGCGACGGCGGGGTTCGTGATCGACGGGGTGTCGCCGGACGCGGCGGCGCGGGCGCTGGGCGAGGAGGGCGTGTTCGTGTGGAACGGCGACTTCTACGCGACGACGGTCTGCGATGCGCTCGGCCTTTCGGACTGCGGGGGGCTGATCCGCGCGGGTGTTGCGCCGTACGTCACCGAGGACGACGTGGACCGGCTGGTGGACGGCGTTCGGCGCCTGGCCGGCGGCTGACGCGGGATGCCGCGGCGGGACGAGGCGGTTCCGTTCCGCTGGGACGTGTCCCGGCGCGAACAGCTGGGGCGGCTGCTGGAGGCGGAGCTCCCTCCGGTGCCGCCGTGGTCCGGCGGGCGGGGGATGAGAGCGCTGCTCCCGGAGCTTCGCCCCTGCGCGGCGGGCGTGGTGGCGCGCGCGGGTGATGCGCGGCTGGTGTTCGTCGGGCGGTCGCTGGAGAACGTGTTCGACTACCTGAGCGGAATCCTCAGCGACACGGAGTGGCCGGGCCGCTGCGAGCTGCTGCTGGTCTCGTTGCGAAAGAACGACGACCGGGGGAGCAATGCCGCCCGCGCCGCGCTCCGCGCCCAGTTCGCCGCGGCGGGGCTGGCGCCGGACGCCATCGCCGCGTCCCCGCGGCCGGTATGCTTCGTGGACCTGGTTCACAGCGGCGCCACCTTCGGCCGGCTCTCGGACGAGCTGGCGCGCTGGGCACGCGACGAGGGGGTGGACGTGAACGCCATGCGCCGGCGCGTGCGTTTCGTGGGGATCACCGAGCGTGGGAAGAACAGCCCCAACGCCTGGCGATGGTTCCAGCGCGTGGAGTGGCGAAAGGACTATCCACGGAGCGCACTTCGTGGGCTTTCCGTGCCGTACTGGACGTGGACCACGTGGGGTGACATCCAGGAGAAGACGGTGACTTCGCACAGCCAGGCGCGGTGGGGATCGGACGACATGCACCAGCCGCCGCGGGACCCCGGGCACCTGCGCGCGCTGCGCCTGGCCGTGAACCTTCACGAGCGCGGCCGCATGCGTGAGGAAAGGGAGCGATTCTGCGCAGAGCTGGTCGAGCGGCCGGAAATGCGCGAGCCTTGGCTTCGTTCGCTGGTGGTGCAGATCCGCGCGCGCTGACGCGCGGAAACAGCGCCTCACACGGAGGGCACGGAGGGCACGGAGGAGCTTTCCTCCGTGCCTTCCGTGCCCTCCAGCCTTTCAGGTCAGGTGCACGGCGTGCCGAGGGGCGGAACCGGCTGGTCCACCCGCGGGCGCGCCGGGCGGTTGGCCACCTCCACACCGATGTCGGCGATCAGCTGCGTCACGCGCGCCAGCTTGTCGTAGTCGATCAGGTGGGCCTCGTCCTGCGGCTTGTGGTACTGGTCGTGGAGCCCCGTGGTGAAGAACGTCACCGGGATTCCGTAGCGCGCGTAGTTGTAGTGGTCAGACCGGCAGTAGATGCGCTCCGGGTGGTTGGGCGCATCGAACGAGTAGTCGAAGGCGAACGGCCGCGCCTGCGTGCGGTTCACGGTCTCCACCAGCTCCCCCAGCTCGGTGGAAAGCCGGCGCGAGCCCACCAGGTACAGCGAGTCGGGCGCGTTGCGGCCGATCATGTCGATGTTCAGCTGCGCGACGATGGACTCGCGCGGCACCGTGGGCGTGCGCGTGAACGCCTCCGACCCCAGCAGCCCCTTCTCCTCGGCCGTGTGCCAGACGAAGAGAACGGAGCGAGCGGGCGGCTGCCGCACCAGTCCCTCGGCGATCTCCAGCATGGCCACCGTGCCGCTGCCGTCGTCGTCGGCGCCGTTGTAGATGGAGTCTCCGTCCACCGGCTGGCCGATGCCGTCGTGGTCGTAGTGCGAGCCGATGGCCACGTACTCGCCGCGCCGCGCCGCGTCGGCGCCGGGGAGCACGCCCACCACGTTGAACGCCTCAACGGGCGAGCTGGTGGGGCGGAGGGCGTAGCGGAACGCCCCCAGGTCGGCCATGGGGCGGGTGGCCTGCGCCAGCGTACGCCCGATCATCCGCTCCGCGCCCGCCGGGTCGGTAAGGAACACCGTGGGAAGCGTGCCCGCGGCGGGCGCGGCGGTGTCCGGGGGAGACACGCTGCCGTTGCGGGCAATCCCCTGCGCGTACGCCCAGAACTGCTCCAAGTCGCCCTCGGCGATCATGATCACGCCGGCGAGGGGCGACCCGGGGCCCAGCAGCGCGCCCACGTTGTAGCGCGGCTGCCCCGGCTGCGCGCCGGGCGCCACGCCCATCCGCAGGATCAGCACGCCGCCGCGCATCTGCTCCGCCGTCAATTCCTCCGCGGCGGGAACGGAGGGATCCACGATCCATCCGCCGTACAGCAGCCGTCCCTCCGCCTGCTGTCGCGTGTTGGCGGGCAGCCCGCCGGTGCCGCTGACGGCGACGGTCACCTCCGTGCCCAGCGCCCGGCCGCCGAGGCTCACGTCCGCCTCCGTTCGCGTACGGACCAGCGGCACCGCGTTGAACCAGGTGCCGCCGTCGCCCGCGGGACGCAGCCCCAGCCGCGTCATCTCCGCCACCAGGTAGTCGGCCGCCTTGCGGATGCCGGGCGTCCCTACGTCGCGGCCCTGCATGCTGTCGTGCGCCACGATCTCCATCCGGTGGCGCAGGTCGGCCGCGGTAATGGCGGTTCCGGTAGGGGACGCGGGGCCGGGCATGGGCGCCGGGCCTGTCGCCGGCGCCGCGCAGGCCGCCAGCGCGGCGGCGAGGGCCGGGGCGGCGGCGCGAAGGGAGGATCTGCTCACGCGAAATCTCTGCTGCGGGTGGAAAGCCCCGATGCAGTGCGCGCGGGAGCCTGTCGCAAGCTCTCCCGCCTGGACGGCACGCGCAAGGACGGAAACGGACGAGGGCCCGCCCGGAACGCTCCCGGGCGGGCCCTCGTCGGCGTGCGGAAGCGGTCAGGGGCGCGTCCACACGTTGTTCTGGCGGTCCATGTCGGGAAAGGCGTTCTCGGCATCGACCTCCACCCGCACGATGGGCGACCCGCCCCCCGGCGGAAGGGTGAGCGTGGCCGACCTGCGGCCCGACAGCCACTCTTCCACCGGCACCTCCACCGTCTGCGTGCCGCCATCCTGGCGGGTGATGGTAACGCGCGCCGGCATGGGCGCGAGGCCCCGGTCCTGGACGACGATCGTAGCGCCGCTCCCCGACTCCGTTACGCTGGCGACGGCATGGTCCAGCGTCCACGTCTCGTAGAACCAGGTGCGCCAGAACCAGTCCAGGTCCTCACCCGCCACCTCCTCCACCGTGTTGAAGAAGTCCCAGGGGTAGGGGTGCTTGAACTTCCAGCGGTCGTGGAAGGTGGTCCACGCGCGGTTGAACGTCTGCTCGCCCAGCAGCCCGCGCAGGGTGGCGAAGACGGTGCCCGGCTTGGGGTACGACGCCGTGCCGAACGCCGCCGCGGTGTAGTGGAAGTCGCTGCGCCGCATGATCTCGCCCTCGGCGCCGGCGCGGGCCGTGCCCAGGTACGACGCGCGGTCCTCCAGCTCGGGCGTGGTCCCCGGAAAGGTGTCCCTGCGGGCCTGGGCCTCGTGGAAGGTGGTCATCCCCTCGTCCATCCACGAGTAGCGGCGCTCGTCGACGTTCACGATCATGGGCACCCACATGTGCGCCAGCTCGTGCGCCGTCACCGCGTACAGCGCCGAGTCGCCCTGCGCCGTGTATCCGCCGATCAGCGTCATCATGGGATACTCCATCCCCCCGCCGACGATGCCCTGTCCCTCCACCGCCGTCATGTGCGGCCAGGGATAGGGCACACCCGTGTAGCCGGAAAGAAAGCGGATGGAGTGCTGCTCGTACCGCGCCACGTGGCGCCAGCGGGGCGCGCTGGGGCGCCAGAAGGCGTGGATGGCGGCATGGTCCGCGCGCCCGTCGCCGTCGCGGTCGCCCACGGAGGTGCGGGTGGCGTCCCAGTTGGATTCGCGGGTGAGGCTGAACGCGGCGTCGCGCACGCTGTCGGCCCGGAAGCGCCAGGCGAGCACGCCGCCCTGGCCGGGCTGCGTGGCCCGCCCGAAGTCCGCCTGCGTCAGCACGTGGACCACGGTGTCGCTCTGGATCCCCGCGCGGTAGCGGGCCAGGACGGCCGGGGCCAGCACCTCATGCGGGTTCTGCAGCGCGCCCGTGCCGAACACCACCCACTGCGCGGGCGCCTCGACGGTGATGTCGTAGCTGCCGAAGTCGGCGTAGAACTCGGCCGTGCCGCGGAACGGGTCCGGGTGCCATCCCACCACGTCGTCGTACACGGCCATGGCCGGATACCAGTACGCGAAGAAGAACAGGTTGTCGGCGTCCCACCCCATGCGGCCGCCCGCGCCCTCCTTGGGAACGGTGAAGCTCCAGTCCACCTCGATGCGCGCCGTGGCGCCCGGCTGCACCGGCGCCGCGGGGGTCACCACCATGCGCGTGCCGTTCACCACGTAGCGCGCGCCCTGGTTTCCGCCCGCCGACAGCGCCTGCCCGCCCACGGCGACGCGGGTGAGGGTGACGCCGCCGGTGACCTCGGCCGGCTCGTTGCGCACCACGCCCGGCGCGTGGTGGTTCATGGTCAGGTCCACGTGCAGCTGCGCGAGCGCGTCGGGCGAGTTGTTGGTGTAGGTGATCACCTGGCTCCCCTCCAGCCGCTTCTGCGCGGGGAGCACGCGGGCGCGGATGGCGTAGTCGGCGCGGTTCTGCCAGTAGCGCGCGCCCGGGGCTCCCGTCGGGGTGCGGGTGCCGCGGTCCACCCCGCGCTGGTGCCCGGCGGGCGGGGTGACGGGGTAGGGGATCGGGCGCTCCAGGCGGCCCGTCACGGGCGCCGGGCCCACCACCGGCCCTGCCTGCGGAGTGCACGCCGCCAGGGACAGCGCGGCGAAAAGCGCTGGGGACCAACGCGTCATCGAGGTTCCTCCGTTGATGGTTGCGGCGCAAGCTAGGGCGGCGCGGGGGCGCTCGGCAACCGGTCCGGCGCGCTTGCCGGGGCGGGGCGGGGGCGGCTAGCTTGCGGCCCTCCGCTCCCAGCCGTTTCCACCAGGCAGGTCATGCCCAGCATCCTGATCGCCCTCGCCGCCCTCGCGGCGCGTCCCACCGCCACGCGCGCGCAATCCTGCTTCGGCGTAAAGGTGCTGGCGCGATGAAGCCGTTCCTGATCGGCATCGCGGGGGGAACGGGGTCGGGGAAGACCACCGTGGCGCGGCGGATCTACGATTCGCTGCACCTGGATTCGGCCGTCTTCATCGACCACGACTCGTACTACCGGGACCTGTCGCACCTTTCGCTCGAGGAACGGGCCGGCGTCAACTTCGACCATCCCAACTCGCTGAACAACGACCTGCTGATCGCGCACCTGACGGACCTGGTGGAGGGGCGTGCCATCGACAAGCCGGTGTACGACTTTTCCCGCCACACGCCGGCCCCGGAAACCATCCGCACCGAGCCGCGCGACGTGATCCTGGTGGACGGGATCCTGCTGTTCGCCGAGCCGCGCCTGCGCGAGATGTTCGACCTACGCATCTTCGTGGACACCGACGCCGACGTGCGCTTCATCCGGCGCCTGCGCCGCGATCTGGAAGAGCGCGGCCGCTCGCTGGACTCGGTGATCGAGCAGTACCTGACCACCGTGCGCCCCATGCACTTCGAGTTCGTGGAGCCCTCGAAACGCTACGCCGACGTCATCATCCCCCGCGGCGGGCAGAACCGCGCCGGGATCGACGTGGTGGCCGCGCGCATCCGCGAGCGCCTGGCCGAGAAGGCGCGCGACCAGGCCGCGTCCGGGCCGTAGGCAGGAGGAACTGATGGCGCGGCGGGACCTTGCGCCATCTGCCGTCACCGGCGAGTTTTTGGCGGTCGATCCTGCTGCTCGCCCGGGTAGCAGCGTGATGCAGCCCCGCCGCACTCCCCTCGCATGACACGCTCCCGCATCATCTTCGCCCCGCGCACCATCCTGGGCGCCCTGCTGAAGTTCTCCATCGTCGCCGCCCTCGTGGTCCTGATCTCGCCCGCGCTGCGCACGCGCGCGGCGCCGCACGTGGAGCCGCTGGTCAACCCCTTCCGCCGCATCGCCGTCGGGGACCGCGTCAACAGCCTGGCGCGGCTGGTGGAAAAGGAAATCCACCGCACCGGCGAGGCGCCGCAGCCGCGCGACCTGGCCCGCATCCTGAAGCGGATGTACCCCGGCCGCGACGACGCCGCGCTGGACCCGTGGGGGAGCCGCTTCCTGCTGCGCCGCCGTGCCGGCTCGTTCCACGTGCTCTCCACCGGCCCCGACCGCCGCCAGGGCACGGCCGACGACATCGTCTCGGACCCGCTCCCCGTCCCCGACTGAGCGGCGAGCCGAGGGCCTCAGGCGAAACGCCGGAGACCGTCGGGAGAAGGCGGCCGTGAGGCGGAAAACGGGCCGGTTCCCCGCGCGGGAGCCGGCCCGTCCATCCCTCCAATGGCATCGAGCGATCGATTCCGCGTCCTGGCCGGAACCGGCGCCCGCTAGCGACGCGCCCACCGGCCGGCCTATACTGTTCCCCATGCCTGCGCGCGATCCGCACGATCTGCCCGTACCACCGCCGCCGCGGGAAGGCGGGCCGTCGATGCTCGACTTGGTCCGCCTCAGCCGCGATGCGGTGTTCCCGCCCGGCGGGGAAGAGCTGTACCGGCAGATCGGGCGGCTGACGGAGCTGGCCGCGGAGCACGAGGTGATCGACGCGGCCTGCGGGCGAGGCATCAGCTCGCTCTTCCTGGCCGAGACGTTCGGGTGCGCCGGCGTGGGCATCGACCCCGACCAGGTGCTGGTGGACCAGGCCGAGGCGCGGGCGCGCGACAGCGGGGTACACGGCCGCTTCACCTTCGAGACCGCCGCGCTCGACGACCTGCCGTTCAAGGACGGCACCTTCGACGTGGCCATCGGCGAGATCGGCCTGGCCGCCGAGGCAGATCCCGCGCGCGCCGTGCGCGAGCTGGCGCGCGTGGTGAAGCCGCACGGGTGCGTGGTGCTGGTGCAGCTGATCTGGACGGGGCACGTGGACCCGGCTCGCCGCGAGATCCTGGTGCAGCACCTGGGCGCGCGCCCCATGATCCTGGTGGAGTGGAAGCAGCTGCTGCGCGACGCCGGGGTGGTGGACCTGACGGTGGAGGACTGGTCCGACGCCCCGTCGCCCTTCCGGCCATCCGCGGGCGGGCCCTTTCCCGACTTCACGCAGATCTTCTCGGCGCGCGAACGGTTCGACATCCTCCGCCGGGCGTTCCGGCGGTGGGGATGGAGCGGGGTACGGGGCGCCGTGCTGCGCGAGCGCGAAATCCACCGGCTGCTCACCCGCGAGCGGGTGCTGGGGCTGTCGCTGATCAAGGGAACCAAGTGGCCGGCCCCGGATGCGCCGGGCGCCCTAACCTGAACGAAACGCGAGATGGCCGTCGTCGAAGCAACCGTCCAGCTCAGCCGCGAAACCGTCGACCGCATGCGCGAAGAACTGCGCGCGCTGAAGGTCGACGGGTGGCTGCTCTTCAACTTCCTGGGCAGCAACCCCATCGCCGGCGAGCTGCTGGGCCTTCCCGCGATGACCCGGCGCTACTTCGTCTGGATTCCGGCCGAGGGCGAGCCGGTGGCGCTCACCCACCGCATCGAGCAGCAGCCGTGGACGGGGTGGATCGGTGAGAACTGGCCGTACTCGTCGTGGCGGGAGCTGGAGAGCCGCCTGGCGCAGCTGCTGGCCGGCAACCCCCGCGTTGCCATGGAGTACGCCCCGGGCGACGCCGTGCCCTACGTGGACCGCGTGCCGGGCGGCGTCATCGAGATGGTGCGCACCACCGGCGCCGAGGTGGTGACCTCCGCCGACCTGGTGAGCGCCTTCTACGCCCGCTGGACGCCGGAAGGGCTGGCCAGCCACCACCGCGCCGCCACCGTCGTGTACGAGACGGCGCACACGGCCTTCCGGATGATCGCCGACGCCATCCGCCACGATAAGCGCATCACCGAGTGGGAGGTGCGCCGGTGGATCGCGGACGAGTTCGCGCGGCGCGGCATCGTCGTGGGCGCCGACTCCATCGTGGGCGTCAACGGCAACGCGGCCAACCCGCACTACGCCCCCTCGGCCGACAAGCACTCCGAGATCAAGCGCGGCGACCTGGTGCTGATCGACCTGTACGGCAAGGAAGGCGGGGTGGAGGCCATCTACGCCGACCAGACGTGGATGGGCTACGCGGGCGAGCAGGTTCCCGAGCGCATCGCCGAGATCTTCGCCGCCGTCCGCGACGCGCGGCTGGCCGCCATCGACCTGGTCCGCCGCCGCTGGGACGCGGGCGCGCCGGTCGCCGGCTACGAGGCCGACGACGCGTCGCGCAACGTCATCGCCGAGCGGGGCTGGGGCGACGCGTTCATCCACCGCACGGGGCACTCCATCGACCGGCAGCTCCACGGCTCAGGGCCCAACATCGACAACCTGGAGTCGCGCGACACGCGCCGGCTGATCACGGGCATCGGGTTCTCCGTCGAGCCGGGGATCTACCTTCCGGGCGATGTCGGCTTCCGTTCGGAGGTGGACGTGTACATGGGGCCGGACGGGCCCGAGGTCACCACCCCCGAGCCGCAGACCGAGGTGTACGCCCTGCTTTCGGACCCGCGCTTCGCCTGATGCCGCCCGATCCCATCCCCCTCCGGCGGCGGGCCCCGGCGCACGGGCTCACCCTGCTGGCCGTGGTACCGGCCCCGGCGGAGGAAGGAGCGTGGGAGCCGGCGGACCCCGCCTTCGGGTCGGAGCTGGTGGAAGAAGGCGACCTGGCGGCGCTGGTGGCCCCGGCGCCGGCGCCCGGCGCGGACGCCGCCCCGGAGCACGTGACGGCGCGGCACTGGGAGGTGCACCGGGCGCTGCTGCGCGGCGACGTGGCGCCGGCGCCGGTGGGCATCGTATTCGACTCGGCGGACGACGTGCGGGCGTTCCTGGCCGAGTCGCACGCGGCGCTGCATGGCGCGCTGGACCGGGTGGCGGACCGGTGGGAGTTCCGCCTTCACGTGGGGGTGACGGAGCAGGGGCTCGCGCGGCAGATGGCGCTGGATTTGTCCACGCACATCTACGCCGAGCTGCGCCGCATCTCCGCCGGGGCGATGACGCTGGCGCCGGCCGCGGGCGGGGTGCTCAGCGCGGCGTTCCTGGTGGAGCGCTCCGCGTCGGTCGCCTTCCAGGACCGCGCGGAGGTGCTGGGCCACCTGAACGGCGCGCTGGCCCTGGACCTGACCGGCCCCTGGCCCGCGTACGACTTCGTGCACATGCACGCGGTGACGACGAGTGCGTAAGTGCGGGAGTGCGTGAGTGCGTGAGTGCGTGAGTGCCGGAATCTGCGGGGAATCGCGATCTGGACGTAGGGACCCGCCAGGTGTCATCCTGAGGCCCAAGCGCACCGTACTGGCCTGTACGCCAGACGTCGCGGGCCGAAGGATCTAGCGGCGGACACGTACAAGGTCGGGCGCGGCAGCGGTCCCCGAAACCGAGGCCTCGGCTGCCGTGGGGCCCTCACCCGTCCGCGCTGACACGCGTCCACCCTCTCCCACAAACAGCGTGGGAGAGGGGGTACACTTCGGGCTCGAGCGCGGCGGCAAGCACAGTGGCAGCGGCCCGGCCCTGCTGGGGCGAATAAAGTCGCGGCAACGACGGCCCAAAGTCCGCCTTCGCGGACTGCACGCCTACTCGGGTGCACCCCGCCAGCCGAAGCGCACTCGAATTCTCCCTTTCCCCTGCGAAGCGGGGGAGAGGGCCGGGGAGAGGGGGCTCCCGCAGCATGCACCGGCAGCCAGCCTCATCCGGCACGAAGTTCCCCCCCCTCCCGGCGCAGTTTGCCGGGGGAGGGGCCCCCCCGCAGCATGCACCGGCAGCCAGCCTCATCCGGCACGAAGTTCCCCCCTCTCCCGCGCGGTTTGCGGGGGAGGGGCCGGGGGAGGGGGAACCACCACACGACCGAGAGCCGAATGAAGCTGGACTTCGAGATCGTTGAACTCAACACGAAGCACGCGTTCAACATCGCGCGCGAAAAGGCCCCGCCCTCACGCCGGCTCGTCTGGGTGCGCATCCGCGACGAGGACGGCGTCGAAGGCTGGGGCGAGGCGTCGCCCCAGCCGTTCTACGGCGAGACGGCGGACACCGTCCTCGCCGTCCTCCCGCGCCTGGCCGACGCGCTCCAGTCCGCGTCCGGCGGCGACCCGTTCGCGCTGGAAACGATGGACGAGGCGCTTCATCACGCGCTGGCGCACCACGGCTCCGCGCGCGTCGCCATCTCTTGCGCGCTGCACGACCTGGTGGGCAAGAAGCTGGGCGTACCCGTGTGGAAGCTGTGGGGGCTGAACCCCGCCGCCGCGCCCAAGTCGTCGTTCACCATCGGCATCGACGAGTTGGACGTGATGCGCGCCAAGGTGCGTGAGGCGGCCGGGTATCCCATCCTCAAGATCAAGGTGGGCACGCCGCGCGACCGCGAGATCCTGGCGATGATCCGCGAAGAGGCGCCGGATGCGGTGATCCGCGTGGACGCCAACACCGGCTGGACGGCCAAGCAGACCATCGCCGCCATGCCCATGCTGCAGGAGTTCGGCGTGGAGTTCGTGGAGCAGCCTCTTCCCGCGCACGACCTGGCCGGCCTCAAGCTCGTACGCGAGAACTCGCCGCTGCCCATCATCGCCGACGAGTCGGTGGAAACCGCGGCGGACGTGGCGAAGCTGGCGGGCGTGGTGGACGGCGTGAACATCAAGCTGTCCAAGTGCGGCAGCCTGCGTGAGGCCATCCGCATCGTCCACGCGGCGCGCGCCCACGGGATGAGCGTGATGCTCGGCTGCATGATCGAGTCGACGCTGGGCATCGCCGCCGCCATCCAGCTTACGCCACTGGTGGACTACGTGGACCTGGATGGCGCCGCGCTGCTCGCATCGGACCCGTTCCGCGGGCCGGGGCTGGAAGCGGACGGAACGCTGCGGTTCAACACCGAGCCGGGACTGGGAGTCACGCGCTAAGTTGTTCGTAGAAGTCGCCCTGCCGCTTCCCCTTCCGCGCACCTTCACGTACGCGGTTCCGCCCGAGCTGCGCGACGCCGCGCGGCCGGGCGCGCGCGTGCTGGTGCCGTTCGCCAACAAGGAAAAGATCGGCTGGATCGACCGCGTGGCCAGCGAGCCGCAGGCCGCGGACAGGATCAAGCCCGTCAGCGCCGTCCTCGACACGACACCGTCCGCCACGCCCACCGTCCTGCGCCTCAGCCGGTGGATCGCCGAGTACTACCTGGCGCCCCTGGGCCAGGTGCTCCGCACCGCGCTCCCTGCTGGCCTGGCGGACTCGTCCACCGACTTCATCATCCTGGCCAGCGACCCCGGCGACGAAGGACTGACGCAGCACGAGGCGAAGCTGGTCGACTTCCTCCGCGGGCGCGAGGGGCCGCAGCCCGTCGCCCGCGTCCGCCGTGAACTGGGGGAGCGTGCGTCGTGGCCCATCATACGGCGGCTGGAAGAGCAGGGGATTCTCCGGGTGGAAACCGAGGCCCCCCGCGAGCAGCCGCCGGTCCGCACGCGCCGAATGCTGGTGATCGCCCGCGTGCTGCCGACGCTGCTGGCCCGTGAGGAGGCGTTCGGGCGGGCCAGGCGCCAGCGCGAGGCGTACGAGGTGATCGAAGGCCTCGGGGGCCGGGTGGAGGCGGCACACCTGACCGGCCAGCTGGGATTCACCACCGAGATCGTCCGGCAGCTGGTGAAGAAGGAACTGCTCGCCGTCGAGGAGGAGGAGGTCTCCCGCGATCCCTACGCGCAGATCCCGGACGGCGCCGCCCCGCGGCTCAAGCCGACGGAAGCGCAGGCCGGCGTCATCGTCCACCTGCAGCACGCATCCCGAACCGCCACGCCGGGGACGTTCCTGCTGCGCGGGGTGACGGGATCGGGCAAGACGCTCGTCTACATCGAGCTGCTGCGCGAGGTGGTGGACCGGCAGGGGAAGACCGCGATCGTCCTGGTGCCCGAGATCGCCCTGACGCCGCAGACGGTGGGGCGCTTCAAGGCCGTCTTCGGCGACCGCGTGGCCGTGCTACACTCCGCCCTTTCCGACGGCGAGCGCTACGACGAGTGGCGCTCGCTGCGTTCCGGAGCGAAGCGAATCGTGGTGGGCGCGCGCTCCGCCGTGTTCGCGCCGATGCAAAATGTGGGCGCCATCATCGTCGACGAGGAGCACGAGGGCTCGTACAAGCAGGGCGAGGCGCCGCGCTACCACGCCCGCGAGGTGGCCGTCGTCCGCGCGGCCATCGAGGGCGCCGTCTGCCTGCTGGGCTCCGCCACGCCGGCGCTGGAAAGCTGGGCGAATGCAAAGGCGGGCAAGTACACGCTGCTGGAGCTGCCCCACCGGGTCGGCGGGCAGCCGCTGCCGCCCATCCGCATCGTCGACCTGCGCAAGGAGCGCGAAAAGATCAAGAAGACCACGGGCCCCCTCCAGGAGCCGTCACCCGTGGTCGTGTCCGACATCCTTGCGGAGGCCGTCCGCGAGCGCATCCGCAAGCAGGAGCAGACCATCCTGCTGCTCAACCGGCGCGGGTACGCCACCTTCGTGCAGTGCCGCGAGTGCGGGCTGGTGTGGCACTGCCCGCACTGCAACGTGTCGCTGACATACCACCGCAAGCGCCACCGGCTGACCTGCCACTACTGCCTTCACGAAGAACCCGCGCCCAAGCACTGCGCGTCGTGCGGCTCCGCCGAGCTGAGCTTCAAGGGCGTGGGAACGGAGCAGGTGGAGCGCGCCGTCGAGGAGGCGTTCCCCTCGGCCCGCATCGCGCGGATGGACGTGGACACCACCGGCGGAAAGTGGGCGCACCACGACATCCTGGGACGGGTGGAGCGGGGCGAGGTCGACATCCTGCTGGGCACGCAGATGATCGCCAAGGGGCTGGACTTTCCCAACGTCACCCTGGTCGGGGTGATCAACGCCGACACGGGGATCAACCTTCCCGACTTTCGCGCCACCGAGCGCACGTTCCAACTGCTGACGCAGGTGGCGGGACGGGCCGGGCGCGGGCCCAAGGGCGGCGACGTCTTCATCCAGACGGCGCTACCCAACCACTACGCCATCATTTCTGCCACGGAGCACGACTTCGTGGGCTTCGCCGAAAAGGAGTTCGACACCCGCCGCGATCCTGCGTATCCGCCGTTCTCCAGGCTGATCAACGTGGTCGTCAGCGGCGTGGACGAACAGCTCACGCAGGAGGCCGCCGTCGCCGCCGCCGATTGGATGTCGGGGCTGCTGACCGCGCGCAAGGTGGCGGACGTCGTTCTCGTCGGCCCGGCGCCGTGCCCCATCGACCGCATCCGCACCCGCTGGCGCTGGCACTTCATCCTGCGCTCGCCCAACGCCAAGGTGCTGGGACAGGTCGGGCGCTATTTCTACGAGAAGTACCGGATTCCCGCCAACAAGGCCGACCTTCGGATCGCATTGGACCGCGATCCCGTCGCCCTCCTGTAACGGACTCTGCGTCAACGCTGTGCAACCAAATGCGGGGCTTCGGGTTACGGAGGATGGGCGCGGAAGGTGGCTCATCCGATGCGATTGGTGCGCACGGTGGCGGCTTCCACAACATGTGGTACTCCGCCTTGACGAATGCCCCACCCGTGGCAATCATTAGAGTGGGCGCACTGGATCGTGCGGCCACTTCCGGAGGAACGTCGTGCGCGGGGCAGGAGGAGGACGTGCGCAGGCTCGTGACGAGCCTGGCCTGCACGCCCCGGGACGACTGCTTGTTTTTGTCGCACGATCCTTGATCATCCACCATCCAGCCGATCGCCGACCGCAGAACAGGAAACCGTAATTCGCCGAAAGGAGGGGCGAGCCCATGGGGTGTCTGGCACTGAACGCATCGTACGAACCGCTGACCATTCTGCCGGTTGAACGAGCCCTTAGGCTGGTGTTCGATCGCAAGGCCGAAGTGCTCGAGGCGGACGACCGGCGCATCTACCGTTCGGCCAAGGAGCGCGTCGCGGCGCCCCTCGTCATCCGGCTGAAGCGGTTCGTGCACGTGCCGCGCAAGTTCCGCCGCCAGGTGACCAACACCTTCCTGTTCGCGCGCGACGGCTACCGCTGCATGTACTGCGGGCGCACGAAGACGCAGCTTCGCGGACGCGAGTTCCTTACGCGCGACCACGTGCTGCCGCTTTCGCGCGGCGGGCTGAACACGTGGGACAACGTGGCCACGGCCTGCTCCGGCTGCAACAACCGCAAGGCCAGCCACCTGCCGGAAGAGTGCGGCATGCACCTGATGCAGACGCCCTCGGAGCCCAACTACGTGGAGCTGGTGTGGGCGGTGCGCCGCGTGACCCGCGTGCAGGCGAAGTACATCGGCATGTTCTACGGTGACGAGGTGCTCGACGCCCTCATCCGCCACGCCGACGACGAGCACGAGCCGAAAGGCCCCGCCGGGGAGCACGAACCCGTGCGCCACCTGGCGCTGGTGTCGTAAGGCGGGCCCGTCGAAGCTGACCGGCCCGCCTTCTTTTTTGGACCACGCCCGCTCCGGCCCACGCCGGGGCGGGCGTTCCTCGTCGCCGCCAGAATCTGTCATCCAGAGGCCCAAGCGCACCGTTCCCGCCCGGAGCACATCCCGTGCGGGCCGAAGGATCTGGCCTGGGGCACCTCCAAGCCTGGGCGCGGCAGCGGTCACCTGTGCAGAAGCCGCGACGCCGGGGCGTTCCGAAGCGGGCCGGCGCATTCCCCGGCTGCCCTCTCCCCCGGCCCCTCTCCCGCAAGCGGGAGAGGGGAGAATTCGCTCGCGCTTCGGCAGGTATCGCGCGCGTGCTGGTGAAGCCCCGAGCGGGACGCGACAGCGGCCCGAGTCGGGGCTTTCCGCTTTCCCAGCGGCGGGTTCACCCGCTCTTACGGGGCCAGCGGCCGTCCGCAGCGTGACGGGCTCCTCCGGCGGTTTCGGCCACGCGCCCAGCCCTGACGAAAAAGCCCCCCTCCAGTCGCCTGGAGAGGGGCTTTCGTCGCTCGGCCGGTCCGGACCCGATCAGTCGATCAGGTACAGGAAGCGGCCGCAGCTCTGGCAGGAGCGGATCTCTTCGTTGCGGTCGGCGTCCGAGGCCAGGGCCGTCGGCACCTGCACGAAGCAGCCGTAGCACGTGCCGCGGATCACCGGCACCACCGTGCGGGGGTGCTTGGCACTCATCCGCGTGTAGCGGCTGCGCACCGGGGGCGGCAGCGAATCCACCATCTCGTCGATCTTCAGCTCGATCTGGCGGACGGCCTCGTCGACGCCCAGGCCGAACACCGATTCCTGGACCTCGCGGTCGGCGCCGGCCTGCTCCAGCTCGCGGCGCTGCGTCTTGAGGTCCTGAATCTCCAGCAGGACTTCCAGGTGAGGATGCATGGTCCCTTGTCGTTGGTCAGGCGGCCTTTTCCTCGAGCAGCGCCAGGAACTCCCTGGGCGTCTGCACCTCCGAAAGCCGGCCCGGCACGTCGGCCTCCTTCACGAAGCCGGCGATCTTCCCCAGCACCGGAAGGTACTGGTTGGATACCTCCAGGGGCGGCGCCACGATCAGAAAGAAGTACTGCACCGGGCTGTCGTCGATGGCCTTGAAATCCACCCCCTCGTTCCTGCGGCCGAAGGCCACGCGAAGCCGGTTCACCACCAGCGAGCGGCAGTGGGGGATGGCGATCCCCTTGCCGATGCCGGTGGAGCCCAGGTTCTCGCGCCGCTTCAGCATCTTGAAAAGGATTCCCTGCGCCTTTTCGTCCAGCCCCAGAAGGCCGATCAGCTCCTTCAGGATCTCGTCCTTGGACGAGCCCTGCAGGTCCAGGTTGATCGCGTCTTCCGTGAAGAACTCACGAAGTTCCATATGTCAAATCCCGTTGGGCAAAGCCGTTCCGTGATGTAGCCGTACAAAGAACGCGTGAATGTAAGCCCGGGGTTGAGGCGTGTCAAAAGAAGTGCGCGAGGGCGGGAGTGCGCCGGTGCGGGCCTCCCCGCGTCGCGGTGTTCCCCCTGTTCACCTGCTGGCGTAAACCATCCGGTTGCCGGGCCTGTGCGCGGCGGGTACATTTCCAGCCTTCCCGGCGCAGTTTTTACAGGCCGTCCGCGGCTGCCTTTCCCTGATGGCGATCCCCCAGAGATGGCGTCCGACGATACACCGCTCATGCAGCAGTGGCGCGAGGTCAAGGCGCGCCACCCGGACGCGCTGATCTTCTTTCGCGTCGGCGACTTCTACGAGCTCTTCAACGAGGACGCCGTCGAGGGCTCCAAGCTCCTGGGCCTGACGCTCACCTCGCGCAACAACGGCAGCAGCAAGGCCCCGCTGGCGGGGATTCCCGTGCACGCGCTGGAAAACTACCTGCGCCGGCTGGTGGGGTTCGGCAAGCGCGTGGCCATCTGCGACCAGGTGGAAGACCCCGCCCTGGCCAAGGGCCTGGTGCGCCGCGCGGTGACGGAAATGGTGACGCCGGGCGCCGTGTTCAGCGATGCCCTGCTGGATTCGCGGCGCAACAACTACCTGGCGGCGGTCGCCGGCGACGCGGCGGGCGAGGGCGACGTGGGGCTGGCCCTGGCCGACCTCACGACCGGCGAATTGACGGTACGGCGGGTGGACTGGGACGAGCTTCCCGACGTGCTGGGCATCCATCAGCCCGCCGAGCTGCTGCTGCCGCGCACCTGGGAATTGTTTCCCCTCCCCGGGGCGGGGAAGGCCACCCTCACCTACCGCGGCGACTGGCTGTTCGATCCCCGCGGGGCGGCCGAGGAGCTGACCCGCCACTTTCGCGTCGCCAACCTGGCGGGATACGGCTTCGAGAGCGGCGACCAGTGGCTGGCGGCGGCGTGCGGTGCGCTGGTCTCGTACCTGGGCGAGGTGCAGCCCGCCGGGTTCGCCGGCCTCCGCCCGCCGCGCGTGGAACGCCCCGGCACCGCCATGGTGCTTGACGAGATGACGCGCCGGAACCTGGAGCTGGTAGAGACCCTGCGCGGCACCGGGGCGGACGGCACGCTGCTGAAGGTGCTGGACGAGCCCTGCACGCCCATGGGCAGCCGGCTGCTGCGCCGCTGGCTCCTGGCCCCGCTGCTGAAGCCCGACCACGTGCAGGCGCGCCTGGACGCCGTGGGCGAGCTGTTCGACGACGACGGGATGCGCCGCGCCGTGCGGGATGCGCTCGGTGGCGTAAAGGACCTGGAGCGGCTGGCGGTCAAAGTCGGCGCCGGCCGTGCGACCCCGCGCGAGATGCTGGCGCTTTCCGCCTCGCTTTCCCGCGTTCCCCCGCTGATGGAGGCGCTCGCGCCCGCGCGGGCCAGCATGGTGGCCGTCCTGCGCGACGGGCTGGAGGCCATGGACGACGTGCGCGGGGCCATCGAAGCGGCGGTGGACCCCGAGGCCCCCGTCTCCCTGGGCGACGGCGGGGTGATCCGCGCCGGGCACCACGCCGACCTCGACGAGCTGCGCTCCATCCGCGACGGCGCCGTGGACTGGATCGCCCGGCTGCAGGCCACCGAGCGTGAGCGCACGGGGATCGGCTCGCTGAAGGTGGGCTTCAACCGCGTCTTCGGGTACTACCTGGAGGTCACCCGCCTGCAGTCCGACCGCGTGCCTGCCGACTACCACCGCAAGCAGACGCTGGCCAACGCCGAGCGCTACTACACGGCCGAGCTCAAGGAGTGGGAGGAAAAGGTCCTGGGCGCCGAGGAGCGCATCGGCTCGCTGGAGCAGCGGCTGTTCGCCGAGCTGCGCGAGACGGTCGCCCGCGAGGTGCCGCGCATCCAGCGCGTGGCCGACCACGTGGCCGTGGTGGACGTCCTCGCGGCGCTGGCGGAAGTGGCCGTGGTCCGCGACTTCGTGCGGCCCGTGGTCGATGGGGGATTCGCGCTGGAGATCCGCGGCGGGCGCCATCCCGTCGTCGAGACCATGATGCCGCGCGAGGACTTCATCCCCAACGACGTGAAGCTGGACGAAGCCGCGCGGGTGATGATCCTCACCGGCCCCAACATGGCCGGCAAGTCCACCACGCTGCGCCAGGTCGGGCTGATCGTCCTGCTGGCCCAGGTGGGCTCGTTCGTCCCCGCGCGGGCGGCGCACGTGGGGGTGGTGGACCGCATCTTCACCCGGGTGGGCGCGTCGGACAACCTGGTCCGCGGCCAGTCGACGTTCATGGTGGAGATGAACGAGACGGCGGCCATCCTGCACGGCGCCACCCCGCGGTCGCTGGTGCTGCTGGACGAGATCGGCCGCGGGACGAGCACCTGGGACGGCCTTTCCGTCGCCACGGCGACCACGGAGCACCTTCACGACCAGGTGGGCGCCAAGACCATCTTCGCCACCCACTACCACGAGCTCACGCGCCTGGACGAGCGGCTGGCGGGGGTGGTGAACTTCAGCGTGGCGGTGCGCGAGGTGGGCGAGGACATCGTCTTCCTCCGCCGCCTGGTGCCGGGCGGGGCCGACCGGTCGTACGGGGTGGAGGTGGCGCGGCTGGCCGGCCTTCCCGAAAGCGTGGTTGACCGGGCCCGGCAGATCCTGCAGGAGCTGGAAGAGCAGTCGGCCGCGCAGGCGCGAGGCGGCGCGCCCGATCCCACCCTGCAGCTGGGCCTGTTCGACGGCGGCGGCCTGCCGCACCCCGCGGTGGAGCGGCTGCGCCAGATCGACCCCAACGCCGTCACCCCCATGCAGGCGCTCGTGCTCCTGGCCGACCTGGTGAAGCAGGCCAAGGGCTGACGCGGCGGGTTGCGCGGCTTCGCCCGATCCGCCATTTTGAGCCGGAGAAACGGCGTTCCCCCGGGACCAGCGGCGGGGACGCCGTGGCGTGCTTTCGGAGGCTTCCATCGCCCCCGCGCCGCCCGCCGGACGCCCCTGCCCCCGCGCCGATGAACCGCCTTTCCGCCGTCCTGCTGGCCGCCGCGGCGCTCGCCGCCTGCGAGCGCGAGCCCGTCGTCGAGACGGCGCCCCGCCAGCTGACGCCGCCCCCCTTCCAGTATCCCGAGGAGCTCTGGGACGCGGGGGTGCAGGGGAAGACGGTGCTCAGCATCCGCGTGAACGAGCAGGGCACGGTCGATTCGGTGAAGGTCGACACCACCAGCGGCCACAAGGGCTTCGACTCGGCCGCCGTGGCCGGCACCCGCGAGCTTCGCTTTGCCCCCGCCACCCGCGGCGGGGCCCCCGTGGCCCGCTGGGTGGTGCTGCCCGTGGAGTTCCAGATCGAGCCTTCCGATTCCGCGGCCACCGCCGCCCCCGACGCAGCGACACCATGACCACGTCTGTGCTGGACCTCGCCTTTTCGCGCCCGCGCCACGCGCGGCCGTACGGCACCGTGCTCGAGACCATCGGGTGGACGCCGCTGATCCGCCTGAACCGCGTGGCCGAGGGCATCCGCACCCCCGTGTACGGCAAGGCCGAGTTCATGAACCCCGGCGGCAGCGTCAAGGACCGCATCGGGCCGGCGATCATCGAGGCGGCCGAGGCGGCGGGCACCCTGCGCCCCGGCGGCACCGTGGTCGAGGGGACCAGCGGCAACACCGGCGTGGGGCTGGCGCTGGCGGCGGCGATCAAGGGCTACCGCTGCATCTTCACCATCCCGGACAAGATGAGCCAGGAAAAGGTGAGGCTGCTCAAGGCCTTCGGCGCGGAGGTGATCGTCACCCCCACGGCCGTGGCGCCCGACCATCCCGACAACTACGTCATGATGGCCAAGCGCATCGCCGAGGAAACGCCCAACGCCATCCTGGCCAACCAGTTCTACAACCAGGCCAACCCGGCGGCGCACTACCGGACCACCGGGCCCGAGATCTGGGAGCAGAGCGAGGGGCGGGTGACGCACTTCGTTTCGGCCGCCGGCACCGGCGGCACCATCACCGGCGTGGGGCGCTACCTCAAGGAAAAGAACCCGGAGGTCCGCATCGTCGGCGGCGACCCGGTGGGCTCCATCATCCGCGGCTACTGGGAAACGGGGGTCAAGCCCGAGTCGGCCCCCTACAAGGTGGAGGGGATCGGGCAGGACAAGATCCCCGGCACCCTCGACATGTCCATCGTCGACGAGTGGCGCTCGGTGGACGACCGCTCGGCGATGACCATGGCCCGGCGGCTGACCCGCGAGGAGGGGCTGTTCGTAGGGGGCAGCACCGGGCTGATCGCCCACCTGGCGCTGGAGCTGGCGCGCGAGATCGACGACCCGGGGGCGCTGGTGGTGTGCCTGCTCTGCGACACCGGCGAGCGCTACCTGTCGAAGGTGTTCAACGACGAGTGGATGCGCGAAAACCAGCTGCTGGAGCCGGCGCGCGTCCGCGCGGCCGACATGGTGGCCGGCAAGAGTGACGGGGCGCCCCGGGAGATCGTCTCGGTGGCGCCGGAAACCCCGGTGCGGCAGGCGCTGGGGCTGATCACCCAGCACGACGTGTCGCAGCTTCCCGTGGTGGCCGAGGGCGACTGCGTGGGCCACCTGGCCGAGGCCACGCTGATGGCACGCGTGCTGGAAGACATGACGCTGCTCGAAAAGTCGGTGCAGCACCTGATGGACCCGCCGCTGCCGGTGGTGGACGCGCACGTGGACCTGCCCGGGGTGGCGCGGCTGCTGTCGCGCCAGAACCCGGCGGTGCTGGTGCGCCGCAACGGGCGGCTGGAGGGGATCATCACCCGCCACGACGTCCTGCGCTACATGACGGCGGGGCGCTGACGCCGCCGCAAAGGCGTAGTTGTTCCCGTGCGCCCGGCTGCGGGCGAATGACGTTGGCGGGATTGCATTTCGGACGCCCGTTCGAAGACGGGGACCCCGTTGACGTTTGCTACCGCCACGTTACATTCCGTGGTATCCGGAAGTTCGCGCGCGTGCTATCGTACGCGCCGGACGGATCGTCGTCCGACTCCGGTCAACAATCCCTTTCCTTTCCTGAGGAACAGCATGAATCGAGGCACGCGCACGGCGGCGACGCTGGTGTGGGCGCTCCTGCTGGTGCTTGGCCTTTCCGGCCGAGCGGCGGCGCAGGGCGTCACCACCTCGGCGGTTACGGGCCGGGTAACCAGCGCGGAGGACGCCCCGGTGGCGGGCGCCACCGTGACCGCCACGAACACGGCCACGGGCGCCACCTTCCGGGTGGTCACGCGCGCCGACGGCCGGTACCTGCTTACCGGCATGCAGCCGGGCGGCCCGTACCGCCTGGCGGTTTCGGCGCTGGGCTATGGCACGCAGACGCGCGACAACCTGAGCCTGCGGCTCAGCCAGACGGCCGAGGTGAACTTCCACCTCGCCACCCAGGCGCTGATGCTGGAGGGCATCACCGTGAACGCCGACCGCAACGCGGTGATTTCGGCGGGGCGCACCGGCACGGCCGCGGTGGTGAGCGACTCGGCCATCAGCCGCATGCCGACCATCACGCGCGACTTCACCGAACTGGTGCGGCTGGTGCCGCAGCTCAGCAGCAGCGGCAGCGGCACTAGCGCCGGCGGCCGCAACTTCCGCTTCAACAGCATCCAGATCGACGGCGCGGCTAACAACGACCTGTTCGGCCTTGCCTCCAGCGGCACTCCGGGTGGCCAGGCGGGCACCAAGGCCATCACGCTCGAGGCCATCCAGGAAGTGCAGGTGGTACTGGCGCCGTTCGACGTGCGCCAGGGCGGCTTCACCGGTGCCGGCATCAACGCCGTTACGCGCTCGGGCACCAACGACCTGCGCGGCTCGTTCGCTTTCTTCGGCCGCAACGAGAACCTGGTGGGCAACTACGAGTTCGACCAGGCGGGCACCACCATCCGCTCCACCGACATTGCCGAGTTCAAGCAGAACGAGGCGGCGTTCTCACTCGGCGGCCCCATCATCCGCGACCGCGCCTTCTTCTTCTTCGCGGGCGAGATCGCTCGGCGCGAGGCGCCCACCGGCGCTTTCATCGGCCCCAACGCGCAGGGGCAGCCCAGCACATTCGGCAGCAACCTGACTATCAACCCGTTCCGGGTCGACTCTGTCCTTACCGTGCTGCAGAACCGTTACGGCTACGAGGCCGGCACTTCGGGCCTCATCAACCTGCGGCGCGAGAGCAACAACTTTTTCGGCCGCCTCGACTTCAACCTGGGCGCGAACAACCGCCTGACGCTGCGCCACAACTACGTCGACGCCTGGGACGACAATTTCGGCCGCTCTGACGCGGGGTTCGCACTGGGCAGGGCGGGATATGTGTTCAACAGCACCACCAATTCCACGGTGGCGCAGCTGAACAGCACGCTGGGCAACCAGTTCTACAACGAATTCCGCGTGGGCTACACGACGGTCCGCGACAACCGCGACCCGGCCTCCAATCCGTTCCCGCGCATCGAGGTAGACCTGCCCACCGGTTCGTGCCAGGGCGGCGGCACGTGCCGCGTGCTGGCCGGTGCCGAAAACTTCTCGGTCGCCAACGCGCTGGACCAGAACGCCCTCGAGGTGACGAACGACCTGAGCTTCTCGCGCGGGATCCACTCGTTCACCGTCGGCACGTCCAACCAGTTCTTCAACTTCAGCAACCTGTTCGCCCGCAACCTGTACGGCCTGTACCGCTTCAGCGGCATCGCCGCGCTCGATGCGGGCACGCCGTCCCGGTACGAGGGTTCGTTCTTCAACGAGACCGTGCCGGGCGCCACCCCCCGCGCCGAGTTCCCGGTGCAGGCGCTGTCGTTCTACCTGCAGGACCGCATGTCGCTCACCGAGCGCCTGACCGTCACGCCGGGCATCCGGCTCGACGTCACGCGCTTCCCCGATGCGCCCAGTGAGAACCCGGCGTTCACGACCGCGTTCAACACTGCCTTCGCGGCCCAGGGCCTGGGCTCGTTCACGCGCCGCACCAGCGACATCCCGGAAAGCACCACCACGGTCAACCCGCGCGTGGGCTTCAATTGGGATGTCACGGGCACGCAGGCCACGCAGGTGCGCGGCGGCGTGGGGGTATTCGCCGGCCGCACGCCGTACGTGTGGATCAGCAATGCCTACGGCAACACGGGCCTGGACTACACCCGCTTCACCTGCTCCGGCACCGGGAGTACCAGCACCAGCCGGGCGCCGGCCTTCGTGGCTGACCCCTTGAACCAGCCGCGCGCCTGCGTGAACGCGGCGGGCGTTCCGCAGCCCGTCTCGGCGGTGCCCAACGAGATCAACACGGTCGACCCGGACTTCAAGATGCCGCAGGTGGTGCGGTACTCGGCGGCCATCGACCAGCGCCTGCCGGGGAACCTGATCGGCACGCTGGAGTTCCTGGGCACCGACGCGCTGAACGACCCGACCTACCGCGACCTGACCCTGGCCGACTCGGTCGTGGGCGGCAACCAGGTCATGGTGGAGGGCCGCCCGGTGTACCGCCGCGTGCAGGCGCCCGGGTTCGGCAACGTATACGACGTGACGAACACGTCCGAGAACTACTCGTACAGCATCACCGGCCAGCTGCAGCGGCCGTTCGTGAACGGGTGGGAGGCGTCCATCGCCTACACGTACGGCAGGTCCGAGGACGTGAATGGCCTGACTTCCAGCCAGGCAGGCTCGAACTTCCGGTTCAACCCGATCGACGACAACCCGAACGACCCGGCCCTGCGCCCGTCGCTGAACGACGTGCGGCACCGCTGGGTGGGCAGCTTCACCCGACAGTTCCGGTTCGACGCGTTCGGGCGCGCCCCGACCGACATCTCGCTGATCTACGTGGGCGAGAGCGGCCGCCCGTATTCGTACACGTACAGCGGCGACGTGAACGGCGACGGCCAGGACGCCAACGACCTGATCTACGTCCCGGCCAGCGCGTCGGAGATCGAGTTCCGCCCCCGCGTGACCACGGGCAGCAGCCAGAACCCGTTCACGCCGGCCGAGTCATGGGCCAACCTGAACGAGTTCATCGAGAGTGTCGCCTGCCTGCGTGAGGCCCGCGGCACGGTGGTCCAGCGGAACGCCTGCCGCCTCCCGTGGGTCAACCGGTTCGACGTGCGCGTGGCGCAGACGCTGCCCACGCTCCGCGGGCATGCCGCCGAGTTCACCGTCGACATCTCGAACTTCGCCAACCTGCTGAGCCGCCGCTGGGGCGTGGACCAGTTCGTGGGCAACCAGGCGGACCAGGTGCTGTCGCGCTTCGGCGCGTCGACCGCTCCCGGCCGCGCGCAGATGAATGGCTTCGGCCCGCGCACTAGCCCGTTCAACGTGGGCGACCTTGGTTCTCGCTACCAGATCGCCGCCGGCATCCGCTACACCTTCTAAGGAGGTAACGGCCGGGCAAACGAATCGGGGGGGGCCCCT
>NZ_DASWMD010000034.1:0-58577 GCF_036399935.1 Longimicrobium sp.
TGAGCGACAGGTTCACGCGGCTGGTGCCGGACGGAGCGGCCTGGGTGGTCAGGAGCGGATAGAACCCGGGCTCGCTGAGCGTAGGCAGCGCGTCCTGCATGGACGCGTCGGAGCAGCCGAGCACGAAGGCAAGCGCCAGGAACGGCGCGGCAAACTTGAGGGCGTGGCGGATCTTCATGGTGAACTACCGGTTGAAGGAGGCAGGAAGGGGGGCGGGGCTCACTACTCGCAGAACGGGTCCTCGGCCGGACATTCGAATTCGATGGTGTGGTTGGTCAGCAGCGTCAGCTCGCGCATGTTTCCCAGCGCCACCACGGACGGCGCAATCCAGGAGCGGCGGGGCTCGGCTGCCGGGGCGGCCGGGGACACGGGGGCATCGATATGCATGGTAGCGTCGAAGTCGCTGAAGGACGGGACCGGACCAGCAGGCGAGAAAGTCGGGTGAGAACTCCCGGGCAGACCCTCGCGGGCGAATGGCATGATAACGGCGGCATCCGTTCCTGGCAAGTCTCAGCCGCCTCACGAGTTGAAGCAGATCGTCGCAGATTCGCCACAACTGCCCGAACGCGGCATGGGGACGGCTCGTTTCGTGTCCAAACCTTGGGCAACTCCTATCGGCCCTTCCACGCCGGGGACCAAACAGGCCAGGCCCACCCGTCGCTCGCACTACCCCTCCGGACGGTTTACAACTGTTTCACACGCCGCGTGCGACGCGCCAAGACGAAAACCGCGCCGGCATTGCCGCGGGGCGGCCTACACGCGAAAGACGGGGGCGGCGCCGGGCCCAGCCGCCGCTCGATGCTCCACGACCGGCCCGGACGGCGGGGGAAGGCCCCTGCCAGGGGGCAGCCGGAAGAGTGCCGGGGGCCGAAAGCGCGTGCCCGTCACCCGGCCGCGGCCCGCCCCAGCACCGCCCCGATGCGCTCGGCCGCCTGGGCCAGGCGCGACTCGGGCTCGATCAGGGCGAAGCGCACGTGCCCCTCGCCCTCGGGCCCAAAGCCCAGCCCGGGCGACACCACCACGCCGGCCTCGCGCAGCAGCAGGCGGGCGAACTCGATGGAGCCCATCTCCCGGAACGCGTCCGGGATGCGCGACCACACGAACATGGTGGCGGCCGGCGACGGAACCGGCCAGCCGGCGGCGTTCAGCCCGCCGACCAGGGCGTCGGCGCGGCGCCGGTACACCTCGCGCGTTTCCGCCACGCACTCCTGCCCCGCGCGCAGGGCGTGCGCGGCGGCGATCTGGATGGGCTCGAAGATGCCGTAGTCCAGATAGCTCTTGATCCGCGTGAGCGCCCCCACCATGGCCGGGTTTCCCACGCAGAAGCCCACCCGCCAGCCGGCCATGCAGTACGACTTGGACATGGAAAAGAACTCCACCGCGATCTCCCGCGCCCCCGGAACCGCCAGCAGGCTGGGCGGCTCGGCCCCGAAGCCGAAGTCGGCGTAGGCAAAGTCGTGCACCAGCAGCAGCCGGTTGCGGCGGCACACCTCCACCGCCTTCTCGAAGAACCCCGGCGGCGCCTGCAGCGTGGTGGGGTTGTTGGGGAACGAAAGCACCAGCAGCCTGGGCGCGGGCGAAACGGTGCGGCAGGCCTCCTCCACGCCGGCCAGCAGCGCGTCGCCATCCACGAACCCGTCCGCCGCGGCCACCAGCGGCAGCCCGTGCACGCGCCCCCCGGCGAACAGCACCGAGTAGCGGTGGATGGGGTACGCCGGCGAGGGAACGATCACCGTGTCGCCGTCGCCCAGCAGGGCCAGCATCAGGTGCGCGATCCCTTCCTTGGCGCCGATGGTGACCACCACCTCGGTCTCGGGATCCACCGTCACGCCGTACCGCCGCGCGTAGTGCTCGGCCATCCCTTCGCGCAGGCCGTAAATGCCGCGCGAGGCGCTGTAGCGGTGGTGCTTGGGCTTGCGCGCGTGCTCCACCAGCTCGTCCACGATGTGGCCGGGGGTGCCCAGGTCGGGGTTGCCCATCCCCAGGTCGATGACGTCGTGGCCGGCGGCGATGCGCTCCAGCTTTTCGGCGTTGATGGCCGCGAACACGTACGCGGGAAGGCTGCCGATGCGGGGAAAGTCGGCGCTGGAGGTCGGGGGCCAGGGCGAGGGCTGCGCGGTCATGCGTTTTGGGTGCGACGGGTGATCCGGAGGGCAGAGCCATCCTGCCGAAACCGTCCCCGCCCATGCACGAACCTCGCCCGCGCGCGGGGGCGCGGGGACTGAAGCACGTCGCATGCGGAAGTGCGCGCCCGTCGCGAGCAGGCGCAAAAAGAAGAACCGCCCCGGCATCACTGCCGGGGCGGTTCCCGAATGCTGCGTGCGGCGAAGCCCGGCGTCAGTCGCCGGCCTCGAGCTCCACGACGGCTTCCACGGGCTCCAGCGTAAACGGGAGCACCGCCACCGACTTGCGCTTCTTGTCCTTGCGGACGAACTGCACCTGGCCGTCGACGAGCGCGAACAGCGTGTCGTCGCTGCCGATGCCCACGTTGGCGCCCGGATGGAAGCGGGTGCCGCGCTGGCGGACCAGGATGTTGCCGGCGAGAACCTTCTCGCCACCGAAGCGCTTGACCCCCAGCCGCTGCGCGTTCGAGTCGCGCCCGTTGCGGGTCGAGCCGCCGCCCTTCTTATGTGCCATGGCTGCTCTCTCCTGTTAGCCGAGGTTGATCTCGTTGACGCGAACCTCAGTGAACTTCTGCCGGTGCCCCTGCTTGCGCCGGTAGTTCTTGCGCCGCTTGTGCTTGAAGATGATGATCTTCTCGCCCTTGCCGTGCCGCACGACCTCGGCCGTCACCGACGCACCGCTGACGCCCGGCGCGCCGATCTTGATCGAGTCGCCGTCGGCGCCCAGGAGCACGTCGTCGAAGCGAAGGCTTTCGCCCGGCTCGATGGCGACGGACGGAATGCGAAGCGTCTTGCCCGGCTCGGCACGGAACTGCTTGCCGCCGGTGCGGATGATGGCGTACATGTCGTTGGAACCCCGTTGCACGGACTTGGCCCGTTCTCCAAAAAACAACACAAGACGAGCAATATCGCCCCAAACACCCCATGTGTCAAGGCGTGGCGGGCCGGGACTCCCCGGCCCGGGCGGGTCAGAAGGGCACCGCGAAGGGGCGCAGCACCGGGGTGGCGCCGGCGCCGCCGCTCAGGATGAGCCCGCTCGCGCCCCCCGCCGGGTTCACCCAGCGCAGCTCGTTGCCGGTGGCGGTGTAGGCCAGGTACACGATGCGGCCATCCGGCGTCCAGGTGCCCGACGCGTCGCTTCCCGCGCGGTCGGTCAGCCGGGTGACGGCGCCGCCGGCCAGGGCCAGCACGAACAGCTCGGCGTTCCCCGGCGCGTTCGACGAGTAGGACAGGAACTTCCCGTCGGGGCTGAACGCGGGGGTGACCTCGGCGCTTTCGCCGCCGCGCAGCAGCGAGGGCATGCTCCCCGGCGCCGCCAGGTCGAAGACGTCGGCGGTGCCGCTGGCCGTTCCCACCAGCGCCAGGCGGTCCGCCCCGGGATACCAGGCCGGCGACGCCTCGGGCGCGCCGCCGAAGCCGAAGCTGCTCGAGGCCGCGCGCGTGGCGCCGGTGCCGTTGGCCGCCGCCACGAACACCTTGGAAACGCCGCTGGCGTCGTAGGAGTAGGCCAGCCGCGTTCCCTCGCGGTTCAGCGCGGGCTCCGTCTCGAACGCCGCGGTGGTGGTCAGCCGCGTCTCGGCCCCGCCCGCCAGCGGCATGGAGTACAATTCGGCGTTGCCGTTGCGGAAGCTGGTGAACACCACCGTCCCGCCGCCGGAGGTGGGGTTCATGTCCTCGGCGCCGTGGGTGGTCAGCCGCACCAGGTCGCTGCCGTCGAGGGCCACCCGGTACAGGTCGCGGTTGCCGCCCACCACGCGGTCGAACAGCACCACCGGGAGCTTCGCGGCCTGCACGTACACCCGGAAGGTGAACGCCGTCACCTTGCTCCCCACGGTGAACTCCCAGCGCTGCGACGCGGTCTCGTTCAGGGCGAGCACCTGGCCGTACTGGAAGAACGCCTGCTGCTTCCCTTCCACCGTGCGCGCCTGGCCGTTGCGCGCGTCCACGGCCCCGGTGCCGGCCGACGCCGTGGGGCCCGCGGCCAGGTACACCTGGATGCCCTCGGCCGGGGCGCCGCCGGTGGTGCCCAGCTTGAAGACGAGCAGGTTCTTCACGGACGCGTCGAACCCGAAGACCCCATTCGACGAGGTGACGTTGGCGGCGGAGAACTCCACGTGCGCCGCCGCGCTTGCGACGGGCGAGCAGGAAACCATGGCGCCCGCCACGTTGGCGGTGCAGTCCAGCGCGGCCAGGGCATCGGACGGAACGGTGAAGGTGGGCTTGGCGGGCACCTCGGGATCGGGACCGGTGCCGTCCTTGCACCCCGCGGCCAGCAGCAGGGCCACGGCCGCGCCCAGCGGGCGCGGCGAAAGGCGGCGGAAGAACGTGAGTGCCACGGAGAACCTCGCACGGAAGGGTCGGGCCTGCCGCGCGGAACGGGAGCGGCCGGGCTGGGGAACGCACGCGCCGCGGCCCGGGGGGACGGGCGGCGGCACGCCGGGAATCTAGCGGCGCGCGCCCGGAGGCGGAATGCCCCTGGGCGCTACCTGCCTGCGCGGCTTGCGCTTAGCCCAGGTTGAAGCGCTGCGACACGTCCTGCTGGGTGGCCGTGGCCATCAGCTTGATCTCGTCGGGGTGCAGCAGGGGGTCGTCGCGCATGGCCAGCGTGATCTTCAGCGAGCCTTCGAGCGTGCGAAGGAAGCGGGGCTCCTGCTCCAGCACGAAGAGCGCGACCTCGGGGTGAACCCGCACCGTCAGCTGGCGCTCCTTGCCCTCGGCCGCGGCGCGGCGGATCGCCCGCTCGATCCGGCGCACCACCGTTTCGGGGGTGAAGATCCGCCCCGTGCCGGCGCAGGTGGGGCAGGCCGCCGTCTGCGTGTGGTAGAGCGAGGGGCGCACCCGCTGGCGCGTCATCTCGATCAGCCCCAGCTCGCTCACCTGGAACGCCTTGGTGCGCGCCCGGTCGCGAGAAAGGCACTGCCGCAGCTCCTGCAGCACCTTGTCGCGGTTGGCCTTGGACTCCATGTCGATGAAGTCGCAGACGATGATGCCGCCCACGTCGCGAAGCCGCAGCTGCCGGGCGATCTCGCGCGCGGCGTCGACGTTGGTCTTCAGGATGGTCTTTTCGGGGTCCTTCTTTCCCGTGTACCGCCCCGTGTTCACGTCGATGCTGACCAGCGCCTCGGTGGGCTCCACGATGATGTAGCCGCCCGAGGGCAGGTTCACCCGGCGCTGGAAGGCGTCGCGGATCTCGCGCTCCAGGTCGTACGCGTCGAAGAGGGGCTTGGGGTCGTCGTACAGGTGCACGCGCTCCACCAGCGACGGGTCCACCTGCTCCAGGTACGCGCGGATCTCGTCGAAGGCGGTCTTGGTGTCCACCGTCAGCGAGTCGACCTTCTGCGAGAACAGGTCGCGGATGATCCCCGCCGTGAGCTTGGCCTCGCGGTGGATGGCCGTGGGCCCGCGCGACTTGTTCGCCTTCTTCCTGATCTGCGCCCAGGTGCCCATCAGGGTCTGCAGGTCGCGAGCGAAGGTTTCGCGCGTCAGCTCCTCGCCCACGGTGCGCACGATGATCCCCCCCGACTTTTCGGGAAGGATCTCCTTGGCCAGCGCGCGCAGCCGGGCCCGCTCCTCGCGGTCCTCGATCTTGCGCGACACGCCCACGTGCGAGGAGCCGGGCATGTACACCAGGAACCGGCCGGGAAGCGAGATGTGCGCGGTGACCCGCGGGCCCTTGGTGCTGATGGGCTCCTTGCTCACCTGCACCACCAGGTCCTGCCCCTTCTTCAGGATCTCCTGGATGGGCGGGTACTTGCGCGAGCGCCTGCCGCCCCCGCCGGAGGCGCCGTCGCCCTCGTCGGCCGCGGGCTCGTCGCCCCCCGGCTCGTCTTCCTCGGCCTCGTCGTCGTCCTCGAGCGCCACGTCCGACACGTGAAGGAACGCCGCCTTCTCGGTGCCGATGTCGACGAACGCGGCCTGGATGCCGGGAAGCACGGCCTCGACCCGCCCCTTGTATACGTCGCCCACCATGCGCGTGGCGTCCGGACGGTCCACCATCAGCTCCACCAGGACGTCGTCCTCGAGGATGGCGACTCGCGTCTCGCGGGCCGTGGCGTTGATCAGGATCTCGCGCTTCATGCGGCCCCCGCGGCGCGAAGGCACGCCCGGGCGAGACCCGGACGGGGGGGCGGGAAGCCGCGAAGGACGCGGGCGCGCCCATCGTTCCGCCTGTGGATGTGCATCGGTCCTCTGCAAAGGGCAGCGCCGCGAAGGTGCCGCGGCGGCGGCCCGCCGGTCAGTGGGAGAGCTCGCGGAGAAGGCCCCGGGCGATCACCATCCGCTGGATTTCGCTGGTCCCCTCCCCGATCTCGCAGATCTTGGCGTCGCGCATCATGCGCTCCACCGGGTATTCCTTGGTGTAGCCGTACCCGCCGTGGACCTGCACCGCCCTGGTGGTGGTGCGCATGGCGCATTCCGAGGCGAACAGCTTGGCCATCGACGCCTCGCGGGTGTACGGCTTTCCCTGCTCCTTCAGCCAGGCCGCGTGGTACACGAGGTGCCTGGCCGCCTCGATCTCCGTCGCCATGTCGGCCAGCATGAACTGGATGCCCTGGAACTCGGCGATGGGCTTGCCGAACTGGTGCCGCTCGGCCGCGTACTTCACCGACTGCTCGTACGCGCCCTCGGCGATGCCCAGCGACAGCGCGCCGATGCCGATGCGGCCGGCGTCGAGCGTCTTCATGAAGTTGATGAAGCCCATCCCCACCTCGCCCAGCACGTTCTCGTCGGGGACGAAGGCGTTCTCGAACACCAGCTCGCGGGTGTCGGAGGCGCGCCACCCCATCTTGTCTTCCTTCTTCCCCGCGCGCACGCCCTCGATGAAGGCCAGCTCGTCGCTGTGCCCCACCCCCACCTCGCGCGCCCGCTCCAGGTCGGTCGTCGGCTTGGTGACGATGAACGAGGTGATGCCCTTGGTGCCCTTGTCGCGGTCCGTCACCGCCGTGGCCACGAAGATCTCGCCGACCCCCGCGTGGGTGATGAAGATCTTGCTGCCGTTCAGGATCCACCCGCCGTCGGCCTTTACGGCGGTGGTCTGCGTGCCCCCCGCGTCGCTGCCGGCCCCCGGCTCGGTGAGCCCGAAGCCGCCGAGCACCTTTCCGGAGGCCAGGTGCGGGACGAAGCGCTGCTTCTGCTCCTCGGTCCCGAAGTTCATGATGGGCGAGGTGCCCAGCGTGGTGTGCGCCGAGATGGTGATGGCGTGCGACGCGTCGACCTTGGCGAGCTCGTGGATGGCGATCATGTAGGCGATGCCGTCCATCCCCGCCCCGCCGATCGCCTCGGGCCAGGGCACGCCCAGCAGCCCCAGCTCCGACATCTTGGCGACGTTCTCCCAGGGAAACTCCGACGCCTGGTCCAGCTCGCCCGCGACGGGCGCGATTTCGTTCTGGGCGAACTCGCGCACCATGTCGCGGATCATCAGGTGGTTCTCGTCGAAGTACCGTTCCATGGGTGGTTCCGCAGCCCCGCGATGCAGTCGTTTGTCGTTGTGGGACGCGGAATTCCGCGCCCGGACCCTTGTGCTAAACCGGGGGAATGTAGCAGCGAACGGGACGTTGGGAAAGGTGGCCCCGGGGGAGCGGCGCGGGGCGCCGGAATGAGCGCCGCTCAGCCGCCGCGCAGGATTTCGAGGAAGGCCGAGCCGTATTTCTGCATCTTGCCCGGCCCCACCCCGGGCACCGCCAGCATCTCCGTTTCGCTCCGCGGATGGCGCCGGGCGATCTCCACCAGGGTGCGGTCGGCGAAGACGCAGAAGGCGGGCACCTCCTCTTCCCGCGCCAGCGACGTCCTCAGCTCCCGGAGCTTCGCGTACAGCTGCCGCTGCTCGGCGCTGGGCGGGGCCGCCGGCGCCGCCCCGGCCGGCGCGGCGCGCTCGAAGGCGTCGCCTTTTCCGCCACGGTCGCGGTACTGGTCCAGGGCCCCGCCGATCGCCCGCAGGATCCCCGCCCCGTAGCGCTCCGCCAGCGGCCGGGCCACGCCCTCCACCTGCAGCAGCGCCTCGGGGCGGCGGGGGCGCGCCTCCACCAGCGCGTCGATCACCGCGTCGCCGAACACCATCCCCTCGGGCACGCTTTCCCGGGCCGCCAGCTCGCGGCGCAGCGTCAGCAGGGCGTCGCGCACGCGGTCCGCCCGCGGCACCTTGCCCCGGCGCGGCATGGCCCGGTCGCCCGGGTCCGCGGGGTCCACCATGGCCATGGGCTTCTGCCCCAGGCAGTTGTCGCACGCCCCGCAGTGGTCCATGGCCGCGGGATCGCCGAAGTAGCGCAGGACGTACCCGCGCCGGCACCCTTCCGCGTAGGCGTAGTTCTGCATCTGCCGCAGCTTGCCCAGCTCGCGCCGCTTGCGCTCGTCCAGCGCCCGCCAGTCCACCGCCAGCTTGTGCACGGGCGTGGCGCGGTCCAGCACCCAGGTGCCCTCGCCCGTCAGCGGCCGCCATTCCACGAACCCCTCGTCCTGCAGCGTGTCCAGCAGCGGCGCCGCCCGGCCCCGGCCCCCGCCCGCGGCGCCGTCCAGCGCCCGCCAGTCGAGCTCCACGCCGCGGTAGATGGCCTCGCCGCGCGCGGCGCGCCACAGCCCGCGCAGCATCTGCAGCTCGTCGGGGCGCTCCGCCAGCTCGCGGGAAATGCGCTCGGGGCGGGCCAGCAGGCGCACGCGCACGGGGCGGGGACCGCTGCCGTACGTCTGCCGCACCAGCCCGAACTGCTCCAGCACCCGCACCGCCGACGCGGCCTGCCGCTCGTCGTCGATGGCGGCGACCGTGTTCGCGAGGGCGGCCACGGGCAGGTCGTACAGCCCGTCTGCGTCCGAACGCTCGCGCAGCGCCTTCATGGCGGCTTCCACCGACGTGCGGGGGGGATAGGCCGAGTTGATGAAGTACTCGTGCGTGAACTTGTCGCGGAAGGCGTGCAGGAGCACGCAGTCGCTGTCGCCCCCGTCGCGCCCGGCACGCCCCGCCTCCTGGTAGTACGCCTCGAGGTTGCCGGGAAGGTTGTAGTGCACCACGATGCGCACGTCGGGCTTGTCGATGCCCATGCCGAAGGCGTTGGTGGCCACCACCACCCGCACCTTGCCGGTCATGAACTCCTCCTGGATGCGCTTGCGGTCGCGGTCCGGCAGCCCGGCGTGGTACCCCACCGTCCGCGTTCCCACCCCGTTCAGCAGCGCCGTCAGGGCGTCGACCGCCTTGCGCGTGGAGGCGTAGACGATGGCCGATCCTTCGCGCCCCTTCAGCAGCTTCAGCAGCAGCCGGTCCTTTTCGGAGTCGCTTTTGGCCTGCAGCACGTGCCACACCAGGTTGCGCCGGTCGAAGCCGGTGACCAGGACCAGGGGTTCGCGCAGCTTCAGCTGGCGGACGATGTCGTCGCGCACCTCGGGGGTGGCCGTGGCGGTCAGCGCGGCCACCGGCGGGCCGCCCAGCAGCGTGCGCACCTCGCCCAGGCGCAGGTACGACGGGCGGAAGTCGTGTCCCCACTCGGAGACGCAGTGCGCCTCGTCCACCGCCAGGAGGGATACGGGGATGTCGGCCAGGCGGTGGCGGAAGCCCTCGGCGTCGAAGCGTTCCGGGGCCACGTACAGCAGCTTCACCTCGCCCCGGCGCGCCGCGTCGAGCCGGGCGTTCATCTCGGCCTGGCCCAGGGTGGAGTTGACGAACGTAGCCGGCACCCCCGCCGCCTCCAGGTTGTCGACCTGATCCTTCATCAGGCTGATGAGGGGGCTGACGACCAGCGTGACCCCCGGCAGCAGCAGCGCGGGGACCTGGAAGCAGAGCGACTTCCCTCCCCCCGTGGGCATGATGGTCAGCGAGTCGCCGCCCGCCAGGATGTTGCGGATGGCCTGGTCCTGCCCGGGGCGAAAATCCGGGTACCCCCAGTACCGGCCCAGCTCTTCGCGGGCGCGGTCCAGCGGATCGGGGATCGGGGAAGCGGCGGGTGCTGCCTGGCTCATCGCGCGGCGGTCCAAGGGCCGGTGTGCACATCAAAGGGAACAATATGGACGCGAGGACGTCCGTTGCACAGCCCCTGCGTACCACCACCGCGCCCGGACGTGCCCCGTGGGCTCGCCCGCGTCCCCGGATCGCCCCCAGGGAGGTTGCGCAAACCCGTGCGCAGTATTAGGATTTCGGGTCCGCACGAGCGGCGCTGGCGCCAAAGGCGCTTGTCCACCGTGCTTCCGCCGTTCCCACGCACAGCCGCCGCCCGCCACGGGCCTGCCCGTCAGCCGTCGCACCGCCGGGACCCCTGCGTCCGCCGCCTCTCCTGCTGCCGGAGAACCGATGCTCCTGGGCTTCGCCCTGACCGAGCACTGCAACCTGCGCTGTCCGCACTGCATCCGCGACGACGTCACCACCGTTCAGAACCTGCCCCCGGGGCTGCTGTTCGACACGGTGGACGCGGCGCGGGCGATGCTGGGGCCGGTGACGGTGAGCATGACCGGCGGCGAGCCCACGCTGCACCCGGAATGGGAGGGCATCATCGCCGGGCTGCACGCGCGGGGGGTTCCGTATCGCGTGGTCACCAACGGGTGGCACATGCGCCGGCTGATGCCCGGCCTGGAGCGGCACCCGCCGGAGTTCGTGCGCATCAGCCTGTCGGGCGCCGACGAGGCGGTGCACGACGAGGAGCGGGGGCGCGGCAGCTTCCGTCGGGTGATGCTGGCGATGGCGCTGCTGACCAGCCGCCGGATTCCCGCGGGGCTGTCCATCGTGGTCGACCGGCGCGACCGGCACCAGCTGCGCGCGGCGGCGGAGCTGGCCGAGTCGCTGGGCGCGGTGCGGATGCACTTCATCCTTCCCCAGCCGGTTCCCGGAAGCGCCGCCCGCGACAGCGACCTGCCCCCGGAGGAATGGCGGCCCGTGCGCGACGAGATCATGGCGCTGGCCGCGGAGCCCGGGCGGCGGTGCCGGATCCGGCTGGACTACGGCGCGCCGTCCGAGGGCGAAGAGATGCAGTGCGACACCTTCGCCGGGCGCCGCCTGTCCGTAGACGCCCGCGGCCGGCTTTCGCTCTGCTGCCAGCTTTCGGAGTACGGCTTCAACGACGCCGACGTGGTGGCCGACCTGGCACGCGAGCCCTTCGGCCAGGCGTGGCCGCGCTACGTGGAGGGGATCGACCGGCTGCGCGCGGCCAGCCGCCCCCGCCCCGGCGGCGGGCCCTTCGAGGCGTTTCCGTGCATCCGCTGCGCGCGCGCGCTGGGCAAGATGGAGTGGATCGCCGCGTACGCCGGCACGCCCTGGCACGCGGCGGCCGGACCCGGCCAAGCCCGGCCGGCGCTCGTGGGCCTGACCTACCGCCCCGCGGCGCAAGCCGCTTGAAAGCAGGCGCCGTCCGCGGCGTTTCGTCGTTCGTCCCCGTGTGCCGGCCCTTCCGGTGCACCCGCCTTCGAGGTGAATTCCTTTGCACGGCAAGAGCATGCCTGTTCCGGTCCAGACGCCCCCCGCCCGCAGGGCCTGGGTGGCGCCGCGCGTGGAGACCCTTCCGCGCCTGACCAGCCTGACGCTGTGCACGATTGCGTGCGGCGACGAGATCAGCGGTACCGGCAACGTGAACACCCCTGGCAGCAGCGTCTTCTAGCCGCCCCCATCCGCTCCCTCTTCGCGAAGGAGCGGGAGGTCGCCCCGCGCGGCCATGCCCCGAGGACATGCCGACTTCCTCCCCCGCCCCTCCTGACGCCGTTCCGCCCGCTCTCTTGGCGCGGGCGCTCCTGGAGGACGGCTCGCTCGCGCTGCACGCCGACGCCGACGTGTGGGACTGCGTGGAGCCCTGGGTGCCGCTCGTGCCATCCGAGGCGGCCCAAAGCCCCCGTGCCCTGATCCACGTGGAACGCGGCGACCCCGGCTTCGACGTCCCGAACGGAAAGCCGATGATCGAGCTGCGTTCCGTGGCCGGCTGGACGGACCCGTCCGGCCGCGTGCTGCTGTGCGAGCCGGGACGCCGCCTGAGCGCGGTAATCGACCCGTCCCGGGGGCGTGCCACGGTACGGGTGGCGGGGAACGAGGAACTGACGCCCGAGTGGCAGGCCGAGGTCTCGGCGGGCCTCACCCTGTCGGCCGCGTTCCTGCTGGGGCGCCTTGAGCGAACCCTGGTGCACGCGGCGGCCGTCGTGGCGCCGGACGGGCGCGCGTGGCTGCTGGTGGGCGGCACGTTCAGCGGAAAGAGCACCACCTGCGTGAACCTGATCCGCCGGGGATGGGACTACCTGGCCGACGACCACGTCGTGCTGGCCCCCGGCCCGGCCGGGGTGCGGGTGGAAGGGTGGCCCCGGAAGTTCAACCTCGACACGGGCTACGAGCGTGGGAACCCGGAAGGCGTGCGCCGCCGGGTGGACCCGGCCGCGTGGGGCCCCGGCCGCTGGCGGCGCGCGGCTCCGCTGGGAGGGGTGCTGTTTCCACGCGTGGAGGCGCCGCTCGCCACCGCGCTGGAGCCGATGGGCGAAGCCGAGGCGCTGGTCGGGCTGCTCGGGCAGAGTCCGTGGCTGGTCGGCGACCCGGCGACCGCCCCGGCGGTACTTTCGCTGCTGCGCGACACCGCCCGGGCCCCTCGCCTCCGGTTACGGCTGGGGAATGACTGCTACAGCGACCCGGAGCACCTGGAAAACGTCGTAAACCTTGCCGTAGCGGGCTCTTGACGCGCGTGCGCATGGTCCGTATGTTAGTCAGTGCGCCTTCCCGCGAAGGCGCAGGTGGGAAGCCCCTCGACGACCCCTCCCGTGATCGCGCAAATGCCTGAGCAAAGCACCGAGCCCCAGCAGGCCGCTCCACTGGTCGGCGAGCCGGCGACGGACCGCAAGCCGTTCGTTCAGCCCGCGGTCGAGGACCTGGGCGGCCTTACCGACAAAACGCAGCAGCTCGGCGGCAGCGGCGCCTGACGCCGACGTCCGTCGACCGTGGCCGCCAGCCCGGGACGTGCGCTCGTCGCCCGTGCCGGCCGGCGCCCCTCGGCCCTGCCTCCCCGCCTTGAGCCCACCGGTTTCCATGCGCCGCATCACCCTCTTTTCGTCCGCGGTCATTTTGCTCGCGTTGGCGGCGTGCAGCGACGAGAAGCTGCCCACCGTAGCGGATCCGGATTCCGACCGCCCCAAGCCGCCGCCCACCGCGGTGGGGCTGTACGAGTTTGAGGTTTCCGGGATCAGCGGCGGCGAGATGACCTCCGCCCTGCTGCCCGCCGGCCGCGGGCCCGCAGCCGCGGTCATCCCCGCCGGCTCGGGCATCGTCTTCGAAGCGATCGGATCGACCTCGCTCGTCGAAGGCACCCGCACGAACGGCGGCCACCGCTACATATCCTTTACCTATCGCGTGCGGAACAGCACGGGCGCGCCGCTCACGAACCTGACGATGCTGCTGGTGGAGCGGCCGGGAACGGTGGCCGGCACCCCCCTGTCGACGTTGAGGCGCTTCGACGGCACCGCCGCGAATCCGGCGATCGCCGCGCAGGTGGTGCCAACCGGCGCGGTGGCGCTTGGGAGCGACCTCGTGAGCATGCAGGGGCTCTACCCCGACGTGCTCCAGGTTCTCACCGAGGGCGAGGTGGCCGCCATCACGAAACCCGCCGACGTCACGAACATCTTTCCCGTGGGATACGTCGTCAGGAGCGCCCTGACGAACGCCAACCGCACGCTTGCGCATACGACCGATCCCAACCAGTTCGGTGGAATCCTGACGCTTTCGTTCCGCGTGCCGCTGCAGGCCACTTCGTCCGCCGACGTGTTCTCGTTCATCTTCCAGGTGCTGGCCGTCACCGACACCGAGACGCGGCTGACGGAAAGCATCGAGGAAGCCCGCGACACCGCCGCGGTCAGGCGCCTGCGCGAGCGGGCCACCGCCCTGGGCGCCACGACGGTCACTGTGCTGAACGGCAGCCCGGCGGCAGACCCGTTCGTAACCGACTACCCGGGGCAGCGCCAGTTGTGCTCCGTCCGCACCGCGGGCACCGCCGCCTCGCCCGTGACCGCGATCACCGCGCCCAGTGCCTACGCGCGCATCGCCGTGTACCGCCCCGGCGAAACGCTGGACGCGTGCGCAGCCAACTTCACGGGCGGCACCGCGCTCCCCGCCAATTTCGGGATGCCGTACCCGATGACGCTGAGGGCGATGGACCGGTACGGGAACGTAAGGACGGGTGCCGCCGATACGGTGAGGTTAGCCTCCACGGACGGGACAGCCACGATGCCCGCCCCGACCCCCCTGGTAAGTGGGGCGGGCATCGCTTCGCCGGTGTACATGACGTACGGGGGGTCGACGCTCTCGGCCACGGGCCGCCGGCTGAACGCCACGTCGCCGGTAAGCGTGATGGGAATGATGCGCAACTGGACGGGCAGCGTCGACACCAACTGGTTCACCAACGGAGACTGGGCGCAGAACTTCTACCCCGGGGTGCAGGACTCCGTCACCATCCCGGGGGACCGGCCCAACTACCCGGTGCTGGCGCAGAACATCACCGTCGCGGGGCTCACCCTGGTCGATGGCTCCACGGTGCAGCCGTTCATCAACATCTCGTCGTTCGACCTTACCATCAACAGCAGCCTGGCGATGGGGAACAACGGCCAGATCCTGGGCACCGGGCGGGTGATCCTGGCCGGAACCTCGGGAACCATCAGCGGCGGGGTGTCGAACGTGAACATGCGCAACGTGCGCGTCACAGGCAGCTACACCGCCGACAGCAACGTCAACGTCACCGGCGGCCGCATCGTGGTGCAGGGCGGCCGGCTGCGCACCACCGGCAAACGCATTCGCGTCCGGCCGTCGTAACGGGGCTCCCGACGTACTGTCCCAACACCCACCTTCCTCGGACGGAATAGCCATGCAACGGCTGGTGAAGATCCTCTGCGCGCTCCTGGCGCTCGCGTCAACCGCCGCCCCTGTAGCGGCGCAATCCGACATCCTGCTCCAGCTGCGCTCCGGGTTGCCTGCGGGCGACCGATTCCGGGTGGACTCTGCTGGAGGACTGGTGGCCTTGGGTCAGATCGGTTATGGGATCATCCCTGCATCGGGCGCGGGTTGGCGTATGATGTGGCATCCGCAAAAAGTGGCGTTCCGCGCCGGGTACGTAGACGCCGGGGGCCAGTGGGATGAAAGCAACATCGGCTACTATTCATGGGCCGGCGGGGCGCTGACCACCGCCGCGGGGATCTATTCGTTCGCGATGGGCAACAGCAACACGATCGAATCCGGCGCTCAAGCCGGCGTGGCGCTGGGCAGTGGCAATTTTATCACCACCACCGGCTCGTTCGGCGTGGCGCTGGGTCTAAACAACGACGTCCTGAACACCGCCGGCGTCGCCATCGGTCAGAACGCCTGGAGCAACGGCGATGCGGCGGTGGCGCTGGGGTACCGGACGACCGCCGACGCCGACTATTCCATGGCCTTCGGGTACCGAGCCAGCACAAACGGCCACACCGGCGCCAAGGTGTTCGGCGATGCCTCCACAACGGATTCCATCGAAGCCGTGGCCAACAACGAGTTCGCCGTGCGCGCGGCCGGCGGTTTCCGCTTCCGCAGCAACGCGACACTGACCAACGGGTGCAACATTGCCGCGGGCGGCGCGTCCATCACCTGCGCCAGCAGCGTGACGCTGAAGGAGAACTTCGTGGACGTGGATGGCGACGACGTGCTGGCCCGGATGCGGCGCATTCCCGTGAACACCTGGAACTACATCGACGAGGGTAGACAGTCACGGCACATGGGCCCCTTCGCCGAGGATTTCTGGCGCGAGTTCGGCCTGGGAGCCGAGCCGCTGGCCATCGGACACCTGGACATTGACGGCGTCAACTTCGCCGCCATCAAGGCCCTGGATGCGCAGGCGCAGGAACTCCAGCGAACGATCGCTCAACAAGGGCGCCAGATCGAGCAGCTGCAGGCCGACAAGACGGCGCTCGAGGTACGGCTGGCGCGTGTCGAGGCGTTGTTGGCTACCCAGCCGGCGCCCTGAAACGAATCCGCAACCCGCGCCGGGCGACTCCCGGCGCCGACGACGCCGAAACAGGCCAGGAGCCCCGTGGCTGTGTGGCCTGTTCGGATAACCCAGCCTGCACGCCGAATCCCATGCTCCGCCCCGGACTGGCCCTCGTCTTCGCCCTCCTCCTTGCAACCTGCCGAGGCGACGAACCGCGTGGCTCCGACCAGGCGACGGAACCGGCTCCGGACGTGGTCGAGAAGGAGTACGTCCCGCCGCAGCTCACGCCCGCGGAGTCGGCCGCGGCCGTGGCCAATACCAAGGCGGAAGGAGAGGCAATGACCCGCAAGGTGATGGGCCCGGAGTATACCGCCCCGACGGAGCCGTTCGTCGACACTCCCGAGAAGCAGTACGCCAGCTGCATGATCCAGGCACGCTCGCTGGAAGAGCCGGTGAAGTCCACCGTTCTCAACGCCTGCGAGCGGTTCCGCAACCCGCCACGGTAGGCGCCCGCCGCTGCCCAACCGGTGCGCGCGGGGCAGATCCACCATCTTTGCACGTCCCCGCGGCATGAGCGCCGCGGGGGCTCGCGAACAACGGCCGATGAGCGACTCCCTACCCAGATACTGCGTTCCCGACGACGTGCTGGCCGCCCACCTGGAAGGCGAGGCGGTGCTGCTGCACATGGACACCAAGGACTACTACCGCCTGAACGCCACGGCGGCGGTCGTCTTCAAGGGGCTGGAGCGGGGGCTGGGGCGTGCCGCCCTGGTGGACGACCTCTGCGCCCAGTTCGAGGTGGAACGCGCTGACGCGGCCCCGGCCGTGGACAGCTTGCTGGCCGAACTGGCGGAGCGCCGCCTCGTATCTCCCGCCGGCGCCGGGCAGGGGTGATGCAGCTGGCCGACGCCGCGCTCACCGGGGTGTGGGCGGGGCTGCGCGTTCCCCTGTGGCTGCACGGCCGGCGGTGGACGGAGCTGCTGCACGAACCCGCGGGCGCCGGGCCCGGCGCGCGGCCGCCGCGAGGGGCCGTGCGCGCGGCGCTGGTGACGGTGAGGGTGCTGGGACAGGTTCCCGGCCTGCCGTGGAAGAGCACCTGCCTGTACCGCAGCGTGGCCGAGTGCCTGGTGCTGCGGCGATACGGCATTCCGGCGGTGGTTCGCATCGGGGTGAAGAGCGACCCGGGCTCCGGCGGAATCCTGGCCCACGCCTGGGTGGTGCCCAACCCCGCCGCCGAGCCCCCCGCGCCCGACGCCATGCAGGCCTTTTCGCCGAAGGCCGGCCGGCCCGCGTGACGTGACCGTCATCTCCCTGCTGCACGACGGCGCACTCCGCCTGGAGGTCGCCCCCGCGGTGATGCCCGCCGCCTCGTTCTGGATTCCGCTCCTTCCCAGGGACACCGTTGCGGCCCCGGGCGCGGCCGTGGTGTGCGTCCGCGCCTCGGCGGGGGTGGCCGAAGCTCCCGGCGCCCCCGCGACCCTGCACGTGCAGGAGGTCGCCGCCTGGCTTTCGGGCGAGCGCGCCTCGCTCGCCGCCGCGTCGGGGCTGGCGGGCGCCGTAGACCTGGGCGCCGGGCGCGCGGAGCTGGCGCTTCCGCCGGCCGACGGAGGTCAGGGCGCGGCCGACCTGGCGTCGGGCCTGACGATGGCGACCGCGCTGCTGCTGGGGCGGATGGGGCGCGCGCTGGCGCACTCGGCGGCCGTGGTGGGCCCCGGCGGCCGCGCCTGGCTGCTGGTGGGCGACTCGCACGCCGGCAAGAGCACCACCAGCGCCAACCTGCTGCAGGCGGGGTGGCGGTACGTGTCGGACGACCAGGTGGTGCTGTACCGGGCGGCGGACGGGGAGTTGCGCGCCGAGGGCTGGCCCCGTCCCTTTCACCTGGACGAGGGGTGGGAGGGCGGCGCCCCCCTGCACCGCCGCGGGACCACCGACCCGCGCGAGCGCTGGCCGGGGCGGTGGACGCGCACGGCGCCGCTGGCCGGGCTGCTGTTTCCGCGGGTGGAGGCCGATCGGCCTACGGCCCGCGCCCGCCTGCCCGCCTCCGACGCGCTGGCGCGGCTGCTGAGGCAGTCGCCCTGGCTGCTGGCGGACCGCGGCGCGGCCCCCCGGGTGCTGCGGCTTCTGCAGCAGGTCGCGTCGCTTCCCGCGTACGAGCTGCGGCTGGGGCTGGACACGTACGCGGACCCGGCGCGGCTGGTACGGGTGCTGGCGTAGGCGGACGATTGCGCTCCGACAGGCGAGGCGCGCGTGCGGTTGAAGCCCGGACGGGACGCGACAGCGGCCCGGGCCGGGCTTTCTGCAGGTCCAGCGGCGGCATCAGCCGCTCCCCGCGCGCCGGCAGACCCGCGCCACGGGTTTCGGGAGGCGCCCGGATCGTGTTAAATTCGTGCGCTGCATTCACCTTCGCGCATTCGGGAAGGACGCGTCCAAGACCATGGAAACCCGCACGGCGCTCGTCGAGGGCCTGATGGCCCGCTTTCCCCACGTTCCGCGCGAGGCGGTCCTGAAAGAGGACCTGCTGCGCACGGGGATGGCGTTCGACGATTCGGCGCTGACCGACAACCTCGAGGGCGAAGTCAAGCCCAAGAGCTATTTCATCTTTTCGTTCGACCAGAAGCCGCTGGCGCAGCTGGGCAACGCTGCCCGGCGCCGCCCGCCCGAGGAGGTTTCGCTCACCGGCGGGCCGTACGGGCTGCGCCGCACCATCGTTTCCGTCCGCGTGAACCCCGATTCGCCCTACCGCGTTTCGCGCGGGGCGGACGGCACGCTGAACCTGTCGATGGACGGCGCGCCCATCGCCGACGTGGCGCTGCCGCCCATGCCCGAGTACTACCGGCACACGCTGAGCAACGGCAAGACGGTGATGGAGATCGCCCCCACCATCCAGTGGGGCTACCTGGTGTACCTGACCGTCTTCCGCATGTGCCAGTACTTCGGCGCCAAGGAAGAGTGCCAGTACTGCGACATCAACCACAACTGGCGGCAGCACAAGCAGGCGGGGCGCCCGTACACCGGCATCAAGCCCATCGACGAGGTGCTGGAGGCGCTGGCCATCATCGACCAGTACGACACCGGCCACACCTCGCACGCCTACACGCTCACGGGCGGCAGCGTAACCAGCAAGGTGGACGGCTTTGCCGAAGCCGACTTCTACGGCCGCTACGCCGAGGCCATCGAGGCGCGCTTTCCCGGGCGCTGGATCGGCAAGGTGGTGGCGCAGGCGCTGCCCCGGGAAGACGTGCAGCGCTTCAAGGACTACGGCATCAAGATCTACCACCCCAACTTCGAGGTGTGGGACAAGCGCCTGTTCGAGATCATCTGCCCCGGCAAGGAGCGCTACGTGGGGCGCGAAGAGTGGCACCGGCGCATCTTCGACGCGGCCGAGGTGTTCGGGGCTCGGTACGTGATCCCCAACTTCGTGGCCGGGGTGGAAATGGCGCGCCCGTTCGGCTTCGGGACGGTGAACGAGGCCATCGCCAGCACGCGCGAGGGGCTGGACCACTTCATGTCGCGCGGGGTGACGCCGCGGTTCACCACCTGGTGCCCGGAGCCCTCCACGCCCCTGGGGCAGGACAACCCCGAGGGCGCGCCGCTGGAGTACCACATCCGGCTGCTGGAAACGTACCGCGAGGCGCTGGAAAAGCACGGCCTGCAGCCGCCGCCGGGCTACGGCCCCCCGGGGCCGGGGAACGCGGTGTTCTCCGTCAGCAGCTTCATGGACACCCTGGCCCCGAACGACGCGAACGCCGACGAGCTGATGGCCACGGCCGCGACGGCCTGACCCACAGCCGGTGGGTGAAGACGAGGAGGCTCCCGCGCGACGGGAGCCTCCTTGTTTGCGTCTGCGCGTTCGCCTACGGCCAGCGGCCTCCGGGCGGGCGCGGCACCGGCGTTGGACGTGGCGGAAAGGGATCCCTGCCCCGGCCGCCGCCGAAGAAGAGGTCCAGCAGTTCCTGCCCGTGAAAGGTGAATGAGGGGACTACGATCCAGTTGGACTGGCGCAGATCCAGGGCCGATGGGTCGTAGAACACGCCGATCTCCGGGCTGATCCCCAGCCGCTGAGAGCCCAGGCGCACACCGGCGAACGCGCCGACGGTGGGCTGGTCGGAGACGGCCCCGGAGTTCAGCGGGATCACCTGCATCGCCTTGACCCCGCCGTACGCCGTGGCGCCGCTGTTTTGCCGTCCCGAGGCGAGCAGGCCGGCCTGCACCAGGGCGTGGTCGCCCAGGTTGACGACGCCGCCGCCGAACGTGGCCGCGACCGCCGCCCCGTCGTGGGGCCCCGCGTCGAGCCGGCGCTTGTAGTCCACGACCACGCCCACGAACCCGGGGGCCCGGATCCCCAGGTCAGATCGTTCGTCGATCCCGATGCGCGCCTCCAGGTCCACGCCGAACAGCGCCGCCGCTGATGAATCCGCGTCATCGTAGTCGACACCCGCGGGGATGAAGTATGCCGACATGCTCGGCTCCATCGTCCCGGCCGGCGTGGGCACGGCCGTGGTGCCGGTGGAGTACGGGATGCACCCCGCCGCGAGCGGCAGGACCACCGCGAGAAGCAAAGGGATGGAGCGTCGCATCGCGGTTCGGGGGTTTAAGGGTGGTCAGGCCGGTACGCGCTCGACCTCTGCCTCGATGGGGAGATCCAGGGCCTGGGCCGCCGGACGCTCGTTTGCGGAGATTGGGCGGATGCTGACGTCTACGCGAAACCCTGCGTGCGCCAGCATCTTGACCAGCTCGTCGATCGTGAACGCGCCCTTGCCGCGCGTAATCTCGGCGATGCGGCTCTGGGATACTCCGAACAGCTTTGCGGCAGCCGCCCGCGTGAGCCCCCGTTCGTCGATGATATCTTCGATCGCGATCGAGAGACGCGAACAAATCAGCAGGGTTTCGGCTTCTTCGGGCGGGAAGCCGATATCCGCAAACACGTTTCCGTCCGCCGGTGTGATGTGCTCGATCATGGCGTCTCCTTCCGGTGCCGTCGTTCCCGGACCATCTGCTTGTACCGCTTCGCCGCGAGTTCCAGGTAGTGGGGCGGCGTTTTCCGCGTCTTCTTCTCGAACGCATGGAGAACGTACACCGCTTCCGCGAACTTGGCGACGTACACGACTCGGTGTTCCAACGCCCCGCCTTCGAACGTCCGAACGCGAATCTCCCTCGCTCCCGCCCCGATGCCTGCCAGAGGCTTCCAGTCCCGCGGCTCGCGACCCAGCTGTACCCTGTCCAGCTCCTTACCCGCTGCCTCGCGGGCTTCGGGGGAAAACCCCTGCATCTCGCGGCGCGAAGCCCCGATCCACACGAGCGGTTTCGGGGAACGCTCCCCAATCAAAACCATTTCCCATCCTCCGTCAAGAGTGAAAGGTTGGATGCGAAAAATACCACCTGTGGCGGGATTTACATGCGGAAAAGAGATCCGCCCGCGAGGAGGTTCCTCGCGGGCGGATCGGGGCCCGGCTGGGGTGGCGCGCTGGGTTCAACTGGGCCCGGGAAGTACGTGCGTCGCCACCGCGACGTAGTGGCATACGCTGCCGGCCAGCACGAAGAGGTGCCACACGGCGTGCGCGTACGGGCGGTGGTTGTGGTAGAACGCCGTCCCGCCGGTGTACGCCAGCCCTCCCGCCACCAGCCACGCAATGGTCGTCGGGGACAGCGCCTCGAGCATCGGCGCGGCGGCGACCACCACCATCCATCCCATCCCCAGGTAGATGGCGGTGGATATGCGCGGGAACCTGCCGGTGAAGAACAGCTTGAACACCACGCCCGCCACCGCCAGCCCCCACGCCACCCCGAACAGGCTCCATCCCCATCCGCCACGCAGCCCCAGCAGCGTGAAGGGCGTGTAGGTGCCGGCGATGAGCAGGTAGATGGCGCAGTGGTCGAACACCTGCAGCCGCGCCCGCACCTTGGGCGAGCGCGCGGCGTGGTACAGCGTCGACGCGGTGTACAGCAGCACGAGCGTGGTCGCGAACACGGCGCTGCTCGCCACCTTCCACGCGTCTCCGTACGCCGCGGCGCCCGCGATTAGCACGGCGCCGCCGGCCAGGCTCGCCACGGCGCCCACGCCGTGCGTCAGCGCGTTCGCAAGCTCCCAACGGCGGTCTTCGGATGATTCCATGGGCGGGTTCGTTCGTGTTTCCGGTGCGCGTCCGCTGGTATCTACGATAGTGGTTCGGGGGCGGATCTGTAAAGCCTGTCCACTTAGTGAGTGCGGCTCAGCGGGCCGGACGGAACCTCCGCCCGAAAGTGTCCTCTTTTGGGGAACTCGCCGGGGGGCCCGGGGGTGAATAGGTTGATGGCGCGGTTTCGATCCCACGACGATCCCACCTTTCCGACCATGAAGATCCCATTTCCATATCGGCGCGCGGCCCTGGTGGCGGCGCTATTTCCCCTGGCGCTCGCCGCCGGGTGCATGACCGCCTCCAAGCGGCTGGAGCAGGGCGCCAAGCTGGAGGAGCGCGGCCAGTCCGCCGAGGCCGCGCGGCGCTACATCGACGCGCTGCGGCGCGACGGGTCGCTGGCGCAGGCCCGCGCGCGGCTGAACGAGACCGGCGCGCTTGCGATCGAGCAGTACCTGGCCGAATCCGAGGCCGCGGGTTCGGCCGGGGAGGCGGAGCAGGCGGCGGACGTGCTGCTGCGGCTGGACGGGCTGCGTCGCGACGCCGCGGGTGTGGGCGTGCAGCTGGCGGTGCCGGGCGACTACGCGGCTCACCGCCGCCAGGTGCTCGACGCGGCGATCGAGGCGGCGGTGGACCGCGGCGGGCAGCTGGCCTCGTCCCGCCGCTTCGGCGACGCGCTGGGGCGGCTGGAGCGCGCGGCGGACCGCTGGCAGCCGTCGGCGCAGCAGCGCGGGCGGTTGAACGAGGCGCGGGTGGAGACGTACGTCGCCTGGAGCGAGCACGAGGCCGGGCAGGGCCGCTTCCGCGCGGCGTACGACGTGGCCGGCAGGGCCATCGCCTCCCTCGGCCGCGACTTTCCGGGCGCGGAAGACCTGCTGGAGCTGCAGGCCCGGGCGCTGGACGAGGGCACCGTGCGCGTGGCCGTGCTCCCGGTGACGTCGGAGACGGGCGTGGAGGACGAGCTGCCGGTGGACTGGCTGCGCGAGGTGGAGGACGAGCTGGAGGAGGGCGCGTGGGACGAGCCGCCCACGTTCATCGAGGTGATCGACCCGCGCGAGGTGCGGCGGGAGCTGCGCCGAGACGACGGCGTGCGCCGGCCGCGCGGCGGCATCATGGCCGCGGCGAGCCTGGGCCGCGCTCTGGGCGCCGACCTGGTGGTGAGGATGAGCGTCGACAGCACGCGCACGGAAGAGCGCGACGTGCGCAGCGAGCGCCGCACGGCCCGGCTGCGCACCGGCGAGGACACGGCGTACACGATGCGCTCCGGCCGGCGCGAGCTGTGGGCGCGGGTGCGCTACGACATCGTCGACGTGCACGACCGCCGCTCGGTGGGCGACGACGTGTTCCAGGTGGAGGGCCAGGCGCGCTTCCGCGAGCCCGTGTTCCAGGGCAACTGGCGCCAGCTGATGCTTGCGCGCGACGACCAGGCCCTGTTCGGCGACGAGAGCCGGCGCGACCAGCGGCGCCAGCTCTGGCGCTCGCTGACGGACGAGATGATCGAACGGGTTCAGCGGGAATTGTTCGAAGACATCCTGCGCCTGGTGGACTAAGTCTGCGGAGAGGGTCCACGCGGAGTCGCGGAGAATGGGAGCGAGTATTCCCCTGCTCTGCTCCGGACCTTCGCGCCTCTGCGTGATGCCGTCGGGGGATTCAGGCCGCGATCACGCGGTTACGGCCCTGCGCCTTGGCCATGTACAGCGCCTTGTCGGCCGCGTGCACCAGCGCCGTCTTGTCGTGCCCGGGCGTGGCCGCGGCGACGCCCACGCTGGCCGTAACGCTCAACGCCCCGCCCGGGATGGGCACCGTCATCACCTCCACCGCGGCGCGAAGGCGCTCCGCGAGCTCGCGGGCGCGGGGCAGGTCTACGTCGCGCAGCAGCACCGCCATCTCCTCGCCCCCCAGCCGCGCCGCGAGGTCGCCGGGGCGCGCGTGCTGGCGCAGGAGCAGGCCCACGCACCGCAGCACCTCGTCGCCCTTTACGTGGCCGTGCACGTCGTTCACCCGCTTGAAGCCGTCCAGGTCGATCAGCAGCAGGCACGAGCGCCCGCCTGCCTTCACCCGCTCCACCTCGGCGGCCAGCTCGTCGTCCAGCACCCGCCGGCTGGCCAGCCCGGTGAGGGGATCAATGCCCGCCTGCATCTCCGACAGCGTCCAGCGCTGCGCGGTGGCGACGCCGAACGTAAAGATCAGCAGCAGGAACCCGCCCCAGAACGCACCCGGCGCTCCCGGCACCAACTGCACCCACGGCACCGCCCCGTACTCCGCCAGCAGGTCGGCCAGCACGCAGAAGCCGAACACCGCGATTCCGCCCAGCACCAGCCGCGCGAGCGGCGCGTTCCCCCGCGCCAGGATCACCACCCGGCTCACCAGGATCACCACGCCCAGCAGCACCACCACGTCCACGCCGTAGTGCAGCACCCGCAGCTCGGGCATCGGCAGGATCAGCGCGGCTGGCAGGCATCCGGTAAAGGCCAGCAGCGCCGCCGTTTCCCACCACCGGAAGCGGACGTTGAAGAGCGTGCGGATCAGCAGGGCGATGGAAACGCCGGCCACGACCTCGGCCAGCACCATCCCCCGGAAGCGCGCCATCCCGGCGAAGATGGCGCTGAACAGCGGCGCCGAGTAGCACAGCCCCAGCATCCCCACGCTCAGCGAGAGCAGGGCGAACCACAGGTTCTCCGACGCGTGCCGCCGCATCCCGTAGAACACCAGGTGATACAGGCCGATGGCCGCGAACATCCCCACCAGCGCGGCGATGGCGGCGTCGCGGAACGGCGGGAGGGCGGGGGCGGCCTGCGCCAGGGCCAGCATCATCGATTCATGAACGCATCAAGTGGAACCAGGGGGATGCACCAGGAGCCGCGGACCCAAACGGGCCGCGGCTTCATCGACGGCGTGGAACCGCGGCTCAGGCGAGCGCGGGGATCCCGCCCTGCCCCTGCAGCTGCCGCTCGCGGATGCGGCCGCCGATGTACGCGTACGGCATCACCGCCAGCAGGTTGTAGACGTTGAACCAGGCTGGCGTGTCGTTCCAGGCCATGATGGTCATGGGAATGCTCATCGCCAGCGCGATGCCGCCCAGCACCAGCGCGTGGAACAGCGGGCGCGACGGGGCCAGGCGGGCGGCGACGTAGCAGCCCAGGATTCCGAACGCCGCCACGTAGGCGCACACCAGCACCAGCGCGGCCGGGTCGGTTACCGGTGCGCCCGTGGGGATCAGCTCGGGGGCCACCTTCGCCAGCACGGCGTTGATGCCCAGGTTCAACACGGCGGTCAGCACGAAACCAACGACGATCGCGACGATGCTCTTCATCATGGACGCTCCGGTGGGACGGATGAGCGGGATCCAGCGGGGACGCGCAAACAGATGCGTTTCGCGGGCGCGGCGGTCAAGGGTTCCGTTCGCGCCCGAGGAAGCGATGGGGTGCCGAGGGAGGATCAGCCGCGCGTGATGCGCAGCCGGACGACGTAGTTCTCCGGCGCCGGCTGTCCCGCGGCGGGGAGCGGATCGAGGCCCACGACCTCCACGCGATAGCCCTCGTGGCGGACGACGCGGGGGTCGGTGTGGGTGTTCAGCTGCACCGTGCGGGTCGCCTCGCCCCGCTCCTGCAGCACCAGCGCGAGGTGCGCGTTCCCGGCGCTGACGCACTGCGCGCCGGTGGGGCAGCGCGAATCTTCCATCACGCGGCCGAAGGAGACGGCGAACCGCTGCTCGTCGAGCGTCCGCGTTTCGCCGAGCGGAAGCGCGAGCTCCTGGTTGGCATCCGTCCCCGGCACCGGCCCCGTGCGGAAGGTGTTCGGGAAGCACCCGGCCAGCCCGGCCAGGGCCGCGAACATCAGCACCCGCTTCATCGTCATCCTTCCTCGTGGCGTTCCCGTCACCGATCGATCCGCGGCAAGATAGCGTGCGCGCGCCGCGTTGACACCCCCGCGCCCGGCGTCTACCTTGGCGCGCCGATCCGCCGAAGGTCCGTACCCGCAACGACATCGCCGTGCTGCTGGGAGCCCACGTCTCAACCGCCGGCGGGTGCCGCAACGCCCCCGCTCGCGCCGCCGACATCGGCGCCTCCGCCATCCAGGTGTTCACCAAGCAGCCCAACCGCTGGGCCGAGGTGCAGCTGGTGGACGACGAGTGCCAGGCGTTCCGCACCGGGCTCATCGAGCACGGCGTGGCCTTCGCCAACGCGCACGACAGCTACCTGATCAACCTGGCCACCGCCGATCCCATCCTTCGCGAACGCTCGTACGCCGCCTTCGTGGGCGAGCTGCGGCGGGCCAGCCAGCTGGGGCTGGACGCACTGGTCAGCCATCCCGGAAACGCCACGGACGGCGACCTGCCCCGCGGTCTGGCGCAGAACGCGGAGCTGGTGGCGCAGGCGCTGGAGGAGGTGGGCGGATCGGTGATGGTGCTGCTGGAAACGACGGCGGGCGCGGGCAAGGTGATCGGCTCGCGGTTCGAGGAGCTTTCGGAGATGATCGAGCGCGTGCCCCCCGGGGTCAGGGATCGCGTCGGCGTGTGCGTGGACACCTGCCACGTGTACGCCGCCGGGTACGACCTGCGCGACGACTACTACGGGGTGATGGAACGGCTGGCGGACGTGATCGGGCTTCATCGCGTGCGGCTGTTCCACCTGAACGACTCGATGACGGCGTTCGGCAGCCGGCGCGACCGCCACGCGGCCATCGGCGAGGGGTCTCTGGGCGACGAGCCCTTCCGGCACCTTATGAACGACCCGCGCTTCGCCAGCGTTCCCATGGTGCTGGAAACGCCCAAGGAGCACCCTGACGACCCCAAGGACCTGGTGACGCTGGACCGGATGAACCTGGCGCGGCTGCGGTCGTACGTGGCCGGGGCGGAACCCCTGTGATGGCAAGGGGGTAGGCGCACTACGATGAATCGCGCGACCGGAGCCCTCGCCAGCACGCGGCGCCTTGCGCTGCTGCTCGGAACGCTGCTGCACCTGGTGGGTGTGGCGGCGCTTCCGGCGCTGCACGCGTGGGGCAGCGGGCTGGACGTGCCGCCCGCCTCCACGGCGGGCCACGCCACGCTCGCCCAGCTCCCGGACGCGCACCCCGACGGGCTTCCGCCGCACGACGAGCTTCACTGCGTCGTTTGCCACGCGCACGGCTCCGTCGCGCTGCCGGTGGACGCGCCGCGGATCGGCGGCGAGCACGCCGCCGTCGCCGGGCGTCTTCCCCAGGCGCCCACGCTCGCTTCGTCCCTCGTCCAGGGCGCCACCCGCGCCCGCGCTCCCCCCGTCGCCTGAAATCCTCGCCGCCCGTCGCGGCGCACAGAACGAAACCCTGGTGCCGGGCCGTCCGCGATCGTCGCGGGCGCACTCCGGCCGACGTTCCGGATTCAGGAGATTTCCATGCTGCATCGCATCGCGAGCCGCGCCGTGCTGGCGCTGGCCGCCCTGCTCGCATCCGCCGCCGCGGCCCACGCCGCCCCGGCCGATTCCGCCGCCGCCCCGCCCATCGTGGGCGTGGTGCGCGACACGGCGGGCGTTCCGCTCTCCAACGCCCGCGTCGTCATCAACGAGCTCAGCCGCTCCACGCTCACCAGCGGCGACGGCACCTTCGTCTTCCGCGCGCTGCGGCCGGGAACGTACCACGTGGACGCCACCCTGCTGGGCTACGCGCCCGGGCACGCCGTAGCCGTGGTCCCCGCCGAGGGCGGCGAGGTGCGGGTGACCATCACCCTGCGCAGCACCGTGCTGTCGCTGGAGGGGATCAACGTCACCGCGTCGCCCCGCAGCGCCGACCCGCTGAACATCACCCAGTCTACCGTGGAGCTTTCGGGGAAGGCGCTGGAGCGCAGCCTGGGCACCAGCGTGGCGCAGACCCTCTCCAGCCAGCCTGGCCTCTCCGTCCGCTACGGCGGACCCGCGGCCTCCACGCCGGTGATCCGCGGGCTGGCAGGCGAGCGGGTGCTGGTGGTGCAGAACGGCCAGCGGACGGGCGACCTGTCGTCCACCTCCGCCGACCACGCGCTCTCGGTGGATCCGCTGGCGGCCAGCCGCATCGAGGTGGTGCGCGGACCCGCGTCGCTGCTGTATGGCAACAACGCGCTGGGCGGGGTGGTGAACGTGATCTCCACCGACATTCCCAACACCATCCCGGGCGAGGCGTCGGGCTTCCTGGCCGCGCAGGGCGAGTCGGTGAACCCTGGCGGCGCGCTGACCGGCGAGGTGACCCTGCCGTTCAGCGAAACGCTGGCGGTGACGGCCCGCGCCGGCGGCCGGCGGGTGGACGACGTGCACACGGGCGGCGGGGTCCCGCTGCCGAACACCTTCTACAACAACCTGTACGGCACGGGCGGGATCGGATACGTGACGGAGCGCGTACAGGCCGGCGCCTCCGTCGGCGGGTACCTGTTCGACTACGGCCTGGCCAGCCTCCATGCCGACGAAGAGGAAGGCCACGAGGAGGAGGGCCACGAGAAAGGCGTGACCATCAACGGCCAGCGGACGGATGCCAACGGCCGGGTGACCCTGTGGCTGGGCGACCGCGGGTTCACCAACCTGCGCGCGGAGGGCAGCGCGCAGTGGTACGGGCACGACGAGATCGAGGGCAACGGCGAGATCGGCACGCGGTTCCGGCTGAACACGCAGAGCGGCGGCCTGAACGCCAAGACCGAGTTCGGGCGCTTTTCCGGTGCGGTGGGCGTATCGGGGCTCCTCAAGCAGTACTCGCCCGAGGGCGAAGAGGCGCTCACCCCCGGCGCCGACAGCCGCACGGGCGGCGCGTTCGTCTACCAGGAGATGGCGCTGGGCACGGGCGACGCGGCGCCGTCGCTGCAGGCCGGCGCGCGCTACGACGTGTACCAGGTGAGGCCGGAGGAGACGGGCGACGAGCGGTTCGAGAACGTCCGCGCCCGCGACTTCAGCAGCTTTTCCGGCTCCCTGGGGCTGAACGTGCCGCTGAACCCCAACCTGTCGGCCAGCGTGAGCGTGGCCCGCAGCTTCCGTGCGCCGACGGTGGAGGAGCTGTTCTCCAACGCCTTCCACCACGCCGCGGGCACGTACGACGTGGGCGATCCGGAATTGAAGCTGGAGACCAACCGCGGCGCCGAGGCGGTGCTGCGGGCGCAGTCGGAGCACATCAACGCGCAGGTGGCGGCGTTCTACAACCGCATCGACAACTACATCACCGCCGACGTGGTGGGCGACACCGCCATCTTCCACGAGGAAGAGGGGCACACCGACGTCGTTCCGCTGAACGTGTTCCGCCAGGCGGATGCCGAGCTGCGCGGCCTGGAGGGCCAGGTGGAGGCCGTGGTGGCGCGCCACGTGGTGCTGGGTGCCATGGGCGACCTGGTGCGCGGCGACTTCGTGCAGGGCGGCGCGCTGCCCTTCATGCCGGCGGCGCGGGTGGGCGGCAGCGCGCGGTGGGACGACGGGCGCTACTCGCTGGGGGTGGAGGCGCGGCACGCCTTCGCGCAGGACCGGGCGGAGATGGAGGAATTCCGCACCGACGCCTACACGCTGGTGAACCTCAGCACGGGATTGAGCCTGCGGCAGGGCCGCCGCATCCACAGCATCGTGCTGCGGGCGGACAACCTGCTCGACGAGCAGTACCGCGAGCCCACGAGCCGCCTGCTGGTGCCCTCGCCGGGGCGCAACCTGTCGCTCGTCTATCGCGTGCTTTTCTAGAGCCGGACTAGTTCTGACGAAGATCGACATCAGGGCGGGGAGGCTGCGGCTTCCCCGCCCTTTTCGTCTGCTCCGTGTGGGCCCCTCCCCCGGCCCCTCCCCGCACGGTACTGCTGTGCGGAGAGGGGAGAAGTTCGGTCGGGGTTCGACTGGGTGCTTGCATGCCTCGGGAGCCCCCTCTCCCGGCCTCTCCCCCGCACGCGGGAGAATGAGGAGAAATTCCTACAAGGTTCGACTGGCTGCCTCGCATGCGGCGGGAGCCCCCTCCCCCCGGCCCCCGTCCCCCGCTGCGCAGGGGAGGGGGAGACCTGAACTGCGCTTCTGCTGGCCTGGTGCACTCGACTAGCTCCCTTCCCCGCGCGGTTTGCGGGGGAAGGGCTGGGGATGGGGGGCGCCGGCCGGAGCACCGGGCCTTACCTCGCGCGCCCGACCGGGTAGTGGCTCCCGTTGCTTGACTCCCCGGAGCCTGCGCCGCAAGTTGTCCCGCTTCCAGCCGCCCGGGGATCAACCACGCCCGGAGAGCGGCGCAGGCACGGACCGTCGATCGAAATGGCGAACAACACCAAGGCCCGCACCACCGCCATCCCCCACGGGCTGACGCGCGACCAGCTGCTGGAGATGTACCGGCTGGTGCGGCTTACGCGCAGCCTGGAAGAACGGCTCGAGCTGCTGTTCAAGCAGAGCAAGGTGATCGGCGGGCTGTTCCGCTCGCTGGGGCAGGAGGGCGAGTCCGTCGCCAGCGCCTACGCGCTGCGGCGCCGCAGCGACGGCATCGGCGACATGCTGTCGCCGCTGATCCGCAACCTGGGATCCATGCTCACCATCGGCGCCAAGCCGGTGGAGGTGGTCAAGCAGTACATGGCCAAGGGCGACTCGCTGGCGCGCGGCAAGGAGCTGAACATCCACATCACCGACTTCAGCCGGGGGTTCATCGGGCAGATCAGCCCGCTGGGAGACCTGATCCCGGTGATGGCCGGGGTGGCGCTCACCTTCAAGCAGCGCGGCGAAGACCGGGTGGCCATGGTGTACATCGGCGACGGGGCGACGTCGACCGGCGCCTTTCACGAGGGCGTGAACTTCGCCGCCGTCCAGAAGCTGCCGCTGGTGGTGATCGTCGAGAACAACCGCTGGGCGTACTCGACTCCGTCGAAGTTCATGACCGCCGCCAAGTCGTTCGTCGACAAGGCGCCGGGCTACGGGATGGCCGGCGAGCAGGTGGACGGCAACGACATGCTGGCCGTGTACGGCGCGTCCCAGCGCGCGGTGGAGCGCGCCCGTGCCGGCGGGGGCGCCACGCTGATCGAGGTGATGACGTACCGCCGCAAGGGCCACGCGCAGCACGACGCGCAGACCTACGTGGACCCGGCCGAGATCGAGCACTGGGCCAGCACCAACGACCCCATCGACCGCTACGTCAAGTCGCTGCTGGACAACGGCTGGGCCACCGCGCAGGAGCTGACGGGCATTGGCGAGCAGATCGACCGCGAGCTGGACGAGGCCGTGGCCGAAGCCGAGAAGAGCCCGCTTCCCGAGCCCGAGGAAGCACTGACCGACGTGTACGCAGACGGGCCCGTGAACGCGCCGTGGACGCGCCACGAGCCGGCCGACCCTACCCGAGCCTGACGCCGAGAACGATGGCGACCGTGATTGAAAAGCCCGAGCACGTCCGTCTGACGGAGCAGGGCAAGCCCGTCACCCTGCTCGAGGCGATCCGCGAGGGGATGTGGGAGGAGATGGAGCGCGACGAGCGCGTCTTCGTGATGGGCGAAGACATCGGCGCGTACGGGGGAGCCTTCAAGATGACGGACGGCTTCCTGGACCACTTCGGCGGCATGCGGGTGATCGACACGCCCATCAGCGAGACGGGGTTCACCGGCGCGGCGGCGGGCGCGGCCCACATGGGCATGCGGCCCATCGTGGAGATGCAGTTCATGGACTTCGTCTCCACGGCGTACGACATCATCACCAACTACATCGCCACCAGCCGCTACCGCGGCAGCGGCGGCGTGCCCATGGTGATCCGCGGCCCCACGGGCGGCGGCGTGCGCGGCGGGCCGTTCCACAGCCAGAACCCCGAGATGGCGTTCTTCCACACGCCGGGGCTCAAGATCGTCTATCCCTCCACGGCGCACGACGCCAAGGGGCTGATCAAGGCGGCCATCCGCGACGACGACCCGGTGCTGTTCTTCGAGCACAAGTGGCTGTACCGCCGGCCGCAGCTGCGCGAGGTGCTTCCGCAGGACGACTACGTGGTGCCACTGGGTAAGGCGCGCACGCACCGCGAGGGCTCGGACCTGACCATCGTCACCTACGCGGCCATGGTACACAAGAGCGCCGAGGCCGCCGAGATCCTGCAGAAGGAAGACGGCCTGTCGGTGGAGGTGATCGACCTGCGCACGCTGCTGCCGCTGGACGAGGACGCGATCATCGAGTCGGTGAAGAAGACCAACCGCCTGCTGATCGTGCACGAAGACACGCGCACCGGCGGCATCGCGGGAGAGATCGCCATGCGCGTGAACGAAAAGGCGTGGGAGTGGCTGGATGCGCCCGTGCTGCGCGTGGCCGCCGCCGACGCGCCCGTTCCGTACTCGCCGCCGCTGGAAGACTACTTCCTGCCGCAGGTGGAGGACGTGGTGAAGGCCGCGCGGCACCTGGCGGCGTACTGAAGCTGATCGACGTAGAGCGAAGCCCAAACTCAGGACCACGATCATGGCCCGTGTAGAAGTCCCGATGCCCCAGATGGGCGAGTCCATCGCCGAGGGCACCGTTTCGGTGTGGCGCAAGAAGGTGGGCGACCGCGTGGAGCGCGACGAGCCCATCATGGAGATTTCCACCGACAAGGTGGATGCCGAGATCCCATCGCCCGTGGCCGGCGTGCTGGCCGAGGTGGTGGTGAACGAGGGCCAGACCGTCGAGGTGGGCACCATCGTCGCCTACATCGAGACGGAAGCGGGCGCCGGCGCGGCCGCGGCCCCCGCCGCGCCGTCCGCTCCCGCGTCCTCCGGGGACCACATCGAGGTGCCGGGCGAGCACACCACCTCCATGCCGGAGTCGGGCGTGGGCCAGGTGGAGACCGGGGGCACCGGCATGCCCGCGGACGGCCGCGGCCAGTCGGACCCGGTGGGCACGGCGGTTTCCGGCTCCGGCGCGGCCGGCAGCGGCGGCACGGGACAGGCCGCGGGCGCGCCCCTGGGCGACGGGCCGCACACGCTGGAAGAGCGGCTGCGGACCAAGAGCACGCCGCTGGTGCGGAAGATCGCCGCGGAGCACAACGTGGCGGTGCACCAGGTGCCCGGCACCGGGCGCAACGGCCGTGTGACCAAGGAAGACATCCTCAGGTTCGTCGAGGAGCAGAAGTCCGCGCCCGCCGCGGCCCCGGCCACGGCGGCTCCCGCCGCGCCGGCCCCCCGCCCGGCGGCGCCCGCGCCGTCGTACGAGGGCGGCTTCCCGTGGGACGAGTTCTACGGCACGCCGCAGCACCCGGCGGTCACCGCGGGCCCCAACGACCGCGTGGAGCCTGCGTCGCGCATGACGCAGATCATCGCCAACAACATGGTGCAGTCGCGGCGCATCAGCCCGCACGTGCACTCGTACTTCGAGGTCGACTACTCGCGGCTCGACATCATCCGCGGCAAGAACAAGAAGCTGTGGGCCGACCAGGGCGTAAAGATCACCTACACGCACTTCATTGCGTGGGCGGTGGCGCGCGGGCTTCGCGAGCACCCCAAGCTGAACGCCAGCTACGGCAACCACGAGGTGATCTACCGCGCCGACGTGAACCTGGGCATCGCGGTGGCGCTGGACCACGGGCTGATCGTGCCCGTCATCAAGCAGGCCGACGAGCTGTCGCTGGTGGGGCTGGCCAAGCGCCTGAACGACATCGCGACACGGGCGCGCAACAAGCAGCTGAAGCCCGACGAGATCCAGGGCGGCACCTTCACCATCACCAACCCCGGCATCTTCGGCACGACGATCGGGTTCCCGATCATCAGCCAGCCGCAGGTGGCCATCCTGGGGGTCGGCGGGGTGGAGATGCGCCCCGCCGTGGTGACCGACGAGTACGGCAACCACGCGATCGTGCCCCGCAAGCGCGGGTACATTTCGCTGGGCTACGACCACCGCCTGGTGAACGGCGCCGACGGCGACCAGTTCCTGGCCCGCGTCAAGCAGCTCCTGGAAACCTTCCCCGAGCAGGCCTGACCCGATCGCTGTCCATGAAAAAGCCGGGAGGTCGCGCACGCGGCCTCCCGGCTTTTTAGCGCCTCATCGGGCGCGTGGCGCGCCGAGCAGCTCCGCGGGGCCAATCAGGCGAACCGTCGGGTCCCGCTTTGCCTTCCGCTTCAGCTCGGGGGTGAACCCCGAACGCGAGAATAGCAGGTAGTACCGCTCGTCGGCGGCGCGCTCGTAGGTCGTTTGCGCCACCGTTTCGTGCAGGTGCTCAAGCACGTTCAGCCCCACGGGCCCGCTCCACCACTTGCATTCTCCCGCGAACGCCGCCCCGTTCAGCAGCCGTCCCACAACGTCGACGTCGAAGTTGGCGGCCCAGATCTGCCCCACCTCCTGCGCCGCGGTGGGCAGCACTTCGTTGATGTACCGGCGCGCGTAGTCGCGGCAGATCCATTCGAACATGCCGCCCATGTGATCGTCCATGTACGGATCGATCTTGTGGCGCCAGACCTCGTCCCAGTGGCCGGCGGCCAGGGGAGACACGTTCGGCAGGTAGAACCGGTACCAGAACGCCAGGAACGGATCGTCCAGGTAGTACCGCCTGTCGCGCTCCCGCTCCGTGGCGTCCAGCGACCGCACGATCCGGATCAGCCGCAGCTCCGCCAGCTTCTGTACGTACGGCGCCAGCGCGCTGGAATCCCGGAGCTCTCGGACACGGCCGATGATCGTTCCCGAGTCCGTGCACCCGTCGGCCACCGAGCGGAGGATGGTCGCGTAGCGCGTGACGTCGCGCAGTTCCGCCTGGAGCAGGTTGTTGGGCTCGTCGCTGAGCGGGGCGCCCATCGTGAGCACCAGGTCCATGATGTTCTCCCTGAGCGTGAATTCAGGGTCACACAGGTTCAAGTAGTACGGGATGCCGCCCAGCACCCCGTACGCGCGCAGCTTTTCTTCGGTACTCCACTCCGGGAAGAACTGCGCTGCATCGCGAAACGAAAGCGGCCCCAGATCCAGCTCCAGCGTCTGCCGCCCGTGCAGCGGGTTCTTTTCGCCCAGCAGCTCCTCCATGAACGAGATCTTGGAGCCGCACAGCACCACGTTCATCGGCGTGCCCCGCTCCCGCACGCCGTCGCAGAACTTCTGGAGCACGGACGGAAGCGCCGGGTCCGTGTCGCACAGGTACGGGAACTCGTCGAGGACGATCGTCAGCCCCGGCTTGCTGCTGGCGGCGGACTGCTCCAGGTAGGTGAGCACGGCCAGCCAGTCGTTCAGCGACTCCAGCAGCGGGTCCGAGCCCACCAGGCGTGACGCCTCGACCTTGAACAGCTGGAGGCTCATGGATTCGGCGATCCTGGTGGCCTGGTAGTAGATCGTCGGGTGCGAGCGGGTGGCCTCCACCAGCAGGCGCGACTTCCCCACGCGACGGCGCCCACGCACGATCACGACCGAGGGACGCGGGCGGCTCAACTCGCGCTCGATGACCTGGATTTCCTGCGCTCGCCCGAAAAACTGCCTCTCCACCATGGCACACCTCCCCTATCCGATAATCGTAGTTATGATAATTACGATTATCGTATCCGTCAAGATAGAAAAATAGCGGGATGATCCCGGATGATCCCACCCCAGGCCCGAAGTGTACCCCCTCTCCCACGCTGTTTGTGGGAGAGGGTGGCACGCGTGTCAGCGCGGCCGGGTGAGGGCCCCGCGGCAGCCGAGGCCTCGGCTGCCGTGACCGCTGCCGCGCCCAAGTTCATTTCGTGCCCCGGGCTAGATCCTTCGGCCCGCGACGGGGGTACTTCGGGCCGGTTCGGTGCGCCTGGGCCTCAGGATGACAGGCCCTGTGGCTCCGGCTCGGGATCTCGCCGGGGCAGCAGCCAGATGCCGGCGGCTAGCAGCACCACTCCGCCTGCCACCAGCGGCCACGAGAGCGACCCGCCGCTCAGCACCGCGCGGCGCACGCCGGGCTGCCAGAGCAGCAGCACGACGAACGCGTTGTTGGCGAAGTGCATCAGCATGCTCGCGAAGATCGAGCGCGAGTGCCACGCCACGTACCCCATCAGCAGCCCCACCCATGCCGTGGGCAGAAAGCGCAGGGCCGTCTCGAACGACAGGTGGAACGCGCCGAACACCGCCGCCGTCACCACGATGGCCCGCCACGCGCGCATCTCGCGACCCAGCGACTGCAGCAGCACGCCCCGGAACACCAATTCCTCGCAGATGGCGGGCGTCAGCGCGGCCAGGAAGAACAGCCACATCGCGCGCCGCGCGTCCGTCGCCGTCAGCAGCTTCTCCAGGTAGCCCAGGCTTTCCATCCCGCCCTCGAACATCTGCAGCTGCAGCCAGCCGATCAGCCATCCCACCGGAATTCCACCCAGCGCGATCAGCAGGGCCGCCACCAGGGCGCGGGGCGCCGGGGCGCGCAGGGCCAGCGCGTTGCGGGGCTGGTAGGGTCCGAGCGTGGTGAAGGCGACCGCGGGAAGGGCGAGCAGCAGCCACTGCGAGACCAGGAGCCCGCGCTCGCCCAGGTCCGCCTGCAGCCGGGTTCCCAGGTGAAAGTACAGCAGGGCGACCAGGGCGATGAAGGCCAGCGCCTCGGCCGGCAGCGGCACGCCGCGCGGGGCGGCGCGCCACGTCCGCAGCCGCTCGCCCCACGAGCCGCCGACGGCCGCCGTCCCCGCGCCGCCGCCGAACAGCACGTCCTCGCGCCCGAACGCGCGGGCCGCGTAGGCCAGCGCCAATGCGGCGTAGGCGATGGTGGCCGCGAACGCCAGCAGCGACGGCACCAGCGGCGCCTCCCCCGCCATCAATTCGCGGAAGAACATGGCGATGCCCACCACCGGCACCACCGCCAGCGCGGGGGTGAAGTCGATCCCGGGAAGCGTTACCACCAGCACGGGAAGGATGGCCGCCAGCTGCGCCGGGGTCAGCGCGTTCTGCGCCTCCTTGAACGACTGCGCCCGGACGGCGATCCCCAGGAAGAGTGCGGAGAAGAGAACGGCCAGCGGCACCAGGGCCAGCAGGATCAGCGCGGCCGACTCCAGCGGCAGCGTGAACCGCACGTTCGCCGCGCGGGCGAAGCGAAAGACGCCCGACTGGAAGGTGAGCAGCATGCTGAGGAGGTTGGCCGCGGCGGCCACGATGCCGATCAGCGCCACCGCCGCGAACTTGCCGGCGACGATCTCCCGCGCCGGCACCGCCGCGGTCAGCAGCGTTTCCAGCGTGCCCCGCTCCTTTTCCCCCGCCGCCAGGTCGATCGCCGGATAGAAGGCGCCCAGCAGCGTCATCATCACCAGGATCAGGGGAAGGAAACGGCCGAGCGCGTATCCCCCGGCCTCCTCGGCGGTGGCGACCGACGAGTCGGCCACGGCGATGGGCGTGGCGAAGCCGGCGGGAAGACCCCTCGCCCGCAGCCGCCGCGAGAGCAGCGAATCGCCCCACTCGTCCAGGCGCTCGCGCGTCACCCCCTGCGCGCGCTGCGAGCGGTCGTTGGAGGCATCGTACAGCAGGGCGATGCTCCGCGTCCCCCCGTCCCCGCCCGGGGCCACGCCCGCGGCGCCGATCACCAGGGCCGCGTCCACGTCCCCTTGGCGGACGGCATCCACCGATGCGCTCTCGGCGGAGATCACGCGGATGGCGGAGTCGGCGTCCAGGAAGCGGACCAGCGGGACGTCCGCGCCGGTGACGGCCACGCGCGCCTGTTCGGCCCCCAGCCGCCGCTGCCCGAACAGGGCCAGCTGCTCGGCCAGCACCATCATGGCCGGGTACAGCAGCGTGGGAATCACCAGCATCATGAACAGCGTGCGCCGGTCGCGGAGCGTTTCGCGAAGCTCCTTGGCCAGCACGGTGCGCACCGTGGCCCAGCGCATCACGCCGCCTCCCGCGCGATCTTGAGGAAGGCGCGGGCCAGGTTCTCTTCCCCGCTCCCCGCCACCACCTCGCGCACCGTGCCCTCCGCCGCCAGCCGCCCACCGGCCAGGATGCCGACGCGGTCCGCCAGCAGCTCCACCTCGCTCATGTGGTGGGTGCTGAAGAGCACGGCCCGCCCCCGCTGGCGCGCCTCGGCGATGAAGTCGTAGATGGCGGCGCCGCTCAGCACGTCCAGCCCCAGCGTGGGCTCGTCGAGCACCAGGGCGGGGGGATCGTGAACGGTGGCGCGGGCGATGTTCACCCGCTGGCGCTGCCCGGTGGAAAGCCGGCCGCACAGCTTGTCCTCGAACGGCGCGATGCCGAACCGCTGCACCACGTCGTCCACCCGCGCCTCCAGCTGCGCCTCGTCCACCCCCTGCAGCCGGGCGAAGTAGCGAAGCAGCTCGCGCGAGGTCAGCCGGGCGTACAGCCCCATGGACGCGGCCAGGAAGCCCAGCCGGCGGCGCACCTCCAGCGGCTGCTCGCGGGCGTCGAACCCCGCGATGCGCGCCGTTCCCGAGGTGGGCGCCAGCAGCGTGGCCAGGCAGCGCAGGGCCGTGGTCTTCCCCGCCCCGTTGGCCCCCAGCAGCGCGTACACCTCGCCGGGGCGCACGGCGAGCGAAAGCCCGCGCACCGCGACGAAGCCGCCGTAGGCCTTGGTGAGATCGAGGAATTCGATCAAGACGAGGGGCGACGAGAGTGGGGAAAGCCGCGACCATCGGGAAAGTACCTTGCGACTGGGCAAGATACGGGCGCGCGCGACCAGCCGCGAGGCGGTGCTTGCCGCGAAAAAGAAGAGGGGGAGAGCCGACCGGCCCTCCCCCCCCCCTGGTACTTGGTACTTGGTACTTGGTACTTGGTACTTGGTACCGTCCCTTACTGCTGAAGCGCCTTGACCTCGGCCGGCAGCGCGAAGACCGACGCGTCGATGGGATCGGTGGTCATGGACTTGACGATCATCTCCATCTGCTGTCCCATCACCGACATGGAGGTGCGCGTGGGCATCTTCAGCCCGCCGAACTCGCGGTAGTCGTGAAAGGTGATGGTGCTCTCCATCTGCCCCATCTCCGTCGACGACTTCACCACGGCGCCCACCAGCAGCCCGTCGTCGTCGGCGAAGCAGTTGAGCACCTCGTCACCCGACTCCGTCACCATGCGCACGTTGACGCACGACTCGCCGTTCATCTCGGTGCGGGCGACGGTTTCCATGGTGCGGAACATGTGCGAGAAGCGCATGTTGGCGTCGAAGTCGTACTGGCGCAGGAGGTCCGCCAGCTCCTTGCCCTCCAGGATCTTGGGACCCTGCATGGGGTTGATGGACCACGCCACCTGCCCGTCGTAGCCCTGGCGCATGCTGCCCATGCCCGGGATCTCGATGTTCATCACCGCCTTGTTCGGGCGCGCCTGCATCATCTCGGCGGTCATGCTCATGCCGGCGGCGGGCATCGACATTTCGATCTGCACCCGGCGGAACTGCTGCGCCGAGATGGCCTGCTCGCCGCCGATGGCCGTCACGTAGCGGGCCACCACCTGCTCGGCGGTGGGAAGGGTCTGCGCCTGGGCGGGCGCCGCGGCCACGGTCAGGGCGGCGCCGGCCAGGGCCAGCACGCGGAGGGGCGAAGTGCGGAAGCTCATGCGAATCTCTCTCGGTTGGTCTTGCTGCGGCCGGAACTCCCGCGGCCGCCCGGGTGCGGCGGACCATCGTCCGCCACGGATGAGCCGCGTTTCAGCGGCGTGAGTTCTGTTCCACGATCCAGGCGACCGCCGCGTCCAGGGCCGGGTCGCGCCCCGCCAGCAGCGCCTCGCGGGTCACCGGCGCGGGCGTGTCGGGCACGACGCCGGGGCCCTCCCAGCGCACGCCGCCCGGGCCGATCATGTCGGCGACGGCGTGAAGCAGCACGTCGCCATTGGGAAGCCGCGGCATCAGCGAGGGAAGCGCCTGCCCCGACGAGGTGGCGCCGAACACCCGCGCCCGCCCCAGCGCCTGCAGCCCGCCCGCGAAGATCTCGGAGGTGCTGGCCGTCATCTCGTCGGTCAGGATGGCCACGGGTCCGGCGAAGGGCTGCACCCGCTGCCCGGCCGCGCTCACCCGGCGCGGGTTGATGACGAACTCCAGCCGGTCGCGGCGGGTGATCATGGTGCCCAGCGTGTCGCGCCGGTCCACGAAGTGCCCCGCCCACCCCGGCGCCATGCCGCCCAGCCCGCCGGGGTTGCCGCGCAGGTCGATGACGATGCCGTCGGTGCCGCGCAGCTCGTCCACGGCGCGGTCCAGTGCCGGGATCGCCGCGGGGAGCCAGATGTTGAAGCCGATCACGCCGATGGTGCGCCCCGAGGCGCGAAGGGTGTCCTGCTCCACCCGCACCTCCATGGGCGGCAGGTTGCCGAAGCGCGCCATCTGCCCGCGCAGCTCGCGCAGCACCAGCGCGCGCTCCACCATCCGGCCCGCGCCGTCCGAGAGCTTCACCTGCACCGTGTCTCCCGCGGTTCCGCGGAGCGCGGCACCCGCGCCCCCGGCCGCCATGTACGCCACGCGGCGGGCGTCCATCGTACCGCTCAGCTTCTGCACCGCGTCGGCGACGCGCTGGGCGGTCATCGCGCCCGCCGCCTCCACCGCCCACCCGGGCCGGATCCCCGCCGCGTCGGCGGCCCCGCCGGGAACCACGCGGGTCACCAGCACGCGGCCGTCCACGTAGCGCACCTCCATCCCCGCGTCGCCCGGCTGGCCCTCGCGTTCGGACCCCCCCGCGCGCAGCGACTCGCTGGCCTCGCCCGGGATCACGTTGAAGTGCGACTGGCCCAGCTCGTCGAGCATCGCCGTGATCACGCGGCGCAGCTCGGCGTTGCTGGTGGCCTGCTGGGCGCGCGGGCGCAGCGAGTCGCGCACCGCGGGCCAGTTCACCCCGTAGAAGGTGGTGTCCCAGAAGGTCCGGTTCACCGACGACCACGCGCTGTCGAAGGTGGCCAGGGCCACCGCCGGGTCCAGCCGCGCGGGCGTGGGTGAAGGCGCGTCCGCGGGGGGCGCAGCCGTGGCGCAGGCGGAAAGGGCGGCGCCGAGCGCGAGGAATCCGATCGATTTCATCTGTCTTTACGCTTCCGCCGCGATGGCGCGCACCACGTCGTCGATGAGTGCCTTCATTCTCGCGGACGGCTGGCCCGATTCGTTGGCCATGATGGAGAAAAGGATTTCGCGGCCGTCCGGCATCGCCAGGTAGCCGCTGAGGGTGTCCATCCCGCCGATGTATCCCGTCTTGGCGGCCACGCGCCCCGGCAGGTCCGTCAGCCGCGCGCGCAGCGACCCCGTGCTCCCGGCCGACACGGGCATGGCCTGGCGAACGATGGCCTGGCGGGGAGTACGGCGCACGTAGTCCAAAAGATTCACCAGGGCGTGCGGCGTGATGCGATTGAGGGAGGAAAGGCCGGACCCGTCGCGCAGCACGAACTCGGCGCTGTCGATGCCCGCCACGCCCGTGAGGAAGGCGCGCTCCACGGCCAGCCCCGCCGCCCAGCTTCCCTCGCCCCGCACCTGCTTGCCGAGCGTCTTCACCAGCGCCTCGGCGAACCAGTTCTGGCTGTTCAGCAGCACCGGGCCGATCGCCTTGTCCAGCGGGGGAGACAGCCACTCCGCCAGCACGGGGGCCGTGCGGGAGACGGAGAGGGTGGAATCCGACACCACCCGCACCTCCGCCCGGCCGAAGGCGATGCCGCGCCGCTCCAGCGCCTCGCGGAAGGTGACGCCGGTCCAGCGCGCCGGGTCCTCGACGGCGAACGACTCCACGTCGGCCCCGGCGCCCACGGGAAGTACCCCGAAGGCGCGAATGCGGTTCGTCCCGGGCACGCGGTCGAAGTCCAGCGTGGCCGTCGTGCCCGCCGCCACCATGCGCGAGTCGTTGTCCAGCCGGTAGAAGGCCGACGCGGGCTCCCCGGCGATGCGCGCCGGCTGGCCGACCGTCGATGACGGAAGGATGCGGAAGTCGATGGAGTTGTCGTTGAAGCCCAGCGCGCCCACCGGGGCCGCGTACCACCACTTGCGGTCTTCCGGGTCCCAGTCGGCCACGTGGCGCTCGGTGTCCCAGAAGCTCTCGTCGGCCGTCACCCCGCCGGCCACGCGGCGGATGCCGCGGGCGCGCAGCGAATCGGCCAGCATCTCCCAGACGGCGGTCTGGCTGGGAAAGTAGCGCGCCGAGATCATGGGGTCGCCGCGCCCGTACAGCACCAGGTCGCCGTGCAGCACCCCGTCCCGCACCTCGCCACCGGCGTACAGCGTGGTGCGGAAGCGGAACTCGGGATCCAGGTGATGCGCCGCCGCGGCGGCGGCCACCAGCTTCAGGTTGGAGGCGGGAACCATCGCCCGGCCCGCGTCGCGCGCGTACAGCACGCGCCCGCTGGCGGCGTCGCGCACCTCGATCCCCCAGCGTGCCTGGCGCGCCTGCGGCCGGGCCAGCACCGCGTCGATGCGCTCCGCCAGCCGCGCCGCCGCCGCCCCGGGCGTGGCGCGGGGGCGCGAAGCGGTTACATTCTGCGCGTGCCCCGGCGACAGCGGGGCCACGGACGCCGCGAGCGCCAGCAGCAGCGCGGCCAGGCGGCGGGGGAACGTCGTTTTCAATGCGGTCACGTCCAAAGAAAACCGTCGGGGGTGGGAAGCCGGATGAGCGAGATCCTGTACGCGGACGACGAAGAAGGGCTGCGCCAGCTGGTGTCGGACTTTCTGCGCCACGCCGGCCACGAGGTGCGCCTGGCCGAGAACGGAACCCAGGCCCTGGCCGAGGTGCGCCGCCAGCCCCCCGACATGGTGATCCTGGACTACCGCATGGGGCGCCCGGACGGCCTGGAGGTGTGCCGCGACATCAAGGCCGACCCGCGCGTCAGCCACCTGCCCGTGCTCATCCTCACCGCGCAGTCCAGCATCGAGGACCGCCTGGGCGGCTTCGAGGCCGGGGCCGACGACTACCTGGCCAAGCCCTTCGACCCCCGCGAGCTGCTGGCGCGGGTGGCGGCCCTCACGCGGCAGGTGCAGCGCGTGCTGGACCGCAACCCCACGACGGGGCTTGCCGGCGGGCAGGCGATCGAGCGCGAGATCCAGCGCCGGCGGCAATCCGGCGACACCTTCGCCGTCTGCTACTTCGACCTGGACGACTTCAAGCCCTTCGCCGACCGCTTCGGCTTCGCCGTGGCCGACGAGGCCATCCGCGAGGCCGGGCGCTCCGTGGCGACCACCGTGGAGGGGCGCGACGCCTTCGTGGGCCACGTGGGCGGCGACGACTTCGTGGCCGTCTGCCGGCCCGAGGACGCCAAGGAGATCGTGCTGACCGCCCGCGCCCGCTTTTCGCAGGGGCTGCCGCGCCACCTGCCTGAAGACGCCGTGCGGGCGGGCGTCTACGTGGCGCGCGACCGGCAGGGGGTGGAGCGCGAATTCCGGCTGACGCGCCTGTCGGCGGCCATCGTCAGCGTACGACCGGAGCGCTGGACCACGCTGGAGGCGCTGGGCGAGCGCGTGGCCGAAGCCAAGCGGCAGTCGAAGACCCCCGGCGGCGGCGGCATCGCCGAAGCGGAGCTGTAGGCGGGTTTCGGCACGGAATCTACCGCAACCGGCGCGTCCGCTCAAGGCGCGGCGGGCGCGGGAACGACGAAAGGCCCACGATCTCGTGGGCCTTTCGTCCGTATATCGACCGGCGGCTCAGGCGCGGAGCGTGTGCGCCGAGGCCATGGTCATGTCGGGCCCCAGCGTGGCGTCGAGCCCCGGCGCGCGCGGGGCGGGCGGGACCGGCGGGGCGATCCGCGGCGCGGGGGCGCGCTGGGCGTGCACCATCTCGCGGAACTCGTACACGATCACCCCTTCGTTGCTGACGTCGGAGACGATGCGCAGCCCGTCCTCGAGCGAGTTCAGCACCTTTTCCGCGCGGGGCAGCGTCCACCCCAGCGACGAGGCGACTTCCGTCACCGTCAGCGCGCCGCCGCGCTCCGCCGCGAGCCGCAGCACCGGCTGCTGGAGCGCCTGCAGGATGGCGTCGCGCCGGTCGTCGCGCCGGCGGCGGACCACGTTGTACCGCAGCACGCTTCCCACCCCCGCCATCGCGCCCATCACCGCCACCACCGGGGCGAACTCGGTGATGCCGATCGTCACCATCATCACGGCGATGAACGCCAGCAGGATGGTTCCCGCGTAGCCGACGGACGGCTCGGGAACGTCTACCTGCACCGGGGCCCCGGCCTGCCCCGCCGCGCCGACGGTGCTGAGCGCCGCCACCCGCTCGCCGCGCTTCCCCCACCCCTCGCCGCAGCGGGCGCAGGCGCGGTGGTCGTGGCGCATCAAGTAGTACAGGATGCCGCCCGCGCCGAAGAACGGCAGCGTCAGCACGGCCAGCACCATCATCCCCGCCAGCGGGCCGGTCTGCGAAAAGTACGAGACAGACTGCCCCTGGAAGCCACAGCGCGGGCAGATGGCCACCGCGTCGGCCAGGGGCGCGCGGCGGGCCGCCTGCACGGCATGCATGGCGCGGGGCACGGCCGCGCCGCAGGAGGAGCAATGCGCGCTGCCGGGGGCCACGCTGGATCCACACGTCGAGCAATACATCCCACATCCTCCACGCCGCCGCGGACGGGCGGCAAGGTTCGCGTCCCATGGACTGCCGGTCCCCCACTGATACGACGGCGGGGGCCGCAAGTTTCACCCGGCGCCCCGCCGCGTGCGCAGGGTTCTTGCCATGTTGGGTGAACTCAGTGCTCCGCATGGGGTTGCACGAGGGGCGGAGCGATTCGCCGAAACCGGAAGCAGGGAAGCAGCGGGATGCGGATGATGACCATTCGGCGGGCGGCCGCGCTGGCGGTGCTGGCCCCCGCGCTCGCGGCGTGCGGCGGGCTGAACCGGAGCGCGGCCACGCCCAGGACGTTCGACGGCGTGGCGCGGCACGTGGTGGTGATCTCGGTCGACGGGCTGCGCGCCGACGCCATCGAGGCGGCGGGCGCCGCCAACCTGCAGCGGATGATGCGCGAGGGGGCATGGTCGCTGCGGGCGCAGACCATCCTGCCCAGCCGCACCCTGCCGTCGCACACCTCCATGATCACCGGCCAGCCGCCCGAGGTGCACGGCATCACCTTCAACGACGAGCGGGTGGACGCCGAGGGGCGGGTGACGGTGCCCACGATGTTCGACGTGGCCGACAATGCGGGGCTGTACACGGCGGCGTACTTCGCCAAGGCCAAGTTCCGCCACCTGATCCACCCCGGCGCACCGGACGACGTGGAGGCGCCGCGCGGGCTGGAGGTGGTGATGGCGCCGCGGATGACGCAGGACGTCGTTCAGTTCCTGCAGTTCCGCCGGCCGGACCTGCTGTTCGTGCACATTCCCGATCCCGACATCGCCGGGCACTCGGTGGGGTGGATGTCGACGCCCTACCGCTGGGCGGTTCGCCGGGCCGACGCGGCGGTCGAGCAGATCCGCCGCGCGGCGGTGCGCGCCTTCGGCGACGACGTGGTGGTGATCGTGACCGCGGACCACGGGGGGCACGGGCGCGACCACGGCACCGACGCGCCCGAGGACATGACCATCCCGTGGATCGCCTGGGGGACGGGGGTGAAGCCGGGGCGCATCGAGACGCCCATCCGCACCTTCGACACCGCCGCGACCACGCTCTGGCTGCTGGGCGTGGAGGTGCCGGCGGACTGGGCCGGGCGCCCCGTCGAAAGCGCGTTCACGCGCCCCGCCGTGGCGGCTCCGGCTCCGTAAACCGCGGGGGTCACACGGAGGAACTGCGGAGGTGCTCCCGTTCCTCGTCCGTGTCGTCCGTGCGAGGCCTGACGGAGCTTGGGAATACGAAAAGGCCGGCCCCGCGAACGAGGCCGGCCCTTTTCTTTTCTCACGGCGAGGACGGCTACCAGCGGCTGCGGTAGCCCCGGGCGTCGATGTGGATGAACGGGCCGTGGGCGCCGTTGTCGCGGTACACGCCCGCGCCGCCCGTCAGCTCGGGGTAGCGGCGCTCCACGCGCTCCACCGCGCGAAGCACCACCAGCGCGTCGTTCGTGTCGCGGCGGCCGTCGCCGTTCAGGTCGTCCATGTAGCCGTCGCGGTCGTTGTCCACCCACACGTCCGACGCGTCGCCGTAGGTGTGGCGGCTCAGCCGCGCGCGCCCGCCCTCGCCCGGGCCGTTGTACGCGGGGGTGCGGAAGCCGCTCATCACGGCCATCTGCTCGGCGCGCACGCCCATGGCGTTCAGCTCCTGGATCACCAGCTCCAGCTTGTCGATCAGCTTCAGGTCCAGCGCCAGGTACTTGGGCCACACGCCGAACTGGTCCTTGGTAAGGAAGTTCCGCAGGCGGAAGTGCTCCGACACCTGCAGGTCCTGGTTGGCCTCGGTCACCTCGATGAACCCCGAGGGGGGCGCGTAGGCGCCCTGCCGCACGTCGCGCTCGGTGGCGTACGTGCCGATTCGGTAGCCGTTCAGGAAGCCGCCGCGCTTTTCGGAAAACGGCACGCGGGTGATCACCGCCAGGTCCGCCATCTCCTGCTGCCAGCCGGTGCCGGCCAGGTGCAGCCGCCACACTCCCGCCGACCCCGGCGCCCGCAGCCCCGCGACCATCGACCCGCCCCCCTCGAGCATGCGCAGCTCGGTGCCGGCCTGCGGCATCCACCGGTACGACGCGTCGAAGGGGCTGGCCTCCACCCACTCCATCGGCAGGTTCAGCGGCCGGTTGGGGTCGGTGAGCACCGCGCGCAGCTTGCCGCTGTGGCCGAACACGCTGGCGGCCAGGCGCACGGCGGCGTCGCTGGAGCCGGCCGCAGGCGACGCGGGGACCACGGACGACCAGGTGAGCGGCGGGGCGGCCTTGTTGGGCGCGTACATGCCCAGCGCGGTGCCCGCGAGGGCCAGGGAGCAGGCGGTGGCGAGGGTGCGGCGGGGTCGGTGCATTGAAGCTCCTGTGTACTGCGGCCGTGGGAACGGCGGATCGTTTCCAGGGCGCGGGGCCCGGAAGGCTAGGCGGTGAAACGTGTGCTGGGAACGGACCGGCCGGCGACGTGGTGCAGCCGGCGCGCGGGGCGCGGAGGTCCGGCAGGGCCGCGCGGTGCACGATGGCGGCGCGGCGGTGAGGAGCGGCGAAGTCCTTGCGCGTCGAGAGCAGCCGCGGCCCGGGGTGGCGAAACCGTTCGGGCGTCGTAGTTTGCTGGTCGTCTCAACGGGATTGCGCCCAAGATATGCACCGCCCCGCGGGGCCGTCAAGCACGTTCATCTTTCCGGACCGCCCAACCATGCCCGATTCGTCGCCCCGCCCGCGCGTGTGCCTGGTGATCCTGGACGGCTGGGGGCTGCGCGAGCCCGCCCCCGACAACGCCGTCACCTGCGCCCACGCGCCCACCTGGCGGCACCTGTGGGAGGAGGACGGCTACCCGCGCGGGCGGCTGGCCACGCACGGACCCGCCGTGGGGCTTCCCGCGGGGCAGATGGGCAACTCCGAGGTGGGGCACCTGAACCTGGGCGCCGGCCGCGTGGTGATGCAGTCGCTGCAGCGCATCAGCACCGCCATCGAGTCGGGCGAGTTCCACGAGAACCCGGTGTTCCTGGACATCGTCAACCGCGTGAAGGAGCGGGGGAGCGCCCTTCACCTGATGGGGCTGATCGGCCCCGGCGGGGTGCACGCGGTGGATACGCACCTGCTGGCGCTGACGGAGTTCGCGTCGAAGCACGGCATCCCCAAGACGTACATCCACGTGTTCCTGGACGGCCGCGACACGCCGCCCCGGTCCGCGCGCGACTACATGACGGAATTGTTCGGGCGCACGGGAAGCGGCAGCGGGGTGCAGGTGGCCACGCTGATGGGGCGGTACTGGGCGATGGACCGCGACAAGCGCTGGGAGCGCACCGAAAAGGCGTACCGCGCCATGGTGTACGGCGAGGGGCTGGGGGTGCGCGACCACCTGGGCGCCGTCGCCGCCGCCTACGAGCAGGGCGAGACCGACGAGTTCGTGCAGCCCCGGGTGATGGTGGACGACCACGGCCAGCCCATCGGCCTGCTGCGCGACGGTGACTGCGTGATCTTCTTCAACTTCCGCTCTGACCGCGCGCGCCAGCTTTCGCGCGCCTTGGCGGACGAAACGTTCGACGCCTTCGACCGCGGGCCCGGCCGGCCGAAGCTGGACGTGGTGACGATGACGCAGTACGACGAGAACTTTTCCCTGCCCACCGCGTTTCCGCCGCAGGAGATGGGCGACAAGCTGGCGGACGTTCTGCAGGCGCACGACCTCGCCAGCTTCCGCACGGCCGAGACGGAGAAATATCCGCACGTCACCTTCTTCTTCAACGGCGGCGTCGAAGAGCCGCCCCGGGGCGAGGACCGGCGCATGGTGCCCTCGCCCAGGGTGCCCACGTACGACCTCCAGCCGGAGATGAGCGAGCCCGAGGTCACGCGCGGACTGGTGGAGGCCATCCGGACGCGCAAGTACGACGTGATGGTGTGCAATTTTGCCAACCCCGACATGGTGGGGCACACGGGGGTGATGGAGGCGGCGGTGAAGGCCGTGGAGGCGGTGGACGAGGGGCTGGGGCAGGTGCTGGCGGCCTGCCGCGAGACGGGCACGACGCTGCTGGTGACGGCGGACCACGGAAACTGCGAGCAGATGTGGGACCCCACCACGAACGGGCCGCACACCGCCCACACGACGAATCCGGTGGGCATCATCCTGGTGGAGCCGGAGGACCGGCGGACGGCCACGGGGCTGGCGGACGGGGCGCTCTGCGACGTGGCGCCGACCATCCTGGGGCTGATCGGCGTGCCCCAGCCGGCGGCGATGACCGGGCGCGATTTGCGGCGGTAGGGCCCCTCCCCCGGCCCGTCCCCCGTCCCTCTCCCCCGCTTCGCAGGGGAGAGGGAGAATCCACCGCACCTGCCTGCGCGCACGATGTCATTCCGATGGAGCGGCCCCACCGGACCTGCCCGCCCATGAAAGCCCGCAGCGACTGAGGAATCCGCCACACACTCCGCCTGACGCGCCAAACGTCGCGATCCACCGGCGTCCCCAACGTTCGCCGCTCGCGCACTTGCGTGGATGCCCGATCCAGGCGAGTGCCCCCAAAAAGCCGGGGCTTAGTGAGTCCGCGGTCGTCGTCGGCGCCGTACTGTGTGGCGGATCCCTCAGTCGCTGCCATCGACGGTGTGGGGGCTGGCCTTTCGTGGCCGCTCCATCGGGATGACATCCCGGTGCTCGGATGCGCGTCGGCAGCACGACGGCAGGCCAGTCCGCGAAGGCGGACTTCGGGTGGTTGTTGCCGCGAATTCATTCGCCCGACCAAGCCTGGGCTCACACCACGACCACGGTTCCGCGTCTCGGGGTTCGGTGTCGCTGCCGCGCCCGATCCCAGGCAAGATCCTTCGGCCCGCGAAGCCCGTCGTGCGGGCGAGTGCGGTGCGCCTGGGCCTCTGGATGACGGATTGCCGTTTGCGTCAGTCGCCGAGCCTGATTCCCACTTCCCTGCGGTTCCTTGCCCCTCCCCGGAACAAACCATAGCTTCGGGCCGGTATTAAGCGCGGTTCCGGGCCTCTCGTCCTGGGCCGCGCCGTTCGGGGCGGGCACGTGCCGGCCCCCTTGTTCTTTCCATCGCCGCCAGACCTGACTGATGACGCGAATCACGCGGACCGCCCTGCTGCTGGCTTCCGCCCTCCTGTTGGGCCCCGGCACCGCCGCCGCCCAGAGCATCCCCTCGCCGTTCCGGCGGATCGAGACCACGCAGAGCATCCACGTCTTCGGCGGGTACATGGTGCCGGACCAGAACGTGGCCCTCGACGACAGCACCTCGATCCCGCTGGGCCCCGAGGCGGGCCCGGTCGTGGGCGTGCGCTACCAGATTCGCGCGAGCGGCCCGCTGTCCCTCGAGGGATCGATCGGCATCAGCCCCACGCAGCGCCGCCTGTTCGGGCCGGAGTACCTGGCCGACTCCACCCGCCTCGAGGTCGAGGACCTGGGCGTGGACGTTCCCTCCCTGGTGGTCATGGGCGACGTGGGGCTGCGCTTTCACCTGACGGGACCGCGCACCTGGAACGGGCTGGCCCCGTTCGTCGTGGGCATGGGCGGCCTGGTCGGCGACCTGGCGGGTGGCGACCCGGCCGAGGAGGAGGCGGAGCTGGACGACCTCGAGCGCTTCCGCTTAGGCCCCGGCTTTGCGGTAGGCGCTGGCCTCGGGACCGACTGGTTCCCCGCGCAGAACGTCTCGCTGCGGCTTGAGCTTACCGGCCGGCTGTGGCGGATGAACACGCCCGAAGGGTTCTCCATCGCGCGCACCGAGCGCGGCGAATGGAACCCGGTCGCGGGGCTGACGGTCGGGGGAGCGTTCCACTTCTAAGCACCGCGAGGGAGGCCGCATGGCGGCACGATACAGGGGCGACATCTTCGACTTTTCCGGGATGAGCGACGAGGAGCTGTACGACGTGGTCGTGCAGCACCTGCAGGAGCATCCCGAGATCGACCAGGGCTGGGTGGACGTGGCCGTAAAGGACGGGCACGTGACCCTTTCCGGCCGGGTGGGCAGCGACTCCGAGGTGTCCGTCGCCGAGCAGGTGATCGTGGAGATCCTGGGCATCCAGGAGTTCACGAACGAGCTGATCGTCGACGAGCTTCACCGCGGCACGCTTCCGGAGGCGGCGGACGAGGCCGTGATGATGGACATGGAGACGGACTCGCAGCTCGGCGACACCAACGAAAACCAGTCCGACACGGCCGCGCACCTGGTGGAAGACCTGGCGGGCCAGATGTACGGCACCCACAGCATCACCGAAGCCGTCAACGAGGGCACGCCCTACGTGCCACCCGACCGGCCGGTCGGCGAGGGGTATGGCTCGAGGGAGAGCCACTGAACGGAAGTGCGTGAGTGCGTCAGTGCGGAAGTAACTGAGAGCGGGTCCCGGCGCACTGTGCCAGGACCCGCTTCTGTTTATCTGTTTCGCACTAACGCACTAACGCACTCACGCACTCGGTTCCGACGACGTTCCGTGCGTGCTCTGCGGAAGCAGGTCGCCGTGCGCGGGGCCGGCTTCGTCCAGGCGCACGCGGATGTGGTTGAGCACGCCGCGCACGCCCATGGTTTCCCACGCATCGTCCCAGGCATAGCGCGCTTCCAGGAAGTCGTCCACCTCGCCCGTCAGCGTGACGATGCCATCCTCCACCTCCACGCCGATGCGGTCGACGGCCACCCACACGTCCTCGTACAGGCGCTGGCGGACGGCGGCCAGGATCTCGCCGTCGTCCATGCCCAGGTCGGTATCGTCCACCTCGTAGCCGTAGCGCGGCCCACGCTCCGGCCGCTGGTTCAGCTCCGGGTGGCGCTGGTAGACGTGGTCGGGAAGGAACGGCGCCCGCGCGTATCCGCCCTCGTCGCCGTAATCTTCGGCGTACCCGCCCCAGGCGCGCTGCATGGGCGCGCGCCCGGGCCCGAATCCGCCGCCCGCGTCGTAGCCCCGGGGGCGCCCGCCGCCCGGAACGCCGTCGAACCCGGGATACGCGTCGCCGTAGATCCCCCGGTCGTACCGGTCGAAGCCCCCACGCCCGAACGGGCCACCGCCCCCGCCCCACGGCGCGCCGCCCATCGGCCCGCGCGGGCGCCAGCCGCGGTCGTAGCCGCCCATCGGTCCCGGGCCGCCCTGCCATCCACCCCGGTACGCGTCGTATCCGCGCATCCTCAGCCTCCCGTTCGCGTTCCGTCCCATCCCGCTCGTGCGGCGCCGGCGCGCAAGACGCGTTCCGGCTCCGGGTTGTTCCGGCGCCCCCGCGCCGGTAGCTTCGGGCCAGGCAACTCCACTTTTCGGCACGCGATGACGGACTCCGGCGCACCGCCCTCCCCCACCCCGCTGGGCGCGATCCTGGCGGGTGGCGCCAGCCGCCGCTTCGGCGCACCCAAGGCGCTGGCGCCCGTCGGCGGGCGGCGGATCGTCGACCGCGTTCAGGACGCGCTGACGCAGGTGGCGGATCCGGTGGTGATCATCGCCAACGACGCCGCGCTCTTCGCAGATCTCGACCTGCCGATCCGCCCGGACGACGTTCCCGGGCTGGGCGCCCTCGGCGGCATCCGCACGGCGCTGCGCTGGGCGTTGGAGATGGGCCGCACGGGCGCACTGGTCGTCGCCTGTGACATGCCGTTCGTCAGCGCCGATCTGCTGCGGGCGGTCGTGGACCGGGCTGCATCCACCGATGTGGACGCGGTCGTCCCCGAGAGCGGCGGGCGGCGTGGGATCGAGCCGCTGTGCGCCTGGTATTCCGTCCGCTGCCTGCCCGAGGTCGACCGCATGCTGGCGGATGGCGAGCGGCAGTCCTTTCGACTCGCGGACCGCATCCGCGCGGCCCGCATTCCGATCCATCAAGTCCGGCGCATCGGCGATCCGGGCGTCCTCTTCCTCAACGTGAACACGGTGGACGATCTTCGCGCGGCAGAACGCATCACCAGCCCCGAGATGCCGCCGGTGGTGTGCATCGTCGGTAAGAAGAACAGCGGCAAGACTACACTTGCGACCGCCCTCCTGGCCGAATTGAAGCGCCGGGGATTCCGCGTGGCTTCCATCAAGCACGGGCACCACGCGTTCGAGACCGACCAGCCCGGGCGCGACAGCTGGCGGCATTTCAACGAAGGTGAGGCCCAGGCGACCATCATGGCGGGCGAAGGAAAGATCGCGCTGGTGATGCGGATCGACGGCGAGCCCGATCCGCGGCAGCTGGTCCGCGACTTCTACACGGGGCGCGGTTACGACCTGGTGCTGATCGAGGGCTACAAGCAGGGCCCGTTTCCCCGCATCGAGGTCTTTCGCCGCGCCGTCCACGATCGCCCGATCCACGACCTTGCCACCCCCGATCCCCTGCTGACCGCCATCGTGACCGACGATCCCGATCTCATCTGCCCCGTCCCCGTCGTCCTGCTCGACCCGGGCGATCCGCACGCGCACGTGGCGCGGGTCGCGGACCTGGTGATCGACCGCTTCCTGGCGGGTGCGAATGCCCGCTGAGCGCGCCCCCGACTGGCTGAGCGCGGGCGACGCGCTGCAGGCCATCCTGGCTGGCGTCCAACCGCTGGCTGCGGAGGAGCGGCCTCTGATGCAGGCGCTCGGCTCGGTGCTGGCGGAGGACGTGGTGTCTCCCGTGGACCTGCCGCCCTGGGACAACAGCGCGATGGACGGGTTCGCCGTGCGCGCGGCCGACGTCCTGGGCGCCTCGCCCGAAGCGCCGGTGACCCTGCCCGTGGTGGACGACGTGCCGGCGGGCCACTTCGCCTCTCGCGCCCTGGGCCCGGGCGAGGCCATCCGCATCATGACGGGCGCGCCGGTGCCGGATGGGGCGGATTCGGTGATTCGCGTGGAGCACACGGACGGCGGCGTGGAGATCGGGGCGGCGGCCGGCCGCGTGACCATCCACCTAGATGCGGACACGGGGCGGAACGTGCGCTCGCGCGGCGAAGACGTGGACGAGGGCGACGTGGTGCTCCGCGCCGGGACCGTGCTGCGCGCCGCGGAGATCGCCTTGGCGGCCGCGGTGGGGCGCCCCTCCCTCCGGGTGGTGCGCCGGCCCGTCGTCGCCATCCTGGCATCCGGCGACGAGCTGGTGCCGGTGGAAGAGTTCGAGCAGGTGCGCGCCGGGCGGCGGATCGTCAACACCAACAGCTACGCGCTCGCCGCGCAGCTGGCCGAGGCGGGGCTGGAGGCGCGCGTGCTGGGCATTGCCCGCGACACGCCCGAGAGCCTGATCGAGCACCTGAAGCTTGCAGCCGGCTGCGACGCGCTGATCACCACGGCGGGGATCAGCGTGGGGGAGCACGATCATGTGGCGGGCGCGCTGCAGGCCATGGACACGGAGGTGGACTTCTGGCGCGTACGCGTGCGGCCGGGCTCGGCGCTGGCATTCGGACGGGTGGGCGCGCTGGGGGGAATCCCGTGGTTCGGGCTGCCGGGGAACCCGGTGTCGACCATGGTGACGTTCGCGCTGTTCGTGCGCCCCGCGCTGCTGCGGATGTGCGGGCACACGCGCATCCACTTTCCGTCGATGACGGTGCGGCTGGCCGTGCCCTACTCGGCCCGGGGCGACCTGATGCACCTTCCCCGCGTGCGGCTGGACCGGCAGGCCGACGAGTCGTTCCTGGCGCAGCTGACGGGGCCGCAGGGATCGGGGATCGCCAGCTCCATGACGGCCGCGGACGGGCTGGCCATCGTTCCCGCCGGGGCGGAGCTGCGGCCCGGCGGCGCGGTGCGCGTGGTGGTGCTGAACGGCGCGCCGCTGGTGGAGCAGCCGCCGGTGTAGGGCGGCGGCGCGGGCGTTGCGTAGCCGGGAGATCCAGACACCTGACCCGCACCGAGAGGCGTAGATGGCGAGCGGACCCGATCCGAACCGATTCCAGACCACCGACCCGGAGCTCGGGGCGTCGGACCGCGCCCACGGCGACACCATCGGTGACGTAAAGTCCACCCGGATGGGGCTCTCCGGCTGGGGAATCGTGATCGTCGCCCTCGTCGTCGCGGCCTTCGCCCTGTCGCTGATCTTCTGAGCGGCGAATCGGCTCCACGACGAACGCGGCCGGCCTCCCGATGTGGGAGCCGGCCGCGTGGCCGTCCAGCGGTGGAGTTTACTCGTCGTTTCCTTCGAGCTTGAACCAGAGCTTCACCTTCACCTGGTACTCGCGGATGTCGCCACCGCTGATGTAGCCGCGCTGCTCCACGACTTCCAGCCACTCCAGGTTCCGCATGCTTTCGCCCGCGCGCTTTACCGCCGCGCGCGTGGCATCCTCGAAGCTCTCGGACGACGTTCCCACCATCTCGATCGATTTGAACACGCCACTCATCTTCCGCTCCCGTTCAGGCCAATCCGGACCCGTCGTCCGGCCGCGCCCCCGGGGGCAAGGGACGTTCCACCAGCATGCAACGAGCTGTCATCCAAGAGCTGATGGCGCCCTCACAAGCCTGTCATCCTGAGGCCCAGGCGCGCCAAACCGGCCCGTGGCACCTGCCGCGCGGGCCGAAGGATCTAAACGCGGGCACGTACGAACCAGGGCGCGGCAGCGGTCACGGCAGCCGAGGCCTCGGCTTCCGTGGGGGCCCTCACCCGGCCGCGCTGACACGCGTGCCACCCTCTCCCACAAACAGCGTGGGAGAGGGGGTACACTTCGGGTTTTGGTGCGGCGGGACAGCCCGGTGCCCGGGCCGGCGCCCCCAGCCCCAACCCTTCCCCCGCAAACGGCGCGGGGAGAGGAGGTACACCCCTTGCTCCCCACCCGGGGAGGCAATCTGGCATGGGGACGAGCCCGAGCGATCGCATGCTGGGACCAGCCGTCGACGCCCGCCGGTGCCCGGTGGGGTCCACAGCCGCAACACTTCCGGAGAGGACCTCATGCGGTACGTTTTTTTGTTTCTAGTGCTGCTACAGTCGCTTTCGGCCGGACCGGCGCGTGCGCAGGAAGTCGAATCTCTGCCGCCGCACGGTGCGGCAGCGCCGCAGGGAGCGCCCATCGTTTTGCTGACACCGAGCAGCCCCCTGGAGTACGCGCAAGGTCTCGCCCCGCACCCGGTAGATGCCGCGCCACGCGACCGCAGGCGCGGAGCGCTCTGGGGTCTGGCGGCTGGAGCCCTCGTTGGGGGTGCCGGGTTCGCAGCCGTGACATGGGTCGCCAATCGGGGTGAGGCTGGCGAGGACTACTGGCCGTTGGCGCTCGTCGTAGGGTCGGCGGCAGGGGGAGCGGTGGGCTTGGTGACGGGCGCCCTGATCGGCGCGCCGGAGCGACAGCGTGAAGATTCCGTGCGCACAAATCTGCTGGTGCTTCCCGGGGCGGACCGCACGACCCAGGTGGGGGTTTCGATCGCATTCTGAACGCTTCGGCTGGGCTCCCCTCCATCCCCCCCACCACCTCGGCGACCGGGGTGCGGCGAACTGCTCCGAGCGGACGACCAGGTCACCCGAGGGTGCGCCGATCACCCGAAGCGCAATTCAGGTCTCCCCCTCCCCTGCGCAGCGGGGGACGGGGGCCGGGGGGAGGGGGCTCCCAGAGGCATGCGCCGAATCCCGTCGAACCTCGCCCGAAGTTCTCCCCTCTCCCGCGCCGTTTGCGGGGGAGGGGCCGGGGGAGGGGGCTACGTGGTGCGGCTCAGCTCGAGGGTGCTCAGCTCTTCGGCGCGGTAGAGCAGGCGCTGCAGGATGGCGTGCGCAGTGCTTCGGTCGGCGTCGGCCGAGGCGGGAACGGTGGCCAGCAGCGCCTCCACCTCGTCGCGGAGCAGGTCGTACTCGCGCCGAAGCTGCGCCGGCGTCCACCCCAGCCGCGCGCGCTGCTCGCCGTGGCGGGTCGCGATCAGGTGCTGGATGTCGGTTCCGTCGCGCAGCAGCGCCGGCTCGCCGCCGCCCTCGTCCAGCGTCATCAGCTCTTTTCCCAGCTCCACCAGCGTCGTGGCCACGTGGTCCTCCAGCTGGGCGCGGTCCAGCCCCGCCGCATCGGGAATGACGGGGTCGCGGGCCAGGCGGTCGGCCCACCGCCGCACCACCTCGTCCACGCGCTCCGACAGCATCCGCCCCAGTTCCGAAAGCCCGGCCACCTCGCCGGGGCGCATGGGCCACCGCACCGGCTCCTCGGGCGGAATCACCAGCTCGGGCGCGGGGATCGCCGGCAGCCACAGGGTGAAGCACGAGCCCTCGCCCGGCTCGCTGCGGGCCGTCAGGTCGCCCCCCATCCTGCGCGCCAGCCGCCGGCTGATCGCCAGCCCCAGCCCCGTGCCGCCCTGCTCGCGGGTGTACGCCTGGTCCACCTGCGTGAACGGCTCGAAGATGCGCTCGATCTCGTCCGCCGGAATGCCGATGCCCGTGTCGCGCACCTCCACGCCCACCCACGGCCCCTCGCCCAGCCCCGTGCCCGGCGGCTTGCGCGCGCACACGCGCGAGCGGACGGAGATGCTTCCGCCCGCGGGCGTGAACTTCACCGCGTTCCCCAGCAGGTTCACCAGCACCTGCCGCACGCGGTCGGGGTCGCCCCGATAGCGGACGGGGTGCACGTCCGCCTCCGAAAGCGTCACGTTGCGCATGGCAGACTGCGGCGCAACCAGCTCCGCGGCCTGGCGGACGGCGGGAATCAGCGGCTCTTCGCCGGCGCGCACCTCCAGCCGCCCCGCCTCTACGCGCGCCATGTCGAGCACGTCGTCGATCAGCCCGCGCAGGTGCTGGCTGCTGGTGCGCACGCGCCGCAGGTAGTCCGTATGCGTGGAAGAGAGGTCGCCGCCGATGCCCAGCTCCATCAGCTCGGCGTAGCCCACGATGGCGTTGATGGGCGTGCGCAGCTCGTGGCTCATCGTCGCCAGGAACTCGGACTTGGCGCGGCTCGACGCCTCCATCTCCGTGAGCAGCCGCTCGCGCTCCGTATCGGCAAGCATCCGTTCCGTCACGTCGCGCAGCACCAACGTGATCAGCCGCTGCTCGCCGACGGCGGACGTGGAGATGGTGGCCTCGGCGGGAAACTGCGTTCCATCCGCCCGCAGCGCCGGAAACGCCCCGCGGCTCCCGGGCACGGTGCGCGCGGTGCCGCCGGATTCGGCGAACTCGGCCATCTGCCCCGCGGGAACGAAGCGGTCGACGGGGGTGCCCAGCGCCTCCTCGGCGGCCACGCCGAACATCTGCTCGGCGGCGCGGTTGAAGAGCACGATGCGGTGGTCGTCGTCGGTGGTGATGATGGCGTCCATGGCCGAGCCGACGATGGAGGCCAGGCGCGCCTCGCGGTCGCGCAGCTCCTCTTCCGCGCGGCGGCGCTCCGTGAGGTCGCGGGTGACCTTGGTGAAGCCCGAAAGGCTTCCGTCCGGCGCGCGGATGGCGCTGATCAGCACGCTCGCCCAGAAGCGGGTGCCGTCCTTGCGCACCCGCCAGCCCTCCTCCGTGAACCGGCCGTTCAGCGTGGCCTCGCGCAGCACTTCGTCGGGATGCCCGCGCTCTCGCTCCTCGGTGGTATGAAGGAGCGACACGTGCTCCCCCACGGCCTCGGCCTCGGAGTAGCCGCTCAGCCGCTGCGCGCCCAGGTTCCAGGTGACGATGCGGCCGCCGACGTCCAGCCCGTAGATGGCGTAGTCGGTGACCGCCTCGATCATCTCGCGAAAGTGCAGCTCGCGGTGGCCCAGCTCCGCGCGGTGCACCTCCACGCGGTGCACCAGCCAGGCGACGAACACACCCACGACCGACACCACCCCCAGCCCGATGGCGTCGGCCGCGTACTCCTCTGCCTGGGGACCGCGCGGCAGCAGGAAGAGCACGAACCCGCCGACCACGCTGAAGCTCACGGCCGACAGCCCGGCGCGCAGCCCCCCGTACCAGGCCGAGAGCGTGATGGCACCGAGCAGCAGGCCGATCATGTTGCGGTCGACGATCGGGCGCACCGCGAGCGTAAGCGCCAGCGCGCCCGCGGTGAGCGCCAGCGCCACGAGATAGCCGCGTGCTTCCGTGCGGCGCCCGGCCGTCCGGGCGGGTCGAGAAACCCCTGGAGAAGCCACTCGCTCCGTCGAAGTGCGTTGAGGGTGATCCCACAAGCACTGATGCAGGGGCAACTTGCGCGCCGGAGCCGATTGACTGCTGCGTCTGGCTATCGTGGTGCAGAACAGCGCGGCAGCAGGGGGCGTTCCCTGCTGCCGCGCGTCCGCGTGCCGGTGGTGTGTCGCGAGGTTACGAGCCGCGGAGGATGGACGAGGCGGCGGCGTGAAGGCGGGTGTTGGTGGCCAGGGCCGAGGTCCATGCGCCGACGGGCTGGCCGTCGAACTGGG
>NZ_DASWMD010000035.1:0-187376 GCF_036399935.1 Longimicrobium sp.
GGCCTTCACCGTGAGCACGGCCGTGAAGTCGCGCCGGGCCAGCCACTCGTACAGCCGGTACACCTCGCGGCGCCGCACCACGGGGCCGTCCAGCAGCGACAGCAGCACGTCGATGCCGTCGAAGACGATGCGCGTGGCGCCAAGGGCCCGGGCCTGCTCCTCCACCTGGGCCAGGATGCCCTCCAGGTCGAAGTCGCCCGCCACCGTCACGGTGGGCGAGACGTAGGCGTCCAGGAAGAAGAGCCGGTCGCGCTCCAGCGCGGGAAGGTCCCAGCCGAACGAGTCGGCGTTCTCCATGATCCGGCGCGTATCCTCCTCGAACGCCACGAAGATGCCGGGCTCGTGGTGCTCGGTGGCCCCGCACACCAGGGTCTGCAGGGCGAAGACGGTCTTTCCCGCCCCCGCCGAGCCCAGCACCACGGTGATGCGCGACCGGGGCAGCCCGCCGCCCGTCATTTCGTCGAATCCCTGGATGCCCGTGGAAGCCTTGGGGCCCAGGGGCGAGGATGGTTCCGTCATGGAGGAGCGTCTGTGGAGAGCGAGGCCGCGCGACGCGCCGGGGAATGCCGGCACGCGCGGTGGAGCCATCGTCAGGAATCGCAACGGAGAGAGCGGAGTGAACGGGCCGCGTCGGGCCACCGATTCTGCGGGTGGGGTACGACTATGATAACGACGTAGCTCCCTATGCGCCAGATATGGAAGCCAGTGCGGCGCCGCTCGTTAGGCGGCTTTTGCCATGGAGGGTTTGTGCAAGGATGAGCAATCCCGGCACCCGCGACCGGCACCGCCGGTGCGGCAGGCGCAGGCGGAAGGGGCCGGCACTGCCGCGCCGGCCCTTTTCTCGCCAGATTCGTTCACATGCAACCCTGCTCCCGCCACCCGGACCCTCGCCGATGACCCCGCCCGGCCCGGACACGCTCCCCCTGGCGGACGACTTCGTCTGGCGGGCGGAAACCGTGCACCTCCTGGTGCTCTCGCCCGGCGCCACGGTGGCGCGGTGGAACGAGGCCGCGCGGCGGGCCCACGCCCCCCTTGCCGAAGGTGCGCCCGTCGCGCGGCTGCTGACGCCGAACAGCGCGTCGCTGCTCCTGGCCACGATGGAGGCGGCGCGCGCGGGGCCGGCTGAGGGCGTGCTGCTGACCTTTTCGGACGGGGAGCGGTACGCGTTCACCCTTTCCTGCCGCGTCCGCTGGGCGGAGGGAGCGTGCCTGCTCTTCGGCGAGCCGCTGGCCGCGCGCGACTCGCAGGTCACCCGGGAGCTGATGGAGCTATCCAGCGAGCTCGCCCGCATCACCCGCGAGCGGGCGAAGGTGGCCGCCGAGCTGAGTTCGGCGCTGCAGGCGCTGCGGGAGTCGCACTGGCACGTGAAGAAGATCCAGGAGTTCCTGCCCATCTGCGCCCAGTGCCACAGGGTGCCGGCGGGGGAGGAAAGCCGGGGCGAGTGGCGGCACCTGGTGTCGTTCCTGGCCGACAACGGCCTGCTGATGACGCACGGCTACTGCCCGGAATGCGAAGAGCAGGTGATGGCGCAGCTGGACGGACCCGCGCCGTAGCCCGCACTCACGCACTCACGCACTCACGCACTCACGCACTCACGCACTCACCCCGTCCCAGCGCCCGAACGGCACCCCCGCGCCGTCGAGCAGCGCCGCCATGCGCTCCACGTCGGCGGGGAGCGTTTCCAGCGCCAGGCTGCACCGCGCCCGCGCGGCCGGCGGGGCCGGAACCACCTCGGCCGGCACCCCGTGGTCGCGGGCCACCTCTTCGGCCCACAGCGCATGGTGCGTTGTCTCGAACGTAAACACCCGCTGACCCCCTCGTCGCCGGTCGTGTCGGGAAAACCGGAATGCCTGCTGCTTGCGCCAAGCGCTTTCCCCGGTTACACTTTCCCCACCTTATCAGTACCCGGAACCCCACCCACGTCCAGCCGCGGAGGCCCAGCCTCCGGTTCGCCGGCCCGCTCCCCGGGGCGCCGCGTGCGTTCTTCCGTCCCGGTGCGTCACGTTCCCGGGCCGCCGCGCGTCCTACTACAGGCGTGCCGCGGGCGTGCCACCATGCGAACGCCGGACCGGGAAGGAGGGGGACGGCCGCGCCGGAGACGCGCGGCACGGGTACCAGCTTCGGGCGGGTGTTGTTCCGGCATCGTCGGTCTACCTGCGGGCCGACGCGAAACCAGGAGGATGACAGGATGACAAGACTTCGTGTGCTCCTCGCGGTGGCTCTGGCCCTGGCGCTTGCGCCCGTGGCGGCCACCGCGCAGGCGGGAACCGTCCGTGGACGGGTGGTCGAGCAGGGCTCGAACAGCCCGCTGCAGGGCGTGTCGGTGAGCGTCGTGGGCGGAGGCCCGACGGCGGTCACCAACCAGGAGGGCCGCTTCGCCCTTTCCAACGTGCCGGCCGGCACGCGCACCCTTCGCGCGGCCCGCATCGGCTACGGGGCGCAGACGCGCTCCGTCACGGTGGGCGCCGAGCCCATCGAGGTGAACTTCGCGCTCGGCACCGACGTGCTGGGCCTCGACGAGATCGTCGTCATCGGCTACGGCCAGGTGGAGCGCCGCCGCGCGGGCGGCGGCGCCATTTCGTCCATCCGCCCCACCGAGGTCACGGAAAGCGCGCCCACCCCCACGGTGGAAAACGTGCTGCAGGGCCGCGTGGCCGGCGTGCAGGTGGTGCAGAACTCGGGCGTGCCCGGCTCGGCCATCTCCGTACGCGTGCGCGGCGCCTCGTCCATCTCGGCCGGCAACGAGCCGCTGTACGTGATCGACGGCGTGCCCCTCATCCAGGGCAACTTCTCGACCATCCAGGGCGCCATCGGGCAGACGCAGGGCATCGACGCTCTGTCCGACCTGAACCCCAACGAGATCGAGTCCATCGAGGTGCTGAAGGACGCGTCGGCGGCGGCCATCTACGGCTCGCGCGCGTCCAACGGCGTGGTGCTGATCAGCACCAAGCGCGGCCGCGCGGGCGAGCGCCCCGACATCCGCGTGCAGACCTACATGGGCAGCCAGGAGGCGTGGCGCCATGCCGACTTCCTGAACGCCGAAGAGTACATCGAGGTGTACAACGAAGGGTGGGCGAACGACGGGTACCTCGACGCCTTCGAGATTCCGCTGTTCGCGCCCGAGGGCCAGGACGGCGCCCTCACCTACGATCCCGACGTAAGCACCGACTGGATCGACGAGATCCTGACGACGGCGCCCATGAGCAACGTGTTCGCCAGCATCGCCGGCGGCACCGAGCGGGCCCGGTACTACGTCAGCGGCACCCGGTTCCTGCAGGACGGCATCGTGTCGGGCTACGGCTTCGAGCGCATGAACGGCCGCCTGAACCTCGACTACACCGCCAGCAGCCGGCTCACGCTGGGCACGGGCGTGGCGCTGACCCGCGGCGTGATCGAGCGCTCGCGCGGCGACAACACCATCTACGGCCCCTTCGCCAACGCCATCGCCAGCGCGCCGATCGACCCGGTTCGCGACGAGGACGGCGACTATAACCTGAACACGCTGGCGTACGTGAACCCGGTGGCGCTCAACGAGCTGAACCGGGCCGAAGAGCGCACCTTCCACGTGCTGGGCAACATCTTCGCCGACTACCGCCTGTTCGAGGGAGTCACCGCCCGCCTGAACATGGGCCTCGACCAGTACAGCCTGCGCGGCTTCCTGTACGACTCGCCGACCGTTCCGCCCGGCTCGGGAAGCAACGGCTACGGCCAGGTGGGCAACTCGTTCGCCACCAAGGTGCTGGCCGAGGGCACCCTGAGCTGGCAGCGCGACCTGGGCGACATCCACAACCTGTCGGGCGTGGTGGGCTCGGGGTACGAGGACAACGACAGCGAGTTCAACTCGGTGTTCGGCACGCAGTTCCCGTCGGGCCTCAAGCAGCTGGCCTCGGCCGCGACGGTCACCGGCGGCAACTCGTCGCTTTCCGAGTACAACCTGCTCTCGTTCTTCGGCCGCGTGCAGCACAGCTTCCGCGACCGCCTGACCACCACGTTCAACGTGCGCGCCGACGGCTCGTCGCGCTTCGGCGAGAACAACCGGTGGGGCGTGTTCCCGTCGGCGGCCGTGCAGTACCGGCTGACCGAGGAGCCGTTCATCCGCGACAACAGGTTCATCAGCGACCTGGCCTTCCGCGCGAGCTACGGCCGCACGGGCAACCAGGAGGGGCTGGGCGACTTCGCGCCGTCGGCGCTGTTCACCGCTGGCCAGAACTACAACGACCGTCCCGGCATCGCCCCGCTGCAGCTGGCCAACCCGGACCTGAGCTGGGAAAAGACCGACCAGCTGAACATCGGCGCCGACCTGGGCTTCTTCGACGATCGCCTGGGCCTGACGTTCGACTGGTACCAGAAGTACACGTCGGACCTGCTCCTGAACCGGCCCATCCCGCTTTCCACCGGGTTCGGCCTGATCACCGAGAACATCGGCGAGATGCGCAACACCGGCGTGGAGCTGGCGGTTCGCGCCCAGCCGATCCGCGCGGCGAGCCGCGGCGGCCTGGAGTGGAGCACCGAGTTCAACATCTCGCACAACGAGAACGTCGTCACCAAGCTGTACAACGAGCAGCCCATCAGCGGCAGCTTCGTCGCCCGGGTGGAGGAGGACGAGGAGCTGGGCTTCTTCCGCGGCTACGTGATGGACGGGATCTTCCAGTCCGAGGACGAGATCTGCTACGACACCACGGGCGCCGACTGCGAAGAGGGCTTCGGCTACCAGTCGGACTTCACGGTTCCCGGCGACGTGCGGTTCCGTGACCTGAACGGCGACGGGCTGATCACCTCCGAGGACCAGGGCAAGATCGGCAGCCCCTGGCCGGACTACACGGGCGGCTGGACGAACAACCTGTCGCTCGCCGGGTTCGACCTGACGGTGTTCACGCAGTTCTCGCAGGGCAACGACATCTACAACGGGAACCGCGAGTACACCGACGCGTTCGGAACCTTCATCGACAACAACTCGGGGCGCGCGCGCAACCGCTGGACCCCGGAGAACCCGAGCACCACCGAGGCCCGGGCCACATACGACGACAGCAACAACAACGTGCGCTCCAGCAGCCGCTTCGTCGAGGACGGCAGCTACGTGCGCATCAAGAACGCGGTGCTGGGCTACAACCTCCCGGCCCGGTTCTCCACCCGCGCCGGCGTGTCGAGCATGCGCCTGTACGTACAGGCCCAGAACCTGAAGACCTGGACCGACTACAGCGGGTTCGACCCGGAGGTGAACTTCAACGGCGCCGCCAGCATCACCCGCGGGATCGACTTCTACACGCTTCCGCAGGCGCGCACGTACACCATCGGGCTCAACCTGGGCTTTTAACCGGAGAATGCGAATGAAGCTCAGAATTCTTGGCGTCGTTGCGCTGGCGGCCCTCGCGGGCGCGTGCGACGAGCCGCTCGACCCGACTCCGCAGCAGGCGATCCCCTCGGCCGAGGCGCTGGACACGCCCGACGAGGTGCGCGTGGCCGCGAACGCCATGTACGACGCGCTGCAGGACTGCGATGGCGGCTACTGCCGCAACCTGCTGATCTTCCCCGACCTGTACGTGGGAGACCTTGCGTTCACCGGCACGTACAGCAGCGACCGCGAGGTCGGGCAGGCCACCCTTACGGCGGCCAATACCGCCCTCCCGGGGATCTGGGGCACGGCGTACAGCGGGATCAACCGCGCGAACAACGTGCTGGCCTCGCTTCCCGGGCTGCAGGACGAGTTCGACGACGAGAGCGAGTACGACCAGCTGAAGGGTGAGGCGCACTTCATCCGGGCGCTGAACTACTTGAACCTGGTGAACTTCTTCGGCGGCGTGCCCCTGGTCACCCAGCCGATCAGCCAGGTGCCGTCGGACGTGGGCCAGGCCCGCAACAGCGCGGCCGAGGTCTACGCGTTCATCGAGTCGGAGTTGGCCGCGGCCCGCGCCGGGCTGCCGGAGCTGGGCTCCGACGCCGCGGGCCGCGCGAGCCACGAGGCGGCCACCGCGCTGCTGGCCCGGGTGCACCTGTACCAGCGGGAGTGGCAGCAGGCCTACAACCTGGCCGACGAGGTGATCGAGAGCGGCCACTTCGCGCTGGAGCCGCAGTACGAGAACGTGTTCGAGAAGGAGCAGACCGACGAAGCGATCCTGGAAATTCCGTACACCGTGACGGACCCGGGTTCGCTGGCCTTCTGGTTCTTCCCCGGCTCGCTGGGCGGCCGCCGCGGCGCGGCTCCCAGCTCGGCGTTCCGCAACTCGTTCGAAGCGGGCGACCAGCGCCGCAAGGTGGCGGTGCAGTTCACCAGCGGCGGCACGGCGTACGGCTACAAGTACACCGACATCGCCAGCACCGCCGACGACGTTCCGGTCCTTCGTCTTGCCGAGATGTACCTGATCCGTTCCGAGGCCGCTGCCCGCCTGGGCCGGCCGGCGGAAGCCGTCGCCGACCTCAACGTGATCCGCAACCGCGCCGGGCTGGCCGACCTGCCGGCGGCGGTGGACACGCAGGCCGAGGCGCTGGCGGCCAACCTGGACGAGCGTCGCCACGAGCTCTTCTACGAGGGCCATCGCTTCTTCGACCTGAAGCGCTTCGCCGACGCGGTTCCGGCCGCGCAGGCGGTGCTGACGGCGCGCGGGATCACGGGCAACCGCCTGCTGTTCCCCCTGCCGCAGCGCGAGATCGACGCCAACCCCGCCCTGACGCAGAACCCCGGCTACTAACGCCGCGGGTTGGGCCGACGGGCAGGCACGGTGAGTACGCGGCGCCCTTCCTTCGGGAGGGGCGCCGTCTTTTTTGCAGGTACCCGCCGGGCAGCGCCGCCGCCGAACCACGCCACCGCATCCGCATGAGCGATCCACCCGACGACGTAGTGGTCCTGGGCCTGGGCGCCAACCTGGGCGACCCCCTCGCGCAGCTGGGGCGCGCGGTGGACGCGCTGTCCTCGTTGATGACCATCGGCCGCGTGTCGTCCGTCCATCGCACCGAGCCCGTGGGCTACCGCGACCAGCCGGACTTCTACAACCTGGTCGTGATGGGGACGGCCCCGGGCGAGCCGGAGGACTTGCTGCGCGCCGTGCTGGAGGTGGAGCGCTCCCTCGGACGGGTGCGCACCTTCGCGGACGCCCCCCGCACCATCGACATCGACCTGCTGGCGTTCGGAAGGCGGGTGATGGAGGTGCCGGGATTGACACTGCCGCATCCGCGCATGCACCAGCGCCGATTCGTGCTCCGCCCGCTGGCCGAGATCGCCCCGGAGTGGCGGCATCCCGTACTGGGGCAGACGGCGCGGGAGTTGCTTTCTTCTGGCTCGGCGCGGGAGCGGGTGGAGCTCGTGGGTCCGCTTCGTCCGCTGCCGGGAGCGCTTGCCCCCGGGCTCCCGTCCGGCTAAGCTCTTCGTGGCGCCGGGCGCGTCCCTTTTCACGACGCAGGATGTCCCGCAGCCACGACTTCACCATCGGGGTGGAGGAAGAGTACCAGCTGGTGGACGCGGCCACGGGCGCGCTGCGCAGCCGTGCGCGGTACGTGATCTCGGGCGACTGGGCAGGCGAGCTGAAGCCCGAGATGCAGGAACACACCATCGAGGTGGGCACCGGAGTGTGGCGGGGCTCGCACGCGGTTCGCGACGACCTGGCCCGGCTGCGCTTCATGGCGGCCGTGGCCGCCGAGGCCCAGGGGCTGCGCATCGTGGCCGCGGGCGCCCACCCGTTCAGCCCGGCGGCGGGGCACCCGTTCAGCGACGCCCCCGTGTACCAGGAGCTGCGCGACAAGTACCGCGCCCTGGCCGACGAGCAGGCGATCTTCGGGATGCACGTGCACGTGGGCGTGCCTTCGGGGACGGATCGCGCACGGCTGTGCAACGTGGTGCGGCTTCACCTTCCGGTGCTGCTGGCGCTCAGCGCGTCGTCGCCCTTCTGGGACGGGCGCGACACGGGCCACGCCTCGTACCGCTCGGTGGTGTGGCGCCGCTGGCCCCGCTCGGGCGCGCCGCCCCGCTTTGCCGGGATGGACGAGTACGACGCGCTGGTACGCTGGATGATGGAGTCTGGGAGCATCGACGGGCCGGGGCGGCTGTACTGGGAACTGCGGCCGCACCACCAGTATCCGACCCTCGAGGTGCGGGTGACGGACTGCACCCCGCGGCTGGACGACGCCATCACCGTCGCCGCCCTGGCGCGGGCCGTGGTGGCGGGCGCGGCCGAGGGGCTGCTGCCGGACACGCCGCTGCCGGAATCGTTCCTTCAGCCGCTGCTCAGCGAAAACGGCTGGCGGACGAGCCGCCACGGAACGCGCGCGGTGCTGGCCGACCTGGAACGCGCCGCGCCGCGCACCATCACGGCGGCGGAGTGGCTGGAGCGGCTGGCCGGGCGGCTGGAGGGCGTAGCCGCGGCGCTGGGCGACGACGCCGAGCTGGCGCGGCTGCCGGAGCTGCTGGACCGCGGGTGCGCGGCCGACGCCATCCGTGCACGGGCGGAGCAGGTGGGGAACGGGGGGGCGCTGGCACTCTGGCTGGCGGACGAAACGGTGGCAGGCGCCGGCATGGACCGCCGGGTGCGGCCAAGACTCGAGGAAACGGTATGAGCACGCCCCACAGGGTCAAGGTTTCACTTCCCGAAGCGAACTCGCGCGGCTACGAGGTGCTGGTGGGGCCCGGGCTGTTCGGCACCCTGGCGTCGGTGCTGTCGCGCTTCTGCCCCGCCCACCGCTACGCCGTGGTCACCGACGACCGCGTGGCCGAGCTGTACGCGGTGCGCCTGTCGCGCATGCTGCACGCCGCCGGCTACCGCACCGACGTGTTCGCCTTTTCCTCGGGCGAGGCGCAGAAGACGCGCGAAACGTGGGCGCTGGTCAGCGACGCCATGATGGAGACCGGGTGCGGCCGCGACACGGCGGTGATCGCCTTCGGGGGCGGCGTGCCGGGCGACCTGGGCGGCTTCGTGGCGGCCACCTACATGCGCGGGCTGCCGCTGGTGCAGGTGCCCACCTCGCTGCTGGCCATGATCGACGCGTCGGTGGGCGGCAAGACGGGGGTCGACACGCCGGCCGGCAAGAACCTGGTGGGCGCCTTTCACCAGCCGCACTGCGTGGTGGTGGACCCGGAGCTGCTGAGCACCCTCCCCGACGCGCACCTGCGGGCCGGCATGGCCGAGGCGGTGAAGCACGGCGCCATCGCCGACGCCGAGTACCTGGAGTGGATCGAGCGGAACGCCGACCCCCTGCTGGCCGGCGATCCCGGCGCGCTGGCGCGGCTGATCATGCGCTCGGTAGAGATCAAGGCGGAGATCGTGGCCAAGGACGAAAAGGAAAGCGGCCCGCGCAAGCTGCTGAACTTCGGCCATACCATCGGCCACGCGGTGGAGTCGGTGTCGGGCTACACGCTGCTGCACGGCGAGGCGGTGGCGGTGGGGATGGTGGAAGAGGCGCGCATCGGCGAGCGCAGCGGCATCACCGCGGCGGGCACCTCCGCGCACCTGCGGCGCATCCTCACGCGCCTGGGGCTGCCCACCTCGCTCCCCATCGACTTTCAGGCGGCGCAGGTGATCGACTTCACGCGGGTGGACAAGAAGGCGCGCAACGGGCGCGTGGAATACTCGCTGATCCAGGACCTGGGCCGCCCGTTCGTGGGCCCCGCCGGCGTGTGGGGCCACCCGGTGCCCGACGAGACCGTCGCCGAGGTGCTGGCCGGCGCGGGGATGCGGGGGTAGGGTCGTCGACGCGAGCAGAGAGGCAGCCGAGCCTGTCATCCTGAGGCCCAGGCGCACGATACTGGCCCGCAGCACATCCGTCGCGGGCCGAAGGATCTAGCGTCGGACACGTACAAGCACGGGCGCGGCAGCGGTCACCGTATCCGAGGCCTCGGCTGCCGTGGGGCCCTCACCCGTCCTCGCTTAGGCTCGTCCACCCTCTCCCACAAACAGCGTGGGAGAGGGGGTACACACCACAATCGAGTGCGCGGGGCGGGCCGAAGCGCAGTGGATTTTCCCCTCTCCCGACGCAGTTTGCCGGGGGAGGGGGCCGGGGGAGGGGCCGCCCGCCGCCAGGCCAGCCGAAGCGCGATTCAGGTCTCCCCCTCCCCTGCGAAGCGGGGGACGGGGGCCGGGGGAGGGGGCTCCCGCGGCACGCGAGGCACCCTGTCGAACCCCGATCGAAGTCCTCCCCTCTCCCGCGCAGTTTGCGGGGGAGGGGCCGGGGGGAGGGGGGCCCCGGGAGAAGGGGCAAAGGACGAAGGACCATGCACCGGTCCGGGGCGCGATGCCCCGGACCGGCATTCATTCGCGGACGGTGTGGGCGGCCATAACCCCGGCCAAAGGGCGCCGCGGGGGGAACCCGGCGCTTCGGGACAGGGTATCGTCCATCGCTGGCTGGACCGCTGAACGACGACGAGGACGACGAGGCTTGATCTACATCTGCATCCCCGTTCTGAACGAGGCGCAAACCGTGGGGGTCCTGCTGTGGCGGACCCGCCAGGTGATGGCCGAGTTCGGGCGCGACTACCACATCGTCGTCGTCGACGACGGCTCCACCGACGCCTCGGCCGAGGTGCTGCAGCCGTACACGCGCGTGCTGCCGCTGACCGTGGTGCGCCACGAGCGCAACCGCGGGTACGCGGCGGCCCTGGAAACGCTGGTCCGCGAGGTGGCGGCGCTCAGCACGCATCCCAAGCGCGACGTCGCCGTGTTCCTGCAGGCCGACTTCACCGAGCCGCCGGAAGAGATTCCCGCGCTGGTCAAGCGGCTGGAGGGCGGGGCCGACATCGTCGGTTCCACCGTCGCCGCCGTGGACGTGGAGCTGACGCGGGGAATGCGCTGGTCGCGGCGCGGGCTGCCCTGGCTGCTGAAGCGCTCCGCCCTGCCGCGCGAAATCCGCGACCCCTTCTCCGGCTTCCGCGGGTACCGCGTGCAGGTGCTGCGGCGCGCCCTCTCCGACGCGGACGGCAAGCCGCTGCTGGAGCGGTCCGGCTGGGCCGCCAACGCCGAGCTGCTGGTGCGCGTGGCGCCGCACGCCCGCCGCGCCGAAGAGGCCGAGGTGAGGCTGCGCTACGCGCACCGCGAGCGCGAAACGCGCTTCCGGCCGTGGGATGCGCTCCGCGAAACGTGGGCGCTGTTCCGCGCCACACCGGGCATCTCGACGCTCCCCCGCCGGGCCGCCGAGGCGCCCGCCGCCGCCGAGCCCGCGCCCGTGGCCGCCGAGGCCCCCGCCCGCCCGGCGCCGCGCCGCGAAGAAGGGCCGGCCGTGCCGCGGCCCGAGCGTGAAGGCCGGCCCGAGCGTGAGGGCCAGCCCGCGCGCGACGAACGGCCCGCCCGTCCTCGCCGCGAGCGCCGCCCCGCGGACGAGACAGGCGCCGAAGCGGCTCCGCCGAAGCGGCCCCGCCCGGAGCGGACGCGCCAGCCGCGGGAAGAGCGCGCCGCCGTCCCAACGGGCGAGGCTGAGACGTTGGCCGTCGCGGAGCCGGTGGAGCCCGGCGCCGACGCATCCGCCGAGGCGGCGGAGCCCGCGGCGAAGAAGCGGAAGCCGCGGCGCCGCAAGCCCCGGCGGACGGAGGGCGGAGACGCATCGGCCGCCGCCGAGGGCGCTTCGGACGCGGGTGTTTCGGGAGAGGAAGCGTCCGGGGAGGGCGCGGAAGCGGCAGCTGGCGAGGCGGACGGCGAACCGGCGGCCTCGGGAGGGGGCGCCCGCAAGCGGCCCCGCCGCCCCCGGCGCAGGCGAAAGCCGGGGGGACCAAACGAGAATGGAGCGGATGGCGGGGGGGATGCCCCGGCCTCCGAAAGCGAGGGATAGATGAAGTGGTCTTCGATGTCGATACGCCCGCTGGCCGCTGCCCTGCTGGCGGTGGTGGCGGGCGTGGGCGGGATGGATGCGCAGAACCGCACCCCGTTCCGGGCCGGTGAGCTCGCGACGTACCAGGTGAAGCTGGGGGGCGCGTCCGTGGGCCAGGGCTCGCTCGCGGTGCTGGGAATGGTGAACGTCCGCGGGCAGCAGACCTTCCACACGCGCATGACGCTGAACGGGCGCGTGACGCTGGCCCGCGTGAACGACATCTACGAGAGCTGGATCGACACCGACGGGCTCTTCTCGCACCGCTTTCACCAGAACGTGCACGAGGTTCGCTACCGGCGGAACCGCACGTACGACTTCTTCCCGGAAACGCGCACCTACCGGCGCGAGAACGGGAGCACGGGCAGCATTCCCACGAACCAGCCGCTGGACGACCTGTCGTTCCTGTACTACGCGCGCACCCTGCCGCTGGACGTGGGCGCCACGTACACGCTGCAGCGGTACTTCAAGGCGGATGGCAACCCGGTGGTGATCCGCGTGCTGCGGCGCGAAACGATCACGGTGCCGGCCGGCCGCTTCCGCACGATCGTGGTGCAGCCCGTGATCAAGACCGACGGGCTGTTCGGCGAAGGGGGGCGCGCCGAGGTGTTCCTGTCGGACGACCAGCACCGCATTCCCGTGCTCATCCGCAGCCGGGTGCCGGTGGTGGGCTCGCTGACCATGCTGCTGCGCACCTTCCGCCCCGGCACGTGAGCGCCGAACGGCAGCCGGACCGGAACGCGGGGTCCGCCACGGGAACGATTCCCGAGGCGGACCTTTCGCGTGTGACCACCGTTCCCGTGGGCGGGCGGCCCAACAAGGTGCTCGCCGAGCACTTCGCCGCGCCGCCGCCGGCCGATCCGGGGGCGCGCACCTTCGGCGCGTTCGTCGCCTCGCTGCCGCGCGTGCTGCAGGCCGAGTCGTTCCTGGCCGTGGCCGACGCCGTCGCCGCGGCGGTGGAGCGGCGCCGGACGGTGCTGTGGATGCTGGGCGGCCACGTGGTGAAGACCGGCTTGGCGCCCGTGCTGATCGACCTGATGGAGCGCGGGGCCATCACCCACGTTGCGTCGAACGGCTCCGCCGGGGTGCACGACTACGAGATGGCGCGCTGGGGCGGCACCAGCGAGGACGTGGAGGCCGGCCTGGCCGATGGCAGCTTCGGGATGGCGGACGAGACGGGGCGCGGGATGAACGGCGCGTTCGTCCGCGGGATGGGCGAGGGGTGGGGGATGGGCGAGTCGCTCGCCCGCGACCTGGCGGCGCGCGCCGACCTGGCATATCCGGAGCTTTCGCTCCTCCTGCAGTCGTACCGGCTGGGGGTGCCGTACACGCTTCACCCGGCGCTGGGGGCAGAGATCATCCACCAGCACCCCGCGGCGAACGGGGCGGCCATCGGCGACACGGGGCACCGCGACTTCCGGCGGCTGGCGGCTTCGCTGGCGGGGCTGGACGAGGGGGGCGTGGTGGTGAACGTGGGGTCGGCGGTGGTGATGCCCGAGGTGTTCCTCAAGGCGCTGACGGTGGCGCGCAACCTGGGCGAGGGTCGCCCGCGCGGGTTCGTTACCTGCGACCTGGACATGCTGCGCCACTACCGGCCGCGGGTGAACGTGGTGGAGCGCCCCACGCGATCGGGCGGGGGGCGCGGGTTCTCCATCACGGGGCACCACGAGATCATGGTTCCGCTGCTGGCCTGGGCCATCGCGGAGCGGCTGGACGGTCCGGGAAGGGAGCCCCAGGCCTCCACGGGCGAATGAATTCGCTGCAACAACCACACGTCCACCTTCGTGGACTGGCTTGTTGCCGTGCACTCTATCGCTCGGTGGCGCGCCCCACCGCCGCCGTTGTCATCCCGATGGAGCGGCCCCGTCGAACTCGCCCCTCCGCCGTACTTCGCAGCGACTGAGGGATCCGCCACACACTCCCGGGCGCACCACACGGTCCTCCCCACACCACGGCAGTCCAGTCCGCGCAGCCGGACTTCGTGATTTTCCAGCCGCGGTTTCAACCGCCATCGCGAGGCATCGGGCTCGCCACGCGGTCCTCCACGCACCAGGGCAGGCCAGTCCGCAAGGCGGAATGTTCGCCCGGCGATCTCAACCAACCATTACGAGCCCCGGGCGCGCCACACGGTCCTCCCCACGCTAAGACAAGCCAGTCCGCGCAGGCGGACTTCGTGTGTCTGTTGCCGCGAATTCATTCGCCCGAGGAGGCTGGGCTGCGCTCTTTAGTTATAGTTGGGCCGGCTCCCGTGCAGGGGCCGCGTCTCGGGCTTTCGTGTCGCTGCCGCGCCCGGGCTTGTTCGTGATTCAGGCTAGATCCCACGGCCCTGCGGGGTATGAACTGCGGGCCAGTCCAGTGCGCTCGGGCCTCTGGATGACAAAAGTCGTGTCCGGGCCTCTGGATGACAAATTTCGTGTCGGGCCTCTGGATGACAGATTTCGCGGCGGACGGGTTTCCCTCCTATGCCGCCCCCCTCTGCGCTCACTCCGCGAGCGCCGCTCCGAGCAGCCGTTCCACGATCACCACGTCGCGCCAGCGGCCGTCCAGGCGCGCGTGGCGGCGGTACGTGCCCACGCGCGTGAAGCCGTGGCGCTCGCACAGGGCCAGCGAGGCGGTGTTCTCGGGAAAGATGCGCGACAGCACCTTCCAGAACCCCGCGCGCTCCAGCTCCGGCACGAACGCCGTCATCAGCGCGTCGCCGATCCGCCGCCCGCGCGCGCGCTCGTCGACGTACACCGAGAACTCCGCGAGCCCCGCGTAGCACTCGCGCGCCCGGTACGCCGATGCGCTCACCCACCCGATGACCTCCCCGTCGGATTCCGCCACCAGCACGGGGTAGCGGTCCGCGATGGATAGCCACGGCAGCACGTCGTCCGCAGTGCGCTCGCGCGTTTCGAAGGTGGCCTGCCGCCCGCGGATGCCCTGGTTGTAGATCCGGGCGATGGCCGGCGCGTCGGCCGGGAGGGCGGGGCGGATGATGGGCTCGGTCATCGCAGGGCCGGCGTGGAGGTGATGAGAACGGGCCGCGGCGCGCGCGAGGACCAACGCGTGCGTGCTCATCCGCAGCACGCCACCACCGGCAGCCCCGGACCCGCCGGCTTCGCGGGCGTCGCGCATCCCCCGGCGATGCCGCACGACCCGCCGATCGGCGCGGGCTCGTCGCCCTCCGCCGCGCAGCAGGCGGCGCCGCCCACGTCGGTGGAGCAGACGCCGGTTTCGGGGAGCACCAGCTGCACGTCGCGCGCGCCTTCCATGTCTCCGGTCAGCGCGCAGACCACAGAGCGCACCTGCTCGTATCCAGTCAGCAGCAGGAAGGTGGGCGCGCGGCCGTAGCTCTTCATCCCCACCACGAAGAAGTCGCGCTCCGGGTGGCGCAGCTCCTCGTAGCCGTGCGGGTACACGGTGCCGCAGCTGTGCACGTTGGGGTCGATCAGGGGCGCCAGCCGCACCGGGGCTTCGAGCGCCTCGTCCAGCCCCAGCCGCAGCTCGCGAAGCATGTCCAGGTCCGGCCGGAACCCCGTGGCCACCACCACCTCGTCCACCGGGCCAATGGTGCCCTCCGCGCTCTCCACCAGCAGCCCGCCGGGAAGCTCCACCAGCCGCTCCGCGCGGAAGCCCGTGACCAGGCTCACGGCGCCGCTCTCCACCAGACGCTTCATCCGCTCGCCCAGGCTGCCGCGGGCCGCCAGCGCGTCCTTGGCGCCGCCGCCGAACATCAGCCCGGGGTCGCGCCGGCGGATGGCCCACACGATTTCCGTCGCGGGCGACTGCTCCTTGAGCGCGGCCAGCTCCAGCAGCGCATTGAACGCCGAGTGCCCGCTGCCCATCACCAGCGTTCGCCTGCCGGCGTAGCGCGCGCGGTGGCGGGCCAGGACGTCCGGGATGCCGTAGTAGATGCGGGCGCCCGCCTCCACCTCGCCCTCCGCCTGGACACCGCTGGCGCCCAGCGGGTTGGGCGTGGTGTACGTGCCGGAGGCGTCGATGACGGCGCGCGCCAGGATGCGCTCGCGCCGCCCGCCCGCCCGCTGCACGACGACCTCGAACGCGGCCTCGTCGCGCCCCGCGGTCTTCGTCTTGTCGAACCCGGCGCGCGAGACGGAAACCACGCGATGGCCGAGGCGAAGGTGCGGGGCGATTTCCGGAAGCGCGGCGAGCGGCTGTACCAGGTGCTCGATCAACTCGCCGCCGGTGGGGAGCGCCTCCGGGTCCGGCATCCGCCATCCCGCCGCCTCCAGCATGTCGCGCGACACGGGCTCGGTCAGGTACTTCCACGGCGAGAACAGGCGAACGTGCGACCACTGGCGGATACTGGCTCCCACGGCATCGCCCGCTTCCAGCACCAGCGGCCTCTCGCCTCGTGTCACCAGGTGCGCCGCCGCCACCAGCCCCACCGGCCCCGCGCCGATCACCACCACCGGCAGCCCCGCCCGGGTCCCGCTCTCGTGCTCGGTCATCGCCGTATCTCCTCGTGTGACAAGCGGTTGTCTGTTGCAACTATCCAGGCGTAAAACTGGCCCTCAAGCGAGGACCGTCCCGCGAAATCATCCGATGGTGCAGCAGCTGCCGCCGGAGTTATCGATGCGGGTGCCCGCGGCGCGCGCCAGCTGCAGGATCAGCCGCGACATCGACTGGCGCACCTCGGGCGCGAACTCGGAGAGAAGCGAGCGCTCCTGGGCCAGGATGTCGGAGTCGATGCGGGCGTGCAGCTCGCGGCCGTCCTCCGTGGCCACCAGGTGCAGCGCGCGCCGGTCTTCCGGGCTTTCGTGCCGCTGGACGTAGCCCTTCTTTTCCAGCGCGTCCACCACGCGGCTCGCCGTGCTCTTGTCCAGGTACAGCCGCGATGCGAGCTCGTTCAGCGTCAGCGGGCCGTCGAGCACCACGGCTTCCAACGCGTAGCACTGCGTCACCGAGATGTCGTAGCAGCAGATGCGGTCGCGGTCGCGAAACTGGTAAACGCGCACCAGTTCGGTCAGCGCGCGGTGAAGGTCCACCGCGTCGCTCTCCAGCTGAGGGTCCTCACCCAGCAGGGGGAGCGCGCGTCTCGCTGCCACCATCGCATTCGCCATCGTCCTGCTCCCATTCGGTTGTGCCTTAAGAGTGGTTGCAACACGCAACTATGTCAAGGCCGTGTCGCTGGAACCACCGGGGCGAACTCCGGGGTACTCACCCCGACCAACCGACAGAAGCGGGGCGCGTCGATCGTTGTTGTGTTTCAAGCGGTTTGTTGCCAGCTTAGGATTGGACCTTCCTGCCGAAGAGGAGCGCGCATGCCAGAGACTTACCGAATCCACGGCCGGGTGTCTTCTGAAGGATCGCTGAAGCTGGAGAACCTGCCGTTTGAGCCGGGGGCATCGGTGGAAGTTGTGGTTCGCTCCGAAGAGCGTCATCCCGCTGACGAGCGGTATCCTCTACGGGGTACTCCGGTCGTCTATCACGATCCCACGTCTCCAGTAGCTGAGGCGGACTGGCACGCTCTCCAGTGATCCTTCTCGACACCCATGTGTGGATATGGTGGGTGCACGGAGACGAGCGGCTCACTCGAGCACACCGGGACGCGATCGCGGCACACGAGCGCATCGGCATTGGCGTGAGCGCAATTTCCTGTTGGGAGGTCGCCAAGCTGGTGCAGAACAAGCGTCTCGTTCTGCCGCGCTCTACCCTGGAGTGGCTGGACGTAGCACTCGGATATCCAGGCGTGCAGATCGTCGAACTGTCACCCCGGATCGCCGCCGAGTCCACGGCACTACCTGGGGACTTTCACAAGGATCCCGCTGACCAGATCATTGTGGCTACTGCTCGCGTGCTCGACTGTCCGCTTCTCACGGTAGACCAGCTGATCGTCGCGTATCCGCACGTTCACGTCTTGTAGCATTCACATGTGCCGGAGGTGAGGCGTAGATCGTGCTCCGACCGGATACCCTGAACATTGCCGATGCCATTCAACGGAGATTGCTCATGAACACGACACTGCGCCTGACTGGATCGGGCATTCGTCAGCGGGCGGGCAGGTTGCTGGTGCTGCTGGTGGCGGTGGTGCTCGCCGCCTGCGCGAGCAGCCCCAGGGACAGACGCGCGCCCCGGCCAGAGCCGACGACCGTTCGCGTGCAGAACCAGGCATGGACGGAAATGACCGTCTACGTGATTGCGAGCGGCCAACGGGTGCGGCTGGGCAACGTGAATGGCAACAGCAACACGGTGCTTCGCCTTCCGGAATCCGTCGTGGGGATGGGCCGCAGCGTCACGTTCATGGTCGATCCCCTGGGCAGCAGCCGCACGTCCAACAGCTTCGAGATCCACGTGAGGCCGGGCGAGCAGGTGACCATCACCATCCCGCCGCGCGCAGGCTGAGCCTCAGGCTCTCCTGCTCGCCGACGCGCCCCGTCCAGAGGTCCTGGGCGGGGCGCGGTCGTTAGCGGTGGATGAATCCGTGGACGGCGTGCTTGACGCGTGGAGCCCGGACGCTAGACTTCTCCCCGTGCGCTAAATTTTTACCACCCCTCCTGGACCACACCATGACACACAAGAAGGTTTGGACGCTCGCGGCAGGGCTGCTCCTGGCCACGAGCGGCGGACTGAACGCCCAGACGCCCGCCCCGCAGGCCACCAACCCCGTCGCGACTCCCGTCCCGGCCGCCAACCCCGCGGACGTGCAGTCCGTGGACGCCATCATCGCCGCGCTGTACGACGTGATCTCCGGCCCCGTGGGGCAGAAGCGCGACTGGAACCGCATGCGGTCGCTGTTCATCCCCCACGCCCGCATGATGCCGACGGGCCAGCGTCCCAATGGCCCCGTCGCCATCCGGCTGCTGGAGGTGAACGACTACATCGCCACCTCGGGCGCGTTCCTGGAGGCGAACGGCTTTCGCGAGCGCGAGATCGCCCGCAAGACCGAGCAGTTCGGTCACATCGTGCACGTGTGGAGCACCTACGAGGGGCGCACGGAAACGGACAGCACCGTGCTGCGCGGCATCAACAGCATCCAGCTGATGAACGACGGCACGCGCTGGTGGGTGGTTTCGATCTACTGGGAGCACGAGCGCCCCGACATGCCGCTGCCGGCGCAGTACCTTCCCGCCGCGCGCCCGTAACGTCGGTCCTGGTGAGATGGACCGCGGCCCGCCCCGCACTCCGGCGGCGGGCCGCGTCCATTCGGGGGATCACCCCGGCGCGGGATGGAGACCGATCCCGCGCACGAAGTCCAGCACGGCGGCGTTGAACCCCCGCGGCTCGTCGAAGATGATGGCGTGGGCGGCGTCGGGGATCACCCGCATCCGCCCGCCGGGGATGGCGCGGGCCAGGGCCGCCCCGAACTTGGGCGACGACACGGGATCGTCCTCGCCCACCAGCACCAGGGCGGGCGCGCGCACCCGGGCGGCGGCGCCGAAGGTGTCGTGGCGCTTTCCGCCCAGCCAGGTGCGCATCCATCGCACCGGCCCGGCCCTCATGTACGCTTCGGCGATCACCGGGACGAGCGATGGCGGCTCGCGCGGAACGTCGAGCGCGAACCCGATGGCCTCGTACAGCAGGCGCTTGCGCCGCCGGTCGCCCGTGGGCGCGGCCAGGACCAGGCCCGCGACGCGCCCTGGCTCCGTGGCCGCCAGCTCCAGCACCGTCTGGCACGAGAGCGAGTGCCCCACGTACGCGGCGGGTCCCAGCTGGAGCGCTTCGACGAAGGCCGAAACGGCGAACGCCTGCTGGATGATGCTCAGGAACGGCGGGCCGTCCGTTTGCCCGAAGCCGGGCAGGTCCATCGCCAGCACGCGATGCCCCGCCGCCGCCAGCCACGGCCCGTTCTTCATCCAGTAGTCCGCAGAGCACCCCAGCCCGTGGACGAGGACGATGGGCGGCCCCTCGCCCGCCGTGCGGTAGCGCATGGCCCAGCCCCCCGCGTGCGCCCGGTGCGTGCGGGCCCACTGCGCCGCCGCGCGGCCCAGGCGTGCCCCGTCCGTCACTCGCCCACCTCCTCGCCCGCCAGGAACGCCAGCAGCGCCTGGTTGAAGTCGTGGGGCTGGTCAACCATGGGCACGTGATAGGCGTCGCGGAGCACCAGGAGCCGCGAGTCGCGGATGGCCTGGCGCATCTGCACCCCGTGGTCCGGCGGGATGATGGTGTCGTGCTCGCCCCACACGATCAGCGTGGGATGCGCGATCTCGCCCAGCAGGGGACGCACGTCGTCCTGGAGGATGTGGCGCAGGGCGCGCAGTACCGTCCACGGCCCGGCCGAAAGGGCGTCGCCCAGCATCACGGGAAGGAAAGTGGGATCGCCCCAGCGCCGCGGCGGCGCCACCTCGTAGGCGAAGCGCATCACGTGGCGGGCGGTGAGGGGGCGGGGAAGCCCGGCCGCGTCCACCAGCGCCAGCCGCCGGACGCTTTCTCCGAAGCGCGCGGCCACGTGGATGGCGATCTGCCCGCCCATCGAATGGCCGACCAGGTGCACGGGCTCGCCCGCGGCGCCCCGCATCCACTCCGCGAGGACGGACGCGACGGCGGGCACGTCCGGGAGCGTGTACGCCGGCACCCGGCTGCGCCCGAAGCCCACGACGTCGGGAATGTACAGGCGATAGCGGGCGGCCAGCGCGGGAATGTTGCGCGCCCACCAGCGCGACGAGCCGCTCAGCCCGTGCAGCAGCACCAGCGCGTCGTCGCCTGCTCCCGTTTCGGCCCAGTGGATGCGATAAGCGCCGAAGTCCGCCTGGTGCGTGCGCAGGTCCAGGTCGCGCCAGCGGACGTGGCGGCCGGGAAGGGAACGCGGCGGAACGAGGGTGCGAAAGGGCAACTTCCGGCGGCTGCGGGGTAACAGGGAACGTGCGGCTGCGAGTGCCGCGCGGCGTACCCGGACTGGGAAAGCAATCCCCGGACCGGCGGCGGGCACGGCCGGTTTCGCCAGGCCCGGTGTTCCGCTATCTTATAGGGCTGTACGCAAGCCGGAAACAAAATCCCTGGCCTTCCGCGGAAGGCCGCAACCTACATGAACCAGGAGGAACCTTGAGCCGAAACAGGGATCGCGGACAACGCGCCGCCCCGAGCCGTCCGTCTCCGCTCGACGATGCGCGCAATGAGCTGTTTGGCCACATCCATCGCTGCGGCGTCATGAAGGCTTCGCGCGAGCAGCAGCTGGAGTGGATGACGGATACGATCGAGTTTTTGGGCGAGCGCTTTTCGTCGCTCACCCCGAAGGACCTGAAGGAGCTGGAGAACATCGGCATGCGCTTCTGCAGCCCGGTGATTTCCAACGCCGAGGCGGTCGAGACCGCCGAAGCGCAGCAGGAGCCCGCCGCCGCCTGACGGCGACCGTGGCGGGGGCGGGGAGGCGGCGCGGTCCGCCTCCCGCTCACCCCGCCGCGAGGCCGCAGCTCCGCCCGCTCCGCGGGGCGCGGTTCAACCCCGGCCATCCATGGATCCCGACCCCAGCAGTCTCCCCCTTCTCTACATCTTCGGGCTGATCGCGGCCAACGCGTTTCTGGTCGCGGCCGAGTTCGCCCTGATCGCGGTTCGCCGCATCCGCATCGAGCGCTCCGTCCGCCAGGGAGACGCCAACGCCGCGCGCGTGCTTCCCGCGCTGGACCGGCTGGAAGAACTGGTGTTCGCGGCGCAGGTGGCCCGCAGCCTGGCTTCGGTGGCGCTGGGCTACCAGGCCGTCGTCTTCGCCCGCTCCTACGCGCTTCCCCGCATGGAGGGGGGACCCGTGCGCGTGGCCGGCCTCGTGCTGGGCCCCGCCGACGCCGTCGCCGTCTTCTTCGCCCTCCTGGTCGTCAGCCTTCTTCACGCCACGCTGGGGCAGCAGGTGCCCAAGCTGATCGCCGTGCACCGCGCCGAGTGGATCACCGCCCACCTGGCCGTGGCGCCGCTGCGCCTGCTGGCGTGGGTGCTGATGCCCGTCACCTGGCCGCTGAACTTCCTGGTGCGCGGCGTCGTCCGCCTTTTCGGCGTCACCGCCACGGGGCTGCATCCCCTGGTGCAGACGCCCGAGGAGCTGCGCCTGTCGCTGACGCACGCCGCCGAGGCGCAGGGAAGCGGGATGGAGCAGGAGGAGCGCGAGATGATCCGCGGCGTCTTCGAGATCTCCGAGACGGTGGTGCGCGAGGTGATGACGCCGCGCAGGTCGATGGTGGTGGTGCCCGCCGACGTGTCGCTGGAGCGGCTGCTGGAGGTGGCCACGGTGGAGGGCCACTCGCGCCTTCCCGTCTTCGAGGGCACCATCGACACCGTGGTGGGGGTGGTGCTCACCAAGGACCTGCTGCGCGTGCTCCACGAGCGCCGCGGCGACCTGGCGGGGCCCTTCGACGTAAAGCACCTGCTGCGCCCCGTGCACTTCGTTCCCGACACCAAGCCGGTGGACGAGCTGCTGTCGGAGCTGCGCGGGCGCGCGGTGCACCTGGCCATCGTGCTCGACGAGTTCGGCGGCACCTACGGGCTGGTGACCCTGGAAGACCTGCTGGAAGAGATCGTGGGCGAGATCAACGACGAGTTCGACGAGGTGGAGCCGGAGTTCGAGCCCACCCCCGAGGGCGACGTGCTGATCGGTGCCGGCGTGCTGATTTCCGAGGTCAACGAGCGCTTCGGGCTGCGGATCCCGGAGGATGAGTTCGACACCGTCGGCGGCTTCGTCTTCGGCACGCTGGGCCGGGTGCCCGAGATGGGCGACGCGGTGGCGGTGCGGGGCCCCGAGGGCGAGATGGAGCTGCGGGTGGAGGAAACGGAGGAGCGGCGGGTGACCTGCCTGCGGCTGACGACGAGGGCGGCCGCCGCGGTCGCGGACGAGGGCTAGCCTACCCCCACCTGGCGAGGAAGCGCATCAGCGCGGCCTCTTCCGGATAGTAGCGCCCGGGCTCCTCGTCGTCGCGGGGAGCTTCGCGCATCAGGGGCTCGATGGTCTTGCCCTCCGCGTACCGCTCCATCACCGCCGGGTGCACGTACGCCGCCTTGCACACGGTGGGCGTGTTGCCCAGCTCCGACGACACCAGCTTGCAGGCCATCACCAGGTTCTTCTGGGCGTCGCGCGCGCTCGTGGGCGGACCCAGGTCTGCCAGGATGGTGGCCATGCGCACCGTGCCCCCCCAGGTGCGCATGTCCTTGCTGGTGTAGCGGGCGCCCACGAGCTCCTTGATGTAGCCGTTGACGTCGGCGGCGGTCACGGGGCGCACCTTTCCCTCGTCGTCCACGTACTGGAAGAGGCGCTTTCCCGGCAGCGCCAGGATTTCGCGGATCACCTCCACCAGCGGGGTGTCGGCGACGACGGAGCGCTGGTGGATGGACTTCTTGCCGACGTAGGTGAAGACCAGGCTGTCGCCGTCGATCTTCAGGTGCTTCTTCTGCAGCGTGGCGATGCCGAACGTCTTGTTGGCGACGGCGTACTGCTCGCTTCCCACGCGAAAGAAGCCGCGCATGATCAGCCGCACCACCAGCGCCAGCACGCGCTCCCGTCCCACCCCCTCCCTGCCCAGGTGCTCCGCGGTCGCCTCCCGCAGCCGGGGGATGGCGCGGGCGTACTCCAGCAGCTTGCGGTACTTTCGCTTGGCGCCCTTGGCGACGTAGTCCGGATGGTAGCGGTACTGCTTGCGGCCGGCGGCGTCGGTGCCGTACGCCTGCACCTTGGCGGCCGGGTTGGGGCTGATGTGGACGCCGGTCCACGCGGGGGGGATCGCGAGCTTCTTGATGCGGGCGAGCGCGGGCGCGCTGCGCAGCGGCTTTCCGTCGCCACGCAGGTACACGAAGCCCTCCTCGGGCGACCCCGTCCGCCGCCAGGGCTTTTCCGCGGGAGCCTTCCTGCGTCCCTTGCTCGCTCGTTTCGTTTCCACGCGAATGAGCGTCTACAAGAGCCGTTCCCAAGATCGAAAGAAGGTTTCACGCAGAGGACGCAGAGCAAAAAGAGAGGACGCAGAGGGCTCGTTGAGTTCTCTGCGTCCTCTCGGTCCCCTCTGCGTCCTCTGCGTGAAACTGGTCTTGAAACTCGGTCAGTGCGCGTATTCGGCGGCGGCTTCGAGCGGGCTGGGAACCTGGTAGTAGGGCTGGCCCATGCGCACCGCGAGCGAGTGGATGCTGTCGGCCAGCGAGTCGTAGCGGAACGCCAGGCCGTCGCGGCGGGCCGCCAGCTGCTGCCACTCGCGGTGCACCAGGTTCCGCGATTCCACGTGAAGGTTGTACTCCTGCAGCGCGGCCATGTACGACTCGTACAGGGCCGGGGGCAGCTGCCGGTGCCGCGCCTGCCGCTGAAAGCGGTGAAGGCCGGCCAGCTCGCGGGTGAGCTCCGCGTCCTGCGCGTCGATGTCGCGGTGCAGGCTGTCCATGCGGGTGCGCACCGCCACCAGCTCCTGGGCCGCCCCGCCCAGCTGCGTCCGCAGCGCCTTCACCTGCGTGCGCTCGTCGCGAAAGGCCACGTAGCCGTACAGCTGCTCGGAGGCCTTTACGCCCACGATCACCAGCATCACGAACAGGAGGAACCGAGCGGGAGAGGTCATGCGCCCTCGCGGGGGGGTGCCGGCAGGCGGAAGCGGGTGCCGCGCGGATTGCTACGCCCTTACAATGCACAAGGTTCCGCGTTCCCGCAACCGTCCCGGGTGGACACAAACGTTTGTCCGGGTGGCACGGACCCTGCACCGATCGAGAGGCCTGCCGGGCGCGCATGAGGGACAGGCCGCCGGGCGAGAACCAGAAGCAGGAGAGCCGCCGATGCACACTTCGAGAAAGCGCCCCACGCCCCCCTGGCAGCGTACCAGCCAGGACCCGGTGCACCCGGTGGGCCGCGCCCGGAGGCGCTTTCCCGCTGCCGAGGCCGCACCCCAGCTTCCCGCACGCTACCGCCGGTCGTTCGACGGCGCCGGCGACCCCCGCATCAACGGCACGAGCACGGACCAGCGCGTAAGCGGCGGCGTGCTCCTTCCGCGCCGCCGCGGGGGCAGCGCCTACGAGCGCGTGCGCGGCAGCAAGGCGGTCAGGTACGGCGTGATGGGGCTGGGCGTGGTGGGCACGGCGACGCCGCTGGCCATCGCCCGCGCCAACGAAATGCGCACCGACCCGTCGCACGAGCGGCAGCTTTCGGTGATCCCGCAGATCGCCGCCCCCAAGGTACTGAACGACGGCGCGGTGGGGCAGGCGTGGCGCGAGGCGCGGCTCGAGGTGGCCGACAAGCAGGTGGGCGCGCGCGACCAGGTGATCGAGCAGAAGCTGGAAGCGTTCAAGTCGTACAACGTCAGCCGCGAGCTCGCGGAAGACATCTACGACATCGCGCTCGAGGAGAACATCGACCCGGACATCGCGTTCGGGCTGGTGCGCACCGAGAGCTCGTTCAAGAACGCGGCGACCAGCCACGTGGGCGCCATCGGCCTCACGCAGCTGATGCCGGCGACGGCGCGCTGGCTGCAGAAGGACGTCACCATCCGCGACCTTCGCGACTCGCGCACCAACCTGCGGATCGGGTTCAAGTACCTGAACGACCTGATCAAGAAGTACGACGGCGACACCAAGCTGGCGCTGCTGGCGTACAACCGCGGCCCCGGCACGGTAGACCGCGTGCTGAAGCGCGGCGGCGACCCCGACAACGGGTACCCGGACATGGTGCTCAAGGGCCAGGGCAGCCACTGAGGCACCCGGCGAACGGACGAGCCGGCCCCCGCGAACGTCGCGGGGGCCGGTTTTTTGTGAACGGAAGTGCGTGAGTGCGGGAGTGCGTTAGTGCGGAGGTCGCGTTTTCCACCGGCAATCGCGCATGTCTTGGGAGCCCCCTCCCCCCGGCCCCCTTCCCCCGCTGCGCAGGGGAGGGGGAGACCTGAATCGCGCCTCGGCTGGCTCTGGAGCACGGGGCGGGGAACACAGGGAGGGGAACCGTGCACTTCGGGCGCCCCGGGCGCATGCCCCTGGCAGCCCTCTCTCCCCGGCCCTCTCCCCCGCAAGCGGGGGAAAGGGAGAATTCGACTGCGCTGCGACTGGCCTCGCGCACCCGTGTGCGCGTGCAGTCCGCGAAGGCGGACTTCGTGACGTTCCAGACGCGGTTTCAACCGCCGAGACCGGGCCGGGTCGGACGCTCCGCCCGTTGCACGCGCACCAAGCCCCGAAGTGTACCCCCTCTCCCACGCTGTTTGTGGGAGAGGGTCGCACGCGTGTCAGCGCGGCGGGGTGAGGGCCCCACGGCAGCCGAGGCCCCGGCTGCCGTGGCCGCTCCCGCGCCCTGGCTGGTACGTGTCCGCGGCTGGATCCTTCGCCCCGCGAGGTATGGTGTGTGGGTAGGTTTCGTGCGCCTGGGGCTCGGGATGACAGGCCGCGGTGCGGTCTTCCTTCAGTCCGACGCGCTGCGCTCGGGCTCCGGCTCCACGAAGGGAATCTCTTCCGGGGCGGTCAGCAGCACGCGGCGGATGAGGTCCGCGCGGACGCGCGTTTCGGTGGTCTGCTCCGAGAACCGCTCCGCCAGCCGGCCCTGTCCCCGCTCGCGCATCCGCTCCGCCATCCGCTCCGTCAGCGCCGCCCGCTCCTCCAGCGCGCGGTAGGCGGCCCACAGCGCCGCGTCCAGCGCGGTGCCTTGGCCGGCCAGCAGGCTTTCGATGGAGTACGCATGCCCCACCCGGCAGCGGAACCGCGGCAGGCCGTCGTCAGCCGTTTCCCAGAGCACCCCGCTGCACTCGGGGCAGGCGAACCCCGACGGCACGCCTGCCCGCTCGGCCTCCATGCTCTCGCGCCGCATCTCCGAGATCCCCACCTCGTCCGCCTGCTTCCGCGCCACGGCGCCCTCCTCCTGGTCCTGTACCGGCTCCCCCACCCGCGCCGCCAGCAGCGCGGCGATCTCCGGCAGCGGCAGCACGTTCTCTACGTCGACGTTGGCGATGGCGCTGGTGGGCATGCCCGGGTACAGCGCGTCGTCGGGGCTCTGCACCACCGTCAGCCCGCCCGCCGACCGGATGGACATCAGCCCCGCCGTGCCGTCGTCCAGGTTGCCGGTGAGCACCACGCCGATCACCCGGGCGCCATACGCGCGCGCCGCGCTGCGGAACAGCGGGTCCACCGCCGGCCGCGCGTTGTTCTCGCGCGGGCCGCGCACCAGCCGCATGTGCCCGCGCTCCACCAGCAGGTGGCGGTCGGGCGGGGCCACGTACACACATCCCGGCACAATGGGCGCGCCGTCTACCGCGTGCTCGGCCCGCAACCCGCCACGCCGCGAGATGATGCGCGGCAGCACGCTGGTGGCGTGCGCGGGAAAGTGCACCACCACGAACACCGCGGCGGCAAGGTCCTTCGGCAGCGCCCCGGCCAGGGTCGCCACCGCCTCCACCCCGCCCGCCGATGCCCCGATCACCACGATGTCGCGTTCAGCCACCCGCTGTTCCCTTTGAAGCGCTTCGTCAGCCACTTACGGGCACCGCGCCCGCTTTTCTCATCCGGAACCGCAAGACCCGTGCGGCGATCCTGACCCCGTGCCGCCAGTTGACAATTGGTACGCCGCGGCGCACCTTGCCATCATACCCGTCCCGGACAGCACGCGCCCGATCGCCCGATCGCGGCGCACTCCGACTCCGCACACTTTCGGTCATTGCGAAGCGTCTCCCCCGCCAGCAGACCTGGATGACCCACCCCTCGCCCCGGGTTCCGGTAGTCGCGCTGGTCGCGTCTATGGGAGGACTGCAGGCGTTCAGCGAGGTGCTGGGCGCGCTGCCGGCGGATTTTCCCGCAGCGGTGCTGGTGCTTCAGCACCTGGAGCCGGCGCGGGCCAGCCAGCTGGCGCACATCCTGGAAGAGCGCACGCCACTGTGCGTTCGCGAGGCTGTCGCCGGCGCCACGCTGGCGGCGGGGCACGTGTACGTGGCCCCGCCCGGGCGCCACCTGGAAATCACCGCCGCCCGGACGCTGGCGCTCAGCGACGCACCGCCGGAGGCTTTTTCGCGTCCCTCCGCCGACGTGCTTCTGCGTTCGCTGGCCACGGCGGGGGAGCCGGTGATCGCGGTGGTGCTCACGGGACGCGGCCAGGACGGGGCCGTCGGCAGCGTGCAGGTTCGTCGCGGCGGCGGCACGGTGCTGGCACAGGACCAGGGTACGTCCGAGGAATACGGCATGCCCGGCGCCGCCTCGCTGGCCGGGGGAGTGGACGAAGTGCTCCCCCTGGCCGAGATCGCCCCGCGCCTGATGGCCCTGCTCCACAACTTGAACCACCCGCACGGATGACGGCCACGGCACCCCCGACGCACCCCGAGTTCGAGGAACTGCTGGTGTTCCTACGGGACATGCGGAGCTTCGACTTTTCCGGTTACAAGCGCACCACGCTGCAGCGGCGCGTAGACAAGCGCATGCAGACGGTGGGGGTGCAGGGCTATCCGGCGTACCGGGATTACCTGGAGGTTCACCCGGGCGAGTTCGAGGCGCTGTTCAACACCATCCTCATCAACGTCACCTCGTTCTTCCGCGACGAGGAGGCGTGGGCCGCGCTTCGCGACGACTTCATTCCCGCGCTGCTGGACCGCAAGCAGGGGGGGCAGCCCATCCGCATCTGGAGCGCGGGGTGCGCCACCGGCCAGGAAACGTACACGCTGGTGATGCTGCTGGCCGAGGCCATGGGCGTCGAGGCCTTCCGCCACCAGGTGAAGGTGTACGCCACCGACCTCGACAACGAGGCGCTGACGGAAGCCCGGCACGCGGCGTACGCCGAAAAGGAGCTGGAAGGGCTTCCCGAGGGGTTCCGCGAAAAGTACTTCGAGCCCACGGCCGGGCGATGGACGTTCCGCAGCGACCTGCGGCGCCAGGTGATCTTCGGGCGGCACGACCTGGCCCAGGACGCGCCCATGTCGCACCTGGACCTGCTGGTGTGCCGCAACGTGCTAATGTACTTCAACTCCGAGGTGCAGGGCCGCATCCTCGCGCGCTTCCACTTCGCCCTGCAGCCCGAGGGGCTGCTGTTCCTGGGCCGGGCGGAGATGATCCGCGCGCACGCCAGCCTGTTCGCGCCGGCCAACCTGGGCGCGCGCATCTTCCGCAGGGCCCCGTCCGGCATCCGCGAGCGGCTGTTCATGCTGGGGCGAGGCGGCGCGGGGCCGCAGCGCACCTCTCCCACGGCGCAGCAGCTGGAGCTGCGCGACGCGGCCCTGGACGCCCTTCCCTCCGCGCAGCTGGTGGTGGGGCCGGGGGGCGACCTGCTGCTGGCCAACGAGGCGGCGCGCAAGCTGTTCGCCCTTGGCGCCGCCGACCTGGGACGTCCGCTGCAGGACCTGCGCGTGTCGTACCGGCCGGTGGAGCTGCGGTCGCGCATCGACCAGGTGCTGGCGGAGCGCCACCCCGTGTACCTGAGCGGCATCGAGCAGCCGGGGCCGGATGGCGAGGTGCGCAGCTTCGACGTGCAGGTGTGCCCGCTGGGCAGCGCCGACGCCGCCCCGCTGGGGGTTTCCGTCTCCTTCATAGACGTCACCCGCCACACGCGCCTGCAGGCCGAGGTGGAGCACGCCAACCAGGCGCTGGAAACGGCGTTCGAGGAGCTGCAGAGCACCAACGAGGAGCTGGAAACGACCAACGAGGAGCTGCAGAGCACCATCGAGGAGCTGGAAACGACCAACGAGGAGCTGCAGAGCACGAACGAAGAGCTGGAGACCATGAACGAGGAGCTCCAGTCCACCAACGAGGAGATGGAAACGCTGAACGACGAGGTGCAGCGCCGCAGCGAGGCGCTGGAGCAGTCGAACGTGTACCTGGCCTCGGTGCTCGCCAGCCTTCGCGCCGGCGTGGTGGTGCTCGACCGCGAGATGCTGGTACGGCTGTGGAACGACCGGATGGCACAGCTGTGGGGGCTGCGGCCCGACGAGGTGCAGGACCAGCCCTTTCTTCACCTGGACATCGGCCTGCCGGTGGAGCGGATGAAGGGCGTCCTGCGCGCCGTGCTGGACGCGCGCTCCGAGGGCGAGACGCTGATGCTGGACGCGGTGAACCGCCGCGGACGCGCCATCACCTGCGAGGTGACCGTCACCCCTCTGACCGCGGCGGGCCAGGAGGTGCGCGGCGCGGTGATCGTGGTGGAAGAGCGCCCCGCGCAGGTCGGCTGAGACGATGGCGCGCCCGGAGGCAGACGACGTGCGGCCGGACGAGTGGGCCGGAAAGCAGGTCCGCGCGTCGCGCCGGATGCTGGACGACCTCCGCGCCCGCGCGTCCGGGGAGGGCGGGGTGCCCGACGCCCTGATGGACGAGGCGCTGGAATCGATGCTCACGCTGATCGAGGAGCTGCACGTCGGCGAAGAAGAGCTCCGCGTGCAGAACGAGCAGCTGATCGCCGCCCAGGGCGACGTCGAGGCCGAGCGCCTGCGCTACCTGGAGCTGTTTCAGCAGGCTCCCGACGCCTACCTGGTCACCACCCCCGAAGGCGCCATCCGCGAGGCCAACTTCGCGGCCTCGGCGCTGCTGAACGTGCCGCCCGCCCGCCTGCAGGGAAAGCCGCTGGGCGTGTTCGTGGTCGTCGAGGCCCGGCGCGACTTCCGCTCACGCCTGCTGCAGGCCGTGCAGCTGGGCCGCGTGGACGACTGGGAGGTGCGCCTGCGCCCCCGGCGCACAGAAGAGGCAGTGGACGTTTCGTGCACCGTCACCGCCGTGCACGACGACAGCGGGAACATCACGGCGCTGCGCTGGATTCTTCGCGACGTCAGCGAGCGCCTGCGGGCGGAGGAAAGCCAGCGGGCCCTGGTCCGCGAAGAGGCCGCGCACGAGGCCGCCGAGCGCGAGCGCGGGTTCCTGGAGGCGGTGATCGGGCAGATGCCCAGCGGCGTGGTGATCGCCGAGGCAACCCAGGGCCGGATCGTCCGCCATAACGCCGCGGCCGAGGCCATCCTGGGCCACCCGCCCACGCACGGGGTGAACCTGGTGGAGTACGCCGAGGGCTACGGCGCGCTGAACGCCCAGGGGCGCCCCGTCTCCACGATCAGCTATCCCCTGGCCCGCTCGCTCCTGGACGGCGAAACGGTGGTGGACGAGGACTTCCGCATTCGCCGCCAGGACGGTGCCGAGGTCGTGCTGCGGTGCAGCTCCGCGCCCGTGCACGGCCCGGGCGGCGAGATCGTGGCGGCCGTCCTCACCTTTACGGATGTCACCGGGGCGCTCAAGGCCGAGGAGACGGACCGCTTTCTGGCCGAGGTGGGCGAGGTGCTGTCGTCGTCGCTGGAGTACCGCGACGTGGTGCAGCAGGTGGCCCGCGTGTGCGCCGGCACCCTGGCCGACTACTGCATCGTCCACGTGCGCGAGGGCGGGAGCTCGGCGCGGGCGCTGGGCGTGGCGCACGCCGACCCCGCGCGCGAAGAGATGGTGCGTGGAATGCTGCGGCACTTTCCGGTAGACCCGGAGTCGCCCACCCATCCCGTGGTGCAGGCGCTGCGCACGGGCCGGCCCGAGCTGGCGGCCGACGTGAACGACGGCCTGCTCGACCGGATGTGCACCGGGCCCGAGCACCGCGAGATGCTGGTCGCGCTCGGCCTGTCGTCGGCCATGGTGGTGCCCATCCGCGCCAAGGGCGAAACGCTGGGCACCATCTCGCTGGCCTGCACCGGCGGCTCCCCGTACGATGTGGGCGACCTGGCCGTGGCGGAGGAGGTGGCCCGGCGCGCGGCGCTGGCGGTGGAGAACGCGCGGCTGTACCAGGAGGCGCGGCAGGCGGTGCGGGCGCGCGAAGAGGTGGTGGCGGTGGTGTCGCACGACCTCCGCAACCCCATCAACGCGGTGATGCTGGCGGCCACGGTGCTCGACGAGTTCGGCAGCGGGCGCCTGGACGAGCGCGACCGGAAGCAGGTGGGCGTCATCCGCCGCTCGGCCGAGCAGATGAACGCCCTGGTGCAGGACCTGGTGGAAGTGGCGGCGTTCGAGAGCGGCGAAATGCCCATGCAGCGGCGCCCCATCGTGCCCGGGGTGCTGACCACCGCCGCCGAAGAGATGTTCGGCCCACTGGCGGGGGAGCGCGGGGTTTCGCTCACCTGCCACACGTCCGACGGCCTCCCCCCCGTGTCGGCGGACTACGGGCGCGTGCTGCAGCTGTTCAGCAACCTGGTGGGCAACGCGCTGAAGTTTACGCCGGCGGGCGGATCGGTGGAGATCGGCGCCGTGCAGGGCGCGGGGGTCGTGCGGTTCTTCGTGCGCGACACGGGCCCGGGGATCGAGCGCGACCACCTGCCGCGGCTGTTCGACCGCTTCTGGCAGGCGCAGCGCGGGCGCGGCGCCGGCGCGGGGCTGGGGCTGGCCATCTCGCGGTCCATCGTCGAGGGCCACGGCGGCCAGGTCTGGGCCGAGAGCGAGCCCGGCCAGGGCAGCACCTTCCATTTCACCATCCCCTTGGCTTCCACCTGATGGGTATCGGCACCGAGATCGGCTTCGTCCTGCTGCTGCTGGTGGCCAACGGCGTGTTCGCCATGAGCGAGATCGCCGTGGTTTCCGCGCGCAAGACGCGGCTTCAGCAGCGCGCCGAAAAGGGCGACGCGGCGGCGCGGCGCGCGCTGGAGCTGGCCGAAACCCCGGAGCGCTTCCTGGCGACGGTGCAGGTGGGCATCACCCTGGTCGGCACGCTGGCGGGTGCCTTCGGCGGCGCGCGCATCGCCGAGCCGCTGGCCGAGACGCTCAAGGGCTATCCCACGTTCGCGCCGTACGCCCAGGGGCTGGCCATCACCCTCGTCGTGCTGGGCATCACCTACTTTTCGCTGATCATCGGCGAGCTGGTGCCCAAGCAGATCGGCCTGAACCATCCCGAGCGCATCGCCGCGATGGTGGCCGGGCCCATGAACGTGCTGTCGCGCATCGCCTCGCCGCTGGTATGGGTGCTCACCGGGTCCACCGGCCTGGTGATGCGCATGCTGCGGCTGAAGGAATCCGACGAGCCGCCGGTGACCGAGGCCGAGATCAACGTGCTGCTGGAGCAGGGCACGCAGGCGGGGGTGTTCGACGAAGAAGAGCAGGACTTGGTGGAGCGTGTGTTCTGGCTGGGCGACCAGCGCGTGGTGAACCTGATGACCCCGCGCCACCGGGTGAAGTGGCTGGACGTGAACGACACGCCGGAGGCAAACCGCGCCCGCATGGTGGCGCACCCGCTCACGCGCTACGTGCTCTGCGACGGGGAGCTGGACCGCGTGCTGGGGATCGTCGAGGCCAAGGACCTGTGGGCGGCCGGGCTTTCGGGCCAGCCGGTGGACGACCTTCGCGCCTACCTCAAGCAGCCGCTGTTCGTCCCCGAGAGCACGCGCGCGCTCCGCGTGCTGGAGCTGTTCCGTGAGTCGGGCGTGCACCTGGCCGTGGTGGTGAACGAGTACGGCGGCACGGAGGGGCTGGTGACGCTGAACAACGTGCTCGAGGAGATCACGGGCGACATGGCGGGGAGCGCGGCCATGCCGGCCATCGTGCGGCGCGACGACGGGTCGGTGCTGGTGGATGCGTCGCTTTCCATCGACGAGTTCCGCGAGGCCATGGACCTGCCCGAGCGCCGGGACGACGACCGCGAGTACCGCACGGTCGGCGGCTTCATCTTCACCACGCTGGGCCACGTTCCCCGCCCGGGCGACCACTTCACGAGCGAGGGCCACCGCATGGAGGTGGTGGACATGGACGGCAACCGCATCGACAAGGTGCTCGTCATCCCGCCGCCGCGCTCGCGCCACGAGAAGGAATCCGCGGACGAGTAAGTCTTGGCGAGCGGGCGGGCGGACGGCGGGACGCGTTCGGAGCGAAGCCGGCGGGGATCTCTCGCCACGGCTCCGCGGGGTGGCTGGTGTGTTCCGGAAGGGGGCATGGCGCTGGCGTCGTCGCGCCCCATGTGCCCGACCGACGAGACGAACCTCCGCATCGCCATCGCGCGAGCGAGAGTGCGCGAGCTGCAGCGGCGCATCGAGGAGTTGCGGCAGCAAGCCCGCGAGCACTTTCGGCCGGACGCACCACGCCCGCCCGCGCGTCCCCCCTACCCGCTCCCGCCGCCCGACACAACGGCTACAGTAGCGGATGAGACACACCACGGTTGTAGCTGACGGTTCTCGCCCCAGCCCCAATCAGGGTTGCGCCGGTACGGAGGCAGGTGTCAGCAACACCCACTCCTCGGCGAGCGCTCGCAACTCCACAAACTGCAAGTCGTCTACATCCAGCAGCAGTTCCTCGCAGATGTCGGGGAGATCGGCGGTAAATTCCTCGTAGCGGTTGGCAATCGTCGCGGTTGAGAGCAGGAGTTCGTTGCCGGCCAGTGCGGTGATCAGCCAGTTTCTCACCGCTCGGATCGCTTTCTGTGGGCTCCCCTCGTGAGCCTTGATGTCCTGCCCGGAGATGTCGGAGCAAAATTTCTGGTAGCGGTATCGCTCACGGTCCAGAATCAGGGCGCGCTTTTTCTTCTGTTGCCCTGCCCCGAACTCCCGGGCGCCCAGGAAGAGCCCCAGTTCGAAGGGCATGTTGAACCGGGGCAACCCCGTCGCGATGTCGAGTTCCGTTCGCGAAATGTCGTGGATCCCGTGCTGCGAATCGCGAATGATGCGCTGGATCTTAGCGATACGCACCTCGCCGCCGTCATCCGCTTCGAGGGCGCACCGCGCGATGAATCCGCAGTCGTGCACCGCGAACGTGAGCGCACGGAAAAGAGGTTGGTAGTCACGGTCGAACGGGCAGTTGATGAAGATGCTCCGCTCGTACGAGTGCTCTGACATGACAGATCACGAAGCTGCCACGTCACGGGAGCTGCCCCGCTTCTCATCCGCAGAAGCCGCCCCCCTGCGCTTCCGCTTCCGCTGCCTCTTTGCGATGAGCGCGGCCTCTTTCGCAGCACGTATGCGGGTGATCGCGGCTCGTGCCTCGTCTCGATCGACACGGCCAGTTTCTTCCCCCTTCAACACCGTCCGAAGCTGCGGCTTCTTCTGCATCGTTTCACCTCCTGAAGTGGACATGCCGGTCTAATGTATGTGCCTTCGCGGGAGTGTGAAGGGGTCGAAAAAGAGCGTAGATCTGCCTCCTGCGGCGTGAAAGGACGAGGAGAAGTAAGGAAGCTTGGGAAGATCAGGTTGTCCGCAGGCGATCGCGTGCCGGGGGAGAGCCTCGCGATGGCGGGAGCCGCATGGAAACAGGAAACGGCCCAGTTGTCACGCGTGACGACCGGGCTGTTTCCGTCAGGGGCACCTACGTCAACCGCACGATTACGCCATCGTCGCCGCGGAGGTGGAGGGTGCGGTCGACCGGTTGCCCTTCGCTTCCCGGCAGCGTCCCCAGCTCCACCGTTCCCGGTCCCCCGACGCGCAGCGACGCCGGCTCGGGGCCCAGGTTCAGCGCGACCAGGAAGCGCGTGCCGCCGTGCGAACGGGTAAAGGCGAGCACGCTCCCCTCCGCCGCCACCGGCGCCCAGTCGCCGACGGACAGCGCGGGCTCGCGTCGGCGCAGCGCCAGGAGGGCGCGGTGAAGGGTCAGCATGGAGGCGGGGTCGCGTTCCTGCGCGCGCACGTTCACGCGCGAGCAGTCGGATGAGATGGGGAGCCACGGCTCTACCTCGGAAAAGCCCGCGTTGCGCGAACCGTCCCACTGCATGGGCGTGCGGACGGGGTCGCGCCCCAGGCCACGGCCGGGGAGGTTCTTCTCCCACGGGTCCTGCACGCGCTCGGGTGTGATGTCGACGTTCCGCATCCCCAGCTCGTCGCCGTAGTAGATGGTCGGCGTGCCGCGCAGGGTGAGCAGCAGCATGGCCGCCACGCGCGCCTGCGCCGGGCCTACGCGGGTGGCCACGCGGGCGCGGTCGTGGTTGCCCAGCACCCAGTTGGGCCACGCGCCGGGGGGTAGCAGCGATTCGTACCGCCGGATCGCCCCGTCGATCACCCGCGCGTCCCAGGGCAGCTTGATCAGCTGGAAGTTGTAGGGAAAGTGCACCCCGCGCCCGTCGCGGCCGTAGTAGGTGACGATCCGCTCCACCTCGTTGTAGATCTCGCCGATCATCACGCGGTCGCCGCCGTATCCATCCACCACGGCGCGCATCCGCTCGATCACGTCGTGGATTTCCGGCTGGTCCGACGAGTGCTCGTGCAGCAGCGCATCGTACGGGTCGTCGGTGCCCTCCACGTACGCGGGATTGGGTGGATCGTCGCGGAACAGGGGGTCCTTGATCACCTTCTGCACGGCATCCACCCGCAGGCCGTCGGCGCCGCGGTCCAGCCAGAAGCGCACGACGTGGTGCATCGCGCGCTCCACGGCCGGGCTGCGCCAGTTGAGGTCCGGCTGCTCGCGCAGAAAGGTGTGCAGGTAGTACTGCCGCGTGTGCGAATCCCACTCCCACGCGCTGCCGCCGAACGCGCTTCGCCAGTTGTTGGGCGGGCCGCCGCCGGGCGCGGGGTCTCGCCAGATGTACCAGTCGCGGCGCGGCGCCTCGCGCGACAGCCGCGACTCCAGGAACCAGGGGTGGCGGTTGGAGGTGTGGTTGGGGATGAAGTCCAGGATCACCCGGATTCCGCGCGCGTGCGCCTCGCGGACCACCGCGTCGAAGTCGACGACGCTGCCGAACACCTTGTCGACCGCCTCGTGGTCGGTGACGTCGTAGCCGAAGTCGCGCATGGGCGAGGGGTAGAACGGGCTGATCCACACCGCGTCGGCACCCAGCCACTTCAGGTAGTCCAGCCGCCGCAGGATGCCCGGGAGGTCGCCCACCCCGTCGCCGTTGCTGTCCTGGAACGAGCGCGGATAGATCTGGTAGATCACTCCGCGCTGCCACCAGCGCGGCTCGCTCCCGTTCCCGCCCGCGACCAGCGGCGCCGCCGCGGCCCCCTCCCGCCCGTCGCTCATCCCGTCTTCGCCAGCTGCGGCAGCACGCGCTCGCCGAACACCTCGATGAAGCGCTCCTGCTGCTCGCGGTGCACGCAGTGGAGGTTGATCTCCTCGAACCCCATCTCCACGTCTTCCGCCAGCCAGGCCAGGTGCTGCTCCACGTCGGCGGAGACGCGCATCTTTTCCTTCATGTCCTCGGGGCGCACGCTTTCGCCCGCGGCGTCGAACTGCGCGGGAAGCCGCAGGTCGGAAAGCACGGGGCTGGGCAGCTTTACCGTCTTCCACTGCTCCCACGCGCCACGGGTCGCCTCTTCCTCCGTCCGCGCGAACGACAGCTGCGCCTGCAGGAAGATGGGCTTGCCCTCGCCGCCCCCGCGGCGGAACGCGTCGATCATCTTCTGCATCGATTCGCGCGGGCCGACGACGGTCACCAGCCCGTCGGCCCAGCCGCCCATCCACTCCGCCGTCTCGGGCGAGAGCGCCGGGCCGATGATCTTCGGCGGCTCCGCGGGTCGCGAGTACAGCTTGGCCTCTTCCACGACGACGAGCCCGCGGTGCGTCACCGTCTCCCCCGCCCACAATGCGCGGACGATGTCGATCGCTTCCCGCAGCCGCGCGTTGCGCTCGGCCTTGGGGGGCCAGCGCTCGCCCACGATCCCCTCGTTCAACTGCTCGCCGCTGCCGGGGGCGATCCAGAACCGGCCGGGGAACATCTCCGCCAGCGTGGCCGAGGCCTGCGCGATGATCGCGGGGTTGTACCGCCATCCCCCCGGCACGGTGACCACGCCGAACGAGAGCGACGAGGCCTGCAGCGCCGCGCCCAGCCAGCTCCATGCGAACCCGCTGTGCCCCTGGCCCTCGCCCCAGGGGTGAAAGTGGTCCGACGACATGCCGCTCTGGAAGCCGGCCTGCTCCGCCTGCTGAACGTACTTCAGCAGGCGGCTGGGCGCGTACTGCTCGTGGCTGGCGTGGTAGCCGATGCGGGCCATCAGCGCGTGCTCGTCTTGCCGGTGATGGCGATTACCTCGCCCGAGATGTAGCGCGCGTCCGACGAGGCCAGGTACACGTACGCCGTGGCGATCTCCACCGGCTGCGCGGGGCGCTTCCACATGGTGTCCTCCCCGAACTTCGCCACGTGCTCCGGCTCCAGGGTGGCCGGGATCAGCGGCGTCCACACGGGGCCGGGCGCCACGCAGTTCACGCGGATGCCGTCGTCGGAGATGGCCTGCGCCAGCGTCTTGGTGAAGGTGTGGATGGCGCCCTTGGTAGCCGAGTAGTCGATGAGCCCGACGTTGCCCTCCATGGCCGTGATCGACCCGGTGTTGATGATGCAGGCCCCCGCCTTCATGTGCTTCAGCGCGGCCTGGGCCATGTAGATGTAGCCGAAGATGTTGGTGCGGAAGGTACGGTCCAGCTGCTCTTCGGTGATTTCGTGGATGGACGGCTGCTCCATCTGGTACGCGGCGTTGTTCACCAGCACGTCGAGCCGGCCGAACTCCTTGGCCGCGGCCTGCACGAAGTCGAAGCACGCCTGTCGTTCGCGCACGTCCATCCGCTGGACCAGGCAGCGCCGGCCCGCGGCCTCTACCTGCCGCTTCGTCTCCTGCGCGTCCTCGTCTTCGTCCTCGCTCAGGTAGCTGATGGCGACGTCGGCGCCTTCCTTGGCGAACGCGATGGCTACGGCCCGCCCGATGCCGCTGTCGCCGCCGGTGATCACGGCGGCCAGCCCTTCGAGCTTTCCGCAGCCGGTGTAGCTCTCTTCCCCGTGGTCGGCGGCCGGCTTCATGTCCTGGTCGGTGCCGGGGTACGGCTGGTCGGTGTCCTTCTTCGACACCTTGGGCCCGGACATCGGATCGCGGTCCAGCATGGTTCGTAACTCCCGCTCGGAGTGCGTGTTGGCGAAATTCGGGAGCGGGACCGTTTGCAGGGACCGTACCCGGACGAGCGCAGAGAAAAAACGTTTCACGCAGAGGACGCAGAGAAAACGGAGAGGACGCAGGGGGCCCGTGGCTGTCCTCTGCGTCCTCTCTTTTCCCCTCCGCGTCCTCTGCGTGAAACTGCTGTTCAGAGACCCGTCGCGCGCTCCGTCCTGAGTAGGTGCTCATTTGCGAACGTACGTCCGTCTGGCGCCAGCAGTGGGTTTGGTGTAAGCTAGGAGGGATTGGCCCCCAGCCACCCGGGGCAGCAGCCTTCTCACCCCTCAGGAGGCAGGAATGAGCGACCGTCCGTGGGTTTCGCACTACGCGCCCGGCTCCACGCCCGACATCGGCCCCATCCCGTACAAGCACCTGCCCGACATGGTGCGGCAGCAGTCCGCCCGCTACGCCGCCACGCCCGCGTTCACGCAGGTGATGCCCAACGGCATGGCGGGCGTGCTTACGTACGAGCAGACGGAGCGCTTTTCCGACGAGTTCGCGGCCTACCTGCGCGAAACGCTGAAGCTGAAGGCGGGCGACCGGGTGGCCATCCAGATGCCCAACTCGCTGGCCTACCCCGTGGTGCTGTTCGGCGTGCTCAAGGCCGGGTGCGTGGCGGTGAACACCAACCCGCTGTACACGCCGCCGGAGATGGTGCACCAGTTCAGCGACTCGGGGGCCCGGGTGCTGGTGATCAGTGACCTGTTCGCCGACCGCCTTCCCCCCGTGCTGCCGAAGACGAAGGTGGAAACGGTGGTCACCGTGCGCATCACCGAGTGGTTCTCGGCGCTGCAGGGCACGCTGATCCGCGCGGTGCTCAAGTACGCCAAGAAGCAGCTTCCGCCCACGACGGTCCCGCACACCACCTTCCAGGCGGCGCTCAAGGCGGGCCGGGCGGCGCTGGCGTCGGGGACGGACACGCGGAAGTACCTGGACGGGGTGAACCTGGATGACCTGGCGGCGCTGCAGTACACGGGCGGCACCACGGGCGTCTCGAAGGGGGCCATGCTTTCGCACCGCAACCTGCTTGCGAACACGGCCCAGATGATCGAGATGAACGCCGAGTACCTGAAGGCGGGGACGGAATCCATCCTGACGGCGCTTCCGCTGTACCACATCTTCGCGTTCACCGTCAACCTGCTGCTCTTCTACCAGATCGGCGGGCACAACGTGCTGATCCCCAGCCCGCGGCCGCCCTCCAACCTCCAGAAGCCGCTGGCGAAGTACAAGATCTCGTGGTTCTCGGGGGTGAACACGCTGTTCAACGCCCTGGCCAACGAGGAGTGGTTCCGGCAGAGCCCGCCCAAGCTCAAGCTGTCCGTGGCCGGCGGGATGGCGCTTCACGGATCGGTCGCGAAGCGCTGGCAGGAGGTCGTCGGCACGCCCGTGGTAGAGGGCTACGGCCTGACCGAGGCGTCGCCGGTGGTCAGCTTCAACCCCGTGCACAAGGTCAAGGAAGGAACGATCGGCATTCCGCTTCCCTCCACCTGGGTGCGCTGCGTGGACGAGTCGGGCGTGGACGTGCCGCTGGGGCAGCCGGGCGAGCTGATCTGCAAGGGCGACCAGGTGATGCTGGGCTACTGGCAGCGGCCGGAAGAAACGGCCAAGGTGCTGCGCGACGGATGGCTGTTCACGGGCGACGTGGCGCTGATGGACGAGGACGGGTACTTCAAGATCGTCGACCGCAAGAAGGACATGATCCTGGTCAGCGGCTTCAACGTGTATCCCAACGAGGTGGAAGAGGTGGCGGCCGGGCACCCGGGCGTGCTGGAGGTGGCGGTGATCGGCGTGCCCGACGAGCACTCGGGCGAGGCGGTCAAGGCCTTCGTGGTCAAGAAGGACGCGGCGTTGACCGAGGAGGCGCTGATCAAGCACTGCCGCGAGTCGCTGGCGGCGTACAAGGTGCCGCGCCAGGTGGAGTTCCGCAGCGAGCTGCCCAAGAGCCCCATCGGCAAGATCATCCGCAAGGACCTGCGCGCCCCTGGTGCGGCGCCCACGGCGGCGAAGATCTAGCTTCGGCCCGCTCTACACCGAAACCGCGCCGGGACGAGGCATCGTCCCGGCGCGGTTTCTATCGTTCACAGCCACAGCCTGTCATCCTGAGGCCCAGGCGCACCGTACTGGCCCGTACCTCATTCTACGCGTACCTCATTCTACGCGGGCCGAAGGATCTCGCCGCGGACACGTACAAACTGGGGCGCGGCAGCGGTCGCCGAATCCGAGGCCTCGGCTGCCGTGGGGCCCTCACCCGTCCTCGCTTAGGCTCGTCCACCCTCTCCCACAAACAGCGTGGGAGAGGGGGTACACTTCGGTCCGTTGTGCGACCAGGCAGGCCCGGTGCTCGGGCCGGCGCCCCCCACCCCCAGCCCTTCCCCCGCAAACTGCGCGGGGGAAGGGAGCCAGTTCGATGCACCAGGCCAGCGGTGTCGCATCGAATTCTCCTCTCCCCCATGGGGTTTATGGGGGAGAGGCCGGGAGAGGGGGGCGGCCGCGGCATGCGCTAGAGTCAGCCGGAGCGCGTTTCAGGTCTCCCCCTCCCCTGCGCAGCGGGGGATGAGGGCCGGGGGGAGGGGGCTCCCAAGGCATGCGCCCAAGCCCGTCGAACCTCGTCGAGACCGGTGCGCTACGCCGCGGGCAGTCCGAACCAGGTCGTCAGCGCCTCGGCGAGCCCCGCCTGGGTCCGGTCTCCCGTCCATGCCACGTATCCGTCAGGCCGGATCAATACCGCGGCGGGTGCCGTGACCGCCCCGATCGCCGGAAGCTCCCACGGGCCATCGTACCGGGCGTCGATCGATTGGACGTGATCCGCCCACGGGGTGATGTCCAATCCGCCGGGCTCACCCAGATTGAGGAGCACCGGCCGGGCACGGTGCAGCAGCGCGAAGACTCGAACCGGGCCGTCGGCGGTGGCCAGGTCCAGGTCGGGCATTCGCCGGCCGAGCAGCGGGTGTCCATCGCCAAGGTCGTAGCGGATGCCCAGCCCGGACATCTCCGCGGCGAGCCGGCGGCGCGGCTCGTCCATGGCAAGGAGCTCGGCCATGGCCTCGCGCGCGGCTTTGCTGCGGTCGTCCGGGCGGAGCAGCGCCACCTGCGCCATCGTGTTGCGCAGCACGCGGGCGGCGACCGGGTGCCGCTCGGCATGGTAGGTATCCAGGAGGCTTTCCGGCGAGGTCCGCTTGACCACCTGGGCCAGCTTCCATCCCAGGTTCACCGCATCCTGCACACCGGTGTTGAGGCCCTGCCCACCCACCGGGCTATGCACGTGCGCGGCGTCGCCCGCCAGCAGCACCCGCCGGTCGCGGTAGGTGGCCGCCTGCCGGGCCATGTCGGTGAACCTGGAGATCCAGGTGGGGCTGTGGACGCCGTAGTCCGTCCCATAGACGCCGATCAGCGCCTCGCGAATGTCGCGCAGCGTGGGTTCGCCGCTCGCCCCGGGCTGCCGTTCGGTCAGCATGACACTGACCGTTCCGCCGGCACCGTAGACTACCTCGCCGTCCCGGATCTCATACTCCACCTTTCCCAAGGCGTGGACGCCGAGCGCGTCGTGGCGGATACCGAGCTCGGGCTCCTGCGCCATCTGGACCTGGGCGATCAGGGCGCTGGTCGTCGCCTCCCACCCGGGGAAGTCGATTCCCGCCGCCTTCCGGACCACGCTGCGTCCTCCATCGCACCCGACGAGGTATTCCGCCCGCATCGACCGGCCGTCGGCCAGCTCCACGTCCACGCCGGTGTCGTCCTGCGTGAAGCCCACCACCTCACATCCGCGGTGGACCGGCACCTTCAACTCGTGGACCCAGCCGGCCAGGATGCGCTCGATGTGGTTCTGCCACAGCCCGAGGCCGTAGTTGTGGCGAGTGGGGAAGTCGCTGATGTCCAGCCGGATCTGGGCGAACCCCGCGACCTGGGCCTTTTGCCCCTCCGCCAGGAAGCGTTCGGCGATTCCACGTTGATCCAGGACTTCGAGGGTGCGTGCGTGCAGGCCGCCCGCGCGCGAGCCGGCGAGCTCCTGGCTGGCGCGCCGCTCGACGATGGCAACGTCGACGCCCGCCAACGCCAGCTCCCCAGCCAGCATCAGCCCCGTCGGGCCGCCTCCCGCGATCACCACGGCGTGGTGTGTCATCTTCGCGCCTCCCATTCACAGGTGTCAGCCTTGGCCGAGGACATTTCGGCCCGGCAATCCTGCGGCCTTCCCCGGGGCTGGCCGCAAGTCCCAGGGCGTGCTATATGTTGATCGTGGCGAGGAGAGGAGATTCCCCTGTCACCATGTCCAGCACCGTGCGGAACAAAACAGGGCGCAGGGGAGACCATCCCCCGCGCCCTTTGCGCGTTCGCCAGCGGGAACGCCGCCGGGCGCCTACCGCGTCGCGTTCTGCCGGACGTAGCGAAAACGCATTGTACGGCGAGGCTCGGTGAGCACTTCGAACTCCACGCGCAACTCGTCTCCCTTGAGCACGCCCCTTTGCCTCGCCCGGGACTCGAGGCCCCTCTCCACGAGCACGACCGTATCGCCATGTGCGCCGTGCAGGCGAAACGTGCCACCGTAGCTGCGCGCGTCCGTGCTGTCGGGGCGGGGCTGGCCCTCGCACCGCACGTAGGATTCGAACTCGCCCTCGAATTCGCCCTCCGCCCGTAGAACGAGTACATCGCGGATCAGCGTCATGTCGCACGTATCACGAGGTTCGGACAGGCGCATCGTGTGCGGAAGCCGTTTCCCGTCCCGTTCCACCAGCACGTACTCGCCCGCCACGTTCGACGGTGTTCGCACCCGTGGCGCGGAGCCCTGGCATGCCACCAGGACACACAGGCTGGCGGCCGCGGCGATGCGGCCCTTCGCGCTATTTCGGATCCACATCAGATCACCCAAGCGCGGCGGGTGGGCGGTAGATCCAGCCCTCCGTCTCGATGGTCTGGCGCGGGACGCGGTCCAGGCGGAACGGCTGGTCCAGGTCGTCGCGGCACAGCCAGGCCACCACGCACGCCAGGCACGCGTCGCGCGCGTCCTCCAGCGTGCAGGCGATGGCTTCCAGCGACGGGTGGTCGAACGAAAAGAACGGGCGGAACGCCGCGGGCCGCGCCCGCACCTCTCCCGGGCGGAACGGCACCTTCGACCCCTTGATCCCCAGGTCCTTCACCGCGCCCGCCGGATAGACCTCGATCACCACCGTCCCAGCGTCCGCCCGCGGCGCCACCGGCAGGATGGAGACCTCCGCCGCGTCGCGCAGTTCCCACAGCACGCGGATGCCCTCAAGCGTCTGCCGGTACAGGCGCAGGTCCAGCGGCGCCATCGCCCCGTTGGTGTCCGTCGCGCGCGGAGCCTTGTGGAAGGCGGGCAACCCCTCACGGATCTCTTCCGGCGGCCGGTCCGCCACCCACGACGCCACCCCGCGCCAGGTCCGCTCGCGCAGCCCCTCGATGGCGTTCATCACCGCCACCGGCAGCCCGAACGGAAAGTCGGCTCCCCACAGGATTCCGTCCTCCGCGCCCGCGTCGGCGTGCTTGCGCCATCCATCCGCCACGAACGACACCAGGTCTGCGCGAAAGGGCTGCGGGCAGAGCGATACGATGCACAGCTTGCCGTCGCGCTCCTCGCCGACGGCCGTCCACAGCGTGGAGAGCGGCTCCTTGGCGCCGGAAAAATCAACACCGCCGAAGTAGCGGAACCGGCTCACGCGCGCGCTCCGCGCCGGGCGTGGGCGGCGGACATCGGGAAGTTCATCGGTCGGGATGTGGGGAGATGAGCGGTCAGCGCGGGACCCGGGGCGAGTTCACGGCCCGGACAAGGAATTCCTCCGTGCGCGCCATCGCGCCGGGAAACGACGAATATCGATGGCGGCCCTGGGGATAGCGATGGTACTGCCAGGCAACCGTATCGCGTCCCATGCCGCGCATCACGGCGTGCAGCCGGTCGCCGTGATCCACCGAGACTTTCGGGTCGAGCGCGCCGTAGTGCCCCTGCGCGGGCGGAAGGCGGTGCGCGAACCAGGCGGGCGAGCGCCGCAGCAGCTGCATGCGGGCCTGCGGCACCGTGGTGCGTCCGTCGCGCAGGGCAAAGAGCACGCTGTCCGCCAGGTATCCGGCCCCGGGCAGGCGTGCGACGCGGCTGCCCAGCGCGCGGCCGGCCAGGCGGCGCACCTCGGGAAGCAGGAAGTCCGTGGGCCCGACGGCGCTGACGACCGCCTTGATGCGCGGGTCGCGGATCGCCATCAGCAGCATCACGCCACCGCCGCGGCTGCGGCCGAACGCGGCGATGCGCGTACTATCCGCTTCCGGGACGTGTGCGAGCGCGGCGTTCAGCAGCGCGATGGCGTCGTCAACGTCGCGGTCCCACGGGCTGGCCGTGCCGCCGGATCGCCAGCCGCGAAAGGGCGTCAGGCGCAGCGTCTCGGACGGGAACGACGGGAGCACCTGCACGAACCCGCGGGCCAGCCGGCCGGAGTGGAAGAAGTGATAGCCCGTGGCGCCGCTGTCGCCCCCATGCCCAATGACCAGCACGGGAAGCGGTCCGGCCGCGCCGTCTGGAATACGCACCGCGCCGTAGTGCCGCGCCCCGTCCACCACGTGCGAAACGACCATGGTCCGGCCGGCGGAACCTTCGCGGCGGACGTGCTCCACCCGGAAGTCGTGCACCCGCGTGTCGCGCGCCGCCCACTCGGCATTCACCGCCGCGATCTCCGCGGCGGTGGGCGGGGCGAACAGCGCGTCCAGCAGCGGCCCGGCCTGGGCCGCGGGCATGGCGTGCGCGCACCCGCCCAGCGCCAGCAGGAGGCACGCGGCTGCGGCCGCGAGCGGGGGACGGGCCGTCACCCTGCCCGGCCCGCGGTCAGGGCGTGGTGGTGGCGGGAACGGCGGCCCGGTACCACTCCACCGCCTGCGGACGGCGCTCGCGGTTCCAGAAGCTCTCCTGGGCCATCAGCGCCTCGATCTCGTCGATCTCGCGCGGCGCACCCTCGGTAACCCGCTCCAGCCCGGCCTCGGTAAAGAAGTAGTCGTCCTCGATGCGCACGCCGATGTTGCGGTACTGCTGCACCTTGGGGCGAATGCGGTCGATCAGCTGCCGGTTGCGCGGCGTGTCGGGAAGGTAGTCCAGGGCGTCGGCGCGAATGTAGACGCCGGGCTCGATGGTGAACGCGCTTCCCACCTTGAAGCCGCCGCCGTAGTTGGGGTACGACGGATCGGGATCGTGCACGTCGAGCCCGATGCCGTGCCCGATGCCGTGCATGAAGAACAGCGCCGCTTGCGGGCACTGGCTGCCCGCGGAGCACTCGTAGGTGGCGTCTGCCGACTCGATGAGCCCCAGCCGCGCCAGCCCGTTGGCCACCACCTGGAAGGCGGCCTGCTGCACCCGCGTCAGCGGCTGGCCGATGCGCGCCGCGCGCTCCCCCGCCTTCTGCGCGTCGAGAACGATGGTGTAGATCTGCCGCTGCTCCGGGCTGAACCGCCCGCTGACCGGAATGGTGCGCGTAACGTCCGCCGTGTACCCCGCGTACGAGGCGCCGATGTCCATCACCAGCGTTTCGCCCGCCTGCATGAAGCGGTCGGCCTGGCGGTAGTGAAGCGTGGTGCTGTTGGGGCCGGAGCCCACGATGCTGCCGAACCCGGGGCGCTCGGCGCCGTAGCGGCGGAAGGTGCCCTCGATCAGCCCGTGGATCTCGAACTCGTTCATCCCCGGCTCCGTGGCGCGCATGGCTTCGCGGTGGGCCAGGACGGTGATGTACACGGCGCGGCGGATCAGGTCCAGCTCGGCCGGGGTCTTGGCGGCGCGGATGCGGAAGAGGGCGTTGCCCAGGTCTTGGACGCGCGTCAGGTTCTTGTACTGGTCGCGCAGGCGCTGCGCGTACTGCTGGTCCGGGCGCAGGAACTCGCTCCGCGAGCCGTCCGGGCTCAACGGGCTGAGCGTGTACAGCGTGGTTGCCTGGCTGAGCGCCGGGCGCAGCGCCTCCTGCATCTGCTGAACCGTGCGCGTGGGGATGCCGGTGAGCGCCTGCGCACGCTCCGGCCCCAGCCGCGGCCCTTCCCACACCTCGCGCGAGGGGTCGCGCGCCAGCACGAAAAGGTGCTCGGTCACCTGCCCGCCCCGCTTGACGATGGCCAGCACGGCCCCCGGCTCGTTCACCCCCGTCAGGTAGCGGAAGGGAGAGTTCTGGGCGAAGCTCGTATAGTCCGTCTCGGGCTCGCTCGCGCCGAGCGCCACCAGCACGCCGTCGCCCATGCCCGCGGCCAGCTGCTGGCGCCGGCGCGCGTGCTCCTGGGCGGAGATGGGCGCGGGCGCGGCCGTGGCCGCCAGGGTGAACGGGTCGGGGCTGCCGCGCGGGGGCGGAACCGGGCCTTGGGCCCGCGACGGGAGCACGAACGCCGCCGTGGCGAAAACGGGCAAGAAGGCGCGGCGCAGGGCTGCGTACATCGTCGTGTGGGCCGAGGGGATGGATAGGCGCGTCAGCGAACGGTGACCTGGGTCTCCAGGGCGGCGGCGGCGTCCCACCCGGTGCCCGGATAGGTGTGCATCACCCGGACGGTGTAGGTGCCGGGTGCCACGTCGCGAAGCGTGGCGGTGTACGGGACGGACCCGATCGACTGGATGCACATGGCGTCGGGGTCTGCCTGGCCCACGACGCGAACGGACAGCGTCTGCCCCTGCTGCTGCAGCTCGCCGGAAAGCTTGTAGCACGGGTTGGGCGTCTGCATGGTGCCGCGGATGGCGATCTGGCCGCTCCCGGCGGTGGCCGTCGCGCCCTGCTCACCCCCGCTGGCGCTGCCTCCCTGGCCCTGCTGGAATTCGAGCTTCACTTGCCGGGCTCCGGTAGAAGGTGCGCCGCCACCGGGCGAAGCGGGCGGCTCGGACGTGCCCGCGTCAGACGCCGCGGGACGGGCGCAGGCGGCGAGCACGAGGACGGTAAGCAGGACGGCTTTGCGCATCTGGGTAACCACGGTGAAGACGGTAACTACGGTCACAACCGGATCGACGCTGCTACTCCGCCGCGCCAGAGGTGCAGCGCGCATAGTGCCGGTCGGGGCCGGACGGGCGCAAGTGCCCGATGAAGCGCCCGAAATCACTTCCGCACTAACGCACTAACGCACTCACGCACTCCTCAGGCCCAGCTGCGCGGCGAGCGCGGCCGGCTCCGTCACCGGCTGCTGGCAGGCGAATCGCTCGCACACGTACGCCGTGGCGCGGCCCTCCCTCGCCGTTCGACCCCGCAGGAGCGGGATCAGTTCCTCGTCGCCGCCCCCGTCCACGCGGCGAAGGGCGGCGACGGTGTTCGGCAGGTAGGCGCGGCCGACGACGCGGAGCAGCGCGTCCGTATCCGCCTCCCCCGGCGTGCCCACGAACGCCACCTCCGTCGGCGTAGCCAGGTGAAAGTCCAGTGCCGAGAGCAGGTGTCCGAACCCGGCCGGCACGCGGGCCATCGTGTCCGCCAGCGACTCCAGCACCTGCCGCGCCGAGCGCGAGTACCGCTCGTCGCCCACCAGCTCGGCCAGGCGCAGCAGCGCGTTCACCGCCGCCGAGTTGCCGGACGGGGTGGCGTTGTCGAACAGGTCGCGTGGGCGGATCACCAGCGGCTCCGCGTCCGCCGCCGTGTCGAAGAAAACGCCCTGCTCCTCGTCCCAGAACGACTGCAGCACCTGGTCCGCCAGCGTGCGGGCTTCCCGCAGCCAGCGCTCGTCCCACGTGGTTTCGTAGACGGCGACCAAGGCCTCGGCCAGCAGGGCGTGGTCTTCCAGAAAACCGGGGATCTTGGCGCAGCTGTCCTTGTACGTGCGCGCCAGCCGGCCGTCCTCCGTCCGCAGGCGGCCCACCAGGAACTCCGCGCTGGTGACGGCGATCCGCCGGTACTCGTGGGATTCGAACGCGCGGGCGGCTTCGGCGAAGGCGTGGAGCATCATGGCGTTCCACGACGTGAGCACCTTGTCGTCGCGCCCGGGCCACACGCGCTTCGCCCGCTCTTCGTACAGGCGGGGACGGGCGCGGTCCAGCGCGTCTTGCAGGCGCTCGACGCTGACGCCCTGCCCGGCGGCGACCTCGTCCATCGAGCGCCAGGCGTGAAGGATGTTGTGGCCCTCGAAGTTGCCCGCCTCCGTCACGCCGTAGTAGGCGCGGACCAGCGCTCCGTCCTCGGCACCGACGATGGAATCGATCTCGCCCGGCGTCCAGACGTAGAACTTGCCTTCCTCGCCCTCGCTGTCGGCGTCCAGCGCGGAGTAGAAGCCGCCTTCGGGCGAGGTCATCTCGCGCGTCACCCAGGCCAGGACGTCGTCCGCCACCGCGCGGTGTGCATCGTCGCCCGTGGCCTGCCACGCGTGCGTGTACAGGCGCGCGAGCAGGGCGTTGTCGTACAGCATCTTTTCGAAGTGCGGCACCAGCCAGTGCGCGTCCACGCTGTACCGCGCGAATCCGCCTCCCACGTGGTCGTACATGCCGCCGGCCGCCATCCGCCGAAGCGTCATGTCCAGGAAGCGCATGGCGTCCGCGTTCCCCGTGCGCTTCCACGTGCGCAGCAGGAACTCCAGCGTCAGCGGCTGCGGGAACTTGGGTGCGCCTGCCATGCCGCCCCACGCGGAATCGAAGCGCGAGGCCAGCGATCGGAAGGCGCGGTCCAGGATGGAGGTGTCGAGCGTGCCCGCCGGGGCCCGCAGCTCTCCGCTTTGCCGCAGCGCCTCGGCCATGTGCTCGGCGCTCTGGTCCACGTCGGCGCGCCGCTCGCGCCACGCCTCGGCCACGGCCAGCAGGATCTGTCGGAACGAGGGCAGGCCGTGGCGCGGCTCCGGCGGGTAGTAGGTGCCGCCGTAGAAGGGCGCGCCGCCGGGCGTGATGAACACCGTCATCGGCCATCCACCGTGTCCCGTCATCTGCTGCACCGCGCTCATGTAGATGCTGTCGATGTCGGGGCGCTCCTCGCGGTCTACCTTGATGTTCACGTAGTGCTCGTTCATGATCGCGGCCGTGGCCGGGTCTTCGAACGACTCGTGCTCCATCACGTGGCACCAGTGGCATGCCGAGTAGCCCACGGACAGCAGGATGGGGCGATCATCGGCGCGCGCCCGCTCCAGCGCTTCGGGACCCCACGGAAACCAGTCTACCGGGTTGTCCAGGTGCTGCAGGAGGTACGGACTGGTTTCGTTCGCCAGGAGGTTGGGCATCGCGCGTCGCGTGGTTGGGTGCGGGCCGGTGACGGCGGGTGCCGGCCGGGCAGGGCGGCGCGGCAAGCCGCGTTCCCGTGGGCCCCTCCCCCGGCCCCTCCCCGCACGGTACAGCTGTGCGGAGAGGGGAGGAATTCGGTCGGGGTGCTGCTGGCTTGGTGTACTCGACTGGTCGCCCTGGCGAGTTACGCGGCGATTCGACTGGCTCCGGCGCATGCCTCGGCCGCCCTCTCCCCCCGGCCGCCTCTCCCGCAACCGAGCCGCAAGCGGGAGAGGGGGAGAATTGGATTGGGGTTCGATGGGGTGCCGGTTCATGCCACGGGAGCCCCCTCGCCCCGGCCCCCATCCTCCATTTTTCAGGGGAGGCGGAGACCTGAATTGCGCTGCGACTGGGTCGCGCACCCGACTACGCGTGCAGTCCGCGCAGGCGGACTTCGTGACGTTCCAGACGCGGTTTCAACCGCCCGGACGGGGGCCCGGCCTAACGCCCCCGCTCGCCGGCTCGCATCCAAGGGTAAGGGGCCCGGCTGTCGCACGAGGTGCTGGCTAGCGACTCGGGAGCGCCCCGACTAAGTGGTTCAGCGGGCCGTGGCCGGCGCCGTAGCTCGGGGCGGCGCGCATGGCCCGCTGCACGTAGTCCAGCGCGTCTTCCACCGCCTGCTGCAGCGGGCGTCCGTGCGCCAGCCCCGCCGCGATGCCCGCCGACAACGTGCAGCCGGTGCCGTGCGTACTGCGCGTGTCCAGCTTGGGGCGCGTCCACTCGTGCCATTCGCGCCCGTCCCACAGCACGTCCACCAGTTCGGTCCCTCGGAGGTGGCCGCCCTTCAGCAGGGCGGCGCGCACGCCCATCTGCACCAGCTGCTCGGCCGCTCGGCGCATGGCGTCGTCATCTTCCACCGCGAAGCCCACCAGCAGCGCCGCCTCGTCCAGGTTGGGCGTCACCACCGCGGCCAGCGGCAGCAGTTCATCGATGATGGTCCGCACGGCGTCCTCGTCCAGTAGCCGATCGCCGCTGGTGGCTACCATCACCGGGTCCAGCACGTAGTTCGGCAGGGCGTGCTTGCGGATGGATTCCGCCACGGCTCGCACCAGCTCGGCCGTCGCGAGCATCCCCGTCTTGCAGGCGGCGGGCGGCAGGTCTTCGGCCACCGCGCGGATCTGTGCGCGCACCGTATCTACCGGGATCGCGTGCACACCGGTGACGCCGCGGGTGTTCTGCACCGTGATCGCTGTGATCGCCGTCGTCCCGAAGCAGCCGAATGCGTGAAAGCTCTTCAGGTCTGCCTGGATCCCGGCGCCGCCTCCCGAGTCGGACCCGGCGATGGTCAGTGCGATGGGCGGCTTGTCGATCGTGCTGCTGGTCATGCGCGGGGCGTTCGGGTGATTCGGATCGTGAGGACCACAGGGTACAGGCGTTGTCGCTGCGGCGCAAAACGTGTGCGTGGCGGGAGCCGCGTGTCGCGCCGCTGCCCCGCGCTGCACGTCAGCGGAAGAGCTCGTCCACGGCAAAGCACCACCCGGGCACCGCCGGCTCGGCGTCAGCGAGGTCGCCTCGGCGGAAGAGCGAAGGCCGGGCGGGATCGTCCGCACGGAAGACGCGGATTACACCCGCGCGCAGCACGTCAACGTCCCACACCACCATCGTGCCTGCGGCGAAATAGTCGGCGCGCTTGGCCACCATCTCGCGCTCGGCGGTCAGCCCGTAGTCGCCCTCGCTGCGCACCTCGACAGCGAGCGCGGGAGCCCCCTCCATGAACCGTCCGCCTGTGTCGCGCCCCGTGTACCAGGCGCCGTCGGGGCAGAACGACTTGCGGTGCGGAAGTTCCACGACGTATCCACCGCCGGGACAGGCGTATCCTCCACCGTGCGCCATTTCGTGGTCCCACAATGAGCGGTTGATGACAAAGGCCGCCCGCATCGGCCTGAAGCCGGTTCCGTCCATGATGACGATCTGTCCGTTTACGAGTTCGGCCTTGCCTTCGACCCGGTACAGGTCGTCGATCGTGGCCGGGCGGGGGAGCTCGAGAACTTTCATCCGGTACCTCCGTGGTGCATTGCGGCGCCGTGTGACCGAGGACAAAGCTAACGCTCGTCACAGCGGTTGCAAAGCAAAATCGTTTCCGCCATGGACGGGACAAAGCCGTTCAGCGGAAAGCAGTTACGCCGTAGGATTTCTGCCATGAATCTGGGTGGTGGAGGCACCGAGCCGCCATCGTCGGCATCTGGATGGCTGTCGGTCGATGCGAGCGGTGACCGGGTTGCCGACATGAGCGACGTTCACGAAGGGGGTTGACAACGGTTGGACGGCCGTTTAGACTCACCGGCCTTGGGAGTCGCGTCCCGATGATCGCCAGCCTTTCGCAGCGCGCGGAGGGCCGGCCCCCGGACCACGTTGCGTGGACCGGCGGCATCATGACGCGGCTCTTTTTTTGTTGATGCCCGGTGGAGCAGAATCCACCATGAACCGGAGATCGAAGCCTCGATGACCATGTCCTTCGTCCAGCCCACGAACATCCACCCCGCGGCCCGCCTGGCCGCACTGGGGTTGGGAGCGTCGTGCGCCAATCGGACGAGCGGCGATCATCGTTGGGCGGCCATGGAAGTGCCGGGCAGTGCCGGTATTGGATTCGGAAGCGGGCAGGACCGGCGGGACGACATGTTCGGCGGCGGGGGGATGGGAGCGGGCGCGCGGTAGGCGCCCGGTTCCGGACCAGGGGAGCGATGCACGTCGCCCCGCCCGCGCAGCTTGCCGGGCGGGGCGATTCTTTTTCAGGCATCCACGGAAAGGGAGGACGATGAACGCTGACGAGGGATGCGGATGGTGAAGGACCGGGCCGGCGGGGCGTGAAGCCTCGCCCGGGTGGACAAACGCGACCCCCCGCGGCCGGGGCGGATCGTTCCCGCCGGCCCATCGCAGGAACCGGCACGGAGGGTTATCGACTGTCACTCGAGAGGTCGCGGGTTCGAGTCCCGCCAGGTCCACTTCAGGGAATAGGGAAATACGGAATAGGACCGTTGAATGGGAGTGCGCCGTAGCTCAGAATGGTAGAGCACCGTGCTTGCCTCGCCGGATCACCCACGCCCGCCTCGCGCGGGCCGACAGGCAAGGCTTATCGGACGCGGAGGCCGCGGGTTCGAACCCCGCCGGGGCACCTGGATACGAGTTGCAGGATCGCGTGCGCCGTCCGCGGCGGGTCGATGGGTCCGGTTACCACCGATTCTCAATCGTCCCGGCCGAAAGCCGGTCCGGCCCCGCCTCTCATCCGCCGCGGGCGGCGCACGACGAAACAACGATCGGCCCGGGTGGGTCGAACAGCTTCGGTTATCGCTCCAAAACCTTCCCCGGACCAAGCGACCCGGGGGCCGAGCTGATCCCTTATCCGCCCGGGCCAAAAAGAAAGTGGAGCCGCGGTTCGGCCGTGGCGATCCTCCCCAACCACGTCCGCTCCGGCGGGCCGAAGGCGGAGGGTTATCCGGTGAGCCCGGGGTTCGAATCCCCACCGGCCGCGCGCTCCGCACCTGGCACCCTGGGCCGAATTCGCCCGGTTATCGTCTCTCTCCCAGGTGGAGGGCCAGCCGGACGAAGCTCCCTTGCCCGGGGCGCCAGGGTTCCACCGCCGAGCGAACGTTCGCCCGGCGTACACACCACTCCCGGCCCGGAAAGGAGGGCGAGTACCATGCTGGACTTCACGAAGCACTTCGCGATCCGCATCCGGGCGATGCTCACGCCGCAGCGGGAGCCCATCCCCGGCTCCACGCAGGTTCCCAACTCGGCGGGCGGGTTCGCCTGGCAACTCGGAAGCTGGGACCGGCTGGACCGGTTCCTGGTCCTCGGTTCGGAGGGCGGAACGTACTACGTCGGCGAGCGGAAGCTCACGGCGGAGAACGCCACCGCCGTGGCCGAGTGCATCGCGCAGGACGGGCCCCGCGTGGTCGCCCGCGTGGTGGAGATGAGCGAGTCGGGGCGCGCCCCCCGGAACGATCCCGCGCTGTTCGTCCTGGCGATGGCGGCGGGACTGGGCGACGAGGCGACCCGGGCCGCGGCGCTGGCCGCCCTGCCGCGGGTGGCGCGGACGGGGACCCACCTGTTCCACTGGCTGCAGTTCGTGGGCGGGTTCCGCGGGTGGGGGCGCGGTGTGCGCCGGGCGGTGGCCGCGTGGTACACCAGCAAGGAGCCGCGCGACCTTGCGTACCAGCTGCTGAAGTACCCGTCGCGTGACGGGTGGTCGCACCGGGACGCGCTGCGTCTGGCGCACCCCCGGCCCGCGTCGCCGGAGCAGCGCGCGCTGTTCCAGCGCACCGTCGCCAAGAACCGCGAGGCGGCGGCGCTGGTGCCGCTGGAGGGTGAGGCACTGGCGCAGGTGAGGGCGGCGGACCGGCTGCACCGGGAGGAGCTGTCGCCCGGCCAAGCGGCGGAGCTGGTGCGCGAGCACCGGCTGACGCGGGAGATGCTGCCCACTGCGCTGCTGAACCACGCGGTGGTGTGGGAGGCGCTGCTGGAGCGGATGCCGCTGACGGCGCTGGTGCGCAACCTGGCAACCCTGACCCGCGTGGGGCTGGTGGCGCCAGGGAGCGAGGCGGCGCGCACCGTAGCGGAGCGCCTGGCGAACGGGCCCGCGCTGCAGAAGGCGCGGGTGCACCCGGTGCAGGTGCTGTCGGCGCTGCGCACGTACGCCAGCGGCCGGGGCGTGCGCGGGCAGCACACGTGGCAGCCCGTGGCACAGGTGGTGGATGCGCTGGACGCGGCGTTCTACCTGTCGTTCGCCTCGGTGCAGCCCACGGGCAGGCGCACCATGCTGGCCCTGGACGTTTCGGGGTCCATGGCCGCTATGGTGATGGGGCTGGAGGGGCTGAGCTGCCGTGAAGGTTCGGCGGCGATGGCGCTGGTGACGGCGGCGAGCGAGCCGCAGCACTTCTTCACGGCGTTCACCTCCGGGTCGTACCCCTCGCAGTGGCAAGGAATGACCAGCGGGCTGTCGACGCTGGCCATCTCCCCGCGGCAGCGGCTGGACGACGTGGTCCGGTCCATCTCCGGCATGCCGTTCGGCGGCACCGACTGCGCCCTGCCGATGCTGGAGGCGCTGAAGCACGGGTGGAAGGTGGACGTGTTCGTGGTCTACACCGACAACGAGACGTGGGCCGGCACCATCCACCCCGCCCAGGCGCTCCGCCAGTACCGGGAGCGCACGGGCATCCCCGCGAAGCTGGTGGTCGTGGGGATGGCGTCGAACGGGTTCACCATCGCCGACCCGAACGACGCGGGAATGCTGGACGTGGTGGGCTTCGACGCCGCCGCGCCCCAGCTGATCGCCGACTTCGCGCGCTGAAAGCGGCACGTCCCGGGATCCCGGGGCATGCCGCCGGAAGATCGGACATCCAACGATTGGAAATTGTGAGATGAACGGGCTGAAGCACATGCAGGGCCTGCCGGAGCGGCCGGCCGGGCCCGGAGACTACTACGAGGTGACCACCGAGTTCGCCGTGTGGTACGTGTCGGCGGAAACGGCGGCTCGGATCGGCACGGCGCTGGAGCGCCGGTGGAGGCCGCGGTGGATCAAGCTGGTGGACCTGTCCGGCAGCCGCGCGTGGGTTCGGGCGGACCGCATCGAGTCCGTCAGCGAAAGCACGGAGCGGCAGCGCACCCGTGATCGCCAGTTCCAGCACCTCCGCCGCAAGGAAGTGCGCGCCGAGCGCCGCTGGGACGACGAGTAAGCAGAGTTACCGCGCCTCGGCGCGTTCCCGTGGCAGGGATTCAGGACCGGAGAACCGCAGGTACAGCGCGTCGGGGTCTCGGAGCAGGGCCGGGTTGTGCTCCAGGAAGATCAGCTCGGATTGGCTGAGCGTCCGGATGTACACCTCCCCGGCGGCGGTGGGATTCGCACGGCGGATCAGGAGCAGGGAGCCGACGACCACGACTGCGTTGCTGTCGCCGATGGACTGCAGGAGCGCCGCTGCGCCGATCAGGCGTCCGTGGTCGGCTTCGGATTGGGGCTTCTCGAGCGCGGCGAGCTTGACCGCGCGCTCGGTTTCCGCGAGCCGCTGGGCGACGGCGTCACGCCTGGAAAACGCCTTCACCCGTGATCGCAGTCGGGCCCACGAACTCCGATGTTCAGCCATCAGCCGAGCTTTCGAGCTCCAGCCCGACCTCCGCGAGGAGGTCGCCAAGGGCACGGACTACGCGCTCGTGCTGGCCCGGCGCCGGGTTGGAGATGAACACGTAAACGGGCACTACGCGCTGGAGCCGCTGCGTGGGCGAGCGTGGGGAACCGGTGAGGCTCCAGGCGCGCCGGCCGAGGCGCTGGAGAGTCGCGGAGAACCCGTGGACGGGCGTGAAGCGCGCGACGCGAGCGTTTGTCTGCGTGAGCATGGTTCTTTCTCCACGTCCGGGGTGTGAGCGTTTCGCGCGAACGGATGGAATCTTGCGCCGTTCACTCCGTCCATCAAGGGGGGAGCAAAAACTGGTACCAGCGTTGTCGGATAACGAGATCCAGGCTCTCGCGAAGAGGGTTGATCGGTGCGCATGGGCGGCGTCAGCGCCGGTCGATACGGGATGAATACGGGGCACCTGCGTGCGCCGCTCTACGGGTGAGGAAACGATGCGAATCTTTGGGCAGCACGACGAGAACACCATCCGCCAGGCGCAGGACGTCGCCAGCCGCGCCGAGCGCTTGGCTCTCATGGCGGACGGACACCTCGGCTATGTAATGCCGATCGGCGGGGTGGCGGCGTACCGCGAGAAGGTGTCGGTGGTGGGGGTAGGCTTCGACATCGCCTGCATCGCCGAAGGAACGCCCGTCACGCTGGGCGATGGGTACACCGTGCCGATCGAGCACGTCCGGGATCACCACGCGGTGGTTTGCTGGGACGGCGCGCAGACGCGACTGGCTTCGCCGCACATGGGCGCGGTGCCGCGCGGGACACGCGAGGTGCTGGCGATCGGCCTTGCGAACGGGCGCACGCTGCGGGCGACGCGCGACCACGAAATCCTCACCCGTGCAGGGTGGAAGCGCGCCGACGAACTGGGACTGGCCGACGCCGTGGCCTGTTCTCCCCACGTCGGGCTTCCGTTCGAGGCGCAGGATTGGGCGCTGGAGCTGAACGTCACTAATCCGCGCGCTCGCGAGGAACTGGCAGCGCGAGGACTGCTGCCCCTGCGAGGTGACGATCCGCGGCTTCCGGCGCTGCTGCGCATCTTGGGCTACGTCAGTGGGGACGGGCATCTCACGCGGAACGGCAAGCGCGTGTCGCTGTACGTCTTCAACGACCAGGACGCGGCGGATCTGGCGCGGGACATTCGCCGGCTGGGCTTCGAGCCGCACGAGTACCGCCGCGTCCGTGGCGAGGGGCGGCGCGAGGAGATCAACCTGTACGTGGATTCCATCGCGCTCCACGCGCTCCTGGCCGGCCTCGGCTCGCCAGTCGGTAAAAAGGCCTGGCCGGAGTCGCCCATGTCGTGGCTGTTCGAGGCGGCGCCCTGGGTGCGCGCGCACTTCCTTTCCGCGTTCGCCAGCGCGGAGATGATGACGCCGCGAATCCATCGAAGCGGCACCATTCCCAACCTGCAGCTGAAGCAGGCGGGAACGCATCAGCACGCGATCCGTTTCTTCGCGCGCGTGCTGCGGTCGCTGGGCTTCGAGGTGTCGGTGGCGGAGAGTGGAGCACGCAACGGTGATCGCATCATGTCCGTCCTCCAGGTCCTGGGCGGACAGGCGGAGCAGCTTCGGTTCTTCCGCGACATCGGCTTCTGCCGTTCCGTCGAGAAGCGAGTGGCCGCTGCGGCGGCGGGCAGTGTGGCGTGGCAGGGGGAGCGGTACTGTCGCAATCGCGACGCAGCAAAGGCCGAGGCACGTTCGCGCAAGACGGCGGGCGTGGGGTGGCGGACGGTGATGGCGGACGTGTCGGCGGAATTCGACGTGTCGCCGGGATTCGTCTACCACTCCATCTACGATCAGCGTGGACCGTCGCGCCGGGTGCCGGGCGAGGCGACGGTTCCGGACAGCGACGGAGAGATCTGCTGGGTTGCGGTGGAGCACGTGCGGCCCGACGGCGAGGCGGCGGTCTACGACGTGGTGACGGGCGATCCCGCACAAAACTTCATCGCCGCTGGCGTGGTCGTACACAACTGCGGAAACGCGGCGATCCGGACGAACCTGAACGTGGGGGGAATCACCCGCGGGCTGACGCTGGACGAGGTCCGCCGTAACCCGCACCGGCTGGCGGAGGACCGCGTGGCGCGCGGGCTGGCGGACGAGATCCAGCATACCATCTCGTTCGGCATCGGCCGCAAGAACAACGCGGACGACGCGCCGACCGATCACCCGCTGTTCCTGGACCCGGCTTGGTACGCCATCCCCAACACGGGCGGCTACCGCGAGACGCTCAAGGACAAGGCGCGCCGCCAGCTGGGCACCGTGGGCAGCGGCAACCACTACGTCGACGTGTTCGCCGACGAGGAGGGCACCGTGTGGGTGGGCGTGCACTTCGGAAGCCGCGGCCTGGGGCACACCATCGCGTCGGACTTCCTGTCGCTGAGCCAGGGCGGCGACTGGGGCCAGCGCGCCAAGGAAGCCGAGGTGCTGCTTCCGCTGGACCAGCCCGTGGGCCACGACTACTGGCAGCTGATGAACCTGGCCGGCCAGTACGCGTACGCCGGGCGCGAGTGGGTGGCGCGCAAGGTGGTGGAGATCCTCGGCGGGACGGAGGTGGAGCTGGTGCACAACCACCACAACTTCGCCTGGCGCGAGACGCACACCTCTCCCGAGGGCGAGACGGTGGAGTACGTTGTGGTGCGCAAGGGCGCCACCCCGGCGTTCCCCGGCCAGAAGGGGTTCATCGGCGGGTCCATGGGCGACGACGCGGTGATCGTGCGCGGCGCCGAGCCGGCGGACGAGGAGACGGCTGCGCTGCAGCGCGAGGCGCTGTTCAGCACCGTCCACGGGGCGGGCCGGGTGATGTCGCGCACGGCCGCGGCGGGCAAGGTGCACCGCAAGACGGGGCGGGTGATCAGCCCGGGGCGCATCAGCCGCGAGATGATGGGCGACTGGATCGCGCGGAAGGGCGTGATCCTGCGCGGCGGCGGCCTGGACGAGGCACCGCAGGCCTATCGCCGGCTGGAGAAGGTGCTCCAGTCGCAGGGGCCCACGATCGTGGTGGAGCACGTGCTCCAGCCGCTGATCGTGGTCATGGCGGGCGCGGGGGAGATCGATCCGTACAAGGATTGAACGGGGAGTGCGTGAGTGCGTGAGTGCGTGAGTGCGTGAGTGCGTGAGTGCGTGAGTGCGTGAGTGGCGCGCGCTCACGTACCTTCTCCGGGTTCCGGGGTGGAGGCGAGCAGCTTTCGCAGGGTCGAGAGGCCGTAGGCCAGGCGCGACTTGGCGGTGCCGGGCGGGATGTCGAGAACCGTGGCGACTTCGTCCAGTGTCAGGTCGTCCAGGTAGTGCAGGGCGAGTACGGCGCGGCTCGCGGGTGAGACGCGCTCCAGCAGCGCGGGAAGCCGCTCGACCCATCCTGGATCGAGCGCCGGCTCGTGCGCCGTGCCGGGGAGCTCCGGCGAGAGTTCCTCGTGCGCGGCTTCGTACTTTCGATGGCGCCGCAGGTCGCGGAAGATCTGGCGGCTGGCGATGCGGCGAGCCCACGCTGAAAAGGCGCGCGGGTCGCGGAGAGTACCGAGCTTTCGATACAGCAGCACGAGCACGTCCTGCAGCACGTCGTCGGCGGCGTCCTCGTCGCGCAGCATCACCCGCGTGAACGGGCGCAGCAGTGCATGCGCATGCGAAAGCAGCCGCTCGAGCGCGGCGCGGTCCCCGGCCTGTGCGCGAAGCACCAGCCAGGGAACTTCGCCGGCTCCGCTGCGGTCCGCCGCGCTCATGGCGGATGCTCTCCGCGCTCCGTGGTTCAGCGGCGCTCGCTCATCAGCTGAATGGCGTGCATCAGTCGCGCGTTCTGGGCGCTGGTCTTCGCGGCCATCGCGGCGATGCCCAGACCCAGGGTGAAGTACGTCAGCATCGCGAGCAGGAACATCACCTTGTGCGTGGGGTCGCCGAAGTCGATTGCCGCCAGGACGTAACCGAGAAGGACGGCTTCGATGATCGCGGCTCCGACGAGTATGAGTGTCGACGTGCGGTCGTGGCGCTCGGCTTCAGCCAGCGCGGCGCGGACGGCGGCGGGGGTGTGGTTCGTATCGTTCATGGTCGGGGCTCCTGTGGATGGAGGTGCGTCAGCGCGACAGCAGCGCGGCGGCGATGGCGACGGCTTCGAAGGCGGCGACCATCAGGATCGCCCACAGGGGGACGCGGTTCGCGGGGCTGGTCATTTCGCTGGCTCCAGTTCGGGTGATCGCGGCGCGGCTTTCGATCGACGTCACGTACTTGGAGGCATGCGGGGCGCCAGGTGTTCGAATCCGCTGCCCGATCGCTCGTCCAGGGCCGCCGGGTGACTCCACCATCCCGGCTGCTCTCAACACGTTGCGGAGAGGAGGTGTGACGATGGGCAAGCGGCGGAAGAGGTTCCCGTCCGAAACGCACGTAAAGCGCGGGTTCCGCGTCGTGCACGGCGACAAGGAACTGGTGGAGAAGCTGGGGCGCAACGACCCCTGCCCCTGCGGCTGCACGAGGCGGTTTCCGGAACTGCTGTCTTCGTGACGGCGGCTTTCGGCGGGTCCAACCGCCATCACTACTACCGAGACTGACACGTGCCGCGGAGTCCCCGGGCTCCGCGGCCTGAGTTCACGACCATGCTGCTGACCATCCGTACCACGCACCAGCCGGCGGCGGACCTGGGTTATCTGCTGGGCAAGAACCCGGCGCGCGCGCAGTCGTTCGACATGCCGTTCGGCCACGCGCACGTCTTCTATCCGGAGGTCTCGGACGAGGCGTGCACGGCGGCGCTGCTGCTGGACGTTGACCCCGTGGGCCTGGTGCGCGGACGCGGCGCCGGCGAGGGCGCCGAAGACCAGTACGTCAACGACCGCCCGTACGCCGCCTCGTCGTTCCTGTCCGTCGCCATCGCCAAGGTGCTCCGCAGCGCCATGGCGGGTAGCAGCCGCGAACGGGCGGAGCTGGCCGCCTCGCCCATTCCGCTGGAGGCGCGCATCTCCGTCGTTCCCGCGCGCGGCGGGGAAGCACTGCTGCGGCGGCTGTTCGAGCCGCTAGGCTACGACGTGAGCGCCGAGCCGCATCCGCTGGACCCGGTGCACCCGGAGTGGGGCGACAGCCGCTACTTCACGATGACGCTGCGGGCCACCGTACGCTTGGCGGAGCTGCTGACGCACCTGTACGTGCTGGTTCCCGTGCTGGACGGGGCCAAGCACTACTGGGTGGGCGACGACGAGGTGGAGAAGCTGCTTCGGCATGGCGAGGGATGGCTGGCCGCGCACCCCGAACGCGACTTCATCGCCGCGCGTTACCTGAAGCATCGCCGCAGCCTGGTTCGCCAGGCCGTCGCGCGCCTGCTGCCCGTTGAGGAGGCGGACGATGCGGTGGTGGAGGAGGCACCCGCCGCCGCGGCCGAGAGCGCGCTGGAGGAGCGCATCAGCCTGAACCAGCAGCGGCTGGCGACGGTGCTGGGTGCCGTGCGCGCGACCGGCGCCCGGCGCGTGCTGGACCTGGGCTGCGGCGAGGGACGGCTGCTGCGGATGCTGCTGGACGATCCGCAGTTCCAGGAGATCGTGGGGATGGACGTTGCGCACCGCTCGCTGGAGTTCGCCGCCGACCGGCTGAAGCTGGACCGGCTCGCCCCGCGCCAGCGGGAGCGCATCCGCCTGCTGCACGGCGCGCTCACCTATCGCGACGTGCGGCTGGCGGGCTTCGACGCGGCGGCGGTCGTGGAAGTGATCGAGCACCTGGACCCGCCGAGGCTCGCCGCGTTCGAACGGGTGCTGTGGCAGCATGCCCGCCCGGCCTCGGTCGTCGTGACGACGCCCAACGCCGAGTACAACGTGCGCTGGCCCACGCTGCCGGCGGGCAACTTCCGCCACCGCGACCACCGGTTCGAGTGGACGCGCGCGGAGTTCCAGGCGTGGGCGGCCGGCGTGGCGGAGCGCTGGGGATATGCGGTCCGCTTCGCCCCCGTGGGCCCGTACGACCCGGAGGTGGGCTCGCCCACGCAGATGGCGGTGTTCACCCGCAACGATACGACGGAGACCGGCGCATGAGCATCCGAGTGTGGGTGGGCCGGCTGTTCGGGAAACACGACGGACTGGCGGCGAGGCAGCCGTACGTCCCGGACAGCGACACCCGCGAGGCGCGGCTGCTGCGGCTGGTCTACTCACGGCTGAAGGTGCCGCCGGCGGAGGCGGCCAGGGCGGAGGCGGCGCTGCGGAGCGAGGTGAAGGCCGTGCCAATGTCCGAATGGCCCCGCGTCGACGAGGTCCTGCGCGGCTGGCTGGACTTGCGTGCCTTCGAGTACGGCGGCCAGCTGACGCTTCCCCCGCCCGTGGAGTCTGCCGCGTACGGGCTGCTGGCCTGCCATCGCGATGGATTCGTGCGCGAGTCGGTGGTCAGGAAGCTGGCCGAGCGCCGGGACGGAGGCGAGCTGGTTCCGCTGCTGCTTCGGGCCAACGACTGGGTGCCGCAGGTGCACACCGTCGCGATCGCGGCGCTCCAGGCGCGGCTCACGCCGGAGTACGTGCCGCACTGGGCGCGTGCCCTGGCATTGGTCGCGTGGCTGCGGCGCACGGGGCGGGCGAACAACGCGCCCCTGGTCGAAGCCGTGTTCGCCCTGCTCTCGTCGGGGCCGGCGCGGACAGCCGTCCGCGATGCGCTGTACGCCATCGACGATGACGTGCGCGGGCTGCGCGCGGCCATCCTCTTCTCGGGCGTCGGTCCCGGCGACCTGGCGCTGGTGATCGAGGGCTTGGGGAACGCCGACCCGCACGTGCGAATCGCGGCGGCGGAAGCGGCGGCGCGGCTGGACGACGAGGGCATTCGCCACGTACTGCCGCTGCTGCACGCGGACCCGCTTCCGCGCATCCGGGCGCTGGGAATCCGCCTGACCGTGGAGCGGATCGGGCGCGCCGGGATCGAGGTGCTGCGCCGGGCGCTGCTGGACAGGTCCGCGGCGGTGAGCGCGGAGGCCCGGCGCGGCATCACGGCGCTGGAGCCGATGGACTTCGCGGCGTTCTACCGCGAGCGGATGCACGGGGACCAGCCGGGGCTGGCGCGGGTGATCGAGGGGCTGCGCGACACGGGCGATCCGTCCGATGCCACGCTCGTCCGCCCGTTCGTGGACCACCCGCTCCCCCGCGTGCGCGCGGCGGCGCTTCGGGCGCTGGACCGGTTCGGGGACGAAGGCGCCGAGGACTTCCTGATCCTGGCCGTCGCGGACCCGAACCGCCGCGTGTCCAGCACCGCCGCGAAGCTGCTGCTGCCGGGCGTCGCGAAGGTGGCGCCGAGCGAACTGGCTGCGCTGTTCTCGGCGGACCTCCCGCCGTGGACCCGCCGGAATGCCCTTTCGCTTCTGGCGTCCCGGGGCCAGTGGATCGCGCTGCCCTGGCTGGTCCGGGCGACGGCGGACCCGGACGAAACCATCGCCGTGTACGCCGGCGTCCTGCTCCGCCGGTGGCGGGACCGGTTCAATCGCGGCTTTACGCAGCCCACGCCGGAGCAGCGGGCCGAAGCCGTCGCGGCGCTCGACGGATACGTGGACAGAGACCCGGTGCGCCGGAGGACGTCGTCCGGAGAAAAGGGGAATCCCCCCATGCGCGAGTGGCTGCAGAACATCCTGAAAGCGGGCGGATAGCGATCCACGACGGAGGGATCGGCGCGCCCGCATTGCGAACGAGAGCGAGGAAGCATGAGCAGCGGGCCGAACTTGATCCTTCCCGTGGGCACGCAGGTGGTGGTGCGGCGGGAGGTGGCGACCGGGGCGGGGCGGGTGATCTGCCCGCCAGGCGCGGTGGGCCAGATCGTGAGCGCGCCCGTGGACGGGATGCACGCGTACCGCGTCCGCCTGCCGGACGGCGGCGAGGTGTCGCTGAAGCGGCAGGAGCTCACCATCCGCAAGCACCACCAGGCCGGCGACATCGGCGGGGGGCAGGCGCCGGGCGCCCACGACCTGTACCAGCACGTGATCTACCGGCGCGTGGTCGGTTCCCGCGCATACGGGCTGGACGGGGAGGCGTCGGACGTGGACCGGCGGGGCGTGTACCTGCCCCCGGCACACCTTCACTGGTCGCTGTACGGCGTGCCGGAACAGCTGGAAAACCAGGCGGAGGAAGAGGTCTACTGGGAGTTGGGCAAGTTCATCGTCCTGGCGCTCAAGGCCAATCCCAACATCCTGGAGTGCCTGTACACGCCGCTGGTGGACGAAGTGGCCCCGGCCGCGCGCGAGCTGATCGGGGAGCGGCACCGGTTCCTGTCCCGGATGGTCTACCAGACCTACAACGGCTACGTGCTGTCGCAGTTCAAGAAGCTGGAAACGGACTTCCGCACCACCGGCGCGCCGAAGTGGAAGCACGCCATGCACCTGGTGCGGCTGCTGATCAGCGGCATCACCGTTCTGCGCGAGGGGCACGTGCCCGTGCGCGTGGAGCGGTACCGCGAGCGGCTGCTTTCCATCCGGCGCGGCGAGGTGCCGTGGGACGAAGTGAACGAATGGCGGCTGGCGCTGCACCGCGACTTCGACGCGGCGTACGCGTCGTCACGGCTGCCCGAGCGCCCCGACTACGCGTGGGCGAACGACTACCTGGTCCGCGCACGGAAGAGCGCGGTGTTGAAAGAGGTGAACCCATGCGCGACCCCCGGCTGATCGCCGAGGTGAACGATCACCCGTACCCGCTGCTGTTCGCCACGGTGAGCGGCGCGCACCTGTACGGGTTTCCCTCGGCGGACTCCGACTACGACCTTCGCGGCGCCCACCTGCTGCCGCTGGACCGGCTGGTGGGGCTGGCCGCGGGCGAAGAGACCGTCTCGGTTTCGCACGTCCGCGGCGGCGCGGAGCTGGACTTGGTGACGCACGAGGCCCGCAAGTTCCTGGGGCTGCTGCTGCGCAACAACGGCTACGTGCTGGAGCAGCTGTACTCGCCGCTGGTGGTTCACACCACGTCGTGGCACCAGGAGCTGAAGCAGGTTGCGCGCGGCTGCGTCACCCGCCGCTGCGTGCGCCACTACGCCGGCTTCGCGGCCAGCCAGTGGCGGCTGTTCGAGGGCGAGCAGCCCCGCCGCGCAAAGCCGCTGCTGTACGTGCTGCGCGTGCTGCTTACGGGCATTCGCCTGATGAAGACGGGGCGGGTGAACGCCTCGCTGCCAGAGTGCAACGAGGAGATCGGCCTGCCGTACGTCGGCGAGCTGATCGCGCGCAAGACGAGCGGGCCCGAGCAGTCGGTGCTGGCGGACGCCGACGCGGACTTCTTCCGCGCCGAGTACCTGCGGCTGCACCAAATGCTGATCGATGCGTCCGAGCGCAGCCGGCTCCCCGACGAGCCGTCGGACGCGACCCGCGCGGCGCTGCACGACCTGCTCGTGCGCATCCGCCTGGGCACGCAAGCCATCGCCGCCTGAATCTAGGCGGACGCGACTCACTTTCTCCCCCTCTCCGCACGCAGTTCGTGCGGGGAGGAGGCCGGCGGGAGGGGCACCCCACGCGATCGACGAGAAAGAACGTGATAGAAGAAATGACCGAGTCCACCGAATGCACCGAATCCACCGGCACCGCGGCCGGCGAGTCCGCGTCCAGGCCGCCTGCGACCGCTACACTTCGAATCCCCAACCTGTCGCTGGTGGTGCTGGTGGGCGCGTCCGGGTGCGGCAAGAGCACCTTCGCGCGGAAGCACTTCCGGCCGACCGAAATCCTGTCGTCGGACTTCTTTCGCGCGATGGTGGCGGACGACGAGATGGACCAGTCGGCCACGCCAGACGCCTTCGAGGCCCTTCACTTCGTCGCCCGCAAGCGGCTCAAGGCGGCGCGCCTGACCGTGGTGGACGCGACGAACACCCAGGCCGCGGCCCGCAAGCCGCTGGTGGCGCTCGCGCGCGAGACGCACGTCATTCCCGTGGCCATCGTGCTGAACGTTCACGAGCGCGTGTGCCACGCCCGCAACGAGGCGCGAACGGACCGCCAGGTGCCGCCGCACGCCATCGGCAGCCAGGTGGCGCAGCTCCGCAAGTCACTGCGCGAGCTGAGGCGCGAGGGCTTCCGCCACGTGTTCGTGCTGGACGCGGCCCAGGCGGACGCGGTGGAATCCATCATTCGCGAGCCCCTGTGGAACGACCGGCGCCACGAGACCGGGCCCTTCGACATCATCGGCGACGTGCACGGCTGTGGCGACGAGATGGACGAGCTGCTGGACGCGCTGGGATATGCGGCCGGCGAGGACGGGGTGCGCCGCCACGCGGAGGGGCGCAAGGCGGTGTTCGTGGGCGACCTGGTGGACCGCGGGCCGCGCATCGTCCACGTGCTGCGAACGGTGATGGCGATGGTGCAAGCGGGCTCCGCGCTGGCGGTGCCCGGCAACCACGACGCCAAGCTGGTGCGGGCCGTGCGCGGAAAGCAGGTGCAGGTGAAGCACGGGCTTGACCGGTCCCTGGCGGAGCTGGAGGCGGAGACGCCGGAGTTCCGGGGCGAGGTGGCCACCTTCCTGGACGGGCTGGTGAGCCACCACGTGCTGGACGGCGGCAACCTGGTCGTGGCGCACGCCGGGATGAAGGAAGAGCTGCAGGGGCGCGGCTCCGGCACGGTGCGCGCGTTCGCCATGTACGGCGAGACGACGGGCGAGACGGACGAGTTCGGCTTGCCGGTGCGCTACGACTGGGCGGCGGAGTACCGGGGGCGCGCGGCCGTGGTGTACGGCCACACGCCCGTTCCCCAGGCGGAGTGGCTGAACCGCACCGTGAACGTCGACACCGGCTGCGTGTTCGGCGGCAAGCTCACCGCCCTGCGCTGGCCGGAGCGCGAGCTGGTGTCCGTTCCCGCGCGCCAGGTGTACGCCGAGCCGGCGCGGCCCTTCCTTCCCGTGGCGGATGAAGGGTCGCTGACGGCGCAGCAGCGCGAGGACGAGCTGCTGGACCTGGCGGACGTCACGGGCAAGCGCATCGTGCAGACGCGGCTTCACCGCGCGGTGACCATCCGCGAGGAGAACGCGGCGGCGGCGCTGGAGGTGATGAGCCGTTTCGCCGCCGACCCGCGCTGGCTGGTGTACCTGCCGCCCACGATGTCGCCGTCCGAAACCAGCCGCGCGCCCGGGCTGCTGGAGCACCCGGCCGAGGCGTTCGCGTACTACCGGCACGTGGGCGTGCCGCGCGTGATCTGCCAGGAAAAGCACATGGGCTCGCGCGCGGTGATGGTGGTCTGCCGCGACGCCGAGGCGGCGCGCCGGCGCTTCGGCGTGGCGGACGGCGCCATCGGCATCGTCTATACGCGAACGGGCCGCCGGTTCTTCGACGACGCGTCGACCGAGGGAGAGCTGCTGGGCATCGTCGCCGGCGCGATGGGCGCGGCCGGGCTGTGGGATGAGCTGTCGACGGACTGGGCCGTGCTGGACTGCGAGCTGATGCCGTGGTCGGCCAAGGCGCAGGAGCTCATCCGCGGGCAGTACGCCTCTGTCGGTGCCGCGGCCCGCGGCTCCCTTTCCGCCGCGGACGAGGCGCTGAGCCGGGCGGCGGAGCGGGATGCGCCGGTAGGCGAAATCCGGGCGCGCATCGCCGAGCGGAGGCAGTCGGCCGAGGCGTACGCCCGGGTCTACGGCGCGTACTGCTGGCCGGTGCAGTCGGTGGACGACCTTCGCCTGGCACCCTTCCACCTGCTGGCCACGGAGGGCGCGGTGCACGCCGACCGCGACCACCTGTGGCACATGCAGATGATCGGGCGGCTGCGCGACGCGGCGGGGCGGGTGCTGTACGCCACCGCGTATCGCGTGGTGGACGTCACCGATGCCGGGAGCCAGGCCGAGGCCGTCGCCTGGTGGGAGGAGGTGACCGGCGGCGGCGGCGAGGGGATGGTGGTGAAGCCGCTGGACTTCATCGCCCGTGGCCGAAAGGGGTTGGTGCAGCCGGCGGTGAAGTGCCGGGGCCGCGAGTACCTGCGCCTGATCTACGGGCCGGAGTACACCCTGCCCGAAAACCTGGAGCGCCTGCGCCAGCGCGGGCTGGGGGCCAAGCGGTCGCTCGCCCTGCGCGAGTTCGCGCTGGGCATCGAGGGGCTGGAGCGGTTCGCGGCCGGCGAGCCGCTGCGCCGGGTGCACGAGTGTGTGTTCGGCGTGCTGGCGCTGGAATCGGAGCCGGTGGACCCGCGGCTCTGACGCACGGGGCGGAGGATCGAAGTCACGGACCGGGTGGGATGCGCGTTGTTCCGTGCATCCCACCCGAGCGAAATCTGGAGACGAACATGACCTTTCGAACGATGCCCCTGGCCGTCCGCCGTGCACTGGCGCTCTGCGGCGCCCTGCTCCTGGCCGCGTGCGATCCCGGCCAGGCCACCTCGCCCGAGGCCGTGGTGGGAAGCTGGCGGACGGTGCAACAGCAGGGGAGCGGATTGCAGTCGCTGCGCACGGAGCAGTGGCTGGACCTGCTCGCGGACGGCACCTACCAGTGGACCACCCAGGTCAGCGGCACGGGCGGGCGGCCGGGAGACGGGCTGATCGAAACGTTCGAGCACTCCGGCTCGTGGAAGATCGCGGGCGGCCGGCTGGGCCTGCGTACGATGACCGGGATGGGCTGGCGCCACGGGCAGGGAGGGTACCAGGCGGACTACGCGGTAGAGTGGAACTACCAGCACCGCATCGAGGTGGAGGGCGACCAGATGAAGCTTCACTACATGACCCGCCCCGAGCAGTCCATCCTCCCGTACACGCTCGTCTTCGAGCGGATGATCGACACCGGCCCCTTCCCCACGGGCAACGCCCGCTGACGGCGCGCAATCGACGCCGGATGATCCTTGGTTGACGCCTCCCCGCAGCTTGGGGAGGCTTTTCGCTTTTGGTGCCCCGGATTCAGCCGCCCACGCCACGGGTTACAAATCTTGCATAACCCTCCGCCCGGGGATCTGCACGACTGACGAGAGACGGGCGACGAAGACGGAGAGGCGTGATGAGACTGCTGGTGATACGCCACGGGCTGGCTGGCGAGCGCGAGGACTGGGCGGCACGGAGCGGAAAGCCCGATGCCGAGCGGCCGATGACGGGTGAGGGGCGGCGGAGGATGCGGCGCGGCGCGCGCGGGCTGCGCCGCATCGTGCCCGACATCGACGTGCTGGCCTCGTCGCCGCTCGTACGGGCCGTGCAGACCGCGGAAATCGTCACCGCGGCGTACGGCGGGTCGCTGGCCATCGAAACGATAGACGAGCTTTCGCCCGAGCGGCGGCCGGACGAGCTGCTGGGCTGGCTGCGCGCGCAGCAGCCGGGGGCCACCGTGGCCGTGGTGGGCCACGAGCCGCACCTGGGCTTCCTGGTGGGCTGGCTGCTGACGGGGCGCAACGACTCGTTCGTCGCCTTCAAGAAGGGCGGGGCCGTGCTGCTGGACTTCGACGATCCCCCGGTGGGCGGTAACGCGGTGCTGGCCTGGGCCATCGCGCCGCGGCAGCTGCGCTGGCTGGGCGAGCGGCGGTGAGCGGGCCCGCGCTGCTGGACCTGGGCGCCCCGCGCGCCGCCCGCTGGCTGGCGCTGCGCTTCCTGGAAGAGGCGCGCACCGGGCGCACGCGCCTGGGCGACGCGGAGGACTCGGAGGCGCTCCACGACTTTCGCGTGGGCCTCCGCCGGCTGCGCAGCACCGTTCGCGCCTACCGCGAGCACCTGGACGATTCCGTCGGCGGCAAGGACCGGCGCCGACTGAAGCGCCTCGCCGCCGCCACGGGTGACAGCCGCGACGGCGAGGTGATGATCGCCTGGATGCGGAAGCACGGCGGCGGCCTTTCCGAGACGGAGGCGCCCGGCGCCGCATGGCTGCTGGACGGGCTGCAGCGCAGGCAGCAGCGGGTGCTCCGGCGGATGCACGACGAGGTGGTCCGCGACTTCGCCCGCGCCTGCGGCCGCCTTTCGCGCCGCCTGTCGTGGTACCCCGCCCACGTCTCGCCCGACGATCCGCGCGAGGCGCCGCCGATGCGCACCGTGCTGGCGGGGCTGGTCGAGACGCACGCGGCCGAGCTGCGGGCGAAGCTGGACGCCGTCCAGGGCGCCGCGCAGCAGGACCTGGCGCACGAGGCGCGGATCGCCGCCAAGCGCCTGCGCTACCTGCTGGAGCCGTTCCGCGACGAGCTGCCCGGCGCGGCCGAGGTCGTCAGGCGCATCAAGGGGATGCAGGACCTGTTCGGCGACATGCACGATGCCCACGTGGCCGGCGGCATCATCGCCGAGGCGCGGGAGGAGTCCGCGGCGGTGGCTCCGCCCCCCGATCCGCTCCCCGGGCTGGACGCCCTCGCCGGCATCGCGCAGGCGGAAACGGAGCGGCTGTTCCGCGAGGCGCAGGGCGCGTGGCTGGGCGGCCATGCGGACGAGTTCTTCGCCGCCGTCGGCCAGGTGCTCGCCGAGTTGCGGGGCGGGGGAGAGAACCGCGAGATCGAGCGGAAGTACCTGCTCCGCCGTATGCCCCCGCTCCCGGACGGCGCCATCCGCACCGACATCGCCCAGGGCTACCTGCCCGGCGAGCGCCTGAACGAGCGCGTGCGCCGGGTGCGGCGCGGCGGCGAGGTGCGGTACTATCGCACCATCAAGACGGGGAGCGGCCTCAGCCGGATGGAGCTGGAGGAAGAAACCACGGAGCGCATCTTCCGCCACCTGTGGCGGCTGACGAAGGGCGCCCGCATCCGCAAGCTGCGCTTTCGCGTGGCGGAGGGTGGCCTGACCTGGGAGATCGACCGGTTTCGCGGCCGGCGGCTGGTGCTGGCAGAGGTGGAGCTGCCGTCGGAAGACGCCGACGCGCCCATTCCCGAGTGGCTGGCGCCCTGTGTGGAGCGCGAGGTCACGGGTGAGAAGGAGTACGTGAACCTCAACCTGGCGGGGTGACCGGCCCGCGGAAGGACGGAACCCGCGGCGGTGGCAGGCATACCACCGAACGCGGGTTTTCCGCATGCGTCGCCGCCGCACCCCGATCCATCCAGATGCGCATCTTCCGAATCGCCCCGATGGTCCTGGCGTTGGCCGCCTGCTCCCCGCCGCGCGCGCCCGCGCCGGCCGCTTCGCCGCGTCCCGCGGCCAGCATCCCGGAGATCCGGTTCGACCATCGCGGCGACACGCTGGTCATCACCGACACGCTGCCGAACGGGCTGGTCTACTACGTTCGCCACAACGCCGAGCCGCGCGACCGGGCCGAGCTGCGGCTGGTGCTGAACGTGGGGTCGGTGCTGGAAGACGACGACCAGCTGGGGCTGGCGCACTTCCTGGAGCACATGGCCTTCAACGGCACCCGCCGCTTCGCCCGGAACGAGATCATCGACTACCTGGAGCGCGTGGGCATGCGCTTTGGGCCCGACGTGAACGCCACCACGTCGTTCGACGAAACCGTCTACATGCTGCAGCTGCCCACGGACAGCGCGGGCGTGCTGGACACGGGGCTGAGCATCCTGGAGCACTGGGCCACCGGCATCTCGCTGGACTCGGCGGAGATCGAGGCGGAGCGCGGCGTGGTGATCGAGGAGTGGCGCCGCTGGCGGGGCGCGGGCGCGCGCGTGTCGGACCGCCAGTTTCCCTTCCTGTTCGCCGGCTCGCGCTACGCCGAGCGCTCGCCCATCGGCGACCCGGAGATCATCCGCACCTTTCGCCACGAGACGCTGCGCCGCTTCTACCAGCAGTGGTACCGCCCGGAGCTGATGGCGGTGGTCGCCGTGGGGGACTTCGACCCGGCCGAGATGGAGCGCAAGATCCGCGAGGTGTTCGGCGCCATCCCCGCGCTGGGCGGGCCGGCGCGGCCGGAGATCGGGATCCCGTCGCGGGACAGCGCGCGCGTGATCGTCACGGTGGATCCGGAGATCACCAGCACGGCCCTGAGCGTCAACTGGTTCCGCCCGGCGCGCCGGGACTGGTCGCCCCCCGGGTTTCGCGCGGGGCTGGTGGAGTCGATGTTCGTGGGCATGCTGGGCGACCGGCTGAACGACATGAGCCTGCTGCCGGACGCGCCTTTCCTGGACGTGGGCTCGTACCTGGGCGGCTCGCTGCGCCCGGTGGAAACCTTTTCGCTGAGCGCCGCCGTCCCGCAGGGCGGGGTGGAGCGCGGGCTGGCCGCCGTGCTCACCGAGGTGCAGCGCGCGGCGCGCCACGGCTTTACCCCGGCCGAGCTGGAGCGCGAAAAGGCGGAGTTCCTGCGGATGTGGGAGCAGATGTACGCCGAGCGCCACAAGACCACCAGCGGCCAGTACGCCGGCCAGTACGCCGAGCACTTCCTGCGCGGCGGCCTGCTGCGCACGCTGGAAGAAGAGTGGGCCATGCTGAACGCGTTCATGCCCGGCGTCACCGTGCAGGACGCGAACGAGGCGGCCCGCGGCTACGCGGCCATGCGCGACCGCACGGTGCTGGTCACCGCCCCCGAGCACGTAGGCGCGGCGCTGCCCGACGAGCGCAGGCTGGCCGCCATCGCCGACTCGGTCGCGCGCGCGCCCGTGGAGCCCTACCGCGAAACGGCGTCGGACGCGCCGCTCCTGGCCCAGCTGCCGGCGGCGGGAAGCGTGGTGTCGGAAGAGTTCGTCCCGGAGGCGGGCATCACCCGGTGGACGCTGAGCAACGGCGCGCAGGTGGTGCTGAAGCCCACGGACTTCCAGGACGACCAGGTGCTGTTCGCCGCCAGCAGCCCCGGGGGGCTGTCGCTGCTCCCCGACAGCCTGTACCTGCACGGCCGGCTGGCGACCGCGGCGGTGCAGGTGGGCGGCGTGGGCGCGCTGGGGCTGACGGAGCTGCAGCGGCGTCTGGCGGGAAAGGCGGCCAGCGTGGGCACCACCATCGGCGAGCTGTACGAGACGGTGAACGGCTACGCGGCGCCGCGCGACGTGGAAACCATGTTCCAGCTGGTTCACCTGTACTTCACCGCGCCGCGCCGCGACACGGCGGCGTGGGAAGCCTTCCGCCAGCGCGGGCGCGAGATGCTGCGCAACCGGGGCGCCACCCCCGAAAGCGCCTTCGGCGACACGCTGACCGCCGTGCTCACGCAGCGGCACCCGCGCACGCGGCCCTTCACCGCGGCCATGTACGACTCGCTGGACCTGGACCGCGCGATCACCATCTACCGGCAGCGCTATGCGAATGCCGGCGACTTCACCTTCTTCCTGGTGGGCAGCTTTCAGCCGGACGAGGTGCGCCCGTTCGTGGAGCGCTACCTGGCCAGCCTTCCCGCCAGCGGGGTGCGCGAACGCTGGCGCGACCCCGGCATCCGTCCGCCCGCCGGCGTGGTGGAAAAGACGGTGCGCCGCGGGGTGGAGCCCAAGGCGCGGACCACGCTCTACTTCACCGGCCCGGCGCAGTTCTCCCGCGAGGCGCGGTCCGAGATCACCAGCCTGGCGGACGCCCTGGAGATCCGCCTGCGCGAACGGCTGCGCGAGCAGCTGGGCGGAACCTATGGCGTAACGGTGAGCGCCAACGTGTCGCGCGATCCCGTGCCGCAGTACGTGGTGGCGATCGACTTCAACACCGACCCCGACCGGCTGGACGAGCTTACGCGCGTGACGTTCGCCGAGATCGACAGCCTGCGCGCCCGCGGCGTGCCGGCCGACGTGGTGCAGAAGGTTCGCGAGGCGCACCGGCGCAGCAAGGAAACCTCGCTGCGCCAGAACGACGTGTGGCTGACGGCGCTGATGGAGTACCAGCGCCTGGGGTGGGACGTGCGGGGGATCGACGACGCCCCGCTCTCCGCAACGCTCACTCCGGAGCGCATCCGCGCCGCGGCCAGGCTGTACCTGAACCGGCGGCGGTACGTGCGGGTGTCGCTGCTGCCGGAAGGATAGTGCGTGAGTGCGTGAGTGCGTGAGTGCGAAAGTGCAAAAAGTGGAACGGCCCGGGTGCGGTGTGCACCCGGGCCGTTGTTTTTACTTCCGCACTCACGCACTAACGCACTAACGCACTCACGCACTTCCCCTAGTGTCCGCCCCCCGCGGCCGCACCCGCCGCCGCCGCGGTCTCCGGGTCCACGGGCAGGAAGTAGAACGCGATGCCCAGGATGACGTAGACGGCCAGCAGCTGAACGCCCTCCATCCAGTGGCTTTCGCCGTCCATCGAGCAGAAGGCCATGATCCCCACGCACAGCCCCACGGCCAGCACCTCCATGGGCGTGAAGATCAGGTCCATCGGCTGCGGCGCGATGAAGTAGCTCAGGAACACCAGCAACGGCGCCACGAACAGCGCGATCTGGATGGACGAGCCCACGGCGATGTTGATGGCCGCGTCCATCTTGTTCTTGGCCGCCATGATGATGGCCGTGGAGTGCTCGGCCGCGTTGCCGATGATGGCCACCACGATCACGCCCACGAACACCTGACTCCACCCCAGCGCCTCGGCCGTGTGGCTGGCGGCGGCCACCAGGAACTCCGCCATCACCGCCACGCCGATGGTCGCCAGCAACAGCTTGCCGATGGAGCGGCCCATCGGCGGCGGCGCGTGTCCCTCGTGGATCGAGGCTCCCTCACCCGCGTCGCCCATGTACAGGTGGCGGTGCGTCTTGAGGGTGAAGAAGAGGCTGGCGATGTACGTCACCATCAGGACGATGGCGATCTCCAGGCTCAGGTTGCGCTCCGCCGCGGGCGCCGAGTCACCCACCAGCCCGTGGAAGAGCGCCGGCACCACCAGCCCCACGGCGCTCAGCACCAGCAGCGTTCCGCCCAGCCCGGCCGCCGTGCGGTTGAACTTCTGCGTCTCGTACTTCAGCCCGCCCACCAGCGCGCTCAGGCCGAACACCAGCAGCACGTTGCCGATGATGGAGCCGGTGATGGACGCCTTCACCAGGTCGTACAGCCCCGCCCGCAGCGCCACGATGGCGATGATCAGCTCCGCGGCGTTGCCGAAGGTGGCGTTCAGAAGGCCGCCCACCCCCTGGCCCACACGCTCGGCGATCTCTTCCGTGGCGTGCCCCATCTGTCCGGCCAGCGGGATGATGCCCAGGCACGAGACGATGAAGATGGCGATGGGCGGCGAGTGGAGCACCCATTCCATGATCATGGCGATGGGCACGAACACCAGCAGCAGGTTCAGCAGGTTGGCGGCCGAGAACAGGCCGGGCTTTGCGGTCGTCGTGGCCAAGGAAACGTGCTCCGGGCTGGATGGATTTGAACCGGTTCGGCGGCGGGCAAGAGTAAGCCCCCCGGCCGCAACGCGCAACCGAGGGGGGGAAGTGCGGGAGTGCGTTAGTGCGTTAGTGCGTTAAAAGCAAACCGGCCGAGCGCACCCCGCACAGGGGCCGTTCACTTCCGCACTTCCGCACTCACGCACCCACGCACTCACGCACTCACGCACTCTCCGCCTACTTCACCGGGAGCCAGTACGTCACCTTCATCGCCAGGAAGTTGTTCCCCGGCGCCCCGAACGCGTCGCCGAGCGCGCCGGGGCCCACGAAGTCGCCGTTCTCCAGGCTGGAGGAGCGGTCCTGCTGCCACACCAGGTACAGCGTGCTCCCCGGCCGCCACTCCCAGCGCATGACGGCGTTGCTGCGGAAGGAGCGCACGTTGAAGTCGCGGGCCACGCGGCTCGGCTCTCCGTCTTCCGTCGCGGTGAACAGGTGCGAGCCCGGCGAGCACGGCGCGGGATCGGTCGGCTGGCACGAGCGGATGGGGCCGTCCTCACCGTACAGGTCCAGCTCGAACGAGCGCGGCCGTGGCACCTCGCCGAAGCGGTGGTAGCGGCCGCTGGCGGCGAAGGGCTCCGCGTACAATTCCAGCGACAGGTCCGGGCTCATGGTGTACGCCAGCCGCAGCGGCGCGGCCAGGGTGCTGCGGTCGATGGACGAGAAGACGTAGCGGCGGCCCAGGGTGGCCGCGGGGCCGCCGGACAGGTTGACCACGTACTGCCGCGCCTCGCGCTGGCGGTTGTACCGCGGCTCCAGCGACACCTGCCAGTTGGGCCCCGGCGTGGCACCAATGCCCCCGGCGATCCCCCACCCGCGCCCGCCCTGCTCGTCACCGCCGATGCCCATGCCGCCGCCCCAGCGGAAGCGCGAGGAGCCGCGGTTCTCCAGGTCGGCCTCGATCTCCCACGTGCGCCCCAGCCCCAGCCGCGGCCCCCCCCGCGTGGCCGACGCGTCGTAGCGGCGCAGCTCCGTGCGCCCCTCGATGGAGCTCTGCCAGTAGTTGCTCCAGGTGACGTTCGCCTCGCCGCGCACCACGCCGTGGCGGCGGATGCCCTGGTAGTCGAACCCGTTCTCCATCCGCCCCGTGAACGAGTAGCGGCGGTACGGACCGCGCGGCGTGGTTTCGCGATAGGTGACCTGGGCGTCGGCGGTGGCGTAGTCGGCCACGAACATCCGTCCCGACTCGTTGACGTCGAAGCCGGGCGAGATGGTGCTGGCCGATGCCTCCCACAGCCAGTGGCGCGCGTTGTTGCGTTCGATGGCGATGCCCGCCGTGTATCCCGCCAGCGTTCCCCGCGTGGGGTCCAGCACGGCGTAGTCGCGGTCCGGCCGCTGGAAGTAGTGGGCGGGCGCCGTCTGCACGCGGCGGATGGCGGCCGTGTCGCCCTCCACCACGCTGGCGCCCGCGAACCCCCGCAGCTCGTAGTCGCCGCCGCGGAAGCGCAGGTTCCAGTCGGCGCCGCCGGTGACGGCGCTGCGCGGCAGGAACGAGGCGATCAGCCCGCCCGGCTCCGTGTCGCGGCGCAGCGCCGTCAGGCTCACCCCCGCCGTGGAGGTGGCCGGCCCGAACTCCTGCACGGCGCGAAAGACGCCCCATCCTGTGCGCGGCGCCACGCCGGTCCGCCGGATTTCTCCGTCCTCGTCCACGTAGCGCGCATCGGCCGCGTCCGTCACCGCCGCCAGCGCGCCGACCGAAAGCCCCCGCTGCGTGCGTCCGGTGAGCTTGGCCGCGCCCAGGATGGTGCTGGCGCGGGGATAGTCCACGTAGTCGGCGTTCACCCGCACGCGCGACGCGGCCCCGATGCGGCGCGAGTAGAAGTAGCCCGCGTTGGGGCTCACCAGGTAGCGCTGCCCCTCGGTGAAGAAGGGGCGGCGTTCCGGGAAGAAGGTCTCGAACGCGCTCAGGTTCACCTCGGCCGGGTCTGCCTCCACCTGGCCGAAGTCGGGGTTCAGCGTGGCCTCCAGCGTCAGGCTGCTCCCCAGCCCGATGCGGGCGTCGCCGCCCACGCGCATGGCGCCGGACCTCTGCTCCACCAGCGGGTTGTCGGGGTCGATGGTGCCGAAGCGGGTGCCCTCCGCCGCCACGTACGGCATCAGCTCGATCCGCCGCGCCGGCCGCACCCCGCCGATCCCCTCCAGGTCGCCGAACCGCGAGGCCCACGCCTGCGTGCCGCGGGGAATCACCACCCAGTAGTCGTCTTCCTCGCGCGAGGGGATCCAGCGGTCCAGGTTGATCCCCCACACCTGCGCGGGAAGGTCGTTGAAGCGAAGCTGGCTGAAGGGAATGCGCATCTCCGCCGTCCATCCTGCCGAGTCCACGCGCGCCTCCGCCCGCCACACCGGGTTGAACGACATGTCGCGCGAGTCCTCGTTGTCCGTGGCGTGGTACCAGTCCAGCCGCACCCCCGACGCGGTGACGCCGAAGGTGTAGGCCGTGCGCCTGTCCTGGTAGGTGTCCAGCGAGATCAGCAGGTGCTCGGCCTGGTATCCCTCGTCGCGGCGCGTGACCGGCGCCTGGATGGAGGCCGGGTCGGCGGCGTGCATCCGCGCGGCCACGTACAGCGCCTCGTCGTCGTACACGAAGCGCACCTCGGTGCGGTCGGTGGGCGGAGCGCCCTGCACCGGGTCCTTCTGCACGAAGTCGGAAAGCACGGGCGCGGCGGCCCACGCCTCGTCGTCCAAACGGCCGTCGATCTGGGGCGCGGCGCCGGTCAGCCGCACCGCGGAGTGGCGCTTGCGGGCGCCGTCCTGCGCGTTGGCGGGGGCGGCGGCGAGCAAGGCAGCGAAAAAGGCGCACGCCGCGGCGCGCGCCAGGAAAGCGGATCGATCCACGTGTTCGTCCATCGCAAAGGCATCTTGACAGCCGTGAAAGATAGCGGCGCGAACGCCCGAGGGGTACCGTCCGAATCCGCCGGTATCACCCGGCCGCCGCGTGCCTCATCCACGTCCCGCCACCGCCCGTGCAAAACACGACCACAGCTGAACTTCCGCAATCCAACGAGACTATTGCGTGAACAGAGTGGACGGCCTAAGCTGGCCCATTCGTTGCCGAGAAATGTTCGACGTCGGGGAGGCGGTGATGCCAACGGTTCTTCGGAGTGGGCCGTATCGTATATTCTTCTTCGCGGCGGATGGGAATGAGCCGCCCCACGTTCACGTAGAACGGGAGAGCAAGAAGGCCAAGGTGTGGCTGACGCCAGTGCGATCACAGGAAGGCGGAGGGTACGGCGGGCCGGAACTGAATCGCATTATCAGCCTCATTGAGGAACACCAGGAGCGACTGCTAGGGGCTTGGTATGACTTCTTCAACGATTGAGCGGCACGTAGAGGCGACGAGTGTTCGAGTGAGCGAGACCGAGTTGATGGTCGACCTCACGGACGGCCGCACGGTTTCCGTTCCTCTCGCCTGGTATCCGCGGCTGGCGCATGCTACGCCGGAGGAGCGTGGGCGGTGGCGGCTGATCGGGCGAGGGGAGGGCGTGCACTGGCCCGACGTGGACGAGGACATCAGCATTGCCGGCTTGCTTGCGGGAAGCCGCTCCGGCGAGAGCCAGCGCTCCCTGCAGCGCTGGCTCGACGCGCGCAATGCGAAGGGTGCCCAGTCTCCTGCTCCACCTCCGTGACCTCCGTGTGAGGGCTTGAAGATGCGACCCGCAAACACTTGCGCATTCCGCCGAACGTACCCACCATCCGTGTCCGCACCCCAACGCGTGAGCGCGGCCGGCTGTATTGCCTGACGCACGATCGAAGGCGACCCGGTCGCCCACCGCTCACCCGAACGACCGCGAGGACCCGATGCGCCGCACCGCCCAGCTATTCGCCGTACCGTTCGCGCTTGCCCTCGCCGCCTGCGAAGGCGGAGCCACCGGTCCGGGCGACGCGTCCCTGAGCGCGGCCGAGGTGCGGGAAGTGGCCGCCGCCTGGGATGGGGTCGCCGGCGGCACGATCTCCCAATTCCTGATGGCGTTCCAGGGTGCCGGCGGTTCGTCTGCCGCATTCACGCGGCAGCACGCCTGCCCCGGCGGTGGCGCCAGCACCGTCGAGGGCCAGCGCGTCATTACGCGCGACCCAGCCACTCGCTCCGGCAGCTCGCAGGTGAACGCCACGCGAACGGACTCGGCGTGCACCGTTCCCGCGCGCGGCCGCCGCGGGGGAACGGTCACCATCACGGGGAGCCCGAACATTCAACTGGCGGCAAACGGCACGTGGACGAACGGCGTGCCCGGCGTGCACACCCACACGCAGAAGGGCAGCTTCACCTGGGCGCGGTCCACCGGCGGAACGGGCACCTGCACCGTGGACCTGACGGGGACGTTCAGCAGCGCGTCACAGACGCGCACGCTCACCGGCACCTTCTGTGGCCGCACCGTCGACGTCAGCCATACGATGCTCGACTAGCACGGGTGCGGATGCACGACGGAAACGCGGCTCCCGGGGGCGCCCGGGAGCCGCTTCGTCTATTCGATGCTTATCCGTCGTCGCCTTCTTCTCCGCCGTCCTCGTCCGCGTCACCGTCGTCGTACAGGTTTTCCATCACGCTGATGGTGAACCGCCCTTCGCTGCCGCCGGGGCGCTCCAGCAGCAGGCGCAGAAAGTCCGGCAGCGAAAGCTCCTCATCGTCGTCGCCGTCGATGCTCGCCACGAACGAGCGCTGAAATTCCGCGGGCGTGGCGTCGTACACGCGCTGCACGATCTCCAGCACCGCCGCGTCAACGTCCGCCAGGCGGTGCAGCACCTCGGTCTTCGCGTCGGTGAAGCGCGCGGCGGCCTGCTCCGCCGCGCTCAGCGCCGTGCCGATGGTTTCGGCCGGATCGGGGGTGTTCTTCGCCGGTGCCATGCGAGCACACGGTGCATGCCCCGCGCCAATCCCGCCACGGAGCGAACACTCTGCGCACTTCCGGGGACAATGCAGGCCGTCAGCGCTGCCGTGGTCGAGGCACGCGCGGGACCTCAGATCATCCAGGCGCCGAGCACGATCAGCGCGACGGCGGTGACGACCAACGCGATCCGCCGCGGGTTGCGCGCCAGCCAGCGCCGAACCGGCGGCCCCGCGATGCGCGCCACCCCGGCCAGGACCGCGTACTTCAATCCCCGGCCGAGGGCACAGAACACGACGAAGGTGCCCAGCGGAACGCCTGTAGCGCCACCGACGGTGCCGTACAGCAGGTAGGGCACGGGCGTGTAGCCGGAGGTGAGCAGTGCCAGCGCCGCGTTCCGCCGGTAGAGCGCGCCGAGGGCCTCCAACTCGCCCATCAACCCGTAGCGCGCCAGCAGCGGCTGCCCGTAGCGGTCGAAGGCCGTGGCGCCCAGGTGCCACGCGATGACGCCGCCCAGCACGGAGCCCGCCGCCGCGAGCGCGCCCAGCGCCCACGCCCGTCGTGGCCGTGCGATGGCCAGCGCCGCGAACACGGCCTCCGTGGGCGCGGGAACCAGGCAGCCCTCCACGACCGCGCACGCGAACAGCAGCACCGGTCCCGCGCGTCCGCCCGTCCACCGCGCCCAACGGTCTCCCCCGCTGTCCTTCAGCGGCGGATGCGGCCGCGGGTCATTTTCCGGCATCGATCACGCGTGGAGGCGATCCAAGGGCCAAGCGGCTGTCGCGACAGTGGGAACGTGCACGTTCTCGGGCATGGATCGATGGGCTTGCACAGGAGATGCTGATGAACAGGACGTGGATTCTGCTCGCCGCGGTGCTCGCGGCTGGGTGCGGCATGCCCTCGGGCGCCACCCTTCCGGATGAAGCCCCGAGCATCGAGGGTACCATCCAGCAGTCCAGCGCAATCCAGGGTGGCCGGCGGATTCTCGTGGAAGCCAGTCCCCAGGTCGCCGGAAGGGAGCCAGCCGCCTCCATCACCGTTCTTCCCGGTGTGGACGTGCTGGCCGGCAGCGGCGAGACGGTCGTTCGGGCATCCGCGGACGAACTCGTGGTGGGAGCCCGCGTTCGCGTGTGGTTCACGGGCCCGGTCGCGGAGTCGTTCCCCGTTCAGGCCACCGCCGGCACCGTGCTCATCCTGCGCTGACGAGTTCGTCGCTGCATCGAGCATGAAGAAGGCCGCGGAGCCGATGGCGCCGCGGCCCTTGCTTACTCGAACAATTCATCCACCGATTCAGACGCCGAGCTCAATGTGCTCCTCAGCGACGGTCTATCCATCCGAACCTCCGTCGTCATGGTTTCAGATCTACCCACGACTGCATCCGAATGTGGCTGGCAGCGGGTGCATGCCGCGGTAGCCCCCTCCCCCCGGCCCCCTTCCCCCGCTTCGCAGGGGAGGGGGAGACCTGAACCTCGCTTCCCTCGCCCTGGCGCACCCGACTACGCGTGCAGTCCGCGAAGGCGGACTTCGTGATGTTCCAGACGCGACTTCAGTCGCCCCAGCAGGGCCCGGGCATCCGCTACTGTGCTCGTGCACCGCACTGGATCCTGGGGTGTCCCCCCTCTCCCACGCTGTTTGTGGGAGAGGGGGGCACGCGTGTCAGCGCGGCCGGGTGAGGGCCCCACGGCAGCCGAGGCCTCGGAGTCGATGACCGCTGCCGCGCCCTGGCTTGTACGTGCCCCAGGCCAGATCCTTCGGCCCGCGACAGGTGTGCTGCGGGTGAATGCGGCGCGCCTGGGCCTCAGGATGACAGGGTTTCGTGGTTGCGAGTGGGTTCTGCGTGACGCACCGGGCTGGCTCCCTTCCCCCGCGCGGTTTGCGGGGGAAGGGCTGGGATGGGGGGCGCCGCGGACGCGCCAAGGCTTGTCGAAGGCCTCTCATCCATCCGCGCCGACCCTCAGTCCGCGGCGATGCGCTCCGGCTCGGCGTCGTGCGCGGCTTTTTCCTGCAGCGCGCGCCACATGCGCGGCGGCGAGAAGGGCAGCGAGTCCATCCGCACCCCCACGGCGTCGTAGATGGCGTTGGCGATGGCGGGAATGGACGGGTGCAGCGGACCCTCACCCGCCTCCTTGGCGCCATACGGGCCCTCGGGGTCGATGGACTCCACGATCAGCGCCTGCAGCTCGGGCGTGTCGAGCGAGCCGGGAACGCGGTAGTCCAGCAGCGACGGGCCGTCGTGAAGGCCGGCGCGGCCGTGCTCCGCGTCCTTGAACACGTGCTGCTCCATCAGCGCCTCGGCGAACCCCATGTACGCCGAGCCCTCGATCTGCCCCTCGACGATGGTGGGGTTGAGCGCGCGGCCGCAGTCGTGCGCCACCCAGATGGCCTTCACGTCCACGAACCCCGTATCCGCATCCACCTCCACCTCGGCCACGTGCGCCGTGAACGAGTACGCGGGCGAGGCGCCGATCGTCCCGCCCCGGTACTCCCCGTGCACGTCGTCCGGCGTGTTGTAGCTGCCCACGGAGCCCAGTGTCCCGTGCTTGGCCTCGGCCAGGTTGAAGGCCTGCACGATGGACATGTTGCGGCCCGTGTCCTCCGCGTCCATGGCCCGGCCGCCCGCCAGCAGCACGCGCCTGGGCGAAATCTCCCACTCGGCGCCCACCGCGTCCTGCACCAGCGCCTTGAGCTTGCGGGCCGCGTCGACGCAGGCGTTGCCGAGCATGAACGTCACGCGCGACGAGTAGCTGCCCAGGTCCACCGGCGTGAAGTCGGTGTCCGACGGAAGCACCCGCACGTAGTCCAGCGGCACGCCCAGCTCTTCGCAGACGATGTAGGCCACGAGCGACGTGGAGCCCTGGCCGATGTCCGACGCGCCGGAAAAGACGGCGATGCGCCCCGAGCGGTCCACCTGCAGCTGCACGGCCGACTGCGGCATCCGGTTGGGGTAGATGGGATAGTTGGTCCCCGAGATGTAGCACGAGCCCGCCACCCCCAGCCCGCGCCCGTACCCCATCCGGCCCTTGCGCTCCTTCCATCCGCTGGCGCGCTCCACCGCGTCCAGGCACTCCATGAAGCCGTTGGAGGTGATGCGCAGCTCGTTGACGGTACGGCGGAAGCTGCCCATGAAGTTGCGCCGGCGCAGCTCGATGGGGTCCAGCCCGACCCGCTCGGCCAGCTTGTCGAGCGACACCTCGAAGGCGAAGCGCGGCTGCACGCTGCCGTGGCCGCGCTTGGGGCCGCAGGCGGGCTTGTTGGTGAAGACGCGGGTGGAGTCGAAGCGGTACGCCGGGATCTCGTACGGCGCCGCCAGCAGCTGCCCGCTGTAGTACGTGGTCACCAGGCCGAACGACGAATAGGCGCCGCCGTCCAGCAGGGTGCGCGCGTCCACCGCCTTGAGCTTTCCATCCGCCGTGGCACCCACCCGGTACTTCATGTAGAACGGGTGGCGGCCGCGGTGGGCGTAGAACACCTCTTCGCGGGTGTACAGGATCTTCACGGGCCGGCCCGTCTTCATCGCCAGCTTGGCGACGCAGAACTCCAGGTCGAAGGGCTCGCTCTTGCCGCCGAAGCCGCCGCCCACGTGCGGCTGGATCACGCGCACCTTGGCCGGGTCCAGCTCCAGCACCTTGGCGAGCTCGCGGTGCAGGTAGTGGGGCACCTGGGTAGACGACCACACGGTCAGCCGGCCGCCCGGCGCGCCGCCCTCTTCCCACTGCCCGATGGCGCAGTGGGGCTCGATGGGGGTGTGCGTGGTGCCCTCGAAGAAGTACTCGCCCTCGATGACGACGTCGGACGCGGCCAGCCCCTGCTCCACCTCGCCGAACTCCAGCTTGACGATCTTGGAGATGTTGCCGTTGTGCCCGGCCTTCTTGGCCTGGTGGATCTGCACGTCGGTGCGGCGCACGGCCTCGTGCGGATCCAGCAGCGCCTCCAGCACCTCGTAGTCCACGTGGATCAGCTCCAGCGCGCGCAGGGCCGTGTCCTCGTCCACCGCCGCCACCGCCGCCACCGCGTCGCCGATGTAGCGCACCTTGTCCGTGGCCAGCGCGTTCTCGTCCGGCGTCCACACGATGATGCCGAAGGGGATGGGCATCTCGCTTCCCGTCACCACGGCGAACACGCCGGGCAGCGCCTGCGCGGCGGAGGTGTCGATGGAGCGGATCAGCGCGTGGGGGTGCGGCGAGCGCAGGATCTTGCCGTGCAGCATTCCCGGCAGCACCAGGTCGTCGGTGTAGCGCGCCCGTCCGGTGCTCTTTTCCAGCCCATCGGTCTTGCGCTGCCGCGTGCCGATGACGTTCAGCGGCGCGGATTTTTCCTCGCGGCTGCCGTACAGCTTCACCTTCTCACCCGCATGCGAGGGCGCGTGGTCCACCACGGGGGTGCCGCGCTCCGCCACCTCGGGCTCATCCGCCGGAACGCCGCCGCGGCCGCTTTCGAACTCCTGCCGCTCCGCGCTCATGCCGCCACCTCCGCCTGCTCGCGCAGGGTTGCCGCCGCCATCTCCACCGCGTCCAAAATCTTGGTGTAGCCGGTGCAGCGGCACAGGTTGCCGCTGAGCGCGTCCTTGATCTCGTCGCGCGTGGGCGCCGTGTTCTCCTCCAGCAGCGCCGCCGCGCTCATCAAGATGCCCGGCGTGCAGAAGCCGCACTGGGCCGCGCCGCACACGTCGAACGCATCCTGCAGGGGGTGCGGCGCGCCCGGCGCGGTGCGCAGCCCCACCAGCCCCTCCACCGTGGTCACCCGCTGGCCGATGGCCTCGTACACGGGGGTGATGCACGCCAGCGTGGGAACGCCGTCCAGCCACACGGTGCACGCGCCGCAGTCGCCCTTGTCGCATCCCTGCTTGCTGCCGGTGAGCTGCACGGCGTAGCGCAGCGACTCCAGCAGCGTCCAGTGCGTGGGCACCGCCACTTCGTGCGTGTCGCCGTTCACGTGCAGGGTTACGAGGTCCTTCATCGGGGCGCGAGCACGGGTGGATGACGGCCGTCGATGAAGCCGCAACGAAGGCGCCAGGCAGCACTTGACGAGCTTTCGAAGTTAACCCGCGCCCGGGGGAGGGTCAACGTAACGCGGGCGCCGGTTCGAACGCCCGTTCGGTAGCCGTCAAGCCATCCGCATCGCCGCCTAGCCAATCAGCTCAACGACTGCTTGCCAACAGCTTGCCAAGTTGGCAAGTTGGCAAGCCGTGGTTGTCGAGCCGCGAATCCGCCATGAACGGAAGCGCTTGTGACCAGCTTGCCAAGTAGCTCGCCAATCGCTTGCCAATTAGCAAGCCGCCGTTAGCAAGCCGGCTTGCCTCCGCATCACGCACACCCGCGACAACATCAGCATACCATAAGCACGAGCGCCGCGCGGAATGATCCGGCGCGGCGCTCGCGGTGGGCTATGATCGTCGACCCGAACGGGTCAGTGGTCGCCCTTGTCGCCGTGGCCGGGCTTGGCCTTGGTCTTGGCATGCTGCCGCCGGTCCGCCGCCAGCGAACGGCCCACGTCCACCTGGTCGGTGGTGAACCGGCCGTTCTCGTCGCGCCGCACGTAGCGTTTGTCGCCGGGGTTGGGCTCGATCAGTTCGCGTTTGCGCGTCATTTCGTATCCTCCCGAGATGCGTGAAGTCGACGATCCCCGCTCCTTCACCGTCCGTGTTTTGCATGCTCCGCGCCGCCGCATGCTCCAGCAGTTCGTCCGCTCGCCACGATCCAGGTGAGCCCCGCCCAGGCCTCACGGGTGTGTGCGGCTTTCGGCGTCCGGTGCGGCGGCGTCCGCCCTTATCTCCATCGTGCGCAACACGTTCGCCCCGTAGCCAGTTGACGGCGTGAAGCGAGCGTGCGATACTCCTGATGTCGTCCAGATCTCCCCGCCCGCTCCGGCCCCGGCCAGCCCCGCCCGCGTACCCGTCAGCCCTGATGATCGTTGGCATCGTGCTGGCCGCCGGCCTTTCGCGCCGGATGGGCGAGCCCAAGGCGTTTCTGCGCGCCGGCAATGGGACGTTCCTGGACCACGTGGTCCACGCGCTCGGCGCGGCGTGCGACCGGGTGATCGTGGTGACGGGGGCCGACGACCAGCCGGCTGCCCGCGACATCCGCGAAGCGGCCACGCGGCTCGGCGCGTCCGTGGCCATCAACCCCGACCGCGGGTCGCCCCAGCTGCGCTCGCTGCAGGCAGGGCTGGCGGCGGTTCCGCCCGAAACGCGCGCCGTGATCGCCTGCCCGGTAGACATTCCCGACGTTTCGCCCACCCTGGCCCTGCAGCTCGCGCGCGTGTTCGACGAGTCCGGCGCGCCCGTCGTGCTGCCCTCGCACGGCGGAAAGCACGGGCACCCGGTGCTGTTCGCGCGCTCCGTCTTCGCCGAGCTGGCGCGGACCGACCTGCCCGAGGGCGCGCGCACCGTGGTCCACGCGCACCTGGGCGAGCTGCGCGAGGTGCCGGTGGACGCGCTCGCCGCCGACGTGGACACTCCCGGCGACTACCGCCGCTGGCGCGAGGCCGCGTGCCCCAGCGGCTGACGCTGGCGGACGCGCTCCGCCACGCGCGCGAGGCGCTGGCGGGGGGCGAGGCGGTGGTGAGCGTGGCCGTGCTTTCGTCGTCCACCGAGGACGGCCCCGTGGCGGGGGAGCGGATGTCCGTTTGGGCCAATCGCCACGAGGGCACGCTGGGCGACCTGAATCTCGACGAGGCCGCGCTGCGTATCGCCCGTGCGGCGCTGGCGGAGTCGGACCGGCCGGCGACGCACGACGTGGAGGCCGGGGGGCGCCGCTGCACGGTGTACGTGGAGCCCCATCGCGCGCCGCCGGAGCTGGTGATCGTGGGGGCGGGGCACGTCGCGCGGCCGCTGTGCCGCACGGGCGCCATGCTGGGCTTTCGCGTGACGGTGCTCGACGACCGCCCCGAGTTCGCCACCCGCGAGCGCTTTCCGGAGGCCGACGAGGTGAGGCCTGCGCGCTTCGACGACCCGTTCCGGGACGTGCGCATCGGGCGCGGCACGTACCTGGTGCTGGTGACGCGGGGCCACAAGTACGACTTCGAGGCGCTTCGCGACGTGCTGCATCGCCCGGAGCTGCCGGCGTACGTGGGGATGATCGGGAGCCGCCGGCGCACCCGGGCCGCGCTGGAGCAGCTGGCGCGGGACGGGGTGCCCGACGAGCGGCTGCGCCGGGTGCACGCCCCCATCGGGCTGCACCTGGGCGGTGAAACGCCGGAAGAGATCGCCCTGGCCATCGCGGCGGAGATCGTGATGGTGCGGCGCGGGGGAACGGGGCAGCCGCTGCGCGACCGCGAGCGCGTCGCCGAGCGCTGGGTGCGGTCCGGCGGCTGACACAACGCCATCGGTGGGGCCATGTATCACACGTGCATCTTCTGCTCCGCCGACCTGGGATCCAACGAGGCCATCGCCCCGTTTCCCGTGGGCCGCAGCCTGGCTTTCGACGGGGCCCGCGGGCGGCTGTGGGCCGTCTGCCCCAAGTGCGCGCGGTGGAACCTGGCGCCCATCGAGGAGCGCTGGGAGGCGGTGGAAGAGGCCGAGCGCGCCTTTCGCGAGTCGCGCCTGCGCGTGCAGTCGCAGAACATCGGCGTCTGCAAGCTGCCGGACGGAACGCGCCTGGTTCGCATCGGCGAAGCGCTGGCGGGCGAGCTGGCCGCCTGGCGCTACGGCAGCCAGCTGGTGCGGCGCCGGAAGCAGTACCTGGTGGCGGGGGCCGCCCTGGGCGCGGCGGGCGCGGCGGCGGTGGGCGGGGTGATGGCACTGGGCGCGGCCTCGGGGCTGTGGACCTTCGGGCACATCTTCCTCGGGGCCTGGAACGAGCGGCAGGCACGCCGGGTCATCCACCGCATCCCCGCGGCGCAGTCGCCCATCGGCCGGGAGGTGGCCATCCGCCGCTGGCACGTGCAGGGCGCGCAGGTGGGCGCGGCGGACGACGGCATCGAGCTTCGCCTTCCCGATGCCGAACGCAAGGACCGCAAGACGGACGGATGGGGACGGGCGCGCTTCGGCGGCGACGAGGTGCTGGTGCTTCCCGACGCGCAGGCGCGCACGGTGCTGGGCCGCGCCATGGTGCACGTGAACCGCAAGGGCGCCTCGCACGACCACGTCCGCGACGCCGTGGGGCTGCTGGCTGACGCGCGCGGCGCCGAGGAATACCTGCGCGAGGCCGGCCGGCGCGAAAGCGTGCTGGGGCGGCGGCAGGGGATGGAAGCCAGGCAGCTCACCCCCGTGGGCGCCCTGGCCCTGGAGATGGCGCTTCATGAGGAGCAGGAGCGCCGCGCGCTGGAAGGCGAGCTGGCCGGGCTGGAGGCCGCGTGGCGCGACGCCGAGGAGATCGCCGCCATCGCCGACGCGCTCCCGGACGGCGTTCCCGCGCCGGAGCCCTCGCGGCTGATCGTTCCCGGTTGAACGCCGAGGGTGGCGGGCAGACTTTCGCTGGCCTTGGAAATCGCGCTGCACGAGGAAAGCGAGCGGAGGGCGAGCTGGGCGAATTGCAAGCCATGTGGCGCGAAGCCGAGGAAATCGCCGAAATCGCCGACCGGCTCCCCCACGCCCTGGAGGAAGAGGTTCGATGATCGAAGACATGGCCGTGTTCACCGCGGCCGAAGAGGCGGCGCGCGAGGGCCGGCCCGTGGTGCTGGCGACCATCGTCCGCTGCAAGGGCTCGACCCCGCGCGGCGTAGGAAGCAAAATGCTGGTGGACCCGGAGCGGGGGCTTACCGGCACCGTCGGCGGCGGATGCGGCGAGGCCGAGGTGATCGAGGCCGCGCGCGAGGTGGTGAGCACCGGCCAGCCGCGCATGCTGCGCATCGACCTGACCGAAGACCTGTTCTCGTGGAGCCCCGCCGTCTGCGGGGGCGTGTTCGACGTGTTCCTGGAGCGCGTGTGAACGCCCGCCGCGATCCCCGTACGCACTGGTTGGGCGGCGGCCCGCCGCGTGCAATGGAATGGTTCCGCCAGCCCGGCCACGACGTGATGGGCCACCCGGCCGCAACCGCCTGACACATCGTCCCTGAATCAACCGAATCCCCCGAACGACACCGGACCGGCCGCACTGCGCGCCCGGCCCGGCGGACGTTTTCACCCGCAAGAACCAGCAAGACGGAAGGACAGCATGACCGCAGTACAGCAGCCGCTCGCCCCTCACGAGCGCGAAATGATCCGGGACGAGCTCCTTCGCAGCCTCACCAAGCTGGAGCGCAGCCTCAAGTCCAGCGGCGCCGCGGCGCGCCCGCGAGACCTGGAGCAGGACACGGTGGGCCGCCTGTCGCGCGTGGAGGCGCTTCAGAACGCCGGCTTCACCAAGAACCTGGAAGCGCGCGAAAAGGCGCAGCTGGAGCAAATCCTTTCGGCGCTGCGGCGGCTGGAAGACGGGTCGTACGGAGCCTGCAACGGCTGCGGCGCGCCCATCCCCTTCGAGCGGCTGCAGATCTTCCCCGAAACGCTGGCCTGCGGCACCTGCGCCCGGGGTTGAACCCCGGCCGCACCGATCGGCCGTTCCGGTGTACGAGGCCCTCATGCTGAAGCGCCTGGTTTCTCTCTGGGTCTGGGTATCGGCCGCACTGGTGGTCCTGGTCTGGGTGCCGTGGCTGGCCCTGGTGTACGCCGCCACCGTGCCGTCCGACCCCGGCCGCTACACGGTGGGCCGCTGGTTTCGCCGCGCCGCCGTCACGCTGACGCGGCTGAACCCGTTCTGGAAGTTCCGCACGACGGGCTTCCTGGTTCCCGACCCGCGGCGGCCGTACGTGGCCGTGGCCAACCACGAGTCCATCGCCGACATCTTCCTTCTTTCGCACCTGCCGTGGGAAATGAAGTGGCTCTCCAAGGAGGCCATCTTCAAGATCCCGCTGATGGGGTGGATGATGAGGATGGCGGGCGACATCGCCGTGCGCCGCGGCGACGTGAAGAGCCGCATGCAGGCGCTGGACGCCTGCCGCGACCGGCTGGGCAAGCGCGTGTCGGTGATGATCATGCCCGAGGGGACGCGCTCGTCCACGGGCGAGATCCAGAAGTTCCACGACGGCGCCTTTCGACTGGCGATCGAGACCGGCTCTCCCATCCTGCCCATCGCCGTGGCGGGCACGCGGGCCTGCATCACCAAGGGATCGTGGATCGTGGGCCGGGCCAACGCCATCGCGCATGTCCTGCCTCCCATCGACACCGCGGGGCTCACGCTGGATGACGTCCCAGTCCTGCGCGACCGCGTCCGCGAGCTGATCATCGAGGCCCGCGCCGGCCTGATGCGCGAGCTCCAGTCGGCCTGACGGGCCGCAATGCCCCTGAACACCCTCGCCTGGAACCGCGTCCGCTACACCCTGCTGGCGCCGCTGTACGACACGGTAGCCGGCTTTCGCCCGCAGCGGCGGCGGTCGCTGGAGTTGCTGGGTGCGCGGGCTGGCGAGCGGGTGCTGATCGATGGATGCGGGACGGGCGCCGACCTGGCCTTTCTGCCGGCGGGCGTGGAGGTGGTGGCGACGGACATCACGCCGGCGATGGTCGATCGCACCCGCCGGCGCGGCGAAGGGCTGGGGCGCGCGGTGGATGCGCGGGTGATGGATGCGCAGGCGCTGGAGTTCGCCGACGCCTCGTTCGACGCCGTGGTGCTTCACCTGATCCTGGCCGTGGTGCCCGATCCCGTGGCCGCCGTCCGCGAGGCCGCCCGCGTGCTGAAGCCCGGAGGCCGCGCGGTGGTGTTCGACAAGTGGGTACCCGACGACCGCGAGCCTTCGCTCCTGCGCCGCGCAGGCAACCTCGTCTCCGGCGTGGTGGCGACGGAAATCACCCGCAAGCTGGGCCCGCTGGTAGCCGCCACGCCGCTGCGCATCGAGCACCACGAGCCTGCCGGTACAGGCGGATTCTTTTCCATCACCCTGCTGCGCAAGCCGGTTTCCGGCGGAGCCTGACCCACGCCGGCCCGGAGTCGCGCCACGGAATAACCGCACCCCTAGCCGGCTCCGATCCTCCGGACTACCCCCTCCTGTCCTCCGCCAGCATGCCAGACCCGACTGCCGCGCCGCCGCCGTTCCCCTCCGCCGCCGCCGGGCTTCCGGACCCGCGGGGCGAGCCGCCCGCGCCCATCTCACCCATCCGACGCCAGCGCTGGTGGGCGCCGGAAACGCGCCGTACGCCCGATCGGCCGTGCCTGAACTGCGGCGACACGACGGTGGGCTTCTTCTGCCGCAACTGCGGGCAGCGCAAGGCCGACGTCCGCGTGTCGCTGCGGCGCATGCTGATGGAGGTGATGGACGACCAGCTGTCGCTGAACTCCACGCTGCCGCGCACCATCGGCGCGCTGCTGTTTCGCCCGGGGCACCTGACCGCCGAGTACGTGCAGGGGCGCATCATGCGCTACGTGCCGCCCTTCCGGCTGTACCTGGTGACGTCGGTGCTGTTCTTCATCCTGCTCCCCGTGGTCGCGGACGTGAACCGCATCGCCGACGAGGTGGCCATGGAGACCGAGCAGGACGATGCGCGCGAGCGGGCCCAGGATTCCGCGCGCATCGCCGGCCAACGAGCGCGGGCCGATTCCGCCAGGGCGCGCATCGCGGCGGTCCGGCGCGGCGAGGCGCCCAAGGACCGCACGATTGCCCCGCCCCTACCGCCGGTCCCGCCGAAGCCGGACAGCGGCAAGGTGGACCTGAACCTGGCGTTCAGCGACACCAGCCGGGTGCCGGGCTGGCTGAAGCCGCTGAACCGGCGCTTGCAGCGCACCGAGGACCGGCTGGAAAGCATGCCCCCGCGCGAGGCGCTGCGGACCGCGCTGGCGGCGATGGAGGAGAACGCGCCGAAGGGCGTGTTCCTGATGATGCCGCTCTTCGCCTTCATCCTGAAGCTGTTGTACGTGCGGCGGAAGCGGTTCTACGTGGAGCACTTCGTCTTTGCGCTTCACGTGCACGCGATGGCGTTCGTGCTGTTCACGGTGGGGATGCTCGTTCCGTCGGACACCCCGGTGCGCGGAATCCTCGGGCTGTGGATGGTGCTGTACGTGTTCCTGGCGATGAAGAAGGTCTACGCACAGGGCATCGTTCGAACGTTCCTGAAGTTCGCCATGCTGGGGGGCGCGTACATGGTCTTCGGGATGCTGGTAGGGGGCATCGCTACGATCGTGTTCGCCGCGCTCAGCATGTAGAAAAGCAACGGCGGGGGTACCGAGGAGCAGAGAAAAGCCAGAAATACAGAGAGGATCGATCTTCCTCTGTATCTCTGGCCGTTTTCTGTATCTCTGTACCCCCGCCGTTGCCGGACTCCGCCGGCGCGAGGAACTACCGGGCGGCCACGAACTCGTGCTCGGCGGAATCCAGCGTCACGGAGACGAGCCGGTCGCGGCCGCTGTTCTTGGCGCGGTACAGCGCCTGGTCGGCCAGTTCCACCAGGGTCTGCGGGTCCACCAGGTCCGTGCCCACCGCCACGCCCACGCTGGCCGTCACCCGCACCGTCTGCCCGTGCGCCACCTCGCAGCGCATGTCGCGCAGGGTGCCGCGGAACCGCTCGGCGAAGCTCAGCGCGCCCGGCAGGTCGGTGTCGTACAGCAGCACGGCGAACTCCTCGCCGCCGAAGCGCGAGGGAAGGTCCAGGTTGCGCGTGGTGGCCCGCAGCAGCCGGCCCACCCGCTCCAGCACCAGGTCGCCCACGCGGTGTCCGTGCGTGTCGTTTACGCGCTTGAAGTGGTCCAGGTCGATCAGCACCAGCGCCAGCGAGCCCCCGGTGCGCCGCACCCGCTCCGCCTCGCGCCGGAGCGCGTCTTCCAGCACGTGGCGGCGCGACAGCCCGGTCATGGGATCGGTGAGCGCCGTCACCTCGGTGAGCGCCCAGCGCCCCGCCGTGGCGATGCCCACCGTCACCACGAACACCAGGAAGCCCACCCAGAACGCCGAGGGCGTGCCCGGCAGCAGCCGCGCGACCGGCACCAGGCTGGAATACTCGCTGAGCACGTCGTACAGCATGGTGCCCGAGAACGCCGCCGTGCCGAAGAGCAGCGTGCCCGCGTGCGCCGTGCCCTTTCGCCCCATCCGCCATGCGCGCCACACGATCACCATCAGCCCGACGGCAATGGCGGCGTCCATCCACAGCACCAGCTCCGCCAGCATCCGCAGGGGCAGCGCCAGGGTGGCGCCGAAGCAGGCCGCCAGCACCGTCGTCACCCGGCGGGTGTGGCGGGCGCCGCGCAGCCCGAACAGCTCGTCGATCAGCGCCACGAAGAACGGCCCGCCCGCCAGCATGGCCAGCACGCCCAGGCGGTACGGGTTGATCCAGGGCATCACCGCCTGCCCCACCTCGTCGGCGTAGGTGGCGCCGTAGACGGAAACGGCCAGGCACACCCCGGCGAACCACAGGTTTTCGCGCGCGGCGCGGCGGCGCAGGAAGAACGCCAAGTGGTACACGCCGATGGCCAGGAAGAACGACACCAGCCCGCCGATGACCACGGGGCGCGGCGAGCGCTGCTGCGCCAGCACGTCGTACCGGCCCACCCGCACCGAGCCCATCACCCCGCCGTACGCGTAGTCGTTGAACACCCGCACGGCCAGCACGTGGCGCCCGCCCGCCGCCCGCGAAAGGAGCGAGTCGGGAACGAAGATCAGCACCGAAAGGGCGCCCTCCACGAAGTTCGGGGGCATCCGGCCGCTGCCGCCCACCCGCACGCCGTTCCAGAACACCTCGAAGGCGTCGCCCACGGTGGCGAAGCGCACGCCCACCGGGGCGCCGCGCAGCGACGGGGGCAGCACCACCTCGCGGCGGTACCAGCCGAAGCCGTCGTATTCGCCGATGGTGGTTTCCCACTCGCTGGGCACCGCCATGGTGCGCCAGCCGCCGTCGTTCAGCCCGGCGGCGGCCCACGCGGGATCGTCGCCCTGCTTGAACCGCCAATCGCCCCCGAGCGACAGCGTGTCCGCGGCCTGCGCATGCGCGGCCGGGGACAGGAAAAGCAGGAGGGCTGCCAGAACGAAACGGGCGGCGGTCACCGGGACCTGGGATGGGATTGGGAGCGGCCGGGAAGGTGTGGACGAGAAGCTACCCGCGGGCGGGGCGTAGGTCAAGCGAAGCGCGTGCCCGCGACTTGCAGGGGACGCGGCGGGCGCGTACGTTGCGCGCCGGTTGGCAAGCCGTTGCGCCACAACCGTTTCATTCAAAACCCCACCCAGGAGAAGCCGCGCCGATGGCCAACGTTGTCCCGTCCGGGCGTCCGGGCCCGCTCGCCAGCCTGGCCCTGATGGCCGGCCCGCGCTACGGCGAGGAGCTGCCCGTTCCCGCGCCCGTCGTCGTGCTGGGCCGCGCCGCCGCCTGCGACGTGGTGATCGACGACGACTCCGTTTCGGCCCAGCACGCGCGGCTGGAGTTCGACATCGGCGCCTGGCGCATCACCGACCTGGGCTCCACCAACGGCACGGCGGTCGAGGGGGTTAAGCTGGCCCCCCAGCTTCCCACCCCGCTGCCGTACGGCTCCACCGTGCGCCTGGGCGGCGTGCAGCTGCAGTTCCGCGAGGTTGAGGCGGTGGACCTGCAGGCCGCGGCCGCCGGGTACGTGGCCCCCGAAAAGCCCCGCACCCTGCGCGAGGAGCGCACCGGCCCGCGCTTCCCGGTGTGGCTGCTGCTGGTGATCCTGGTGATCGCGGTGGTGGTGGGCATCCTGGTGTACATGAACGTGGCGGCGCCCACCGCGGTGGGTGGGTTGCCCGCCGGGCTTCCCGTGCTGGCGCTGGCCTTCCCGTGAAGCTTGCCTGGAAGGCGGCCGGCGGCACCGACGTGGGACGGATGCGCCGGGGCAACGAGGACACCTTCGTGGTGGACTCCGAGCGCGGCCTGTTCCTGGTGGCCGACGGCATGGGCGGCCACGCGGCGGGCGAGATCGCCAGCGCATTGGCCGCCGAGGCGGTGGGCGGGGCCCTGCGCGAGGGCACCGACCGCGGCCTGCAGGCCGACGAGCTGGCGCAGGTGATGGTGGAGTCGTTCGCCGCGGCCGACCGGGCCATCGCCGAGCACGTGGCGGCGCACCCCGCCACCCACGGGATGGGCACCACCGCCACGGCGTGCGTGCTGTGCACCGATGGCACCTACCGCATCGGCCACGTGGGCGACAGCCGCGCCTACCTGCTGCGCGGCGATGCGCTGGCGCAGGTGACCAGGGACCACACCTGGGTGCAGCGCGAGGTAGACGAGGGCCGGCTGACGCCGGCGGGCGCGCGCCGGCACCGGCTTTCGCACATCCTTACCCGCGCGCTGGGCACCGGCCCGTTCGACGTGCCGCCGGACCTGCTGGGGGGAGAGCTGCGCCCCGGCGACCTGCTGATGCTGTGCTCCGACGGGCTGACGGGAATGCTGAGCGACCGGCAGCTGGGCCGCATCCTGTCCATCCCCTCCACTCCCGAAGAGCACGTCGACCGGCTGATCCGCGCCGCCAACGCCCGCGGCGGCCGCGACAACATTACCGCCGTCGTCGTGGAGATCCTCCCGTCGACGGACGCCGCGCCGGACGACGGCTGACGCTGCTCCCGCCATCGTTGCGCGGGAGCGGCGTGCTCGTCATCGTGTAGCGGAAGCAAATTGTTGCGGGAACGCCCTTCATCGTCCGTCCCATGAGAATCCCCACACTTCTCGCCCTGGCGCTCTCCCTCGCGCTCGCCACCCCCTCCGCCGCGCAGCTCCCGGAGCGCCCCCGACTTCCCCGCGGCGCCGACGCCAACGACTGGCAAGCGTATTTCGACCGGGGCGAGGCCATGTTCGGCCAGAACATGAACGCCGCGGCGTACGCGTCGTTCTACTGGGCCTCGCGGCTGGATCCTACCCGCGCCGAGCCGCTGATGGCGATGTGGGCCACCTTCTTCGCGCGCGACGAGCGCACGTGGATCGGCTACCTGGAAGAGGACCGCCAGGTGATGAGGCGCCCGGCCGTGATCGCCAACGACTCGCTGATCACGCGGGCGTACATGCGCAACCCGTTCGTTCACCGGGGGCTGGAGGTGGCCCTGTTGACACGCCTTGGACCGCGGCTACGCTGGGACCGGGCCATGACCGCCTTCCTGTCGTACGGCAGGGGCGAGTTCCGCGACGCGGCGGAGCGGTTCGGGTCGATCGTCCGGTCCAACCCCGGCCGGAACGTACGCTTCCGGCACTACCGCGCGCTCTCGTTCGTGGGCGCGGGGCAGGCAGACAGCGCCGCGGTGGAGATCCAGCAGCTGCTGACGGCGCTGCGGCAGCGTGATGAGGCAGCGGTGGCGGCGTACGAGAGCAAGGCGATGTGGGAGTACGCGCTGGGGCGCATCTACGAAGTGCAGGGCAACCGCGCGGAGGCGCGCGACGCGTTTCAGCGGGCGCTGGTCGAAGACCTGGCCATGTACCCCGCGCACGCGGCCCTGGCGCGGCTGGAGGTGCAGGCCCGCAACGTGGAAGAGGCACTGGGCCACGCGGCCACCGCGGTCGAGGCGGCTCCCCACGACCCGGTGATGCACTTGGAGCACGGCAACGCGCTCGCCGCCGCCGGCCGGCACGAGGCGGCCGCCGCGGCGTTCCGCCGCGCGACGGAGCTGGAGCCGTACTGGGCCGCCCCGTACCTGCGGCTGGGCGCCGCGCACGACGACCTGGGTGCCCGCGAGCCGGCCCTGGCCGCGTACCGCGCCTACCTGGAGCGGGCCCCTCGCCGCCAGGCGAACGGCATCGGAATCGCCGAGCGGCGGATCGCGGAGCTTCAGCAGCAGGACTGACCGGCGCGGCCCGCGTGGTTTGCTCGCGTGGTGCAACGTGGACGCGTCGATGGTTGGGCGCGTTTCGACCAGGGCCGGCGCATGCCTCGGCCGCCCTCTCCCCCGGCCCCTCTCCCGCAAGCGGGAGAGGGGAGAATTCGAACGCGCTTCGACAGACGCGGAGCTGACGCCGCGCAGGAAGAAAGGCTGGGACGAGCCGGAAGTTAAGGCGCGCGGGGGCGAGTGTGTGGCGGATCCCTCAGTCGCTGCGGCGCATGGTGCGAGTGCAGGTTCGCCGGGACCGCTCCATCGGGATGACAACGCGCGCTTTCGGCAGACGCGGTCCGCGTGCAGGTGAAGCCCCGGGCGGAGGGCGACAGCGGCCCGAGCCGGGGCTTTCCGCTCTCCCAGCGGCGGGTTTACCCGCTCACGCGGCCGCCGTGGGGCCGCCTTCCATCCGCCGCACGCCGGTGGGGGCGGAGAGGGCTTCCAGCGCGGCACCCAGCCGTCCGAACATCACCTCGATCTCCCCCAGGTTCGTGGCGCCCACGGAAAGGCGCACCCAGCCGGTATCCTCCTTCATCCCGAACGCCTGGAAGGGCACCACGGCCAGCCCGGCGGCCGCCAGCAGGTACTCGCGGATCTGCTCGTTGGTGGCCAGCACCTCGCCCCCGGGCGTTTGCCAGCCGTGCAGGGCGAACTGCGCGCTCAGGTAGATGGCGCCCATGGGGGTGATGGCCCGCACGGGGAAGCCCGCGGCGCGAAGCCTTTCGATTCCGGCGTACAGGGCCTCCAGGCGCGCCTCCACGCCCTGCTTCATCTCGCGGTGATAGGCCACGATCTCGTCGGTGGCCGCGATCATCCTGGCGGTGGCCATCTGCTCGGCGCGGGGGGCCCAGGCGCCCACGTGGGCCAGCACGCTCGCCATCCGCTGCGTGACGTCGACGGGGGCCACCGTCCATCCCACCCGCACGCCCGTGGCCGCGAACGACTTGCTGATGCCGTCCACGAACACCGTGTAGGCCGCCATCGCGGGGCGCAGCGTCACCGGGTTCACGTGCATGGTGTCGCCGAAGGTCAGCATCCAGTACACCTGGTCGTACATCACGTACAGCGGGCGCTCGCCCGGGCCGCGGCGGGCGTTCTCCTCCAGCACCAGGTCGCAGATGGCCCCCAGCGCCTCGGGGGTGAACGCGGTGCCGCACGGGTTCAGCGGCGAGTTGAGCGCCAGCAGCCGCGCGCCGCGCACCGCCTCTTCCAGCAGCGCGCGGGTGGGGAGGAAGGCGTCCTCGGCACGGCAGGTGACGGGCAGCCCGCGCGCGCCGGACAGGTGCACGTAGTGGTTGTTGTTCCACGAAGGCACCGGGTACACCACCACGTCCCCCGGATCGACCAGAGTGGAGTAGACGGAAAAGATGCCCGGGCGCGATCCGCCCGTGATCAGCACCGAATCCACCCCGTACTCCAGCCCCAGCCAGCGCTCGAAGAAGTCGGCGACCGCCTTGCGCAGCGGCATCACGCCGTCGGAGGGCGGGTAGTTCGTTTCCCCGGCGCCCAGCGCCTGGACGATCTCGCGCTCCAGGTAGCCGGGAATGCGGAACTCGGCGGGGGAAAAGTCGCCCACCGTCAGGTTGCAGATGGTTTCGCCCTGCGCCACCATGGCGCGGATGTCCCCGGCGATCTTCAGGATCTCGGAGCCCACCAGCCCCGCCGCCATCGCCGAAACGCGTCCGTCCGTCATCGCCCGTGCACTTTGCTGATGGATTGTGTGCGAACCGGCGCCAAAGTAGCCAGGGGCGCACCGCCGCGACAGGGCGCCCGGCGTTCGTCTTGCACCCGCGGCGGGCGGATGGACCGACCTTTTTCGATGATGGAGGACCGTGAAGCTGTGGATCGATGCAGACGCCGCGCCGCGCGACGTAAAGGAGATCGTCTTTCGCGCCGCCAAGCGGCTGGAGATGCAGACGGTGCTGGTGGCCAACCAGCGGATGCCGGTGCCGCCCGGCAACCCGTTCGTCACCGCGGTGCGGGTAGAGGGCGGCCCCGACGTGGCGGACCTGTACATCGTGGAGCAGGCCGCGCCGGGCGACGTGGCCGTCACCGCTGACATTCCGCTCGCGGCCGCACTGGTGGAAAAGGGGGTGGCGGTGATCGACCCGCGCGGCGACGAGTTCGACGCCGAGAACGTGGGCGAGCGGCTGGCGGTGCGCGACTTCATGGACGGGCTTCGGGGCGCGGGGGTGGAAACCGGCGGCTCGCGCCCGTACGGGCCCAAGGACAAGCAGGCGTTCGCCGGCTCGCTGGACCGCATCCTCACCCGCGCGCTGCGCAGGCGCTGAACGGAAAGCGGCGCCCCGGTCCACCCGGAGCGCCGCTCTCGTTCTGTCCCGCGATTGGGTCAGACGCCGATGCGCCGATGACGCGTGTCGCGCGCCCCCGCGGCCACCCCGGCGCCCACGCCGGCACCGAACAGCAGCGCCGTGCCGCCGCCCACCAGCGGAAGGAGTCCGACGACGGGAATGGCGACGATGAACGCCGCGGCACCCGCGAGGATGGGGGCGAGCACGTTGTGGACGGCGTCCACGTAGGCCAGCCGGCGCCGCACGAAGCTGCGGCTCTGCAGATATCCGAACACCGTGGCGGCGATGGTTGCGGCGAATGCGATCATTCCGAACATGGGTCGTCTCCTTCGATTCACGAGGCTCATCCGTTCCGTTCTTTCGGGTGGTACGGTGCGATGCGCGGGAAAGATTCAGGTGCGGGGGCGCCCTGGCCGGCGTCGGGGCGTTTCGACGCGGGACGGCGCATTCCCCGGCTGCCCTCTCCCCCCGGCCCCCTCTCCCGCAAGCGGGAGAGGGGGAGAACTTCAATCGAGTCGACCGGCTGTTTTCGCATGCACCCCGGTCTGTCATCCAGAGGCCCAAGCGCACCGCACTCGCCCGTACTCCATCCGTCGCGGGCCGAAGGATCTTGCATGGGGCACGTACTAGCCCGGGTGCGGCAGCGGTCACAAAGCCGAGGCCTCGCCTCCAACCAACCCTGCCCCCGCAAACCCGCATGGGAAGGGCGTCAGTCCGGCGCGCCCGACATCTGCCCAGCCGCGCCCCGGCCCTGCACGGGCGAATGAATTCGCTGCAACGACCACACGAAGTCCACCTTCGTGGCACCTTCGTGGACTGGCTTGCCATGGCGCGGGATCGTCCGTGTGGCGCGACTTGACCATGACGCAGTTCACCCTCTCCCGCTTGCGGGAGAGGGTGGCACGCGTGTCAGCGCGGCCGGGTGAGGGCCCCCCCGGCAGCCGAGGCGAACGGATCTGTGACCGCTGCCGCGCCCGGGCTGGTACGTGTCCGCGGCCAGATCCTTCGGCCCGCACAGTATGAGGTACGGGTTGATTGGGTGCGCTTGGGCCTCTGGATGACAGATTGCGGTCCAGGTTCCGGTGAGCGTGCGCGGGGACGGGTGCGGCTGCCCGCCGTTGCCCACCTTCCGCCGGCCGGGCATATTCCGCGTTGGCTGCCGTCTGCGCTCCTCATCCCGCATCCCCACGCTCCCGATGCCCCTCATCCGCCGTCCCCGTGCGCTTCTCGCCGTCCTCCTGCTTTCTGCCGGCGCGTGCGCGCGTGCCGCGGGGCCGGAACCCGCGCCCGTGCGGCAGCAGGCGCCGGCGCGCGCGGGCATGGTGCGGGAAGAGGACGTGCGGCGTGCGCTGTACGACCTGGCCGCGGACAGCATGGAGGGGCGCGGCACCGGCACGCGGGGCGGCATGCGCGCGGCCGTCTACCTCGCGGCGCGGCTGCAGGCGCTGGGAGTGCAGCCCGCGGGCGACTTCGGGTACTTCCAGACGGTGCCCGTGGCCGCGGACGGGGCCGGCGGCCGGCTGCGGCTGGCCACGGCCGACGAGCTGTCGCGCCTCCGCCCCGAGCAGGTCCGGCAGGCATTCAACGTCGTCGCAAGAATCCCCGGGACGGACCCCTCGCTGGCGGGCGAGGCCGTCATCGTGGGCGCCCACTACGACCACGTGGGCATCGGGCGGGCGGTGGATGGCGACAGCATCTACAACGGCGCCGACGACGACGCCAGCGGCACCGTGGCCGTGCTCGAGGTGGCCCGCGCCCTGGCCAGGACGCCGCCCCGGCGCACCGTCGTCCTCTTCTTCGCCACGGGCGAGGAGGTGGGAATGCTGGGAACGCGGCACTATCTGCGCGATCCCGTCGTGCCGCTGGACAGCACCGTCGCGGGGCTGTTCGTGGAGATGATCGGCCGGCCGGACTCGCTGGCCGGCGGCCCCGGCCGCGGCTGGCTGACGGGGTTCGACCGCTCCACCATGGGCGCGCTGCTTTCCGCCGCGGGGGTGCCCATCGTTCCCGACCCCCGGCCCGCGCAGAACTTCTTCGAACGCAGCGACAACACGCCGTTCGCGCGGATGGGCGTGCCCGCCCACGTGCTGTCGTCGTTCGGGCTGCATGGCGACTACCACCAGCCGAGCGACGAACCCGAGACGCTGGACTACGCCCACATGACGCGCGTGATCGAAGCCGCCATCCACGCGGTCCGCACGCTGGCGGATGGCGCGCGGCCGCAGTGGACCCCCGGCGGGCGCCCCGCCGCGCGATGATCGACGTCCAGCAGCTCCGGAAGGTGTACGACGGCCGCGTGGCCGTCGCCGATCTCAGCTTTCAGGTGAAGGGCGGAGAGATCCTGGGCCTCGTGGGCCCGAACGGGGCGGGGAAGACCACGACCCTCCGCGCCATCTGCGGCATCCATCCGCCCACGAGCGGCCACGTGTCCATCGGCGGCTTCGACGTGGAGCGGCAGGCGATGGAAGCCAAGCGCCGCCTGGCATTGATCCCCGACGAGCCGCACCTGTTCGCCAGCCTGACGGTGTGGGAGCACCTGGACTTCACCGCCCGCGTGTACGGCGTCCGCGACTGGCACCCCGCGGCCGAGCGGCTGCTGGCGGAGCTGGAGCTGGCGGACCGCCGCGACAGCATGGCCGACGAGCTGTCGCGCGGCATGCGGCAGAAGGTGGCCGTCGCCTGCGCGCTCCTTCACGATCCGGCTGCCCTGCTGCTCGACGAGCCGCTGACGGGGCTGGACCCGCGCGGCATCCGCACCCTGTACGACACCCTGCGCAGGCGCGCGGCGGCGGGCGCGGCGGTGGTGCTGTCGTCGCACCTGCTGGGGCAGATCGAGGGGTTGTGCACCTCGTTCCTCATCCTGCGGCAGGGGCAGCTGCTCTTCCACGGCTCGCGCGACGAGCTGCGCGAGCGGTACGCGGGCGAGCTGGGGCCGGGCGCCACGCTGGAAGACATCTTCTTTCACGTCACCGAGGGCTACGCCCCTGCGGCGCAGGCCCCGGAATGAACCCCGGCCTCCGCTACCTGGCGAGGGCCGGCTTCCGGGGCGTCCTTCGCCGGACGGGACGGCGGATGCGCACCGCGCGCGGCTTTCTCACCACCGTGCTCGGCCTGCTGCTGATGATCGCCCTCGTCGGCAGCCAGGTGGTCGCGCTGGTGCTGGACGACAGCCCCACCTCGCCCGGGGACGCGGCGGCCGGGTTCACCCTGGTGCTCATGGCGCTGACGGGGTGGGCGGTGGTGAATTCTGAGGCGCCGTTCTTCTGGCCCGCCGAGGTGCAGCACCTGTTCGCCGCCCCCATCGGCCGGCGCGAGCTGCTGGTGTACCAGCTCGCCAGCCGGGCCTGGCTGCAGCTGCTCTCCGGGCTGTGGGTGGGGACCATCGGAATGCGGAGCGCGCCGCGTCCGCTGGCGGCGCTCTCCACCGCTATCCTGGCCATCACCTTCATCAACGTCGCGGGGTTGCTGGCGGCGCTGGTGAAGATGGCCGTCGTGCAGCGGGCGCCCGCCGCAGTGAAGGCGATCAAGCCCGCGATGTATGGCGCGGCGGCGGTGCTGGCCGTGCTCCTGTACGCCCGAGCCCGCGTCGTGGGGCTGGGCGACGCCATGGGCGAGGTGCTGGCCTCGGCGCCGCTGCGGGCGTTGTCGCTGCCGCTCCAGCCCTTCGGCCGCGCGTTCGCGGCGGAAGGGCTCGTGCCGCTGGTTCTCTGGTCGGCCGCGTCGGCGGGGGTGATCGCCGTCACCTTCGGCGCGGCCGTGCTGCTGCCGGTGGACTTTCGCGAGGCGTCGCTTTCGCTCAGCGCCCGCAAGGTGGCGCAGTGGCAGCGGGTGCGCGGCCGCGGGGGGCCGGCCACCCACCGCCGCATTCCCGTTCCCTCCTTCGGGTTCCTGGGCACCGCCGCACCCCTGGCGCGAAGGCACGTGTACGAGCTGGGCCGCGCGCCCCGGCCGCTGCTGGGACTGGCGTTCTCCGCCGGGCTGGCGTTCTTTTACAGCATCGTCCTGCCGTGGACGAGCGACTACGCGTCCACCCCGCGCCCGCTGGGGGTGGCCCTGGTGGTGATGGTGGCCGTGTTCGCCGTCCTCGGAAGCGGCTCGCTGAACCTGGACTTCCGCCGCGACGCCGAGCGCATCGCCTTCCTGCGGTCGCTGCCGCTGGGGCCACGGGCGGTGGCCGTCGCGCAGGTGTTCACCCCGGCCGCCATCCTGACCGTCGCCAGCCTGCTCCTGCTGGCGGGCACGGCTCTGTCCGTGAGGTGGCACGTCCGGCCGATGATGCTGCTGCTGGCCATGCTGCTGGCCGGGCCCATCTCGTGGATCTGCGTGGGGCTGGAGAACTGGCTGTTCCTGCTGTTCCCCACCCGGGTAACGCCGGCCGGCACGGAGCAGAACTCATTTTCGGGACGGCTGTTCCTGAAGACGCTCACCAAGCTCATGCTGCTGTTCGTGGTCGTGGGTCTGGCGCTGCTGGCGGCGGTGCCCGGGCGTATGGTGGCGGGCCGTGCGGGCGGAGTGGCCACCTCCGTGCTCGTGGTGCTGGCGGCTTGCTGGGCCGCCACCTCGCTGGTGGCGCGCGCCTTCCGCAGCTTCGACCTGGCCGTCGACAACCCCGACTGACTCTTTCCCATGCGTGCTCATCCATCCCTCCCCATGCTCCTCGCCATCGCCCTCGCGGCCTGCGGCGGCTCCGGCGACGACCCCAGGCCGGCGAAGTCCACCGTCCAGGTGCAGGTGATCCCCGCGCCGGCCGCGCCGGGGAGCGGCGAGCCCAACCTGAGCGTGGCGCCGGACGGGCGCGTGTACCTGTCGTGGATCGAGCCCGGGTCGGACAGCACGCACGCCCTGCGCTTCTCGGTGCTGGAAGGCGGCGGCTGGTCCGCGCCGCGCACCATCGCGCAGGGCCGGGACTGGTTCGTCAACTGGGCCGACTTTCCCTCGCTCGCGCCGCTCCCCGGCGGGCGGATGGCGGCGCACTGGCTGCAGAAGAGCGGCAGCGGCAAGTACGCCTACGACGTGCGCGTGGCCGTCTCCGGCGACGGCGGCGCCACCTGGAGCCAGGGCGTGGTGCCCCACCGCGACGGCACCGCCAGCGAACACGGGTTCGTGTCGATGTGGCAGCAGGGCGATTCCTTGGGGCTGGTGTGGCTGGACGGCCGCAAGTACGGCGCGTCGGCCGAGGAGCATGCGCCGGGGAACGAGATGACGCTGCAGTACACGACCGTTGCGCACGACGGGCGGGCGGCGCCGGAGCGGGAGATCGACGGCCGTGTCTGCGACTGCTGCCAGACGGGCGCGACGATGACGTCCAGCGGCCCCCTGGTGGTGTACCGCGACCGCTCGCCTGGGGAAATCCGCGACATCTACTACAGCCGGATGGTGAACGGCGCGTGGACGCAGGGGCGGCCCGTGCACGCGGACGGGTGGAAGATCGACGCCTGCCCCGTCAACGGACCCCAGGCCGCGGCGGATGGAAACCGCGTTGCCGTGGCCTGGTACACCGCGGCGCGCGACAGCCAGCAGGTGAAGGTGGCCTTCTCCGGCGACGCGGGCGCCACCTTCGGCCCGCCGGTGCGGGTGGACGGCGGCAACCCCGAGGGGCGCGTGGACGTGCTGATGCTGGATGGCGGGGCCGCGCTGGTGAGCTGGATGGAGCGCGCGGCGGGGAAGGGCGTGGAGGTGCGGGTGCGGCGGGTGGAGGCGGATGGCAAGCTGGGGGCCCCGCGGTCCGTCACCACCTCGAGCGCCACGCGGTCCAGCGGATTTCCGCGCATGGTGCGTGCGGGGAACGAGCTGGTGATGGCGTGGACGGCCGCGGGCGAGCCGTCCACCGTGAACGCGGCGCGCATGCCGCTCCCCGTGGATTGAGGTCGGAATGCGGATGATGAAGGTGCTGTCTGCGGCCGCCGTGCTGCTGGCCGCCTGCGGCGACGCGCCGCCGGGGACGGTGGCGGTGGGCAAGCCGGTGCCGCCGTACGTGGCGGAGGTGCTGGATGGCGACCGCACCTCGCTGGCAGACCTGCAGGGCCGGCCGGTGCTGCTGAACGTGTGGGCCACCTGGTGCGGCCCCTGCCAGACGGAGATCCCCGCGCTGGAAACGCTGCACCGCGAGTACGGTCCCAAGGGGCTGCGCGTCGTCGGCGTCAGCATCGACCAGGCGAGCGAGCAGCAGGCCGTCCGCGAGTTCATGCAGGAGCACGGCGTGTCGTTCGACGTATGGCTGGACCCCAGCGGCGACGTCACCAGCCAGTTCAGCACGATCGGCGTGCCGAACACCTTTTTGATCGGCGCCGACGGCACGCTGCTGTGGAAGAAGGTGGGCCCCGTTCACGCCACGGACGAGGAATTGCGCGGGCTGATCGAGAAATCGCTCCCCGCCGCCTGAATGCGCACCGTCACCGACGAGCGGGGCCGCGCGTGGGACGTGGCGATCGGCCGCGGGTCGTACGGCACGGCCCTGCTGATGTTCTCGCTGCGGACCGACAACGAGAACCGCACCTCGCTGCTGGCCTCCGAGACGGTACGCGACGCCGAACGCGAGCTGGCGGCCCTGAGCGACGAAGCCCTCCGCCGGCACCTCGCCGACTCGCAGCCCTGGGAAGGCTGACCATCGCCCGCGGCTCGCGCGATGTCATCCCGGCGGAGCGGCAGCGCCGAACTGGCCGGCACACCGAAGACGCAGCGACCGAGGGGACCCGCCACATACCCGGGCCGCGCCCCTCCGCCGCGGCCACCCAAATCCATCGATCCGCATCCACCGAAGGCGCCCCATGGACCCGCTGAAGACCCGCACCTGCGAGCCGTGCCGCAAGGGCGCACCCACCGTCACCGCCGAGGAAGTCGCGGAACTCCATCCCCAGGTTCCGGAGTGGAGCATCGTGGAGCCGGGCGGAATCCCGCGGCTGGAGCGCGTGTTCGCGTTCCCCGACTTCGCGAGCGCGCTGGAGTTCACCAATCGCGTAGGCGCCATCGCCGAGGCCGAAGATCATCATCCCGCGCTGCTGACGGAGTGGGGGCGCGTCACCGTCGGATGGTGGACGCACAAGATCCGCGGGCTGCACCGCAACGACTTCGTCATGGCCGCGAAGACGGACGAGGCGTTCTCCTCCGGGCGCCCGGCGTGATGATCCGTGGTGCGATCCTGGTTCTCGCGGTGACGATCGGCGCTTGTGGCCGTGCGCCCGGACCGGAGGTGCACCCCGAGCCCGAGCCCCCTCCGGCGCCGCTGGACGGCGGCGTTTCGCGGCTGCGGGTGTGCGTCGTTCGCGGCGCCAGCCTCGCCGAGGTCGAAGCCGAATTCCACACGCAGACGGGGGACACGCTGGTGAACGGCCTGCCGTTCCGAGAAGCGTATCCGGCGGAGCCGCCGGCCTATGCGTCGACCGCGACCTGGGCCATCCTGTACGAGCCCCTCGTCTTCCGTCGCCATCGCTACATACGGTACGGTCTGCCCCGCGAAATCCGCCGCGACCTCCTGGAGCACGTGGGCGAATACAGCGGTACGCCCCTGTTCAGGGAGGCCGGAGAGAGCGGCGTTCCCGACGTGCTCTACGTTCCGTTCTCTACGGGCTGCGTCTTCCAACCGTACGAGAACACCACCCACGGCGGCGCCGTCCGGGGCTGAACACGAGCGGGGGATGGTGCCCCCCCACCTCTCAGGAGACATCATGCGGGCAGTCGTGTTGCTTTCGATGGTGTTCCTGTTGCCGTCGGTCCGGACGGCGGAGGCGCAGGAGCTCGGCACATCGCCGGTCACACTCCCTCTCGCGGCCTTGACGCCAGCGCCGGGGACGGCCGTGGTGTCCGCGAGCGCGTCCGTTCCATTCGCTCCGGCGAAGCGGGACGTAGAGCGTCGGGACCACGGAAAGGGCGCGCTCATCGGCTTGGGCGTCGGAGCACTGGCCGGCGGGGTCGGCTTCGCGGCAATGAACTACGCGTTCACGACGAGCGGCCCCCGTGACGAGTACGCCCTGCTTTCCTTCATGCTGGGTGGTGCGGTTGGGGGCGTTGCGGGTGCGGTCGTCGGAGGCATCATCGGAACGCCCGAACGGCAGGAGCCCCGGCGAGAGCAGGTTCGGCTTCACCTCTCTCCGGACCTGTCCCGCGGGGGCATGGCCGCGATTTCGGTGTCTTTCTGATCCCAGCGATTCGCCCCCCCCGAAGCGTACGACGAGAACGCGACGAAAACGAGAAAGGGGACGGCGCCACTGCCGTCCCCTTCGCTCGGAAGCACCGCCGTTCGTTCTACTCCCTGGGCGGCGCCGCGTCCCGCAGCCTTCGGTGGTGCTCCTGCCGCGCGCGTGCCGTGCGAGCCTCGTCCAGGCGGTTGAGGCGCGTGAGCAGGCGGATGAGCCGCTCGTAATCGACCCCCAGCACGCGGTGGTTGGGGTTGGGCTTCGCCTCTTCGGCGCGGATGCCGGCCATCAGCGCGTCCGCGGATTCCCAGTCGCGCCCGCCCTGCAGCAGCGCGTCGGCCAGCGCCATGTGGTAGCGCACCTCGTCCGGATCCAGCTCCGCCGCCCGGCGGTACGCCTCCGATGCCTCCCCCCAGCGCGCCTGCCGGCCGAGGGTGACGCCCTCCTCCCACGACACGCGGGCCTGCTCGATCCGCACGGCGCCATCGTCCACCGGCGCGGCGGGGATGAAGATGGTGGGGCGCGGCGCCGGCGGCTGCCGCGGCGTGCAGGCGGCGGCAAGGGCGATCAGCGGAACGAAAAGAACGGTGCGTACCTGCATGGCGATCCCGCGATGGACTGCTGTTCCTGGCGACCGGCAACACTACCGAGGGCCGTCGTACCCCGTCAATCGCCGGGAGTGGCGGATGGCTCGTCGGCGCCGCGGCTGCGCAGGTGCTCCATGGCGGCGGCGTGCCCCTTCTCCTCGGCGAAGTCGATGGCGGTGCGCCCGTCGTCCGTGGCGGCGTTGACGTCGGCATCGGCGTCCAGCAGCACGTCGATCAGGTCGATGGCCCCGCGCTGCGCCGCCGAGTGCAGCGCCACGAATCCCCCGTGCTGGCGTGCGTTGGGGTCCGCGCCGGCATCCAGGAGCAGGCGGACGCCTTCAAGCGGCAGCGGTCCGGCGAGGGCCGCGTGCAGCGGCGTGTTGCTCATTCCGTTCCGCGAAATGGCGTGCGGATCGGCGCCGCGCTCCAGCAGCAGGCGCAGCAGGGGCAGGTGGCCGAAGAAGCCCGCGTAGTGCAGCACCGTCCACCCGTCGTGCGTGTAGCGGGTCAGCAGCCCCTCGTCCTCATTCAGCAGCGCCTGCACGCGATCCAGGTCGCCCAGGGCGGTGGCTTCGAAGCCGTCCGGCTCGCGGCCGTGCGCCACCAGCACCTCCGCCAAGTCCCGCCGTCCTGTGTACAGCGCCATCAGCAGCGGGCTTTCTCCATTTTCTCCCCGCGCATGGGCCGCGTGTCCATCGCCCTGGAGCAGGGTTCGGAGCGCGTCCGCATCGCCCGCCTTCACCGCTTCCGCCAGCTGCGCAAAGCTCATGGTGCCCGCTCCCGTCCGTGGTTGATCGAAAGAGACTTGCTTCGTTAGCCTTCCTAACCATATTGTGATGCATGGACGCGACGAGCGCAAGAGACACGGACGAGCGGGTGGAGCAGCTGGCGGACCGGCTGCACTCCGCGAGCATTCACCTGCTGCGCCGCCTTCGCCGCGAGGACGACGGATCGGGGCTGTCGGCGCCGCACCTGTCGGCGCTCTCCGTCCTGGTGTTCGGCGGGCCGCTGTCGCTGGGGGAGCTGGCCGCCGCCGAGCAGGTTCGCCCGCCGTCGATGACGCGCATCGTGCGCAACCTGGAGGCGGACGGCCTGCTGACCCGCGAGCCGCACCCCGGCGACGGCCGCGCCATCGTCCTGCGCGCCACGGATGAGGGGCGGCGGATTCTGCACGAAGGCCGCGCCCGCCGCGTGCACTCCCTGGCCGAGCGCCTGCGCGCTTTGGACCCTGCCGAGATCGAGTGCCTGGAGCGCGCCGCGGAGCTGATCGGCCGCGTGGTGCGATGAACACTCGCCACGCCCGATCATCTGTAACTCGCCCGAGAGCCTGTCACCAAGAGGCCCGAGCGCACCGGACCAGCCCGCACGAAAGACCACGCGGGCCGAAGGATCTAGCCTGAACCACGAACGAGCCTGGGCGCGGCAGCGGCACGGAACCCTGAGCCGCGGCCCGTAGCCGGAGCGCCCCCCCAGCCTTGCTGGGGCGACTGAAGTCGCGGCAACGACGGCCCAAAGTCCGCCTTCGCGGACTGCACGCGTAGTCGAGCGCGCGAGGCATGCCGAAGGGTGATCGAATTCTCCCCTCTCCCGCTTGCGGGAGAGGGGTCGGGGGAGAGGGCAGCCGAGGCATGCGCCGGCGCAATTCGAAACGCCCCAACGTCGTGGCTCTGCACGGGTGGCCGCTGCCGCGCCCGGGCTGGGAAGTGCCCCGGGCTAGATCCTTCGCCCCGCGAGGCAGGGTGTGCGGGCGAGTACGATGCGCCTGGGGCTCAGGATGACAAGCTTGTGCGAAGCGGCCGGTCTGACGCACGGCACTGGCTCCCTTCCCCCGCGCAGTTTGCGGGGGAAGGGCTGGGGATGGGGGGCGCCGCGGTCCGCACCGGGTCCAGGCGAACCCCCATCGAAGTTCCCCCCTCTCCGCACGCAGTTTATGGGGGGAGGGGCACCCGAACGTCCGTCGAGTGTATGTCCACCGTCCGGCGGCAGCACCGGCGAGCGGGAAGAGGGGAACGAAGAACGCCGCTCCGGGAGGGCGGCGTTGCATGGGTACAGGTGGGCGGCGGCTCTGGTTTGGCCGGGCGCGAAGCCTGCGGAATCCAGGCGCGCGCGTGACGGAAAAGGTGGCCGTCAGCGGCCGCCGTCGCGGAACACGTTCTCGAAGCGGCGGCCCGGCGCCGGGGGAACGCCCGGCGAATCGTAGCGCGCAAGCACGCGGTTGGTGACCGTCGCCGAGATGTGCTCGTCCATGGGAAGCATCTCGTGGTACAGCTCCAGGCCGCGGTCCACGTCCACCTCGGTGCCCAGAAGCGCCATGAGATCCAGCACGTTGGCCACGTGCGTCTCCACGATCGCCTCTTCCGCCCGCGCGGCGGCGATCAGCAGCTTGCGCTTGGCCTCGTTGCTCAGGCGGCGGCGCCGCAGCCAGTCGAACATCGTCCCCCGTTGTCGATCCGTTCCGGTTGTGCAGCGCCATCAATCTGACCGGCGGCCCCCACACCCGCAAGGCCGCGCAAGGGCTTGGATGCCGGGGCTGTTCCAGTGTATATTTGTCCGGGCGATCCCGCCCGACGTTCCCCACGGCCCGCTCCGGGTCCGTGCCCCATTTCCCGCCTGATGGATTGACCAGGGCAAAGGCTGAATGGGAACCTCATATCTCAGCTCCGAAGAGTACGACGAGCTGGCGCACAAGCACTACGACGCCGGCGACTACGACGAGGCGCTGGGCGTGCTTCGCGAAGGCATCACGCAGTATCCCGACTCCGTGCTCCTGCACGTGGGGCTGGGCTACACGCGCATCGCCCGCGAAGAGTACGCGTGGGCCCGCCAGTGCTTCGAATCGGCCCTGGAGCTGGACCCGGAGTACGAGGACGCCTGGGTGGGGCTGGGTGAAACCCTGCTGAAGTTCGGCCGGGTGGAGGAAGCGCTCAGCTGCTTCGGGCAGATCGACGAGATGGGGCTGGGCGACGACCTGGAGCTGGGCCTCACCGTGGGCCGGGCGCTGTACCGCGAGGGGCTGTTCACCGATGCCCGGGCGCGCTTCGCCGCCCTGTCGACGACGCACGCCGACAACGCCGAGCTGGCGGCGGCGCGCGGCTACACGCTCCACGCGCTGGGCGACGACCTGGGCGCCCGCCGCGAGCTGCGCCGGGCCACGCGGCTTGACGCCGACCTGCACGAGGCGCGCATCTACCTGTCGCACCTGCTTCACGACCGCGGCGACCTGCGCGGCGCCCTCACCGAGCTGGAGCAGGTGCCCCCGGCGGAGCACTGGGACACGCTCTCCGTCTGGCGGTACGTGGAGCTGAAGATGCAGCTGGACGGCGTGGCCGAGGGCGACCCCTGGTTCGCGCCGTGGAAGGAGCGCCTGGCCGAGCTCGACGCCGAGCCCGACGACATCGACCACCTGCTGGCCGAGGTGGAAGCCTCGTTCGAGGGCGCGGTCGACGAGCAGGCGCAGGCCGCGCTGGAGCTGTCGGCGCAGATGGACTTCATGATGAAGATCCTGGGCCCGCCCGCGCCCGACGCCGCGCTCCCCTCCGTGCACCGCGTGCGCACGGCCGAGGGCTCCATCTTCCAGGGCAGCTGGGACGAGATCGTGCGGGGGATGCGCGACTCGTGCGGCGAGCCGCAGATGCCGCTGGGCGCCTTCATGCGGCGCGCGGCGCGGCAGATCCGCGAGCGCACCGGCCGCGACGTTCCCGTCCACAGCGCCGAGGCCTTTCTCAGGGCGGGCGCGCGGATGGGCCTGCTGCGCATAGAGGAGTGACCGGCTTGCCCCTCATCCTCCCGCTCCGCCGCCCGTGACCTTCGGCCCCGAGAGCACGCTTCGCCCGCTGCGCCAGCGCGCCTCCGACCTGGACGCGCTGCGCACGGGCGCCAGCGCGCCCGGAGCCATCGTGCGCGTGGCACACGCGGCCGACACCACGCTGCGCCGCATGCTGCGCGACGACACCACCGCCCCGGTGGAGCTGCGGCTGCGCGCGCTTTCCGAGGACGACCTTTCCACCCCCGACCTGCTGGCCGAACTGCGGCGCCGCAACCGCGTGCCCATGGAGCTGGCGGCGGCGTTCCACGAGCTGCACGGCGCCGCCGAGCGCATCGGCCGCGGGGCGGATGCGCTGCCCCGCGACGCCGAGCTGGCGGTGTCCGTGGCGGGTGGAATCGAATCGCACGTCCTGGCGCTCCCGCCGGCGCACCTGGAAGACCCCGCGCTCCCGGACGACGACGAGCCGCTGGTGCGCGACGACGAAGCGCCCGTGCACGCCGTGCCCGCCGAGGCGCGCCGCCGCTTTCCCTGGCAGGCGCTGCTGGCGCTGGCCGTCCTGGGCCTCCTGCTCGTCGCCGCCGTCCGCATGCGCGGCGGCGAAGACGACGGGGCACTGCAGCGGGGCGAGCAGGCGTTCCTGGCGGGCCGCGTGGCCGAGGCCGAGCGGGAGTTCCGCGCCCATGCCGGCGAGCATCCGCGCGACGCGCTTGCACGCGTGTACCTGGCCCGCATCTACCGCGAAGCCGGCCGCCCGGCAGACGCGCGGCGCGAGCTGCAGGCGGGGCTGGACGCCAACCCCGAGCACGCCGAGCTTCATGCAGAGCTCGGCTACCTGCTTCTGGATGCGCGCCGCGCTCCCGAGGCGGTGGAGCGCTTTCGCGTGGCCCTGCGGCACGACGGCGAATCGCTCCGCGCGTGGGGCGGCCTGGTGCGGGCCCTGCGCGAGTCGGGCCGCGCCGCCGAGGCCGACCAGGAGCTGCGCCGCGCCCCCGCGGAGCTGCGCACGCTGATGCGCTCGGCCCCGCGCGCGCCGGCGCAGTCGCAACCCTGACGCGCGGAAGCCCGGTCCCGGCGCTTTCGCACTCACGCACTTCCGCACTCACGCACTCACGCACTCTCAGTGGACGCACTCGACCGGCTGTACCGGCGCATCGCCACGGCGCTTGCCCGCGACCCCGGGCGGGCGCTGACCATCGGCGACCTGTACCAGGAGGTGGTGCCGTACCGGCTGATCCGCTCGGAGCTGGGCTTCGCGGAGCTGGCGGAGTACGAGCACGCCCTGCTGCGGCTCCTGGCGGGCGAGCGCGAGTACCTGGAAACGGACCGCGCGGAGGTGATGGACGAGTTCCGGCGCGAGCTGCAGGCGCCCAACCCCATCCTGGGCATCTACCGCGACTATGCCGAGGTGGGGGTGCAGCCCAACCCCTTCGCGCAGCCGCCGCAGCCCGATCCCACCGCGCCGCCGGTCGTCGCATCCGCCCCGGCGTCCGCCGCGCCGCGGGCCGCATCCACGCCCGCCGCGGAGAAGCCGGCGGAAGCCGCGGCCCCCGCCGATCCGCCCCGGCCGCGTCCCAAGCCGTGCCCGGCGTGCCGCTCGCCCCTGCCGGTGGAGCGGCAGGCGCGCTTCTGCCCCTTCTGCGGCAAGGTGCTGGTGCCCGTGCCCTGCGCAGACTGCAGCGCCATGCTGGAGCCCGAGTGGGGCTTCTGCGCCACCTGCGGCGCGCCGCGTACGGCGGGCGCGGGAAGCCCGCCCGCGTCGCGCCCGGAACAACGCTTGCGGTAGCGAACGCCCACAAGCGGCCCCGCCCGGGACATTTCGGTTCGGCGGCGGTCCGGTCATGACGTTTCGGACGGAGCCGATGCGGAAGCAGTGGACATGGATGGCGGCGGCGCTGGTGCTGGCCGCCGTTTCGGGATGCGACAGGGAAGCACGCCGCGCGGGCAGCGGCGATGGAGCCAAGGGCGGGCCCGCGGACGTGGCGCCGGGAGATTCCGGCCCTCCGCCCGGGCAGCTGCCGCAGGGCGTTACCCCGGCGCAGGGCGGCCAGGGCCGCGCGCTGTACCGCTCCGCCTGCGTGATGTGCCACGGCGAGACGGGGCAGGGAACGCAGTTGGGCCCATCGCTGGTGGACGACCAGTGGAGCCAGGGCACCGGCGCGTACGAGGAGATCATCCGCGCGGTGACCGGCGGCGCCCCCGCCACGGAGCAGTTCGGCGTGCCCATGCCGCCCAAGGGCAACGGCAAGTTCACCGACGAGCAGATCCGCGCCGTCTCGGCATACACGTTCTCGCTGGCCCGGCGCGGCACGTAGCGCGTGGACCGAACGCCGAGGACGAGGCCCCGCACTTCGACCAGAGGTGCGGGGCCTTGCCGTTCCCGGTGGCCTGATGTTAGTGATCATTGACATTTGCCGATGTGTCAGCGATTGTTAACATATCGCCTAATGTTAGTGATCGCTTACAGACAGGCCGGCGGATGAAAGTAAAGACGATCCGCGAGATCGGGCTGCTGGCGCGCGCTGAGCGGAAGCGGCTGGGGGTTTCGCTCCAGGCCGTCGCGGAGCGCGCGGGCTGTACGCGCCAGTGGGTCGCCGCGCTCGAGGCCGGGGGCGAGCGCCTGGAGGTGGCGCTGGTGCTCCGGACACTCGCCGTGCTGGGAATTCACCTGGACGCCCACCCCTCTTCCGGGCAGGAACGGTCGTGACCCCGCCGCCGGAGCTCGTCGTCCTGCTGAACCAGGTCGAGGTGGGCACCCTCGCGTCCGTGGCCGGCACCGGGGTCTATCGCCTGCGGTACGCCGACCACTGGCGGAAGAACCCGTACGCCTACCCGGTTTCTCTCTCGCTGCCGCTGGCCGCACCGGAGTACGAAGGGGTCCAGGTCCGCAACTGGCTTCGCGGCCTGCTCCCCGACAACCCGGCGCGCTTGCAGGAGATCGAGACGGAGTACGGCGTGTCGCGCGACGACCCGTACGCCGTGCTCGCTCACGTGGGCGAAGACTGCGTGGGCGCGGTGCAGTTCGCGGCGCCCGAACGAGCCGCCGAAATCGCTGGCGGACGCATCGGCGGGACGATCGAGTGGCTGGACGAGACGAGCCTGGAAACCCTGCTCGCTGAGATCGCCGCGAGGTCCGCGCCGGACCGCCGCGCGGTGCGAACGGGCCAGTTCAGCCTTCCCGGCGCGTTGGGCAAGGTCGCACTCGTCTGGGATCCCATGCGCGAACGGTGGGGACGGCCCTCGGGCCAGGCACCCAGCACGCACATCCTCAAGCCGCCCATGCCAGGGGTGGCCAACCACAATGAGAACGAGCACTTCTGCCTGCGGCTTGCGCAGGCGGTGGGCCTCTCGGCGGCGAAGTCCAGGGTGGTGCGATACGGGTCACAGGGCGCCATCGCGGTCGAGCGGTACGATCGCGAACGGTGGCCGGATGGAACGCTCTCGCGCCTGCACCAGGAAGACATGGCGCAGGCCCTGGGCCTGGACCCGGCCCTGAAGTATGCCGCCGAGGGCGGCGCCGGCATCCGCGAAATCGTCCGCTTGCTCCGCGACTACGCCGATCCGGACGACGTCGGCGCGTTCGTCGGGTACGTGGGCTACGTCTGGATCACCGCGACGACCGACGCCCACCTCCGCAATTTTTCGCTCCTGATCTCCGGAGGCGAAAACGCGGAACTCGCCCCGTTGTACGACGTGGCGAGTGCGCTGGGGCTCGTCCGGGGCCGGCCTCGCCGCCCGCTCCGCATGGCGATGGCGATCGGGGGTACCACCGAGCTGCAGGAGATCGGCCGAGACGCCTGGGTACGGGAGTTGGCCCGAAGCCGGCTGCCGCGCGGGGTGCTGGACGACGTAGCCGCCCTCGCGGAGAGGATCGCAGGCGCGGCGCCGCGCCTGGCCGAACAGCTGGCTGAGGATGAGGGTCTGGATGGAAAGTTCCTCCATCGCCTCGCCCGCGACATTGCGGCGCGGGCGAACGGCTGCCGGTCTCTGCTCGGCACCCGCGGACACCCACCGGGCTGACTGGGGATGGGGGGCGCTGCGGCCGCGCCACCTCTGCTGTCGCATTCGAAGTTCTCCCCTCTCCGCACGCAGTTTGTGCGGGGAGGGGCCGGGGGAGGGGCAGGGCCGGGGGAGGGGCCTCCCCTCGCCTGCGCCCCCGCCGTTGGCTATCCTGTGGCGCAGAGCCGTCCCTGCGACCGCGGAGAACCGAATGCGCGCACCGTTCCATTCCATCTACTCCCACGGGTTCGTCCGCGTAGCCGTCTGCGTCCCGGCGGTGCGTGTGGCAGACCCCGCGTTCAACCTGGAGCACACGCTGGAGCTGGCGTGGCGCGCGTCGGATGCCGGCGCGGCGGTGGCGCTCTTTCCCGAGCTGGGAATCTCGGCCTACAGCTGCGAAGACCTCTTTCAGCAGGACGCGCTGCTCGAGGCGGTGGACGACGCCATCCGCGAACTGATGATGGAAAGCATCGGCATGAGCCCGGTGCTGGTCGTCGGCGCGCCGCTGCGCTTCCACGGGCGCATCTTCAACTGCGGCGTGGTCATCTACCGCGGGCAGGTCCTTGGCATCGCCCCCAAGACGTACCTGCCCAACTACCGCGAGTTCTACGAGCGCCGCTGGTTCAGCGCGGCCCGCGACGCCGACTTCGACCATGTGACGATCGCGGGCAACACGGTGCCCTTCGGCAACGACCTGGTGTTCGAGGCCGGGAACGTCCCCAACTTCGTGCTGAACGTGGAGGTGTGCGAAGACGTCTGGACGCCCATTCCCCCCAGCAGCTACGCCGCGCTCGCCGGCGCCACGGTCGTCGCCAATCTGTCGGCCAGCAACATCACCGTCGGGAAGGCCGAGTACCGCCGCGACCTGTGCGCCACGCAGAGCGGCCGCTGCATCTGCGCATACCTGTATTCCGCCGCGGGTCCCGGCGAATCCACCACCGACCTGGCGTGGGACGGGCACGCGCTGATCTACGAGCACAACGACCTCCTCCGCGAGTCGCAGCGCTTCGACGACGAGGAGCAGGTGATCATCGCCGACGTGGACCTGGACCGGCTGGCCCAGGAGCGGTCGCGGATGAACACCTTTCGCGAGGCCGCGGGCGACGCGGGCGAGCGGGTGTCGCGCATCCGCCGCGTTCCGTTCCACTTCCAGGTGCCGGAAGGCGAGATTCCGCTGCGGCGCGACGTCGGCCGCTTTCCGTACGTGCCCGACATCGCCGCCGAGCGCGACGCCCGGTGCTACGAGGCGTACAACATCCAGGTGCACGGGCTGATGAAGCGCCTGGCCGCGACGGGGATCCAGAAGATCGTCATCGGCGTGTCGGGGGGGCTCGACAGCACGCAGGCGCTGATCGTGGCCGCGCGGACGATGGACCGGCTGGGGCTGCCGCGCACCAACATCCTGGGGTACACCATGCCGGGGTTCGCCACCAGCGACTCCACGAGGGGCAACGCCCACGCGCTGATGAAGGGGCTGGGGATCACCGCGGCCGAGATCGACATCCGCCCCAGCTGCATGCAGATGCTGCGCGACATCGGCCACCCGTACGCCGAAGGCGAGGCGGTGTACGACGTGACGTTCGAGAACGTGCAGGCGGGGGAGCGCACCTCGCACCTGTTCCGCCTGGCCAACTTCAACGACGGATTGGTGCTCGGGACGGGCGACCTCAGCGAGCTGGCGCTGGGCTGGGCCACCTACGGCGTGGGCGACCAGATGTCGCACTACAACGTCAACGCGTCGGTGCCCAAGACCATGATCCAGTACCTGATCCGCTGGGTCATCGATACGGAACAGTTCGACGCCGGGACCAACCGGGTGCTGCAGTCCATCCTTGACACCGAGATCTCGCCCGAGCTGGTGCCCGCGGGCGAAGGCGAGCCGGGCGAGGGCCCCGCGCAGAGCACGCAGCAGAAGATCGGCCCGTACGAGCTGCAGGACTTCACCCTCTACTACATCACGCGCTACGGCTTCCGCCCCAGCAAGGTGGCCTTCCTGGCGCACCACGCCTGGGGCGACCGCGCGCGCGGCCCGTGGCCGGAACTGCTGCCCGAGGAGCGCCGCAACCAGTACGACCTGGCCACCATCAAGCGGTGGATGGAGGTGTTCCTGTGGCGGTTCTTCAAGACCAGCCAGTTCAAGCGCTCGGCGATGCCCAACGGGCCCAAGGTGGGCTCCGGCGGCTCGCTCTCCCCCCGCGGCGACTGGCGCGCCCCCAGCGACTCCGAGGCCACCGTCTGGCTGGACGAGCTGCGCCGGAACGTGCCCTGACCTGACATTCGCCCGGCACGCTTCTGGCCGTGCGCGCCGTCCGCGTTCGCGGGACGGGAACCCGGATGGAGAGTGGCGGCGATGGCGGATGCCAACTGGTACGAGGCGCAGGCGGTAGCGGGAAAGCGGATCGTCGTCACCGGGGGAACGAGCGGCATCGGGCGGGCGACGGCGCGGCTGCTGGTCGCCCGCGGCGCGCGCGTGCTGATCGTGGGCCGCGACGACGAAGGGGTGCAGGAGGCGCTGGGCGACATCCGGTCCGCGGGGGGCGAGGCCTACGGATGCGCCGCCGACCTCTCGCAGCTGGACGCCGTGCGCCGCGTGTTCCGCGAGGCCGACGAGCAGCTGGGCGGTCTGGACGTGCTGGTGAACAACGCGGCCGTGTTCGGCGGCGAGTGGGGCGAGGAGTCGCTGGAAGAGGCCGAGTACGCCATCCGCACCAACCTGGTGGGCTACGTGGCCTGCGCGCACGAGGCGTTCGGCCGGCTGAAGGGCGCCGGCGGCCACGTGGTGAACGTGGGCTCCATGAGCGCCGACCAGCGCGAGGCGAAGGGGCCCACGTACGCATCCACCAAGGCCGGCATCCAGGCGTTCAGCGAGGCGTTCCGCAAGGCGGCCAACGAGGAGGGCGTCAAGGTGACGCTCATCGAGCCGGGCAAGGTGTCTACCGACATGATCGACAAGCCCGACCGCGAGAAGCAGCGGCTGGAGGAAAGGGGCAAGCTGCTGCGCCCCGAAGACATCGCCGCCTGCGTCTACTTCGCGCTCACCCAGCCGGACCGCTGCGACATCGTCGGCATCCAGGTCCGCCCTCACCTGCAGGTGATCTAGCCGGGTTCACCCGCTCAGGGAGGGGGGCACGCCACGGCAGTCGGTGTCCTTCGGTCATGTGTGGCGGATCCCTCAGTCGCTGCCACCGACGGCGCACGCGGCAGGTTCGCCGGGGCCGCTCCTCCATCGGGATGACAGGTGCAATCCCCTGCGCGGGTCTGGCGCGGCGGGCACGCGGGCGCTACGCTATTCACGCCTTCCGCGGTACCCTTCCCGGCCCATCCCGAATCCCGGAGACCCAACGATGCAGTATCCGCTTCAGCTCTCGTTCAAGCTGCTTGCCCTCGCGCCGCAGATCTACGTGCGCGACGCAAGCGGGCAGGTGCGGATGTACGTCAAGCAGAAGCTGATGAAGCTGAAGGAGCAGGTCACCGTCTTCGCGGACGAGCGCCAGACCCAGCCGCTGTACCACATCGCGGCCAACAAGGTGATCGACTGGTCCGCGCAGTACAACTTCAGCACGCCCGACGGAACGCAGATCGGGGCGGTGCGCCGGAAGGGAATGCGCTCGCTGTGGCGCGCGCACTACGAGATCGTCCGCGACGGCCACGTCATCTTCAACCTTCGCGAAGAGAACCCCCTGGCCAAGGTGGGCGACGCGCTGTTCGGGCAGATCCCCGTGTTGGGCATGCTCGCGGGCTACGTCTTCCATCCCAAGTATCTGGTGTCGCGCCCCGACGGCACCCCCGCCATTCGCGCCACCAAGCAGGCGGCGCTGTGGGAGGGCAAGTACGCGGTGGACCGGCTGACCGAGCTGACCCCCGAGGAGGAGGGGCTGTCGGTGCTGAGCCTGCTGATGCTGCTGCTGCTGGAACGCCGCCGCGGCTGATCGGTTCCCGGCGGTTCCAAGGCCCCGGCTCGCCTTCCGCGCGCCGGGGCCTTTCGCGTTGTGGCGCCAGGCAACCATCCGGGCGGACCCGGGGTCGAATCGGGGTGTACGACAGGCACGCCACAACTCGTTGCCGCAAGGAAAGATGCGCCTCCGCACCCTGTTCGCCGCCCTGCTCCCGCTGCCGCTGATCGCCGCGGTGGCTCCCCGATCCGAGCTGGTGACGCTTTCCGGCTACTACACGGTCAAGTGGGAAGAGCAGTCGCTGCGCGTGTGCGGCGAGCGCGGGCCCTGGTGGGTGTCCAACCCCGGCCCGGTGCTGGAGCCCTACCGCGAGTTGGTGGAGGGCGAGTACGGCACCATCTACGTCACCGTGCGCGCCGACGTGACGGGGCCGGGAATGTTCGGCCACATGGGGATGTACCGGCGCGCCGTGGCCATCCGCGAGGTGGTGGAAGCCCGCGCCGCCACCCGCGACGACTGCCGCGCGAGGAACGAGGCGGACTGACGCGCGGCTTCATCGCCACCGCAGGACCCGCAAGGCCGGCCGGGAGCTCTCCCCGCCGGCCTCACTGCGTCCGCCAGTCGCGCAATCGAAGGCGGCGGAGTATTTTCCGCCCGCTCCCCGGAGCGACTTTCCGTCCGATGGACCTACGCCGTACCTGAACGAGCTGATGAATGCAGATCCGTCGAACCTGGGCCCCGATCCGTACGATCCGGCCGTTCGCCGCAGGAACGTCCGCACGCTGCTGATCGTTGCCGCCGTGCTGATCGGCGCCGGCTTCATTCCCGCCACGCTCAAGCGCTTTCAGCAGCCGGAGGAGCGCTTCGAGGTGTACCGGGAAGCCACCGACGCCAAGGCCGTGGAGCGGGGGCTGCTCCCGCGCTTCGTGCCCGCGACCGCGACGGAGATCCACACCCGCCACAACCGCGACACCGACCAGCGGTTCGTGCGCTTCACCTATGCGGACAGCGCGGAGTTGAAGGCGCTCACCGCGCGGATGCGCCAGCTGCCCCTGGCCGAGGTGGAGCGGGTGCTGGTTCCCACGCCGGGGTGGAGCCGCTGGTGGCCCATCACCTCGCGCACCCTGTCCGGCAGCCAGGGCGAGCGCCTGCTGGTGTGGGAGATCGCCTCCGGCCCCGACCGGGGCTACCTGGCCGCCGATCCGCGGACGAACCACGCGTTCTTCTGGAGCCGCTGACCGGAGCCCGACGACCATGGCCGTGAGCGCCGACTACCGCGAGTACGTGCTGGAGCAGATGGGGCGAGTGGCGCCGGTCAGCGGCCGGGCCATGTTCGGCGGCGTGGGCATCTACTCCGACGGGCTGTTCTTTGCCCTGATGGACGACGGCGCGGTGTACCTGAAGGTGGACGACACCAACCGCGCGATGTTCGTGGACGCCGGCATGAGCCAGTTCGATCCGTTCGGCGACGGCCAGCAGGTGATGAAGTACTACGAGCTTCCCGCCGACCTGCTGGAATCTCCCGACCTGCTGCGCCCGTGGATGGACGCGGCCCTCGACGTGGCCCGCCGCGCGCGAAAGGGCAAGAAAAAGAAGTAGACGAACGGCTCAGTCCGCTGCGGCGGGTGTATCATGGCTCGACGAAGGCACCGGGGACGGAAACGAGAGAGAGAGCATGGCCGAGAAGATCCAGAAGACCGATGCCGAGTGGCGGGCGCAGCTGACGCCCGAGCAGTACGAGGTGGCGCGGCTGAAGGGCACGGAACGCGCGTTCACCGGGGCGTACTGGGATACCAAGGACGAGGGCGTGTACCGCTGCATCTGCTGCAACGAGGAGCTGTTCCGCAGCGACGAGAAGTTCGATTCCGGCTGCGGATGGCCCAGCTTTACCGCCCCGGCCTCGCCCGAGGTGGTGGGCGAGCACGCGGACTACTCGTTCTTCACGCGGCGTACCGAGGTGGTGTGCAACCGTTGCGGAGCACACCTGGGGCACGTGTTCAACGACGGCCCCGCGCCCACCCGGCTGCGCTACTGCATCAACTCGGCTTCGCTCTCGCTGGAGCCGAAACAGGGCGAAAAGCCCTGATTTCGGTCGCGAAAGCCCGCTTGTGACGGAAAAAGGCACATTGCCTCTTGTCCCATCGCGGTCCACGCTGTAACCTGTGCAGCGAAAGCGGCCAGATTGGCTGGCCGGGATTTCACACCCAGAGGACGGGACGGTGACGGGTGCCGCCGCGTAAAGATACCGCGTCCGTGGAGACGCTTCGGGAAGCCGCGCGTACCTTCGTGGATGCCACGTCGCTGCGCCAGGCGGCGCGCGACATCGGCATGAGCCCCACGGGCCTGCGTGGGTTCCTGGATGGAGCCGATCCGTACGTGAAGACGGAACGCAAGCTTCGCGCGTGGTATCTGCGCGATGCCCAACGCAACGTCCAGGCGGTTTCGCCAGAGGCCGCGAACAACGCGCTGAAACTGCTGGTGGGGCACTTTGCCCCCGAGCAGGGCCGCGGCGCGGTGCTCGACGTGCTGCAGGTGGTGGAGGGGCGCTGCGTTTCGACGCAGACACCCATCCCCGCCTGGATTCCGGCGCTCCGCACGCAGTACTCCGAGTAGCACCATCTCTCGGTGTCGTACGGGGGGACCATTCCATTGTGAAGGGTCCCCCGTTCGGCATTCCTGAAACCCGCGTCGCCCGGGCTCATTCCGGCTTGCGGTGCGGCCCGGGGCGCCGGCGCTCGCGGGCGGCCTCGCGGGCCTGGTGCAGCGCGTGGTTGAACGCCGCGCCCGCCGTGGCGAATGCCCCCGCCCGGCGCAGGGCGGTGCTGTCGACGCCCAGCGAGGTGGTGATGGCCCGGCGCAGCGACCGCTCGCTGGCGTAGCCGCTGGCATAGGCCGCGCTGTACACGGTGCGGCCGGGGTCGTCCAGGAGCATGCACCCCAGCAGCAGGCGAATCCACGCCTGCGTGTGCCGGGGCGCGGGGAGCCCCGCCCGCAGGCAGCGCGCGGTGAGCGTGCGCGCGCTCACGCCCAGCCGCTGCGCCAGCTCCGGCGCCTGCCCTCCCTCCACCGCCACCTCCGCCGCCGCCCGCAGCAGTCCGCGCGCGTCGGACCCCACGTAGCCGTTCAGCACCGCTTCCAGCCTGCGTTTGAACGGCCGCGCGTGCGCCTGCCACAGCACGTGCCGCAGCACGCCGGGCGTGCGGAACGGCCCCAGCGGCGCCACCTCCGATACCCCCCAGTCCAGCAGCATCTGCACGTCGCCCGCTACCTGCGGGCTCAGATCCATCACGGCCAGCACCGGCACCGACGGAAACCGCTTCAGCAGGTCGCGCACGAGCGGCAGGCGCGCTCCGCTGGGTTCGCCGGCGTACGGATCCACCACCACGATGCTCGATGGCGACGCCCCTCGCAGCGTGTCGTCCAACTCGTCCCACCCGGGCTCGACGACGTCGTAGCGCGGTGGCACGTTCGTGAACAGGCTTCGCAGGGAAGGCTCCATCACCATCAGCAGCAACCGCTTGCGCGAGTTGCTGCGCGCATCTGGCGGAACAGGGGCGGTCATCTGCGCTGGGTAGCTCGTTGACTAGTGGTCAAAGTGGACGACAGAATTGCCGGACGTGCATCACTCACCCACCAGTTCAGGAGTTCAACCGATGAAGTCCATGCGTCTCGCCGCCGCCGCCGCGTTCCTTGTGCTCGCCGCCTGCTCGTCGTCCGCCACCGAGCCCGCCGCCACCCACGCCGATAGCCCCAGCTTCGACGGCGGGAATACGATGGGCTCCGGAAACGCCACGGGTGAGGATGGCGGCGGCATGATGGGCTCGGGTAATGATGCCGAAACCACCACCTCGGCGGACTCCACTGGCGCGGTCGACGGTCGGGGGATCAACACGCTGGGCTCGGGGGGCTGAAGCGCTTAGATCGCCCCCGAGCAACCCACGTGAGTCTCGGCCGATGCCAATGACGTGAGGACCTTCACGAACAGCGGATCGTCGGAGGTTCGCTCGGGGGTGATGTAAACCTCTTCGGCGGAGCGATGTTGCCGAACGCACTCGAGAGCGGCCTCGGCCCTGAGCCGAGCATCCGATTGGTTATGTGCGGTCGCAGTGTCACGGGCGTTCAGCAACATCTCTTCGGCATCCCGCCACTCGCGGGCATTCGACGCCGCAACGGCCAAGTCGATCAGCGCGGCTGCGTTCGAGATCGTGGTGGTTTGAACCAGAGATTGCGCCTCTCGGAAAAATTGAGAGTAGAGGTCGTACTCGCCGCAACCGCTGGCGGCACGAGCGCCCGACGCAAGAACCGTCAGTCGTTCGGGACTCTCTGTGAAGCAGGCGAGCAATTGTCGCAACACAGGAAGAGCACGCGCGAACTGTCCCCGCATCATCCACAATTGCGTTACATCATGCGCGAGGGCAGGAAGGCGGGGATGGCCTTCCTGGTATATGTCGAATGCTGCCCGCGCGTATTTTTCGGCGGCCGAGAAGTCTCCCGTGGCGGTGCTCAGGCCGACCAGATCGTGAAGCGCCTCGCCTTCTCTATCATGCAGTTTGTGCCTCCGTGCACATCGAAGGGCGTCAGTGTGGGCCTGACCTGCTTCGCGGTACTTCCCCATCTGGAAGCGGACGTTTCCCAAGGCGGTCAGTCCTGCACCCTGGGCCTCCCAGTCTCCTGTAGCAACTGACACCCGAACGCAACGCTGAGCCCACTGCTCTGCTTCGCGCAGGCGGCCGCGCGTTCGAAGGAGCCGCCCGACCGTCCATGCGTAGCGCGGGTGCTCGGGCCAGGCGAGCGCGGCGGCCTCGGCGAAAGCCAGCGCCGTGGACCACGCCTCGCGCGTGAGCGCCCAGTCGGTCACGCAAAGGCACGCGCGCGCGATGGGCTCCGGCGTGGGATCGCCGGCCAGCTCGCCCACCAGCACGGCCAGGGGATAGCGCAGCTCAGGCTCCCACGAGGCTACCAGCAGTTCGCACTCCCACGCGCGCATGGCCTCGGAGTCGAAGAGGGCGGGGCGTGCCTCGGGCGTTTCGGCGGCCCACATCAGCACGCCGCGAAGCGTCTGCCACACTGCAAGCGACACTTCGGGGCCCAGCTCGCGCACGATTTCCGCGCCCGCCACCTCGCCGCCGGGAATGCTCAGCGGCCCGGTGAACTCGGCGGTGCGCGGGTGCCCGCCGGGGCGGGCGGCGTTTGGCTTCATCGGGCGCTCCTGGCTGCGTGCTGGCGAACGTGGACGGCGGGGCCGCGCCGCGGCGCCCGCGCATCATCTTTCCCGGCCCATTTTAAGCCTGACCCGAACTGCCGTCTACAAGCGTACAGGACCGCCCCCCATGTGCCACCGACCGCACAAACTCGGGACTTGTGCGGATCAAGTGGACGAAGTAGACTAATGCTGTTTCGTCTACTTTGTCCACCAGAAGCTCGGGGGAAAGAACGATGTCCGTCCGGCCGCAGCCGTCCATCGACCGGCTACGCAACGCGATTGTCCTGCGGGTGCAGGCCACCTCGCTGCGCGCGGTGGCGCGGCAGGTGGGGATGAGCCCCAGCGGGCTCGACAAGTTCCTGTCCGGCGGCACGCCGTACACCAAGAGCCGGCGCAAGCTCTTCGACTGGCTTCACCGCGAGCGCCACAACCTGCACTCCGATCTTACCGCCGACGGCATGGCGGCGGCGCTGGGCGCCCTGGTGCGCGACCTTGCTCCCGACCGGCGCGAAGGGGCGCTGCACACGCTGCTGGGCACCCTGCGCGACGTCTACGGCGCTCAGCCCGACACCGCGCCGCCCTGGCTGGGGCAGCTTGCCAGCATGGCCGAGGATGGCACCGCCTTCCACGAAGACGACGTGCCCCGCGCCCGCCCCGCGCTGGAGGACGACGACGGCGGGCACTCCGCCGCGGCGGGAGCGGCCTGAGCCTTCGAAAGCGCAAAAACAGCCGGAGGCCGCATTCCGCTGCGGTTCCGGCTGCGCCGCGTTCACCTGACCGGGCACGGCGCCGGAACGCCCGGAAGCACGTGCGTAGATCGTCTGTTTTGCGCGTGAGCGGCGGCAAAGTGCCGGCCCTAACCCGTTGCCGCCACAGCTGGTACGAGTTTTTGGGCGGGGCTTCCGGAGTGTGAGGTTCGTGCGTAGCTTGGGTCCAGTTGCCACACGGGACCACGAACCCTCAGCCGGCCACCGCCGCGCGATGAGCGAACCGAATCCGAATGCCGGCTGGGCGGAACTTCGCCAGCTCTGGGCCGAGATCCTCCATCGCCGCGCGACCGGATGGCCTCCGGGCCGTGCACTGGAGCACCTCGTGATCCGGGCCTTCGAGCTGGACGGAGCCGTGGTGAGGAGACCCTTCAACGTGCGGCTGGAGGGCAGCCCGATCGAGCAGCTGGACGGCGCTGTCTATGCCGCGGGCCTGCACTGCCTGGTGGAGTGCAAGGACAGGCGCGACCCGCTGAGAGCGGACGCGATCGCCAAGCTCCGGAATCAGCTGCTGAGGCGCCCCGCGGGAAGCGTAGGGCTGATGTTCAGCTTGAGCGGGTATCACGAGTCCGCAACGGTCCTCACCCGCTATTCGGCACAGCAGCCGATTCTCCTGTGGCACCGGCAGGAGATCGAAGAGGCGCTGAAGCGCGAGAATCCCTGCGCAATGCTGGAGAGGAAATACCGGCTCTGTGTCGAAGAGGGCACGCCGGAAGTCAACATCCTCAAGGGGGTATCGTGAAAGTGGTAATCGCGGTTCATCCCGCGTCCAGCGCACCCATCGTGCGCCGAGCCCTCGGGCTATGTTCGTCGACCGACGTCTGTGTGCGCGGCGTGGAAGATCGCTCGACCGTGCCGTCTGCGGCATACTGGGCCGTGCGCGACGACCGGGCCCGCGCGATCTGCGTTGTCGATGCCGAGTCCACCAACCCCACCATTGCGCACGGCATCCAGGAAGATCTCTGGTTCCTGGTCTCGCATCCGCCGTACGTGACGATCCACATGGCCCTGCCGGAGGTGGCGGCGGTCCTGTTTCAAAGTCCCGACCACTTGGCGGCGATCCTGGACGTGGACGTGACGCAGGAAGACCGAATTCGAGCGGAGTACGTTCCTGGCGAGATTCTCAATGCGCTGATCGAGCGCAGCCCGCGCGTGCGCAGCATCAGTGAACTGGTCGAGCAGGTCGGTACCGAGTACGCCAGCCGCATGCGCGAGCACCCACTGATGCGCGACGTCGCCTGCTCTCTGGAGCGCGCCCTCGCAGCGCCGCGGGTGCCGGCCGAAATGGACTACTTTACGGAAGTGGAGCTTCTTCCCACGTGACGGGGTCGCCCACGCGGATCTCGCCGTCGTCGAGCACCTCGGCGAAGGCGCCGCCGCCCCAGTCCGGACGCATGGCGTCCTGAAGCCCGGGAAGCACTTCGTCCATCCGCTCGCACGGCTTCGTTTCGCCCGCGATCCTCACGCGTCTCGGACGCGCTTACGATGGCTGATCCTGAATCTACCGAGAAGCTCGAGATGCCGGTGCTCGTACCACCGGGTCCGGTGTGGCTGCACTGGCTGACGGGCCCGCTGGACCGTGGGGCACGCTCTCCGGCCGCACCTCCAGCGGCCACCCTGATCCTGCTCGTCGCGGGCCTGCTTGGAAGCGTCTGGAGCGCCGAAATCCGTTCCGCGTTCCCGGTCGACTGGCGGTACACGGTCGCGGGGCATACTCGCTGGTTCTGGGAGATGGGGGTCGTAATCCAGGCGCTGCTGTTCTGGCTATTCGCGTTCCTCGGGTCGGCTTTGTTCGGCTGGCGCGAATGGGTCCTGGCGCGGACGCTCACTGCCGCCCGAACAGTTCCTTCAGCATTCGCAGATCGTGAATACCGGTATGCATGAAAAAGAGAAGCCTGTTGCGTGCGGGCTTGGAGTCGCAGGACGTGCTGTTGGGCGAGATTCGTGCTGCGCTCGAGGGCTGCGTGGAACTCGCCACGATGTTCGAGCAGCCGGAGAGGCGTCCCGGCCGCTGGGCCGCGAACGTGATGGTGTTCGTGCCGATCGAGGCCATTGAAGATTCCGCCCTGGCGGAGTATGCGGCGGCATGCCCGTACAAGCGCCTCTCCTTCGACCGCGGGCAACTCGCGGGCGTGCTGTGGCTTCGGCAGGATCTCTCGTTCGCCATCACGTTCGGAGACGGCGCCACGAGAGAAAGCCCGGATCCAGGGTTGCGGCCGATGGCGCTGCCAGTTCCCGCGCAGCCGCTTACCGACAGCCTTCGGTTGCTGCGCGTTCTGCCGGGAGCCCCGTATGCGCTGTGCGCGAACCGCCCGGCCGGTTACCCGGATACGCTGGAGCTCGGTCGCACCGCCGTAGGGGACTGCGATCTTCCCCCCGGCGCGAGCGACGAGATGACCGCGTACTTCGAGCCCGCGACGAGCCCGCGCGTACGCAGCCTGGTATCCCTTCCACTACCGCGTGTGCACGAGGCAGCTCCCGCCGGGTGGGTGTGGTCGCGCCCCTCGGGCGATCGCGTGACGCTCCTCAGGCCCGATCAACTGGCGGCGGGCGTCGTGAACATCCATCGGGACCAGGGCCGGATGGCGTGCACGGACGAGCGCCTCCTGCTGTTTCATCCAGTGATCGTGCCGCTGCTCGGAGTCGTTCGCGATCTCGTGGAACTGCACGACAGCGACGCGCGTGACGTGCAGCACCCCGCGCTGGAACCGGGACCGTGACTTGCCGTAGTACATTGGTACATAGGGCTTGACACGAGCCGGAAGGCCGAGCAGCTTGAACGGAGCCCCGCGCCCAAGGAAACCGGTATGCCGAACCCCAAGATCATCACCAGCAACCGCGATTATACGGCGGCGGATGCCCGCGGATGCTCGACGACCTCCGCTCCGGTGCGCTGGGGCAGGGTGTTATCCGGTACCGCCGCTCCGGGCCCGCGTTCTTCGTGACCGAAGAGCGCCCTGAGCCGGCCAGCCCCCCCGAGCACGACCAGAGGACTGGAAGCGCCGCCGCCTGACAGGCGAGGGGCGATGTTTCAAGAGGGGCGACGCTGGAACTGCAGCGTCGCCCCTCTGCTATTCCTGGCGCGGGAGCGAGCCTACGTGCCTGCGTCCTCCCACGTGACGGGGTCGCCCACGCGGATCTCGCCGTCGTCCAGCACCTCGGCGAAGGCGCCGCCGCCCCAGTCCGGACGCATGGCCTCCTGAAGCCCGGGAAGCACTTCGTCCATCCGCTCGCACGGCTTCGTTTCGCCCGCGATGCGCACGCGGCAGCCGCCGATGCGCAGGATGCGTCCGCGTGAGTTCCGCAGCCGGATGCCGCGCAGCATCAGGTTGGCGCGCCGGCGCCAGGGCGGGGCGTCGCCGCCCAGGCGCGTCATCAGCTCGTCCCACACCTCCTGCTCGATCAGCGTCACCTGGCGGCGGCGCCCCTGGTCGGCGTTGCCCACCAGCCCGCGCCCGGCCACCAGCGGGCCGGCATCCACCGCGTCCATGGGCCCGCGCTTGGCCCGCTTGATCCAGATCGCCCCCAGTTCACCCATCGAACTCCCCCTCACCACGCGATCCCGTAGTCTTCGCCGTGGTGGCTGCTGCCACCCCAGAACGTGCCGTGCTGGCGGTCGAACCAGATGGCGTTGATGGGGCCGGAGGTGCGCTCCTCGAACGTCAGCTCGTAGCCCATGCGGCGCAGGTCGCTCCGCACCCAGGCGGGCATCGACTCGGCCAGCAGAATGCGCCCCGGCTGCGTCTCGTGTCCCCCGAACGAGCTGCGCATCTGGAAGCTGTTGATGTTGGGCGCTTCCGCCGCCTCCTGGACGTTCATTCCGAATTCCACCACGTTCAGAAAGAACTGCAGGAGGTTCTGGTCCTGCGAGTCGCCTCCCTGCACGGCGAACGACAGGAACGGCTTGCCGTCCTGGAGCGCCATCGTGGGCGTGAGCGTCACGCGCGGCCGCTGGCCGGGACGAAGCACGTTGAACGGGTTCTCGGCCGCGTCCAGCACGAAGCTCTGCAGCCGCTGGCTGAGGCCCACGCCGGTGCGCCCCGCGATCACCGCCGGCACCCACCCGCCGCTGGGGGTGATGGAAACCACCCACCCCTCGGCGTCCGCCGTTTCCACCGACGTGGTTCCCAGGTAGAAGCCCTGCTCGAACGTCAGCCCGGCGCGCGGCGGGGCCGAGACGCTGTCGGCGCGGGCGCGGTTCCAGTTGCGCAGCAGTGCGGCGAAGGGATTGCTCTGCCCCTGGAACGGGTACGGGTCGCCGGGGGCGATCGTGGGATCGTTGCGCTCCAGGTTGATCAGCGCGGCGCGCTGGCGGGCGTATTCGTCGGAAAGCAGGCCGCGGATGGGCTCTTCGGGCGCGAAGTACGGGTCGCCGTAGTAGAAGTCGCGGTCGGCGAAGGCCAGGCTCATCGACTGGTACAGCGTGTGGATGTAGCGCGAGCTGTTGTAGCCCATCGACTTGAGGTCGAAGTTCTCCAGGATGTTCAGCGCCTGCAGCATGGCCGGGCCCTGCGTCCACTGGCTGAGCTTGTAGACGCGAATGCCCTTGTAGTCCACCGACAGGGGCTGCTCGACCTTCACCTCCCAGCGCGCCAGGTCGTCCAGCGTGATCAGGCCGCCCTGCTCCTGCACGCCGCGGACGAACTCGCGCGCGATGTCGCCGCGGTAGAAGCGCTCGTACGCCGCCATGATGGCCTGGCGCCGGCTGCGCCCCGCCGCCAGCGCCTGCTGCTCGGCCTCCACCAGCTGGCGGAGGGTGCGCGCCAGGTCCGGCTGGCGGAAGATCTCGCCCGGGCGCGGCGCCTCGCGGTCCTCGCCGGGGTGGGTGAGGAAGACGGCGCGCGAGTAGGGCCACTCGCGGATGCGGTCCTTGTTGCGCTCGATGCTGTTGGCCGTCTGCGCCTCGATGGGGTAGCCGTCGGCCATCTGGATGGCCGGTTCCAGCACCTCCTTCAGCGACAGCTTGCCGTACTCCGCCAGCATCACCAGCAGGCCGCCGGGCGTTCCGGGGGTGACGGCGGCAAGGGGTCCGTACTCCGGCGGATACTGCATGCCCCGTGAGCGGAAGAACTCCGGCGTCGCTCCCGTCGGCGCCACGCCCAGGGCGTTGATGCCGATCACCTGGCCCGTGTGCGGGTTGTAGATCAGCGCCTGGGTTTCGCCCCCCCAGCTCAGCACGTCCCACATGGTGGAGGTGGCGGCCAGCATGGCGCACGCGGCGTCCACCGCGTTGCCGCCCCGCTGAAAGGTCATGGCGCCCGCCGTGGCCGCCAGCGGCTTGCCGGTGATCGCCATCCAGTGGCGGCCGTGCAGCACGGGCTTGGCGGTGCGCATCTGCGCCTCCGCCGAGGCGGCGGCCAGCACGGCTGCCAGCAGCGGCAGCGAGGCGCGTTTCAGCATCTGCGAGAGCATCGGGACGACGGGCTGGGGTGATCGGAATCGAGCGGACGGTGGCGCCTCATGGATCTCGCCTCATCATTCGGGCCACCGGCTGAAAACACCAGCAAAATCGCTTCCCGACATAGGTGGTACCAGTTTTCTGCGAGGGGTTCCACTCCGTTCACTTCGCCTGTACCTTCGGTCCACTTCGCTGGTTGACAGGCCGAGGAGACGGAGTGAGCTTTGCAGTTCGACTGGGATCCCGCAAAGGCGGCGAGCAACCTGCTGAAGCACCGCATCTCCTTCGATGAAGCGAGGACGGTGTTCTACGATGAGGAGGCCAGTGATGAACCGGATCTTGACCACTCACTCGAGGAAGCTCGGATGATCCTGGTCGGGATGTCCGATCATTTACGAGTGCTCACCGTCATCTACACGGAACGCGGGCCTTGGACGCGGATCATCAGCGCCCGTCGCGCGACGAGGAGGGAGAAGAAGAGGTATGGCCGAAGACGCCGAGATTGAGATGCGCCACGAATACGAGCTGAGGAATCTTCGGCCCAGCCGCCACGCCATCCCGCTGACCGAAGATGACCGCGAATATCTCCGCGGGAAAGCGCACCGCGGCGATGCCAGGGCGTGGCGCGCGTTGGCCGGCGAGCAGATCCGTGCCGCCGAGCAAGCCATCATTGCCCATTGGACGCTCGTGAGGCACGACGGGGCCCCCCCGGAGGGCGAATCGTGGTACGACGCCCCGGAGTACGACGAAATCGCGGACGGCCGCGCATGGTTCTGCGGCGAACGCTACGCCAGGAAAAAGACGCTGACCGTCAAGGAAGTCCAGCGCGCTCGCGAGATCATGGAGCGGGCGCAGGCGCTCGCCGCACGGCTGGACGCCACCGTCAGGGACCACGCGACGGCCCAGGGCTGGTCGGACGAGGAGTTCGCCGAGCGGCGGGAGGTGGCACTGTACGGCCGTCGGCGGGCGAGGGTCACCTGGGGGGAACCCGATCCCGACGAGGCGCACTTCGTCCGTTACGAGGTGCCCGACTCATACCAGGAGCGGGAGAAGTTCCGGGAGGAGTCGCTCCGGCTGGACGCGATCATGCGGCGGGACATGGCTGCGCAGGATTCCGCGGCGCCATGGAGGCCTTCTTCGGCTACCGGGTGATCGTTCACGGCGACGACGTGGGGGTTGCGGCCGAGCGGGTGCGGGCCGGGTTCTACGGCGGCGGCGCCGGCAATCCAAAGCCGCTCGGCGAGTGGCTGGAGTGGGTGAACAGCCCCGAGTTCCCCGAGGTGCTGGAGCTGGACAAGGGCGACGAGCTGTGGCACGCGTTCAAGCGCGCCGAGGCGTTGAAGGACGAGTACAACGCCATGATCGAGGCGCACCTCGCGTCGCGCGGGAACCACGGCGACGTCATCGAGCGGCGGCGGATGGAGACGGCGGCGCTCTGGGCCGCGGCGGCCTGAAACAGCGACGGCCCGCCAGAAAGGTCCCGGCGGGCGGTCGGGGAACTCGGCGGTGCCGACGCTTACGTGCGGACGCGGGCCATCAGGACGAGGCCCGCCACCAGCAGGATGGCGTTGGGCCCCCAGGCGGCGACCAGCGGGTCGATGGCTCCGCTGCTGCCCAGCGCCTTGCCCACGCGGAAGAGCAGCATGTAGACGATGGTGATTCCCAGGCTTACGCCCACGCCGTACGCCGTGCCGCCGCGCTGCGACGAGGTGACCAGCGGCGCGCCGAACAGCACGATCACCACCACCGCCATGGGAATGGCCAGCTTCTGCGCCCGCTCCACCCGCAACGGCCGCGCGTCGCCGCCGGAGCGCTCGATGGCGCCGATGAACCGCGTCATCTCGGCGTAGCGCATCTCTTCGGGCTCGCGTGGCTCGGCCAGCAGGTCCTCGGGCGTTTCCACCAGCCCCGGCACGCCCAGTGTGTCGAAGCGGGTGGCCTTTTCGGTGCCGTCGGCGAGCAGCTCGCGCTTCCACCCGTCTTCCAGCCGCCACCCGCCGCGGGTGCGCCACACCGCGCGGCGCGCCAGCAGGTGCATGCCCGGCGCCTTGGCGGTGGCGTTGCGCTCCAGCACCAGCTCGGTGATCTCGCCGGCCCTGGGCTCCAGCCGCCGCGCGCTGAGCACCCCCTCGCGCTCCGTCTGGAAGACGAAGTTGATGCGCGGCCCCGTGTTGGTCGCGCGGCCCGGCTCGATGAGCGCGGCGCGCTTGCGCAGCGTTACCGGCACCAGCTCGCCCAGCGCCAGCGCCCCCGCGGCGATCACCACGGATAGCACGCCGATGGGAAGGAAGATGCGGTAGAAGCTGATGCCACCCGCCTTGGCCGCCGTGATCTCCTGGTGGCGCGTCATCCCGCCGATGGTGAACACCGTGGCCACCAGGGCGGCGATGGGAAAGGCGTACAGCACGAACAGCGGGAACTGGTAGGCGTACGACAGCGCCAGGTTCTTCATGGCGATGCCGCGGTCCATGTACGTGTCGATGTTGTCGGTGATGTCGGCGATGATGAACAGCAGCGGCAGCCCCGTCGCCAGCGGGATGAAGGTGAAGATGAACTGCCGCAGGATGTAGCGGTCCAGCAGCCTGGTCATCGGCCGGCCCCCCGGCGCGGGCGCAGTCCGCGCAGCGCCTGCCGCACGCCGTCCCACATGCCGCTGCGTGCCGTCGACGATTCGCGCCCCATGGTGGCCAGCCCCATGAGCCCCACCACGGTCATCAGCGCGTTCATCACCCACATGGCGAAGAGCGGGGTCACGTAGCCGCGCCCGGCCAGCGACTCGCCGCCGATGAGCCCCACGTAGTACAGCGAGAACACCACCATGCTGGTGGCGATCACCATGCCGATGCCGCCGCCGCCGAAACGCAGCGCCAGCGGGGCGCCCACGATCACGAACACCAGCGAGGCGAGCGCGATGGAGTACTTCTTGTGAATCTCCACCTCGTAGTTGCGCATGCTTTCCTCCACCTGCTCCACCTGGCGGCGCAGGTTGGCCAGCGCGTCGGCGGTGCGGCGGGTGCGCGACGCCACCGTGCTCTCCGGCACGTAGCTGTCCAGCGCCAGGGCCGTACCGGGGGGGGCGGCCTTGCCGGTGACGGCGAACTCCAGGTCCGCCAGGGCGGTCTGGCGCAGCTCCTTCACGGCGTCGCGGCGCTGGCGGGCCAGGGTGTCGATCTGCGACTGCAGCATGCCCACCGTCATCTCGCGGTCGCCGCGGTAGCCGTCGGGCCGGTCGTTGCGCGTGAGCTGGTTGCTGATCCCCGGGATGCCGAACACCTGTCGCTGGAAGTACACCCGCCGGAAGCTGGCCGGGTCGTCGGACGCCACCTCGCGGGTGTGCCCGTCGTACAGCTGCATGATCATGTCGCTGCCGTTGGCGCTGAACATGGCCCGGCCCGAGTCGGCGAAGATGGTGCGCATGCGCGTGGCGTTGGTGACGTCGTAGATCTGCACGTCCCACATGCGGTTGGTGCCCGGCTCGATGCGCCCCGCGCGCAGGTACAGCACGCTGCCGCCCGTCTGCGGCGAGATGCGGTTGAGCGTCTGCTCCTGCAGCAGAAAGGTGGGCGTCTTGCGGCCGATGTCCACGATCAGCTGGCTCCAGCGGTGGTTGGCCTCGGGGAGCACCCGGTCGTTGAACACCACCATGGCGCCGGCGATCACCCCGGCGGCCACCAGCAGGGGGGCCAGCAGGCGGCGGAGGTCCACCCCGCTGGCCTTGAGGGCCGTGATCTCGTTCTCCGCCACCAGGGTGGAAAACGTGTACAGCACGGCCACCAGCACCGCCATGGGAAAGGTGAGGGCGATGGTGGCGGGGAGCGCCAGGGCAAAGAACTCCAGGATCACGCGCACGGGCAGCCCCTTGCCGGCCAGGTCGGCAAGGCGCTTGGCCAGGGTGTTGATCAGGATCACCCCGGTGAGCGCGCAGAACGAAAAAAGAAACGGGCCCAGGTGCGCCCGCATCAGGTACCGCGTAAGGATCTTCATCCGCTGAATCCGGGCCTTGCCCCTGAAAGGGAACGGCTCCTAGTATACGCCCGCGGAAGGGGCGGCGCCAAGCCGCCGCCGGCCTTTCGCCCCTCTCCCCCGGCCTGGCGAGTTTCCTTGATACCAACGCGCGGGCGCGCCCGTTCCGCGGCGGCCGCGGCTCTCACGCTGCTGCTGGCTTCCTGCTCGCCGCCCACCCCGCCCCCGCCGGAGTTCAGCGCGGCGCGGGCGTGGACGCACCTGACGGCGCAGGTGGGCTTCGGGCCGCGGTACCCGGGCGACAAGGGGAGCCGGCGGCAGTTGGCGTGGCTGGTGGACGAGCTGAAGTTCCGCGCCGACACCGTCATCCAGCAGCCGTTCACCGCGCCGGGCGAGGGCGGGCGGCCGGTGAAGCTGACCAACGTGCTGGCCCGCTTTCGCCCCGGGCTCCGGGACCGCGTTCTCCTGGTGGCCCACCGCGACACCCGCCGCCGCGCCGACGGCTCGCCCGAGCCGCTGGATCGCCGCTATCCCACGCCCGGCGCCAACGTGAACGCGTCGGGGGTGGCGGTGCTGGTGGAGATGGCGCAGCTGCTGAAGGAGCAGCCCGCGTCCGTCGGCGTCGACATCCTGTTCGCGGACGGCGACGACTTCCGCGACGAGGCCGACTTCGCGGGCACCCGCCACTTCCTGGCGCAGATGCCCGGGTACCGCCCCCGCTACGCCGTGGTCCTGCAGGGCGTGGGCGACAAGCTGGCCGAGTTTCCGCGCGACTCGCTTTCCGTCGCCACGGCGGCCGAGGCGACCGCGCGGGTGTGGGACGCGGCGAAAGCGGCGCGCGCGGACAGCGTGTTCGTGCAGCGGACGGCTCCCCCCATGAGGAACGCGGGGCGGGTGCTGGCCGCGGCGGGGATCCCCACGGTGATCGTCGCCGACCGCGAGTACGGGCCCGACAACGCGCGCTGGCACGCCATCGCCGACAGGCCGGAGTTCCTTTCGCGCGAAACGCTGGGGCTGGTGGGCCGGGTGCTGGGGACGGCCGTGTTCGGCGAGCAGCCGGCCGCCGGGGAGAACTGAGGGATGGCGGCCACCTCGCAGGAGCGCCTGGCACTGGGCGTGGCCGCGCTGCTGCTGGCCGCCGGCGCGGTGGCACGCGTGGCCGCGTCGGACGGGCCGGCGCCGCTGGCGGGCGTGTCCGCGGTGGAAAGCGGCGCGGCGTCGCGCCTGGTGGGCGAGGTGGCGGACTCCGTCGCCCGCGCGGAGCGCCGCCGCGCCCCGCTGTCGGAAGGCGAGCGGCTGGACCCGAACACCGCGACCGCGGACGAGCTGGACCGGCTTGCCGGCGTCGGCCCGTCGCTGGCCGGGCGCATCGTCGCCTGGCGGGCGGAACGGGGCCGCTTCCGCTCGCTCGCCGACCTGGACTCGGTGCCCGGCGTAGGCCCGGCGCTGCTGCGGCAGGCGGCGCCCCACCTGGCGCTGCGGCCCGCGCCGGCCGCCGCTTCGCCTCGTACCGTGTCGACCCGGTCCCCGGGGAAGACGGGCGGAGGGCGAACGAGCGACGCGGGCGGGATCGTGGACGTCAATACGGCGTCGGCGGACGAGCTGGCGGTGCTTCCCGGCATCGGGCCCTCGCTGGCCGGGCGGATCGTCGCCTGGCGGGAGAGGAACGGCCGGTTCCGCTCGCCCGAGGCGCTGGAGGAGGTGCCGGGGATCGGGCCGTCGACGGTGTCGCGCCTGCGCCCGCGGATCCGCGCTTCCCCTTGACAGGGCAGGCACTTGCGGCGAAGCTAGAGCCACCTCGCATTCCCCGAAATCTCTCCTGGCCGGGCGATGGTACGCCGGCCAGGGCATTCGCCCGACACTCTGGGCCCACATGGCCGTAAGCGCTCCCGCGGACCGGATCGGCGACCAGCTGATCCACGAAGGCCTGGTTACCCGCGAACAGCTGAGCAAGGCGCTGGACGACGCCCGCAACGGCGGCAACCGCCTGGGCTTCAGCCTGGTCAAGCTCGGCTTTTTGAGCGAGCAGGACCTGGTTCGCGCCCTGGCGCGCCAGCACCGGATTCCCGCGGTAGACCTGGAGCGGGTGAAGCTGGACCCGCGCATCCTGAAGCTGGTGCCCCCCGAGATCGCGGTGAAGCACCAGGTGCTTCCCCTGCGGCGCGTGGGACGCACCCTTACCGTGGCGATGGCCAACCCCACCGACCTGGGGGTGCTCGACGACCTGAAGTTCGTCACCCGGCTGGACATCGAGCCGGTGATCGCGGGCGACTTTTCGCTGCGCAAGATCATCGAGAAGGAGTACGAGGCCTCCGACGAGCGCATCAACGACCTTCTCAAGCAGATCGAGCAGGAGGAGATCGAGGTCGTCGACGACCGCGAGGAGGAGCTGAACGTTTCGGCCTTGGCGGCGGCGGTGGACGAGGCGCCGGTGGTGAAGCTGATCAACGGCATTCTCACCGACGCGGTGCAGCGCGGCGCCTCGGACATCCACTTCGAGTGCTACGAGAAGGACGTGCGGGTGCGCTACCGCATCGACGGCGTGCTGCACGAGATCATGCGGCCGCCGCCCAAGATGAAGGCGGCGCTCATCTCGCGCTTCAAGATCCTCAGCGACCTGAACATCGCCGAGCGCCGCGTGCCGCAGGACGGGCGCATCAAGCTGCGGCTGGGCAAGCGGGTGATCGACTTCCGCGTGAGCACGCTCCCCACGCTGTTCGGCGAAAAGATCGTGCTGCGTATTCTCGACAAGGGCAACCTGACCCTGGACCTCGAGAAGTTCGGCATGGAGGAGCGCGCGGAAAAGAACTTCATGCGCGCCATCATGAACCCGTACGGCATGGTGCTGGTCACCGGGCCCACGGGTTCGGGAAAGACGACCACGCTGTACAGCGCGCTTTCCAAGATCAACTCTCCCGAGGTCAACATCATGACCGCGGAAGACCCGGTGGAGTACAACCTGCACGGCATCAACCAGGTGCAGGTGCGGACGGACATCGGGATGACCTTCGCCGCGGCGCTCAAGGCGTTCCTGCGGCAGGACCCCAACATCATCATGGTGGGCGAGATCCGCGACCTGGAAACCGGGTCCATCGCCATCAAGGCCGCGCTCACCGGCCACCTGGTGCTGAGCACGCTGCACACCAACGATGCCCCGTCGACCATCACCCGCATGATCGACATGGGCATCGAGCCGTTCAACGTGGCCAGCGCCGTGAACCTGATCACGGCGCAGCGCCTGCTGCGGCGCATCTGCGGCAACTGCAAGGAGTCCACGACCTATCCCGAGGAGTTCCTGCGGGGCGCCGGGCTGACCGACCAGGAGATCGACGAGGCCAGCTTCTTCAAGGGCGCCGGCTGCGAAACCTGCGGCGGCACCGGCTACAAGGGGCGCGCGGGGCTGTACGAGGTGATGGCCATGTCGGCGGCGCTGCGCCGCATGGTGCTGCAGGGCGCCTCCACCGCCGACCTGCAGAAGCAGGCGATCAGCGAGGGGATGCTCACGCTGCGCATGGACGGGCTGCTGAAGATGAGGAAGGGCGTCACCACGCTGGAAGAGGTGATCAAGGAAACGGCGGCGTAAGCCGCGGCGCACCATCCGTTTGCGGCGGCACGGTTCTTGGCTCCTTCGTGGGGCAAGCGAACGAAAATCCGCGCCGCCACTGGCTTTTGTCGGGGGAGGCGCCTTGCACGTTGCACGGTTTCGTGCGGATCGCCCCGGCCGGGCGGCCTCGCCGGACCGGCCCGAGCGACCCTCCACGGAAGTACCTGAAAGGCAATCCCATGAGCATCGCCACCGAGGCACCGCGCGCCGCCGCCCCCGAGGCCGCCCGCAGCCTGAACCTGCGCGCCCTGCTGGAAGAGATGATCGAGCGCGGCGCGTCGGACCTTCACGTGACGGCGGGCGAGCGCCCCAAGCTGCGGGTGGACGGGCACATCACCGACAGCGGGGTGGACTACATCCTCACCCCCAAGGACTGCCTGCAGCTGACGTACAGCATCCTTACCGAGAACCAGAAGAAGCGGTTCGAGACCGAGGACGAGCTGGACTTCAGCTTCGGCATCCAGAACCTGGCGCGCTTCCGCGGCAACGTGTACCGCCAGCGCGGGTGCGTGGCGCTGGCCATCCGCCAGATCCCCTTCAAGATCCAGACGTTCGAGGAGCTGCGGCTGCCTCCCATCATCCAGAAGCTGGCCGAGAAGCCGCGCGGGCTGGTGCTGGTGACGGGCCCCACGGGCTCAGGGAAGAGCACCACGCTGGCCGCCATGGTCGACAAGATCAACAAGGAGCGGCGCGGCCACATCCTGACGATCGAAGACCCCATCGAGTTCATCCACCGCCACCAGGGGTGCATGGTGAACCAGCGCGAGGTGGGCAGCGACACGCAGAGCTTCGGGCGGGCGCTGAAGTACGCGCTTCGCCAGGACCCCGACGTGATCCTGGTGGGCGAGCTTCGCGACCTGGAAACGGTGCAGGCCGCGCTGACCATCGCCGAAACGGGCCACCTGTGCCTGGCCACGCTGCACACCAACTCCGCGGCCGAGACCATCAACCGCGTGATCGACGTGTTCCCCTCGCACCAGCAGCCGCAGATCCGCGCGCAGCTGGCGTTCGTGCTGGAGGGCGTGGTCACCCAGCAGCTGCTCCCCAAGGCGCGCGGCCGCGGCCGGTCGATGGCCTGCGAGATCATGGTGTGCACGCAGGCCGTGCGCGCCTGCATCCGCGACGACAAGATCCACCAGATCTACTCGGCCATGCAGGCCGGCAAGAAGCACGGGATGCAGACGCTGAACGACGCCCTGTACCAGCTGTACGTGCAGCGCGAGGTGTCGCTGGAGGAGTGCGTGAAGCGCACGTCGGACCCCACCGAGTTCCTGCGCATGGTGGGCGAGCCGGTGCCGAACTGAACGGCGGTGCGTGAGTGCGTGAGTGCGGAAGTGCGTGAGTAACTGAAGTTCGGGAGCGGAGGGAAGGGTGGAGCCGTGCGGCCGGCCACCTGTTCCCTATTCCCCATTCCCTATTCCCTGGGGTGCCCCAATGCCCGTTTTTGCGTACAGCGCCCGCGCGGCCAGCGGCGAGATTACGACCGGCGAGATCGACCTGCCCACCCGCGACGAGGTGGTGGGCTTCCTGGTGCGGCAGCGGCTGAAGCCGGTCTCGGTGAACGCCAAGGCCAAGGAGATCAACATCACCTTCGGCACGGGGATCAAGACCCGTGAGGTGGTGATCTTCACGCGCCAGTTCGCCACCATGATCAACTCGGGGCTGCCGCTGGTGCAGAGCCTGACCATTTTGGCGGAGCAGACCGAGAACAAGAACTTCCGGGCCGTCATCAGCGCGGTGCTCAACGACATCCAGGCCGGCATGACGCTGGCCGACGGCATGCGCAAGCACCCCAAGGTGTTCACCGAGCTGTACGTGAACATGGTGGCCGCCGGCGAGGCGGGCGGCATCCTGGACATCATCCTGCTGCGCCTGGCGCAGTTCATGGAAAAGAACGACGCCCTGGTCCGCAAGATCAAGGGCGCCATGACCTACCCCGCCGTCATGCTGACCGTGGTGATCCTGGCCACCACCATCCTGTTGTGGAAGGTGGTGCCGGTGTTCGCCACCATCTTCCTGGAGGCCGGGCTGGACCTGCCCGCCCCCACCCGCTTCGTGCTGGCCATCAGCGCGTTCCTGCAGAACTACATCTTCTTCATCGTGGTGGGCATCGTGGCGTCGGTGTTCGCCATCCGGCGCTGGTACAAGACCGACACGGGGCAGCTTGCCATCGACCGCTTCCTGCTGCACATGCCCGTGCTGGGCGACATGCTGCGAAAGTCGGCGGTGTCGCGCTTCACCCGCACCCTGGGCACGCTGGTGAGCTCGGGCGTGAGCATCCTGGAAGGGCTGCAGATCACCGCGCGCACGTCGGGCAACCGCGTGATCCACGACGCGGTGATGGCCTCGCGCGCCAGCATCGCCAGCGGCGCCACCATCGCCGAGCCGCTCAAGGCCTCCGGCGTGTTTCCGCCCATGGTGGTGCAGATGATCAACGTGGGCGAGCAGACGGGCGGCCTGGACGACATGCTTTCCAAGATCGCCGACTTCTACGACGACGAAGTGGATGCGGCGGTCAGCGCGCTCACCTCCATCCTGGAGCCCATCATGATCGTGGTGATGGGCGTGGTGATCGGCGGGATGGTGGTGGCCATGTACATGCCCATGTTCGACATGATCCAGACGGCGCAGGGGTAGGGATCTGCTGTAGAGCGCCATGCCTGTAGAAGCACACAGTCTGTCGCAATCTCACTACGCCGTGGAGTGACAAGAGATTACAAGGTTCGATAGACAGAAGGGCTCCGCAAGGCAACCGCCTCGCGGAGCCCTTCGCTCATCATTCGGGCCTCCTTCCGCACGGTGACGATGTCCCGAGGGCCGCCAGGGGGTGAGAAATGAAGGAGGCGAAGCAGTGGGTCGCGGCGGGATACGAAGAGGCGGCGGAGCGTCATGCGGAGTGGGCCGGTCGCACGCGCGTGGGCGAGCGCGTCGAGTACGCTTCACGCGTTCTTGCCTGGCTCGCACCAGGCTCCACCATTCTGGACGTGGGTTGCGGGGCCGCTGGCGTTTCGACCCGGATGCTCGCCTCGGCCCACCGGGTGGTTGGGCTCGACCTGGCGTGGAGCAACCTCGAGCTGGCGCGCCGCAACGCTCCCGCGGCGGCGTTCGTTCAGGCCGACATGGGTGAAGTTTCGTTCCGCGCGGCCAGCTTCGACGCCGTCGTCGCATTCTATTCCATCTTCCATCTCCCCCGGGCGGAACACGGGCCGCTCCTGTCGTCGATCGCCGGCTGGCTGAAGCCGGGAGGGCTGCTCGCGGCGGCGTTTGGAACACGCGACATGGCCGAAGGCATGGAGGATGACTGGCTCGGTGTGCGCATGTTCTCCAGCAGCCATCCCCCCGAAGCCACCGTTCGGCTGGTGCGCGACGCCGGACTGCGCGTCATCGACGCGCAGGTCCGCACCGAGGACGAGGACGGCGTGCCGGTCCCCTTCTTCTGGGTGCTGGCGGCACGAAACGCGTGAGCGCTCCGCCCGCGCGCGGCCCGGGTTTGCCGGGCGAGCCGACGGGCCACGCGGAACTTCACCAGCGGCCTAGGGGATGCGCGCCGGCCAGAGCCGACCGAATGCCTGGCCGGTGCGGAATGGTTCAAACCATCGTAACGCTTGGGGCATCCGAGTGACGCTAGCCGGGGACGGGTGGATCTCACGGCAGCAACACTTTCAACCCCGGAGAGCGCGCACGATGAGAGAGCCCACGACCGCTCGCCGCTGGATGCCCCACCCGGGACGGCGGCCCGGCCGCGGTGCCTGGGGCCGCGGCACCCGCCGTCATCTCGCCTGGGGCCTCCTGTCGTGGAGCATCGCGACGAGTGCCCGCCCCGCATTCGCCCAGACGGCAGCCGCGGCCCCACAGCCGACCACGTATCTGAACCTTCCCCTCGACGTGGCGGCGCGGCCGGTCCCTCAGCTCGTCGCCGGCGAGGACGGGCGGCGCTACCTGCTGTACCGGCTGTACGTCACCAGCTGGCTGGACGTGGACCTGCGCTTTCGCTCCGTGGAGGTGCTGGACGCCGCCACCGGGCGCGCGCTGGCCAGCTACGATGCCGGCGCGCTTGCCGACCCGCGGCGGCAGCGTGTGACCCGGTGGATCGAGAGCGACTCGATCTCGCCCGCGAACCTGGCGCTTCCGGCCGGCCGCACCTCGACGATCGCCGTGGGGATCTCGCTCGCCGCCGCAGATGCGCCACCCGCCGCGCTTCTTCACCGCATCACCTTCGACACCGTCCCCACGATCCGGCTTCAAACGGAAAGCGGAACCCCCACGGAATCCCTGATCGCCACCTCGGAGCCGCTCCACGTGGACCGGAGCCCTCCCCCGGTGCTGTCGCCCCCGCTTCGCGGCAGCAACTGGCGATGCAGCAACGGGCAGGCGCTGAGCAACTCGCACGCGGCGCTGGTGATCCAGAACCTGCGCCTTCGCGTGCCGCAGCGGTACGGCTGCGACTTCCAGCGTGTCGATTCTGCCGGAAGCATTCTGCCCAACCCGTTTCCGAACGACATCACGAACGAGATGTTCTACGGGTACGGCGCCGAGGTACTCGCGGTCGCCGATGGCGTGATCGTTTCGGTGCAGGACGGCATTCCCGACAACGTGCCGCAGGCCGACGGCCGGACCTTCATGCCGGTGCCGCTGACCAACCGGACCAACCCGGGAAACTGGCTGGCGCTGGACCTGGGCAACGGCCGCTACGCATTCTACGCGCACCTCGTCGCCGGGTCCATTCGCGTCCGTCCGGGCGAGCGCGTGCTGCGCGGGAGCGTGCTCGGCAGGCTCGGCAACTCCGGCAACAGCGTGGGACCGCACCTGCACTTTCACGTAGGTGACACGCCGTCGCTCAACGGAACGGAGGGCCAGCCGTACGTGTTCGACCGCTACTCAGTCCTCGGCCGCGGCCAGCCGAACCCGAACGAGAGGCCTTCGGAGCAGGCGATGACCGTACCACTGGACGGGGCCGTCCTCTCCTTTCCAACGCCCTGAGGGAACGCCCTGGATCTCCGCGCGCCCCGGAGTTCCAGCGCCGTCTCATTGTGGCGCGGTGGCGCTGGCGCTCCGTGCGTCGTCGGCACGCAGCTCCGCCAGCGCCTCGCTCCAGCGCGGCGCGCGCACGGCCGAGGCGTTCTCGGCCACCAGCCGTTGCAGGGCTGCGCGGTGCGCCGCCTTCTTGGCGCCGGCCGCGGCGACGGGCATGTCCGGGCGCACGCCGACTCCCTCCCAGTTGCCATGCGTGATCGCGCTCTCCAGCCGGGCGGTGGGGACCCCCACCGCGAAGTGGGACCCCAGCATCACCCACCCGCCCGGGTTGGCCCCTCCCCGCGTCTGCTCACCCACGACGACGGCGCGACCCAGCGCCTGAAGGTCGTACGCTAACGCCTCGGGCGCCGAGAAGGTGCGCCCGCTGACCAGCACGTACACGGGCTTGTCGAGGTAGCGCGGCCCCGCCACCCGTGCCGGCGTCCACAGGTGCGCCGTGTCGCCGCCGCGGCGGTGGAGCGTGCTCAGCAGCCTCGGCTCGGCGATGAAGTACGAGGTGACCAGGGCTTCCATCGCCGCGAACCCGCCCCCGGTATTCCGCAGATCGATTATCAATGCGTCCGTCTGCGCCAGGAACGACATCGCCGTGGCGAGCGCGCCCGCGGCCAGCTCCGGATTGTCGAAGCGCCCCATCTCAACGTAGCCCACGTTGCCGTCGAGCCGTTCGACCGCATGGAAGCCGAAGTTGCGCCACTGCGCATTCTCGAGGTCGCGCGCCGAGTCGGCGGCGGTGAGTCCCGCGTCGGGGGCCGCCGTGCGCGGGGTCGCGCTGAATTGCACCTGCAGGTGCTTGTCGCCGGTCCCGCGGCGCAGATCGGCGGTCAGCGAGTCCGACAGCGCCGAAGCGGTTTCGAGGCGGCGATAGCGTCCGGCGCGTACACCCTGGCGCACTGCCCGGGCGGCGGCGGCGCCCTTGTCGGCAAAGACATATCGCGCTTCCACGGTTTCGGCGGCGGCGAGCGCCACCGAGTCGCGCGTAGCCGGCGTGACCGGCATGTCGGCGCGCCGCTCCTGCCCGCTGGCGGGCGTGAAGGACCAGGCCGCCGCCACCAGGGCGAGGGCGAGGGCGGGGATGCGGAGTGCGGAGGAGCAAGGCTGGATGAACATGATCGCTCGCGGTGCGAGGAGGGTCGAAGCAGCGTGAACAGCCATGAGACGAGTGCCGGGGGGATTGTGTTTACCTGGCGGGCTCCGCGCCCCGGGCGTCCCGTCCTCCCCGTCCCGTGGCCGCCCGTATAAACGTTTGCGTCGCATCCCGCATCCTACCTGGGCTCTCGTATCCCGCTACGCCCCTTCGCGTCAGGCGATCGATGACTCTGCTGTCGCTGTTCACGGTGGCCCTCGTGCTCGCACAGGACACCGCACGTCCGCCGGAGATCACCCCGGAAATCACCCGGCTGGCAGACTCCATCGCGGCGGCGGAGTTCGCCCGCGACAGCCTCGGCAGCATCACCGTGGCGATCGTCTCCGGGCCGTCGCTCGCATGGACCAGGAGCTACGGCTTCGCGGATCGAGCCCGGAGCCGGCCCGCGTCGGCCGCGACGGTGTACCGCGTTGCATCGATCACCAAGCAGGTCACCGCGGTGATGCTCCTTCAGCTCGTTGACGCGGGAACGGTCCGGCTCGACGACCCGGCGGACCGCTGGTTTGCGGCGGCGGGCCAGCTCGTGGACGCGAACGGCCGGCGGCACTCGCCGACCCTGGTGCAGCTGGCGACCATGACCTCCGGACTCGTACGGGATCCGGACGACCAGCGCCGCTCACAGACGGGGGACCCCCGTGAATGGGAGGCAGCGCTGGAACACGGGCTCGCACACACCACGTTCGCGGCCCCGCCCGGAACGGCCTACCAGTACTCCAACATCGGCTATGGCGTCCTCGGTGCCGCCCTCGCCCGGGCGGCCGGCGAGCCGTACCTGTCGTACGTCGAGCGCCGGATCCTGGGGCCGCTCGGAATGCGCTCGTCCGGGTTCGTGCTCACCCCCGCGCTGGAGCAGGCGCTCGCCGTGGGGGTGGACTGGGACGAGCTGTACCGCGACACGCTGAACTACGAAGACGCCGCCACCGATCACCGGTCGGGTGTCGGCTTCCGTGTGCCCGGGGGCGGTCTCTACTCCACGGTGGGAGACCTGGCCCGCCTCGTGGCGCTCGAGATCGGGCACGGTCCGGCTGGGGTGCTCGGGCCCGAGGCCCTGGCGCTCCGCCAGCGCGTGCCCGTCGCCTCGTCGTCCACGCTGGACTACGGCTACGGGCTCGGTATCCAGGTATACCGCTGGGGCGACACGACCGCGGTGGGCCACTCGGGAAACCTGGCCGGATATACCGCGCAGGTGCTGTACGACCCGGCGCTGAAATTCGGCGTGATCGTGCTTCGGAGCGCGGCGGGTGGAGAGGCGAGTGCCGGCCGCCTCGCGGGGCGGATGTTCAGGATGGTTCGCCGCCGGACCGGTCCGCCAGGGCCGGGGAACTGATCCGGCGGGAACCGGCTCGCGATGCAGGCGCACGTATCACGTCGTCTGCGACACGTCTCGGGACTGCATGGTGTGCGGCGGGGCGGCGGGGGGCGATTATGGTGCGTCCCCCCTGCAGTACCTCCCCCATCCAACCCGGAGAACGAACAATGCGCGTGAAGTCCAGTGTCAAGGCTGGCGGCGTCCTGGTCGGCGACTGACCGGTACCGCCTTCACCGAGGCTGAGTACGACCATCTGCCTTGGTGTGCAGCATCAGGCCGGCGGCGTTGCCCTCGGCGATCGTTGCGACGCGGGGAGCGGGCCATTGGTCCGCTCCCCGTTCGCACGCCCGAACGGCGCCCCGCGCGGCGGCACGCGCTCGCGCCAAAACGCCGCATGACCTCGCTCGCTCGTCTGGCGCCGCCACCGCTACGTCTCGGGTCTCCATGCTTTGCGGCCAGCCATGCGCGCCGCACTATGGTACCGCCAGGGGACCTCTCCCCTGCCCAGGCCCCCCACCTCCAGACGGAGAACGACCATGCGCGTGAAGTCGAGCGTGAAGGCCGGCGGCATCATCTACGGCGACTGAACCTCCGCGGGACCAGCCCCGCGGCCGTACGCGGCAGCCGGAGCCGGAATCGGGGGAGCGGGCCATCGGCCCGCTCCCCCTTCGCGTTCCGGCATGCGGAGCCGACGCCCGGCGGGGGGCATCGGAGCCGGACCGGATTGCACGTGGACCCGAGTGGCGGCATGGCGCGAGCGGCGAAACGCGGCAGGGTCTCAATCGCTCGTCTGGCGCCGCCAGCGCTACGTCTCGGGTCTCCATGGTTTGCGGCCAGCCGTGCGCGCTGCACTATGGTGCCGCCAGGGGGCCTCTCCCCTGCCCACGACCCCCACCCCCAGACGGAGAACGACCATGCGCGTGAAGTCCAGCGTCAAGGCCGGCGGCATCGCTTTCGGCGATTGACACGCCGCGGTACCAACCCCGCCACTGTGACGACCAGACGGAGGCGGGGCCGGGGAGTGAGCCATTGGCTCACTCCCCGATTGCTTTCCGGGCGGTGCGGCGGACAGGCGCCCCGCCTTCTCGCTCCCGGTCCCGGCACGATCTCCCGGCCGCTCCCCGCCGCCGCGCGCGTACGGCGGCGTCCCGTTCCGCCCTCGTTTCGCACGCCGTTCCGAAATCGTCCATGCCCATGAACTTCGACCGCACGCTGCGGTCGCTCGAGGCCCCCGACGCGCGCGGCCTCACCGTCACGCTGGTGGTGGCGCTGGCGCTGCTCGCGGGGTGGACCGCCTGGCTGTTCGCCGGGAGCGTCCCCCTGTACGAGTCTACCGACGCGGCGCGCGTGGAGGTGCAGGCCGCGGCGTACCCGGTCTCCTCCACCGTGGAGGGGCGCGTCGTACGCAGCGCCCTGGCCCTGGGGACCGTCGTGGCGCGGGGCGACGTGCTGGTGGAGATCGACGCCGAGCCACAGCGTTTGTCCTTGGCCGAGAGCCGGGCCCGGCTGCGCGGAGTGGAGCAACGCATTGCCGCGCTGCGCGTGGAGCGGCGGAATGCGGCCGAGGCGCTGCGGGAGCAGGCGCGCGCGGCCGACATCGGGGCGGCGCAGGCGCGCTCCACGGCCGAGGAGGCCCAGCTGCGCGCGGCGGCGGCCGAACGCGAGGCGGCCACGCTCCGGCAGCTCATGGCCCACGGAAGCGTATCGCGCGCCGAGTGGGAGCGCGCCGAGACCGAAGCCCGCGCCCGCCGCGCCTCGGCGCAGGCGCTCGCCCTGGCGGCGAGCCGTGCGGTGGCCGAGGGGCGGGTGCAGGGCGACGACCGCGGGACGCGGGTGGCGGAGCTGGACCGCCAGATCGCCGAGGGGCTGGGCCAGGCGGCGGTGGAGCGCGCCGTGGCCCGCAGCCTGGAGCACGCCGGCGAGCTGCGGCGCGTCCGCGCGCCGGTCGCCGGCCGCGTGGCCGACGCCGGCCCCCTCAACCCCGGGATGGTGGTGCGGGCCGGCGATACGCTCGCCTCCATCGTGCCGGAGGGGCGGCTGCGGGTCACCGCCGAGTTTCCCGCCACAGCGCTCGGACGGCTGCGGCCGAACCAGCGGGCGCGAATGCGCCTCGACGCCTTCCCGTGGACGGAGTACGGGCGCATCCGTGGCCGGGTGGCGCGGGTGGCGCGGGAGCCGCGCGGCAACCTGATCCGGGTGGAGATCCTCCTCGCGCCCGGCGCCGAGACCTCGGTTCCACTCGTGCATGCGCTCCCCGGGTCGGTGGACGTGGAGGTGGAGCGCGTCACGCCTGCGACCCTGCTGCTGCGCACGGCGGGGGCGCCCCGCAGGCGGAGCCCACCCGGCCCGGCGCGGGGGGAGCCGTGAGGCCCGGCCCGGGAAGCCGTCGCTGGCTGGTTCCCGAGGTGGTGCAGACCTCCGGGATGGACTGCGGGCCGGCGTGCCTCGCGGCCCTGGTGACGGGGTTCGGCATTCCCGCCAGCTACGGGCGCCTGCGCGAGGCCTGCCACACCGACGTGGACGGCACCTCCATCGACGCGCTGGAGGTGGTGGCGGGGCAGCTGGGGCTTCCGGCGGAGCAGATCATGGTGCCCGCCGACACCTTCCTGCTGCCGGAGGCCCGGGCGCTCCCCGCCATCGTGGTGGTGCGGCTCCCCAACGGCTTCACGCACTTCGTGGTGGCGTGGCGCCGCCACGGCCGCTGGGTGCAGGTGATGGATCCCGCGGTCGGCAGGCGATGGATCTCGTGCGAGCGCCTCGCGGGCGACGCATACGTCCACGCCGCCCGCGTGCCGGCACGGGCGTGGCGGGAGTGGGCCGGGTCGGCGGATTTCACCACGGTCCTGGCACGCAGGATCGGGGAGCTGGGCATGGCGGCGCAGGCCCCGGGGCTGATCGCCGCCGCGTGCGCCGATCCCGGATGGAAGGCGCTCGCCACGCTGGATGCCGGCGTGCGCCTGACGACGGCGGTCCTGGCCGCGCGCGCGGTGCGGCGGGGCGGCCAGGCCGAGCGCTTCCTGCGGCGTGCGATGGAGGGCGCGAGTGCCGGGCACGAGTCCGAGGTGATCCCCGCTTCGTACTGGTCGGTGCGGCCGGTCGTCGCGGGCCCGCGGGAGGACGAGGAGCTGCGGGTGGAGGGGGTGGTGCTGGTCCGCGCCCGCCCCGGCGCCGCGGCCGGCGAGCCGGGGAGCGGCGAGGCGGCCCCGCCCGGCCGCGAGGTCGCCGCGGCGGCGGCCGGGCGCGAAACGTCGGCGCTGCGCGGCTACCTTCGCCTGCTCGCGGCCGATCGCCTCCGGCACGTGGCGCTGGCGGCCGCGGCCACGGTCGCCGCGGCCTCCACCGTGGCGATGGAGGCGCTCGTGCTGCGCGGCATCGCCGGGCTGGGACGCACCCTGGGGCTGTGGGAGCAGCGGCTGGCGGCGGCCGCCGTTTTCGCCCTGTTCATCGGCATCCTGCTGGCGCTGGAGTGGTCGCTGGGGGAGAGCGTGCTGCGCCTGGGCCGCAGGGCCGAGGTGCGGCTCCGGCACGTGTTCGGGGGCGCCATCGCGCGGCTGGATGACCGCTACCTCCAGAGCCGGCCCGCCTCGGACATGGCGGACCGCTGCCACGCCATGCACCAGCTGCGCCTTCTTCCCCGGATGGGCGCGGCCTGCATCCAGCTCGCCGCGCAGATGGTGATCACGGTGGCGGCGCTGCTCTGGCTGTCGCCGGGCGCACCCTGGCTGCCGGTGGCGATGTTCGTGACGTCGCTCGGGGTTCCGCTGCTGTTCCTCCCCCCTCTGCAGGAGCAGGACCTGCGGCTGCGCACGCACAACGGGGCGCTCGGCCGGTTCTACCTCGACGCGCTCCTCGGCCTGCTTCCGGTGCGTTCGCACGAGGGCACCGACGCGGTGCGGCGGGAGCATGAGGCGCTTCTCGTGGAGACGGTGCGGACGGCAAGGCAGCGCCTCGCCGTCGTGACCCTCTTCCTGACGGTGAACGCGGTGGTGACGACCACCGTGATGGCCCTGCTCCTCCTGCGGCAGGCGGGGCTGCCCGACGACGCGGGAGGTGCGCTGCTCGTGGCCTACTGGGCCATCCAGCTGCAGGCCGGCGGGATCGAGCTGGTGTTCCTGCTGCAGGGGTATCCCGCCTTCCGAAACATCGCGCTGCGCGTGTTCGAGCCGCTCGGAACGCCCGCCGCACCGGACGCGGCGGCGGGCTCCGCCGCGCTCTCCGCCCCGGCGGCCGGCGCCGCGCTCACCCTGCGGCGCGTGTCCGTCGCCGCCGCGGGGCACACGATCCTCGATGGAATCGACCTGCACGTGGAGCCGGGAGCGCACGTGGCGGTCGTCGGCGCCTCGGGGGCGGGGAAATCCACCCTGCTGGGGCTCTTCCTGGGATGGCACGTGCCGGCGGCCGGCAGGGTCGTCGTGGACGGGCGCGACGTGGGACCCGGGATGCTGGAGCCGCTCCGGGCGGAAACCGTCTGGATAGACCCGTCGGTCCAGCTCTGGAACCGTCCCCTTCTCGAGAACCTGTGCTACGGCGCTCCGGCCCCCGCCCCGGGCGCGCTGGGGGAAACGCTGCGCACGGCCGAGCTGCACACGGTGCTCGAGGGGCTGCCGGACGGGCTCCAGGCCCCGCTGGGAGAGGGGGGCGGCCTGCTCTCGGGAGGCGAGGGGCAGCGGGTGCGCCTGGGCCGCGGAATGCTGCGCGGGCCGGCGCGGCTCGTTCTCCTGGACGAGCCGTTCCGGGGGCTCGACGGCGAGCAGCGCCGCCGCCTGATGGCCGCCGTACGCCAGCGCTGGGCGGGCGCCACGGTGGTCTGCGTGACCCACGACCTCGCCCAGACGCTCGACTTCGACCGGGTGGTGGTGCTCGAGGCCGGGCGCATCGTGGAGGACGGCGCGCCGCGGTCGCTCCGGCAGCAGCCGGGCTCGCGGTACCATGCGCTGCTGCGCGCGGAAGGGGACGCGCACGGCTCGGTGTGGAGCAACCCGGTCTGGCGGCGGTTGCGCCTGGCGGGGGGGCGCCTCGCGGAGCTCCCCGGGGAGCGGGTACGGTGACCGCGCTGGGCGAGGCGCTCTGGCCCGAGGCGCGGCTGGAGGAGGCGGTGGGCGCGCTCGCCGCGGCGGCGGGGTGGCGGCCCGGCGGCCCCGGGTTCCAGCGGCCGGAGGGCGGCGCCCCGGACGGCCGCGAGCCGGGCCGGTGCATCGACCTCGCCGCGCGGGGGCTGGGGCTGCAGGCGGAGCCGGTCGAGGCGCGGTACGGCGAGCACGAGGGCATGCTCCGCGGCTGCGGCCCCGCGATCGTGCACGTTCCGGCCCCGGGCGGGCCGGGGTTCCTGGTGGTGCGCGGCGGGCGCCGCCGGTCGCTCACGGTGCTGACTCCCGGCGGCCGCACGGGGGCCGTCGCGCTGGGCGAGGTGCAGGCCGCGGTGTGCGGGCCGCTGGAAGAGCCGCACGCCCAGGCCGTGGAGGCGCTCCTGGGAGCGGCGGGGGTGCCCGCGCGGGGCCGGCCCCGCTCCCGCCGGCTGCTGCTTGCGCAGCTGCTGGGGCGGCAGGCCGTCTCGGGCGTGTGGGTGCTGCGCCCGGGGGCGGGCAGCTCGCTCCTGGACCGGCTGGGGGGGAGGCGGTTCCAGGCGCGCCTGGCGGGGCTCCTGGCGGTGCAGCTCACGCAGTACTCCGTCTTCCTCCTCTCGTGGTGGGTGATGGGGACGCTTGCGCTGACGGACCGCTTCGGCCGCGGCTGGCTCTTCCTGTGGCTCCTGCTGCTGGCCACCTTCATCGCCCTGCGGATGCACATCTACGCGGCGATGGGCTCCATCTCCATCGAAGTGGGCGCGCACCTCAAGCGCCACCTGCTGGAGGGCGCCTTCAGGCTCGATCCGGACCGGGTGCGGCGGCTGGGGGCCGGACAGCTGCTGGGGCGGACGCTGGAGGTGGAGGCGATCGAGACGTTCTCGTTCATGGGGGCGATGTACCTGGTGATGGGCGTCACGGAGCTCGGGTTCGCCGGGGTGGTGCTGGCGATGGGCTCCGGCGGAACCGCGCACGCGCTGCTGCTGCTGGGGTGGATCGCGGTGGCGGCGGTGACCGGCGCCGCGTACTGCCGCGAGCGGCTGCGCTGGACGGACGAGCGCATCGGCCTCACCGATGCGCTGGTGGAGCAGCTCGTGGGGCACCGCACCCGCGTGGCGCAGGAGGGACCCGGCCGGGTGGCCGGCCGCGACGAAGCCATGCTGGAGCGCTACGACCATCGCTCCCGCCGGCTCAACCGGCTGGAGGTGGCCGTGGGCACCGGCGTGCCCCGCGGCTGGTTCGCGGTGGGCCTGCTGGCGCTGCTCCCGGCGTTCGTGCAGGGGGGGGCCGCGGGGGGGAAGGCCGTCGCGGCGGTGGGCGGGGTGATCGTCGCGTACCGCGCCTTCCGGATCCTGGTGACCAGCACCGAGCAGCTGGCGGGGGCGCTGGTGGCCTGGAAGCGCCTCGCCCCCTTCCGGGCCGCGGAGGGCGTTCCGGAAGCCCCCGGGTCGCCGGCGATGGTCCCGGCGGGAGAGGCGCTCCACGCCCCGGGACCGCTGGTGGAGATGGCCCGGGTGACGTACCGGCACCCGGGCCGCGCGGATCCCACCCTCTTCGACGTGGAACTCACCATCCTGCGGCGCGACCGCATCCTGCTGGAGGGGCCCTCGGGCGGGGGCAAGTCCACCCTGGGCGGCCTGCTCGCTTCGTGCCGGCCCATCCAGGGGGGGCTCCTTCTGCTGGACGGGCTGGATGCGCCCACCCTGGGCCACCGGGCCTGGCGCCGCCGGGTGGTGCTGGTGCCGCAGTTCCACGAGAACCACGTGCTGATGGGCTCGCTGGCCTTCAACCTTCTCCTGGGCCGCGGCTGGCCGCCTGCTCCCGGGGACCTGCGGGAGGCCGAGGCCGTCTGCCGCGGGCTGGGGCTGGGCCCGCTGCTGGAGCGGATGCCGGGCGGGCTCTTCCAGATGGTGGGCGACACCGGCTGGCAGCTCAGCCACGGCGAGCGCAGCCGCATCTTCATCGCGCGGGCGGTGCTGCAGAAGCCCGACCTGCTGATCCTGGACGAGAGCCTGGCGGCGCTGGACCCGGAGCTCTTCCGGTCTTCGGTCGACTACCTGCTGAAGGGTGACGCGGCGGTGCTGCTCATCGCGCATCCGTGACGAACGGCGGCGGCCTTGGAGTGCCGCGCCGTCGACGAAACGCGGGGAGTGAGCCGTTGGGCCCACCCCCCGATCCGTGCTTCGGCTCGGCTGCCGACGCCGAGGCGCCCGGGTCAGCCGGTGTGTAGAATCCCGCCGGCCTGTACGCCGCACTTCACCCGCATGGTCGTTCTCCGTGTGCGGGTGGAGGCGTGCAGGCAGGGGAGTGGCCGCTGCCCCGAATGGACGGGGCGCGGTGTCACCACGGGTAGATGATGCCGCCGGCCTTGACGCTAGACTTCACGCGCATGGTCGTTCTCCGTGTTCGGGTGAACGGACAGGAGAGCGGAAAGGCCGCCTGCCCGGGGTAACGATGGCGGGCAGCCCCGCGGGCTGTCCACCGCTCCGCCCCGAGCCGTAGCCACGGCGCGCAGGGCGAGCGATTCGGAACGCGACCCGTTCATGGCCATCGGGTAAGGGACGGTGCCCGGGGATTCTCAGGGCACGAGGTCCAGGGTGATCACCGCCGGGCCGCGCTGAACCGCCACGCGGTACCGCTCTCCACTCCGGTCGAACATCTCGGCCAGGCGTTCGACCCCAAGGTGCGATGCCGGGACGCCGTCGACGGCGACGATCACGTCTCCGCGTTCCAGGCCCGCGCGCGCGGCAGGCATCCCGGGTGTGACCTCGTTGACCGTGGGCTGCGCCCGGTGGGACGAAGCGTACAGGCTCATTCCACTGGATTGCCGAAGGCCGCGGCTGAACGTGTCGCCCACGTGGCGGTTCGGCTCCAGGATCAGCTTGTGGCCGCGGTAATCGAAGATGCACGTGAAGCGGCGCAGGACGGCCCCGCCGATGGTGCTGGGCCCCGCGACGCTGGGAAGGCGCGTAAGCACCACGCCGCCCACCCGCACCGTGTCGAGGGTCCCGATCAGGATGGAGTCGCGTGAATGAGGTGTGCCGGCGGCGGCCCGGTACCGGGGGAGCGTCGTGGAGACAAGGACCGCGCTGTCGTTGACCGCGTCGCCCGACCCGGTCTGCACCACGAACCGCCGCCGGACCGGCCGTCCGGGGCCGTCGCGGATCTCCGCTTCGATGGCGGGGATGCCGCCGTCCAGGGTGAGCCGTGCCGCGTGCCCGTTCCCGCCATAGGCGAACTGGGCCGGCTCGTACAACCGGACCACCCGGGCCGCGTAGTCGATCCGCACGACGTACCGTTCGAACAGGGCAGAGCCGAGCACCCCCTCCACCGGATGGCCGACGATGTCGGTCGCCGGAGCCAGGTCGCCCATGGTAACCGGCCGGCACAGCAAGGCCCCGCCCCCCGGGAAGAACACGGAAAGCTGTTTTTCGCGAGCCGCGCCGTCCGCGCGCTGCCCCGAATGCGGCGCGGGATCACCCGCCGGGTGCAGCGCGTTCTCCTGGCGCACGTCGACCACACAGCCCCGCGTACCCGTGTCGACGAGGAACCAGGCGAGGTTGCCGCCGCCGGTGTCGAGGCGAAGGAATACGAGCGAGAACTGGTGCTCCTCGAAGGGAAGGGTCGCCACCAGGCCGTTCGGCGGGCCGGGAACGTTTCCCGCCGCTTGCGCGCAGAGCGCCGGCGGAACCACGGGCATCGCGGCGAGCACCGCCGGAACCAGCGCTCGCCACCTCCGGCGCAGCGGTCCCTTCATGGCTTCGGCTCCCGCGGAGCGGGGGGTGGAGCCGAACCCGCGAACGGCTCGCCGAACGCGGGACCCGGCTCGAGGATCATCTCCTGGCGGCCGTAATCCAGGATCACACGAAACCTCCGCAGGGCGTTTCCGCCGATCAGTGCCACGCCGGGCGCCACGCCGGGCACGTCGCGCAGGACGTACCCGCCCAACTCGACGGAGGACACCCGCCCGAGCACGACGGGGTAGCGCGCGCCCAGGCCGACGCCGCCCTCGGCTCGCGACTTCGCCGCGGGCGAGCGGAGGACCACGCTGTCGTCGACCGCGTCGCCGGAGCCCGTGTCGACGAGAAGCGTCCGCTCCACCGCCCCGCCGCCGTCTCCCGGGTCCATGCGCACCGTGATGTAGGGCCGCCGTCCGCGAAACTGGAGCGGGATGCGGCGCCCCGTACCCTGGTAGCGGAACCCCTGGGGCTCGTACAGGCGCATCCGTCCGCCCGCGTAGTCGAACTCCACGACCCAGCGGCGGAAGAAATCGAACCCCAGGATCCCCTCCACGCGCCTGCCCAGGGAAGTGAGCCCGGCGAGGTCCAGCGCGAGCAGGTGCTCGCACTCGAACGTTTCGACGTCCTCCACCTGGATCACCGTACGCGAACGCACCGAGTCCGCGGCCACCGGTCCCGCGCCCGCGCCGCGCACCTGTGTACGCCCACGAACGTCCAGGCCCAGGTCCTCGGCTCGTCCCTTGTCCACCACACACGGCGCCGCCCCGCTGTCCACCACCCACCACCCCGCCTCGGTACCGTTCAGGGATCCGCGGACGAAAGGGATGTGCAGAGAGTCCACGGTGAGGGGAGCGGTGAACGCCGGCGCCGCGGGGAGCGGGGCGGGCGCCCCCTGCGGGCGCGGCGCGCATGCCCCGGAGAGCATCAGGGCGCCCCAGGCAAAAGAACGGATCATGACCCTCCGCGGGAACGTGAAAACCCATCGATGCGAGCGCAGGAGGATAGCGGCGCCGCTCCCCGCCGCCGCAGCGGATGGTACCATCCGAGCGTGCGCGGCGCGGGCCGTTCGTTTCGCGGCGCGGGGCGAGCGGCCCGCGCCGGCGGGCCCGGGGGTGCAATCCCGGGCCGTTGGCGAAACGGTTGCCGAAGTGTTATCTCCCGGGGGAATGGCTCCCCACACCAGAGCAGATGAGCGCACATCCGATCGTGGAAGCGCCCGCGCGAATGGGCCGGGCGTCGGAGCGGCCGCCTGCACCCACCGGGTGGGCGGCATCCCCCTCCGTATTCGCCCCGTGGCTCGCCCTCTTCGCGCTGGCGACGGTGCAGGAGGTGATGATCCAGGTGGAGACGGGCGGGGCCGTGCCGCTGCGGCGAATCGCGACGGACAACGCCATTGAGTGGGGTACCTGGGCCGTGCTCGGGAACGTGCTGGTCCGCTGGCTCGCGAGACATCCCGGGCGCGGGCCCACCTGGAGGGCACTGGCCCTGGCCGGCGGACTCCTGCTCGTCCTGCAGAGCGTCGTGGGCGGCGCGCTTCGCATGCTCCGTCCCTGGCACCCGCCGGACACCGGCGTCCTGGAGTCGCTCCGGATGAGCTTCCTCTACGGCTTCGCCTCCAACGCGATCATCCTGAGCGTGGTGCTCTTCGCGTGGTTCGCCTGGGCGTTCTACGACGAGGTTCGCGCCGGCGAAACCGCGCGGGCCGAGCTGCGCGCCGACCTGGCGCACGCCCGGCTGGAAGCACTGAGCCGGCAGGTGCAGCCCCACTTCCTCTTCAACACGCTGAACACCATCGCCCAGCTGATCCGCGACTCTCCCCCGAAGGCCGAGGCGATGGCCGTGCGGCTCGGCGAGCTGCTCCGCCGCGCGACCTACGGCGATCCGGGCGCGGAGATTCCCCTTTCGGAGGAGCTGGAGTTCCTCTCCGCGTACCTGGAAATCCAGACCATCCGCTTTGGCGACCGGCTCCGGGTGGAGGTGGAAGTAGGCGCGGACGAGCGAAGGTGCCTCGTGCCTCCGATGATCCTTCAGCCCCTGGTGGAGAACGCGATCCGCCACGGTGCGGAACGCGTGTCGCGCAACACCCGCGTTCGTGTCGGCGCGCGGTCGGAGGGCCGGTTCCTGGAAATCCAGGTGGAAGACGACGGAATGGGACTCAGCGGGCGCCCCCCGGGCCGCGGGGAAGCAAGCGGCGTGGGGCTGGAGAACCTGGAGATGCGCCTCCGGCAGCTTTACGGCGCCAACTGCGACCTGCGCCTGGAGGGCCAGGAGCGGGGAGCGCGTACGACCGTGCGGATCCCGCTGCATGCACCGGTGGGGGACGGGTGACGGACGCGGCCCTCCGTGTGCTCGTGGTGGACGACGAGGCCATCGCCCGGCGCCGCGCCGTCGATCTGCTGCGGGATGCCGGTCCCGCCACCGTCGTGGGCGAATGCCGCGACGGCCGCGAGGCGGTCGACGCCATCCGCGAGCTGGAGCCCGACGTGGTGCTGCTGGACGTCGCAATGCCCGAGATGGACGGCTTCGAGGTCATCCGTGAGGTGGGAGCTCACCGGATGCCGCCGGTCGTCTTCGTAACGGCGTTCGACCAGCACGCGGTTGCCGCGTTCGAGCTGCACGCCGTCGACTACCTCGTCAAGCCGTACGATGCCCCCCGGCTGCGGGAGGCGCTCCGGCGGGTGCGCGCGCGTGCCGCGTCCGGGCGAGCCGAAGCCCTGGCGGAGCGGCTCTCCTCCCTCCTCGGCGCACCGGGCCTCCGGGAGCCGTCGATGGCCAGGGAGCGCCTGCTGGTCCGCGTGGGGGAGGAGATGCGGGTGCTGCGCGCCGACGAGATCCTCTGGGTCGAAGCCGACGGCCACTACCTCCGCATCCAGACCGCGCAGGAGCGCCTGCTTTCGCGGGGGGGCCTGGCCGCGATGCAGGCCCAGCTGGACCCGGAGTGGTTCGTACGGATCCATCGCTCCACGATCGTAAATTTCCAGCACGTCCGGCACCTCCGTCCGTGGTTCGGGGGCGACTACCACGTGAGGATGGCCGATGGCACCGATCTCAAGCTGAGCCGGACGTATCGCGAGTCCGTCATCCAGCGGTTTCCCACCGCGGGAACCTGACCCCGGAGGATCCGCGGGGGACGGAGCCCTTGCCGGCCCACGGTGTCTGCTGTACTATCACAGCACACAGTTGAATCGCTCCGCCGCCGAGGCCGTTGAATGTTCACCCGTCCCGCCCCCGGCTCCGGCGTTCCGATCTACCTGCAGCTGATGCAGCAGGTCCGGCACGCGCTCGAAACGGGGGCACTGCGGGCCGGCGACCAGCTGCCGGGCATCCGGGTGCTGGCCGAGGCCCTCGTCATCAACGCGAACACGGTGGCCAAGGCGTACCGCGAGCTGGAGCACGAGGGCGTGCTCGAGCTTCGCCATGGAGCCGGCGCGTTCGTCGCCGAGTCCACGCCCCACGCGGTGAACACCAGCCTCGTCGCGATCGTTCAGCCAGCCGTGCGCGAATTGATCGACGAGCTCGCGTCGCGCGGCTTCGCCGAGGCGGAGATCCGGCGCCTCGTGGAAGCGGAGCTGGCCCGGCGGTTCGGCGTAGGAACCTCCCTTTCCCGCCCCACGAGGAATCGATGAACACCCCACCGGTGATCGCGACACGCGGCCTTGCCAAGCGGTACGGGAGCTTCGCGGCCGTGACGGACATGAACCTCTCCGTGCCGTCCGGCACCATCAGCGGCTTCCTCGGCCCGAACGGCGCGGGAAAGAGCACGACCATCCGGATGCTGCTGGGGATGGTCCGCCCTTCCGGCGGAACGGCGACCGTCCTCGGCTTCAGGGTGGACGATCCCCGCGAAAGCCTCGAGATCCGCAGGCGCGTGGGCTACGCGGGCGAAGACAAGCGGCTGTACGACTACATGACGGCCGCGCAGATCATCCGCTTCACCCGGTCGTTCTTTCCCGGCTGGCGGCTCGACCTGGAACGCCGGCTCCTTTCCGACTTCCGCCTGCCGCTCGACCGCCGGATCAAGAAGTTCTCGAAGGGAATGCGTACGCAGCTGGCGCTGCTCCTGGCCATCTGCCGCGGGGGCGAGCTCCTGATCCTGGACGAGCCGACCGAAGGGCTGGATCCGATCATGGCGGAGCGGCTCCTGGAGGTCCTGGTGGGGCTCGCGGCGGACGGCACCGCCATCTTCTTCTCGTCGCACCAGATCGCCGAGGTCGAGCAGATCGCCGAGCACGTGTTCATCATCGACGGCGGCCGCCTGCTGGTGGACGGATCGCTGGAGAGCATGCGGGAGGAGTACCGGCGGGTGGACCTCGTCTTCGACACCGCCGTCCCCGACGACATCCGGACGGGCCTGGCCGTGCCGGGCGTGGAGCGGGTCAGCGTTTCGGGGCGGACCGCGAGGCTGTTCGTGAGCCGGAACGTGGACCACGTGGTCCACCGCAGCCGCGCGCTGCACGCCACGGCCGTGGACGTGCTCCCCATCGGGCTGAAGGACATCTTTCTCGAAAGCCTGAAGACGGCGAGGAGGACCGATGCTCTGGTATAAGGCCTGGCTCGAGACGCGCTCGCGGTTCCTGCTGGGCGTCGTCCTGGTCGGCGCGGTTACCCTCTTCTTCGTGGCCGCCCACCCGTTCATGATCCGGCAGTGGCAGTCGGACCTGGTTCTGCACCCCGACTGGCCCGAGCCGCACTGGTTTCGCCGCGCGCTGGCCGACTACCCCTACTTCCTCTGGCACTTCCTCTTCGCGGAGCTGCTGCAGAACGCCTGGGTGCTCTCGGCCGTTCTCCTGGGGCTGGGCGGCATCGCCCAGGAAGCGGTGCAGGGGACGGCGGGGTTCACGCTCTCGCTCCCGGTCAGCCGCCGCAGGCTGCTGGCCGTGCGCACGGTGGTGGCGGGCGCGGAACTCGTGGTGCTGGGATTTCTGCCCGCGTTCCTCCTTCCCCTGGGGTCCGCCCTCGCCGGACGAACCTACCCCCTGGGTTCGGGCCTCGCGCACTCCGCGCTCATGGTGGGCGGGGGCCTCGGCTTCTTCGGCCTGACGGTTCTGCTTGCGTCGGTGCTGCGCGACGAGCATACGCCGATGCTGATCGGAGTCTCGGCCGCCGCGCTCCTGTACTTCGTGCTCCAGACCTACGCCGACGACGCCGTCAGGGCCCCGCTCTGGGCGCGCATTCTCGACCTGCCGGGGCTGATGGCGGGGCCGCCCGACCTGGCCTCTCCCGGCGACGTGCCGTGGGCCGGCCTCCTTCTCAGCCTGGCCGCTGCCACCCTCCTGCTCGGCGCCTCGTTTCACCTGACCCTGACCCGGGACTACTGAGGCGGTGATGGCTGAAAGAGCAACCCGCATGCTGATCTACAAGGCGTGGCTCGAGACGCGGGCCCGCTTCCTGGCCGGAGCCGCGCTGCTCACGGCCCTGGTGACCTTTACCGTCGTCGGCGGACCGGAGACGGTCCGGGAGTACGCGCTCGCGCACCCCGCGAGCGGGCTGACGTACGGCGAGTACATCTGGCTCCAGCTTCACTCCGGATATTCGCAGGCGGTCTGGATCTTCAGCGCGCTGATCCTGGGAAACGGGGGGCTTCCGCGCGAGCGGGCCGCCGGGACCGCGGCGCACACGCTGTCGCTCCCCGTGCGCCGCTTCCAGGTCCTGCTCACCCGCTCGGCGGTTTGCGTCGCCGAACTGGGCATTTTGGCGCTGATTCCGGCCATCCTCCTCTCCACCCTCAGCCCGCTCGGAGGAGAACGCTACCCGTTCGGGCAGTCGCTCCTCTTCTCCGTCACCACGGTCGGAGGAGGGCTGGTGTTCCTGGGGGTCGGGGCGCTTCTCCCCCACTTCTTCGAGGGGGCGTACACGGCGGCCGCGGTGGGGTTCGCGGTCGCCGGCGCCTGGTTCTTCGTCGGCGAGATCCCGGCGATGCGCTGGCTGAACGTGTTCGACCTCATGAGCGGGGCCGGGTACCTGAACCCAGGCACCCTCCTGTTCGAATCCGGCTTTCCATGGCTTGCCCTGGGCCTGAGCACCCTCGCGGCCGCGGCCATGCTGGGGAGCGCCGCCGTGCTCGCGGAGGCGCAGGACTTCTGAGGCCGGGGGGGCCAGGCTCTGCGCACGCGAGTGACGAACCCTGCCGCGGTGGGAGGCGCCGCTCGTCCGGCGGACCCGGAGGGCGCGTATCCTCCCACCCCGGGCAGGTGCGGCCCGCGGGCTCGAACTGCGGCACGCCGGGGATGCTCCGCGCGGGGAAATAGCGGATCGTGTCGGGGCCGTGCCCGCGGTCGACGACGAGCTCGGCCGGCGCATCCGGGTCGGCGACCATTCCCCCACCCAGAACCCGCTGCCCGTTCCTCAGCCCCGCGCGGGCGGCGGCGCTCCCCGCCACGAGTCCGGTGACGCGGTCCTGGGCGAACGATTCCCGGACGTCGAAGCCGGCGTCGAAGATCTTCACCGTCAGGCGCCGCTCCACGGCGCACCCGCCGAAAACCCCGGCGGGGAGCGTGATGGTGCGCCCCTGGAACACGCGCCGGACGTCGGCCTCGCCCGTGTGGATTCCGGCTTCGACGAGTGCCGCGACGATTCGTTCGCGGGTGAGGGCCGCGGCAGGGCCGCCGAAAGCCAGCTGGCGTAGCGCCCGGTCCAGGGCACCCCGGGGTCGGCCCCCCTGCCCGTACCACGAAGCGGCCAAAAGGTATCCCTGCTCGTACGGAAGACGCTGCGCGCTCTGCCGTTCCGCCCGCGCGGCGAGCGCGGCGGCGACGCTCAATTCGCGGTCGGGGGAGGTGGAATAGCTCCGCAGGACCTCGTTGAGGCGCGAGACGAACCCCTCCCAATCGACGACTCCGGTGCGCAGCAGCGACAGCGCCGCGTAGAAGTCCGTCACCCCTTCGGTGAACCAGTACAGCTCTTCGCTTCCCCCCGTGCGGCCCGGCAGCCAGCCGTGAAACATCTCGTGCGCCAGGGAATGCGCGGCCGCTTCGGGGCCGTCGATCGTCACCGGCGCGTACGCCACCACCGCGCGTGTACGGCCCTCGCCGCCCTGGTTGGAGCCCGCGGGCAGCGGCAGCACCACGGCGAGAACGCGGTCCGCGGCGGGCTGGCCCCAGGTGGCCGTCTGCACGGCGGTGATCCGCGATACCAGGTTGGCCCACCGCTCCACCGGAAACGTCCACAGGGACCGCGTGGCCACCATCACCCCGCCGCCTGCCGCGGGGGTGAGCGACCAGTCGCCGGAGATGAACAGGGCGGCGCGCAGCTCCGCGATCGTCAGGGTGCCGGTGCCGTCCGGGCCCAGGCTTCCATCGGCCACCCACGCGGCCGGCCGCCGGCCCCACTGCACGGACGCCCGGATGGTGGTCGTATCCCCCCAGTCCGGTACCAGCAGGGCCGTGTTGGCGAGGAGGAAGGTGTACTCGGGCGTGATCAGCGGGCGTCCCATGCCCTCACCGGGGGTGCCGGCCGCGGTCGATTTCAGCCGATAGGTGAGGTGCACGCGCTGGCCAGGAGGCGCGGCGATCCGTACCCGCGCCCCGTCCATGCTCCGCTGCACGTCCGCCGCGCCGGGGTCCACGCGCAGCGACGAGATGCCGGCCCCGAGGTTGGCGTGGCCGTCCCACTCCGCCGATATGGAGAGCGTGCTCTCGCGGCCCCGCGGCTCGAAGGAAACACGGACCTCGATGGTCGAATCATCCACGACCTCGAGCTGGTACTCGATCGCGGGCAGCTGCGCCGGCAGGGCAAGGCCGAGCAGGAGGGCCATCATGGTCACGGGATCTCCCCTGGGAGGGACTGCGCGCCGGGCTGCACGTGGGATGCTGCACTATTCCGCCGGGGCCGCGGCGGCGCAAGAGGCACCGGCGACGTGCTGGCCCGGCGGCGAGGCGCCGTGGCCGGACGGGCCCGCGCCAACCGTGCGGGATCCCCGGTGCACCAGGCTGCGGCCTCCCCGGACGGGTTCGCGGCGCCCGACGCCCGGGCGTGCGGCGGTGGCCTGGGGCCGAGTGCCGTCGATCTTCGCTCCCGCGACGGGGCGGCCCAGCAGCCAGGAAAACACGTTCAGGGCCAGCCGGGCGTTGTCGGTCCCGGCGTCTCCCACGCCGAAGATGGTGCCGTCGCTCAGCTTGCGCTGCGCGGTGAACAGCGCCGTCTCTCCGCTGGCCACCACCCGCCCCCGGCCGTACGGAAAGGCCAGGAGCTGCCCCTGGCGCTCGCGCGGTACGCCGGGGAAGAGCGGGCGTCCGGTGAGCAGGCGCGCCGACGGAGCCAGCGGAAGGAGCACGGTGGTACTGGGGTCCGGCCGGGCAAGCGCCTGCCCTCCGTACGTGACCACCCGCCCCACGCCGGTGGTGATGGCATGGGCTCCCAGCGGAACGCCCCCCGTCCCGAACAGGGTGCGCACCTTGTTCGGCGCGCGGGGATCTCCGTGCGCCGGGTCTGCCACCACGTCCAGGCTGGAGCGGACGCCGAAGGCTTCGGCCAGCCGCCGGACACGCCCGGCGAACGGCTCGTGGTCCGTCAGCAGCAGCAGGGATCCCCCCGCGCGCACCCACGCCTGGACCACGCGGATCTCGGCGTCCGAGAACGCACCCTTTCCGTCCAGGTCGGTGGTGGCCCCGGCGATCACCAGGAGCCGTACGTCGGCCAGCGCCTGGGGCCGCAGGGCGACGTACGACCCGTAGACCTGGATTCGCGCTTCTTCGGCGGGCTGCACGATCCAGCGGAGCGTTCCCGGTTCCGCGACGTTGCCCAGCCCGTGGCGGTTCCCGTGCGCCTCGTCTACCAGGATGGTGGTGGGGCGGGTGGCCACCTCGCCGAACGCGCCGGCCGGCGGACGGTACCGTGCGTCGGTGACGTGGTCTCCGCCGCCGGCGCGCGGGGCCGTGAACTCGGCCATGACCACGCCTCCGGGGTAGGCGTACGGAAGCCACCGGTTGCGGCCCGGCCCCATCATCAGCAGGCAGGCGAAGGTGGCCAGCAGCCCCACGCCGACGGGCACGAGGACGTTCCGGAAGCGGGCCGACACCGCGAACTGCACCAGCGACGCGGGGACCAGCGCCAGGTAGGTCAGCAGCGCCAGCCGCGACAGCGTCGCCCTCACGGTGGCGTCGGCCACCGGCCACACCGTGTGGGCGTCGGCCGGCATCAGCTCCCACCCGACGAGCCCCGCCGCCAGCGCCGCGGCCACCGCGAGCGCCACGCAAAGCTGCACCACGAGGAACTTGGCGGCGTAGACGCTGGAGATGGGGCGGAGGAGGGCGCGCAGCTGCTTCCACATGTCGGTCCGGTGCTCCACGAAGAACACCATGGCGGTGATCATGATGACCAGCGTGGGGAAGGCGAGCGAAACCAGCACCGTGGCGTCGCCGACGACGCCGTCCTGCCACCGCATCTCCACCCGGCGCTCGTTCGCGAGGCGCACCAGCGCCCCCCGTACGCTCATCCACACCAGCGCCGAGAACGCGACGCCGCACGCCACGGAGATCAGCGCCAGGTGAAGGCGCCGGACCTTCCGCCATTCCGCGAGCAGGCTAGCGCGCATCGCCGCCCTCCTCGAGAAGGTGGAGAAAGTCGTCTTCCAGGGTGCCGCCGCGGCGGGCGGTTTCGTACACGTCCACCCCCGAGGTGGCGAGGGAGCGGATCGCCCGCGCCACGTCGGCGTCGGCGCCCTGCGCGAGCTCGATCCACCCTTCCGCGTCGTCCACCGCATGCGCCTCCCCGGCCAGCACCCCGAGGGCCCGCGGCGGCGAAGCGACCCTGAGCCGCACCCGCCCCGCGCCCCCGGCCGCGGACGAGAGATCCGAGGCGGGGCCGTCGAAGCGGATGCGGCCCTGGTGAACCACGGCCACGTGGGTGACCGTCTTTTCCACCTCCGCCAGCAGGTGGCTGGAGACGATCACGGTTTTCCCGTGCTCCCGGCACAGGCGAACCAGGAGCTCCCGCATCCCCACGATGCCGACGGGGTCCAGCCCGTTGGTGGGCTCGTCGAGCACCAGGAGCGCGGGATCGTGCAGGAGCGCCGTGGCCAGCGAAAGGCGCTGCTTCATCCCCAGGGAGAAGCGGTTGACCACGATCGCCGCGGATTCCGACAGGCCGACGATTCCCAGGACCTCGCCGACGCGGGCGGCGGGCGCGCCGGTATAGGCGCAGAACACCCCCAGGTGCTCCCGCGCGGTAAGGTGCTGGTACAGCGACGGGGTTTCGATCAGGCTTCCCACCCGCGCGAGCACGGCGCGCGATCCGCGCGTGATCTCCTCGCCGAAGCACCTCACCTGGCCGCGGTCGGGAGGCAGCAGCCCCAGCATCAGCCGCATGAGGGTGGTCTTGCCCGCGCCGTTGGCGCCCAGGAGCCCGTAGATGGTTCCGCCGGGAACCTGCAGGTCGATGTCGCTCACGCCGGAACGCGAGCCGGGGTACCGGTACGTCACCGCGGCCAGGGTGAGTGCCGGCGGTGCGTGCGGGCGCGGCGTGTCCGCCTGCGCGTGCGGTACGGCGACAGTCATGTCCGGGGGGGTGCGGGGGAGAGGAGCGCCGGCGCGCGACCGGCCGCGGACGGCGAATGCGTGTACGGGATGCAGGAGATACGTCGCCCCGCGAGCCGGAGTTTCCGGCCGGGCCGATGTCCTTCGGCGGACTTGACACTCCCGGGCGTGTGTCATAAAATTGACATGTCAGAAATTTGACATCGCGCACCGCCGGGCCCTTGCAGGACGAAACGATGAGCCGCTCCGCCCCGCCTCCCCTGTCCCGCCGTGAGCGGCAGATCATGGACGTGGTCTACCACCTGGGATGCGCCACTTCGCTCGAGGTCCACGAGCGGCTGGAGGACGCGCCGACGCACACCACCGTGCGCGGGCTGCTGCGGGTGCTGGAGGCAAAGGGCCACCTGCGTCACGAGGAGGATGGCCCGCGCTTCGTCTATTACCCCTCCACGCAGCCCGACGAGGCGGGCGGCTCCCACCTTTCGCACGTGATTCGCACCTTCTTCGACGGGTCTCCCTCGCGTGCGGTGGCGGCGCTGATCGGGCGGGGCGAAGTGGCGAGCGGTGCCGAGCTGGACCGGATCGCCGCGCTGATCGAGCGGGCGCGCCGGGGCGCCGGGGAGGAGGGGCCGTGAGCGGCGCCATCCTGTACGCCGTGGTGGTCTGCGCGGCGAAGGCCACCCTGATCCTGGGCGCGGCCCTGGTGGCCGCGCGGCTCGCGCCGAGGCCCGCGATGCGCCACGCCATCCTGGCCTGGGGGGTGATCGGCGCGCTGGCGCTCCCGCTGCTGGGAGCCACGCTCCCCGGAGTGACGCTGCGGGTGCCCCGCCTGGCGCCGGCCGCCGTTCCCCCGCAACCGGCGCATGCGGGCGCCGTCACCGCGGGGGAGCCGTCCGCGGACCCGCTCGCCGGGACGCAGGCCGGAGCCGCGCGGCGGGGGTGGCCGCGGCCGGGCCCCGGCGCGCTCGTCGCCGCCTGGCTGGCGGGGGCCCTGCTGCTCGCCGCGCGGACGGCGCGCGCCCATGCGAGCGCATGGAAAGCGGTTCGCCGCGGCACGGTGGTGGGCCCGTCCGCGATCCGCGTGGAGTTCGAGCGGATGCGCCCCGTCAAGGCGCGCGTCGCGCTGGTCGAGAGCCCCGAGGTGAACTCTCCCGCGGTGTACGGCGTCTTCCGTCCCGCGATCGTCCTTCCCGCCGGCCCGGAGCGGTACGGGCCGGTGGAGGCGCGGGCCATCCTGGCGCACGAGCTCGCCCACGTTCGCCGCGGGGACTGCCTGACGGCGCTTCTGGGCGAGCTTTCCCGCGCGGTGTACTGGTTCAACCCCCTGGTGCACCTGGCCCTGCGGCGGATGGGGGAGGAGTGCGAGGTGGCCTGCGACGACGTGGTGCTTGCCGCCGGTACTCCGCCCACCGCCTACGCCACGATCCTGCTGGAGGCCGTTCGCCAGGCCAGCCGCATCCGGCCCTCCGCCGCCCTCGTGAGCATGGCCCAGTCGTCCGGGCTGGAGCGCCGGGTGCGCCGCATCCTGGCCGCGAGCGCCGGCCGCCGCTTTGCCCGCCGCATGCCGCGCCTTCGCGCGCTCTCGTACGTGGTGGCAGCCGCGCTCCTGGCCACGGTGGCCGGGGCGCAGGTGGGGAGCGGGCCCGCTCCGCTCCCGCCGGAGCCGGGCCTGGCCGGCGACCTGCTGGCCCGCCCGGAGAGCGAGCGCCTGGCGGACGTGCCGCCGGGCGCCGCGGCGTCGCGAACGCTGCTGGCGGGGCCGGACTCGGCCCTGGCGCGGATGCTGGCCGACGCCGCGGCGCGGCCGTCCCGGCACGAGACGGACCTGGTTCCGGAACGGGCGCGATGGGCGCTGGCGCAGGCGGACGGCGGCCGTCTCGTCGAGCCGCTGATCGCCCACATGGCCTCGCCCGACTGGCGGGTCCGGGCGTATGCCGCCTGGGCCCTCGGGCGCGCCGGCGACCCGCGGGCCGTGCCGGCCCTGCTGGCGGCCGCGGACGACCCGAACTGGCGGCTGCGCGCGATCGCCGGCACGGCGCTTTCCAGGCTGGGCGACCCGCGCGCGTTCGCCGCCATGGCCCGGGCGCTTCGTGATCCCGCCTGGCAGGTGCGGGTGGGCGCGGTGGAGTACATGGGGCACTGGGGCGGCGGCGAAGGACGCAAGCTGGTGCGGCCGTTCCTGAACGACCGCCACGTCGCCGTTCGCCACGCTGCCTCGTCGTTCCTCGCGACGAAACGATAGGCCGGACCACCTGGGCCGGCCGTTGGGGCCGCCCTGGTGTGTCAAAAAAATGACATATCCAGCCGGCCGGTACGTCACCCCGGAGAGGCGTGGAGCGCCTGCTGCGCGCCGCAATGCGCGCCGAAGCATGTCATTTTTTTGACATTGCAACACGAATCGGAGCCGGGTACCCCGGCCTCCACCGGCGGAGTCGGATGACTACGCCGCAACCAGGACCAAGGATATCGAGAAGTGATGAAAACGATGACACGATGGGCCGGACTTCGGCTGGTGGCCTGCGCCCTCATGGCGCTCTGCACGCGTGGAACACTCTCGGCCCAGCAGCCGGCCGGCGACGTGCCGCTGGTGCTGCGCCACGTCACGGTGATCGACGGGACAGGCGCTCCCCCGATGGCGGACCGCAGCGTCCTGATCGCCGGGGGCCGGGTCGCCAGCATCACTCCGTCGTCGTCGGCGATCCCGCGGGGGGCGTACGTCCTCGATCTGCCGGGGCACTACGTGATCCCCGGGCTGATCGACGCGCACGTGCACCTCACCAACCCGTTCGTCTCCGCGGCCCAGCAGGACTCGATCTCGGCGCTGCTCTTCCAGGGCGGGGTCACCGCCGTTCGCGACATGGCGGGCGACGCAGTGGTGTTGAGCCGCCGGGCGGGGGCCGCGGAGAACGCCACCGTGCCCTCGCCCCGCATCCGCTTCTCGGCGATGATGGCGGGGGCCAGCTTCATCGAGGCCGACCCCAGGCTGGCGTCGATCGCACACGGACTCACCCCGGGGCAGGCGCCCTGGATCCGCACCATCTCCGGAGAAACCGACCTCCGGCTGGCGGTCGAGGCCGCCCGGTGGACCGGCGCGACCGGGCTGAAGCTGTACGCGGACCTCGGTCCCGATCTCGTTGCGGGCATCACCCGCGAGGCGCACCGGCAGGGAATGAAGGTATGGGGGCACGCCGAGATCTTTCCCGCGCAGGCGATGGACGCGGTTGCCGCGGGTGTCGACGGGCTGTCGCACGTGCACCTGCTCGGGCTGGAACCCGCGTCGCCGTTCCCCCTCACCTACGCGGCGGCCCCGAGGTCGCTCGATTTTTCTTCGCTTTCGGTGGACGCGGGCGAGATCACCCGGCTCCTGGCCGCCATGCTGGCGGCCGGGACCACCTTCGAGCCCACCCTGTACTGGACGGAAAAGACCGGCCGGCGGGTAGAGCAGGACTCGGCCAGGCGGCACCTGTGGAAGATGCGGGAATGGAGCTACGCGCTCATCCGGCGCGCACACGAAATGGGCATCCCCATCGTCGCGGGCACCGACCTGATGGGCTGGCCCGCGACCGATTCGCTCCCCTACCTGCACGACGAGCTGGAGCTCCTGGTCACCCGCGCGCGGCTCAGCCCCCTGCAGGCGATCCGCTCGGCGACGTCGGTGAACGCGGCCGTGCTGGGGATGGAACGGGACCATGGCACGGTGGAGCCCGGAAAAGTGGCGGACCTGCTGGTCCTGCGCGCGGATCCCACGGGGGACATCCGCAACACGCGGAGCGTCCGGTACATCCTCAAGGCCGGCCGGGTGCACGAGCGGTCCTGGCCGGGAGGCATCGACGCCGTGGCCACGGCCTCCGCCGCGGTCGCAGGTCCCTGAACGGCGAACACGCCTGCCCGTTCACCGCCCCTGGCGGGGGGGCGGCCGCCCCCCCCCGCCAGGGCGTGGTCATCTGCCCGCGGAGCTCACCGGGGAGCGAGGGAGCAGGGAAGGGGGTCGCAGTGCTGCTCGACGCCCACCCCCAGGTACATCACGTCCGGCCGTCCGGGAGCAAAGGCGATCTCGCTGACGTCGTGATAGGCGTTGTGCGTCAGCGTGTGGGTCCCGGTACGCGCGTCGACGCGGATGATGTCCGTCCCGTAGTTCCGGAAGCTGGAGCTGAAGACGAAGTACAGCACCAGCGGATCGCGCGGATGCGCGGCCATCACGGGGCCGTTGATGATGTTGACCGCGCCGCCGGGGGTTTCCGAAAGAACGGGGGTGAAGGTCTGGCCGCGGTCGCGCGAAAGGTAGATGTGCCGGCCCTCGGTCCCGTGCAGGTCCCGCTCGGCGAGGTCGAGGCCCGCGGCCCACACGGTCCGTGGATCCACGGGTGAAACCACGAGCTTGAAGACGTTCTGGATGCGCTGCGGCGTGCTGGACGAGAGATGCGCGCGCGACCAGGTCTTGCCGCCATTCCCGGTTCTCCACGCCCCCGTATGGGGCGTGCCGGCGAAGGCGACGTTCCAGTCGGCCGGGTCGAAGGCCACCGAGAACACCCAGTCGGCCTGCACCGGCGTGCCGACGCTCTTCCACGTCGCGCCGCCATCGTTGGATTCGAAGATCTGCCCCGTCTCGCCCGCCACGCGGATGCTTTCGGGATGGCCCGCGCGAACGGCCAGCCCCCGTACGCGGGGAACGGGCGAGCTCACCACCTGCACCGCGCCGTCCGCCGGTACGCGGTACAGGCCGCCCGGCCCGTCGCCGTAGCCGTACGCCAGCGTGGGCGAGGCGGCGACGAGCGCCACGTACGCGCCCGGCACGGTGCCGGCCTGGGTCCAGGTGCACCCCGCGTCCGTAGACCTCAGGATCGTCCCCGCGTGGGCGGCGAGCAGGGTGGAGCTGCTGAGCGCGACCAGCCCCCGCGTGTACTTCACACCCGCCAGCAGGCCGTTCGTCGCCGTGAGGCTGGCTCCCTCGTCGGTGGTGAACGTGACGCCGCCGGTTCCCGTCACCTGCGTGCAGGCCGGCGGGCCCAGGTCTTCCGGGCCCGCGATCCGGTCCTGCTGGCACGCGGCAACGCTCACGATCATCCCGGCCGTGACGATTCCTTTTTTCATCGCGCCCCCCCAGGTTCAGGGTAGTCCGCCAGACTACCCGCGGTATGTGGACGGCTAGAAACGCCCGAAGGGGAAGGACTCGGACAGGCGCTCCAACGGGGCCGGCAGCCGTGTCCCCTTGACAGGGGTCCGGGGCGTGGTGACATTAGGACACGGCATCGTACGATGCGGTTCGTACTTATCTCCCGCACCCGCCGGGCCCCATGAAACACCCATCGCCGCCCGCGCTTCCCACGGACGCCGAGCTCGGAATCCTGCAGGTGCTGTGGGCAGGGGGTCCGCAAACGGTGCGCGACGTGTACGACGTGCTCGCCGGGCGCCGCCCGGTGGGCTACACCACCGTGCTGAAGCTGCTGCAGATCATGCACGGAAAGCGGCTGGTGACCCGCGATGAGTCTGCCCGGTCGCACCTGTATGCCGCGGCCGTCGGCGAGGACCAGGTGCAGCGGCTGCTGATCGCCGACCTGGCGCAGCGCGCCTTCGGCGGCTCGGCGGCGCGGCTCGCCGTACGCGCCCTGTCGGCCGAGCCCGCGCGCCCGGAGGAGATCGAGCGCATCCGCGAGCTGCTGCGCGGCCCGGACCCGGAGGAGATCTCGTGAGCCCCGCCGCCTGGACCGCGCAGCCCTGGGTGGAAGGAATCGGCTGGGCGCTGCTGCACTCGCTCTGGCAGGGCGCGCTGGTCGCGATGGCGGCGGGGCTGGCGCTGGCGGCTGCGCGCGACACTCCGAGGTGGCGCCATCGGGTGGCGGGCGCGGGGCTGGCCCTGATGCTCGTGGCGGTGGCGGCGACCGCCGTGCACGAGGGGGGGCGCGCCGCGGAACGGGCGCGGGAGCTGAACGCGGCCGGCGGGTCCATCCGGGCCCCGGGCCCGGATGGCTTCCGGGCGAGTGGCGCGGCGTCGCCGCACCCGGCCGGGGCGACGGCCCGGCCGGCCGCGAGGCGCGCACCCTCACGTTTGCACGAGCTGGAGCGGCTCCTGGACGGCGCGCTCCCGGCGCTGGTGGCGGCATGGCTCTGCGGCGTGCTGCTGCTGAGCATCCGCCTGGCGGCGGCCTGGCGGGCCACGCGGCGGATGCGAACGGCGGGCGTTCTTCCCCTTCCCTCCGCGTGGGCGGCCCGGGTCGCGCGGATCGGCCGGGCGATGCGGGTGTCCGCCCCGGTGCGGGTGCTTCAGAGCATGGCGGTGGACGTGCCGATGGTCATCGGGGCGCTCAAGCCGGTGGTGCTGGTCCCGGCGTCGCTCCTGACGGGGATGCCGGTGGGGCAGCTGGAGCTGTTGATCGCCCACGAGCTCGCCCACGTGCGGCGCCACGACTACCTGCTGAACCTGCTGCAGTCCTTCGCCGAGGTCGTTCTCTTTCACCACCCCGTCACCTGGTGGCTTTCCCGCGAAATGCGCGAGGCGCGCGAGCAGTGCTGCGACGACATGGCCATCCAGGCGTTGGGAAGCCCCCGGGCGTACGTCGAGGCGCTGGTCGCGCTGGAGGCGAGCCGCACTCCGCGGCTGCTGGCGGCGGCGGCGTCCGGGGGGAGCCTGCTGAGGCGGGCCGAACGGCTGCTGCGCCCGGGGTGCCCGGCCGGGGGCCGGCCCAGCCTGGGCGTGCCGGCCGCCGGTTTCGCGTTCATGGCTGCCGCGGCAGGGCTGATCGTGCTTTCGGGCCGGGTGCGGGAGGCGAGCGCGGGGGCTCCCGCGGCACCGTCGGGCCCTCCGTGGGCCCTCGCGGCATCCCCGCCCGGGGCTCCGCCGTCCTCCCCGCGGGGTGCCGGCGCGTCCGCGCCCCGCCCCGCGCCGCCGCAAACGGCCGGGGGGGATGCTCTCGTCCCACCCGCGGCCGGGGCGGCGGCGGACGGGCCCGTGTGGCTGTCGTTCGCCACCCGCGCGGGGGCATGCGGCACCCCCTCGCTGCTGGTGCTGCGCGCCAGCGACAGGAACGTGGCCGTCCGGGGGAGCCGCATGGACGTGGGATACTCGGACCGCCCCGTGCACAACTGGAACGCGGTTCCGTCCTGCGTGGACGGGCCGCTGCGGGTGCGGCTGGACCTCGCCGGCGGCCGGCTGGTAGCCCTTTCCGCGTCGGTCCGGGACGCCTCCGACCCGGCGGCTGGTGGAGGGGACGCAGGGACGGCGGACCCCGGCCAGGCCGCGGAGTACCTGGTTTCGCTGGCCCGCGAGGCGCCGGCCGAGGTATCCGCCCGGGCCATCGCGGCGGCGGCGATGGCGGCCGGCCCGGCGCCGGTTTCCGCCCTTCTCTCCCTGGCACGGGACCCTGGGGCCAGCGCCCAGAGCCGCGTCTTCGCGCTTCGCTGGCTGGGACACTTGGCGGACGCGTCGGCCGTCCCGGTCTTCGAGCGCCTGGCCCGCGGCTCCGCGGCTGCGGCCGGCGTCGCCCGCGCCGCCGCCGAAGCGCTTGGCGCACTCCCCGCCGGGGCGGGGAGCGCCGCCCTGCTGCGCCTCGCCGACGACGCTCCCGACCCCCGCATCCGGGATGCGGCGCGCGCGGAATGGGCCCGCCAGCAGGCCCGCCTCGCGGCATTCAGCCCATGAGCTGACCCGGGAGCGGCCCCGCTCCCCCCCCCGACTACGGTCTCCCTTGCCACCTGTTCCACGTTCGCGGCAGGCGCCCCCGGCGCCTGCCCGGGGCGCGCTCGCCCCAGGATCGCCGCCGTCACCGGAGGAAGCGATGAGATCACCGCATTGCGGGTTGAACCGATGGAGCCGCCCGGCAACGGCCGCCGCCGCGGCGACGCTCCTGTCCTTTGCTCCCGCGACGGCCGGGGCCCAGCCGGGACCGCCCATGGGCGGGGCGGACGGGCTGCACGTGGAGTTCATGGAGGATTCCCTCCCCAACGGGCTCCGCGTCCTGTACCACGTAGACCGCTCCACCCCGGCCGTGGCCGTGAACGTGTGGTACAGGGTGGGCGCGCGCGACGAAGAACCGGGACGGACGGGGTTCGCCCACCTGTTCGAGCACGTGATGTTCAAGGGGAGCCGCAACGTGGCCGACGGCGAGCACTGGGGGCTGCTGGAACGCGCCGGCGCCCGGGGCGGCGCCGACGTGAACGGGACCACCGGCCACGAGCGGACGAACTACTTCCAGACCGTGCCGTCGAACCAGCTCGGGCTGGCGCTGTGGCTGGAGGCGGACCGCATGGGCACGCTGCTGGAGACGCTGACCCAGGAGAAGCTCGACAACCAGCGCGAGGTGGTGAAGAACGAGCGCCGCCAGGGCACCGAGAGCGATCCCTACGGCACCTGGTACGAGCTGATGCTGGCGCGGGTCTTTCCGGAGGGGCATCCGTACCACCACAGCACCATCGGCTCGATGGACGACCTCTCGGCCGCCTCGCTCGACGACGTCCGGCGCTTCTTCCGCAGCTACTACACCCCCGACAACGCCGTGCTGGCCATCGCCGGCGACTTCGACGTGGCGGAAGCCCGGAGGCTGGTGGCGCGGTACTTCGGACCGATCCCCCGCGGGGGCGGCAGGCCCGCGCTGCCGCCGATGTCGCTTCCCATCCCCATCGGCCGTGCCCAGCGGATGACCGTGCCGGTGACGCGGACTCGCGCCCCGGCCGTTTTCGCGGGGTTCCGGGTGCCGGCGCAGGCCGACCCCCTGGGACCCGCGGCCGTCCTCCTTTCCATGGTCCTGGGCGAGGGCGAGGCCAGCCCGCTGTACGACCGGCTGGTGCGCGGGGGAGAGAGGGCGGTGAGCGCCTCGGCGTGGAACATCTGGATGGTGGACGGGGCCGACCTGGCCACCTTTTCGGCGACGGGCGCTCCCGGCGCGAACGCCGATTCGCTGGCGAGGGCGCTGGAGGAGGTGATTCCCACGCTCGCGGCCGCCATCACCCAGCAGCGGCTGGACGCTGTCCGGGCGGGGCTGCGCTTCCAGTTTCTGAACGGGCTGCAGAGCCTGGGCGGGTTCGGCGGCCGCTCCGACCGCCTGGCCGAAGGGTACGTGTACCACGGAAACGCCAACTGGGTCAACGAGCGGATGCGGGGGTTCGACGCGGTCACGGTCGAGCAGCTGCGCCGGGCCGCCGGCGAGTGGCTGGTGCCGGAAAACCGCGTCACCCTCGTTTTCGACCCGGCCGCGCCCGCCGCCGGAGGTGAACGGTGAGCGCGTGGAGCGGTGTGTCGGCCGCGGTGTGCGCCGCGGTGCTCGCGGCGGTGCCGCCCCTCGCGGCGCAGGACCCGGTGCCCCCGCCGGCGGGGCCCATGCGGCCGTTCCAGGCGCCGCGCCCGGCGACGTTCACGCTGGCCAACGGCGTCCGCGTCGTGGTGGTGGAACGCGGGCCCATCCCCATCGTTTCCGTCGCGGTGCTGGTGGAGGCGGGAACAACGTACGAGCCGGCGCGGCAGGCCGGCCTGGCGACACTCGCCGCCACGCTCCTTCGCGAGGGAACGGTGCAGGTACCCGGCCCGGAGCTGGCCCGCTCGCTGGGCGAGCTGGGGAGCGAGTGGGCGACCTTCGCCGGGCTCACCCACGCCGGAGTGACGCTCAGCACGGTGCCGTCGCGCCTTCCCGATGCGCTGAAGCTCGTGGCGGCGGCGCTGCGGTCGCCGGCGTTCCCCGCCGACGCGGTGGAGCGGCGCCGGGGCGAGGCGCTCGCGGGGCTGGAGCAGCGGACGGGCGACGCCAGGGTGGTGGGGTTCGACCTGCTCACGCGCTCCCTCTTCGGCGCCGGGGACCCCAACGGCCGGCCCCTCGCGGGAACGCGCCCGGGGGTGCAGGCCCTCACGCGTGACGACGTCGTGCGGTGGCACCGGGAGCACTACGCCCCGGCCCGCACCACGCTGGTGGTGGTGGGGCCGGTGGCGCCCGGCCGCGCCCGGGCGCTCGCCGAAGCGGCGTTCGGCTCCTGGCGGGCCCAGCCCGCCCCGCCCCGGCCCGCGGCGCCGCCGCGGGCCGGTCCCGGCGCCGCTCCGCGGGTGATCCTGGTAGACCGGCCGGGCGCCACGCAGACCGGGATCGTGGTGGGAAGGGCGACGGTTCCCGCGACCGATCCCCTCTACTTTCCCCTCCTGGTGGCCAACCGGGTGCTGGGGGTGGGAACCAGCTCGCGGCTCAGCCGCAACCTTCGCGAGCGAAGGGGCTTCACCTACGGCGTGCAGAGCTACGTCGAGCCGCGGCGCGGCGTGGGAGTGCTGAGCATCGAGGGGCTGGTGCGGGCCGACGCCACCGACTCGGCGCTGGTGGAGATCTCGAAGGAGCTGCGCCGCCTGGCCGGCGGCGACGTCACGGCCGACGAGGTCGGCGGGGCGGTGAGCGGGCTGGTGGGCAGCTTTCCCACCTCCATCGCCACCGTCCAGGCACTGCGCACGCGCGTGACGAACCTCGTTCAGTGGGAGGCGCCGCTCGACTTCTACGCCGGTTACCGCGAGCGCCTGGCGGCGGTGACGGCGCCGCGGGTGAACGCGGCCGCGGCGCGGCTGTTCGACCCCGGAGGGATGACGTGGGTGGTGGTGGGAGACCTGCGCACCATTGAGGCACCCATCCGGGCCCTGAACCTGGGGACGGTGGAAGTCTGGCATGCGGAAGGAGTTCCGCGCGCGACGCCGTGATGCCGTCCGCGCGTCGGAATGCCTCGTGCGCTACCGCCCCCCGTACCGCCTCGGCAACCCGAGCGACGCGCTAGCGCGTCATCGGGATGCGCGCGCGGAGGGCGGGGCGGTAGCCGCGGCTGCACGCCAGGCGCTTTCCATCGGCGAGGATCACCCAGAGCTCGTCGCCGCCGACCGGCTCGATCGCCGCGATCCGGGCGACGTTCACCAGCGTCGAGCGGTGGATGCGCACGAAGCGCCGCGTGTCGAGCACCTGCCGCTCCAGGTGGCGCAGGGTCTGTCGGAGAACGACGGTGCGCGCGCCCAGGTGGAGAACGCACTCGTTCCCGTCGGCCGCGATCCAGTCGATGTCGTCCACGCGCACCACCACGAACCGGGCGCCCACCTTCACCGCGATGACGTCGGGCGGACCGCCCTCGCGGCGCGCCAGGTAGTCCACGAAGGCCCGCATGCGCGGATCGTCCTCGGCGCCCGGCTGCCGCCGCTGGTGCAGCTGCCGCCTCGCGCGCTCCACCGCCAGGATGAGGCGGTCGTCCTCGAAGGGCTTGAGGATGTAGTCCAGGGCGCAAGCCTCGAACGCGCGCACGGCGTACTCCTCGAACGCGGTTACGAAGATCACCAGCGGGATCGAGCCGGCGCCGAGCGCCTTGACGACGCCCAGCCCGGTGAGGCCGGGCATCTGCATGTCGAGGATGAGCAGGTCGGGGCACGCCACCGCGACGGCCGCCAGTGCCTCGGAGCCCGTGGCGCACTCGCCGGCCACGGCAACCCCTGGCATGCCGTCGAGCACTCGCCGTATGCGGGCGCGGGCCGCCACTTCGTCGTCGACGATGAGGACGCGCATCGGCGCGGGGCCGCTCACGGCGCGGCCCCCGCGGCGGGTGCGCCGCCGCCGGCGCCCTCCCGGTAGGGGAGCCGGATCGCCACCCGCGTCTCCCCCGGCGCACCGTGAACCACGGTGAGGTCCCATCGTCCGGGATGCAGCTCCCGCAGGCGGGCGCGCGCGTTGCCGAGTCCCACCCCGAACCCGTGTTCCCCCGCGCCGCCCGCTTGCGGCGGCGGCGCGGCGCCGGCGGCCGCGGCGTTGCGCACGCTCAGCACGAGCTCGTCGCCGGCCCGCGCGGCGCCGATCTCCAGCTCGCCGCCCCCCGCGAGCTCCAGGCCGTGGCGAAGCGCGTTTTCCACCAGCGGCTGCAGGATCAGGTGCGGCACCAGGCCGTCCCCGGCCTCCTCGTCCACCGCCCACGTGACGGCCAGCCGGTCGCGAAAGCGGATCGACTCGATCTCCAGGTAGGCGCGCAGGTGGTCCATCTCCCGCTCCAGCGTCACCTGCTGGCTTTCCACCGTCTCCAAGGTCAGCCGCAGGTACTCGCTTACCCTCACCAGCATGCGGTTGGCCAGCGGGACGTCGTGGTGCATGAGCGAGGAGACGGTGTTCAGCGCGTTGAACAGGAAGTGCGGGTTGAGCTGCATCTTCAGCGCCTGCAGGCGCGCCTGCGCGAGCTGGGCGGCGAGCGCGGACGCGGCGCTCTCGGAGCGGGCGCGGGCGACCTCGGCGGTGCGCCGCCGGGCGGAGAAGTGGTAGGCGTGCATCGCGCCCACCAGCGCCCAGTAGTTGAGGAGCCGGAAGTCCAGCCCGTCCAGCAGGAAGGCGCGGAAGTCTCCGGGAACGAAGTAGCGCGTGGCCGTGCGCATGGCCGCGAACGCGCCCGCCTGCGCCGTGACGACCGCCAGCGACAGCCCTGCGTGCACCACCAGCCGCTCCATTCGGCGGCCGCGCTCCAGCGGGTATCGCTCGGTGCTCCACCAGCTCACCGCCGTGGCGCCGAGCCCCACGCCCCAGACGGCCAGCGCCAGCAGCACGCAGCGCACCACCAGCGCGCCGGTGGCGCTCCCCGGCGAAGCCAGGAAGTACTGGGTGCCGTGGAACGCGCCATAGCACAGCCAGCCGCCGATGCTCGCGCGAACCAGCCAGGCCGGCGGGCGGCGGACCCCGGCGGCTGGCGGCGCGTCCGCGCGGCCCCCGAGCGTCACCGCTGGCCGCCCAGCAGCGCGAAGGCCCGCTCCAGCGCGGGGTCCCGCCGCGCGCACACGGCCTCGCGGGTGAGCGGCTCCGCCACGTCGGGAACGGTGACACGGTCGATGGCGGACCTGCCGTCGGGGCCCCAGGCGGCGTGCGTGGGCAGGAACAGCGACCAGCCGCCGCCGAGCGGCACCTGCTCCCCGCCCAGCAGGCGCCCGGCGGTGGGCGCGCCCACCAGCGTCGCGGCGCGCCGGAACTGCATGTAGGCCGCGAACCCTTCCGCGGCGCTCACGGTGTACTCGTTGGTGAGCACCGCGACGGGTGCCGTGTAGCGGCGCGCGCCGACGTCCTCGGTGAACACCGCGACCGCGCCGCGATGCCGCAGCATCGCCACGAACACCGACCGGTCGGTGTAGGTGCGCCGCACGCGCGGCAGCGCCGCCGGGTCGATCCGGTCGGGAGCCCCCCCGTAGCGCCGGAGCGCGGACCTCATCAGGAGGGCGGCGACCATGTTCGATCCTTCGGTGAAGTAGCTCGCCAGCCGCACGAACGAGGTGTTGCCGCCGGGGTTGTCGCGGACGTCGATCACCAGCCCGTGCGTACCGGCAAGCCCCGCCATGGCGGAGTCGGCCTGCGCCGCCGTTCCGTCGAAGAAGTTGGGCACGCGAAGGTAGCCGATCCGCCTGTCCGGGGCCATCTCGACCACGAACCACGTGGGGCCCGCGGCCGGCCGCGTCGGGGTGATCCTCTCGCGCCGCACCGCCGCCTGGCGCTGCTCGCCGCCGCAGCTCTCCCAGCGCAGGGAAACGCTGTCGCCCAGCGGACCGCGGCTGGCGCGGAGCGGCGTCAGCAGCACGTCGCCCACCCGCACCCCGCGCCGGTATGCGTCGCTCAGGGGAGACGCCACGACCACCACCTCGCGGCCGTCCACCATCCGCGTACCGATGGCGGGCCCGTACGAGGCGGCGAGCGGCGGCCGGGTGAGCTCCAGGTGCGACACGGGCAGCTCACGCAGCATCTGCGTCATCAGGCCGTGAAAGGCCGTGTCGCTGGAGATGGCCGCGACGCGCGGCCGGTAGCGTTCCCCCGCCGCGCGCCAGTCGACCCCGGCAAAATCCGGGTCGTAGAAGCGGCTGTCGATCGTGGACCAGATGCGCTCGAAGAGTTCCGCGTACCCCATGGGCCGGCCCGGTGGGGGTCCGGGAAGGGAGGGGCTGCCGGGGGCTGTGACGGCAGACGGAAGGCACCCGTGCAGCAGCAGGGCCGTGGCGGCGGCCAGGAGCCGCACGCGGGCCGGGAACGGGGAAGAGGGCATTGGAATCGAATGGGAGGAGCGCTGAAGGCGTGCGGAACTCCCCCGCGGCCGCGCGGAACTCCCGCTGAACGCCGGAAAGATGCGTCTCCGTCCGGGGGGCGTTGCCGGATATCGCGGCGAGTGGCGGGCCGGAGGATGCGGACGCCCCCGGACCGTGTGTGAGTGCCCTTGACGGGTTCTCCCCGTGGTCCTGCGCCTCCCCCACGGGTGGGCGGCCCACGACGAGCCTGCCCACGCAAACGCGGCGCACGCCGGATCGGCCCGGCGCGCGGTGGTGTGCCGCCCTGCATGCCCACACCGGTTTCAGCCGCTGCCGAGTGCGCCGCCACGGCCGCCAGCCCTGCCTACCGCCGTGATCCCGCGGCCGCCTGGATGACCGCGAACGCGGCCTCCATCTGCGGGTCGCGCCCGGCCAGCAGCGCTTCGCGGGTGAGCGGCACTTCCACGTCGGGCACCACCCCGCGCCCCTCGATCACGACACCCGACGGCGTGAGCACCTCGCCGTAGGCATACTGGAACATGCCCCCGGTGGGCAGCTTCATGAGTGTTGCGTCCAGGTCGCGCCCCATGCTGCGCTCGCCCACCACCGTCACCCGCCGCATCTCCTGCAGCCCGGCGGCGAACTGCTCGGCGGCCGAGCCGCTGCCCCCGTCCAGCAGCAGGACGACGGGCCCGCGGAAGCCGGGCCCGTCCGGCTGCACGTGGAACACCTCGCGCCCGTTCCGCTTTCGGGTGATGATGAACGGCATCCGGCGCTCGGCGAGCAGGTTCGCCACGCCGCGGCCCATGCTGTCCTGGCCTCCCGGGTTGCCCCGGAGGTCGATGATGAGCCCCGGCGCGTCGCGCATGGAGCGGATCGCGCGCACCACCTGTGGCCGCAGCGACTGCAGAAACGATGAGAACCGCACGTACCCGGCTCCGCCGGCAAGACGCCGCGCCTCCACCTCGCCGTACTGCGGCGGGATGCCGGGCACCCGGATGCCGAACAGGGTAATCCGGCGGAAGCGTCCCATTCGGGGCGCGCGCGCGAAGGTCACGCTGCGCGCCGGACCGGCGGCGCCCCGGTACGCGAGGCGCACGGGCGAACCGATCGGCCCCTCCAGCGCGGCCGGTACCGCCGCGGGCACCTCCCCGCGCGGGGGCGGGGCCGAGCTCGCGGCCCCGGCCCGGGCGACGGGCACCCCGTCGATGCTGTCGATGATGAACCCCAGGCGGATCCCGGCCCGCTCGGCCGCGCCGCCGGGGTCCAGCCGCGTGACGACCGCCTCGCCGTCCAGCAGGCGGAGCCGGAGCCCGGCGTCGCCCGTGGCGCGCAGCGGCCGCGCCCAGGCCTCGCGAACCGCCGCCGGCCCCACTACGGCAAAGTGCGACAGGCGCAGCTCGCGCACCATCTCGTGCAGCACCCGGTGGTACTCGGCCGGGTCGGATGCCGCCAGCGCGCGCGGCAGGTAGCGCTCGCGCACCCCGCCCCAGTCGCGCTCCGCGAGCAGGGCGCGGTCCCAGAAGGTGTCGTCCACCTTCTTCCACACGATGTCGAAGGCCGCTCGCCGCAGTGCCAGTGGAACGGTATCCGGCGCGGCCGGGTGGCCGGCCGGCGGTGGGGCCGTGGCGCATGCCGCCGCCATCAGGCACGCGAGCGCGAGGATGAGCCGTGTACGGTGCAGGAGTTTCATGGTGTTCGGGATCCGGATCAGGGTGAAGGCGGGCCGCGGCGGCCGCGAAGCGGAGGGAGCGCCTGGTCAGGGAGAGCCCGCCAGCGGCGGGGGTGCGTAGAGCCGGGTGCCCGCCGCTCACGGCGGGGCGTGGCCGCGGCGGCGACCAGTAGCAGGGAGGACGCGAGCCAGAGAAGCATCGCCAGGGCCCAGCGCCCGGGATCGCCCGCCAGGCGCGGCGTCCCGCCGGCCCCCGTAACGTCGAAGCCGCCGCCGAGCGCGGCCCAGAGACCGGCACGCCCCTGGAACACCCCGGCGAGGAGCGCCGAGGCTCGCGCGAACCCGCCGCGCTGCAGCGCGGCGACCGCCGCCGCCCAGACAGCGAGTCCGAGCGCAAGCCACGCAAGGGGGCGCCGGACGCGCAGGGCGAGGGCGCTGGTGAGCAGGTAGCCGGTGAGCGAACCGGTCAGGTAGACGATCGCCAGCCACGGGAGCAGCAGGCCCCGCCCCTCCGCCCCGCTCGCTGCCGCCAGGAACAGGACCAGCGCGGCCACCCCCGGAAGGAGCCATGCGGCGCCGGCGGCCACGCGCAGCAGCTCGTGGGTCCCCTGGTCCACCGGCAGCACCCGGTGCGCGTCGCGAGAGCGCGGCCGCTCGCCGCGCCAGACGAGGCTCCCCCAGAGCATGGACGCCAGCAGCACGGGGGGATACGCCAGCAGCACAGCCATTCCTCGCGCCGGGTGGACGCCGTCGTCCCAGCGAAAGCGCACGCCCGGGAGCGCCGGCAGCACGGCGGCCAGCAGGCCGCCCAGCGCCAGCGCGGCGGCCAGCGGCACCCAGCGGCGGGTGGCCGCGAGCAGCACGAACTGGGCGGCGAACACCCGGGCGAGGGGTGGCGGGGCGGCGCGGCCGTGCGCCCCCCTCACCGCTCCTCCGCACCGGCCAGGAGCGCCAGGGCGGCTTCGTCCAGCCCCAGGGTGCCCACGTCGCGGACCACGGCGCCCGCGCGCTCGAGCCCCTGGCGGACGGCGGGCTCGTCGCCCCAGATGGTCCAGCGCCGCTCGCGCCCCGCGGCGCGGCGCGCCACCACCGCTCCGGCGGGCAGCGCCGCCCCCGGCCACGGCTCCGGCGCCTCGAAGCGGTACACGCGCAGGCGCTCGCGGAGGTCGTCGACCGGGAGCTGCGCGCGCAGGCGGCCCCCGTGCAGCACTCCCACGTGGTCCACCAGCCGCCCTGCCTCGTACACCGCGTCCGTCGCCAGCAGCAGGGTGACGTTCGTTTCACTCACGTGCTCGACCAGGAGATCGAAGGCCTGGGCGCGGGCCACCGGGTCCAGGGCCGCGGCGGGTTCGTCCCACACGAGCAGGGCGGGGCGGTGTGCAAGCGCGGCGGCCAGGTGCGCCAGGGTACGCCTTCCGGCGGAGAGGTCGCGCAGCCGCACGCCGGCGGAGAGGCCAAGGCGGTGAAGGCATCTCTCCGCGTAGGCGCCGTCCCAGGTGGGAAAATACGCCGCGTGGTGGCGCAGCAGCTCGCCCACGCGTAGCGCCAGGAGCCCCGCGGGGGTGCGGTCGGCAACGTACCCGGCCTGCGCTCTCACCGCGGGCCCGCCCTGCGGCAAGGGCTCTCCCAGCACCTGCACGGTTCCGGCGTCGGGGCGCACGAGCCCCAACACGGTGCGGAGCGCGGTGGTCTTCCCCGCGCCCTCCGCACCCACCAGGGCGTACGCGGCCCCCGCGGGGACGGCAAGGTCCAGCCCCGTGAGGGGAGTCCGGCCGCCGAGGCGCACGCGCACACCGTGCGTCTCCACGGCCAGCTCCTCCGAAGAATACAAAGCGAATCCAGGACCCCTCATCACCCCGCCGCGGCACCGGAGCCCCGGAGCGTGTGCTCCGCCGCCGCGCGCTCCGACTCCTCCGCCTCGCGCTGCAGCGCTTCGATGGCAGCGATCAGCTCGGCGGCGCCCGCTCCCATGCGATGCGCATCCCGGAGCGCGCGCTCCGCCACCGGGCGCAGCAGGGCCGCCCGCTTCCGCGGCCGGACGGCCGCGCCGGCGGCCAGGAAGGTGCCCTGCCCACGCCGGGTGTAGATGACGCCCTCGCGCTCGAGCTCGCGATAGGCCTGCTTCACCGTGTTGGGATTTACGCGGGTGCTCGTGGCGAGCTGGCGAACCGAGGGGAGTGCGTCGTCTGGGCGCAGCGCTCCCCCGGCGGCGGCGTGCCGTACGGCGTCCATGATCTGGACGTAGAGCGGCCGGGGGTCAGCGGGATCGATGGAGAGAAACACTTGGGAATCCCGTGCTGGTGGGTTAGCTGTCCAGCACAGTAGCCCGGAGGCCGTCCCCCGTCAAGCGCCGCGTGGGGTGAGCTCGCGGGCGATGTCGGCGGAAGGAGTGCCGCGCCGCTATCCAGGGCGGGCGGCCAGCTCCTCAGCGGCGGCGGACCCCGGTAAAATGGCGCTCCGTCGTCAGGACCTTGAGCGTGCCCCGGAGCGTGTCTCCGGCTGCCTGGGCCTGGATCTCGAACGGCACGATCCGCCGCCCCGACAGGAGCACCTGGCGGCCGACGATGCGTCCCGAGGCCCGGAGCTCACCGCGTCCATGGACCTCGGCGGCGAGCTCTCGCCCGTGCTGGGTGATGACGAGGTAGCCGTTCCGCGACGGGCCGCGGGCGGTTTGCCAGTACAGGTCCCACGTTCCCTGGACGTTTTCCGGCGTCGTGTCCCGTACCGCGGCCGCCGGCACCGAGGGCAGGGCAAACCGTGGCCGGCGTCCGCCGGCTGCGCAGGAGACATCGATCGCCCGCGCATCCGCAGCGTCGATGAAGGCGGCCGCCACGTGCCTCGCGCACTCCGGCATGCTGGGGACGTGGCCCACGGCGGCGAACACCACCTGGCGCCCGTTCGGAACGTGATCCAGAAGCGTCTCGCCCCAGTGAGGCGGGGTGACGGGGTCGATCTCTCCCGTAAGGATGAGCATGGGCGCGGAGGTCTGCAGCAGGGGGGCGGGCGGGGCGACCGCTCCCGGGAGCCATTCGGAGCAGGCGGCGGACAGGTTCCTCACCAGCGTGTCTCCCAGGAAGCCGCCCCCCGCGTTCCCCGTGCCGGCCGCGATGCGGGGGACGTCCTCGGTGCACACCACGGAAAGGTACATCCCCAGGGCAAGGCTCTGCGACGCCCCGTAGGCGGTGAGCAGGCCAGGGGCGACCCACGGAACCACGTCGCCCCCGGCAGCGGAGTGCACGGCCATGGGCAGGGCGGCGGCTCCCTCGGCGCTGTACAGCGAAAAGAGGAGCGCTCCCGCCAGGATCCCCGGTGTCACCGTGATGCTGTCGCCGTCCCTGGCTCCCCCCAGCGGAAGGCGGACGGGCCGGCTGCGGGCGCGGTCGAACGCGGCGCTCAGGTCGTCGCGCAGCGCCGGGTAGGCCGCGATGCAGAAGGCGTCTTCGTCGCAGGCCCGAAGCGTCAGGTCCAACGCCCGCTGGGCGTCTGCCGCCACGTGCAGGGGGAAGCGGGAGTCCGGCGTATGCAGCCCCCAAAGGGTGGCCGTGCGAACGCGTTCCGGGTAGCGCCGGGCGTATTCCAGGGCCACCCGCGTCCCATAGGAGACACCGAACAGGTTCAGGCGATCGTACGCGAGCGCCCGCCGTACCGCCTCGGCATCCATCACGGCATCGGCGGTGGCGTAGCGTGCGGGGTCGATCCCCCGTGCCAGGAGCCCCTCGCGGCAGGCGCGGAGCGCCGCGCGCGGAAAGTCACCCGTGAGCCATCCTCGCAGGGCCTCCTCCGTGCGGTTTAGCTCGCACCGCAGGGGGTGAGACCGTCCGGTGCCCCGCTGGTCGATGAGCACGAGGTCCCGGGTGGTGCCGGCCTGGCCGAGCTCATCCAGCGTTCCCGCCAGGCCATCGGAAGCGGCCTGGCCTGGCCCGCCCGTGAAGTAGAAGACCGGGTCCGGGTCCGGCGACGGTGCCTGCGACCGGATGACCACGACGTGCAACGAAAGGGTCGTGGCCCCGGGCAGTGCACGGTCCTGCGGGACAGCCACGGTGAAGCAGCGGAGCGCCGTTGCCGGGACACCTTCCGGGACCGGGAGCGAACAGGCGATCTCGGCCGCGGTGCCGGGCGTGGGTGCCGGCGCGCCGGCGGCGACCCGCTGCTGCCCGGATTCCGCGGCCGCCACGCACGACGAGAGAAGGATGCCGGGAAGCATCCGAACGAAGGGGAATCGGGCCGGCCAGCGCAGGCGAGCTTCGGCCGGACCACGGGTACCATGCGGCGTGGTGCTCATTGCGGCAACCCGAGGTACGTGATGACGGACCGGCTCAGTTCCCGGGCAAGCGTTGCGTCGTCGATCCGCCGGGGGACGGTCCAGGTGTCGGAGAAAAGGATCGTCTGCCGAAGCGTGGAGCCGATGAGAACGAGCGCGAACTCCACGGCGGCTTCGGGGTCCGGATGCCGGACGCTGCCGGGATGCGCCCGCAATGCCCCCGCGAACCGCTCGATCGTGGTGGCGTTCACCCGGCGCATGCGTTCCCGCAGCTCGCCGTCCTCCCGGGCCTGGGCCACCAGCGCGCGCAGGGCCCCGCGGTGGCGCCGGTACACCGTCACCGAGTCCTCCACGGCGGCCCGCAGGAACTCGCCGGGTGTCTCCTGGCCGGTCGCCAGGCTTGCGGTGCGTGCGTCCAGGACCTGCTCCACGGTTCGGTAGATCCGGTCCTCGAGCGTCTTCAGCAACGCCGCCTTGTTGGAGAAGCGTGCGTAGAACGCACCGACGGTGTAGCCCGCCCGGGAAGCAATTTCGGCCAGCGTCGCCGCGGAGAACTCCTTCTCGGCGAAGACCTCCTCCGCCGCCAGGAGGATCCGCTCCAATCCCTCGGAACTCCTGGCCTGCCGGGGTGCGCGAACCGTCATCGGGCCTCATGGGTTGAAATGATAGTATTGATTACTATTTATTCGCTCCCGTCCCGGTTGTCAAGGAAGTCGCACGCGAGAGATGCGTCCAGGGGCCGGTTCCGCGCTCTCGTGGCCTCGCGGCTCGAAGGAAACACGGACCTCGGTGGTGGAATCATCCACGACCGCGAGCTGGTAATCGAGCGCGGGCAGCTGCGCCGGCTGGGCAGGGCCGAGCAGGAGGGCCATCATGCTCACGGGATCTCCAGGCAACGTCGACCTGGCGACCGCTTGCGGGCTGTTCGCCCGGGCCGCGTAGCCGCTGGAGCCGGCACGAAGCCCCCGGCGCTTGCCTGCACCGGGGGCTCGTGACATCGCCAACGCGAGCTTACCGCCGGCTCGCTCCACCCTTGGTGGTCACGCGGATCACCCCGTTGGCGGCACGGGGGTCGTCGTACTGCCGGGTGGCCTCGCCGCCCTTGAGGATGTCGATGCGTTCGATGGCCTGCGGGTCCAGCGTGCGCAGCGCCGCGGCGGGCGACTGCACGCCGTCGATGAACACCAGGCCGTCGAAGCTGCCGCTGCGAACCACGACCTGGTCGCCCCCGGCCGATCCGCCCCCGCGGGGCACCCGGATCGTCCCCTGGCCCGCCGCCCCGGCGCCGCGCGGCACCCGGGTATGCGTGACGCCCGCCGACGCGGCCCCGGCGGTTTCCCTACGCGTGCTCAGCCGCCGCGATTCCGCGCCCTCCGCCACCGTGTAGATGTGCACCGTGCCTCCGCCGGCCGGGGCGGCACTCGCGGTGCCGGACGGCACCGGTGCCTTGGTCACCTCCATCCGCAGGATGCGGTCGGCGGAGATCGCGCGTGCCTCCTGGGGCGTCACCTGCGTGCCGTCGACGAAGAACCGGGTTTCGCCTTCGCTGGTGAGCGCGAGCCGCGACCCGCGCGCCTCGACGGCGGCCACGTCCATCTGTTCCAGCTCGGCGCTGGTGGGCAGCGGCGTCTCGCAGGCGGTGGCCAGGACGGCCACGGAAAGCACGCCCAGGAGGCTGGCGCGCAGGCGCGCGTAGCGGGGAAGTTTCGTGGTCATTGCGCGAAGTCTCCGTTCCAGGATGGAAGGCGAACCGGCGAGCGCCGGCGCACCCAGGGACAGTCCGGGCCCTCGCCCGGCAATGTCGATCAGCACCGCTCCGTATTCCTGCGGGCGCACGCCGTGCCGCAGCACGCGCGCGTCGCAGTCCAGCTCCACCGCCGCCCGCAGCCTGCGCAGCATCCACCAGGTGGCGGGGTTCCACGCCAGCGCCGCCGCCGCCACGCACCCCGCCAGCAGCACCAGCGGATCCCGGGCGCGCACGTGCTCGCGCTCGTGGATCACCACCAGCCGCTGCTCGCGCGGCGACGCGCCCAGCAGCCACGCGGGCACCACCACCTCCGGGCGCCGGATGCCCAGCACCGCCGGCCCCACCGCCGGCGCGACCCGTACCCGCTCGCCCGACAGCTCGGCGATGGGCCACCGCCGCCGCGCGCGCCGCGCGCGGAGCAGCGTGGCGCCGGTCAGCGCCAGCGTCACCGCCGAGAGCGCCAGCCACCCCCATCCCAGGGCGGGGCTGGCCGCACGCGCGGCCGCCCCGGCCTGGTCCAGGCGGTGGTCGAGCCCCGAGCGCAGCGCCCCCAGCGAGGCGGCCGCGCGCGCCATCGCCCCGCCGGTGGGGGCGCCGTCCTCCGTCGCCTCGACCGCCGCGGCCGAGCGGGCAGCCTGCAGCACCACGGGGGCACGGCTGCGCAGGGGAGCGGCGGCCATCACGGCCCCGGTGCCCAGCAGGGCGCCCAGCCACACGAAGCGCACGGCGCGTCCGCGCAGCCGGAGGACCTCTTCCAGCGTCCACGCCGCGGCAGCCACCAGCAGGCTCACCAGCAGCGCGTACAGCATCCACGAGCCGATCATGGTTCGTCCTCCAGCCGCTGGGCCAGCAGGCGGCGCATGCGTTCCAGCTCTTCGCGCCCGAGCTTTCCGTCGGATACGAACTGGGCGAACATTCGCTCCGCCGAGCCCTGGAACACGGCGTCGCGGATGCGGGCCATGGCGCTGCGCCCGGCGTTTTCCGGCGCCACGGTGGGGAAGTAGCGGTAGGCGCGCCCCTCTGCCTCGTGGCGCACGAACCTCTTCTCCTCCAGCGTCTGCAGCGCCGACAGGACCGAGGTGTAGGCCAGGTCCTCGCCCAGTT
>NZ_DASWMD010000036.1:0-30058 GCF_036399935.1 Longimicrobium sp.
AGCAGATGGCGCGCGCCGCGGCGTACGAGGCGGGCAATCGGCCCGGCCTGGCCGCCCGCAGCCTGCGCGCTGCCCTCCGCGCCGGCGCTTCGGCAGACCCGGCGCAGCGGCTTCGCTTAGGCCGGCTGCTCTTCGAGGAGCGCGACTTCCGCCCCGCCCGCGAGGTGCTGGCCGGGCTCTCCGGCGAGCTGTCGGACCCGGCGCAGCAGGCCGAGGCCGAGCTGTACGCCGCCCGCGCGCTGGCACGGCTGGGAAGCGCCGACGGCTATGCGGAGATGCGCAAGCTGGCGGAGAAGCGCGCCGGGACGGCCGCCGCGGGAACGGCGCTCTACCTGCTGGGCGACGTGGCCGACGACCGGGGCGCCGCCATCTCGTACTACCGTCGCGCGGCGGCGGTGCAGGCCTCGCCCTACGCCCGCGAGGCGCTGTTCCGCCTGGCCGACCGCAGCCTGAAGGCCGGGGACGCGGGCGCGGCCTTCGCGGCGTGGGAGACGTACGTGTCGCGCTATCCCTCGGGCGAGGCCACCGCCGAGCTGGCCTATCGCGCGGGGGTGATGCACGAAAAGGCGGGGCGCGACGAGCGCGCGCGGAACATGTACGCGGCGGCCATCCGCGCCGACCCGGTATCGTACTACGCCATCCGCGCCGCGGACCGCGCGGGCTCCAACCCGCTGGCGGGTGCCCTCGCCAACGAGCGCGCCTGGCCCATCGCCGCGCGCGACCAGGCCGACGCCGACGAGGGGCTGCGGCGGCTGGACGCGCTTCACCGCACCGGCTTCGCGGCGGAGTTCAAGGAAGAGCTGGCCTGGCAGACATACCGGCTGCGTTCGCGTCCCGGCGCGCTGCTGGTGCTGGCGGAGGGGCTGGCGGAAGATCACCCGGTGGAGGGCATCCGCATCGGGCGGGAGCTGCTGGACGCGCGCGGCGGCGAGTGGGATGCGCGGCTGCTGAAGGTGGTGTTCCCCTTCCCGTACCGCGACATCCTGATGGCCGAGGCGGACCGGGCGAACGTCGATCCCTACCTGCTGGCGGGACTGGTGCGGCAGGAATCGTCGTTCAACCCCAGGGCGCGCTCCTGGGTGGGCGCCACGGGGCTCAGCCAGATCATGCCGGCGACGGGGGCGTGGCTGGCGCCGGGGGCAGGCGTCAGCAACTTCGATCCCAGCCTGCTGGCCGTTCCCGAGATCAACCTGCGGATGGGCTCGCGGTACCTGCGCGACCAGCTGCGGCGCTACGGGGGCAAGCGCGACCTGGCGCTGGCGGCGTACAACGCGGGCCCCAGCCGGGCAGACCGCTGGCGCCGCGAGCTGGGGTACGGCGGCGACCCCGATGCGTTCCGCGAGCGCATTCCGTTCGACGAAACGCGCAAGTACGTGAAGGTGGTGCTGCGCAACGCGGCCATCTACCGCCGGCTGTACGGCGGCGAGCGCTCGCCGGGGTTGGCGGGCGGCTCCTGATCGGTGGACCCCGGCGGCGGCTCGCGGTGTAGGCGTTGACCGTTGCCGCGAACGCACCTACACTGTGCGTTCGCGCCCGCCGCATGGCCGCGCATCGTTTTTCGGGCGCGCCCGGCCTCTCATTCGACACGGGCGAGACCATCCGCCAAATGCCGATGCCAATCTTCCGCTTTGCGGCATCCCTTCTCGTTCCCGCCGCGCTCGCCCTGGCGGCGGCGCCGTCCCATGCGCAGACGACGCTGCGCGGTTCGCCCGCCAGCGTCGACCGCATGTACCAGCAGGCCCGCTCGCACGACCTGACGTTCTACCGCACGGCCACGGGTGTGCGCGGCGCGGCGCGAGACGGGGACCTGGTGCGCATGAGCGGCAACGCCGACTACCGGCTGGCCGGCGTGTCGCACCCGTACACGCTTTCCATCACCCGCACGTTCGTGCAGCGCCTGTCGCGCCAGTACCGCCAGACCTGCCGCGAGCAGCTGGTGATCACCAGCGCCATGCGTCCCACGTCGCTGCGCCTGGCCAACTCCGTCGACCGCTCGGTGCACCCCACGGGGATGGCCATCGACATCCGCCGCCCCACCAACAGCCGCTGCCTGAGGTTTCTCCGCGAGACGCTGCTTAGCCTGGAGCGCGCGGGGGTTCTCGAGGCCACCGAGGAGCGCCGCCCGCCGCACTTTCACGTGGCGGTCTACCCCGGCCCGTACCGGCGCCACATCGGCGACGCGGAGGCGCCCGCGGGGCAGCGCTCGGCCTCGCGCCCGCCGGCCCCGCGACGCGACACGTACCGGGTGCGGCAGGGCGACTCGCTGTGGGAAATCGCCCGGCGGCACAACACCACGGTCGATCGGCTGCGCGTGGCCAACGACATGCGCACCAACCGCATCGTCGCCGGCCAGGTGCTGATCATCCCGGCGCGCTGATCCGCTCCGCAGGACGTCGAAAGAGCCGCTTCCGTGCAGGAGGCGGCTCTTTTCGCATCGGGGGTTCGATTCTGGATCACACGGGAGGTGACAGCGCGCGTCCACACATGCGGACACGGGCACGGTATCCAACGTGGCGGAATTCAGCAACGGCGCGGGTTTCGGATGGGCACCGGGGTTGCCCTGCCGTGTTGGTGCGCCGCGCCGCTATCCCGCGCGGACCCTTCACACCGTGGGACCCTGAGCAGGAGGCAGTATCCTATGAGACGCTTGGTACGCGGCCTGGCACTGGCGGCGACGCTGGCGCTGGGCGCCACCGCCGGCGGGTGCGCCGGCTATGGAATGGAAGAGGTGCTGAACGGCGGGCTGGGCACGCTGTACGGCAACGAGGTGGAAGGCGAGATCCGCGGCGTGAACACGCGCTCCCGCTATCTGGACGTGCGCACCTACAACGGGCGGAGCGAACGGGTGCGCTACGACGGCCGCACGCGCGTGGTGTACCGCGATCGGCAGTACAACCCGTCGGCCCTGGAGCGCGGCGACGAGGTGAGCATCCGCACGTCGCGCGACCGCGACGGCCACCTCTACGCCGACCACGTGCGCGTGCGCAACAGCCGCGGCGACGACCGGTACGACTCGCGGGATCGGGACAGGGACCGGCGGGACCGGGACCGATACGAGGACCGGAGCCGGTACGATGACCGCCTCCATTCGCTGGACGCACGGGTGGTCCGGGTGAGCCGCACCACGCGGCAGATGGAGCTGCGCGCCAGTGACGGACGCCGCATCTGGGCGACGCTCCCCCACGACTCGCGCGACCGCGACCGGTTCAACCGCCTGCGCGAAGGCGACCGCGTGCGCTTGACGGGCCGCTACACCAGCCGCGAGCGCTTCGTCATCGAACGAATCCGGTAGTCCCGAGCTCCGCAAAAGCAAACTGCGGGGGTACAGAGATACAGAGAAGAGCCAGAGATGCAGAGGACTACATGTCTTCCTCTGTATTTCTGGCTTTTCTCTGTTCCTCTGTACCCCCCCCGTTTTCAGTTGAAACCAGGCGCTCAGACGAAAACGGGGGCGCCGCGGGCTCCTTCCTGGCCCTGGACCGCGCGGATGATGGACTTGGCGATCTTGTGCCCGCCCTGCACCGACGGCTCGATGGGGTTTGCGTAGTCTTCCGGTTCGCTGCAGACGATGCGCAGCTCGATGGCCGGCAGCCCCAACTCGAAGGCCGTGCGCAGAATGGCGTCGTTGAACATGATGAGCGCCGTGGGTGCCAGGCGCTGCATCACGTGGTCGCCGAAGTTGCCGTTGTAGATGGTGCAGACGGTCAGGGGCAGGTCGTTCTTCAGCAGCTGCGAGACGACGCCGCGGTAGGCGTGCTCGAACCGGTCGCGCATGTCGGCCAGGTGCCCCAGCGCGTCGGCGACGGTGGATGCGCGGCGCTGCAGGATGTCGACGTTCATCAGCGCGTCGTTGCCGCCGATGCTCAGCACCAGGTGCGTGGCGTCGCGCGGAATGCGGCCGTACTGCACGGGAATGCTGCCGGTGGTTGCGCCGTCGATGGCGGAAAGCGTGGCGCGCCATCCCTCGGGCATCTCGCGCCTCAGGTGCGCCACCACGTCGGGCCCCCCCGCCACATACGATGCGTTGTCGAAGATGCTGTCGCCGAGAAGAACGATGTGCGGCATGTCTCGCTACTCCGTTTTAGTTCAGGAACGAACCCCGGAGCAGGAGCAAGCGCAGGGCCCGCATGGGAACATGGCCGCCGCGCGGCTGTCGTTGGGGTCGAGTTCTTCCCACCAGCTTGACGGACAACCGGAACCAGCCGATTATGGAAGTTCCAACTCGTGCCGAGGTACCACCATGCCCATGCGCTCCGTCGGTCTCGCTCCACTGCTCACGGTCCTGCTCGCCGGTGCCTGCGGCCAAGCGACCAATCCCGAGCCGCCCATCGACGGCTGCACCCTCCCGACGCTCAGCGACGCGCCGGCGCCCGCCTCTGCCCTGGCCACGTTCAAGTACGACCGCACGGCGGCCTACGACCCGGTGCTCCAGCCGATCGGCACCGACCAGGGTGTGCAGATCTACGAGCTGAGCTTCCGCAGCACGCGCGGAACCGGCCGCGCCACGGGTCGGCTCTTCGTGCCCGGGGGTGCGGGCCCGTTCGCGGGAATGCTCCTGCAGCACGGGATGCCGAGCAACGCCGCGCAGATGACGAGTACCGGGGTGGTGCTGGCGCGCCAGGGGGCGGTGGTGGTGGCGCTCGACGCCCCGTTCGCGCAACGCGGAGGCAGCCCGATACGCTTCACCGAAACCGACAGCGCGGAGCAGGTGCAGCTCATCACCGACCTGCAGCGGGCGGTGGACCTGCTCGTGGCGCGCCCGGACGTGGACGCGAACCGCCTCGGCTACATGGGCATCAGCTACGGCGCGGCGATGGGCGCGCTCTTCGTCGGCATTGAACACCGGCTCAAGACGGGCATTCTCATGGTGGGCGACGGCGGGCTCGTTACGCACCTCACCGGCGCGGATGACGACGGCACCTTCGGCGGGCTCACCTGCGCGCAGCGGCGACGCTGGCTCGAGTCGATGATCCCCATCGAGCCGGTCAAGTACGTCGGCTTCGCGCCGCCCACGTCGCTCCTGCTGCAGTCGGGGACCACCGACGACCTCGTGCCGGTGGGCGACGCCGAGCGGCTGCACGCCGCGGCGCGCGATCCGAAGACGATCCGCTGGTACAACGCGGGGCACGGCCTCAACGCCCAAGCCGGATACGACCGCCAGGTGTGGATGCAGGAGCGGCTCGGGATGAGCGGCCCAAACTTCTGAGCCGGCGCGCCGTTGGAAGGGAGACCGAGATGATTGCTGCGAGGGCGGTCGATTGGCCCCTTACTTTTGAGGCACTCGCCAATTTCCTTCAAAGCGCCGCGATCCTCATCGGAGGCTGGTGGACTTACCGCTTGTTCGTGCGACAACGCCAGCACCGCGATAGGGCGAACGTAAGCCACTCGGCGGTATGCAAGGTGCTCGATGATGAGTGGGTGTTGTTGCGAGTTGACATCTGCGTCCAGAACGTTGGACAGGTCCGGATCACTCCGTCGCGCGCGAAGACAATAGTCTACCAGGTTCTCCCAGTGGCTCCCGAGCTTGCGTCGTATATCCGTGGCGACACATCCGAGGGAATCCGGAAAGACTTGGGATTCGAACTGCCGTGGCCCGTCCTGCGAAATCAACCTTGGAAGCTAACCCAAGAGTTCTGGCTGGAACCTGGTGAGTCCGACCGCCTATTCTGCGATTTCACCCTTCCGCGAACCGTTCGAAGCGTGCTGGTACTTACTCAGCTATTCTGCGGGCCAGAGGGTGATGAGAACTGGCGTACGATGACCCTTCACGATCTCGAACCTGCTGGCTAACATCGCTCGCCGAGGCCCGCCGGCCGCGCACCCCCCACCCTTGTGTCGTCAGGCCGCTGGGCAGCGATTCACCCGGCAGCAAGCAGAATGGGCAAGTGCCTGCTGACCCGGAGTCACCTCTTTGATCCACTTGGGGGCGCGGTTTAATCCCACTCTTGCACCGGCACACCGATGGTCGAGTTCTTCGCAGCCCTGCTGATCATCTTTCTTCTCTCTGGCCTCGCCGTTACGATCCGGCGCGGTCTGAACGAGATCATCCGCGGGTTGCAGTCAATCGATCAGCGCCTCGCTAATTTAGAGCGGATGAGCGGCACGGACTCAGAGCGATGAGCACTCCGCAGGTTCTCCGAAGCGGGGGAAGGTCCGATCCAAGTGACAGGGTAGCCGCTGATCTGGAGATCCCCCAAGGTTCGCCCCGGGGTTTCTCGTTAGTGGCTGAACGGCCGTAGCAGCCGATTGGGGCGGAGTCATAACCTTGTTGAGAGTCCAGCCGCTTGACCCCGGCGCAGCCGCGGCCTAACAATCGGCTGCAGGGATGCGGGCCCGTCCATACTCTCTGCCGAACGACAGACTTGCGCGCCGGCCCCGCACCCCTGACCTTTGTGTCGTTAGGCGCCACATTCCACCGGAGGCGCACAGCTTCCAACCATCGGTTCGCACCCATTGTTCGCCAGCGGCATCGCGAAGGCACTGTTCTACAATCCGCTCCTATCTATGTCCTCCGTAAATCCACCGCACCCGGATTCCGTCAGTGCCAGATTCGCGTTTCAACTGCGCATGTTAGAGAAGGGCGTCAGCGAGATTCAGGGCCAGATCGCCCGCTTGGACGATTTGCTGTTCAAGCTCAAAGCGACGTTTGTAACCATTTGGGTGGCCGTCATTGGATGGTCGGCAACTCTCAAGAGTAACGAATTGATTTCGCTCGCGTTGATAGTGGTCCTCGCCTTCTGGATGCTCGAAGGAGTGTTTCGCGCCGTCCAAGCGCGCTTCATAGACCGAGCGCGGGAGTTCACTTCCCTCCTGAACGACGCCCCCACCCTAGATCGCTGCTTCCAGATGCAGGAGTTCCCGCCGAACGTCATCTTCCCGGTGTCGTTTCGGGAATCGGAGTGGGTACAACTTCGCTATTACGCACGCGGGCTGGGTTCGCCTACGGTCGCGACGTTGTACCTATTCATTGGATTCATCACCTACCTACTCTGGCTCGCACAACCGTTGGGCTCGTGAGCGGAACTCTTGGTGATCATCTTAATCGCCTAAACCGCGGCCATCGTACCCACCTGGTGAATGAATCTGGTAACCGGCGCCTAACACCGGTTGCAGGGGACGTGGGGCCGGGTATCCAGCGTGCTTCTAGTTGAGCGAGGCCCCACGCCCCTGAACCTTTCCGTTAGGCCGCTGGACAAACATCGCGGCAGCCGCAGGGGATTACTCCCGCGGCTGCCGCGGGTGCCTCACGCAAGCGGCGCCACTCCCCGCGCCCGAGCCCACGCCATCGCCTCATCCCTCGCCTCGCGCAGACTGCAGCCGAACTCCAGCACCGATTCCGCGACGAGCAGGTCCATCGCCAACTCGTCTTCGGGCGCGTACCGGGCGAGCTTGATCGAGGAGTTCGCTACCGCTTCGAGTGCGCCGAACCTATCTTTCAGGATCTCCAAAAGCCGCATCGGCGAGGGCGGGTGCTGCTGTTCCATGCTCACCTCCATCTCTTGACCCGCGCCGCCGAGCAGGGCTACTCTGTGGAAGCGGGCGGCTCTCGGGTCGTTCGTGTGGAGGCTGGCTGTGTCTTCCTGGCCGGGGAGGCGGCCAGCCTCCTGCCTTGTGCCCCGCCGTTGATAAATTATCAACAGAGGCAGCCCTTGTCAAGGATACCTCAACATGAATTTCAAGGAGGCAACAGACCTCCTCGCGGTTCCGCTGGAGCGGGTCGCCGGTGTTGTTGGGAAGACGTACGGGACGGTTCTGGCGTACCGAACGGGTGATCGAGCAGCACCAAGCGAGGTCCGTTCTCGCTTAGCCGACTTCATGCGCAGGCATGCTGCTGCTCTCGTAGAAGCCGCCGACGAACTGGACAAGCAGAAGTAAGCGTGCGGCCTCTCGCCGGGGGTGGGAGCGGGTTCCCGCAACCGCCTGGTGCGCGCCGGCGGCCTAACAACCGGCTGCAGGGGTGCGGAGCCTTGCATGCTTTCGGCCTGACGAAGGCCTTGCGCGTCGTCCGCGCACCTCTGACCCTTGTGTCGTTAGGCACCAGCGGGTGTCGGAACGCCGCCGGCATCTCCAGCAGCATCGTTGCGTCGGCAGGAACACCATGCAGCAGTGGGCGTTCCCCCTCGTGAGTTCGGCAGGCTCGCCGCTGGTGCTCTCGGGCCCTCTACCTGCCGAGCGGCCGGAATCGCAGCAGGGGCTGAGATTGGCTACCACGACTTTGCTGCTCGTGCATCGCACCTCCGCCGTCCCACCCCGGCGGGGGTTCTCCGTAACTCCTCCACATCCCGTTATAAAGGATTAAGACGAGGATGAAGCCCGCTGCCGTGATACCCCATGTTATCAGGAGATTGCTCATCCCAGCACACTTTGCCATCCAGACTAGTGCAATGGACAGTATAATCACTACAACGACTCCGATTACGTAGATTTTGAGGGCCCGCCGCAAGGGATGCGGAAAGGGCCGTTGATAAATCGCACCAACGGGGGAATATGCTTCGCTTACGCGAACTCCTCCCTCGGCTTCCAGCCTGAACGTAGCTCCCGGTGGGCCGCTATAAAGAAGGGAGACTATCATCCAACCGTCCGTCGGGAATGTCCTCCAAGCGATGCGGAGAACCTTTTCTTCAAATGACTCTAACTCGATTGAAAATCCAGGGCTAGAGCCGATAAGCTTAGCGTCTAGGACGTCATGCCCTTGGTCCGTTCCGACTATGACCGCCGATTCTCCCGCTCCTTTGCTCCACAGCAGCAAATTTACTCGGGTAATTGTAGATGGCAAATCCCTACCATTCAGTTGAACATGAATTTTAGGAAACCTCCGAGTGTCGGCAACGACATGCTGGAGGGGATGAACGGCGTATGCAACTTCTGCTTCCCGGTTCCGCCCGTCTGTGTAAAACAATAATGCAAGCGCGGTTGCGACCACCGCAATGGTCCAGCCAAGGATTGCCACCGCCAGTAAGGCACGAAATCCCATCCGATTCGCATTGTTCATGTAACTGGTCCCTCGACAAATAATACATCTTCGATGGCGGTCGGAATGGGATTTCGACTCAACCACACGAGCTTGACGATAAGCACGATTACAATCAAAACTCCGAGCCAGAAGCCAGCGCGAATAACGTGGACGCCGAACATTCGCTCCTGTCGCATCCGCCGGTCAACAAATACTGCTACTCCCATCAGGAACACGGCGTAAATCCACAAGTACCTGCGTCTCTTCCCAGCGGTGTCGCGTAGAGCAAAATACTCCTTTAGTGGTGAGTCGAATCCCACCGCATTTATATAATGCGCGATGCGGCCGGGGCTTTTCAGACGACCATCTAAGACTACTTGCACAGTTGGAGGGCCGGCGAAAAGAAGCTCAATAAAGGCTCCCTCCTCTGGATCAAGAATGTCCAACGTAACATCTGCGGTCCCAGAAACAAAGCCCTTATCGTGGACGGTGAAATGGGTTATATCCGGGTTCAAATATGATTGAACTGAAGCCTCTAGGATGGGAGATGTGGGGACTGTGCGGAGTCGGAGCATCTCCCTAACGTCACTGCCCTCGACTGTTCGCCTTCCAGAATTCCAGAGCGCTACCCGTACGGCACTTACGCTGCCGGAGAGGGCGAGCGAGTCGTAGCGTGCAATTAATGCAGGTTCTTGATCGACCGAGAGAACAACTCGCCTCCCCGGTTCTACGGCAAACGTCAGTTCTGATTCTACACCAGCAAAACTCTCGTATAGGAAGTGCCCGATGCCCAGAACATTCGCAGTGATCGCAATGATGATGATGACCGGGTGCTGAGCCAGCCTCGATATGGCGCCGGGTCGATCACGTGACGCTTGATCTCGCATAGACGTTTCACTTGTAGAATGGAGCATCTTTTCGTCACGTGCAAACTAAGTCCGACCGGAACTGTTCACCAGATTTGGAAGCGTAGCCACTCGGTCTCATGGGCTGACCCGCTGACGCGGCGCGGGCGACCCGCTACGGTTAACGGTGCATCGCGAGAAGGCGACCTCTTCAGATCTTTCACCTGAACTGCGGCGGTCGATGCTCGGCTGAATAGTTCCAATGCTCCTGGGCTGCTGGCTGGGGACTCTGCTGGCTCCGAAGGGGGGTTCGTCGCTGCGCAATCGATCTTCCCTCACCAGCCCCGGGAGCAACTGGCCACCATCATAGGTGAGAGCCCAGCGCCGGCGACGCTGCTTGAAGCCATTCTCACACGAAACCTCCGGGATGCGGAGTTTCCTCCGGACATGCGCTCTCTACCGTGCGACATCATCTTCCTACATCATCGTTGCCTCTATGACGTTTGTGGCTGTCGCGCTCGCTCTCCTCGCGTGATAGCCTGCCGTGGGCACGTGCGTGAACGCGCTACTACCGACAGGAGGAGACCTCGGCATCCCATTTCGTCCAGAACTTGAACTATATTGGGGTTGTGACCTACGCCGAGTGCGGGAGACCGCGGAGGAACAGCGGAAACGCTCCACAGTTCTCCGCGACCTCCGCGCCTCCGCGTGAAACCGCAGTTCTCCTTACTTCGGGAAATGCGCCAGGGCTTCCTTCATCGCGCGGTAGCCCTCTTCCAGGAAGTACTGCGTGCGGTGGAAGTCCCACGAGCCCAGGTGCCCGATGCGCGGCCTGACGTGCGTCACGGGCAGCCCCTTCCATTCCTCGAGCGCGCGGGCACGCTGCGCAGCGATGTTCATCGTGAGAATGCGGTCGTGGATGGCGATCATCCCGCGGTCGAAGTAGCCGGCCGCCGGCGGCAGGATCTCCGAGCCCACGTCCGCCGCGATCACCCGCTCCGCCCCCCACTCGAACGCCTGCTTCACGGGAAGCACGTTCAGAATCCCCCCGTCCACCAGCACGTCCCCGTCCAGCCGCAGCGGCGGAAAGTAGATGGGAATGGCGCACGACGCGTACACGGCATCCACCGGGTCCACGTCCTCCCGCACCCCCGTGCCGAACCACACCTCGCCGCACCCCATCAGCGACACGGCGTTCACCCGCAGCGGAATCCCGGCCTCCGCGAACGACTTCAACGGCAGGTTCTTCGACAGGTAGCGGCGAAAGTGCCCGCCATCGAACACGGCCTCCTCCCGCACGCCACCCATCCACACCGCGCGCCGGTTGATGGAAACGATGTCCTCGCGCGTCAGGCTGCGCGCCAGCTCGCCCAGGTCGCGCCACCCCATGCCACCCGCGATGGACGCCCCGATCAGCGCGCCGATGCTGGTGCCGATGATGGCGTCGGGGACGATGCCCGCCTCGTCCAGCGCCTTCCACACGCCCACGTGCGCGGTGCCCTTCATCCCCCCGCCGCCCAGCACCAGCACGGTGCGCGGACCGGGGGACGGCTGCGGTTCTGCGTCGCTCAACGGCGTGCTCGCGGGCTGGGGAAAACGGGGGCGGGATGGAGACGTGTGCGGCCCGCAACTTGGGCCCCTCCCCCCGGTGCCGCGCAAGGGGCGGAACCTTGACCGGGGAGCGCCCGGAACCTAGGTTTGGATGATAGTAAGAATCATTCTTGCTCGAAGAGGACACGAACCCGAGACGGCCGGCGCGCGCCGGCGTGCCCAGGAGAACCGATAGATGGCTGAACCGCTGCTCAAGATCACCAACCTGCACGCCGAGATCGCCGAAGACGGCACGGAGATCCTCAAGGGGCTGAACCTGGAGCTGGCCGAGGGCGAGATCCATGCGATCATGGGCCCCAACGGCTCCGGCAAGAGCACGCTCAGCAAGGTGATCTCGGGCCACCCGGCCTACGAGGTAACGGACGGCGACATCGTGTTCCAGGGCCAGAGCGTGTTGGACATGCAGCCCGACGAGCGCGCCCGCGCCGGCATCTTCCTGGCCTTCCAGTACCCGGTGGAAATCCCCGGCGTGTCGGTCGCCAACTTCATGCGTACGGCGCTCAACGCCAAGCGCGGCGAAGAGGTAGACATCTTCGACTTCCAGGAAGAGCTGGAAGGCCGCATGGAGATGCTGGAGATGGACCCCGTGTTCGCCCAGCGGTCGGTGAACGATGGCTTCTCGGGCGGCGAAAAGAAGCGCAACGAGATCCTGCAGCTGGCCATGCTGGAGCCGGCCCTGGCCGTGATGGACGAAACCGACTCCGGCCTCGACATCGACGCGCTCAAGATCGTCACCGCCGGCATCAACAGGATCAAGTCGGAGCGCACCGGCATGTCGGTGCTCCTGATCACGCACTACCAGCGCATGCTCAACTACATCACGCCCGACAAGGTGCACGTGATGGTGGACGGGCGCATCATCCGCACGGGTGGCCCCGAACTGGCGCTGGAGCTGGAAGAGCGCGGCTACGACTGGCTGAGGGAAGAAGTACCGAGTGCGTGAGTGCGGAAGTGCGTTAGTGCGTGAGTGGCTGTTCCGCACTAACGCACTCACGCACTAACGCACTTCGCCACCATACTGGCCGGCGCGACAAAACTACCAGAGGAGGCAGCAATGCCGTTCAACGAAGACGTAGCCGCACTCGGGCTCGACGAATACAAGTTCGGCTTCAAGGACGATATCGAGTACCTCTTCAAGAGCCGCAAGGGGCTCGACGAAGAGATCGTCCGGATGGTCAGCGCGCAGAAGAACGAGCCGGAGTGGATGCTCAAGAACCGGCTCAAGGCGCTCAAGCACGCCCAGGCCCGGCCGTGGCCGGAGTGGGGCGGCGACCTGTCGGGGCTCAACTTCGAGGACATCTTCTTCTACATCCGCCCCAACGAAAAGGTGGGGAAGACGTGGGACGAGGTGCCCGAGGCCATCAAGAACACCTTCGAGCGGCTGGGCATTCCCGACCAGGAGCGCCGCATTCTGGCCGGCGTGGGCGCGCAGTACGAGTCGGAGGTCGTGTACCACTCGCTCAAGGCCGAGTGGGAAGACGCCGGCGTCATCTTCAAGGGGATGGATGACGGCCTGCGCGAGCACGAGGACCTGGTGCGCGAGTACTTCGGCACGGTGGTCCCGTTCCGCGACAACTTCTTCGCCGCGGTGAACACGGCGGTGTGGTCGGGCGGGTCGTTCGTGTACATCCCCAAGGGGGTGAAGCTCGACATGCCGCTGCAGGCGTACTTCCGCATCAACGCCGAGGCGATGGGGCAGTTCGAGCGCACGCTGATCATCGTGGAAGAGGGCGCGCAGGTGCAGTACATCGAGGGCTGCACGGCCCCGTCGTACAGCCAGGACTCGTTCCACTCGGGCGTCATCGAGATCATCGTCAAGGACAACGCCCGCTGCCGCTACACGACCATCCAGAACTGGTCGCACAACGTCTACAACCTGGTCACCCAGCGCGCCAAGGTGGGCCGCCACGGGACGATGGAGTGGGTGGACGGCAATCTGGGCAGCAAGCTGACCATGAAGTACCCCAGCTGCTACCTGATGGGTGAGGGCGCGCGCGGCGAGATCCTTTCCATCGCCTACGCCGGCCCCGGCCAGCACCAGGACGCGGGCGGCAAGGTGGTGCACGCGGCGCCGCACACGTCGTCGCGCATCGTGTCCAAGTCCATCTCGCGAGGCAGCGGCCGGTCGTCGTACCGCGGCCTGCTCCACGTGCAGCCCGGCGCGCACCACTCGCGCAGCAACGTGGAGTGCGACGCGCTCCTGCTGGACGAAGAGGCACGTACGGACACCTATCCGTACATCAACATCGAAGACCAGAACGCGCAGATCGGCCACGAGGCCACGGTCAGCAAGATCGGCGACGAGCAGCTGTTCTACCTGATGTCGCGCGGCCTTTCCGAAGACGAGGCGGCCACCATGGTGGTGCGTGGCTTCATCGAGCCCATCGCCAAGGAGCTCCCGCTGGAGTACGCGGTGGAGCTGAACCGGCTGATCGAGCTGGAGATGGAAGGTTCGGTGGGATGATGACGGATACGATGACCGCGGCTCCCGAAACCGGCATCTTCACCCGCGACCAGGTGGAGATCCTTTCCGCGCGAAAGGGCGAGCCCGGCTGGCTGCTCGACGCCCGCATGCGTGCGCACGGCGCGTTCGCCGACGCGCCCATGCCCAGCACGCGCCTGGAAGACTGGCGCTACACCGACATCAAGAAGGCGCTGAAGCTCGACGCCTTCTCCTTCGCCGAGGAGCGCGGTCCGGCGTCGGCCGCCGGGTTCGCCCCCGGCCTGACCACGCTGATGGACGAGGCCGGCGAGTCGGCTGCCACGCTGGTGCAGGTGGATGCGTCCGTGGTGCTGCGTGAGCTTCCCGAGGAGCTGGCGGCGCAGGGGGTGATCTTCACCTCGCTGGAGATCGCCATCCAGCAGCACCCCGAGCTGGTGCAGCGCTTCCTGGGCACCGGCGTTACGCCCGAGGACGGCAAGTTCGCCGCGATGAACGAGTCGCTGTGGACGGGCGGCGCGTTCCTGTACGTCCCGCGCGACGTGCAGGTAGAGGCGCCCTTCCGCGTCTATCGCTGGATCGGCGAGGGCGGCACGGCGGCGTTCGGGCGCACGCTGGTCGTGGCCGAGCAGGGCGCGAAGGTGGCCGTCGTGGAGACGCTCGGCTCCGACGACTTCAGCCGGCAGGCGCTGTCGGTGGGCGAGGCCGAGATCTTCGCCGACGAGGGCGCCACGGCCATCTACACCTCGGTGCAGCGCTACGGCCGCGGCGTCATCCACCTGTCCACCGACCGGCTGATGGCCGGGCGCGACGCGAAGATCACCACGCTGTACGCCACCTTCGGCGCCGACCTGGCCCGGGCGGACGTGCAGTGCCGGCTTCGTGCGCCCGGGAGCCACGTCGACATGCTGGGGCTGTACATCGCCGACGGCACGCAGCACTTCGACAACCAGACGCTGCAGGACCACCTGGCCCCGCACGCCAGCAGCAACCTGCTGTTCAAGGGCGCGCTGAACGATGCCGGCCGCTCGGTGTTCCGCGGGCTGATCCGCGTGCATCCCAAGGCGCAGCGGACGGACGCGTACCAGACCAACCGCAACCTGATCCTCAGCGATAAAGCGCGCGCCGACTCGCTCCCCAACCTGGAGATCCAGGCCGACGACGTGCGCTGCTCGCACGCCGCCACGGTGGGGCAGCTGGATGAGGAAGAGGTGTTCTACCTCCTTTCCCGCGGCATCCCCAAGGCCGAGGCCGTGCGCCTGGTCGTCTTCGGCTTCTTCGGCGAGGTGCTGGAGCAGCTGCCGCTGGAGGGCGTCAAGCAGGAGCTGCTGCGCGTGGTGGAGCGCAAGCTCGACGCGTCGCGCTGACCGTTGGCGTGGGTCAAGGCCGCCGCCCTCTCGGAGCTTCCGGCCGAGGGGGCGGTGCTGGGAGTGGAGGCGGGGGGACGGCGGATCGCGCTGGCGCTGGTGGACGGTGAGGTGTACGCCTTTGCCGACAACTGCACGCACCGCGATTTTCCGCTCTCCCTTGGTGAGGTGGACGCGGAGTCGTGCACCGTCACCTGCGAGTGGCACGGCGCCGCCTTCGACATCCGCACCGGCGACCCCACCTGCGGCCCCGCCTTCCGCCCGATCGCGGTCTTCGCCGCCCAGGTGGAGGGAAGCGACGTGATGGTGGATCTGCCCTGATTTTCGATTGTTCGCGGCGCGAGGCCGGGTGAGCGCCCGGCCTCGCGTTCCGTTTCTGGAGCCTGATGATGAACAACGCATCCCTGCTGGACGCGCCGGCCAGCACGCTGGACGTGGAGCGCATCCGGGAAGACTTCCCGATCCTGCGCGAGACGTCGAGCGGCAAGCAGATCGTCTACCTGGACAACGCGGCGTCCACGCAGAAGCCCACGGCGGTCATCGACGCGATCTCGGAGCATTACCGGCACAACAACGCCAACGTGCACCGCGGCATCCACGAGCTTTCCAACCGCGCCAGCGACGCGTACGACGGCGCCCGGACGCGCGTGGCGAAGCTGTTCGGCATCGCGGACGAGGCGGAGCTGATCTGGACGCGCGGCACGACCGAGTCGCTGAACCTGATCGCCTACTCGTGGGGCTTCGCCAACCTCAAGCCCGGCGACGAGATCCTGCTTTCCGAGCTGGAGCACCACTCCAACCTGGTCCCCTGGCAGCTCGTCGCCCAGCGCACCGGCGCGAAGCTGCGCTTCCTGCGCATCGACGAGCAGGGCCGGCTGGACCTGGAGCCCCTGGACCAGGTGCTGACGGAACGCACCAAGCTCGTCTCCCTGTCCCACGTCTCCAACGCGCTGGGGACGGTCAACCCGGTCAGAGAGATCGCGGCGAAGGCTCACGCCGTCGGCGCGCTGATGGTGGTGGACGGCGCGCAGTCCGCCCCGCATCTTCCCGTGGACGTCCCCTCCCTGGGATGCGACTTCTACGCGTTCAGCGGCCACAAGATGTGCGGGCCCACCGGCATCGGCGGGCTGTGGGGGCGGCGCGAGGTGCTGGAGGCCATGCCGCCCTTCCATGGCGGCGGCGACATGATCGAGTGGGTAGACCTCGAAAGCTCCACCTACGCGGCCCTCCCCCACAAGTTCGAGGCGGGCACGCCCAACATCGCCGGCGCGGTGGGGCTGGCCGCCGCGGCGGACTACCTGGCGGGGATCGGGCGCGAAGCGATCCTGGCGCACGAGCGTTCGCTGATCGCCTATGCCGTGGAGCGGATGGGCGAGATCCCCGACCTGCGCATCCTGGGCCCGCGCGACCTGTCGGAGCGCTCCGGCGTGGTCTCGTTCACCCTGGCCGACGTGCATCCGCACGACCTCGCGACCATCCTGGACAGCGAGGGCGTGGCCATCCGCGCCGGCCACCACTGCTGCCAGCCGCTGATGAAGTGCCTGGGCGTGGGATCCACCGCGCGCGCCTCGTTCTACCTGTACAACACCCCCGCCGAGGTAGATGCGCTGGTGGACGCGCTCCACAAGGCGCGCGGCCTGTTTGGCTACTGAGAGGACTCCCGTGACCGTCAACAAGCGGCCCATCCGGCTGGGCGAGCTGCTGGTGCAGCTGGGGCGCATCACCCCCGACGACGTCGCGCGCGCGCTCCAGGAGCAGCGCGAGGGCGGCGGGTTCCTGGGCGATGCGCTGATCCGGCTGGGGCTGATCACCCGCGACGAGCTGACGTGGACCCTGGCCGACCAGCACGACATTCCGTTCGTGCGGCTGCGGCCGGAGCACATCGACCACGGCCTGGCGGCCCTGGTCCCGGCGGCGTGGGCGCGCGAGCACAACGTGCTCCCCGTGCTGCAGGACGGCGACCGCGTCACCGTGGTCATCGCCGACGTCACCAACCTGGAGCTGCTGGACGAGGTCTGCCGGCTGACCGGCGCCGCGTCGGCCGAGCCGGCCCTGGCCGCGCCCGAAACGATTCGCGAGCTGATCGACGCCGTCTACGGGCCCGCGGTGCAGCCCGCCGGCTCGCTCCTCCAACTGATGGCGGACGCGCTGGCCCACGGCGCGGGGAGCCTGGGCGTGTCCGTCCGCGGCGTGTCGGCCATCGGCTGGTACCGCGTGGTGGAGACGGTCCATCGCCCGCTCCTGGCCGGCTGGCAGGGCGAGCTGGCCTGCGCGCTCTCCCCGCTCGCGCCGACAACGGGCGGCAAGGCGCACACGTGGCCGGCCACGCTGACGTTGGAAGGCGCCGCGTGGCGGGTGGAGTGCCACGCCGCGGGGCACGACGGCACGATGGAGTGGGCGGCGCGCTTGGTGGGGCCCCTTCCGCGCGAGCTCGCGTCGGTGGAGGCAGACGCGGCCGCAGTCGAGGCGGTGCGGCGGGCGATGGCGAACGGACCCGTGCTGGTCGGCGTACGGGCGGACGGCGCGCCGGGGATGGACGAGGCGCTGTCGATGGCGCTCCCCACCCTGCCCTCGCTCCTCCTGGGCGGCCAGACGCGGTCCATCCACCTGGCTGATCGGTCGGCCGCCGTCCCGGGCGGCACGCTGGCGATGCCGGTGGACGACTCCGTCGCCGCGACGGCGGAGCGGCTGGCCGTCTTCTCGCCCCAGGCGTTGACGGTGGACGTCGAAGATCTCGCCCCCGGGGACGACGACGCGCTGCGCAATGCCGCGCCTTTCTCAGCCGTCCTGTTGCGCGGTGCCGATGCGACGCCCCCCTCCTTCGATCTGACCCTCCGGCTGGCGGCCGGCGCCGACGGGTTCACGTGGTCGCCTTCAGAGCAGGCTCATGCCCAAGATTGACCAGTTCCTGGAACTTCTCCTCAAGCACGAAGGCTCCGACCTTCATCTGAGCTGCGGCAGTGAGCCGGTGATGCGGGTGCACGGACACCTGCAGCGCGTGAAGTTCCGGCCCCTCACGGCGGCTGACCTGAAGACGCTGTTCTACGAGATCCTCACCGAGGGGCAGAAGGAACAGTACGAAGCCACGATGGATCTCGACTTCGCGTACGAGATTCCGGGGGCGGCGCGCTTTCGCGGCAACTTCTTCAACCAGCACCGCGGGCCGGCGGCGGTCTTCCGCATCATCCCCTCGCGCGTGCTGACGGCCGACGAGCTGGGGCTGCCGGAGTCCATCCGCAAGTTCACCGAGCTGAACAAGGGGCTGGTGCTGGTGACGGGGCCCACGGGGTCGGGCAAGTCGACGACGCTGGCGGCCATGATCGACCTGATCAACCAGACGCGCCCCGAGCACATCCTGACCATCGAAGACCCCATCGAGTTCGTGCACCAGAGCCAGCGGGCGCTGGTCAATCAGCGCGAGGTGGGGCCGCACACGAAGAGCTTCGCCACGGCGCTCAGGGCGGCGCTGCGCGAGGATCCGGACGTGATCCTGATCGGCGAGATGCGCGACCGCGAAACCATTTCGCTGGCGCTGACGGCGGCCGAGACGGGCCACCTGGTGTTCGGAACGCTGCACACCAACAGCGCGCACAAGACGGTGGACCGCATCATCGACACCTTCCCCGGCGAGCTTCAGCACCAGGTGCGCTCGATGCTTTCCGAGAGCCTGCGGGGCGTGGTCGCGCAGCAGCTGCTGCGGAAGAAGGGGGGCAAGGGGCGGGTGGCCGCGCACGAGATCATGGTGGGCACGCCGGCCGTGTCCAACCTGATCCGCGAGGCCAAGACCTTCCAGATCCCGTCTTCCATCCAGACGGGCAAGCGCGACGGGATGATCCTGATGGACCAGTCGATCATGAACCTGATGATGGCCGGCACCGTCGACGCCGACGAGGCGTACGGCAAGGCGCTCGACAAGGCGGCCTTCCAGAAACAGCAGCAGGGATAGCCCGATGGAACGCTCGGCGCTGGACTCCGTGTACCAGGAGCTGATCCTGAAGCACTACCGCAGCAGCAAGCACCGCGGCGAGCTGGAGTCGCCCGACGCGGTGGTGCCCATGCGAAATCCCGTCTGCGGCGACGACATCCTGCTGCAGGTGCAGGTGCGCGAGGGGCGGATTACGGAGATCCGCTTCAGCGGCCACGGGTGCGCCATCTCGCAGGCCGCCGCGTCCATGATGAGCGAGCACGCCCTGGGCAAGACGTGGGACGAGGTGCACGCTGTCGCGGGCCGGTTCCGCGAGATGATCCACGGCGACGAAACGGCCGCGCGCGACAAGGCCCTGGGCGACATGCGCGCGCTGGCCGGCGTATCGAAGCTGCCGCGCCGGGTGAAGTGCGCCATGCTGGCCTGGGACGCGCTGGACGAGGCGGAAAAGAAGATCATCGGATAGGCATCGGCCGAATCACGTCCCATCGACACGGCCCGGCGGAGTGATGTGCTCCACCGGGGCCGTGTCGTACGCGGGCGACACAGTAAAGTATCATTGACAGAAAGACATGGAACACATACTATAGGTACACGAAACTTGTCTGCCACCCCAACTGGAGATCCACCCGATGCGACCCGACGAAAACCTGCTGCTGAAGAAATATGGATTGCTGTTTCTTCGTGCGATGCTCATGCTGGGCGCCGTGCTGGTGCTGGGCCTGCTGCTGAAGCCGGAAGAGAGCGGACCCGCGTGGAAGGCAGCCGTGTTCGCGGCCGTGGGCGCCATCTGCATCTACTTCCTGTGGGGACTGTGGCGGCTGGTGCGCACCTACGTGAAGACCGACGAAATGGGCGAGGCCATCTTTGCTCGCGGCGGCAGCTACGCCCACAGCGCCTGCATTGCGCTGGCGGCCATCTACGGCATGCTCGAAAGCATCGCCGGGCTGCCGCGGGTGAGCATGACGCTGTTCTCGGTGGTGATGATCGTGATCGGCTTCGTCAGCGTGGTCCTGGTGAACCGGCGGTATGCATGAAGAACCGGCTGCGCGTGCTGCGTGCGGAGCATCGCTGGTCGCAGGCGGAGCTGGCGGATCGGCTGGGGGTTTCGCGCCAGACGGTGAACGCCATCGAGACGGAGAAGTACGATCCCAGCCTGCCGCTGGCCTTCAAGATCGCCCGCCTATTCGGAATGAAGATCGAGGAGGTGTTCCAGGACGAAGCGGCCGCCGGCTGAGCGGCGTTCCGACCCCAACGGGAAACGCCCCGCGCCGGTTCGGGCGCGAGGCGTTCTCGAGGACAAAGCCTTCTTCGATGGATCAGCTTTTCCTGGCGCGGGGCGGAATGCGGCGCGGGTCCCCGCCCTGCTCGATGCGGTCGGCAAGCTCGATCAGCGCGGCGAAGGTGTCGTCCGCCGGCGCCTCCATGTCGGCCACCTCGATGGGGTCCGCGCCGCCGATGGCGTGCCGCAGGATGTCGACGGCCTCGCGAAGGGACTGGGCGGCGCGGTTCTCGATGTCCGCCGGCTCTTCGGCGGGCTGCACCGGCTGCGACGTGATCGCCCATCCCCCCGCCCGGGCCCGGCGGCGGCGGCGCACGCGGCTCTGGTAGAACTCGCGCCCGCTGTCCGTCAGCACTACCCGCCCCTCTTCGCGCCGCACCAGCCCGCGCCCCTCCAGCGCCCTCACCACCCGCCCGTCCAGGTCGTCGAACGGCACCGGCGACTCCGCCAGGGCCAGCTGGCGCAGCATGTCTTCCTGCGTGGAATTCAGCATCACCTCGCCGTTCTCGGCCGGGACGTCCGGCTCGGCGGCAGGGGCCGCTTCGGAGGGATGGCTGATGCGCGCGGGCACGGCGGCCGGCGTGGGAGCGATCCCCTGGTCCACGGACGTAAGCGCGCGGCGGCCGTCGGGGGTGATCACCGCGAACCCGCTGAGGCGCTTGACGTAGCGGCGCATGGCCAGCGTGCGCAGCGCGTCGCCGTCCAGGCGCGCCTCGGAGGTGGGCGAGCCGCGCTGCGCCAGGTCGCGCAGCAGGGAAATCTCGGCCGTGGAAAGCTCGTCGAACACGGGATCACCGGTATTGATGCGGCGGAACAACTGCGGACGGGAGGCCATTGCCTCCGAAACATACAACGCGGACACGCGTTCGTGCCAGACCATCAAGATCATTGCACTGCCGGCACCCGGCCGAGGATATTAGGCACTCCCGCCGTCCATCCCCCGAAACCCCGCCCACCGATGAGCACGGACGCCCTTCCCGCCCAGCTCGCCGAAACCTGGCGCATCCACGACCGCATCAACCAGTACCTGCTGGATGCGATTCAGCCCGATGCGCTCTCGGCCATCGGGCTGACGAAGGGCCGCAGCGTGGCCGAGCAGTTCGCCCACATCCACAACGTGCGGCTGATGTGGATCAAGGAGGGCGCGCCGGACCTGTTGGACGGCCTGCAGAAGCTCGAGAAAGGCGCGCCGACGGACCACGCGTCGCTCCGGGCAGCGCTCGAATCGTCCGCGGCGGCGATCGAGACGATGCTGGCTCGCGCCCTGGAGACGGGAAAGCTGCGCGGGTTCAAGCCGCACCCCGTGGCTTTCCTGGGATACCTGGTCTCGCACGAGTCCCATCATCGCGGGCAGATCGCCGTGGCGCTGAAGGGCGCCGGGCACCCGCTGGACAAGAAGACCGCCTTCGGCCTGTGGGAGTGGGGCGTGCGCTGACGCCCCACTCCGGCCCGTGCTACCGCTGGCCCTCAGCCTTCGCGGGCACCGTCTGCAAATACGCCCAGAGCGCCCGCAGCTCCACGTCGTTCATCTGGCCGAACGCCTTCCAGGGCATCCGCGGGTCGATCAGCGTGCCGTCGGGGCGCTTGCCGGTGCGCATCGCGCGGAGGAAGTCGGCCTCGGTCCACGTTCCCAGCCCGGTGGCACGGTCCGGCGTCAGGTTGGCGGAGGGCTTCCAGTCCGCCGGCTCGCCCGGACCCTTGCCGCCCGACAGCCCGGGGCCGTGGCAGCCGGTGCACACCCCCGCCACCTTGGCGCCGTACTCGGCCGTGGGCGCGGGCTGCACCTGCACCCGCGGTGCGTCGTGGTCGATCACCTCGGCCGCCAGGGGAAGCACCCCGCCAGCCACCAGCGCGCGCCCCAGGGGCCAGACGGCGTTCGCGGCCGTTTCGCGGTCCACCGGCGGCAGGGTGCGCAGGTAGGCCACCAGCGCCGCCACGTCGGCGTCGGTGAGGCCCTGGAACTCCTGGCTGGGCATGAGCAGCAGCGGCCGCCCGTCGGAGCCCACGCCGTGCAGGATGGCGCGCGCCCACGCGTCGTCCGTCGCGTAGCGTGCGCCCACGCCGCCCTTGCCGCGCGTGAGGTTGCTGCCGGAGATGCGGCCGACGGGGAACTGGTCCACCAGCGTGTTGCCGCCCATGTCCGCGCCGTGGCAGTCGTTGCAGCCGCGGATGGTCGCCTGCCGCTTGCCTTCCGCGATCAGCGCGGCGTTCGGCGTCACCGCGGCGATGGGCGCGCGGACGTGGCCGTAGTCCTTGCGCATCTTGGCCTCGGCCACGCCGTACGCGGCGCCGATCGCCACGATCACCAGCACCAGCAGCCCCCCGCCGATGCGCAGCCCCCACTTCACTATCCGTTTCATCGCCGTACCTGGCTCGTGTCCGTGGCGCGCGTGGCCCACGCCATGCGCGAGGACAAACATGTACGGGGCGGCGCCGCGGCGGATGGGTAGGGCGACCCATCCTCGCGGCGAGACGCGCCGTCCCTTGATCTGAGCCCGGTTCAGGCGAAGATTGCCGGTGCGAACGGTGGCGGGCGGTTCACCTCGGGCCCTGGGCCCGGACAACGACGGGTGCACATGAACGGACAGGGACGCAGGGTCGCCATCATCGACGGGTGCCGTACCCCCTTCGCCAAGTCGGGAACCGACTTCCGCGACGTGTCGGCGGTGGAGCTGGGCAAGGCGTCGGTGCGCGAGCTGATCGCCCGCACGGAGATCGACCCGCGGCTGGTGGACCACGTGGTGTACGGCACCGTCGTGCAGTCGGTGCAGGAGCCCAACATCGCCCGCGAGGTCACCCTGGGCGCAGGCATTCCGCCTACGGTGCCGTCGTTCACCGTGGGCCGGGCCTGCGCCTCCAGCAACCAGGCCATCACCTCCGGCGCCGAGCACATCGCCTTGGGCATGGCCGACGTGGTCATCGCCGGCGGCGCCGAGTCGCTGACCGACGTGCCCATCCTGTTCTCGCCCGAGATGCGGAACGCGCTGGTGCGCGCCTCCAAGGCGAAGTCGCTGGGCGAGCGCATCCAGGCGTTCCGCGCCATCCGCCCGCGGCACCTGGCTCCCATCGCCCCCGCCATCGCCGAGCCCACGACCGGGCTTACGATGGGCGAGTCGGCGGAAAAGATGGCCAAGGAAAACGGCATCACCCGCGAGGCGCAGGACCGCTGGGCCCTGCGCTCGCACCAGCTCGCCGCCGCGGCCACCGAGGACGGCCGCCTGACGCGCGAAATCGCCCCGTTCTACGTGCCGCCCAGGTTCGACCGCGTCGCGACGACCGACAACGGCGTGCGCGCCGACACCTCGTTCGAAAAGCTGTCCACGCTCAAGCCCGTGTTCGACCGCCGCTACGGGACGGTGACGGCCGGGAACGCCTCGCCGCTCACGGACGGCGCGTCGGCCGTGCTGCTGATGAGCGAGGAGAAGGCAAAGGAGCTGGGGCACAAGCCGCTGGGCTTCATCCGCAGCTACGCCTACGCCGCGCTGGACCCCAACGACCAGCTGCTGCAGGGCCCCGTATACGCCGCGCCCGCGGCGTTCGACCGCGCCGGGCTCACCATGAAGGACATCGGCCTGCTGGAGATCCACGAAGCGTTCGCCGCGCAGGTGCTCAGCAACCTGCAGTGGTTCGATTCCGACAAGATCGCCCGCGAGCGGCTGGGGCGCGACAAGGCCATCGGCCTGCCGCCGGAAGACCGCATCAACGTGATGGGCGGCTCCATCGCCATCGGCCACCCCTTCGGCGCCACGGGCGGGCGCATCACCGTGACCCTGCTCAACGAAATGCGCCGCCGCGGCGAGCAGTTCGGCATGATCAGCGTCTGCGCCGCCGGAGCAATGGGCTTCGTGATGATCGTGGAAGCCGCGCCGAACTGATTGCAGCCGCGTCCTCTCGACAAAGGGCTCCCGTGCGGTGGCGCGGGAGCCCTTGTTTCATCCTCTCATCCAGCGCCGCGGATCCCGGTGCTGGTGAACGCAGTTAGTGACTATGATTCGCTCGTCCGAAACCTGAAATACGATCGTGTATGGAAACCCACGGACCAGCGCTCGGCGGACCCGGCCAACACGCAGGAACCTCAACGGGTTCTCCCGAAGCGCGCTGATAGTGCTCTCCACCGCGGCCAGAAACTCCACGCCTTTTGAGGCGTTTCGCTCCTCATACCACCGTGCGGCGCGCTCCATCCCTCGTTCAGCCCTCGGACGAATTTCCAGCGCGCGATTCACTGATTCCCTGCGCGCAGTCGCGCGCGCACGGTTTCCCACGGAATTGACGAATCCGGATCAGCTGCGTCGGCCTCGATCTCCCGAAGCGAATCCGCGATGATCTCATCCGACATCGGAAAGATCCCGCCATCCTCGAAAATCCGCATCATCACGCTCGCGATTCGGATCCGCTCCTCGGGCGGAAGGGCGAGCAGATGCTGAATCGGGACGCCCGTCGGATCTCCGCCCGGCACCGTTTCCGATTGCACCGCATCGCTCCCAAGGTACGCACGGAACTGCTCGAGAAACTCCTCCTTCGGGATGAGGGACGGGTCAGGATCGCCCTCGTCCTCGCAAGGGTCATCCAGCTCGCGGCGGGCCTCAGCCATGAGTTCGTCCAGGATCTCCTCATCCCGGTCGCCCAGGCTTTTGCGTAGCGCGATGAAGATGCCGAGGCGCTTCTCGTGCGGTTCCGAAAGAAGCGTTTCGTCGGGGATGTCCATCATGATTGTGGTCATCGGAGATCCTCCACCGCGGCGTGTGCCGCGATCGCTGATGGTTGACGATAACACCGCTGCGGCGCTCTTCCAACTGTCCAGACCCAAGCGGTGAAGCCGGACGAAAGAGAACACCGTGAACAAGCCTGAAGGATAGTCCTCCAACGCCGAATCTCCAATACCGCGAGCCGCCACCGCGCGGGCCCATTTCCCGACATCCAGCCGGGGGAGCCGGTCAGTCCGTGCGCCTGCCGAGAGCGCAGGTGCGGAGAAACTTCTCGTCCAGCTCGCACTGAACGTCGCAGGTCTGCGCCAATTGGTCGGTGTGCTTCTGGGCGGGAAGGTGGCACCAGGTCACGCGCTTCCCGCGTGCTTGAACGGCGCGGACCGCGCGAACGTAGTCCGTGTCGCCCGCGACGAGCATCGCGACGTCGAAACGGTCCTCGTAGGCGCCGATCACCATGTCGACCGCCAGGTTCACGTCCGTTTCCTTCTCGACGTGATAGCGGCGTCCGCTCCTGTCCCACCGCGGCTCATGCCGCCCCAGCACCAGCTCGATCCGCCCGCTGCGCCGAAGCTCGTCGAAGAACTTCTGCTGGCGACGGTACGCAGGGCTGTTCACGTCGGGGAGCGGCGACGTGTAGTAGCGGAGCTTCGCGAAGTGGTACCCGCGGCTGAGGCGCGTCGCGAGCAGGTTGACGTCTACTCCGAACGCGATGCGCTCCTGGTGCAGCGCCAGGTTGAAGTTGCTGCCGTCGACGAAGATCTCGACCTTGGGCGGCCGAGCGGGGGAGGGATTCGAGGTCACGGTCGCAGGCAAAGTAACGAGGGGTTGCACCATTTCTGGCACAACCCCCCGGAGTTACGTACCGACACTGCCCGCAGGCAGGCGGCGACCGTCGTATGTCCAGTTTAACACCCGGCCACGCGACTGTCAAGGGGGATGTTCGGCCTGAAAGAGAACATCGTGAACACGCCACAAGGATAGTCTGCGGAGGCCGAATCTCCAATACCGCGAGCCGCCAGCGCGCGGACCCATTTCCCGACATTGACACTAGGCGGATTCGCAACTAGACTGGTTACAGTTCAGCACCCGGAGAGGCCCAGGCGGATGTCGACGATCAGCAGCAGGGTGGCGATGGCGGTGCACGTGCTGGCGTTCCTGGCCCGGCGCCGGGGCGAGGCCGTGACGTCCGACACCATCGCGGGAAGCGTGAACACCAACCCGGTGGTGGTGCGCCGGCTGATGGGCTCGCTTCGCAACGCCGGGCTGGTGCAGGTACAGCCGGGGGCACGCGGCGGCGCGCAGCTGGCCCGCGAGCCGCAGAACATCACCGTGCTCGACGTGTATCGCGCCGTGGAGGAAAAGCCCGATCTATTCGCGCTGCACGCGGAGCCCAGGGGCGACTGCGACATCGGCGGCAACATCCGCGGCGTGCTGCGCGGCGTCTTTAGCCGTGCGCACGGTGCCATGCAGCGAGAGCTGGGTGCCGTCACCATCGCCGACGTCTTCCACGACGTCACCGGGCGCTCGTGCTGCGGCCCGCAGCCGGCGAAGGGGGAATGCCGCCAGCCCGCGGGACGGCCCCACGCGGAGGCGTAGTGCGCTTCCGCGTGGCACCAGTCTCGCGCCTGCGCGCCGCTCCACGAGGGGAAAAGTGCCGCGTCAGCCCACGGGTGACGCGGGTTTGGATGGACCGATGAAAGCAACGATCAGATGATAAAGCGCGCCACCGGGGCGTTTACCGGGCGTGAGTGGGGTTTGCTGGGAATTCTGCTGGCCGTGCAGTTCTGCCACATCCTGGACTTCGTGCTGATCATGCCGCTGGGGCCCATGCTCATGCGGTCGCTGGACGCGTCGGCCAAGGAGTTCGGGCTGCTGGTGTCGGCGTACACGTTCAGCGCGGCGATCACGGGGCTGGTGGCTTCGGCGTACATGGACCGCTTCGACCGCAAGCGGATGCTGATGGTGCTGCTGGCCGGCTTCGGCGTGGGTACGCTGCTGTGCGGCCTGGTGGACTCGTACGGCCCGCTGATGGCCGCGCGCGTGGTGGCCGGCGGGTTCGGCGGGGTGCTGGCGGGCGTCGTGTTCGCCATCGTGGGCGACCAGATTCGCCCCGAGCGCCGGGCCACGGCCATGGGCGTGGTGATGGGCGGCTTCAGCGCGGCCTCGGTGCTGGGGCTTCCCTTCGGGCTCTCCCTGGCCGAGGCCACCGGCTGGCAGACGCCCTTCCTGGTGCTGGCCGGGGTGACGGGGGTGATCCTGGTGCTGGGCACCTGGCTGCTGCCGCCCATGAACGCCCACCTGGCACACCGGCGCGAGGGCAACGTGTTCCGCGACCTGGTGCAGGTGGCGCGCGACCCCGAGCACGTCAAGGCGTTCACGCTGACGACGGCCATCATGTTCTCGGCATTCACGGTGGTGCCGTTCCTCAGCCCGTACCTGGTGGGCAACGTGGGGATGGCCGAGAACAAGCTGGACCTGATCTACTTCGCCGGCGGCCTGGCCACGCTGGTCACCGGCCCGGCCCTGTTCGGCCCGCTGGCCGACCGCTACGGCCACGCGCGCGTGTTCGCCTGGGTGGCCGTGGGAAGCATTCTGCCCATCGCGGTGGTCACCAACCTGCCCGTTTCGCCGCTGTGGGTGATCCTCACCGTCACCACGCTGATGATGATCATGGCATCGGGGCGGATGATCAGCGCCACCGCGCTCGTGACGGGCGTGGTGCACCCCGCCCGCCGGGGAAGCTTCATGAGCCTCAACTCGTCGGTGCAGCAGGGCGCGGCCGGGCTGGCGGCCTCCGTCGGCGGGCTGATGATCGCCGGGGGCGGCGGCAGCAACGCGCCCATCACCGGCTACCCGGCGGTAGGCGCCCTGGCCATCGCGGCCACGCTCACCACCATCCTCCTGGTGCGGCGGCTGCGGCCCGCGCAGGTGGAGGCCGCCGTGCCGCAGCTGGACCAGACCGGCGCGCCTGCCCTCGCCGCGCCCCTCGAGGCACCCCGCCGCCGCGTGGCCGCGGACGACCGAACGATTCCGGGAATCAGAACGTGACCGATACCAAGACCAAGAAGAAGAACGCGCTGCGCTCGCCCGAAGCCTGGCGCGAGGCGCGCGCCCTGATGTGGCACCACCGCCGGTACCTGGGGATCGGGCTGGCGCTGATGGTCGTCAGCCGCCTGGCGGGCATCGTGCCGGCCGCGAGCTCCAAGTACCTGATCGACGAGGTGGTGGGCAAGGGCCGCAGCAGCCTCCTCGTGCCCCTGGCCGGCGCGGTGCTGGCGGCCACGCTGGTGCAGGGCGTCACCTCGTTCGCCCTGTCGCAGGTGATCAGCGTCACCGCCCAGCACGCCATCACCGACATGCGCCGCCGCGTGCAGCGCCACATCACGCGCCTGCCCATCCGGTACTTCGACAACACCCAGGTGGGCGTGCTGGTGTCGCGGGTGATGACCGACGCCGAGGGCATCCGCAACCTGGTGGGCACGGGCATCGTGCAGCTGGTGGGCGGCGTGTTCACCGCGGTGCTGGCGCTGGCCGCGCTGCTCTACCTGAACTGGCAGCTGACGGTGGCCATCGTGGTGGTGCTGGGGGCGTTCTCCTTCGCCATGACAACCACCTTCAAGCGCCTTCGCCCCATTTTCCGCGAGCGCGGCGAGATCAACGCCCAGGTCACCGGCCGGCTCACGGAAACGCTGGGCGGCATTCGCGTGGTCAAGGCGTACGGCACCGAGCGGCGCGAGGAGCGCGTCTTCACCAAGGGCGCGCACCGGCTGTTCCGCAACATCGCGCGGTCCATCACGGGCGTGTCGGCGGTGGGCTCGTTCGCCACCATCGTCATCGGGCTGGTGAGCGTGGCGCTGATCCTGGTGGGCGGACGGGCGATCCTGGACGGGCAGATGACGCTGGGCGACCTGTTCGCCTACGTCTTCTTCACGGGGCTGCTGGCGGCACCGGTGGTGCAGGTGGCCTCCATCAGCACCCAGGTGAGCGAGGCCTTCGCGGGGCTGGACCGCATCCGCGAGGTGCTGGAGATGAAGACCGAAGACCAGGAAGACCACGATCGCGGCGCCGTGGGGCACCTGCGCGGCCACGTGCGGCTGGAAGACGTATGGTACGAGTACAACCCGGGCGAGCCGGTGCTCAAGGGGATCGACCTGGACGCGCCCCCGGGAACCACCACGGCGCTGGTGGGGAGCAGCGGCTCGGGCAAGAGCACGCTGGTGAGCCTGGTGATGGCCTTCAACCGGCCCACGCAGGGGCGCGTGCTGGTGGACGGGCGTGACCTGGCCGAGCTGCGGCTTTCGGAGTACCGCGCGCAGCTGGGCGTGGTGCTGCAGGAGAACTTCCTCTTCGACGGCAGCGTGGCCGAGAACATCCGCTTCGCCCGGCCCGACGCCACCCGCGCCGACGTCGAGGACGTGACCCGCATCGCCAACGCCGACGACTTCATCCGCGCCTTTCCGCAGGGCTACGACACCATCGTGGGCGAGCGGGGGATCAAGCTCAGCGGCGGCCAGCGGCAGCGCATCGCCATCGCGCGGGCGCTGCTGGCCGACCCGCGCATCCTCATCCTGGACGAGGCCACCTCGTCGCTCGACAGCGAGAGCGAGTACAAGATCCAGGAAGGGCTGCGCCGGCTTCGCGAGGGCCGCACCAGCTTCGTGATCGCGCACCGCCTGTCGACCATCCGCAGCGCCGACCAGATCCTGGTGCTGGAGGGGGGCGCGGTGGTGGAGCGTGGCAGCCACGCGCAGCTGATGGCGCTGGGCGGCCGCTACCGCGAGCTGCACGACCGGCAGTACGCGTTCGAGCACGACCGCTTCATCAACCCGGGCGAAGACTTTACCCCCGACCCCGACTTCACTGCGGCCGCGGCCAACTGACAAAAGCATCTCACGCAGAGGACGCAGAGAAAAGGGAGAGGACGCAGAG
>NZ_DASWMD010000037.1:0-11154 GCF_036399935.1 Longimicrobium sp.
GATCCATCTTGCGATGTCGGGTCTCATGCTCCGTCGGCTTCGGCCAAGTTGACGTTTCTCAACACCCTCTGAGGCCCAGGCGCACCGGAGCGGCCCGCAGCACATCTTGCGCGGGCCGAAGGATCTAGCGGCGGACACGTACAAGCCCGGGCGCGGCAGCGGTCACGGAAGCAGGGGCCTCGGCTCCCGTGGGGCCCTCACCCGTCCTCGCCTAGGCTCGTCCACCCTCTCCCACAAACAGCGTGGGAGAGGGGGTACACTTCGGGGTTTGTGGCGCTTCGGCGAGGGCCGGCGCATGCCTCGGCCGCCCCCATCCCCGGTCCTTCCCCCGCAAACTGCGCGGGGGAGGGGAGCCAGTGTGGAGCGTGTCCGGGTCTTGGGCGCGAATCGACCTGTCATCCAGGTCTACGCTGGCGCCTCACCACGGTGAGGTCGCCGCTGCTGGTGTAATCTTGGCCAAAGCGTCTATGTGCATCTCCTGCTTGACGCCCGTTTGGGTTCCTCCACATTGGAGGAAAAAGGAGGATGCCATGGCGACCTTGAACGTAAAGAATGTACCCGACGCGTTGTACGAGGCGCTGAAGTCGCGCGCCGCCTCCCGACATCGGTCAGTCGCGCAGGAGGTGACGCACATCCTGTCAGAAGTGCTCACACCGCAGCGACTCTCGATCCTGGAACTCGAAGGACTCGGAAAGGAGCTCTGGTCGGGGGTGGACGCAGGCCGGCACGTGGAAGAGGAGCGCGCCTCGTAGGACTGATCGACGACGTGGGACCGGGCGCGGTGGGGATCGACACTACGGCGTTCATCTACTTTATCGAGGCGCATCCCACGTATCTTCCGCCGCTGCGTCCGCTGTTTCCCGCCGCCGACCTCGAGGCGGTGACGGTTGTTGCATCGGCGGTGATGCTGCTGGAGGTGCCGGGTCGTGCCGAATCGCGCCGGAACCCAGCCGCTTGCCCAATGTTACGAAGCGGCTCCTGACCCGCGGCAGAGGGGTCGTGCTCCGTGAAATCGACCGACCGCTCCTCCGTGCGGCGGCCCAGCTTGAGACGTGACGGGAGTTCGCACGCCGCCCTTCCGCACCCCTTTCTGTACACGATGCACACCAACGCTCCTTCCGAGTCCGTTACCTTACCGTTGTGATCCTGCTTCCGTATTGTGCAGCCGCATTACCACACACGCTAGCGTGGCACACGGCATCACCACCGTTACAGCAAATACTTGCCGGAACAGCATCGACCATTAGATATAGATTAGCTTCTCGTTGGATGTTCATCTCACCATTCTACTGCGACGGTATCCAATGATGGTAGATGTTGTTCTTTTGGCTGCGTTGGAGAAGGAGAATGTAGCCTTGAGTCAGATGCTTGCGAATCTCAGTCAAGATGATCCTTACACGTTTCAAGGGGCACTCGCCCCATATCCTGTCTTTACGTTGCGGAACGGGCTAACCGTTGCACTTGCGCCTCACGTCTCGATGGGCCAGCTCGCGGCAGCGCTGGGAACTTCGCTCATGCTGCACGATCTCCATCCGCAACTCGTCATTTTGGGTGGAATTGCCGGGTGCATCGAACATGAAAAAGACGGTTTAGTTCACGGGGATGTGATTGTTTCCGATCAGATCGTGGACTATGAACTTGAGAAGATCCGCGAAGATCGACGTGAGATTCGCGCACGTGATTTCCAAAGTTCACGGGGCGTCAGGCATCATTTGTCCAAGGCTCTGGAGTCTTGGAAGCCGCTTGCGAGTGACCTTCCTAGTCGTCCAGACGGCCTGAGAAGGGTGTCTCGCGCTGTCACAGGTAGTGTATTTAGTGGAAACAAGGTCCTTGCAAATTCCACCGAACGAGACGTGTTGCGCGCTCTGCGACCGACTGTAGTCGCGATCGAGATGGAAGCTGCCGGAGTAGCAGCAATGCTTGAGCAAATGCGGATCTTGGATCGCTTTGTGATGATCAAGTCGATCACGGACCTTGCCGATCAGAATAAAGGTGACGCCTGGCACGAATATGCGTGTGCGGCATCGGCTTCCTGCATCGGTTATCTGTTGATGAACACGTTGCCTGCGTACCTCGACTCACTTTCTACGATTGATCGCGATAAGAAATTACGGTTGCAACGAAGTGCTCAGCACGCGCTGAAATCCTTTCTCGCTAGCCAAACATCAACAGTCCCCGCGTTCGAGGCTGTTGCGCAAGATATGCTGAAGCGAACTCTGGATGAGATCGCAAGCTTGGCGTCGGTTGCCCAGTCGGAAGAAGCAACTTATCAAGGGCGGGTGGGAATCGGTGACAATTACTTGTTACGTGCCGGTCCGCTCTTTCGGCGTGCTACCCGGATTTTTGCGACAAGCCTTGACTCAGTGTCGACATTCTGGATGGACAGACGCAACCGCAGAAAGGTTCGAGACTTCATTCGTTCGCATGCAGAAGCCGTAGATCGCGCTAATGTTATGCGATTGTTCGTCTTCTCGAAACCACATAACGCTCACGATCATGCGATACGTTTGGATTACCATGCTGAACACTTTGAGAACACGTTTGTGTGTTCCCGGAAACAGTATGTCAATCTGCTCAAGGTCCTCGCACCCGACACTGGTGACAAGTATCTCTCTCGTGACTTCGCCATTATCGATTGCTCTACAAGCCAAGGTTCGTCGACTTTCTTTGCGGATCTTGATGACGATTCGTTGTCTCTGAACCGGGCTCTCTACGATCACCCGGCCGCGGAAGTGGATTGTGCGAAAACGATAGCACTTTTTCAGGAGTTGGCCGCGCTCGCGCCAGGTGAATTGAGTTCAAAGCATCATGTGCTGAAGTGGCAGCCTGAACACTGGAGGACGGCTGTGTGGCCTCTAAACCTGGAAACCATGTTCGCGGAGCAAACTGCCGGTGTCTTCCACATGGTTGCGTTCAACGTTACTGACCAGGATTACGGAGAGTTGCGCAGCCTGTTGGCTGATATCAAGTACCAGATACTTGATGGAACGCCTAATTCGCCCGGCGCACTCGCTACACGCCATGGAATCAGAGACGTGCGTATTTTCAAACAGATTGATCAAGAGGGACGTTTGGTTGACCCAGTCTCAAAGGGTTTAATCCATTATAAGAGCCACCCAGAAATGCGCTATATCTTACTGATGCAGTTCGCTCAGAAAGACCGACTGACTCACTTCATGATTGATCGCGAACATCTACGCATGCGACTTGACCTGTTCAAGCGCTTGGGTGGTGAGATTGCCAGCGCGATTCAGGAGTTGCAGGTAGATACTCCGGAAGTCTTGGAGCAGGCTAAGACCTCTAAAGAGATCTACGAGCGATTGGAATTTTTGGCGGCCGACCGCATGTCGAGGCACGATTTTGTGGATGATGAACTCATTTCCGAGATGGTGCGGAAGACTCCTCCGCAGCTTTGACTCGGATCCGAGATCTTGATCGATCATACGCTCTGGGCTGATATCAATAAAACTTCGGGCCCGCGCAAGCACGCGTACTGTCAGTTTCTTCCCAATTTTTTCTGAAATTGGGCGATGCCTTCGATCGGAGTGTTAGGACGTTGGGCATGAGGTTGGGTAACCGGACGGCGTAACGCCCTCCAGCACGAAGCGGCTGAGGTCGCGGGTGAGGGCGGGGATCAGGCCTTCCTGGTGTGATCCCGGGTATCCCTGCGTCTCGTTCCTGCAGGACGTGCTCACCTGGCTTCACGAGCATCCCACCGAGATCGTGGTGTTCCTGAACGAAGTGCCGCCGCGGGCGTGTGCTCCCGCGGCGGCCGGTGTGCGTGGCGGTTCGCGAGGCTCGGGGCGCCTAGGGCGTCGCGGGCGCGTCGGCGTTGCGGGCGGTGACGTAGAAGTTCGGATCTACCCGGAAGTCCGCCGCCGTCACGCCGCGCAGCTCCGTCGTCCGCCAGCTCGTCGTGGGGCGGATGCGCGCGTACCGGCCCGGCGTCAGCGTCACCCGCACGGGCATGTCGAAACCGGGCACCACGCGGGTCCAGCGGAACGAGAGCCGGTTCCCCTGGATGCGGTACTCCAGCTCCGGGATCTCGGTGGTGGTGAGGTACTGCTGGAAGACGCGGCTCAGGTCCATGCCCGCCTGGCGCGAGATGTACTCCGTCACCTGGGCGCCCGTCACCGTCCGGCGTCCGAAGGTCTCGTTCAGCCCCCGCAGGATGCCGCGCCACCGCTCGTCGTCGTCCACGAGCTGGCGGATGGTGTGCAGCATGTTGCCGGCCTTGTAGTACATGTCGCCCGACCCCTTGGCGTTCACGCCGTACGGGGCCACGATCGGGGCGTCGTTCTGCACGTGCGTGCGCACGCCGATCACGTACTCCGCGCCCGCCTCCTTGCCCTGCCGGCACTCCACGAACAGCGACTCGCTGTAGTTGGTGAAGCCCTCGTGCACCCACATGTCGGCAAGGTCGCGGGTAGTGATGTGGTTGCCGAACCACTCGTGCCCCGACTCGTGCACCACGATGAAGTCCCACCCGAGCCCGCGCCCCGTGCCGGAAAGGTCCTGGCCGCGGTAGCCGTCGCGGTATCCGTTGCCGTACGCCACCGCGCTCTGGTGCTCCATCCCCAGGTGCGGCGTCTCCACCAGCTTGAAGCCGTCCTCGTACCACGGGTAGGGGCCGAACCAGTGCTCGAAGCACTGCAGCATGGGCTTCACGTCGCGCCCCCACTGGCGGCGTGCCGCCTGCTCATGAATGGCCAGGGGCCAGAAGTCCAGCGTCAGCGGCCCCTTCTCGCCCTGGAAGACGTCCTGGAAGTGGGCATAGCGCCCGGCGTTCACCGCCACGCCGTAGTTGTTGATGGGGCTGGCGACGAACCACGTGAACGTGGTGGTGCCGTCCGCGTTGTGGACGGAGTCGCGCAGCCGGCCATTGCTCACGTTCGTCATCCCCCGCGGCACGGTGACGGCGATGCGCATGCTGTCCGGCTCGTCCGCCTGCGTGTCCTTGTTGGGCCACCACGCGCTGGCGCCCAGCCCCTGCACGGCCGTGGCGATGAACGGCTCGCCGGCGGGGTCGCGCGCCCACACGAACCCGCCGTCCCAGGGCGCACGCGCCGCCACCCGCGGCCGGCCGTGGTAGTGCACCGTCACGGTCTTGCGGGCGTTCGCCGCCTGGGGCGCCTGCAGCGCCACGAACAGCGCGTCGCCGTCCCGCCGGTACCGCAGCCGCCGGCCGTCCTGTACGATGCTGTCGACCTCCAGCCGCTGCAGGTCGATCTGCATCTCGCGCGCGGGGCGCAGCACCCGGTAGGTGATGCGGTTGAACCCGCGCACGCTGCTGTCGGCCGGGCTCACGGCCACGTTCAGGTCGTAGAAGGCCACGTCCCACCACGCCCGCGCCGGGCCGATGGACCCGCGCAGCGTGTCCGCGCGGGTGAAGCGCGGCTGCTGCGCGTGCGCGGCGGGGGCGGCCAGCCCGAGAGCCAGCAGCGCCGGCAGGAGGATTCGGATGCGTGTCATGCGGTCGCGGGGTGGATGGGGGCGGCCGGCGGCTCGCGGCTTCACGAGTGCTCCGTGCCGCGCAGGTGCCTGGCCCACATTGTACCTGCCCTTCGCCGGATCGCGATAGGGCCAGGGCTCAGAGGTGGGCGACGGCGCGCTCCACCTGGGCCAGGTGCCGGCGCACGTGCCCGGCGTGAAAGCGGAATCCGTCGCCCACGTTGAACCGCAGCGGCACCCACCTGGCGAGCGGCGGGGCGAACCGAAGCTTGTTCCAGTCGCGGTCCGCCGCGTCCGCGAGCACGGCGGCGAACCGCGCGTCGAACGCCAGGTAGCTTTCCAGCACGTCCGGCCGCGGCGTCTGCGGACGTAACGCCTTCGGTGCCGCGAGCGGCTTCGGGCGCTCGACCGTGCGGAGGAAGAACGCCCCCAGCCGCGTGGGGCGCCACGGGCGGGAGGGCGCCGCGGGGTCGCGCGGCGCCGCCTGCACCAGCGCGGCCACCGGCGCCAGGAACAGCTCGTTCGCCACCAGCAGGTGCTCCAGCACCTCGCCCACGTTCCACGAGCCCTCCGCCGGGCGGCGCTCCAGCTGCCGCGCGTCCAGCGGACGGCACAGGGTGGCGATCCGCTCGTGGTTGGCGGCCATGTCGGCGGTCAGCCGCTCGTGAAGCTCTCGCTGCGTCGTGAACATGGGCGGGTGATCGTCAGGCGAGGGGTGGGTCGGTTTCCGTGGATTGTTCTTCCGCCGCGGCGTGCGCCACCCCGGCGATCACGAGCGCATCGCCCAGCAGCACGCGTCCGGCCTCGGGCGCGGGCAGCTCCTGCACGTCGCGCAGCTTCCGTTCGATGGCGCGGGTGCGCACGCCGGCGTCGTGCATGGTGTTGCTGGCCTCCTGCAGCTTCTTCTGCACCTTCTCGAGCACGCCGCCGAACTTTCCGAACTCCGTCTTCACGGCGCCGAGCACGCCCCACACCTCGCCCGAGCGCTTCTGGATGGCCAGCGTGCGGAACCCCATCTGCAGGCTGTTCAGCACGGCCCAGAGCGTGGTGGGGCCGGCCACCACCACGCGCCACTCGCGCTGGATGGCGTCCGTCAGCCCCGGGCGGCGCACCACCTCCGCGTACAGCCCCTCGGTGGGAAGGAACATGATCCCGAAGTCGGTGGTGCGCGGCGGGTTCAGGTACTTGATGCAGATGTCCCGCGCGCAGCCCCGGATGCGGTCCTCCAGCGCGCGCGAGGCGGCGTCCATCGCCGCCAGGTCGCCGGCCTCCTGCGCGTCCACGAGCCGCTGGTAGTCTTCGAGCGGGAACTTGGCGTCGACGGGAAGGAGCACCTCGCCGTGCTCCTGGCCGGGGAGGCGGATGGCGAACTCCACGCGGTGGCCGGTGAACTCGTTGGTGGCCGCGTTCGCCACGTACTGCTCGGGAGTCAGCACCTGCTCCAGCAGGCCCGCCAACTGCACCTCGCCCCAGTTGCCGCGCACCTTGACGTTCGAGAGCACCTTCTTCAGGTCACCGACGCCGCTGGCCAGGGTCTGCATCTCGCCCAGCCCCTTGTGCACCTGCTCCAGCCGGTCGCTCACCAGGCGAAAGCTCTCGCCCAGCCGCTGCTCCAGCACGCCCTGGAGCTTCTCGTCCACGGTCTGCCGCACCTGCTCCAGCTTGGCGGCGTTGTCGGCACGGATCTGGTCCAGCTTCGCCTCGACGGCCACGCGCAGCTTCTCCATCTGCTCGCCGGTGGATGCGGTGAGCGTGGTCATGATGGACGTCACCTCGCCCCGCAGCCGGGCCGACTCGCTCCCGGCCTCCTCCCGCGACCGGCCGATCTCGTCGCGCAGCGCGCGTTCGGTCCGCTCCTGGCCCCTGTCGACGCCGTCCAGCCGCGACGCGATCTGCATCTCCGCGTCTCCGCCGCTTTTTCGACGCAACACCACCACGAGCAGCGCGACGCAGACGAGCAGGAGCGCGATCACGACGAGGAGCAGGAGTTCAGCGGTCATGCGCCTGCGGTCCGTGAAGGGGGATGGAGGAACTGGGGCTGATGGTCGGGATGTGGCGGAGGACGTCATCCGGCGGGAAACCTATCGCGGCTGACCCGGGGAAGCGAACGAATTCTACGCGTCACTCCTGCCGGCCCAGCACGGCGTCAGCAAGCCGGGGCAGCACGTCGCCCAGGCGCCCCTCCACCTTGGCCGCGGCCACCTCGTCTGCCCGCGTGGGGCCGATGTTGACGATGGCGATGGGCACGCCGTCCTGCTGCGCGCGGTAGATGAAGCGCCGCCCGGAGTACACCGTCAGCGACGAACCCGCCACCAGCAGCACTTCCCCCTCGCCAAAAAGGTTCCACGCCTGCTCCACGCGGTCAGCCGGCACGTTCTCGCCGAAGAACACCACGTCGGGCTTGATCACCCCACCGCACCTCTCGCACGCGGGCACGCGGAACGCCTCCAGCAGCGCCGCGGGCAGATCCGCGTCCCCGTCCGGCGCCGAGCGCACCTCGCCCGACTCCGCGCGCACGGCCATCTCACCTGCCCATTCGCGGTTCGCCGCCAGCAGCCGCCGCTGGAAGTCGTCGCGCGGCCCCACCGCTCCACATCCCATGCAGCGCACCGCGGAGAGCGAGCCGTGGAGTTCCACCACGTTGCGGCTCCCCGCGGCGCCGTGCAGCCCGTCGACGTTCTGGGTGATGATGCCGCGCACGGCGCCCCCCGCTTCCAGCCGGGCCAGGGCACGGTGCGCATCGTTGGGCCGGGCGGAGGAAAAGCGGGCCCACCCCGCCGCGCTGCGCGCCCAGTAGCGGACGCGCGCGGCCTCCGTGCGCATGAAATCCTGGAACTGCACGGGGGCGCGGGGCCGCGCGTCCGGCCCGCGGTAGTCGGGGATGCCCGATTCCGTGCTGCATCCCGCCCCGGCCAGCACCACGACAGGCCGGCCGCGGACCAGGTCCAGCAGGCATTCGAGATCGGGAGCGGTGGATACGGCGAGCATGGACGTTTCCGGATGCACGGACCAGGAGGCGAAGTCGTTCTCGTCGCTCTGCTTACCCGCTGCCCCCGCACTCGTTCGCGCCGGCGGGAGGGAACTGCTGCTCTGCGTGAGTCGTTTCCTTGCCCTTCGCGGTCCGGTCCCTGCATCTTCATGGCAGGCTGTCCACTGCCAGTGAGGGGAACGAAGGAATGTCGAAACTTCTACGGAGAACGGCGGCCTCCCTCGCGGCCGCCATCCTCGCGGCGTGCGGCCCGGCGGTGAGCGCGGGTCCGCCCCGGAGCGCCCCGCCCGCGGCGCCGGTGCAGCCAACCACGCAGGCGACGGGAGCGGCGGCGCGCGCCTACAGCGAGGCCGACGTGCGGTTTCTGCAGATGATGATTCCGCACCACGCGCAGGCGCTGGAGATGACGGCCCTGGTGCCGTCGCGCAGTACGCGGCAGGACGTTCGCCTGACGGCACAGCGGATCGACCTGTCGCAGCAGGACGAGATCGCCATGATGCAGCGCTGGCTGCGCGCGCGGCGGGTGGAGGCGCAGGCGGAGCACCAGCACGGCGCCGGCCACGCGCACATGCCGGGAATGCTGACGCCCCAGGAGATGGAGCGCCTGCGCGCGGCCAGCGGGGCGGAGTTCGACCGGCTGTTCCTGGAGTACATGATCCGCCACCACGAGGGCGCGCTGGCGATGGTGGCCGAGCTCTTCGCCACGCCCGGGGCGGGGCAGGAGCCGGAGCTGTTCTCGATGGCGTCGGAGGTGGATTCCGACCAGCGGATGGAAATCGCGCGGATGCGCGCGATGCTGAACGGGCAGCTCTCCGGGGCGCCCCGCAACTGACGCGCTCCGCACGGAGGCGCGTCACGCACGTAACCCACACCCCAGATCACCGAGGATGAAACTCCAATCGATGGCCCGGCTCGCCCTGGTCGCGGCCGGCCTGCTTGCCGCCGCGCAGGCGGAGGCGCAGGGCGGCGGGTCTTCCGCCGCCAACGACCCGCGCGTGGGGCTGACCGCGGGGTGGAACAACGCCGGCCAGGCCGGGAGCAACATGGAGCTGGTGTCGAACACGCAGCGGCCCGCGGGCTTCTTCGACCCGGCCGACTCCGGCAACTTCTCGTTCGCCGTCTCGGACATGGCGTTCCGGGGCAACCTGCTCTTCGCCGGCGGCTACCACGGCCTGCAGGTGTACGACATCTCCAACCCCGACGCCCCGCGCGTGCGCGCCACGCTGGCCTGCCCCGGCGGCCAGGGCGACGTGTCGGTGTACGGCAACCTGCTCTTCTATTCGGTGGAGGAAACCCGCGGCCGGCTGGACTGCGGCGGGCAGGGCGTGCGGGACACGGTGAGCGCCGAGCGCTTCCGCGGCGTGCGCATCTTCGACATCACCAACATCGACGCGCCGCGCCAGGTGGCGTCGGTGCAGACGTGCCGCGGCTCGCACACGCACACGCTGGTGCCGGACCCGCGCGACGCGGGCACCATCTACGTGTACGTGCAGGGCACCAGCGTGGCGCGCTCGCCCAGCGAGCTGGCCGGGTGCGTGCGCTCGCCGCAGGACACCGCCAGCGCGTACTTCCGCATCGAGGTGATCCGCGTTCCCCTGGCCAACCCGCAGCAGGCCCGCGTGGTCAACGCGCCGCGCATCTTCGCCGACCCGCAGACGGGGAACATCGCCGGCCTGTGGCAGGGCGGCGCGCACGGGGCGGGAACGCAGACCACCTCGCAGACCAACCAGTGCCACGACATCACCGTCTACCCGCAGGTGGGGCTGGCGGCGGGCGCGTGCTCGGGCAACGGCATCCTGCTCGACATCCGCGACCCGGCCAACCCGCGGCGCGTGGAAGAGGTGACGGACCCCAACTTCGCCTACTGGCACTCGGCGACGTTCAACAACGACGCCAGCACGGTGATCTTCACCGACGAGTGGGGCGGCGGCGCCGGCCCCCGCTGCCGCGCGACGGACCCGCCGCTGTGGGGCTCCAACGCCATCTTCACCCTGGCCAACCGCGAGCTGCGCCCGGCCGGCCACTTCAAGCTGCCGGCGCCCCAGACGGCGCAGGAGAACTGCGTGGCCCACAACGGCTCGCTGGTGCCGGTGCCGGGGCGCGACATCATGGTGCAGGCGTGGTACCAGGGCGGCATCTCGGTGTTCGACTTCAGCGACCCCGCCAAGCCGGTGGAGATCGCCTTCTTCGACCGCGGCCCCATGGCCGAGTCGCTGGTGCTGGGCGGCTACTGGTCGGCCTACTGGTACAACGGGCTGATCTACGGCACCGAGATCAACCGCGGCGTCGACGTGCTGCGCCTGGGCACCAGCATGCACCTGTCGCACAACGAGCTCGAGGCGGCCAAGCTGGTGCGCATGGAGCAGTGGAACCCGCAGATGCAGACCCGCATCGAGTGGCCCGCCGCATTCGTGGTGTCGCGCGCCTACCTGGACCAGCTGGTGCGCAGCCGCGGCGTTTCCACCGCCGCCATCGCCCGCATCGCCGATGACCTGAACCGCGCCGAGGCCATGGGTGCCGGCGCCGAGCGCCGCGCGGTGCTCAACCGCCTGGCCGGCTACGTCGACGGCCAGGCCCGCGGCGCCGACGCGCGGCGCGTGCGTGCCCTGGCGGCTTCGGTCCGCGCCCTGGCGCGCGCCGGGAGCTGACCCGCCCCGCCGCCGGCTGAGCGGCGGCTGGTTGGGAACAGAAGGACGCGCCGCGGGCACTCGCTG
>NZ_DASWMD010000038.1:0-25300 GCF_036399935.1 Longimicrobium sp.
GGCGATCAGCCGGTTCCAAGGAATCACCTGGTCCATCTCCGCGAGGAAGCGCTCCCGGCGGGTCTGCTTCCGCTTCTGCGTCCAGGCCAAGCCGGCAAAGGTCGTCTGCTCGCGCATTCGTCGCACTCAGTAGGGGGGGGGCCGCAGAGCACAATCTACGGCGCCCCACCTTGAGTCGCGATGGACGGATAACGGATTTGCAGAGCTTCCTTAGTGCGTTGAGGAGCAAGTCGTATTCGTCTGGCCGGTGCGCGGTCGAGAGGCCGCGCGCCTGATTTGACGACACGCTTCACTCACTCCCGCACTAACGCACTTACGCACTAACGCACTCCCTTTCGCACTTTCGCACTCTCGCACTACCTTCCCGCCCCTCAACAAGCCCCAGCACGACAACCCCAACCAGGCACACCGGTGCACACCAGCGACACCGAGGCGTTGAAGCGGGCCGCGGCCGAACGGGCCGCGGAGTGGATCCAGGACGGGATGACCGTGGGGCTGGGCACCGGCTCCACCGTCCGCCACCTGCTGGACGTGATCGCCGAGCGCCGCGCCGCCGGCGAGTGGCGGTCCATCGTCGGCGTGCCTACGTCGGACGACACCGAGCAGCGCGCGCTGCGCCTGGACATTCCCCTCGCCACGCTCGCCGAGCGCCCGCGGATGGAAGTGGCCATCGACGGCGCCGACGAAGTGGACCCGCAGCTGCGGCTGATCAAGGGGCTCGGCGCGGCGCTGCTGCGCGAGAAAATCGTCGCCGCCGCATCCGCCCAGCTGGTGATCGTGGCCGATGAAACCAAGGTCGTTCAGCGGCTGGGGACCAAGGCGCCGCTGCCGGTGGAGGTCGATCCGTTCTCCGAGCCCATCCAGCCCGATTTCCTGCGCTCCCTCGGCGCCGAGCCCGTGCTGCGGGTGAAAGACGGGCGGACGGTGGTGACGGACGGCGGCAACCACATCCTGGACTGCCGCTTTCCCGACGGCATCGCCGACCCGGAGGACATCGAGCGCCGGCTGCTGCTGCGCCCCGGCATCCTGGAATGCGGGCTGTTCCTGGGGATGGCGACGGCCGTGGTGATCGCGGGGAGCGGCGGGATCGAGGTCCGCACGCGGGGGGCTGCACGATGAGCCGCATCAAGATCGCCCCCTCCATCCTCTCGGCAGACTTCACGAGGCTGGGGGAGCACATCCGCGAGGCGGAGCAGGGCGGGGCAGACTGGATTCACGTGGACGTGATGGACGGGCACTTCGTCCCCAACATCACCATCGGCCCGCTGATCGCGGCGGCGGCCAAGCGCTCGACGGGGTTGCCCATCGACGTGCACCTGATGATCGAAAAGCCCGAGCGCTACCTGGCGGACTTCGCCAAGGCGGGGGCCGACTACCTGACGGTGCACGTGGAAACCAGCCCGCACCTGCACCGCACCGTCCAGCAGATCCGGGAGCTGGGCGTAAAGCCGGGCGTGACGCTGAATCCCGGGACGCCGGCGGACGCCATTGCCGACATCCTGCCGTACGTGGACCTGGTGCTGGTGATGTCGGTGAACCCGGGCTTCGGCGGGCAGTCGTACATCCCCACCAGCACGGCCAAGATCGCGCGCATCCGCCGGATGCTGGACGAGCGCCGGCTTCACCACGTGGAACTTCAGGTGGACGGTGGCGTGGCGCCGGACACCATCGCCGACGTCGTGCGGGCCGGCGCGAGCTGCGTGGTCGCGGGGTCCGCCGTCTACAACGCAAAGGCTCCCGTGGCCGAGAACATCCGCCTGCTTCGCGAGGCCGCTGGCCAAACGTAGAGCCGTGGTGTGCAGGCGGAGGCGGCAGGCCCGCTGCTGGGGTGGATGCACCGTCATCACCGAAACGCTCCTTCCCCTTCACGCAGAGCACCGGGTGAGCTCGGTGCGCTTTCGCGACTAGCCGCCGGGTTGTTTCGGCGCCGGCTGATACCACCGATCGGCGGTCAGGCGGCGCGGGCTTCGGGAAGGCCCGCCCTGCTCGGCGGGATCGAATCGCAGGCGGAACGTGCCCGGCTGAAACGGCGGCGCCTGCACCAAGAAGGTGCTCGGGCCGCGCCGCCGCTCGCTGTTCACGTACATGTCGAAGTACAGGTGCATGGCGCGGCCGCCGGAGTACAGCGATACGCGGCGCAGCCGGATGGCGCACCCCGCGCGCGACCATTGCAGCAGGTTTGCGGTGTCATGGGCGGCCGGGGCGGGGGTGTACGCAGCGCTCATCCGGAGCGGGCGGGGCGCGCCGGTGGTATCGCTCACCACGCTGTCCATCGCCGCGGGGTCCACACGCCGCCCGCCCGCGTCACGCACCTCCAACAGCACCGCGACCGGCCAGCAGCTCTGCGCGCCGGCGGTGCTCGCCGCCATCGGTGCCATCAGCAATCCCACCATCCACGCAAGGCGCACGATCCCTCCTCCGGGTTCGGGTTCGCAGTCGGGTGCTGCCGCCATTATCTTAGCGGCACCTCCTTCGCCGCACGATACACCCCCGAGCACATCATGAGATCCCTCCGCTCGCTCCTTGGCCTTGTTTGCGCGCTCCTGATAGCTGTGCCCCTGGCCGCCCAGCAGCGCCCGGCACTCGCCCCCGCGGCCCGCGCCTTCGTGTCCGTCGACGAGCCCGTGGTGGCGCTCACGCACGTGCGTCTGGTGGACGGCACCGGGGCGCCGGCGCGCCAGGACCAGACGGTGATCGTGCGCGGCACCCGCATCGAGTCCGTTGGGCCCGCCGCCACCACGCCGATCCCGGCCGGCGCGCGGGTGATGGACCTGTCCGGCCACACGGTGATCCCCGGCCTGGTGTCGCTGCACGAGCACACGTACTTCGGCGGGCTGAGCCGCAGTGTGCCGATGAACGCCAGCGCGTACCTGTACCTGGCGTTTGGGGTGACGACGGCGATGACGGCCGGAAGCCAGCTTCCGGACGAGGAAGTGGAGCTGAAGCGCGCCATCGACGCGGGCCGGATGCCCGGCCCGCGCCTGCACATCGCGGGGCCGTACATCACAGCGGGCACGCGGCGGACGGGCGCGTTCCGCGGCGTGGACTCGCCCGAGGAGGCGCGGCGGTTCGTGGACGAGTGGGCGGGGAAGGGCGCTACCTGGTTCAAGGTGATGAGCGGCCCGCGCGAGGTGCTGTCGTGGGTCATCGAGGCGGCCCACGCGCGGCGCCTGCGCGTGACTGGCCACCTGTGCGCGGTGACGTTCGGCGAGGCCGCGGAGCTGGGCATCGACGCGCTTCAGCACGGGTTCATCACCGCCAGCGAGTACGTGCCCGGCAAGCGGCCGGACGTGTGCCCTCCGGGCAACCAGCGCGCCCAGGCCGACGTGGACGTGGCCAGCCCGGCGGTGCAGGAAAGCATCCGCCGCATCGTCGCGACGGGTACGCCCGTGGTGAGCACGCTGGGCGTGTACGAGAGCTTCATCCCCGGGCGGGCGCGGCTGGACTCGTCCGCTATGGCCATGCTGGCGCCGGCCACGCGCCGTGAGGTGGAGGCGAACCATGCCGGCCTGGCCGAGTCCGGCTTCACCGTCCCGGAGCGGCTGCTGGAAAAGATGATGCGGTGGGAGCGGGACTTCGTAACCGCGGGCGGGCTGCTGGGGGCGGGCTCGGACCCGTGGGGCACGGGCTTTCTTCCCGGCTTCGGCAACCTGCGCAACTACGAGCTGCTGGTGGAGGCCGGCTTCGCCCCCGAGCAGGCGATCCAGGTCATGACCCTGAACGGCGCGCGCATTCTGGGCGAAGAAGCGCGCATCGGCTCGGTGGAGCCGGGCAAGGCCGCGGACCTGGTAGTCATCCGCGGCGACCCGCTCGGCACCCCGTCGGCGATCTACGAGGTGACGACCATCTTCCGCGACGGCATCGGCTACGACTCCGCGAGGCTCCGCGAGTTCGCCAAGGGCAAGGTGGGCATCTATTAGAACCGCCCTCGCGGGCGCGTAAAGCTACCCATGCCCGCCGTTCCGCGTTGCAACAGATTCTTCTCCGCGGGTGGGCGGGAGCTCCAGGACGACGGTTCGCCGGAGCTGGTGGCGGTCGAGGCCCTGGTGTTCATCAAGGCGTCGGAGGCGGCGGGCAACACGGCGCCGCCCACGTTCGCGGGGCGCACCTTCGATCGCATGCAGGACGATCCGGCGACCGCGCTCGACAAGGCACACATGTTCGAGCCGCACTACGATCTGCACGTGTGGCTGTACCGCGAGAACCCGCGTGGCGTGTTCGCGCAGTTCAATCCGAACGCCACCTGCCAGCACCACCAGGGCGGCTCGCACGCGCACTGAGCACAAGCGCGAACAACGAAGCCGGCGCCGGAGAAATCCGGCGCCGGCTGCTTGTCGTACTGACCGCGCTGTACCCGATAACGCTACCGGCTTCGCGGCGCCTACCGGCTGAGCGTTCCCGATCGCGTCTCGTAGCCCGCGACGCGCTTCCAGGCGTGGCCGGTGCCGGACGGGCGGATGGCCCAGAAGTCGAAGTCGGCGTACTGCCGGTCGCCCGCGGCGTTCAGCGTGGCCCAGCCGGTGGTGCCGTGGTACGTGCCCGCCGCCTGCACGAAGCGCGACGCCAGCGAGTCGGCGCTCACGCGCGCGGGTGAGGCCAGGTACGCCAGCGCCGCCACCCACACGGCATCGTACACGGCGAGCGCGAACGCATCGGGCGCCATGCCCGCGCGCTGCTGGATGCGCGTGGCGACGGGCTGCCAAGTCGCGCTCGCCGCCAGGTCCAGCCCGAAGAGCGCCGACGGAAATCCGACCTGCTGCGCAAACGCGACTGCCGCCGGCCGGGTGAGCAGCGCGCCGCTCTGCGCGATGCCGTCCGCCCCGTACCAGCGCACCGAGGCGAGCACCGGGTCCCCCGCCGCGGCCACGAACACGTCCGCCACCTCGTCGAAGCCCGCCAGGTACACGCCCACCTCGCTCGCCGGCCGCGTGGTGAGCGCCTGCCGCACCTGCGCGCCCAGCGCGGTGATCGTCGCCGCGTAGCTGGTGGCGTTCGTCGCGTACTCCACGCCGGCCGATACGCTTCCGCCGCCCGCGGTGAACCCTTTCCGCGTGGCCGTGTGAAGCCCCTGGTTCCCGGCGTCCGCACGCCAGACGGGGATCACCGCGCGAACGCCATCGCCCCACATCAGCGCCGCCGAGGCGATGCCCTCCAGGCTGTCCGCCGCCGTGAAGCGAAAGATGTGGTCGCCCGGCACCGCCAGCGATCCCGCCGTGCTGGACTGGCTGACGACGATCAGCGGGTTCGCGTCCACGTACGACTTGATGGCGGCCAGCTCGGCGCTGGACTGCGGCCCGATCACCATCTGCACGCCGGCGGCCTTCAGCGACTGCACCGCCGAGAGCGCCGTTGCCGGGTCCAGCTTGGTGTCGCGCACGTCGGCGCGGAAGGTGATTCCGCGCCCCGCGGCGAAGCGGTTGGCGTCCTCCACCGCCAGTTCCATCGCGGCCTTGCTGGTGACGCCGAGCGACGCCCAGTTGCCGGTGAGCGAAAAGATTCCGCCGATCGTCACGTCTCGCGTATCGCTTCCCGTGCTGTCCTCGCATGCCCCGGCACCGGCCAGGAAGAACGCCGTGCACGCGATGCGGAGGGCCGTACGCGCGAGAGTGGCGCGGGAATGGGACTTCGTGGTCAACAGGTGTCCTTTGCGGGAAGGGCAGGGGAGAGGGGGCGCCGCCTCTACGGGCCCCGGTATTCGACCCGGAAGTCCGGGCCAAGCTCAGAACGGATGGTGTCCAGGATTTCGACTGCCGCCTGGTGGAACCTGTCGTACTCCTCGGGCGGCCAGAGCCCCGCGCCGCCGGGGTCGTCCCAATCTAGCGCGGTATCGTGCCAGACCGACAGCTCTTCCAGGCGCTGGCGCGTCGCGTCGGAGAGGGGAAGCTCGTCTTCGATGGGTCCCACGTCGAACGCGTCGCGTGCCGCTTCGTTCCCACACCAGAGGGTGCCGCCGCGCCACTCGAACATCAGCCGCAGGTGGTAGCGAGGTTCCGGTGCGGGCGACCTACTATGATCCGGCGTTGGCATCGTCCGACATCGCGGGCATCCGGCGCTGCAGCGGCCCCTTGAGCATGAACCTCCGGATTTTCGCACGCTTGAGGCCGGCGGTGACGAGATCACTCGCCTTGTCCGCCGCGTTCATCCCGTCCTCCGCCCGCCGTCCCAGCCGTGCGGCTACGTACGCGCCAAGCGGCGCATCGGGGAGCTTCTTCCACGACTTCCGGCGAATTCTCGCCACGAACACGTCGTCGCCGCCGCCTAACGCGGACTGCAAGGCGCGCGATTCCTCGTGCCGGAACGCGCGGTTGGCCTTCGCCTTACGCCGGGCGATCGCCTTGTGCGCGATGCCCCTGGATTCGGCGAACGTGTTGCGGCCGTCCTTCGCATAGCTCAGCAGCTTCTTTTCCCGCGGAGTGCGCCTGTGGTTCATGCTTTCCCGATGGACGTCAGCTCGCCCTGCACCCGGGGGCCGGACAACGCCGCGGCCCACGACAACAGGCCGCCCAGTTGCTCAAAGCAACGTTCATTGGTGCTCCGTCGATTCTTGAACCGCGGTAATCACCGCGTGACCAGCGTGGAACACCGGCGCGAGCGGATGGCGCTCATACCCGAGGTCGTCCTCGTCCGCCTCTGCTGCCAAGATGCCGCTGACGGTGCGGACGTAGAATCGTACCCGGCCTTCGCCCGGCGGCGGTGTCGCGTCGGCCGGCGCGAACTCGGCGTGATGTGCCTCGGCCGCGTCGAGGAATTCCTGGGTCGCGGCGTAGACGACGTCGTGCTGCCCCGCGCCGATGATCCCGCCACCGGTGCTGAAGTACAGGCTGGTGGTTCCGTCCGCGAACGCGACGAGACTCACAAACGCCTGCGGGTAGCCGGTTTCCATCATCACACCCACGACGTGCGGTCTCTGTGGTGCAGGCGGGAACTCGCTCACGTCCACCTTCAGCGCCTGCTCACGAAGCTCACGCACCATGTCTGCGGGGTCAGTCACTGCGGGCGCCGACTTCTTTTTGCGGTTGAACCACACGGTATGAATTGCCTCTGATCGATGAAATGGGAGGGGAAGGAATGCCTTCCCCTCTCGGGGTGAATCCATGGAAAGCCTGCGTCAGATCTCCCTCGGCCACTCGCCGTCGAACGCCACCACGCGGGCGAACGCCGCTTCGCCGCCCTGGAACTTCCAGGGGAAGCAGCCGATGATCAGCCGGCGGTTCTGCAGCGCCGGGTGGCTGATGTCGCCGCCCAGGTTTTCGATGTGCATGCAGTTCTTGTCGAACAGCTTGTTGTGCGTCAGCTGGTAGTCCTCGTCGGGGAACAGGCGCGCCACCGCCTCGGGCCCGCCGAACTTGCGCTCGGCCGCGGCGCGCACGCGGTCGCAGTGGCCGTGCATCCCCTTGCCCAGGAACCGGCCGATGGGCAGGTCCATCGGGTGATCGGTGGACACCACGTCCACGCCCCAGATGTGGATCTCCTTTTCCAGCAGCCACGGCACCATGTCGGGATGCGCGCCGGGGTGCATGTGGATGTACTTCTCCTCGTCGGGCTGGTCGCCCCACTGTGCGTGCCGGTGCCAGCCGGTGTGGAGCAGCAGGATGTCACCCTTCTTCACCTCCACCCGCGACTCGATCATCTCGGGCGTGTACACCGCCAGCTCGTCCATCTCGTCGCTCAGGTTCACGATCACGCCAGGCCCGCACAGCCACTCCATGGGGATCTGGTCGATGGTCATGCCCCCGGTCACGAAGTGCCGCGGCGCGTCCAGGTGGGTGCCCATGTGGTTGGACGTCTGGATGTACTGCGCGTTCACGCCGTGCTCGGCCTTGCGCTTGATGTACTTCACCTCGAAGGGCGGATAGTACGGCCAGAAGGGCGCCTGCTCGTTCAGCGGCTGCGACAGGTCGTACACTTTCATCGGATCTCCGGAAGCACGGGGTTGAGTTTCAGTCGACGGCGGGGTGCCGCGGTCGAGTCACAGGTTACGAAAGAGACAAGGACCGGGTGCGGTTCGAAGGCGGCCGTGCCAATCCGCGGCTGCCCTCTCCCCCCGGCCCCCTCTCCCGCAAGCGGGAGAGGGGGAGAATTCGCGCGCGCTCCGGCTGGCCTGGCGCACTAGACCCCGCGAGCAGTCCGCGAAGGCGGACTTCGGGCCGTCGTTGCCGCGGTTTCAACCGCCCCAGCAGAAGCCGAGGCCGCGGCACGGGTGTCCGCTGCCGCGCCCCGGCATCGAGGCACCCCGGGCTAGATCCTTCGGCCCGCGACGGATGGCGTACGGGCCAGTGCGGTGCGCCTGGGCCTCAGGATGACAAGCCTCCGTGCACCAATGGCGTGGATGCACCTAGCTGGGGTGTTCTCCCCTCTCCGCGCGTAGTTTGCGCGGGGAGGGCCCACCCGCGTGTCAGCGCGACCGGGTGAGGGCCCGCTCGAACGCGCGCGGCAGCACCCGCTGCACCAGCACCTTCACCAGCTGCCGCCGGTACTCGGGCGAGGCGTGGATGTCGCCCGGCGGATCGACATCGCGCTGGCTGGCGGCCTCGGCGGCGGCGCGGATGGCGGCCTTATCCGGCGCCTGGCCCACCAGCGCGGCAGCGGCCTCAGCCGCCAGGACGGGCCCCTCGCCCACGCTCAGGAGCGCGATGCGGGCGGAGGAGCACCGGCCGGCCTCATCCACCTGCACGGTCGCCGCGATCCCCGCCAGCGCGTAGTCGCCGTGGCGGCGCGACACCTCGTCGAACGCCCAGCCGGTGCGCGGACCCGCCGCGGGAAGCTCGATCTCCGTCAGCATCTCGTCCGGCTCCAGCGCGGTGCCGAACAGTCCCGTGAAGAACTCGCCAGCCATCACCAGCCGCTCGCCGTTCGGCCCGCACAGCCGAAAGCGCGCGTCCAGCGCCAGCATCACCGCCGGGATTTCCGCCGCCGGGTCGGCGTGGGCGATGCTGCCGCCCATCGTGCCTCGGTTGCGGATCTGCGCGTGCGCCACGAACGGCAGCGTCTCCGCGATCAGCGCCGCGCGCGCGGCGACCAGCGGGTCTCGCTCCGCCGCGCGCTGCCGGACCATCGCGCCGATCCGCAGCCCTCCATCCACCTCCGCGATCCCGTTCAGCCCGGCGATGCGGTTGAGGTCGATCAGCACGGCGGGCACGGCCATGCGAAAGTTCATCGCGGGCACCAGGCTCTGTCCGCCGGCCAGCAGCTTGGCATCGTAGCCATGCTCCGCCAGGAGGGACAGCGCCTCTTCCACGCTGTCCGGCCGGTGGTACTCGAACGGGGCCGGCTTCATTTCGCGCCGCCACCCGCGGCCAGGCGCGCCTCCAGCTCCTTGTTCAGCGCGTCCAGCCCCTGCCGGGTGAGCATCTTGGCCACCTGGTCCAGCAGCCGCTGCCCCACGCCCGCCACCTTGCCGCCGATGGAAAGGTCCGCGTGGTAGCGCATCTTGGTCCCGCCCGCCACCTCGTCCAGGTTCACCGTCGCGCTGCCGCGGGTGAATCCCAGCGCGCCCTTGCTGTCCACCATCATGGTGTAGCTCGCGGGCTCCACGCGGTCCTTCAGTTCCACCTTCAGCGACCACTCCGCCGCCGTGACCGGGCCGACGCCGATGCGGATCACGCCCTCGTACACGCCGTCGCCGGTCAGGTGAAGCTTGCGGGCTCCCGGCATGGCCTTGGCCAGCACCTCGGGGTCCTGCAGCAGGTCCCACACGGTCTGGCGCGGGCCGGGAAAGGTGTGCTCGCCGTCGACGATCATGGATGGATGCGTGGTGGGTCGCCGTGGGTGTCTGCCCGGAGCGGACAGCGTTGCCGTGTAGCCTTGTATGGTTTCATCCGCCGCGCCGGGCGGACCCGCCGCGGGTGGATACCAGTTCCAGCGTCTCGCTGAACCGACGTTCCTGGGAAGCCCCCTCCGCCGATCCATGGTTCGGCAGGGTGAGGCTGTGGGTTCCACTCCGCGTACGCCGGACCAGCCTGCCCGCCGCCACATCGAAGTACCAGCGCCCCCGCTCTTCCTCGTACCGGCTGGAGGCGAACGGCATGAGCGGCGGGCCGCCCGGCGGCATCGCCGGAGCGGTGCGTGAGCGGATCCGCCGCTCGAACAGCGACTCGTACTCCACCACGACGATCGCGGCGCCGCCGATGACGGTGTCGCCCGCCACGCGGTAGGTGGCGGTCCGGGTCTGCCGCCCATCCTCGGTAGCCGACGAGAGGTCCTCGTCGCTCTTGACCTCCCACTGCCGTCCGGTCGACAAGAGGCCGCCGGGCAGCCGCGGAAGCAGCGAGCGGAGTCCGTCGCCGAGGTCCGACCAGTCCGGGTGGATCGGTGTGTCGGTTTCCACGCTGTCGATCCCCCGGCGCCCCAGCTGCAGCACGAACGGACGGCCCACCACCTCGGGTCCGCCGGTCCGGACCGGCTGGCCGGACCCGGGCATCTCCTCCCGCGCGGATTCGATCCACGCGGTCGCGCGGCTGCCGCCCGTGAAGGCGAATGCGATGCGCGCCTCGCGCACGGTTTTCCGCCCGCCCTCCCCCGGCGCGCCCGCCATGCCGATCGATACGCTCCACTCTGTCGTAAGCGCGTACCGGAGCGTGTCACCGGGGACGTAAGCGTACGCTGCATCCCCCGGCCCGGCGCTGCCGCCAGTCCCAGCGGCCGCGCAGCCACCGATACCCAGGAAGAGCAGGGCCAGGAGTGGGCGGACGATCATCGGTCAGTCCGCCGCGAGCGCTTCCGCGCGCACGCCGGGGGCGGATCGGATCAACTCGAACAGGCGGTTGGGGCTCAGGGGGATCTCGCGGATCTCCAGCCCCAGGTGAGGCACCGCGTCCTCGATGGCCTGGGCGAACGCCGCGCCGGTGGGAATGCACCCTGCCTCACCCACGCCCTTCAGCCCCAGCGGGTTCAGCGGCGCGTCCGTTTCGCGGTGCGCCATCTCCACGTTGGGAACGTCCATCGCGGTCGGCAGCAGGTAGTCCATGAACGAGGCGTTCTGCAGCTGCCCGCCCTCGTCGTACACCAGCTGCTCGTAGAACGCGTTGCCGATGCCGTGCGCCACGCCGCCCTGCACCTGCCCGGCGACGATCATCGGGTTGATCAGCTTGCCGCAGTCATGGACGACGATGTAGCGAAGGATCTTCACCATCGCCGTCTCGGGGTCCACCTCCACCACCATCGCGTGAACGCCGCTGGCCGTGCTGCCGTGGTCCGGGCCGAAGTACGCCGTGGCCTCCAGCCCCGGCTCGCTGCCGGGCGTCACCGCGCCGCGCAGCGGGTTGGCGTGGCCGGCCAGCTCGCCCAGCGTCATCGCCCGGTCGGGGTTGGACCGCGAGCGGATGGAGTTCGCCGCCAGCTCCACGTCGTCGGGCGCAATGCCCAGCACCCGTGCGCCTGTCTCCATCACCTTCTTGCGCACGGCGAGCGCAGCCTCGTGGCACGCGCTTCCCGCCACCACCGCGCCGCGGCTGGCGAAGGTTCCCGTCCCCCAGCCGAACTCGCGCGTGTCGCCCGTGATCACGTGCACGCGGTCCACGTCCAAGTCCAGCACCTCGGCCACGATCTGCGCGAAGGCGGTGTAGTGCCCCTGGCCCTGCGTGCCCAGTCCCGTGGCGACCCGCACCTGCCCGCTGGGCTCCACGGTCACCCGCGCGCCCTCGTACGGGCCGATGCCCGTGCCCTCCACGTACGAGACCACGCCCATGCCGATGTAGCGGCCCTCGGCCCGCGCCGCCGCCTGCTCCCGCGGAAAGGTGTCGCGGCCCACGATGTCGAGCGCGGCCTCCAGCGCCGGGGCGTAGTTGCCGCTGTCGTAGTACAGGGGCGCGAAGTCCTGGAACAGGATCTGGAACGTGTGGGGAAACACGTCCTTCCGCAGGTAGTTGCGCCGCCGGATCTCCGCCGGCTCCAGCCCCAGCTGCCGCGCGGCGATGTCCAGCAGCCGCTCCATCACGAACACGCCGTGCTGCCGCCCCGCGCCGCGCACCGGCGTCACGGTGACGGTGTTGGTGAACACCGCGCGGAACTCGCTGTGGTACGCCGGCACGTCGTACGGGCCCAGCAGCGTGCACTGGCTGTTGATGGGAACGGTCAGCCCGTACGGATCGTACGCGCCCGTGTCGTGAAGGAAGAAGTCCTGCACGCCCAGGATGCGCCCGTCGGCGGATAGCGCGATCTCGGCGTCGTGGATCTGGCTGCGCTCCTGGGTGGTGGCGAAGAAGTTCTCCTGCCGGTCCTCGGCCCACTTCACCGGCCGCCCCAGGCGCATGGCCACCCAGGGGACCAGCACCTCTTCGGGATAGAACATCATGATCTTGGGCCCGAAGCCGCCGCCCACGTACGGGGCGACGACGCGAACGCGCGACTCCAGCAGCCCCAGCATCCGCGCCAGCCCGTTGCGGATGGGGATGGGCGCCTGGGTGGTGTCCCACACGGTCAATTCTTCCGCGCGGGGATCCCACCGCGCCGCCACGCAGCGGTTCTCCATCGCCGCCGCCGCGCCGCGGTCGTAGTGGAAGCGCCGCGAGATGACGACGTCCGCCGCCGCCTTGGCCGTTTCGTAGTCGCCGTGCCGCTGCACCACGTGCGCGGCCAGGTTGGTGCCCAGCTGCGGGTGGAGGATCTCCGCCCCCGGCTCCAGCGCGGCCTCCAGCCCCACCACCGGGTCCAGCGGCTCGATGTCGACGACGATGTCCGCCAGCGCGTCCTCGGCGATGTACCGGCTTTCGGCGATCACCATGGCGATGGCCTCGCCCACGTGCCGCACGCGGTCCTTGGCCAGGGGCACCTGCGACGCCTGGTTGAAGACGATGCCGTCGATGGGCGGAGGCGGAACCAGCAGGGGTCCGGGCTGCCAGTAGTCGCCCAGGTCCTCCGCGGTGATGACGGCCACCACGCCGGGCCGGGCGAGCGCCGCGGACGCGTCTACGCCCCGCAGCACCCCGTGCGCATGGTCGCTGCGCACGAAGGCGGCGTGCAGCATCCCCTCGAGCTGCACGTCGTCCACGAACAGCGCGTTCCCGGTGAGGAGGCGGCGGTCTTCGTTCCGCGGTACCGACGTGCCGACGTAGGTTCGACTCAAGGGAGTGCGTTAGTGCGTGAGTGCGTTAGTGCGGACGGAGCCAAGGCGCGCACGATCCCTACCCGAACGCCACAGCCCGCAATCCGCGAAGGCGGATTTCGTGTGGTCGTTGCCGCGGATTCATCCGCCCGGGGCATGGCTGGACTATGCACCCGGGTTCGCCGGCTGATCCGCATCTTCCGAGGCCCCCATCCGTTCCGCCGCCAGCTGCACGGCCGCTACGATGTTCTGATATCCCGTGCAGCGGCACAGGTTGCCCGACAGCGCCTCGCGAACCTCGGGCTCGGTGGGCGACGGGTTGTCGCGCAGGAACGGGATCATCGACATCAAAATTCCCGGCGTGCAGAAGCCGCACTGCAGGCCGTGCGCGTCGCGAAAGGCCTCCTGCAGCGGGTGCATGGGGCCGGTACCGGCGGTCAGGCCTTCCACGGTGGTGATCTGCGCGCCGTCCGCCTGCACGGCGAACACCAGGCACGAGCGCACCGCCTCGCCGTCGATCATCACCGTGCAGGCGCCGCACACGCCATGTTCGCAGCCCACGTGGGTGCCGGTGAGCGACAGGTCCTGGCGCAGGAAATCGCTCAGCAGCAGGCGCGGCTCTACCGCGCGCCGGTACTGGACGCCATTGACGGAAAGAGAAACGTCCACGGGTTGGGCCACGCGTGCGGCTGTGCCGGGGTGGAACCAAGAGATTCCGGGCGGGCGCGGACGCGTGAGGCGGGTGCGTCCGGTCTCGCCGGGGAAGGTGAGGCTGCAAACAGACAGATAGGATGCCACGTTCCCCGCCGCAAGTAGGCGCGCTCGCGCCCGGGTGGCGGCGCCCGTAAGTTGGCGGCCTGCCGGGCGGCGCCGCCGCCGCCCGCCTGCAAATCAGCACGGGACACCGATGACGCCGCCGAAAGCCATCCTGTTCGACGCCGGAAGCACGCTGGTCTGGCTGGATCACCCCTACCTCCTGGAGCTCGCCCGCCAGCACGGGATCGACGTACCCATGGAGCGGCTGCTGGATGCCGAGTACACCGCCAAGGCGCGCCTGGACGAGCTGATCCGCAGCGGCGAGGTCAGCGACGACCGCAAGCGCGGCGAGGTGTTCTTCGCCGAGATCTTCCGCCAGCTTGGCGTGGGGCGGGAGGCGTTTCCTCCCATCGCCAAGGCGCTCTGGGCTCGCCACGGGGAGCGCAACCTGTGGAGCAACGTCCGCGAGCGCACGGCCGAAACGCTGGACGAGCTGCGCCGCCGAGGCTACCGGCTGGCCGTCATCTCCAACGCGGACGGCCGGGTGGAGGCGCTGCTGGAGAGCGTGGGGCTGGGATCGCACTTCGAGTTCGTCATCGACTCCCACCAGGTGGGAATCGAAAAGCCGGATCCTCGCATCTTCCACATCGGCGCCGAGCGGATGGGCATCCGCCCGGACGAGGCCGTGTACGTGGGCGACATCTACGAGATCGACGTGCAGGGCGCCCGCGCGGCGGGAATGCGGCCCGTGCTCATCGACCCGCTGTGGCGCTGGAACGACGTGGATTGCGAGCGCATCCGCGGCCTTCACGACCTGCTGGACCTGTTTCCGGAGACGGCGTGAGCGCCCAGGGGTGGTGGGACGGGTACTTCGACGAAACGTTCGTCGACATCTACCGCGACTTCCTGACGCCGTCGCGCACGGAGCGCGAGATCCAGGGCCTTCGCGAGATGGTGCCGCTGGATTCCGGCGCGGACGTGCTGGACCTGGCCTGCGGATGGGGCCGGCACTCGCTGGAGCTGGCGCGCGCCGGCTTCCGGGTGACGGGGCTGGACTGGTCCGAGACGCTGCTGGCCCGCGCCCGCAAGCGCGCCAGGGCCGCCGGGGTGACGGTGGATTTCGTCCAGGGCGACATGCGCGAGGTGCCGTGGACGGGCCGGTTCGACCTCGCCCTCTCCATGTATTCCTCGCTCGGCTACTTTCTTTCCGACGAGGAGGACCTGCGCGTGCTCCGCGGCGCGCACCGGGCGCTGAAGTCCGGCGGCGTGTTCGTGCTGGAAACCATGCACCGCGACCACATCCTCGCCGATTTCACCGAGCGCGACTGGTGGGAAACGGAGGGCGGCGCCACGGTGTGGGTGGAGCGCGAGTTCGACGCGGTCGAGGGCGTCAGCCGCGAGTGGACGCGCTGGTCGCGGGGCGGGGAATCGGGGGAGAAGTACCACGAGCTGCGCATCCGTTCCGCCACGGAGTGGGACGCGCTGCTGCGGCAGGCCGGCCTGGTGCCCGTCGACTGGTGGGGCGACTGGGAGCTGGCGCCCTTCATCCACAGCAGCGAAAACCTGATCGCCGTCTGCCGGCGCGCCTGACTTCCGTCGCGCTGGCGCATTCGCCCGGCCCGATGCAATATGGGCGTGCTAAATTTTTCGCCCCTCACCGGTCTGCGTGATGAAGCCGAACTTCTTCTGCCGCCTGCTCTGCGGCGCGCTCCTGCTCGCCGCCCTGGCGCCGTCCGCCGCGTGCGCCCAGCCCGGCGCCGCCGACGTGACCGCGTTCGAGAACGTGTCCGTGATCCCGATGGACAGCGAGCGCACGCTGCGCAGCCACACCGTCCTCGTGCGCGGCGACCGCATCGTGGCCGTGGGGCCGGCCACATCCGTCCCCGTGCCGCAGGGCGCCCGGCGCATCGACGCACGAGGCAAGTTCCTGGTCCCCGGCCTGGCGGAGATGCACGGCCACGTGCCGCCGCCGAACGCGCCCGCGCAGTACACCGAGGACGTGCTGTTCCTGTACGTGGCCAGCGGCATCACCACCGTCCGCGGAATGCTGGGCGCCCCGGGGCAGCTGGAGCTGCGCGCGCGCACGAACCGCGGCGAGCTGCTGGGCCCCACGCTGTACCTGGCGGGACCGAGCTTCAACGGCAACTCCGTCAATACCCCCGAGCAGGCGGTGCAGATGGTCCGCGAGCAGCGCGCGGCCGGGTGGGACCTGCTCAAGATCCACCCCGGCCTTACCCGCCCGGAATACGACGCCATGGCGCGCGCCGCTGCCCAGGAGGGCCTCCGCTTCGGCGGCCACGTGCCCGCGGACGTAGGGCTGATGCACGCCATCGCGATGGGGCAGGAGACGTTCGACCACGTGGACGGCTACGTGGAGTACGCGGGCGGCGCGGAGGGGCCGATCGACGCGGCGAAGCTGGATTCCGCCGTGCGGGCCACGCGCGAAGCGGGCGCCTGGGTGGTGCCCACGATGGCGCTGTGGGAGGTCCTGTACAACACGCTGCCGCTGGACTCGCTCCTCGCGTATCCCGAGCTGCGCTACACCTCGGCGCAGTCGGTGCGCAGCTGGACGAACGCGTACAACCAGCGCCGCAACGCGCCGGACTACGATGCGCCAACGGCTCGGCGTAGCATCGACGCGCGGCAGCGGGTGCTGGCGGCGCTGCACCGCGGCGGGGCGGGCATCCTGATGGGGACGGACGCGCCGCAGCAGTTCAGCGTCCCGGGATTCTCTCTCCATCGCGAGTTTCCCCGCATGCGCGCGGCCGGGATGACGCCGTACGACATCCTGGTGACGGGCACGCGCAACGTGGGCGAGTACTTTCAGCGCCAGGACGCGTTCGGCACCATCGCCGTGGGCCGCCGCGCCGACCTGCTGCTGGTCGACGCCGATCCCCTCGCGGACGTCGCCAACCTGCAGCGCATCGCGGGCGTGATGGTGCGCGGCCGCTGGCTTCCGCGCGAAGAGATCCAGGCGGGGCTGCGGGCCATTGAGGCGCGCAATCCCAGGTAGCAGCGGCAGATGGACGCGGCAGGGCCGAAGTGGCGTCGCGAGTGCCGCCAACGCTTGCCGCCGCCTTGCGTTCCGCCGTATGATACGCGCCCTGCGGCCCATCCGGGGCACAGGGCGCGTAACCGCAACGTACATCCGATTCTCGATATGTCTGAACGGAAGATCCGGGTGCTGGTGGCCAAGCCCGGCCTGGACGGCCACGACCGCGGCGCCAAGGTGATCGCCGCCGCGCTCCGCGACGCCGGCATGGAGGTCATCTACACCGGCCTTCACCAGACGCCGGAGATGATCGTGAACGCCGCCATCCAGGAAGACGTGGACGTGGTCGCGCTCTCCATCCTGTCGGGTGCGCACATGACGCTGTTCCCGGCCGTCAAGCAGGCGCTGGACGCCGAGGGCGCCGACCACATCCTGATCACCGGCGGCGGCATCATCCCCGAAGAAGACATGGCCGCGCTGCGCGAGCAGGGGATGGGTCAGCTGTTCGGCCCCGGGACGCCCACGACGGCGGCGGTGCAGTACATCGCCGACTGGTTCGCGGAGCACGGCCGCGATCGCGACGACGCCGGCCAGTGACGGCGCCCGTGGCAGCGGCGGACGCACCCGCCGCCGAATCGCGCTCGCGCACCCTCGCCCGCGAACTGCGCGAGCTTGAGGCGCGCCTGCGCCAGGGCGGCGGGCCCAAGCGCATCCAGAAGCAGCACGACGACGGCAAGCTGACGGCGCGCGAGCGCATCGGCCTGCTGGTGGACCCGCGTTCGCGCTTCCAGGAAGTGGGCCTGCTCGTGGCGCACGACCAGTACGAGGGGCAGGCGCCCGCGGCCGGCGTGGTGACGGGCTTCGGCACGGTGTGCGGGCGCGAGGTGGTGGTCATCGCCAACGACGCCACCGTCAAGGCCGGCTCGTGGTGGCCCGAGACCATCACCAAGATGCTGCGCGCGCAGGAGATCGCCATGCGCTGCCGCGTGCCCATCATCTACCTGGTCGACAGCGCGGGGGTGAACCTGCCGTACCAGGGAGGCGTCTTTCCCGGGCAGTACGGCGCCTCGCGCATCTTCTACTACAACTCCATCATGCGGCGCTACCTGAAGGTGCCGCAGATCGCCGCGGTGATGGGGCCCTGCATCGCGGGCGGCGCCTACCTGCCGGCGCTCAGCGACGTGATCCTGATGGTGGAGGGCACGTCGTTCATGGGGCTGGGCGGTCCCAACCTGGTCAAGGGCGCCACGGGGCAGACGGTGGATTCCGAGACGCTGGGCGGCGCGCTGACGCACAACGCCATCTCGGGGGTGGCACACTACCGGACACCGGACGACCGGTCGTGCATCGGCAAGATCCGCGACCTGGTCAAGCAGCTCCCGCGCGAGACGTCCACGCTCCCGATCACTGAGCCCAAGCCCGGCGCGCGCCCCGAGGCCGACCTGTACGACCTGCTGCCGCCGGACCACAAGCAGCCGTACGACATGCGCCAGGTGCTGGGCTGCATTCTGGATGGCGGCGAGTTCGACGAGTTCCAGGCCGACTACGCGCCGGAGATGATGTGCGGCCACGCGCGCATCCAGGGCATTCCCGTGGGCGTGATCGCCAACGCGCGCGGCATGCTCAAGGATCCGCACGGCGGCGCGCCCAAGTTCGGCGGCATCATCTACGCCGATTCGGCCGACAAGGTGGCGTTCTTCATCGAGACCCTGAACCGCCACGGAACGCCCATCCTGTTCGTGCAGGACGTGTCGGGCTTCATGGTGGGCTCGCAGGCCGAGCACTCGGGAATCATCCGCGCCGGCGCCCGCTTCGTCGAGGCGATGGCCACGGCCACGGTGCCCAAGATCGTGCTCACCATCAACCACGCGTCGGGTGCCGGGTACTACGCGATGGCGGGGCAGGGGTTCGACCCCGACTTCATCTTCACCTGGCCCACGGGGCGCATGGGCGTGATGGAAGGCGACAGCGCGGCCGTGGCGCTCTTCAGCACGCAGCTGGAGGCGCTGAAGAAGGAGGGCAAGAAGCCCGACGCCGAGCTGCAGGCCAAGATCGACGCCGTGCGCGCCGACTACGACAAGCAGCTCGATGCCCGCTTCGCGGCGGCCCGCGGCTTCGTGGACGCGGTGGTGCTGCCGGACGAGACGCGCGCCACGCTGGCGCTGGCGTTGCGCACCTGCATCAACAACCCGGGCCCGCACCTGGGCGCGTTCGTCCTCCCGCCGAACCTGTAGCGCACGTCCGGTGCGTGGCGGAAAATGAACAAACTTGACGGGCCCGGAAAGCGCCGCTAGCGTTTGCTGCGTTCGCTTGCCGGGCCCGTTCGTTGCTTGCGGTACACGTCGCGAGACAGCCAGGAGCAGCAGATGAGCACTCTCATGATCGAGCCGGAGACTGACGTGGGCGCCGAGTTCCAGCGGCGGCGCTTCACAGTCGAGGAATTCCAGCGAATGGGCGAAGCCGGCATCCTCGAGCCCGAGGAGCGGGTGGAACTCATCGACGGGGAGGTCGTTCAGATGACACCGGTGGGGGCCAGGCATAACTGGTCCGTGATCGACCTGACTGAGCACCTGATTCGTTTGACAGGGGACGAGCTGCAACTGGCCGTCCAGTGCTCCCTACAGGTGGGATCGGAGCAGCTCAGTCCCGACTTTGCGGTTCTGCGTCGCGGCGGCCGGCGGGACCGGGTGCCGCAGCCGGAGGATTGTGTGCTGCTCGTAGAAGTCGCCGAATCGTCCGTGAGCTTTGATTCGAGGTTCAAGGCCCGGAAATACGCAAGTGTCCACATCCCAGAGTACTGGGTGCTGGACCTGCCAAAGGACCGCGTCTTGGTGTATCGCCGTCCCGAAGGCGGTTCGTACCGGGATACCATGGCACACGCGCGTGGTGCGTCGTTCACCTCGCCTGCTCTGGGCGGCAGGACCATCCAGGTCGCCGACGTTCTCGGAGCGCGGTGACCCGCGGGTTGCCCCCGCGCGCCGCGAAGTGAATTATCCCGTCCGGAGGCTGCGTTGTGCGGCCTCCGAACTGTTTTGGGACCGGATCTTGAGCACGCGGCGGCTTTCGCCGTTCATCCATACGATCTCTCGCGAGCCTGATGAAAGACCGCATTCGCATCGCCTCCGGCCAGGGCTTCTGGGGCGACCAGCTCGACGCCCCCAAGCAGCAGGTGCAGGGCGGACCCATCGACTACCTGATGCTCGACTACCTGGCCGAGGTCACCATGTCGATCATGCAGAAGCAGCGTAGCCGCAACCCGGCCGCGGGCTACGCGCGCGACTTCGTGCCGCTGATGGGCGAGATCCTGGGCCCCGTCGTGGAGCGGGGCATCCGCGTGATCGCCAACGCCGGCGGCGTGAACCCCGCCGGATGCCGCGATGCCGTCCTCGACGAAGCACGCAAGGCCGGGCTGGCGGGGCGGGCGCGGATCGGGATGATCACCGGCGACGACATCCTCGACCGCCTGCCGGACCTGCTGGCGCGCGGCGTGGAGCTGAAGAACATGGAGACCGGCGAACCGCTCTCCACCGTGCTCGGCCGCGTGCAGAGCGCCAACGCCTACATCGGCGCGCGGCCCATCGTCGAGGCGCTGCGGCAGGATGCGCACGTCGTCATCACGGGGCGCTCCACCGACACGGCGCTCACCTACGGCCCCATGATCCACGAGTTCGGGTGGAGCCTGGACGACTTCGACCGCATCGCGGCGGGCGTCGTGGCGGGGCACATCAACGAGTGCGGCGCGCAGGCCTCCGGCGGCAACCACCTGGTGGACTGGCGCACCATGCCGGGGCTGGCCAACGTCGGCTATCCCATCATCGAGGCCTCGCCCGACGGCTCTTTCGTCGTCACCAAGCACGACGGCACCGGCGGGCGCGTGACGCTGGCCACGGTCAAGGAGCAGCTCGTCTACGAGATGGGCGATCCCGTCAGCTACATCACCCCCGACGTGGTGGCCGACTTCACCACCATCCGCCTGGAAGACGCCGGGCCGGACCGGGTGCGCGTGCACGGCGTCCGCGGCGGCCACGCGACGGACATGCTGAAGGTGAGCATCGCCTATTCAGACGGCTACAAGGCGTCGGGCACGCTGGTCTACGCCTGGCCCGACGCGGTGGAAAAGGCGCAGATGGCCGACCGGGTGCTGCGCGAGCGGCTGGACCGCCTGGGGCTGAAGTTCGACGAGGTGCTCACGGAGTACGTGGGATGGAACGCCACGCACGGCCCGCTCGCCGGCCCATTGCCGAAGGACCTGCCCGAGGTGACGGTGCGCTGGGGCGTGCGCGGCCAGGACAAGGCGGCCGTGGAGCGCTTCACCAAGGAGATCGCGCCGCTGGTGCTGGCCGGTCCGCCGTCCGTCACCGGGTTCGCGGGGGGGCGACCCGCCGTGCAGGAGATCATGGCGTACTGGCCCGCGCTGATCCCCAAGACCGAGATCGAGCCGGGGCTGAAGGTCGAGGTGATGACGGCATGAAGGGGAAGGGGAAGGGGAAGTGCGTGAGTGCGTTAGTGCGGAAGTGCGGGAGTGAACTGCAGGAAGGCGCGGCGGTGGTGCCGATTGCCGTTCCGCACTCACGCACTCACGCACTCACGCACTATGCTCCACGCCCAGTCGCATGCGAGTAACCTTTCTCGGCACCGCCGCGGCGCGTCCCACGGTGGGCCGCAACGTCTCGTCGCTCATCGTTCAGCGCGAGGGCGACGTGATGATGTTCGACTGCGGCGAGGGAACGCAGCGGCAGATGATGCGCTACGGGACGGGGTTCGCCTTCAGCGACATCTTCTTCAGCCACCTTCACGCCGACCACTTCCTGGGCGTCATCGGCCTGCTGCGCACCCTGGGGCTGCAGGCCCGCGAAGAGCCGATGGACCTGTGGACGCCGCTGGGCACGGCCGAGGTGCTGAAGCAGGGCGTGGAGCTGGGGGTGGAGCGCGTGCCCTTCGAGGTGCGCATCCACGAGCTCGAGCCGGGCGAGGCCGTCGAACGCGGCGTGTACGACATCGTGCCCTTCCGGACCACGCACGCCGGGCGCTCGCTGGGCTACGCCATCGTCGAGCACCCGCGGCTGGGGCGGTTCAACGCCGCGCTCGCCCGGGAGATGGGCATTCCCGAAGGGCCGCTGTGGGGCAAGCTGCACCATGGCGAGGCGGTGGAGGTGGATGGACGGACCATCCGGGCGGAGGACGTCGTGGGCCCCGAGCGCCCGGGCCGCAAGCTCGTCTACACGGGCGACACGCGTCCCTGCGCCCCCACGCGCGAGCACGCCCGCGACGCCGACCTGCTGATCCACGAGGCGACGTTTGCGCACGAAGAGGCCGAGCGCGCCGTGGCCACCGGGCACAGCACCGCGCGCGAGGCCGCGGAGGTGGCGTCGGCCGCCGGCGTGCACCGCCTGGCGCTGACCCACTTCTCCCCCCGCTACGCCGACGACCCGCGGGCGCTGGAGCGCGAGGCGCGGGCCGTGTTCCCCGAAACCGTCGCCGCGTACGACGGGCTGGTGATTGAGGTGCCCTACCGCGACGCCTGAGCTTCGATAAAGCCTGTCCGGGGGTGGACCCGAGGGCTTAAAGCGGTTATATTGCCGGGCTGTTTCCGAGAGCGGGCACCTCGTTTCCGAGAGGCGCCCGTCTTTCTTTGGAACCACGTGGCAAGACCGTACCCGGGCCGTGGGGCTCGACAGAGATAAGATTCCATGTCCATTCGCAACATCGCCATCATCGCGCACGTCGACCACGGAAAGACGACGCTGGTGGACCACATGCTCCGCCAGGCCGGCACCTTCCGCGAAAACCAGCACGTGGCGGAGCGGGTGATGGACAGCAACCCGCTGGAGCGGGAGCGCGGGATCACCATCCTGGCCAAGAACCTCTCGGTGCGCTGGCACGACACCAAGATCAACATCGTCGACACCCCGGGCCACAGCGACTTCGGCGGCGAGGTCGAGCGCATCCTTCGCATGGTCGACGGCGTGATCCTGCTGGTGGACGCCGCCGAGGGCCCCATGCCGCAGACCCGCTTCGTCATGCGCAAGGCGATGGAGCTGGGGCTTCAGCCCATCGTGGTCATCAACAAGATCGACCGCGGCGACGCCGATCCGCACCGCGTGCACGACGAGGTGCTGGAGCTGTTCATGGAGTTGGAGGCCGACGACCACCAGCTGGACTGCCCGTTCCTGTACGCGGTGGGCCGCGAGGGCGTGGCCATGCTCGCGCCGGAGGATCCACGCAAGGACCTGACGCCGCTCTTCGACAGCATCATGAAGACGATCCCGGAGCCCAGCGGGCAGCCGGTCGGTCCGTTCCAGATGCTGGTGTCGACCATCGACTTTTCGCCGTACCTGGGCCGCCTGGCCATCGGCCGCATCGAGCGGGGCTCGGTGAACGTGGGCGACTCGGTGGTGCTGCTGGAGAACGGCTTCGAGGGCGGCGCCGTCCCGGCGTCCGCGCGCACCCGGGTGAGCAAGCTGTACACCTTCGACGGCCTGGAGCGCCACGAGGTGGAAACGGCCTCCGCCGGCGACATCGTGGCGCTGGCCGGCCTGCCCAACGTGGACATCGGCAGCACGCTGTGCGACCCCGAGAACATCGAGGCGCTCGAAGGCATTGCGGTCGAGGAGCCCACGGTGTCGGTGGACATCATGGTGAACAACTCGCCCTTCGCCGGGCGCGAGGGCAAGTACGTCACCAGCCGCCAGGTTCGCGACCGGCTCTTCAAGGAGCTGGAAAGCAACGTGGCGCTGCGGGTGGAAGAGACGGATTCGCCCGACACGCTCACGGTTTCCGGCCGCGGCGAGCTGCACCTGGGCATCCTGATGGAAACCATGCGCCGCGAAGGCTACGAGTTCTCCGTCAGCCGGCCGCGCGTGATCCTGCGCAAGGGCCCCGACGGCCAGCTGCAGGAGCCGTACGAAGAGGTGACCATCGACGTTCCCGAGACGCTGATGGGCCCCGTGATCCAGGAGCTGGGCCAGCGCCGCGGCGAGATGCGCGAGATGAAGAACTCGGGCGGCGGCCTGGTGCGCCTGGTGTACCGCATGCCCGCGCGCGGCCTGTTCGGCTACCGGTCGGAGTTCCTTACCGCCACCCGCGGCGAGGGCATCCTGCATCACCGCTTCATGGAATACGGCCCGTACGTGGGGCCCATGAGCACCCGCAACCGCGGCGTGCTGGTGGCCATGGTGGGCGGCGAGAGCGTGGCGTTCTCGCTGGGCAACCTGCAGGAGCGCTCCACCTTCTTCATCGCCCCCGGCGTGCCGGTGTACGAGGGGATGATCGTGGGCGAGAACTCGCGCCCGGGCGACATGGAGGTGAACGTCACCAAGGGCAAGAAGCTCACGAACATGCGCGCCTCCGGCAGCGACGACAACATCCTGCTGGAGCCGCCGCGGCAGATGACGCTCGAGGACGCCATGGGCTACATCGCCGACGACGAGCTGATCGAGGTGACGCCGCAGACCATTCGCCTGCGCAAGCGCCAGCTGAACGCCAACGACCGCAAGAAGGCCTCGCGCGCGGCCTCCTGAAGCCGGTCCACGACGCCAGCGGAAAACGAAGCGGGGGAGAGCCGAAAGCGCTCTCCCCCGCTTCGTCTTCGCCCCCCGCACACGACCCCGTCCGCACTCCCGCACTCACGCAGTCCCGCACCGCGAGCGCAGCGGGCCCCAAGCCCCTTGACTTCCCCCAAGGCCGATATACTTTCGGGCCGAACGGGGCTGGTCGGCGTTTTGCTTGCTGCCCGCTCGCGGGCCACTCAGGCAGTTATCCGTCTACACAGGAGACTTCGGAATGCCCAACGTGATGGCTCACCCGGCGGTCGGTGAGGAGTTCGACCTGGACGAGGTGTTCGTCGCCCGCTTCGAGGAAGAGGCCGCGGAAGACGACTTCGACGCCGAAGAGGGCGACGACTGGGGTGAGGACGACGACTTCGACGACGAAGACGACTGGGACGACGACGACGAGTGGGATGAAGACGGCGACGAGGATTGGGACGCCGAAGACGACGACTGGAGCGAAGACGAAGAAGAAGTCTGAGTTGCCCCGCCCCTGACCGCCTCGCGTATTTCGCCCGGCCGCCGGTGCTTCCGGCGGCCGGGTATGTTTCGGGATTTTTCTTTCCGCCGGCGTTCGATCGGAAAGAAACCGCCGCCCGGGGGTTGACCGGGACCACACGGGGGTTTATACTTCGTGCCTTGCCGCGAGCCACGGGCCGCGCGGTGCAGAGAAGTTTTTGACAATCAGGGTGTTTGGGAGTGTCTGTGAGGACCTCGCCCGCGGGTATACCTTCCCGGGGGCCGCGCAGGCCGCTTCGGCGGACGGGCGCACGAGGAATCAAAGGCAAAATTCCGGACGAACGGAACATTGTTCGATCCAACAAGAGCTGTTTGAATTCTCATGGAGAGTTTGATCCTGGCTCAGGACGAACGCTGGCGGCGCGCTTAACACATGCAAGTCGTACGGGGGGTTTCGGCCCCCAGTGGCGAACGGGTGCGTAACACGTGAGCAACCTGCCTGTG
>NZ_DASWMD010000039.1:0-12395 GCF_036399935.1 Longimicrobium sp.
CCACGATGAACCGCATCCGCTCGTCCATGGGATTCGTTTCCAGCCAAGGCACGGCTCGCCTCCTGAAGGGGGTTGCCATGCACGTTAACTGTCAACGATCCTCCCGGTTTAGATTGTCAACAATCTACCCGGTTTGTACCCTGTGCGGGCCCCTCCCCCCGGCCCTCTCCCGGCGCAGTTTGCCGGGGGAGGGGAGAATTCAATCAGCGTTCGGCGACGTGCGACCCGTGCCGTTGGGGGCCGTCCCGTTCTGCCGCGCCTCGTCGTGGTCGGCGCGAGGAGGTATCTTGGGCGCGCCAAAGGTCCACCTGATCGCCGAGCCCGTGCCGAACGCAGTGCCATCACCCGATGTCTGAGCGCCACGACGCCGCCGCCGTCGAGGCGACGCCTGAGCTGGAGGGCGGCATCGCGCCCGTCCACACCGGCCAGCCCAACGCCCGCGTGCGGTGGCTGACGCCGGGGATGCGCTACATGGCGGCGGGCGCGTTCTTCTTCAGCGTGATGAGCCTGCTGGTAAAGCACGCCGGCAAAGACCTCCCGAGCCAGGAGCTGGTGCTGGCGCGGTCCATCGTCACCGCGGCGCTGAGCGCCTGGGCCGTCCACCGCGCGCGCGTGTCGCCATGGGGAACCCAGCGCAAAATGCTGGTGTTTCGCGGGATCGCCGGGTTCCTGGCGCTCTCGTGCTTCTACCACACGCTGACGAACCTGCCCATCGCCGACGCGACCGTCATCCAGTACACGAACCCCGTGTACGCAGGACTCCTGGCGGTGCCGCTGCTGGGCGAGAAGCTTCGGCGGCGCGAGGTGCTTTCGGTGCTGGCAAGCATCGTGGGCGTGCTGCTGGTCACCCAGCCGTCGTTCCTGTTCAGCGGGTCGCCGCACGCGCTGCCCCCGATGTCGGTCGCCATCGGCCTGCTCGGGGCGATGTGCACCCAGCCTGCCGAAGCGCAATCGAATTCTCCCCTCTCCCGCTCGCGGGAGAGGGGCCGGGGGAGAGGGCAGCCGGGGATTGCACGGCCGTGCGCGAAGCGCTCCCAAGCTGGTGACGGACTCAGCCCAAGCATCAGCACACGCGCGACACACCGGGCTAACTCCCTTCCCCCGCGCAGTTTGCGGGGGAAGGGCTGGGGATGGGGGGCGCCGTGGGACGCGACGAACCCAGCCTCACGAGTCAGAAGTTCTCCCCTCTCCGCACGCAGTTTGTGCGGGGAGGGGCCGGGGGAGGGGCGCCCCACGGTTTCGTGCCGCTGTCGCGCCCGGGTTTCGAGGTGGCGCGGACTGGATCCTTCGGCCCGCGATGGGTGTGCTGCGGGCGAGTTCGGCGCGCTTGGGCCTCAGGATGACAGGGCCTTGGCGCTGCCGGCGAGTTGGAGGCGCTTGGGCGCAGGATGGCACGGCTTTCGTTGCGCCGGAACTGATCAGTGGACGACGAAGGCCGTCAGTCCTCGTCGTCCTCCATGGCATCGGGCGCGATGGGGATTTCGGCGCGGACGCGCGTGCCGCCGCCCGGCTCGCTCCGCACGTCGACGCGGCCTCCCAGGTACGCCGCCCGTTCCCCCATCCCAAACAGCCCCAATCCTCGCCCGGCGGCGGTGACGCTGGGCACCGAAAACCCGCGCCCGTCGTCCTCCACGCGCACGATCAGCCGTGCGCCGTCGCGCTCCAGGCGAATGGACGCGCGGGTGGCGCCGGAGTGGCGCAGCACGTTGGAAAGGGACTCCTGCACGATGCGGTAGACGGCCAGCCCCGCCTCGGCGGAAAGGTCCTCGTCCACCGACGGCTCGGCCGACAGCGCCAGCTCCATCTCGCTGATCTCACGCAGTGAACGCAGGTGCGATTCGATGGCGGGCACCAGCCCCAGCTCGTCGAGCGCGGGCGGGCGCAGGCCGCGCGCGAACCGCCGCACCCCTTCCAGTGCCTGCCCGATCTCCCGGCGCATGTCTTCGAGCAGGGCGCCCACCGCCTGCGGATCGCCCGCGCCCTTCACCACGCGAATGCGAATGAGCAGTGCCGCCAACAGCTGCGCCGTCTCGTCGTGAAGCTCGCGCGAAATGCGCTTCCGCTCCTCTTCCGCGGCGTTCAGGGCCTGCGACGCCACCTTGCGGACCCGCGTCCGGTATACGGCCGCCGCGTCGAGCATGCCGTTGAAGGTGCGCGTCAAGCGGTCCAGCTCGCGGTCGGCCACGGGGGACAGGGGCACGCGGGCCTCCAGGTCGCCCCGCCGGACCCGCGCCGCCGTGCGCTCCAGCGCATCCAGCGGCTGCAGGGCCAGCTTCAGGATCACGGCGTTCACCAGCACCGTGGCCAGGATGCCGCCGGCCGCCAGCGGCCCCGCGACGTCCAGGATGGAGGCCTCGGGGTAGCTGCGGACGAACCACGCCGTGAGCATGCTGCCGAACATGGTGCCCACCAGCACCACGGCCGCGTTGGCGATGAGGATCTTGTAGAACAGCGGCACCCGCAGCAGCGCCCGCACGAACCCCGGCAGGGGGCGCGGCGGGCGGGCAGGGCGAGGCGAGGGATGAGGATCGGGCATGCGGGCTACGGCTGCGGGGCCAACTTCAGCAGCGCCTCCGCCACCAGCGCTTCCACTGCCTGGCGCAGACGGGCATGGCGGAGGAACGGCGGATGGTGCGTGGGCGGGGAATGCGACGGCGGCATCGCGGATCGGCGCACCCAAACATCCGCGGCGGGCACTCCGCGCGCAAGGAAATCCTTTCGAAAAAGGGGGCTTGCGCGATTCGAAAGACGTTTCTATCTTATTGGCACGCCGCCGCTTGAGGCGGTGCAGGGACGCCGGGGCGATCCGACGAGGATTGCGCCGCGGACCACGGGAGCCGAGGCTCCACCGTGTCCATGCCCTATGTGCAACCTGAACGAAGGAGGTGATCTCTTGGCCAGTACGACTCCTGCTCGCATCTCGACACGGGCAAGCGATCGCCGCATCGGCGCCTGAGCCGATTCCAGAGGCGAAACACTCTCCGCGTTTGGCGGGTGCCCCTGCGGCATCGCGTCGGGAAGCAGCGGAACCTTGAGCACCGCCGGGCACATCGCCCGGCGGTGCTCTTTCTTTTATCGCACGTTCAGCCCAGGAAGCGGCGGGCAACGCGGATGTAGCGCATGTCCTGCTCGTGCTCGGGAAGCGCTTCGGCGGCCGCGAGCAGCTTGCGGACATGGCGTTGAAGGCGGGGCTCGCCCCAGCGGTAGCCGGTGGCGGATTCGGCGCTGGCGGTGTTGGCGTCGCGCGCCGCCTCGATCAGCGCCCGCGCCGCCGCCGCGTCGTACCCGGGGTCGTCGCGGGGTGGCAGCCCGAAGTGGCCCGGCGGCACGAACCCCGAATCTTCTTTGACGAACGCACGCGACATCGGCTTTTTCTCCTTTCGCGTGCAGGCAGGAGCAAGAGTGCTGCCGACCGTGCTACCAGCGCCCCGGCAGGAATGGTCGCACACGGAGGCGCTCCCGAAGCCGAAGTGTACCCCCTCTCCCACGCTGTTTGTGGGAGAGGGTGGCACGCGTGTCAGCGCGGCCGGGTGAGGGCCCCACGGCAGCCGAGGCATCGGGTTCCATCGCCGCTGCCTCCGCGTGACCCCCAGCAGCGCCGGCGGATGACCGGGGATTGCTGGCGCGCGCAGCGGGCTTTCCGCTACAATCCCGCCTGGGCCCTACGCCAGATGGTGAGATGATCGTGATTCGGAACCTGCTTCTCGCGTGCACACTGGCGCTTTCCGCGTGCGCCCCGTCGCTGACACAGGCGCGGACCACGAGCGACGATGCGTGCGGAGGCACCGTGGGGCCGGGCGGGGTTCCCGTGCTGGCCTGGCACGGTTTCGCGGAGAATCCGCGGCCGGGCGAAGGCAACCTGACCGAGTCGTGGGCGCGGTACGAGGAAACGCTGCGCTTTCTGGCGGACCAGGGATTCCGCTCCGTCTTTCCGGAAGATACACGGCTGCCCGGAGCCGGCGGTGGGCGGCAGGTGATCCTTACCTTCGACGACGGGCGCAAGGAACAGCTGCGCGCCGCCGAGATGCTGGAGCGCCACGGCTTCCGCGGCATCTTCTTCGTCATTCCCCGCCGCACGCGGCCGGACTCGGACGCCCAGTTCCTCAACTCCGACGACGTGGCGCGGCTGGCGCGCGCCGGGCACCGCGTCTCGGCGCACGGCTACGAGCATCGCAGCCTGCCCACCACGGGAACGGAGGTCGCCGGATCGCTCGTCCGCTCGCCGGGCACCATCGCCCGGCACGGGGGCGACGACAGGCTGGACTTCGCCTTTCCCTTCGGCCACTACACGCCAGAGATCGCAGACGCCATCGGAAGCGCGTACCGGCACCTGCACACCGTCAATCCCGGCTATTGGGACGGACGGTCGGCGCTGCTGCCGCGCATGCTCATCATGAACGACGTGCAGCTCTCCGTATTCACCGAGTACTTGCTGGGCGGAGCCACGTACGCGCCCGTGCTCCGCCCCGTGACGCCGGACGGCGCGGTGGCGGGAACGGTGACGTTCGTGGGCCAGGCGCCCCTCTCGGCAGACGCGCAGGTGTTCGCGGTTTCCGCGGATGCCCAGCGGCGCAGCTACATCGGGCATCCGCTGGGGGAGAACCTGCGGGTCAGCGGCGACACGGTGACGGTGGACCTGGCCGCGCACATGGGCCGCTACCACGGGCCGGGGCGCGGCGTGATCAGCTACGCCATCGTCAGCCGCCGGTGCGGGGCCATGCGCTACCTGTCGCCCGGCATCATGCACTGGATCCGCGACCCCGCCGTCCCCCCGAGCCCCCTTCCCACACCCGTCCGCCCCGAGACCGTCGTGCCCGGAAGCGGACGCTGAACGGCAATGTGAGACCTGCAGTGGAAGCTACGCCAAGCGTCGGACCAGGCCCAGCGCGTCCGCGGCCGCGGCGCCCGAGGCGGTGTTGTCGAAGATGCACCACACCTGCCGCCCGGCCGCCGCATCCGCGCGCAGCCGGGCGGCGAGCGCATCCAGGTACGCGGGCTCGTACGCCGAGTAGTAGATGCGGGGCGACCCGTGCAGGCGGTAGTAGACGAGATCGGGCCATCCCCCCGGCTCGGCCGCGGCGGGGACGCGCGCGGGATCGGCGGCGACGCGGGCGACCTGAAAGCGGGCGAGCAGCTCCGCCGCCTCGTCCCCGAACCAGGTGGGATGCCGCGGCTCGCACGCCAAGGCGAGCGCGGAACGGGTGCGCAGGGCGGAGAAGAACGGCTCCGCGACGGCGGCATCGAACTCCAGGCTGGGCGGAAGCTGCACCAGCACGCATCCCAGGCGGTCGCCCAGCCCCCCGGCCTCCGCCAGGAAGCCGTCCAGTAGCGCGTCCGCATCCCGTAGCCGCTGCCCGTGCGTGATCGCCTTCGGCAGCTTGATGGAAAAGAGAAAGCCCTCCGGGGTGCTCTCCGCCCAGCGCGCGTAGGTGGACGGGCGATGAGGACGATAGAACGAGGAGTTGATCTCCGCCGCCGAGAAGCGGCCGGCGTATCTCTGGAGGTGGGTGCCCGTGGCGGGAAAGTGCTCCTGCTCCGTGCGCGGCAGCGTCCATCCCGCGGTGCCGACGCGGATCACGGGCGCCGGCGGGCCAGGTACGCGGAAAGGACCGTGTAGAAGACGGGATACGACAGCGACACCAGGACCAGCCACCCGGGCACGTGGGGGAACTGGTACGTCATCACGATCAGCACGCCCAGCCAGACGAACGCACCCGCGAGCACCGGAATCCGCCACGGACGGGGCGCCAGGTTGGGGTAGATGAACTTCACCGGCGCGATCGTCAGCACGGTGAGGATCAGCAGGAGGACGCCGTTCAGCATGGGGCCGTGGAAGTGGTGCGCGACGCCCGCGTACAGCGCCACCACGTTCCAGTACGACGGGAAGCCGAGAAAGAATCCCCCCTCCTCGTCCTTGGCGTCCTCGTTGGCGAACCCGAACAGCGACGCGATGAGGGCGGGGATGATCCACACGGCGCCGGGCTCGGGCACCCACCCCATCCGCCACACCAGGAGCAGCGGCAGAAAGGTGAACGTCAGGTAGTCGACGATGTCGTCGATCTTGCGCCCGTCGATGTTGGGCGCGAACCGCTTCACCTGCCACATGCGTGCGAACGGGCCGTCCGTGGCATCCACCAGCGTAGCCCCCGCGAAAAGCAGGAATACGAGGCGCACGTCCGGCCGCGGCCGGCACATCTCTGCCGCGGCCAGAAATGCGAAGCCCACCCCGCACGCCGTGTAGACGTGCACGGCGTACGCCCGGAAGCGCTGGCCCGCGGTCGCGCGCGGCTCCACGTCCACGGCGCTCATTCGCGCCCCGGCCGGTCGTCGCCCGTGGCCGCCGCCTCGGCCTGCTCCTCCAGCATTTCCTCCGCTACCTCGGTGTCTTCGGGGCGCTCGGGCATGGGCTGCTGGCGGCGGACCGCCTCGGGCTCGTAGCTCAGCTCCACCAGCATGGGAAAGTGGTCGGAGCCCACGTAGGGCAGCCGCTCCAGGCTCACCAGGCGAAAGTGGCCGGAGTGGAACACGTGGTCCAGCGGGTAGCGGAAAAGGAAGTTCTTGGCGTTGTAGCTGTTGTACAGCCCGCGACCCACGCGCGGGTCCAGCAGCGCGCTCAGGCGCAGGAACAGCTCGCTGCTGCGCGACCACGCCACGTCGTTCAGGTCGCCCGCGACGACCGTGGGCTCCTCGTCCGAGTCGCCGATGGCGCGCCCCACGACCACGAGCTCGGCGTCCCGCGGGGTGGAATCCTGGTCGCGCACCGGCTCGGGCGGGCGGGGATGGAGCCCGTGCAGAAGGACCACCGTGCCGTCGGGCAGCTCGAACCCGGTGTGGACGGAGGGAATGTCGTCCTGCACCAGGAAGTCCACACGCGCCCCGACCAGCGGAAAGCGCGACAGCAGGAGCAGCCCGTAGTAGTTTTCCTGCGGGTGGCGGATCACGTGCGGAAACTCCGCCGCCAGCGGCTCCAGCGCGCGCGCCCACTTGTCGTTCACCTCCACCAGCAGCGCGATGTCGGGCTTGGAGTCGCGCACCACCTGCGCCAGCCGCTCGTGCTGGTCGTTCTCCATCAGCACGTTGCTGATCAGCAGGCGAAAGCAGGTGCGGTCGTTCTTGGGGCGCGTGCTGCGCTGCACCTGCACGCGGGCCAGCGGCGTGTAGGGAAACACCTTGCGTCCCTGGTACACCAGGCACGCGACGAGCGCCGCGACGAACAGCCACTCCAGCACGTTTCCGTCGAAGTAGAACACGCCGTACGCCGCGCCCGAAAGCGCCGCCAGGAGCGCGAGCTGAAGGCGGGGAAAGTCCCACATCCGCACGGACCAGTGCGGGCTGCGGCTGAAGCTGAGCGCGGTAGCGGCCACCGGCAGCACCCCCAGCCCCAGGACGACCCACCGGAGCACCGCCGTCATCGGCCCGCTCCCGCGTCCGGAACGGGCATCCCGAACCGCTGTTGGAAGTGATGATGGGACGGGGGAGCGAGCGTCACGGTCCGGTGTGGTGAAGGTGTGGCCTGCGCCCGGCCGATGGACCAGGCATCCAGGCTACTTCAATAGTGATACCACCCGGCCGCGGCGGTGCTACGCGGAATCCGCGTCCAAGGAGCGTCCAAACATCTTGCAGCGATCCAACGCTGGGGGGACGCGGTCGAAGTTCCCCCTTTCCCCTGCGAAGCGGGGGAGAGGGCCGGGGAGAGGGGGCTCCCGCGGCATGCACCGGCAGCCAGTCGAACCTCGATCGAACTTCTCCCCTCTCCGCACAGCAGTACCGTGCGGGGAGGGGCCGGGGGAGGGACCCCTACTTCGCCCCCACCGACGACGCCGGCTGCCGGAAGTACACCACCCGCCGCGCCTCGCGGATGCGCCCATCATCCACCCGTCCCTCCACGAGCTCGTACCCCAGCAGCGCGAACACCCGTCCGCGCAGAAAGAGCGGGCGGGCGTTGCCGTACCAGTCCACGCACGACGCGCGGCAGGCATCGTCCACCGCGGCGGAGTCGTTCGCCGCCAGCGCCCCCACCTCGTTCAGCCGGAACGCCTGGTTGCGCAGGTACAGGATGGACGCCGATTCGCTGAACAGGTGCTCGTAGCCGGGGCGTCCCGGGCCGCGGATGGGCAGCCCCAGCATCCCCGCGTCCTGCGCCTCGGGCTTGTAGAAGAAGCCGTGGCTGCGCAGCTCGCCCTGCGACGCGTTCGGGCGTGTGTAGCGGTGCACGAACTGCGGGACGGCGCCCAGGCGGATGCCGGAAAAGTGGAGATCGCGCCCGTCCGTGCCCACGATCACGGCACCCGATCCCATTGCCTCGATGCGATCGACCCCGTGCGGAAACGACAGCGTGGTCGCATTCGCGTCGCGCCTGTACGGCACCGCCACCAGGGAGGACGAGGGCGTGTCCGAGGGCGCGCCCCACCCGGAACCGGCGCCGTACAGCAGGTAGTCGCCCACGAAGCGGTTCTGCAGGTCCTCGCCGTCGCCCACGTCCGGAATGTCGCGGTACGCCGACGCGGGCACCGCCTGGCGCCCCGTGCCGAAGCGCCGCAGCGGCACGCGCATCAGCGCCAGGTCGCCGCCGGCCTTGTCGGAGTCCCACATTCCGTCGCCCTCGCCTTCGGACGCCACCAGCACGTTGAGGTGCCCGTCGGCGCTCTCCAGGAACGAGAACTGGTTCACGGGGCTGCCCTCCACCCGCAGCGCGCTGGGTGGCGAGCCGTCCAGGGGCATCCGATACAGCACGGAAGGCGGCGGCTCGTCGTCGTCGGAGTACAGGTCCAGCCCCGTCACCCACACGTACACCGAGCCGGGCGACACGTAGAACACGCGGCTTTCGTGGCCCGCCACCGCGGTGCCCCGGCACGCCAGCTCGCCGCCCGCCAGGTCGCAGACGGTGACCGTGTGGAGCACCAGCTCTTCACCGCTCGCCATCGGCGCGTCAGCCCGGTACACCTTGGTCGCCGGCAGCACGGGGCGGAAATCGTCCTCCTCCGCGTTGGGCTCCCACCTGCGGATGGCGGGAAACGACTCCGACGGGTTCTCCGGGTCGAGGAAGACCGGCGAGTAGAACACCAGCTTGCCGCCCACCAGCCGGCTGGCGTAGTTGTCGGAGGAGTAGTAGTCGTCGGCGCGCAGGTGCCAGGTGGAGCGGTACGCCAGCTGCCCGTCGGGCGAAATCTGGAACAGCCCCACCTCCGTGCCGCCGCGGTCGTAGCTGTAGCCGAGCACCGCGATCACGTCGCCCGAGATCAGCATCTCGTCGTACCAGGCGCCGCCGGGGTCCAGTCCCGGCGCGTACGCGTCCACCGCCGACACGGGCGTCAGGCTGTCGTCGCCGATGCGCACCGTGAACAGGCGCCCGCGCCGCAGGATGATCAGGAAGTCGCGGTAGGTCTTTACGATGCCACCCTCGTCCACGCCCGCGTGCTGCACGTTGGTCACGGATTCCACCCCCGCCCCCGCCACCCCGAGTGCCACGCTCTCCAGATTCAGCGTGGGGGGCGCGGCGGCTGGCTCACCAGGCGCGGACGGTGGAGGTGCCATCGGGGGCGGCGGCAGGATTGGCGCGGGGGGTGGGACCGGCTCCCCCGCTATCCGCCGGACGAACCGCACGAGGTCGCGGTCTGACCGGAAGGGCCGCAGCGTCTGGTGCGACGGGGGTGAGGCCGAAGAACCCGGGACCGAAGCCGGGTCGTAGGCCGGAGCGCAGCCCGCGCCCGCGATCAGCGCCGTGACGAGTGCAGTTGCGAGGGCAGTTTTCCGCATGGGGTGGGGGTTGGTCTGCGGACGGATGTGGAGGGTCCTGCCAATATGCGCGACGCACCGCCCGCTGCACCAGCGGCACGATCACGGCACTCGATCAGGTTGCCGACGGGACGCTGTCATCCCGAGGAAGCGGCCACGGCGTACCGTGACGCGTGCACCGCATCATGCAGCGACTGAGGGGATCCTTCAGTCGCTGCAAACGGTGGTGGGGATGCAGGTTGCGCGTGGGCGCTCCTTCAGGATGACAGCCTCCGGCTGCCGCTGCGGTTACCCGTCTACCAGGGCCTGGAGCTTCTTCGGGGCGATCATGCAGTACGACTGGATGATCTGCTCGCGCATCTCGTCATCGCCCAGCTCCTCGATGACGATACCGATCCAGCCCTTCACGCCCACGTACGGCGGCACGAAGTAGGTGTCCGGATCGGAGCGGACGAGCAGCTGCTGGATGCCCACCGGGGCGGGGCACCACACCGCCACGCGCCCGTCGCGGTGATGGTTGTCGGCGAACATTGCGAAGATCTTTTTGCGGACGCGGAAGGTGGGCGCACCCCAGGCCTCCTGCTCGGTGGCTTCGGGAAGGGCCAGGCAGATGGCCCGCAGGCGGGTCAGGGGATCGGTGCTCATGTTGCGGATGCTCTCCGGTAGTGGCGGAACGCGGAAGTCGACCGCGCGCCGCAGGGTAGGCGGACGGGGTTCCGCGCGCAACCGGGCGCGCACTTGCCCGCGCACCTGCTTTCATCGTATGTTTTTCCGTTGCGGGCCCACCTGGACGCACATCCTGAGCGGGGCTCAGTCCAAACGGTGGCGGGACGCGGTTCGAGTTCAGCCACCGTTCTTATTTGCACCGGCCGCGGGCACGCCCGCGCTGAGATAAAGACCCACCGATGGAAATTCTGCTGATCGCACTGGGTGCGATCGTGGGCGCCGCCGCCGGCTTTTTCGGCGGGCAGGCCGTGATCCAGTCGCGCTTGCGCGCATCCCGCGCCACCGCCGAAGACGAGGCCACCCGCATTCGCGCCACGGCCAAGCAGGAGGCCGAGCAGGAGGCGGACCGCCTGCGCACGGCCGAGGTGCTGAAGGGGCGCGAAGAAGCCCTTCGCAGCCGCGAGGCGTGGGAGCGCGAAGAGGCGAAGCGCCGCGACGAGATGGACCGGCTGGAGCGCCGGCTGCAGGAGCGCGGCGAAATGCTGGACCGAAAGCTCCACCAGCTGGAGGAGAAGGTCGAGGCGCAGGACCGCCGCGCCCAGGCGCTCGCCCAGCGCGAAAAGCAGGTGGAGGTCGACGCGCAGTCGGTGCACGGGCGCCTGGCCGAGGTGCAGCACCGCCTGGAATCCCTCGCCGGCCTCTCGGCCGACGAGGCGCGCCGCACGCTGATGCACGACCTGGAAGAAGAGGCCCGGGCCAGCGCCGCGCAGCGCATCCGCGAGATCAAGGAAGAGGCCCGCCGCGACGCCGACCGCGAGGCCAAGAAGATCATCTCGCTCGCCATCCAGCGCATCGCCGCCGACCACACCGCCGAGACCACCGTCTCGGTCGTGGCGCTGCCGTCGGACGAGATGAAGGGGCGCATCATCGGCCGCGAGGGGCGCAACATCCGCGCGTTCGAGCAGGCCACGGGCATCGACGTCATCATCGACGACACGCCCGAGGCCGTGGTGCTCTCCGGCTTCGACCCCATCCGCCGCGAAACCGCCCGCATCGCCCTGGAAAAGCTGGTCGGCGACGGGCGCATCCACCCGGGCCGCATCGACGACGTCGTCGCCAAGGCGCGCCTGGAGGTGGAGAAGGGGATGCGCGAGGCCGCCGAAGAGATCATGTACGAGCTGGGGATCCACGGCGTGCACCCCGAGATCGTCAAGGTGCTGGGGCGCCTGAAGTTCCGCACCTCGTACGGGCAGAACCAGCTGCTGCACGCTAAGGAAGTGGCGCTCCTGGCCGGCAACATGGCCTCGGAGATGGGCTTCGACGCCACGATGGCCAAGCGGATGGGGCTGCTTCACGACGTGGGCAAGGGCATGACGCACGACCACGAGGGCACCCACGTGGAGCTGGGCTACAACCTGTGCAAGAAGTTCGGCGAGCCGCCGCAGGTGCTGAACGCCATCAAGGCGCACCACGACGAGGAGCCGCACCTGTTTCCCGAGTCGTTCCTGGTCACCGCGGGCGACGCCATCAGCGGCTCGCGCCCGGGCGCCCGCCGCGAGATGTTCGAAACGTACGTCAAGCGGCTGGAAAAGCTGGAGGAGATCGCCACCTCGTTCCCGGGGGTGGAGCGCTGCTTCGCCATCCAGGCCGGCCGCGAGCTGCGGGTGATGGTGACGCCCGAGGCCGTGTCGGACGAGGAGATGACGCGCCTGAGCGAAGACACGGCGCGCCGCATCGAGGCGGAGCTGCAGTACCCGGGGCAGATCAAGGTGGTGGTGATCCGCGAGACGCGCGCGGTCGACTTCGCGCGCTGACGCGCCGGTCGATAGATTGCGGCCCGCCGGGCCGGGCGGGGGCACGGTTCGCCGTGCCCCCGCCGCGTTTTTCTGAAGGCATGTTCGGGCCAGGTCGAGGCGTGGGTGGGCAGGTCCGGTGCTCGGGCCGGCGCCCCCCATCCCCAACCCTTCCCCCGCAAACTGCGCGGGGGAAGGGAG
>NZ_DASWMD010000040.1:0-107837 GCF_036399935.1 Longimicrobium sp.
CACCCTGACCTTCTCCGGTGCGCTGACGGCGACCAACGGCACGGGCCTGCAGTTCAACGCGGCACTGGGCACCTACACCTTCAGCGGCAGCGCCAGCCTGGGCGGCACCGACGCGGGCGTGGACATCACCAACGGCTCCACGGGCACGTTCAACTTCAACGCGTCCACGCAGATCACCAACACCGCCGGGACCGGCGTGAACGTGTACGGCAGCGCCCCGACGGTGACGTACAGCGGCAACATCACCAAGAGCGGCACCAGCACCGGCCGCCTGGTCGAGGTCGGCGAGCAGACGGGCGGCGCGGTGACGTTCAACACGGGCACCCTGCTCGCCAACAGCACGAACGCCCTCAGCACCGGCATCTCGCTGAGCAACGCCGACGGCACGGTGAGCTTCAACGGCACCACCACGCTGGGCGGCGGCGACGCGGGGGTGGACATCGTGTCGGGCTCGGGCGGCACCTTCACCTTCGGGACGGGGACGGGCATCACCAGCCCGGCCGGCACGGCGTTCCGGGTGAACGCCAGCACACCGAACGTCACCTACAACGGCAACATCACGCAGGTGAACGCGCAGCGGGCGGTGGACATCTCCAGCCAGTCCGGCGGGGCCTCCCGCGCGGCGAACGGCACCATCACCTTCCAGACCGGGACGATCGCGGCGAACACCTCGAGCACGGGAATCCTGCTGAACGACGTGGACGGCACGGTAAACTTCAACGGCACCACCACGCTCCTCAACGGTGACGCGGGCATCGACGTCGAGAACACGTCGACCGGCAGCATCACCTTCGGTGCGGGTGCGTCGGTGACGAACGCCACCAACGAGCTGATCCGGATCGTGAGCGGCGCTTCGCCCCTGGCCTTCACCTATTCCGGCTCGTTCCAGCGCAGCAGCGGGACCGGCGCGGGCATCCTGGTGAATTCCACCACCGGCGCGACCATTACCTTCGACGGCAACCCGGCGACTGAGACCAAGTCCATCGTGCTCGCGGCGGGCAGCACGGCCGCCGGCGTGAACCTGTCCGGCACCAACACGAGCACCACCGTGAACTTCACCAACGGCGGGCTGGTGGTGAGCACCGACGACGGGGCGGCGTTCACCGCCACCGGCGGCGGAACGGTGAACGTCACCGGGGCCAGCAATACCCTGACGGCCACGGGCGGGGCGGCGCTGAACATCCAGAACACCACGATCGGCTCGGGCCGGATGACGTTCCAGAGCATCGCGGCCAACGGCGGAGCCAACGGGATCGTTCTGAACAACACGGGCTCGGACGGCGGCCTGACGGTTGCCGGCACCGGCGTAGCGCTGTCCGGGGGCACCCTTCAGAACCACACGCAGGTGGGGATCGTCCTTACGAGCACGTTCGACCCCAAGTTCAACAACGTGCGGGTCCTGAACACCACGCACAGCGGCGTGCACGGCAAGGGCGTCACGAACTTCGAGTTCACCAACGGCACCATCGACCAGTCCGGCGACGGTCCCTCGCCGGGCGCCTCGGTGAACGAGTCGAACATCCTCTTCTACGACTTCGCGAACACGACCAGCTCGACGAACGTGTCCGGCGTGGTGACGATCACCAACAACACGCTTTCCAACGCGCTGTACCACGGGATCTACCTCTACAACCGCGGCGGGACGATCTCGAACCTGAACGTCTCGACCAACGTGATCACCACGCCCACTTCGTCCACCAACTCGGTGGGCAGCGGCATCATCGTCGACCTGCAGGGCGGAGGCGCCTCGATCACCAAGGGCGCCATCGACAACAACAACATCCTCAACGTACCTACGGGTGTCGGGATCAACGTTGTGTGCGGCGGCGTGTCGGCCTACGGCACCTGCGGCACGCCCGGAAGCGCCACCAACGTGATCTCCATCAGCAAGGACACGATCTGGGGGGTGAGCGCGGCGGCGCCCATCGGCAGCGAGGGCATCGTCGCGAACATGAACGGCCAGGGCCAGGGCAACTTCGTGGTGGACCAGAACAACATCCGCCACACGAAGGGCCGCGCCATGGGTGTGTCGGCCTTCGGCCAGGTCCGCATGCAGTCGGCCGTCACCAACAACGTGATCGTCTCGGCGCCGCTGTTCGACGCCACGAACATGGAGATCGGCGCCGACAGCACCTCCGGGATCGCGAGCTTCGCGAGCTACACGGCCACGGTCGCCAACAACAACGTCAGCGGGCACACCGGCGTGGGCATCTACGCCCTTGCCCGGGGTTCCAGCGACACGTTGAAGGTAAAGCTCATCGGAAACACCGTGGCCGCGCCGAACACCACCAGCTCGGCCCGGGCGGGGATCAGGGTCGACGCGGGCAGCTCGGCGGGCCAGCCGATGGTATGCGCACGCATCGAGAGCAACGTGACGGGGGGAAGCACCAACAGTGGCACGGGGAGCACGTCGCCCGGCATCAACATCCGGGAGGAGGCGGCAGGGACGAACCCGAACCCGCCGGGCGGGCCCAAGGGGGGAACGTTCCGCATCCACAACCTGTCTCCCTCCTCGGGGGCGACCAAGGCGCAGGCGGAAACCTTCCTGAGCAGCGCAAATCCCAGTAGCACCACGGGCTCGTTCGGCACGGGGGGAGCCGCGGCGCTGGTGTCGGCGGCCACGTACGAATCCTGCTCGCTTCCCTGAGACCCTTTCCGATTGGCGGTACCCCGGGCACGGCGCGAACGCGCCGTGCCCGGGTTCGGGTTCCTCCCGGAACCCTGCGGGTGCAGTTCCCTCTTCCCCACCTCCCACAAGGAGATGCACCTGATGTCTGAGCCGTTCCTCTCGGAGATCAAGATCGTGTCGTTCAACTTCCCACCAAAGGGCTGGGCGTTGTGCAATGGGCAGTTCCTGCCCATCAACCAGAACCAGGCGCTGTTCGCGCTCCTGGGAACCACCTACGGCGGCAACGGCCAGACCACGTTCGCCCTGCCGAACCTGCGCGGCAGGGTGCCCATCCACAGGGGCAGTGGGCACACGCTCGGCGAAGCGGCGGGGAGCACGGCGGTGACGGTGAACATCCAGCAGCTGCCGACTCACCTTCACCCCTTGAACGCCACCTCGGTGGTGGCAACCACGAACTCGCCGAATCCCAACGTGGTACTGGCCACGTCGTCGGCCACCACGCTGTACGCCGGCCCGTCGGAGCTCCAGCCGATGGCCCCGAACGCCATCACGTCCGTGGGCGGAAGCCAGCCCCACAACAACATGATGCCGTACCTGGTGCTGAACTTCATCATCGCGCTGCAGGGCATCTTCCCCTCCCATAACTGATCCGGAGACCACCCATGGCACAACCCTACGTGGGCGAGATCCGGATGTTCGCCGGAAACTTCGCGCCCGCCGGCTGGATGTTCTGTGAAGGCCAGCCCCTTCCCATCTCCGAGAACGAAGTGCTGTTCCAGCTGATCGGCACAACGTACGGCGGCGATGGCCAGGAAACATTCAACCTGCCGAACCTGGCCAGCCGGCTGCCCATGCACATGGGCCCGGGCCCGGACGGCACGACGTACCAGATCGGGGAGATGGCCGGCACGGAGCAGGAGACCCTGACCGTGCAGCAGATTCCGAATCACACGCACACCTTGTTCGGCACGGGCGCGCTGGCGACGCAGAACTCGCCGACGAACAACGTCCTGGCCGCCACGAACGGCGCCACGCTCTTTCCCTACGGCACGGACGAGCCCACCACGACCCTGAATGCCGCGTCGGTGGGCCCGCAGGGCGGAAGCCAGCCGCACGAGAACACCCAGCCGTTCCTCTGCCTCAACTTCATCATTTCGCTGTTCGGGATCTTCCCGAGCCAAACCTGAGGAGCGAGCAGCCATGTCCGACCAGTTCCTCGCGGAAGTCCGCATCTTTCCATTCAACTTCGCGCCGACCGGGTGGGCTTTCTGCGATGGGCAGCTGATGCCGATCTCGCAGAACACGGCGCTGTTCGCACTGCTGGGCACCGTCTACGGCGGTGACGGCAAATCGACCTTCGCGCTTCCCGACCTGCAGGGATCCGCGCCCATGCAGCCCGGTCAGGGCCAGGGCCTGTCGCTTCGCGACCTGGGCGAGATGAGCGGGGTGGAGACCATCACGCTGCTCACGAGCGAGATTCCCGTCCATACGCACTCGGTGGTGGTTTCGGAGGGCGACGCACTGGAGCGCTTTCCCGGGAGCCAGCTGCTGGCGACAGGCATCGGGGTGGGCCAGTACGCGCCCCCGCCGGTGAACACCAACCTGGCCTTCCAGGCACTTCCACCGGCGGGTGGCGGCCTGCCGCACAACAACATGCAGCCGTACCTGACCCTGAATTTCTGCATCGCGCTGCAGGGGATCTTCCCGCCGCGGCCCTAGCCGCGGAAACGGCCGTCGTAGGCGAAAGGGGGCGGCCAGATGGCCGCCCCCTTTTGGCCTGCGCGTGAACAGATCGACGGGAAGCGGGGGATTCCGCCCCTCGCCCGAACCTTTACCGCCCGCCCCGACCCGATGAGCCCACGCGTCACCCTTCGGCCGATCACGGACGAAGACATGCCCTTTCTGCTGCGCCTGTACGGCACCACCCGCGAAGACGAGCTCACGCAGGTGCCCTGGACGGCGGAGCAGAAGGCAGCCTTCGTCGACCAGCAGTTCCACGCGCAGCACGCGCATTGGCGGGCGAACTACACCGACACCTCGTGGGACCTGGTGCTGGTGGACGGGGTGCCCGCCGGCCGGCTGTACGTGGCGCGCTGGCCCGACGACATCCGCATCGTCGACATTGCGCTGATGCCGGAGTACCGGGGCGCCGGTTTGGGGACGCAGCTGATCCAGCCACTGCTTGCCGAGGGCGACGCGACCGGCCGCAAGGTGAGCATCCACGTGGAAATCTACAACCCGGCGCGCCGCCTGTACGAGCGGATGGGGTTCGTGCAGGCCGGTGACCGCGGCGTGTACCTGCTGATGGAGCGGACTCCGTCCGCGCCCTGATCCCGCGCGCTTGGCGCCGCCCCGTCGTCGAGCGGCGCTGAGGGCGGCCCGGTTTGTCCCAGCGACCACCAGCGGGCCCTCCGACTGCGGTTTGTACCACTCTTGCCCCGGCGTGGGACAGCTGCGCCACAGTCTGTCCGCCGCGACGTCGCTGTTCACCGTGTGAGGGTGCAGGATTCTACGGCACTTACGCCATCCTTTCCGCCCGGAACAGGTAGGGCGTGCTTCCTGCCACTCTCTCCGGCGTCGGGAGCCATGGCCGGGACTCGCACCGATGCGCCGTCCCGATCCCCCCTTCCCCGGCGCGGGCACGCCACCCCCCAATTCCGTCATGTCTTGCGCACGCTCTCCTGGGGCCAGCGTAGGAACAACTGTCGGCGGCCCGCCGCACCCTCTTCGCATCGAGGAGTTCCATGTTCCATTCCAAGTACGCCGGACGCGCGGCGCTGCTTTGCGCGCTCGCGGCCTGCACCAGTGATGTAACCGCGCCCGGATCATCGGAGGACGCGGGTGCCCTGCTCGCCATCGCCGACGCGGCGCACAGCGGGGCTGTCCCCGGGTTCTACTTCCTTCCGCCGACGGTGCAGTCGGCCTCGTTCACGGGCACCTTCGACGGCGGGCTGCAGCCGCGCGTGGAGGTCTGCGAACTGGTGGGGCCGGCCTGCGGCGCCACCGTCGCGGCCTTCCCCTTCGGCTCCGGGTCCTCGTCGGTTCGCGTGGACGCCGCCGCCCAGCACTACATCGCCAACTGGATCACCCCCAAGTCGCTGGACCCGGCGAAGTTCTACCGTGTGCAGGTGTTCGTGGGCGCGCTCCGCCTGGGCTACGCCGACGTGGACGTGGTGCGCACGGGCAAGGAGAAGGACGCCGTCGACCGCGCGCAGTTCGTTCCGCTGATCGCGGGGCAGGCGCTGCCGGTGAAGTTCCGCATCGAGACCGGGATCGCCGCCCAGGTGCTGGTGAGCCCCGACTCGGCGGCGGTGCCGGTGGGGGGAACGCAGCAGTTCACGGCCGCCATCACGGACCTGCACGGGAACGCGATCCCCGGGGCGCCGGTCGCCTGGTCCAGCTCCGCACCGTCCGTCGCGACGGTGGACGGGTCCGGGCTGGCCACCGGCGTGGCGACGGGGCAGGCGTCCATCACCGCGTCGTCCGGCGCCGCGTCCGACGCGGCCGTGCTGACGGTCTTCAACCCCAACACCCCGCCGGTCGCGCAGGCGGACACGTTCCAGGCCATCGGCAACGTCACCGTGCCGGTCGCCGCGCCGGGCCTGCTGGCCAACGACACGGATGGCGAGAACAACCCGCTGCAGGTGGTGCCGGGCACGTACCCGACGACGGGTGGCGGCACCGTGACGGTGAACGCGGACGGCAGCTTCAGCTACCTGGGCGCGGCCGGCTTCACGGGCACCGACGGGTTCGTCTACACGGTGACGGACGGGCAGGACTCGGTCAGCGCGTCGGCGACGATGGTTTCCGCCTACCGCGTCTGGTACGTGGACAACGCGGGCGCCGGGCCGGGTGACGGGCGGGATGCGTCGCCGTTCACCACGCTGGCCGGGGTGGAGGCCGCCTCGGCGTCGGGCGAGGCGATCTTCGTCCGCACCGGCGCGGGCGCGTACGACGGCGGCATCACCCTCAAGGGCACCCAGTCGCTGACGGGGCAGGGTGTTCCGTCCAGCGTCACCGCGACCCTGAACGGGCAGACGCTGGTGCTGCTGGCCGCCGGCTCGGCGCCGGTGGTGGCGCGCACGACGTCTGGTGCGGCGATCCAGGTAGCGGCCGACAACGTGGTGCAGGGCGTGGATGTGACCTCGTCGTCGGGCGCGGGGATCGCGGGGAGCGGCTTCGGCTCGCTGACGGTGGGCTCGATTTCCGTGTCCGCCACCGGCGGCCCGGCCCTGGACCTGTCGTCCGGCGACGTGTTCGGCTCGTTCGGCGCGCTGTCGTCCAGCGCCAGCGCGGGTGCGGGGATTCGCTTGGTGGGTGTGGGCGGCTCGTTCTCGGCCGCGGGCGGGTCGGTGACGCTTTCGGCGGGGCCGGGGGTGCTCGTGACCGGCGGGGCGGGAACGTTCAGCTACGGCGGCGACCTGGCTGTCACTGGTCCGCTGGCGGTTTCGGTGACCGGGCGCACGGGCGGCACGCTGACCCTGTCGGGGGCCATCGCGTCCACCGGGCGGGGGATCGAGGTCGCGAACAACTCCGGCGGCAGCATCTCCTTCACCGGCCCCAGCAAGACGCTCTCGACGGGTGCCAACGGCGGCGTGCTGCTGTCGAACAACACCGGGGCGCAGGTCTCCTTTGGCGGAGGCGGCCTGGTGGTGGGCACCACGACCGGGGTGGCGTTCCAGGCGACGGGCGGGGGCACGGTGTCGGTGACGGGTGCCGGCAACGCGCTCGCCACCTCGGCCGGCACGGCGCTGCGGGTGCTGGATACGTCGACGGGTGCCGCGGGTCTGAGCTTCGAGAGCATCTCGGCCGCCAACGGCACGAGCGGGATCGTGCTGGAGAACACCGGCCGCATGCAGGTGACCGGCTCCGGGACCCCCGCCAGCGGTGGTACCATCCAGGACATGTCGGGTGCCGGCATCGTCCTTACCGGGGTGTCGAACGTGTTCTTCGGCCACGTGGCCGTCTCCAACACCGGTGGCAGCGGGGTGCGCGGCAGCGCCGTGGTGAACTTCCGCTTCACGGACGGCAGCATCCAGAACTCGGGGACGGCGGGGGGCGCCGGCGAGTCGAACCTGGCGTTCAACTCGGCCGCGGCGGGAACCGAGAACAACCTGTCGGGCACGGTGGAGATCAGCCGGAACGTGCTTTCCGGCGCGCGGCACCACGGCATCGACATCGTGAACTTCAGCGGGACGATCACCGACGTGGAGATCGCCGGGAACACGATCACCAGCGCCACCTCGGCCGCGGCTTCGCTCGGTTCGGGAATCCGCCTGCTCGCCAGGGGCTCGGCGGCCGGGACGGCAAGCGTCACGCGTGCCTCGATCAGCGGCAACGTGGTCCGCAACTTCCCCAGCGGGGCGGGGATCGAGGCGCAGGGTGGCAACGTTACCGCGGGCGGGCCGGCGGCGACCTTCGGGGTGCCGGGGAGCGCGTCCAGCGTGATCGCCATCACCGGCAACCGCATCAGCGGCCAGCCGGGGGCGCGCATGGGCACCTCGGCGGTCATCGCGCTGGTGAACGGGCGCGGGCAGGGCAACTTCGACATCTCCGACAACGGCACGGCGGCCGACCCGATCTCGCACGTGGCCGGCACCGCCATCGCGCACTCCGCGATCGGCCAGGTAAACGTCACCACGACCATCGCGCGCAACCGGATCGTGGCCAACAACTCGTTCGGCAGCCAGGGGATCGGCGTGGGCGCGGACCGGACGTTCGACGTGAACGACGCCCCGCAGCTCACGGTGCGAATCGACAGCAACGTGATCAGCGCGACGGATGGCAACGGCATCCTCACCACCGCGCGCAACTCGGCCGCGACAGTGCGTGCGACAGTGGTCAACAACGTGGTGGCGGCTCCGCTGTCGGGCGTGCGCCAGGGCATCCGAGTGGACGCGGGCAGCGCTTTGGGCAACGCGGTGGTGTGCCTGAACGCCACGGGGAACCAGAGCGCGGGGAGCGGCGGAGCGCTGGGCATCGGCCTGCGGAAGCAGGGAACGAACCCCGCCGTGAACGTGTTCGGGGTCACGGGGATGGCCGCCGCCGCCACGCCGGGGGTGGAGGCCTACGTGAGCGGGCAGAACCCGTCCGCCGGTGGTACGCAGCTCATCTCCGCCACCTCGGGGTTCAGCAACTGCTCCATTCCCTGAGCGGCCCCGCCCGCTGCGAATGAGGGAGGGCCCTCCGCCGTTCGGCGGAGGGCCCTCATTGCTTGCTCCTGGCCTGCGAGACCCCTCAGGTGAACACGGCCTCGTATTGCATTCCCCGCTCGTCGGGGCCAAGAGGGACCAGGAACAGCTCGAACGGCTCCATCTGGTCGTTCTCCACACGGTAGATGGCCTGGGGGAGCACCAGCTGGGGCACGGCGTGAAAAACCAGCGAGAACGGAACGCGCGGTCGGCCTTTCGCTGCTTCCGGCCCCCATGGGTGGATCTGCGTCAGCTTCACGGGAAGCCGGTGCCCTTCGGCGACGACGTGGAACAGCTCGCCAAGGCGGGGCTGAAAGGTTTCGATGGTGAACGTGTCGAGCATGGGTGTCCGGTGCTGCGGGGCGGGATAGGGGCGCGGCGAGGAGCGGCCGCGCCGGCTGGGGAGGGCCCAAGAGGTGGTTAATCTACGCCGGGCGGGGCCGCGCGGAAACGGCGGGAAGCTCAGAGGTCCCCACGGACGGCGCTCAGGCACCCACGCTGTCAAGTACGTTGACAGGACAAGCGGGGAATGCATAGCGCGGTCGCCAGCGGTCTACATCGTCAGCGGCTCGGTGCGAACACGGGCCCGGGTCGTTAAGTATTCGGGTGCAAGTAGCGCAGCCTGAACGGCAGACCGCGTGGTTCATCAGTCGAACCGGGAATTATCCCGCTGCGACCCGTGCACCGCGTCTCTCGCGCCCCTCAGCAGCAGGCCGGGGTGCCTCGGCAGCGTTACCGTCTTGGGACTTTACTCGAGAGGCAGTAATCTTGAGGCCCGCTCCAATGGCTAGGGCACCCGCTGCGGCCGTCATGATCATCGGCGCTGTCGCTGCCGCTGCCCCAAGCGTGAGCGATACGCCTGCGAGCGACGCGATGAACGCCGCGATGTCGAGCGACGAAGTATCTGATGCACGACGGGCTAGCTTCGGTTCCATCACTTTACTCCTTGTACAAGGAGAATGAAGGCCGCGAGCAGACCTCCCCCTACCAAGTTACTTATTACGCCTAACCAGATGATCTGTTTCATCGGGTTCGTTGTGTTTCGCTCTTGATCCTGATGTGCGGACATTACTACTAGTAGAGCAAAAAGAGCTACCACGACATAGCTCACGCCCAAGAGCAATTTCTGGTCCGCTGATGCGGCGTTCGGGGGCTGAACACCATGTGCGTTTCTGGCAGATTCAAGGACCTGATAAAGATATATCAGGCCGGAAGATAGGCTCGCCAGCGCCAGGTCCACACCGAGAAAAAAGTCCTGCCGAATCCAGCTAGTACCCCGGATCAGCTTCTTCGCGAGGGCTCCGACGCCGATCAAGATTACCGGAACCCCTAACGCGACGAAATACGCGTGCAACAGGATTTCCACAAACATTCTGCGACGTTTCCGAAGCGGCCGATTGACACCAAGGCTCATCGTACCGACCTACTCAAGACAAGTCAACTACTTTCGCCAATCCGCCATCCCCTTCAATACGATCACCGTCGGGATCGGATCCTGTCGCGGCACCGTCACCGTGGAAGCGCGGCGGGAACGCCGTACGGTGCGGGACGGCCTTACGGGATGACCGCTATTTACGAGTGCCCTGCCGAACGGCAGCCGGAGCGCGCTCGGGGTCATCGGCCAGTGAACTCCGCCGTGCGCTTTTCCAGGAACGCCGCCACGCCCTCGCGCTTGTCGTCGCTGCCGAAGCAGGTGATGAACGCCTCAGTCTCGTACTGGAGCCCCGCGGCAAGCGGCATCTCGGCGGCGGCGCGGACGGCGGACTTGGCCATGCGGAGCGCGACGGGCGACTTGCCGGCCATCCCCCGCGCGAACTCCAGCGTCCGTTCCCGCAGCTCGGCGGCGGGGTGCACCACGTCCACCAGGCCGATGCGGAGCGCCTCCGCCGCGCCGATGATCTCGCCCGACAGGACCAGCCTCATCGCCTGGCCGGTGCCCACCACGCGCGGAAGGCGCTGCGTGCCGCCGCCGCCCGGGATGATGCCCAGGTTGATCTCCGGCTGCCCCAGCTTGGCCGTGTCGGCCGCCAGGCGGACGTCGCAGGCCAGCGCCAGCTCGCACCCGCCGCCCAGCGCCAGCCCGTTGATCATGGCCAGCACCGGCTTGGGATACGCCGCCACCTCGTCGAACACGCGGCGTCCCGTCATCGCCGCGCGCTGCTCCAGCGGCGTGCGCTGCGCGAACTCGCCGATGTCGGCGCCGGCGACGAACGCCTTGTCGCCCGCGCCGGTGACCACCAGCACGCGCACGGCGTCGTCGTCGCGCAGCGCGTCGAGCACGGCGATCAGCTCGGCGCGAACCTGGGCGCTCAGCGCGTTCCGCTTCTCGGGGCGGTCGATGGTGACGATGGCGACCGCGCCGTCGCGCTCGATCCGCAGCAGCTCGTACGCGCTCACAACGCCTCCTGCGTCCAGTGGTAGAAGCCCTGGCCGCTCTTCTTTCCCATCTTGCCCTCTGCCACCATGCGCCGCAGCAGATCCGGCGGGCGGTACTGCTCGCCCCCCAGCTCGCCGTGCAGGTACTCGGCGATGCCCAGCCGCACGTCGAGCCCCACCAGGTCCGTCAGCTTCAGCGGGCCCATGGGGTGGTTGTAGCCCAGCTCCATGGCCTTGTCGATGTCCTGCGGGCTGGCGACGCCCTGTTCCACCATCCGCATGGCCTCCAATCCCAGCACCACCCCCAGCCGCGACGAGGCGAACCCCGGCGTGTCGGTGACCACGATGGGCTCCTTGCCGATGCGCCGGGCGAAGGCGAGGCAGGCGTCGAGCGTCTCCTGCGACGTTTCGCGCCCGCGCACCACCTCCAGCAGCTTCATGATGTGCACGGGGTTGAAGAAGTGCAGGCCGATGACCGACCCCGGCCGCCCCGTGGCTTCGGCGATGCGGCTGACGCTGAGCGACGACGTGTTGGTGGCCAGCACGGCGTGCGCGGGCGCCAGGCGGTCCAGGTCGCGGAAGATGGCCGTCTTCAGGTCCATGCTTTCCGGCGCCGCCTCGATCACCAGGTCCGCAGTGCCCACCGCGTCGGCCACGTTCCTGGCCTTGCGCAGCCCCTGGAGGGCCCGGTCGCGAGTTTCGATGGAGACCTTTCCGCGGTCCACCCCCTTTTCCAGGTTGCCGCGGATGGTGTTCACGGCGCGCTCCAGCGCGTCGGGCTGCGGGTCGGAAAGCGCGACGGCGTAGCCGGCCATCGCGCACACCTGCGCGATGCCGTTGCCCATGGTTCCCGCACCGAGCACGGCGACGGTGCTCATCGTCTGGTCGTCCGCCACTGGGGTCCGCCCTCTGGTGGTGATGCGGACGGCAGCTCGTCCGCGGATGTGGGGTTCGCCAGAAAGTATGCGCGGGCGGGGCGGCTCGCTACCGGCCCGTGCGGCTACTTCCTGGCCGCCGCGTCGAGAGCGGAAAGCCCCGCAAACCGCGCGAGGCTTCATCCCGATCTATCGGCCCTGCTCCCGGTGCCTCGCAGTGATGCTGATCGCGTTGCACACCGTGGGGAACATCTTGGGGCCGTACGGATGCACCTCGAAGGCCCGCGCCACGCCACCGGCGGAGGATGCAGCGAGCGGCTTGCCCACACTGTCGCGGAGGATGATTTCCAGGTCCGTGACGCGCCGCGCTCCGCAGTCCAGGGCGTGGCGCGTTTCGCGGGCCTTTACGACCGCGCCCGGCAGGCGGGGCGCGGAGTCGGGCTCCAGGAATTCGGTCCGCACCCAGACGATGCGGCGCGCTCCATCCCTCTGGATGCGCGACGTATCCAGCGCGGTGTATCCCACGGGCCCCTTGCCGATGGTGAACCAGGGCGCCGGGGCGAGCCCCTCGGGCGTCACGTCGCTGCCGCAGGCGGAGAGCGCGAGCATGGCTGGAATGATCAAGCCGCGCGAAGAACGAGAGATCAAGTTGCGGGCAGAAGAGGTGGAGTGAGCACCGCGCCACGAGATCTTGACGGCCGGCGAGTGGCAAAGTACGAGTCGGGCGCGGCTTGCGCCACGTAACTCACGTGGCGGGCTACGCATCGTCATACGAGCGGCCACTCGCCACTTGACTACCTCCGGTGGAACTACCAATGTTGGTAGTTCCACTAGTGGTAGCTCCGAAAATCACCAGTCACGACCTCGCTACTGATCGCCGACATGCCCAAACCAGCAGAAGTACTCGATCGCGATGCTGAATGGCGGATGTTGGAGGAGATCTGGGAGAGGGCCCGCCCCGATCTGGTATTTGCCGTCGGGCGTCGCCGCGTGGGGAAAAGCTTCATCCTTTCGCGATTTGCGAGGCAGGTCGACGGCATCTACTACCAGGCGACGCGTCGAACCGAGGCCGAGCAGCTCGCGGCGCTCAGCCGCATCGTAGGCGCTCGGTTTCAGGATGCGGCGCTCCGCCGCGGCATCAACTTTCCCTCGTGGGAGGAGCTGTTCGCCTACGTGACGGACCGAGCAGGCGGGAACCCCTTTCTGCTCGTGCTCGACGAATTCCCGTACCTCGCCGCCGCTGCCCCCGCGCTGACGTCGATCGTCCAGAGCGCCTGGGACCACGACTGGCAGAAAACGGGGATGAAGCTCATCCTGAGCGGTTCCTACATCTCGGCGATGAACCAGCTCGAACAGATCGATCAGCCGCTGTACGGGCGGCGCACGGCCAAGCTGATCGTGAATCCATTCGGCTTCGCCGACGCCGCGCTCTTCATGCCGCAATATGGCGTGCGAGACCAACTGGTGGCGTACGGGCTGTTCGGGCACCTTCCCGGGCACCTGAGCCTGCTGGACGCGGAGCGGTCCCTACCGCAAAACGCCGCCGCCGCCCTGCTGTCTCCCTCGGGGCGGCTGGTGGACGATGCACAGCACATGCTGGACGCGTTTACATCCGATGCGCACGTCCACTATTCCATCATCGAAGCGATCGCGGGCGGAGAGCAGACCTGGAGCGGGATCACGAAGCGGGTGGGGCGGGTGGGCGGTGCTCTGCAGCGTCCCCTGCAGTGGCTCGAAGAGATGCAGGTGATTGCGCGTATCGTTCCGATCACGGAAAGGAATCCGCGTCGTTCCAAGCGCGTGCTGTACCGCATCATCGACCCTTACGTCGCGTTCTGGCACAGGACCGTGATCCGTCTGGTGAATGCTGGGAGCCTTGGATTGGTGGAGCCGGAGCGATTGTGGGACGAGGTGGTGGGGCCCGATCTCGACGACATCATGGGCCCCGTGTTCGAGGAGGTCTGCCGGGACTTCGTGCGCCGCACCCATCGCCTGCCGTTCAGGCCCATTCGCGTGGGGGAATGGTGGGACGCGACGTCGCAGAACCAGGTGGATGTCGTTTCGATGGCATCGGGCGGGGAACTGCTCGTGGGCGAATGCAAGTGGGGACGGGTGACCGCCGCACACCTGGCAACCCTGCGCCAGCGCGCCAACATGCTCGCCGCCGAACTCGCCGGGACGACGCGCGTGCACCTGGCGCTGTTCACCGGACGTGGCGAGGCCGACGACGAGGTGCGGAGAGCGGTAGCGGAGGGAACGGTCCTTCTCATCACTGCCGAAGACCTGCGGGACCGGTGAGCGTCGCCCTGTCCGCCGGCAGTTGGGTTACTCCCCTCGGAAAACGGGCTTCCGCTTCTCGTTGAACGCGGTGATGCCTTCCCGGGCGTCCGCGCTGCGGAAACAGCGCATCTGCTGCTCGCGCTCGGCGGCGAGCATGGCGTCCAGGTCCGACGTGGGCGACGCGGCCAGGGTGCGCTTGGCGAGGGTGAGGGCGAGCGGCGGCTTGGAGGCGAGCTCCTTCGCCAGCTTGCGCACCTCGTCCAGGAACCAGTCCTCGGCGAACACCTGCTGAAAGAGGCCGATGCGCTCGGCCTCGCGCGCATCCACCATCCGCCCCGTCATCACCAGCTCCGCCGCGCGCCCCGGGCCCACCAGGCGGGGCAGGGAGTGGGTGGCGCCCCAGTCCGGGTGCAGTCCGATGCGGTTGAAGGTAAAGCCGATGGTCGCGCGCTCCGAGGCGATGCGGAAGTCGCACGCCAGCGCCAGCGACGCGCCCGCGCCCGCCGCGGGGCCGTTCACCGCCGCGATCACCGGCTGCTCCACGCGGGCCAGGCGCCGGACTACGCGCATCCCGGCCTCCACCAGCCCGTCGAACGTCGTGTCGTCGCCGCGCGCAAGCAGGTCGCTCATCACCTCCACGTCGGCGCCGGTGCAGAAGCCGCGGCCCGCGCCGGTGATGACGATCACCCGCACCTCGGGCGACGCGGCCGCGCGGTCGATGGCGTCGTAAAGGTCGTCGCGCATGCGCCCGGCGAAGGCGTTCAGCCGGTCGGGTCGATTGAGCGTGACCCAGGCGACGCCGTCCTCCACGGACAGCCGGATGGTATCGCTCACGATTCCACCCGCTCCACGATCATCGAAATCCCCTGGCCCACGCCGATGCACATGGACGCCAGGCCGTAGCGCACGCCCTGCCGCCCCATCTCGTGCACCAGGGTGGTGAGGATGCGCGCGCCGGACGAGCCGAGGGGATGGCCGACCGCCACCGCGCCGCCGGACACGTTCACGATCTCGGGGTCGATGCCCAACTCGCGGACGCAGGCCACGGACTGCGCCGCGAACGCCTCGTTCAGCTCCACCAGCCCCATGTCGCCGATGGAGAGCCCCGCCAGCGCCAGCGCCTTGCGCGTGGCCGGCACCGGGCCGATGCCCATGCGGTGAGGATCCACCCCGGCGACGGCGCTCGCGACGATCCGTGCCATCGGCGCGCGGCCTATGCGCTGGGCCGCCGCTGCCGAGGCGACCAGGAGCGCAGACGCGCCGTCGTTCAGTCCCGACGCGTTGCCGGCCGTCACCGTCCCCGTCTCCTTGCGGAACGCCGCCTTCAGCCCGGTCAGCGAGTCCAGCGTGGTGTCGGCGCGGGGATGCTCGTCGGTGTCCACCACCTTGGGCGCGCCCTTCCGCTGCGGAATGGTCACCGGGACGATCTCGCCCGCGAAGTGCCCGGCGGCGATGGCGGCGGCGGCGCGCTGCTGGCTGCGCAGCGCGAACTCGTCCTGGTCGGCGCGGCTGACCTCGTACTCCTCGGCCACGATCTCCGCCGTCTCGCCCAGGCTGACCGTCCATTCCGCCGGCATCTTCGGATTCACGAAGCGCCAGCCGAGCAGCGAGTCCGCCATCTCGGGCACTCCGCGGGCGAAGCCCTCACCCGGCTTGAGCATCACCCACGGCGCACGCGTCATGCTTTCCACGCCGCCCGCGATGAACGTCTCGCCCTCGCCCGCGCGGATGGCGTGCATGGCGCTGCGGACAGCTTCCAATCCGGAGCCGCACAGGCGGTTGACCGTCTGCCCGGGGACGGAGACGGGAAGGCCGGCCAGCAGCAGCGCCATCCGGCCCACGTTGCGGTTGTCCTCGCCCGCCTGGTTGGCGCACCCGAAGATCACGTCGTCCACGAGGGCGGGGTCCACGCCCGTGCGCTCCACGATCGCCCTGACGACGGTGGCCGCCAGGTCGTCGGGCCGGACGCTCGCGAGCGAGCCGTTGAACCGCCCCACCGGCGTGCGGCAGGCGTCGATGATGTATGCGTCAGTTGCCATTTTATTGGAAAATACCGCTGATGTTACGGCGGCGGAATCTTGAGATCGTGGCAGATCTTCCGCGCGATTTTCTCATTTAGCTCGCGGTGGCGCGGGATCGGAGACGATCTCAAGATCGCGGGGTTGGCGTAAATCGTGTGGTTGCTACCTTCTCGGATGTACACGCAGCCATGCTGCAGCAGATGCCGAATCAGGTCACGCCGCTTCACGCCTCTGGATGAGGAGCGTTTCGCGGATTTGCGATTCGCTCCCCCCGAACTGATCAGCGAGCATACGGTTGGTCTCCAGCACCAGCAGCACCGCCTCCTCGAGGTTGGCGCGGGTTTCCTGGAGGGTCGTGCCCTGCGTATTGGCACCGGGGATCTCCGGCACCCACGCGATGTAGCCCTCGGGTACTTTTTCGAAAACGGCCGTCAATTCCAGTCGCATGGCTGACCCCCCAGGTTACGTACCCGTGTCCGCAAACTTCGCGAGGCGGCCTGGTACCGCCTCGCATCCCATACTCTACGCCAGGTTCACCCACACGCTCTTCACCTGCGTGTACAAATCCAGGGCGTACCGGCCCAGCTCGCGGCCGTAGCCGGACTGCTTGTAGCCGCCGAAGGGCGACGCGGTGTCGAGGTTGTGGTAGGTGTTGATCCACACCGTGCCCGCGCGCAGCTTGTGGGCGACGTGGTGCGCCTTCCTCACGTCCTTCGTCCACACGGCGGCGGCCAGCCCGTACTCCGACGCATTGCCGATCTGGATGGCCTCGTCCATGTCGGAAAAGGTCTGCACCGCCAGCACGGGGCCGAAGATCTCTTCGCAGGCGATGGTCATCCGCGGCGTCACGCTGCCGAAGACGGTGGGGTTCAGGAAGTAGCCGCGCTTGCCGCCCACCTCCACGCGGTCGCCGCCCAGCAGCAGCTCCGCGCCCTCCTGCTTGCCCTTTTCGATGTACCCCAGCACGCGGTCCAGCTGCTCCTCCGACACCAGCGGCCCCAGGCGCGTCTTGGGGTTCATCGGGTCGCCCGGAACGAAGCCGGCCGCGCGCTTCAGCAGCTTTTCCACGAACTCGTCGCGGATCTTCTCGTGCACCAGCAGGCGCGAGCCCGCGGTGCAGGCCTGGCCGCTGTTGTAGAAGATGGCCATGCTGGCCCCGCGCACCGCCGCCTCGATGTCGGCGTCGTCCAGCACGATGTTGGGGCTCTTTCCGCCCAACTCCAGCGACACCTTCTTGAGCGTATCCGCCGCCTGCCGCTGGATCAGCTTGCCGATGGCGGTGGACCCCGTGAAGGCGATCTTGTCCACGTCGGGGTGGTTCACCAGCGCGCCGCCGGCGCTTTCGCCGAAGCCGGGGATCACGTTCAGCACGCCGGCGGGGAGCCCGGCGTCGGCCGCGGCGCGCGCCAGCTCCAGGGCCGTCAGCGGCGTCTGCTCGGCCGGCTTCAGGACGACGGTGTTTCCGCAGGCGATGGCGGGCGCCACCTTCCACGCGGCCATCTGCAGCGGGTAGTTCCACGGGATGATGGCCCCGCACACTCCCACCGGCTCGCGGCGCGTGTAGTTCAGGTACGGCCCGGGGACGGGAATCACGTCGCCGGCGATCTTGTCGGCCCAGCCCGCGTAGTAGCGGAAGCAGTCGATCGACTCCTTGATGTCGATCATCCGCGCCTCGCGCACGGGCTTGCCGTTGTCCATCGTTTCCAGCGCGGCCAGTTCGTCGGCGCGCTCCTCCAGCCGGTCGGCGATGGCGTACAGCAGCTTGCCGCGCTTGCGGGCGTCCATGTTCTGCCACGCGTCGCTCTCGAACGCCTCGCGGGCGGCGCGGACGGCGCGGTCCACGTCCTCGGCCCCCGCCTCGGCCACCTGCGTCAGCGGCTCGGCGGTGGCGGGGTTGATGGTGTCGAAGGTGCTGCCCGAGGCCGCGTCCTGCCACTCGCCCCCGATGAACAGCCGTCCCGGCTGGATGTCCAGCGTCGCCGTATCCGTCATGTGCGCTCGTTTGATGTGGTGCGTGGTCCCGTCACCCAAAATAGCACGGGAGGGAGCACGAGGCTCCCTCCCGGTCGGACCCTGCGAAGCTTACTTGCCCGTGAACTGCGCGGTGCGCTTTTCCACGTAGGCGTTCAGGCCTTCCTTGGCGTCCTGCGAGTTGAACAGCAGCGCCTGCAGCTCGCGCTCCAGCGCCAGCCCCTGCTCCAGCGGCAGCTCGGCGCCGCTCTGGCACGAGCGCTTGATGTTGCCGACGGCGAAGGTGGCCTTGTTGGGACGGGTGAACTGGCGGGCGTACTCCAGCACCGAGGCCAGGAACGCGTCGCGGCCCTCGGCGTCGATCACCCGGTTGACGATGCCCATGGCCGCGGCCTCGTCGAAGTCGATGTTGTTGCCCTGGACCATCAGCTCGATGGCCTTGCTGGTGCCCACCAGCTTGGTCAGCCGCTGCGTGCCGCCCGTGCCGGGAAGCACGCCCAGCGCCACCTCGGGCAAGCCGATCTTGCCGGCGCCCCGGCGTGCGATGCGCAGGTCGGCCGCCATGGCGATCTCCAGCCCGCCGCCCACCGTGTGCCCGTTGAGCGCGGCGATCACCAGCTTGGGCGTGTGCTCCAGCTTCAGCAGCGTCTCGTTGGCGTGCAGGCAGAAGTAGTACTTCCAGGTCGGATCGGCCTTCTGCAGCATGTTGATGTTGGCGCCGGCGCAGAAGAACTTTTCGCCCTTGCCCGTGATGACGATCACGTCGACCGTGTTGTCGAACCGCGCGCGCAGGATGCATGCGTCGATCTGGCGCATCATCTCGTGCGTGTAGGTGTTGGCCGGCGGATCGTCGAGGGTGAAGATCGCCACGCCGTCCTGCACCTCGTAGTGCACCAGCGTCGGGGATTCGGTCGGCACGTCAGCGGCAAGCGTTGCCATCAGGTTGCTCCGGTGGTGAAGTGAAAGGTTCGGGCGTCGGCGCTACTCGTCGGCGCCCGAGCGCCAGATCGAAGGACGGGATTCGCCGGGCGTGGCCTCGCGCGCCAGCGCGGGAACCTTGGCGCCGGCGGGCTGGAATCCCTCGAGAAAGATGCGGTACATGTCGTCGACGATCTTGTCGAGCGGAACGTCGCGGTCTGCCCGGTGCCAGTTGTACAGCCAGTTCATCATCCCGAACATGGCGAAGGTCGCCACGCGCAGGTCCACGTCGCCCCCGGGGCGGATCTCCCGCAAGATGTCGAGGGCGATCTCGGTGAGCCGCCGCTTCTTGGCGTTCACCCGCCGCCGGAAGTCCCCCGTCAGCGCCTCGGCCTCGTGCGAGAGCACCTTCATCTCGGCCGTGTTGGCGATGAAGTAGCGAAGGTGGTTCTCCATCAGCAGGCGCAGGCGCCGGTGCGGCTGCTCCTCGCCCTGCAGCAGCCGCTCCAGGTTGTTCAGCAGCGTGCCGAACGCGTGGTCCTGGATCAGGAAGAGCAGCTCTTCCTTGCTGTTGAAATAGTAGTACAGCCCCGACAGGCTGACGCTCGTGGCGCGCGCGATGTCGCGGATGCTGGCCTGGTGGTACCCCTTCTCGGCGAAGATGCGGGCGGCCGCGCGAAGGATGCTCTCCAGCTTCTCGTCGTACGCGCTGCGCTCGTCCGTGCTCATCTGCGGGTGTCCGGGAAACCGTGTTCGAACGTCCGTCAACCTATCCCGCGCGCGGAAAGGGTGTCAAGCGTACGGAGCGGGCCGCCGCTTGACCGTTGGCGCCCCGCCGCCCTATGTTTCTCCTCCACTTCCGCGGCACCCGTTCCTGCTCCCAACCCGATGCCCCTTCGCGTCTTCCGCCCGCTGGCGGTGCTTTGCGCGGCCGCGCTCCTGGCGGTGTCCGCGTGCGACGACGGGCCCACCGCGCCCACCTCGTACGTGCAGGTCGCGGGCGGCCGGGCCTGGGTGGCCGTCGCCGAGCCCCGCGGCCTGCCGCGGGCGGAAACCTGGCTCCCGTACCTGTCCCCGGCGCACCGCGCCGGGGTGGACGCGCTTCGCGCACGCGCGCTGCGGGCCCGCGCCGCTGGACGGCCGGAAGAGGCGCTGCGGCTGGAGGCCCAGGCCCTGCGCGAGGCCGCCGCCGGGGTGGCGCACGCCCCCGACGCGGGGCGGATGCTGGGTGCGCTGGCCGCGCTGGAGGCGTGGACGGACCGCGCCCGCGCCCGGCTGGACCTGGGCGCCCACCCGGAGCTGGCCGCCGCCGCCGCGTCCGTCGCCGCCCGGGCGCAGGAGGCCCGCGCCGCCCTGGCCGCCGGCGACACTGCCGCCGCCGTGCGGCACCTGAGCGAGGGGACGCTGGCCGCCCGCGCGCAGTCGCCCATGGCCGTGGGGCTGCGGCTGCTGGCCAGCGCCGAGGCCCGGCTGCAGGCGGGTGCCGCGTCCGGCGCAACGGAGCGGAACGCCCGCGCGCTGCTGCTGGGCGCGCGGGCCGGGCTCGCCTCGGGCGACAGCATCCGCGCGCTGCGCCGCGCCGTGTACGCGCTGCAGCTGCTGGAAGGGGCGCCCGCCCCGGCGGTGGTTGATCCCGCGGGCCCTTTCCGTTAGTTTTGCGGCCGTCCGCCCGGATGGCGAAATCGGTATACGCAGCAGACTCAAAATCTGCCTCCCGCAAGGGATTGTCGGTTCGAGTCCGACTCCGGGCACTGCCGGCCCGCTCCACCTCGTGGGGCGGGCCGGTTCGTTCGTGGAGCTCCTCCCCGCGCCCCTCCGGAGGTCCCCGGCGGGAACCCCGGCCCTTTCCCGGCGAGGCGCGCGCCACCTGCACCATTCTTTCTGTTTTTTGGGAAATCGTGTCCCGTTCGGGGGCATTGACGCTGCTGGGCTTCTGCGCGATCTTCAGATTCGAAAATCCCCCCGATTTCGCGCGTGCGCCGCTTTCCCCGGCGCGCACCGCCCCCTCTGGTCACCCAAGCACCCCATGCGATCGTTTTTTACGCGCCTGCCCGGTTTCCGGCTGCTGGCCCTCGTGTGCGCACCGCTGGCCGCCGCGGCGTGCGACGACGCTCCCACCCGGGCGAACCGCGAAGCCGCGGTTCCCACGGTGGTGATCGCGCGGCTGGAGTGCGCGGCCGACGTGGCCAGCGGCGCGGTGGAGTGCGCGGCTCCCGGCGGGGCAGCACCCGCCGCCCCGATCCCGGGCCCCGGGCCGCGCTTCGACCAGCGGACGGTGGGTGGCCAGGGCGTCTACGTGCGGATGGCGTCGTCCGGTGCGGCGTACGACGCGGGGACGCAGGTGTTCTCGTTCAACGCCACCGTGCAGAACCTGTCCAACCTGCCGATGGCCACGGCCACCGGGGCAGCGCGCCACGACGGCGGCATCCGCGTGTTCCTGATCGCGCCTCCGTCGGGAAGCGGCGGCATCGTGACGGTCGCCAACCCCACCGGGACGGCCGAGTTCACGGCGCCGGGACAGGCGTACTACCAGTACGGCGGAAGCATCGGCGGGACGGACCAGGGGGAGCTGGGCGCCGACGGCATCCTGGCGTCGGGAGAGGCGTCGGCCGCCAAGCAATGGCAGTTCAACATGGGTGGCGCCACCTCGTTCACCTTTTCGGTGTACGTGGCGACCGAAATGCCCTCCGGCGCCCTGGCTACCGTGGCGCCGCAGGTGACGTCGGTTTCCCCCGCCACCCTGGTGCCGGGGGCCAGCGCCACCATCACGGGGATCAACTTCAACGCGACGCCGGGGAGCAACGCCGTCAGCATCGGCGGCCGCGCGGCCACGGTCACGGGCGGCGCGGGAGGCACGTCGCTGACGGTGACGGTTCCGTGCACCGCCTCGGGCTCCGTGCCGGTGACGGTCACCCAGGGCGGGATGACGGGCCGTTCCCTCACGCACCCGCTGCAGGTGACGCAGCGCACCGTGGGAGTGGGCCAGGCGCTGGTGCTTTCGAGCTCCACCGATTCGCACTGCAACGAGCTCACGGCCACGGGCGCCGCGTCGCGGTACGTGGTGACGGTGTTCAGCGTCAGCTCGTCGCCCACGTCCAATACGCCCTTCCAGTTCTCGGCCGACGGCGGCCTGGCCGCCCCGGTCCAGCTGCAGGCGGAGCCCGTGGCCGAGCAGCCGCTGCGTCCCGGCGTGTCTCTTCAGCAGGGGATGGAAGCCGCCCGCCAGCGCGCGGCCGACGAGCGCCACCACTGGCTGCTGGAGCAGAACCGCGTGGAGTACGAGCGGCTTCGCGGCCGTTTCGGCGCGGGGGCGGGGGGAACGCGCACCGGCCGCGTCAACCGCAACGTGGTGATGGGCGATCCGCCCCTCACCCGCACCTTCCGGGTGGCGAACATCGCCGCCGCGGGCTTCTGCAACAGCTTCTACGTGGTGAGCGCCACGAGGGTGTACTCCAACGGCAAGATCGCCATCTACGAGGACGACGCCACGCCCGACGCGTTCAAGAGCTCGCTGAACCCCACGATGGCGGCCAACTACCAGAAGATCGGCGACCAGTTCAACGCCGACATGGAGCCCATCGTCCGCACCAACTTCGGCGACATCCTTCGGCGGGACGCCGTCACCGACAACAACGGGATCCTCATCGCCCTGTTCACGCCGCGCATCAACACCTCGTTCACCGGGGTGGCCGGTTTCGTGGTGAGCTGCGACCAGTATCCCAACGACGATGCGAGCACGCCGGCCGTGGGCGGCCCGTACACCGGCACCGCGTCCAGCGGCTCCAGCAACTTCGGCGAGTATTTCTACGCCTACCAGCCCGTCACGCCCGGAACGGGCTACAGCGGGAACACCGCCGAGAACTGGTACCGTACCATCCGCTCCACCTTCATCCACGAGAGCAAGCACGTGGCGTCGATGTCGGCGCGCGTCGCCAACGGTGCGCCGCTGGAGGCGGGGTTCCTGGAGGAGGGCACGGCACGGCACTCCGAGGAGCTGTGGATGAGGAACGCGGTGGACAACGTGGCGTGGAAGGCGAACACCGGCTACGGCAGCGCGGCCAACCCCATCAACGTCTACTGCGACGTGCGGGTGCCGCCCAGCTGGCCCGAGTGCTCGGCCAACACGCGCCGCCCCGCGTCGATCATGCAGCGGCACTTCACGTCGCTGAACAACCATCTGGTTGCCCAGAACGCGCGCTTCTACTCGCCCTTCGGGCCCTCGCAGGACGACACCGGGTCCAATTACTACGCCATCTCGTGGTCGCTGGTGCGCTACGCCATCGACCGCTACGGCGCCTCCGACGCGGCGTTCCTGACGGCGCTCACCAACTCGACCACGACGGGGGTCACCAACCTGAGTGGGCGGGCGGGCGTCTCCATCGACCAGCTGCTGGGCGGATGGGGGCTGACGCTCTACGCCGACGACCACCCGGCGCTGGGGGTACCCAGCACCGACCTGCAGTTTCCCACCTGGAACCTGCGCAGCATCTACGCGGGACTGAACGCCGATCTCCCCAGCACGTACACGACGCCGTTCCCGCTGGTGCCCACGCCGCTGAGCTTCGGAGGCGTCGCGACGCTGAGCACCCTCACGCTGCGCGGGGGCGGAACGCGGTACTACGAGTTCACCGGCACGCAGACGGCCGCGCAGCTCCTGCGGCTGGAGGCGAACGGCGGCGGAGCGCCGTCCTCCAACCTGCGCATCGCCGTCGCGCGCCTGCAGTAGGGTGCGGCCAGCCCTCCTGGTTCCCTGCGTCCTCGCGCTGCTGGCGTGTACGCGGGGCACTCCCGCCCCCGCTGGGAAGGCGGTCCTGGCCGACTCGCTCCGCGGGACGGTGGACGTCGTCGGCTCGGAGCCGGCGACCTGGGTGGTGCTCCGCGTGGACGGGGGCACCCGTGACGTAGCGCTGGACGGCGACGCCGGGGTGCTGCGGCGGCTCACCGGCCTCGAGGTGACCGTTTGGGGCGAACGGGCGGCCGGGGGGCGCTTCGCCGTCGCCCGGGTGGCGGTCCGCTCCGCCAGCGGCGTCACGGCGGTGGACGGCATCCTGGCGCGCGAGGGGGAGGGATTCGCGCTGGTCACTGAGGATGGAAGGAGGCTCCCCATCGCTCGCCTTCCCGAGACCCTGCGGTCCGCCGTTGGTGCGCGGGTGTGGCTGGCGGGCCCGCTGGACCGCGCGCCCGACTCGTTCGGCGTGATCGCCGATCCCCGCTAGCCCGCGTCGACGCACGGTGCTGGCGAGCAGAAGAGGCCCGTCCGGATGTTCCGGGCGGGCCTCTTTGAGTGCGTGAGTGCGTGAGTGGGTGAGTGCGTGAGTGCGTGAGTGCGTGAGTGCGTGAGTGCGTTTCCGGGTCAGCCGATTCCCAGCAGCACGATCAGCGCGGCGCTCAGGCTGATCAGCACGATGAGCGATCCCGTGACAGCCGCGATCACCCGGCCGCCCACGCGGCCGAGCACCCGTACGTCTACGCCCAGCCCCAGCGCGGCCATGGCGGCCACCGTCATCCACCGCGACAGCTCGCGCACCGGCAGCGCCACCTCGGCGGGGATGGCGCCCAGCGAGCGGGCGGCGGCCAGCACCAGGAAGCCCGTGATGAACCAGGGAACGAAGGCGCCGGGCGCCAGCTTCTGCTCGCCGATCCTGCGGTTGCGCACGGCGAAGAAGACCACGACGGGACCCAGCAGCAGCACGCGCACCAGCTTGACCAGCGTCCCCACCTCGCCGCTCAGCGCGCTGACGGGAAAGGTGGCCGCGATCACCTGCGGAACGGCGTACACCGTCATTCCCGCCAGCACGCCGTAGCGGTACGCGTCGAAGCCCAGCAGGGGGATGAGCAGGGGCAGGCCCAGGACGACGACCACGCCCAGGACGGCGGTGAAGGCGATGGACGAAGCCACGTCCTCGTCGTCGGCACCGATGACGGGCGCCACCGCCGCGATGGCGGAGTTGCCGCAGATGGCGTTTCCGCAGGCGATCAGCGTGGCCAGGCGCGGGTTGAGCCCCAGCGCGCGGCCGATGCCGTACCCCGCCACCAGCCCCGTCGCCACGACGGCGAGGATGGCGATCACCAGCGGCGCGCCGGCGCGAAGGAGGAGGGGCAGGTTCACCGACGCGCCCAGGAGGACGATGGCCACCTCCAGCACCTGCTTGGCCGTCAGCCTGATCCCCGGCTCCCACCGCGCACCCGGCTCCCAGAAGGTGCGGACGATCATCCCCAGCAGGATGGCCAGCACCAGCGCCTCGACCACGGCGTGCCCCGTGGCCCGCACCTCCACCTCCTGAAGCACCCACGCGGCGGCGGCCAGCGCGGCGGAAAGCGCCAGGCCGGGAAGGTACCCCACCAGCGGGGGACGGGGCTGAGTCACTGCGGAACCGGTGTCGGTCACGGGGCAGGCACGGAGATTGACGGTGCGCGCCGGCGGCACGCGCGGCACTGGGCCGCCGACAACCTAACCCGGACCGCAACCCCCGATGCTTCAGGAAGAACAGCGCAGGCAGATCGAGCAGCGGCTGCTGCGCGAGCGCGAGCAGGTGCTCGACGCGATCGGCGAATTCGACGAGACCGCCAAGGACCTGCGCGAGCGCACGGGCGAGCTGAGCCTGGCCGACAACCACCCGGCCGACATCGCCACCGAGCACCAGGAGCACGAAAAGGACTTCCTTTTCGCCAGCATGGAGGGGCGGCGCCTGTACGCGATCGACGAATCGCTGCGCCTGCTGTACAAGGAGCCGGAGCGCTTCGGGCTGTGCGACGTGTGCGGCCAGGACATCGGGATGGAGCGGCTGGACGTGATTCCCGAGACCCGGCTCTGCGCGCAGCACGCCCGCGAGCGCGACGCGGCATCGGACGCCGACGCCAACCCCCGCGAGGCCGACGGCCACGCGAACGAGGCGTAGACCGCGTCGCGCGATCAGGACGGCCGGCCGAGGCGCCCCGCGGCCGGCCGCCTGCGTCCAGGCGACTGCCGCACTCACGCACTGACGCACTCACGCACTGGCTTTCGTCCAGACACTCGCCAAACCCGGCGGCGCGTGTATATTGTGCCCGCCCGCCGAAGTGAGCGGGCCAGACGCACCACCGAAATACCCGAACCCGCTGCTGACGATGCTGATCGGCGTTCCGAAGGAAATCAAGACCAACGAGAACCGCATCGCCCTGGTGCCCGCCGGCGCCGAGGCCCTGGTCCAGGCCGGCCACCAGGTGATGGTGGAGCGCGGCGGCGGGCTGGGCAGCGGCTTCACCGACGAGCAGTATACCTCCGTCGGCGCCACCATCCACGACGTGGAAGAGGTGTGGGCGCGGGCCGAGATGATCATGAAGGTCAAGGAGCCCATCGCCATCGAGTACGGCCGCACCCGGCCGGACCAGCTCCTGTTCACCTACTTCCACTTCGCCGCCGACCAGGCGCTCACCCGCGGGATGATCGACTCGGGTGCCGTGTGCGTGGCGTACGAGACGGTGCAGCTGGACAGCGGCGAGCTGCCCCTGCTGACGCCCATGTCCGAGGTGGCGGGGCGCATGGCCATCCAGGCCGGCGCCAAGTACCTGGAAAAGTACTACGGCGGCCGCGGGATGCTGCTGGGCGGCGTGCCCGGCGTGGCGCCGGCGAGCGTGGTGATCATCGGCGGCGGCGTGGTGGGCACCAACGCGGCCAAGATGGCGGCGGGGCTGGGCGCCCGCGTCACCATCCTCGACGTGTCGCTGGAGCGCCTGCGCTACCTGTCGGACGTCATGCCGGCCAACGTGGAGCTGATCTACAGCAACCGCCACAACCTGATGGAGCGGGTGGAGCAGGCCGACCTGGTGGTGGGCGCGGTGCTGCTGCCGGGCGCCAAGGCCCCCAACCTGATCAAGCGCGACGACCTGAAGCGCATGAAGGACGGGTCTGTGATCGTCGACGTGGCGGTGGACCAGGGCGGCTGCGTAGAGACCATCCGTCCCACCACGCACGAAGACCCCATCTACGAGATCGACGGGGTGATCCACTACGGCGTGGCCAACATGCCCGGCGGCGTGCCGCGCACCTCCACGCTGGCGCTGACCAACGCCACCTTCCCCTACGCCATGCGCCTGGCGCGCCTGGGGTGGAAGGAAGCCTGCCGCCAGGACCCCGCCCTGGCGCTGGGCTTGAACGTGGTCAACGGCCAGGTGGTGTATCCCGGCGTCGCCGAGGCCTTCGGCCTTCCGCTGGTGCCGCTGCAGTCCGTCCTCGTGTAGCCTGCGGACGGAGACGGCCCGCAGCCCCCACCGGACCTGGCGCCGGTGGGGGCTGTTCCGCATCCGGGACCTCCCTCGAACCCCGCCCATGACCGAACCCATCCGCGTCCGCTTCAAGCGGCTCCCCCACAACCCGGACCTGCCGCTTCCCGCCCGGCAGACCCCCGGCTCGGCCGGCTACGACGTGGCCTCGGCCGAAGCGGACTTCGTGCTGCACCCCGGCGAGCGGCGACTGGTGGTGACCGGGCTGGCCATCGAGCTGCCCGACGGGGTGGAGTGCCAGGTGCGCCCCCGCTCGGGGCTGGCCCTTCGCCACGGCATCACCCTTCCCAACTCGCCGGCCACCATCGACCCCGACTACCGGGGCGAGCTGAAGGTGATCGTGTGGAACGCGGGGACGGAGCCGGTGCCCGTTCCCCGCGGCACCCGCATCGCCCAGCTGGTGTTCGCGCGGTTCCTGGCGCCCGAGGTGGAAGAGGCGGACGAGTTGAGCGAGTCCGGCCGGGGCGAATCGGGGTTCGGGTCCACCGGCCACTGAGGGCGCGCCCGCCCGGCATGGCCCGTGCATCTGGCGGCGGCGACTTCCGGGGCGCCGGGTTGCGGGGGTACGTGGGGAGGCCTAGCTTTGCAGGCTCCGATATTTCCACGGTTTGCACGCCGAAACGACGCGCCCGCGGGTTCTGCCCCCGGTCGAGAAAGTTACGACGAAAGACATGTTTCGCTGGTTACGGTCTGGCAGCTTCATCCCGGTGAACGACATCGCCGTCGACCTAGGGACGGCGAATACGCTCGTATATGTAAAGGGCGAGGGGATCGTCCTGAACGAGCCCTCGGTGGTGGCGGTGGAAAAAGCCACCAACCGCATCAAGGGGATCGGGCTGGAGGCCAAGCGCATGCTGGGGCGCACCCCCGAAGGCATCACCGCCGTGCGCCCCCTCAAGGACGGGGTGATCGCCGACGTGGACGTTACGGAGATCATGCTCCGCTACTTCCTGCAGACGGTCACCAGCAAGCGCTTCCTGAAGCTGAAGCCCACCGTGGTGGTGGGCGTGCCCAGCGGCATCACCGAGCTGGAGCGCCGGGCCGTGCGGCAGAGCGCGGCGGCGGCGGGGGCCAAGGAAGTCTACATGGTGGCCGAGCCCATGGCCGCGGCCATCGGCGTGGGGCTGCCGGTGGAGACGCCCACGGGCAACATGGTCATCGACATCGGCGGCGGCACCACCGAGATCGCGGTGATCGCGCTGTCGGGAATCGTGTGCGACACCAGCATCCGCGTGGGGGGCGACGAGATCGACAACGCCATCGTCACCTTCATGCGCAAGAACTACAACCTGATGATCGGCGAGGCCACGGCCGAAGCCGTCAAGATCCAGATCGGCAGCGCGTACAGCACCGGCGACGAGCGCGAGATGGACGTCAAGGGGCGCGACCTGGTGTCGGGGATCCCCAAGACGGTGAGGGTGCACTCGCAGGAGATCCGCGAATGCATCCAGGAGCCCATCCAGGCCATCGTCGAGGCGGTTCGCCGGGCGCTGGAGATCACCCCCCCCGAGCTGGCCAGCGACATCGTCGACCGGGGAATCGTGATGACGGGGGGCGGCGCGCTGATCCGGGGGCTCGACAGCCTGATCGCACGTGAAACCAACCTTCCCATCCACGTCGACGAGGACCCGCTCACCTGCGTCGTGCGCGGCGCCGGGCGCATCCTGGACGACGTGGTCAAGTACAGAGGAGTGTTGACGTCCTGAGCGCGTTCAGACCTTACCTGCGCGGCGCGGGCGAGCGCGGCCGCAAGCGGGACCTGGCCCTGGCGGGGGTGTTCGCCGCCCTTTCGCTGCTCCTGCTGCTGATGCCCGAGCCCTACCGCGACGGCGTGGGCCACGCCCTGCGCGCCACGGCGCTGCGGCCGGTGCTGGCCATGCAGCGCGGCGCGGCCGACCGCCACGGCCGCTATTCCGACGCGGCACGGCTGCGCGCCGAGCGCGACAGCCTGGCCGCCTACCTGGTGGGGCAGGCCACGCTGGCGGCGGAGAACCGCGAGCTGCGCGGCCTGCTGGGCTTCCGCGAGCGGCTGGCGTACTCGTTCGTTCCCGCCGAGGGGCGGTGGATGGCGGGTCCCGGCTCCGACGGCATGCTTCGCCTTTCCGCCGGGCGGCGCGACCGGGTGACCGACGGCGCCGCGGTGATCACCGCCGAGGGACTGGCGGGGCAGGTGTCGCAGCTGGGGTCGGAGTCGGCCATCATGCGGGCGTGGATGCACCCCAACTTCCGCGCCTCGGTGATGACGCTGGACGGCGAGACGTACGGCGTGGCCGAACCCATCGAGCGCAACGGCGAGCGGCTGCTGGCGTTCAGCCCGGTGGCGTTCCACACGGCGCCCGACACGGGGGCCATGATCGTCACCTCGGGCGAGGGCGGCGTGTATCCGCAGGGCATTCCCGTGGGCCGGGTGGCGGGAACGGGCAAGGACCCCGACGGCTGGCAGCGCATCTACTACGTCCGGCCGCTGGTGGCGCCGGCGCAGATGGCGCACGTGCTGGTGCTGGGCCAGCCGGTGACGGGGCGTTCGGACCAGAACCTGGCGGCGGCCTGGGGGGTGCGGCTGACGGCGCCGCCCCCGTCGGCCGACACGGCGCGCCCGCTTTCGCCCGACGCGGCGGCGCCGGCGCGGCCCGCGCAGACGCGGCCGCAGGCACGCCCGCAGACCCGCCCGGCTCCGCGCCCGCGCAGGGTAGATCCAACGCCGGAACTGCCGGGAACCCCGGTGTTCCCCGGCGAGCCGCGGGTGCCGCCGGGAGTGCCGGCGCCCCGAAATCCGTCGGCCGCTGCCGACACCAGCCGTGTGGAGTGAGGGGACGTGACCGAGGGGACGCGCTGGCAATTCGTGGGGTTCGTGGCGGTGCTCGCGCTGCTGTACTTCGTGCTGCGGGTGGGGCTGGGGCTGGGCGCCTTTGCGCCCGACCTGCTCCTGGTGGCGCTGCTGCTGGCGGCGCGCCGCATGCGGGCGGGGTGGGCGGCGGGGCTGGGGTGCCTCCTGGGCGTGCTGGACGGCGCCGCCAACCCGCACACGCTGGGGGCCGGCGCGCTGGTGCTGAGCATCCTGGGGTACATCGGGGCGCGCTCGCGCGAGGTGGTGGCGGGCGACAGCCCGGTGCTGCTGGCTGCATACCTGTTCATCGGCAAGTGGCTGTACGACGCGGGGATGTACCTGCTGATGATGGTGAACGAAAGTGCCGGGCCGGTGACGGTGCTGGCCTTCTCGCTGGTGGCCGCGGCGTACGCCGCGGCGGCCGGGGTGGCCGCGGCGTCGGCGTACCGGGCGGTGGCGTAGCGATGAGCAGGATGCTTTCCGAGGGTAGTTCGATGGCGTTTCCCCGGCTGCCGGAGGTGGCCCGGTGAAGCGCTATCGTGCCGTGCGCCTGGGCGACCCGGTCCTCTTCTGGCTGGTGGTGGGGCTGGCGCTGTTCGGCATCGCCATGATCTTCAGCGCGGGGATGGTGGACGTTCCCGGCACCCGGGCCGAGGGGACGTGGAAGCAGCAGCTGATGTGGTTCAGCCTGGCCATGCCCATCCTGTACATGATCCTGAAGGTGCGGATCGGGTGGCTGGAGTGGGGGGCGCAGCCGGCGTACGCGCTGGGGCTGGTGCTGCTGATGGCCGCGCTGGTGTTCGGCAGCGGCGGCACCACGGGCGCCAGCACCAAGAGCTGGATCCGCATCGGGCCCGTGGGCCTTCAGCCTTCGGAGATGGCCAAGATCGCCACGGTGCTGATGCTGGCGCGCGTGCTGGGCGAGTGGCGCGAGCCCCCGAAGACGCTGTGGCAGCTGTGGAAGCCCATCGGCGTGGTGGCCCTGCCCATGGGGCTGGTGATGCTGCAGCCGGACCTGGGCTCGGCGCTGGCCTTCGCGGCGATCCTGGTGTGGTCGCTGTACTGGGCGGGCACCCCGCTGGCCACCATCTTCTTCCTGGTCAGCCCGCTGCTCAGCCTGTTCCTTTCCATCAGCGCATGGGTGTGGGGCGTGTACATCGTCCTGCTGCTGGCCATGCTCTTCTACCGCAACGCGTTCCTGTCGGAGAAGGTTTCCATCTTCGTGGCCAACGCGGTGGCGGGCGCGGTGGCGCTGCCGCTGTGGAACGTGCTGAAGCCGTACCAGAAGAACCGCTTCCTGGTGTTCCTGGACCCCAGCATCGACCCGCGGGGGAGCGGCTACAACCTGATCCAGAGCCGCGTGGCCATCGGCAGCGGCGGGTGGTTCGGCAAGGGGTACCTGGAGGGGCCGCAGAAGCGGCTGGCCTTCCTTCCCGAGCAGCACACCGACTTCATCTTTTCCGTCATCGGCGAGGAACTGGGCTTCGTCGGCGTGATGGCGGTGCTGATCACCTTCGGCCTGATCTTCTGGCGGCTGATCCGCATCGCCGAGCGCTCGCGCGATCCCTTCGCGTCACTGGTGCCCATCGGCCTGCTGGGAAGCTGGTTCACCCACGTGCTGATCAACGTGGGGATGACGGTGGGCGTCATGCCCGTCACCGGCATTCCGCTGCCCTTCATCAGCTACGGCGGCTCGTTCCTCCTGGTGAACCTGCTGGCCATGGCCGTCATCCAGCGAATCGCCGCCGAAAAGGCGCGCTAGCCCCCTCGGGGCTGGCGCGCCTCTCGATGTGGCCTCCGTCCGTATTCACCGCATCCAATCTCCGGTCCTCATGGCCTGGTTTCGCAAGCCCAAGACGCGCCTGCAGGCGGCCGACCGCCGCGACCTGCCCGGCGAGCTGTGGGAAAAGTGCCCCAACTGCAACGACATCCTCTACACCCAGAAGCTCAAGGAAAACTGGAACGTCTGCCCCAGCTGCGCCTTTCACCTGCGGCTTTCGGCCGACGGGTACGTGTCGCTGCTGATCGACGAGGGCACGTTCACCGAGTTCGACGCCGACCTGCGCTCGGCCGACCCGCTGGGTTTCGTGGACCTGAAACCCTACCGCGACCGGCTGATCGCGGCCGAGCGCAAGAGCACCCATGGCGACGCGGTGCTCACCGGCGACGGCGAGCTGGACGCGGTTCCCGTTTCCATCGGCGTGATGGACTTTTCGTTCATCGGCGGGTCGATGGGCTCCGTGGTGGGCGAAAAGCTGGCGCGCGCGGGGCTGCGGGCGCTGGAGGGGCGCAAGCCGCTGATCATCATCTCGCAGTCGGGCGGGGCGCGGATGATGGAGGGGATCTTCAGCCTGATGCAGATGGCCAAGACCTCGGCCGTCCTCGCGCAGCTCCACGAGGAGGGGCTGCCCTACGTGTCGATCCTGACGGACCCCACCACCGGCGGCGTGACGGCTTCGTACGCCATGCTGGGCGACATCAACGTGGCCGAACCCAACGCGCTGATCGGCTTCGCGGGCCCGCGGGTGATCGAGCAGACCATCAAGCAGGAGCTGCCCGAAGGCTTCCAGCGCTCCGAGTTCCTGCTGGAGTTCGGCATGCTCGACGACATCATCGACCGCCGCAAGATGAAGCCGTACGTGTCGCGGATGCTGCGGCACATGATGGGGCTGCCGGCGTCGGAGGCGGCGCGGGCCTGGGAAGCGGCGTGACGTCCGACGATCCCGCGGCCTGGCTCTTCGCCCGCACCTCGGGCGGCATCCGCTGGGGGCTGGAACGGACGGAAGAACTGCTCGCCGGTGCGGACCATCCGCACCGGCGATTCGCTTCCCTGCACGTGGCGGGCACCAACGGCAAGGGTTCGGTATCGGCGCTGTGCGAGTCCGCCCTCCGCGCCGCGCACCCGGGGCGGACGGTCGGCCTATACACCTCGCCGCACCTGGTTTCGTTCCGCGAGCGGATCCGGATCGCCGGGCGCCCGGTGGACGCGGACCTCCTTGCGGCGTGCGAGGCCCGGCTCCGTCCCGCCATCGAGCGGACGGAGGCCACCTTCTTCGAGGCCACCACGGCGCTCACCTTCCTCTGCTTCGCCGAGGCGGGCGTGGACCTGGCCGTGGTCGAAGTTGGGCTTGGCGGGCGGCTGGATTCCACGAACGTGATCGACCCCCTCGCCGTCGCCGCCACCAACGTGGCGCGCGACCACACGGAGTACCTGGGCGAGTCGCTGGAGGAGATCGCGGCGGAGAAGGCGGGTGTCTTCAAGCCCGGTGTCCCCGCGATTACGGCGGAGACCGCGCCGGGGCCGCTGGACGTCCTGCGCCGGCGCGCGGTGGAAGTCGGCGCGCCGCTGACGGAGCTGGACCGCGTGGCGCGCATCGGCGAGGTCGATCTCTCGCTCGAAGGAACGCGATTCCGGCTGGATTCGGAGCGCTGGGGGAGCCACGAGGTACGCATTCCGCTGATCGGGGCGCATCAAGCGCGAAATGCGGCACTCGCGGCGGAGCTGCTGGGCCTCCTGCCCGATGACGTCCGTCCTGGATGGGAGGCGATCGAGCGGGGGTTCGCGGAGGTGCGCTGGGCGGGGCGGATGCAGGTGGAGCGCATCCGTGGCGGGACGTGGATCTTCGATGTGGCCCACAACCCGGCGGGCGTGCAGGCGCTCTGCGACTCACTGGACGCGGTCGTGTTCGACCGGCCGCTCATCGCTATCGCCGCGATTCTAGCGGACAAGGAGTGGGACGAGATGCTGCCGCCGCTGCTGGCCCGCGCGGACGCCGCCATCCTCACCACCGCGCCGACCGCGCCGGAGGGCCGGCGGTGGGACCCGGAGCACGTGGCGCGCTCGTTGGACGCGCAGATCCCCATCCGCGTGATCCCCGACCTTCCCGCCGCCCTGACGCGCGCGGAGACGATGGCGCCCTACGGAACCGTACTCGTCACCGGGTCAGTGCACACCGTCGGCGACGCGCTGGCGGCGCTCGGAATTCCGATCGTCTAGCGCCGCAGCTCCGGTGGAATTCCATCGAGAAGCCCCACTTCCAGGGCGCCCCAGAAGCCGATGAGGATGGCCTCGGCGGCGTCGTGGCGCAGCGAGGTGGGGCGGGGGGCGCCGGACCACTCTATGATGCGGCGGGCAAACGGATCGGCGCTGCTCTTGGCCTGCGCGCCGGTGCGCTGCTCGCGGCCGTACAGCAGGCGCTGCCGCCACACCTCCGCGCCGATGCGCAGGACGTCGATCGCGCGCTTCTCGGCCTCGTTCTCCCAGATGCCGGCCAGGTTGCCGCCGCCTTCCAGTATGAGCCAGCGGACCTCGGGGAGCGTGTGAAGCAGGCCGTGCACCGCGCGCCGCAGCCTCGTCGCACTGCCGAAGTTCTGCGAGCGGTACCATCGCAGCCGTCCATCATCCCCGTACAGCGCCAGCCCCGTCCGGAGCCCCAGGTCCACCGCGAGCAGCGACATGCGCGTGTATCGGAGCAAGTCGTCTGCCTGCATTCAGCTGCCAAGGCGGAACCCGGGCGTGATGGTGATGCGATCCGGCCCGTTGGCGAGCTCCAGCCGGCCGGCGCGGCTCTCGATGTAGATCATCAGGTTGGTTCCGCCGGGGAGTGCGGCGGATGGGGCGAGGATGGCGCGGTGGTCGTCGTCGATGATCGCGCGCGCCGCGAGTCCCCGGCAGCGCGCGAGGTCGTACGGATCGTCGCTCCCCAGCGCCGCGGCACTGAGGCCGTAGCGGCGGAGCGTGGCAGGGCAGGTGAGGTCGAGAACGGGGCCGACGGACACGTCGATGGACACGAGGTCGCGTCGCAAAGCCCCGGCTCCATAGGCAGTTACGTGCTTCTCGAACTCCGCGATGGCCGTCTCTGGCGTGAAAGATGTGTATAAACAAGGAAGGCGGGGCCGCCGGCTATTCCAGCGACCCCGCCCGGCTTTCAAGATCCACCCCAGATGCAGTGGCTCGGCGCCGACAGGGACGTGTCTCCAGACACGCCGCGTCACTCTCATATCACACGTACGCTCCAGACTCGATCGTCGCGAGGAGTTCGATCACGGACTCGATGGCACCGGTTCGCAGAAGAGAGGCCGGCGTGCGGCCCCGAAGCGCGGGGACCGATGAATGCAGCCACTCGGCGGCAGCCGCCTCGGTGCCGAACACCGCCGTGAGCAGGTGCCGCAGCTCACGAAGGGTTTCCAGCCGGTCGCGGGCAGCGCCGCGAGGGGTGAACTTGCACGTTCTCCAGCGACGCACCGTACGCTCCGTGGTCTTGAGGGCAACGCCGATTTCGCCGTAGTTCAAAGCCAGCGCGGAATGCGCCCAGTCGATCACATCCGCCGCTGCCCGCCGCTCCGTCTGCACAAGACTCATCATCAACCCTCCGGGTGTGGCAACTACCGGACGCAATGTACATCGGCGCGGTTGTCCGATCAAGTGTCCTATGATTTGTCCGGTGCGAGTGCACACTGGACGGCGCCGCGCCGTTTGGCCGGTTGCTCCGTGCGGCCTTGCGAAGATACATTCTCCGGCTATGTCGAACTCCAACTTTCAGGCGCTGCCCGGGTTCCGGGACTTCTATCCCGACGATCTCACTATCCGCACGCACATCATGGCGGCGTGGCGCGAGGTGGCGCGCCGCTACGGGTTTCAGGAATACGACGGGCCTCCGCTGGAGCCGCTGGAGCTGTACACGGAAAAGTCGGGGCCCGAGATCGTCAAACAGCTGTACGACTTCGTCGACAAGGGTGATCGTCACGTGGCGCTGCGCCCGGAGATGACGCCCACCCTGGCGCGCATGGCCGGCGCGCGGGCGGGTGGAATGCGCAAGCCCATCAAGTGGTTCTCGCTGCCGCAGCTGTTCCGCTACGAGCGGGCCCAGCGCGGGCGTCTTCGCGAGCACTTCCAGCTGAACTTCGACATCCTGGGCGAGGAAGACGTTGCCGCCGACGCCGAGCTGCTGGCCGCCGCCATCGACATCCTGCGCGTGCTGGGGCTCACCGCCGACGATTTTGTGGCCCGCATCTCCGACCGCAGGCTGCTGCGCGCGCTGCTCCTGCACGCGGGAACGCCCGAGGACCAGCTGATCCTGGTCTACAACATCGTCGACAAGCTGGAGCGCGATCCGCGCGAGGTGATCGCGAAGCGGCTGACGGGCGAGGCGGGGCTGAGCGACGAGGCGGCGGAACGCGTGCTCGACATCTTCCGCTACACCGACTTTGACGCGGTGCGCCAGGCGTACGGGTCTACCGAGGGCGTAGGGCCCGAGATCGAGCGGATGGGCCAGTTCTTCGGGGCGCTGCGGGCGATGGGGCTGGGCGACTACGTGCGCTTCGACCTGTCGATCGTGCGCGGGCTGGCGTACTACACGGGGATCGTCTTCGAGCTGTTCGACACGCGCGGCGAGCTGCGCGCCATCTGCGGCGGCGGCCGCTACGACAACCTGCTCAAGCAGATCGCGGGCGTAGACCTGCCGGCGCTCGGCTTCGGGATGGGCGACGTGGTGCTCAAGGAGCTGCTGACCGACCGCGGGCTGCTGCCGTCGACCAAGCAGAGCGTGGATTACTACCTGATCGCCGTCACCCCCGAGCAGCGCGACGACATGCTCGCGCTCGCGCACCGGCTGCGCGAAACGGGGGCATCGGTGGAGTACGGGCTCAAGCAGGCTGGGGTCGGCAAGCAGTTCAAGAACGCTTCCGCCGTGGGCGCGCGCCGCACGGTCGTGCTGGGGCCGGACGAGCTGGCCGACGGCGTCGCCGTCGTCAAGGAGATGGAGACCGGCCAGGAGTCGCGCGTCCCCCTCGCCGAGCTGGGCCGACCGTGACGCCCGCGCCGGCAACGTACGGCTGAGCCGGCGCGGGCTGTTCGCGCAGACAGGTGTGCGTTCAGGGAACTGGAGGGCGGGATGACGGGCACGACCAGCAGGCTCGTAACTGCGGAGGAGCTGTTCCGGATGCCGGACAGCAACACGCGCCGCGAACTGATCCGTGGAGTGATCCACGACCGGCCGCTCGCAGGGTGGCGGCATGCACGGCTCGCGAGCAACGGGCTCTTCGCCGTGGACGACCACGTGTACCGCCGCGGAATGGGCGAGGTGGTGGGTCCCGCCGGCTTCCTGTTGGAACGTGCTCCCGATACCGTTCTGGCTCCGAGTTTCGCGTTCGTCGCGGTGGGGCGTTGGACGCCGCCGGCGCGCTACGAAGACGACTTCTACTTCGAGGGCGCACCGGACCTCGCGGGCGAGGTCGCGTCCGACGCTCGTTCAGCGGCGGATATGCCGGCCCGGGTGACTCGCTGGCTGGGCGCAGGGACGCGTGTGGTGCTGGTCATCGACTATGATTGCGTGACTGCCACCGTCTATTGTTCCGGGAGCCAACCGGCCGAACTCGGTGTGGACGAGGAACTGGACCTGTCCGATCTGGTCCCCGGGATGCACGTGCCTGTACGCCACCTGTTCGAGCGCTGAGCCGAATCGGATTCCCTCGCAACTGACATCGCCGCCGCCTTCATCGGCGGCCTGACCGATACCGATCTCATGGCCAACGAAAAAGCGCTGACCACCCAGGCCGAAGACTTCAGCGCCTGGTACAACGAAGTGGTGCTCAAGGCCGAGCTGGCCGACTACTCGCCCGTGCGCGGATGCATGGTCATTCGCCCCTACGGCTACCGCCTGTGGGAGCTGATGCGCGATCGGCTGGACCTGCGCTTCCGGGAAACCGGGCACCAGAACGCCTACTTTCCGCTCTTCATCCCGCAGAGCTTCCTGGCCCGCGAGGCCGAGCACGTGGAGGGGTTCGCCAAGGAAGCGGCCATCGTCACCCACACGCGGCTCAAGGCGGTGGAGGGCGGCGGCCTGATCCCCGACCCCGACAGCAAGCTCGAGGAGCCGCTCATCGTGCGGCCCACGTCGGAAACGATCATCTACGAGATGTTCAGCAAGTGGGTGCAGAGCTACCGCGACCTGCCGCTGCTGTACAACCAGTGGGCGAACGTCGTGCGGTGGGAAATGCGCACGCGCCTGTTCCTGCGCACCACCGAGTTCCTGTGGCAGGAGGGCCACACCGCGCACGCCACGCACGACGAGGCCGAGGCCGAGACGCTGCAGATGCTGGGCGTGTACCGCGAGTTCATGGAAGGTTGGCTCGCCATGCCCGTGGTGACGGGGCAGAAGAGCGAGTCCGAGAAGTTCGCCGGCGCGCTGCGCACCTACACGTGCGAGGCGATGATGGGCGACAACAAGGCGCTGCAGAACGGCACCTCGCACAACCTGGGGCAGAACTTCGCGAAGCAGTTCGCCCTGAAGTTCGCCAGCGAGAGCGGCGCCGAGGAGTTCGCCTGGAACACGTCGTGGGGCGCCAGCACGCGCATGGTGGGCGGGCTGGTGATGACGCACGGCGACGACGCGGGGCTGGTGATGCCCCCGCGCGTGGCGCCCATCCAGGTGGTGATCGTTCCCATCTACCGCAAGGACGACGAGCGCGAGCTGGTGCTGGGCAAGGCGCGCGAGATCGTCGCCGCGCTGGCGGGCATCCGCACGCACGTGGACGACCGCGACAAGCTCACGCCGGGCGCCAAGTTCTTCGAGTGGGAGATGAAGGGCGTGCCCTTCCGCATCGAGGTGGGCCCCAAGGACATCGCCAAGGGCCAGGTGGTGCTGGCGCGGCGCATTCCCGAAGGCGAGCAGCGCAAGGAGTTCCTTCCCGAGGCGGAAGTGCTGGCGTCGATGGCGCAGCGTCTGGACGACTACCAGGCGTTCCTGCTGGAGCGCGCCCGCGTACGCCGCGACGCCAACTCGCACCGGGGCGTGGACTCGTACGAGCGCTTCCGCGAGATCATGGACGGCCCGGGCGGGTTCGTCTACGCGGGCTGGTGCGGCTCGGGCGAGTGCGAAGAAAAGGTGAAGGACGAGACGAAGGCCACCATCCGCTGCCTGCCCTTCGAGGAGTTCCGCTCCGAGGCGGCGCCCGAGGCATGCCTGGTGTGCGGCGCGGCGGCCAGCCACGAGGCGGTCTGGGCCAAGTCGTACTGACACGGTGAAGGGCCGCCCGTGGGGGCGGCCCTTTTGCTGGCGCGGCGGTCCGAGCGACAGCGTAAACAGGGGAGGAATACGATTGGAGAACATCGCTGAGCCGGTAGCGGCTGAGGCGTTCCCGCGCGTGGACGGGGTGCTGCACTGCGAGAACGTTCCCATGCAGGAGCTGGTGGCCCGCTGGGGGACGCCCCTGTACGTGTACAGCCAGAACGCCATCCGCGAACGCTTCCGCGAGCTGGACGACGCGCTGTCGCCGGTGCCCCACCTGATCGCCTATTCGGTGAAGGCCAACGGCAACCTGGCCGTTCTCCGCACCCTCGCCGCCATGGGCGCCGGTGCCGACATCGTTTCCGGCGGCGAGCTTCACCGGGCGCTACTGGCGGGCATTCCCCCGGAGCGCATCGTGTTCAGCGGGGTGGGGAAGACGGTGATCGAGCTGGCCGCCGCCCTCTCCGCCGGCATCTACGCCTTCAACGTGGAGAGCGAGGGAGAGCTCTGCGCCCTCTCGGACCTCGCCTGCGCCATGGGCACCCGCGCGCCCGTGGCCCTCCGCGTGAACCCCGACATCGACACCCCCACGCCGCACGCGTACACCCGCACCGGCCACGCGGCGACCAAGTTCGGCATCGCCGCGGCGCGGGCGCGCACGCTGTACAGCATCGCCGCCAAGATGCCGGGCGTGCGGGTGCGAGGAATCGACGTCCACATCGGCTCCCAGATCCTGGAGGTGGGTCCCTTTCGCCAGGCGCTGGACTACGTGCTGGACCTGGCGCACGAGCTGAAGCGCGAAGAGGTGGAGCTGGAGTTCCTGGACCTGGGCGGCGGGCTGGGAATCAGCTACGAGGGCGGGCCGCGGATCTCCGCCGCGGAGTGGGCGGACGAGATCGTTCCTGCCGTCGGCGCCACGGGGCTGAAGCTGGTGGTGGAGCCCGGGCGCTTCCTGGTGGGCGAATCGGGCGCGCTGCTGACGCGGGTGCTGTACGTCAAGGAAGGCGGCGGCAAGCGCTTCGTGATCACCGACGCGGGGATGAACGACCTGCTGCGCCCCAGCCACTACTCGGGGTGGCACGCCGTGGAGCCGGTGGAGCCGCACGGCCGCGCCCGGGGCCACGTGGACGTGGTGGGCCCCATCTGCGAGACGGGCGACTTCCTGGCGCTGGACCGCGAGATGGAGGTGCCCAGGCCTGGCGAGCTGCTGTCGATCATGACGGTGGGCGCGTACGGCTTCTCCATGTCCAGCCAGTACAACCAGCGCCCGCGCCCCGCCGAGGTGATGGTGGACGGGGCTGAGGCCACGCTGGTCCGCCGCCGCGAAACGGTGGACGACCTGGTCGCGGCCGAGATGGACCTCTGATCTCGCCGTCAGCCGCACACGAAAGCGCCTCCGGGACCGATGCCCCGGAGGCGCTTTTCTCTTCGTGTGGACCAGCGTCAGCGCCGCGAGTCGAGGTACGCGGCGGGGCGCAGCACCAGGATGCCGCAGAGCTGCTGGCCGTACCACACGCCAAAGTGCGCCTGGTCGCCCGTGATCAGGTGGGTGGCGCCGCTGATGACCGCCGCCGCCAGGATGGGCCGGTCCTTGTCGGGGAGGATCACGTCGCGCGGCAGCGCCCACGTTCCCCGCTCGTGCACGATGCGCAGCCCGCCCGTGAGCACGTCCAGCCACTCCACCTGCTCGGCGTGCGCCAGGTTCCGGCGCGCCTCCTCGATGGCGTACGCCGAGGTGACCAGCTCCACGCCGGGCAGAGACCAGAACCGCGCCAGTCGTGACTCGGGCCGGTACGCGGCCGAAAACAGCACGTTGGCGTCCAGGAACAGGACGTCCACGCCTCAGGACGAGGGCTGCTCGTGCGGGATGCCGTCGGGGTCCAGCCCCATGCGGCGCACCTCGGCGGCGGCCCAGCGGTACTCGTCGGCCCCGATGGCGTTGTTGAGCAGGAACTCGGCCTTGCGCTGGAGCGTGTACCGCTCAAACGGAAGAACCACGGCTGGCTTGAGCATGATGCCCTCCTCTGTGGGCTCGGCGATGAGGGTGGCGCCTTCTTCGAGGCCGTACTGGCGGCGAAGCGCGGCCGGAAGCACGATCGCGCCCCGCTTGCCTACCTTGATGGATTCCGACTGTGCCACGGTGTAGCTCCTGCAGAATGTATGAAGATCAGAAAATCTGCAAGGGGCAGGAGGTGGGCGCAATGGTCTTGGTACCACCTCTGGCGCGGAGGGAGCGGAAATGTGCTGCAGGTGGCGTCAGCCGTGAGTGTTCGCGCCAAAGAAGAACGCCTCCGGGACCCGAGGTCCCAGAGGCGTCTTGGTCATCCTTCGTCCGGCTTTGCTCAGTCGGCGGCGGCGGCCAGGCGCTGGCGTTCGGCGGCGGCGCCCTCGCGGTCGAACCGGTCCACCGTCGCCGCGAGCGAGCCCGGCGGCGCCGCGCGCCTGGACTCGGGCGCGGTCTCGCGGGCGAAGGCCCCGGCGATCTGCCCGTAGTTGGAGTTGGGGTGCCAGAGGATCCAGTCCTCCAGCCCCAGCTCGTACACGGCGCGCATCTGGTCGCGCGCCTGCTGCGGGCCGTAGCGGAAGCCGCGGTCGTTCCAGGTGGCGGTGAACGCCTGCAGCCAGGGAACGATGCGGGCCGGCTGAATCCCGGCCTCCTTCAGCCGCTGGTTGCGGATGACGCCCATTCCCACCGAGTGCAGCACCGTCTGGTACGGCATGCGGTTGGGACGGGCGATGCCGGCCAGGTGCGTGGGAAAGTAGTGCGAGGGGTAGACCATCGGCAGCACGCCGTCGACCGTGGCAGAGATGCGCTCCCACTGCTGCCCGATCCCCACGTCGCGCGACTCGTTCATCGACAGGCCGAACACGTCCGCCGTGATCGTGGCCCCCAGCGGGTGGATGCGCGCGCGCGCGGCGGCCAGGAACCCCGCGATGGCGTCCGTACGGTCGCCGGTGCTGTCGGCCGCCGGATGCACCTGCAGCGGAAGGCTGCGGTACTGCTCGGGGAAGCGCACGTAGTCGAACTGCACCTCGCGGAAGCCGGCGCGCACCGCCTCTTCGGCGATGGCGATGTTCATCTCCCACACGCCGCGCTCCCAGGGGCTGACCCAGGTGAGGTCCTGGTGGTCGCGCCACGGCTCTCCCGCCGGGGTGCGGATGGACCACTGGGGGCGAACGCGCGACAGGCGCCGGTCCTTGAACACCACCACGCGGGCGATGGGATGGATGCCGTGCGCCCGCAGCGTGTCGGCGACCGCCTTCAGGTCGCGCACGGGAATGCTCCCCGGGTGCGTGGCCTCCATGGCCAGCGGGATGCCGCTGTGGTAGCGCACCCCGTCCTCGTCCTTGACGTCGACGACGAAGGCGTTGATCTCGGTGCTGTCGGCCAGGGCCAGCAGCTCGGCGCGGCGCACCGGGTTGCCCATGGCGTACGAGCTCACGTAGATGCCGCGGATGATGGGCGGCATCGCTTCGCGCGGGGCCGGCGGCGCGGGCGCGGGCTGCCGCGTCGGCGGCGTTTCGGCCGCCAGCCGGCTGGCCAGCCCCACCTCGCGGATGGCGTTCTGTTCGAGGGCGTCGCAGCTCGCGGAGGCGAGCGCGGAAAGGACGAGGAACGGCGCGGCGGTACGGCGACCCACAAACCACATTGTCGATACCACGGAGCAGAAGCGCGGACGTGCGGCGGGGCCGGGGGAGCCCCGCTCAGGGACGGACAGTGGCGAAAACCGGGACCAGGATGAGCGTCGGCGGGCGCCCCGGAGAGGCCCTTCGCGACGCAAACGGATGGTGGCGATCCGCCGATGAAAAAGCACCGCAGAAAGGGTGCCGAGTTTACTCCCGGAAACGCCCCACCGCAAGGCAGATCGCGGGCCCGAACCCTACTCGCCGCGGATGGCCGGGGCGCGGCGGCTGCGGACCAGGTCGCGCGCCAGGTGCGGCAGCAGGAACCACGGCTCCACCAGGTACCGCCGCCAGACGCGGCCCGGCTGCGTGCAGAGGCGGTAGAACCATTCCAGCCCCAGCTGCCCCACCCACCGCGGCGCGTAGGGAAGCTCGCCGGAAAGCTGGTCCATCAGTGCGCCCAGGTCGAAGATGGCGGCCGGGGGGAGCGCGTCGAGGTTGTCGACGATCCACTGCTCCTGCAGGGGCATGCCCATGCACACCCCCACCAGGTGAGGGCGGAAGGCGCGGATGCGCGCGAGCACCGCCTCGTTCTCGCGGCTCCCCGGGCGGGTGTCGAAGTAGCCGTGGTGCGTTTCCAGCTTCAGCTCCGGATACCGCTCGCGGAACGTCTGCGCCGCCTTCGGCTCGATCTCGGGGCTGCTGCCCAGGAAAAAGACCCGCCACCCGCGCTGGCTGGCCCGCTCCAGCAGCGGCGGCATCCAGTCCAGGGGCGAGTTCCGGTGCTTGCGGCGGGCGGGGTACCCCAGCATCCGCGCCACCCACACCAGCGGCATCCCGTCCACGAACGTCACCCGCGACTCGGCGAAGAAGCGGCGCATGCGCGCGTCGCGGTGGTACAGGTAGACGCTGTGCAGGTTGTGCCCGCCGACCACCCGGCGCTCGCCCGCCTCCACGGCGCGCTCGATCTCGTCGAGCAGCCCGGGGCGGTCGACCAGGTTCAACCGCACGCCCAGCATCTCGTAGCTCTGCGGCTGGAGAGGCGGCTGCGCCGGCGGGGTACCACCAGGGTGCATCGGAGGTCGCGCATGGGATGAGGGGCGTGCCTGCCGGGCGGCCCGCGCCGCCCGCACTCGCCCACGCGGACGGGCAAGTTCCGTGCTCCGGCCCGTCGTAGCACACGGGGGCAGATGGCCTGAACCTTGCCATCACCGGTTCTGTACCCCGTGGGCACACCCGTTTGTCGGCGCGGAGCACAACGCCTGTGTTCCCAGCCGGTTGCGGTACGCCCGCCGCTATGCCGCAGGTGATCCCAATGTTGCATTCATTCTCCCCCGGCGCCAGGCCCGCCCTGGCGGCCCTGCTGGCCATGGCCGCCCTTTCCGGGTGCGAGCTGCTGGGTGACTCCACCGGAGCCAAGCCGCCCACGGCGCAGGCCGAGTGCGACGGGACGGGCAAGGTGACGCTGGACGGCGAGCAGCTGCCGGCCGCGCCCAACGGCTTCGTCGCCGTGGGCAACAAGCTCCTGAGCGTCACGGACTGCCGCCCGACGCGCTTCGTGGGCGTATCGCGGCCGTCGCTTTCGTTCAGCACGGGCGGCGGGCGGCTGGGCGTCGACTCCATGGCGGCCAACGACTTCGCCGCCATCCGCTCGTGGGGCGCCAACACGGTGCGCATCGAGGTGGCGCAGTACTACTACGTGCCCACGGCCCGCAGCTACGACCCCGGCTACCCGGCGCGGGTGGAGCGGGTCGTCAAGCGGGCGCGCGCCGCGGGGCTGTACGTGATCGTCACGCTGCAGGCCAGCGATCGCGGCATCGCCGACTATGACCCGGTGGGCAACACGCACCAGCCCATGCCCGACCGCAACCACTCCATCCCGTTCTGGACGGACCTGGGCAACCGGTTCAAGAACGACGGCGGCGTGCTGTTCGACCTGTTCAGCGAGCCGTATCCGCGGGGCGGGTCCAACGGGTTCAACAACTGGGAGATGTGGCAGAAGGGCGGGCTGCACGCGGCGGACAACACCTACGACCCGCGGCCAGCGTTCCAGGCGGTGGGAATGCAGGAGATGTACGACGTGGTGCGCGCCACGGGCGCCCAGAACGTGGTGATCATCGCCGGGACCAACTGGGGATACAACCTTTCCGGGGTTCCCAGCCACCGCATCAAGGGCCACAACATCGCGTACTCGCCGCATCCCTGGAACCATCCGGACTACCCGACCGCGAACCAGCCGTCGTCGTGGGAAAGCGACTGGGCGTTCCTGGCCAAGACGGACCCCCTGATCGCCACCGAGTTCGGCACGCTGGATTGCAAGGAGCCGTACGTCCGCGCCATGCTGGACCGGGCCGACGCGCTGGGGATGGGATGGATCGCCTGGTCGTGGAGCGCGCCCTCGACGGGTGATTCCACGCGGCAGGAGACGGCCGAGGACCCGATCTGCTCGCGGTCGCTCCTGGTGCTGGACTGGAAGGGCACCCCCACCAAGGTGGGGGCGCTGATCAAGCAGCGGCTGGCCAGCTACTGAGCATGCCGCCGCTGAGCGACGACACGGTCCTGCTGTTCTACGCGGGGCCGCCGGAAACCGACCGCTGGGTGAAGGGCGACCGCTACCTGAAGCCCATGGTGAGGCCGCTGTACCGCGCGCTCACCGGCCGGCAGAAGGTGTCGGGATTCCAAGTGGCGTTCGAGGGGCTGGTGCGGGCGCTGCGGCGGCGGGGGCTGGACGTGCGCGTGAACGACCGCGCCCTGGCCCTGCGCCACCCCGAGCACCCGGTGGGCGTGGCGGGGTATCCGCAGATCCTGGACGGCTGGAGGCTTCCCAACCCGGCGGTGCTGGGCCCGGGGCTCCTGGACCACCCCAGCCTGGCGCCGCGGCTGATGGACGACCCGCGGTTCCGTTCGTACATCGTGCCCTGCGGCTGGATGGACGAGATGTTCCGTCCGTACTACGGCGGCAAGGTGGTGCTGTGGTTCTCGGGGCTGGACACGTCGGAGTGGCGGGACACGCGCGGGCAGGAAAAGACCACCGACATCCTGGTCTACGACAAGATCCGCTGGGACCGGGACCGCCTGGTTCCGGAGCTGCTGGACCCGGTGCTCGCCGCGATGGAGCGGCGCGGGCTGCGGGTGGAGGTGCTGCGCTACCGCTTTCACGACCACGCGGCCTACCAGGCCGCGCTGGGGCGTTCGCGCGGAATGCTCTTCCTGTGCGAGCACGAGACGCAGGGGCTGGCCTACCAGGAGGCGATGGCCTCCAACGTCCCGATCCTGGCCTGGGACAACGGCTTCTGGCTGGACCCCAACCGCCCCCGGTGGGAGGAGCACCCCGTCCCGGCGTCGTCGGTGCCGTACTTTGCCCCGGAGTGCGGGGAAAAATTCCGCGACGTGGGCGACTTCGAGCCCGCGCTGGACCGCTTCGTGGCCGGCCTGGACCGCTACACGCCCCGGGACTACGTCACCCGCGAGCTGTCGCTGGAGCGCTCGGCCGACCTGTACATGCGGCACTACCGCGCCGCGGCGGCGCGCGAGCCCGTGGCGGCCGGCGCCTGAGCCGTGGCCGCGACCGCGACGGCGGCCCCGCCGGCGACGCCGCACCAGGCGTTCCGCGCCATCCGCTACTTCGACACGCTGGACGGCCTTCGCGCGCTGGCCATCCTCTTCGTCATCGGCCACCACGCGCTGGGGCTGAAGAGCCGCGTCTTCGGCTACCCCATCCACTTCGCCCTTTTCTTCGCCATCAGCGGCTTCCTCATCACCACGCTGCTGCTGCGCGAGCGCGAAAAGTACGGCGACATCTCGCCGCGCCGCTTCTTCATCCGCCGGGCCATCCGCCTGTACCCGCTGTACTACGCCGTGCTGGCCATGTACGTGGTGCTGGTGTGGACGATGGAGTCCGGCACCGAGGCCGGCGCCGCGTTCTGGCGCAACCTTCCCGCGTACCTGACGTTCACCGCCAACTGGTTCGTATCGCTGGACGCCAGCCGGGTGATCTTCTACTTCGCCTGGTCGCTGGCCGCGCAGGAGCAGTTCTACCTGGTGTGGCCTTGGATCGTCAAGAAGGCGCGCCGGAAGTGGGTGCCCGCGGCGTTCCTGGCGGTGGTGTTCGCGGTGGACCTGCTGCTGGAAAAGCTGATCGGCGCGGGGGTGCTGCGGATGGGCGGTACGTGGGCGCGCGTCGTCACCAGCCCGTCGGCGCCCATCCTGGTGGGGTGCGCCCTGGCGTACGCCCTGCACTGGGCGCAGGGGTTCAACGCCGTGTACGCGGTGCTGGGGCGGCGGTGGAGCCTGCCGGCGGCGTTCGTGGCCATGTCGGCGGCGTACGCGCTGAAGGTGCCCAACCCGTGGATGACGCTGCTGATCGCCGCCGTGGTCGGCGCGGGGTGCATCCGGCCGGATGCGGCGCTCAAGGGGGCGCTCAGCAACCGGGTGCTGGCCTACCTGGGCTCCATCTCCTACGGGCTGTACCTGATGCACATGCTGGCCATCAACGTTACGCGGCGCCTGCCCCTTTCCGGGTGGGGGATGTACCTGGTGGCGGTGTCCATCAGCATCGTGGCGGCCTCGGTGAGCTACCGCTACTTCGAGACGCCGCTGCAGGCGTTCAAGGACCGTTTCGCCGGCCGCCGCCCGGCGCCGGGCTGGCAGAACCCGGCGGGACCCGCCGTCGTCCCCGCCGCTCCGGCGGGGGACGGCACCGCCGCGGCGTAGCATGGGAAAGCCTTTCACCTTTCGCGACCGCCTCGTCAACTGGGCGTCGCGCCGGATGCCGGTGAAGTGGGCCCGGTCGCGGCTCACGGGGCCGGTGGCCAGCATCACGTTCGACGACTTTCCCAGGTCGGCGTGGACGGCCGGGGGACCCATCGTGGAGCGCTTCGGGGGGCGGGCCACCTACTTCACGGCGGGCCGGTTCTGCGGCATCCGCGAAGAAGGGATCGACTACTACGATGCCGACGACCTGCGGGCCCTCCACGCCGCGGGGCACGAGGTGGGCTCGCACACGTACTTTCACCAACACGTTCCCGAGGTGCGCTCGAGCGAGCTGCTGGCCGACGCCCGGCGGAACGCCGATTTCGTCCGCGGCATCCTGGGCGAGGTGGAGCTGTCGAGCTTCGCCTTTCCCTTCGGCGACGTTTCGCCGCGGACCAAGCTGCTCTTTTCGCGGCTGTACCCCTGCTGCCGCGGCATCCGTCCGGGGATCAACGCGGGGCTCCTGGACCTGGGACAGCTCTGGGCGGTGTCGCTGGAGGTGCGCCACTGGACGGCGGAGCGGATCGAGCAGCAGGTGGCGGAGGCGAAGGCCCGCAACGGGTGGATCGTCTTCTTCACCCACGACGTTTCCGAAACGCCCGCGCCGTACGGCTCCACGCCGGCCATCCTGGAGCATGCGCTGCGGACGGTGACCGAGGCTGGGATCGAAGTGCTGCCCGTCCGCGACGCGCTGCGCCGGGCGACGGCGTAGTCATCCACCGGCGAAGGTCATCACGGAGACACGCGGAGGCACGGAGAGAAATGTCTCTCCGCGCCTCCGCGTTTCGTGCGTGATCGCCCCCCTGCCTAGCCGGACTGCCGCCGGTCGCGGAGCCAGCGCTTCAGCTGCTTCGCGCGGTCCAGCAGCCCCGTGCTTTGCAGCGCCGCCCGCGCCACGCCTTTCGCCGCCTTGCGGGCCCGCACCTTCAGCGGGGGCGTGCCCACGGGCCCGGCGATCCTCACGTGCGTGGCGTACAGGTACTTGTACTCCTCGTCGCCGATCAGGAAGTCGAACTCGGTGTCGCCCCGGCGGAAGCTGTCCTCCATCATGGCGTGCTGAAGGAGCCTGCCGGGGGAGTACTTCTGCAGCTCCGTGTCGTACGCGGGGATCCACGACGCGAAGCGCCCCTCGTGCAGCACGCCGAAGTGCACGGCGGCCAGCCGCCCGCCCGCGTACAGCGACGAAACCGTCAGCAGGCCCGTGTCGCGCAGCCGCTCGAACAGTTCCACGTTCCGCCGGTCGGCGAACCCGTCTCCCACGCCGGTGGCGCGGTACTGCCGCGACTTCCACTGCAGGCAGAGGTGAAACGCGGAGGGATCGGAGTCGTCCGCCACGTAGCGGATCGGGCCGATCTCGGCCTCCAGCTTTCTCCCCTTGCGGCGCGTGTCCGTCTGCTGGGGGAGGCGCGCGGCGGCCTCGTCCCACGACGCCGTTCCCCGCCACTCCAGGTAGGGGCAGGGCTCGCAATCCGGGGGCGCGCCGGCGGCCTTCCACTCGGCCAGCGTGACGGTGCCCCGCAGCGCCACGGGAATCCACGGCACGGGGCGGACGCCCGCGGGAGGGTCGCCGGCGACCGGCTCCAGGAAGTCCACGAAGGGGGCGCCCGTGACGGGTGTGCCGTCGACCGCCAGCACCCGGAACACCTGCCCGCCGGCGGCAACCAGCACCGGCTCGCACGTCCGACCCTTGAACCGTGCGGCGGCCAGGGCGTGCAGGAACGCGTCGGACGAAAAGAAGTTCATTCCCCGCGCCCGCGTATCCGCTGGCGGAGCACCAGCGCCACGAACCGCGTGTTGGTGACGGCGTAGCGCTTCCACAGGCGGCGCGGCTCCACCGCCAGCCGGAAGAGCCATTCCAGCCCCGCGCCGCGCATCCACCGCGGGGCCCGCGGCACCTGCCCGGAGACCAGGTCGAACGCCGCGCCCACGCCCAGTCCCACGGGAACGCCGAGAGCGGCCAGGTTCTCCTGCAGCCACACCTCCTGCTTGGGCGCGCCCAGGGCCACGAACAGCACGTGGGGCGCCGCCGCGCGGATCGCCCGGGCGACGCGCTCGCGTTCCGCCGGGTCGCGCTCGAAGCCGTGGGGCGGGCAGCACGTCCCGGCGATTTCCAGCCCCGGATACAGCCCGTGCATCACCCGCGCGGCGCCATCCGCCGCCCCCCGGCGGCCGCCCAGGAGAAAGATGCGGATGCCGGTTCCCGCCGCGGCCGCGCACACGTCCTCGAACAGGTCCACCCCGGCCACCCGCTCCGGCAGCGGCACGCCCAGCAGCCGCGACGCCCACACCAGCGACACGCCGTCGGGCACGGAAAGCGCCGCGCCGGCGTAGGCGCCGCGAAAGCGCTCCGAGTCGCGCAGAAGTGCCACGTGGTGCGCGTTGGGGGTGACGACGTAGCCCGGCGGCTCGCCGGCCAGGGCACGCTGCACCACCCAGGCGGCTGCGTCCTCGCGGGTCAGCACGTCTACCGGCACGCCCGCGATGGTCACGCGGGGCGCGGGGAACGCGGGAGGCGCACCCTTCCGCTTTCCGGCCCGGGCAGCCTCTCGCACGGTCAGATGGAGCTGTCGGTGGTGGAGCGCAGGCCGATCTTGTCGAACCCAGTCTGCTTCATCTGGAAGGTGCGCCACAGCCGGCGGAACACGGGGCGCGGGGCCAGCAGGCACGCCGTCCAGAAGGCGGAAAAGATCAGCTTTTCCCGCGCGCCGAACGCCCCGTCGGACCAGGTGGCCCGGGCCAGGCGCGCGTAGGTGCCCACCTGCTGCCCCGGCCCGCCCTGGAACTTCTGCAGCGCGAACACGTGCCGCAAAAAGAACGAGTTGCGGTCCGCCGCGGCGCCCAGCCCGAAGTGCTCGGCGATCACCGTCTGCAGCTCCACCCAGCGCTTCACGCCCTCCGCCGAGAGCATGGTGCGGATGTGGTTGCCGTCGGGGTGCATGCGGTACTCGGCGAGGGGCTCGTGCACGGCGCGCACCGGGGCCAGCAGCGAGGCGCCCATCGTCAGGTACGCGTCGGCCGCGGTGCGGAACCCCTTCGTGGGCATGGGCACCAGCTGGGCGAAGACGTCCGCGCGGATGGCCACCGCCGAGGTGGCGGGCGCCACGTGACGCGTCGTCTGGCGGATCTGCTCGCGGAGGTCGCCCTCGGAGAGGGCGGCGCGCTGGGGGCGGACGTCGCCCGTGCGCCGGTTGCGGTCGTCGATCACGTACATGGGATGCACGACCATCCCCGCCGCGGGATCGGCGGCGATGGCGGCGGCGATGCGCTCCAGCTTTTCGGGGAGCCAGCGGTCGTCGGAGTCCAGCAGCGCGATCCACCGCCCGGTGCACAGGCCGAAGCCGTGCTCCATGGCGGCCGACTGCCCGCCGTTCGGCATGGGCGCCAGCACCGTCCGCACGCCCGGCCGCGTGGCGCGAAGGCCGTCCATCCACCCCTGCACGCGCTCGCCCGTATCGTCGGTGGACCCGTCGTCCACCACCACCAGCTCCCAGTCGGCGACGGTCTGCGCCGCGACGGTGTCGAGCGTGTCTTCCACCCACTCCGCCTGGTTGTACGCGGCGACGAGCACCGAAAAGAGCGGGCGCCTGCTGCCGTCCGCCCCCGGCGCGGTGTCGTTCATCGGCCCGCCGCGGTGGGGGCCGCGTCCGGCACCGGGATCCACCCCCGGCGCCGCGGCGCGGGGGGACGGGCCAGGAGCGGCGAGCAGACGGCGGCCACGTACAGCGCCCAGCTGGCGTTGTTCTTTTCCAGCAGCACCGACTCGCTGAAGTTGTACAGCAGCGTGAAGGTGAGGATCAGCAGCGGCCAGAGCGCGTCGGCCGTCAGGGTGCGCCGCACCCCGGCCACGGCCTGGCGGAACGCGGCCAGGTAGCCGGCCAGGAACACGGCCAGCCCCACCAGCCCCAGCTGCAGCGCCACCTCCAGGTACCCGTTGTGGGCGCTGGGCGTCAGCCAGCCGATCTCCTTGAGCGGCGCCGCGGACGGGCCCTCCTCGCCCAGCCAGAAGGCGTTGTAGCCGTAGCCGAGCCAGGGCCGCTCCTGGATGGTGCGCCCCAGCACCTCCCACATGGGAATGCGGCCGGTGAGCGACGGGTCCTTGCCCATCGCCAGCAGCAGCGACTCCCAGTTGCTGGCCACCAGCGCCACCACGCTGCCCCCCACCACCACGGCGCCCACGAAGACGATCACGGCCAGGTCCATCCGCAGGCGCAGCATCCGGAAGAGCGCGGCCGAGGCGAACAGCACCAGCATGATGCTCAGCGCCGTCTTGGAGGTGGACATCAGCACCAGGAACACGCACAGGGCCAGTCCCGCCGTGCCGATCCATCGCCGCTCGCGGGGCAGGTCCCCCCGCAGGAGCAGGAAGGTGACGGAGCCGATCACCATGGCCTTGCCCAGCACGTTCTTGTGGGTGAACACGCCCTGCCACGCGCCCGGGTGAATGCCGTGGTCCACGCCGTACTGCGAGAGGCCCAGGGCGAAGACGACGGAGAGCACGGCCATCACCCCGAACGCCGCGGCGACCACGCGCAGCAGCTCGCGCGGGGTGAAGCGGGCGGCCAGGAACACACCCAGCGCCGTGGTGCCCACGAAGGCGATCGCGCGGCGCAGCGTAAGGTCGGGCGCGGCGGACCACTCGGTGGATGCCAGGGCCAGCGCCATCAGCAGCAGGAGCGTGGCCCGGCGGCCGATGGCCTGCAGCGAGGCCCGCCAGCGCACCGCCACCATCCCCACGCTGATGGCGTGGACGACGCCGAACATGGTGCGCATCACCAGGTTGCCCTCGTACGCCTCGGCGTTGCCCACGCTGCCGCCCTGCATCAGCAGCAGGACCACGGCGTGCGACATCAGGCAGATGGCGACGATGGCGAACGCCACCTCCAGGCCCCGGTACGCGGCGGAAAGCGCGTCCTCGAGCACGGCGTGGCGGGGCGCGCGCGGCCGTGCGGCCGCGGGGCGGGGAAGGGTGGCGGCGCCCGGGTGCGCCAGCAGTTCAGTCGCCATGGATCGTCCGGTATTCCTGGAATCGCAGCCGCGTCAGCCCGGTGAGGTTCCCCGCGCCGAAGGCGATGTACCACAGCGAGCGCACCACGCCGCTGCGCCCCTTCACCAGCCCGGCCGGCAGCGTCGCCACCCCGATGCCGATGCGGGCCAGCCCCTTGGCCACCCGCACGGCCGCGGCGCGGGGCGAGGGATGGATCTCCCGCTCGCAGGCGCTCCAGGTGTTCGCGGTGCGGTAGACGCGCTGCAGGATCCACCGGGCGCGGGTGCGCGTGGCCGGCGTCCATTCGTGCGCCACCGCCTCGTCGGCCCACACCATCAGGGCGCCGGCGCTGGCCAGCCGCAGGAACAGGTGCGTGTCCTCGCCACCGGTGAGGGTGAAGCGGGGGTCGAAGGGCTCGGGCATGTCCCGGAGCACGGCCATGCGGATCAGCACGTTGCCGGCGCCGGGGTCGCGCTTGTGGGCGCCCGTGGGGAGCCGCGGGGCCTCGAAGAAGCCGCCGCGCTTCACCCACTCGGGCACCTCGCCCTCGAACACCGGGAGCACGGGGCCCGCCACGACGTCGGCGTCGTGCAGGGCCTGCACCCGCAGCAGCTCGTCGAGCCAGCCGGGCTGGGGCACCTCGTCGTCGTCGATGAAGGCCATCATCCCGGCCCCGGCCTCGCGGGCGGCGGCCACGGCGGCGTTGCGCGCGTGCGAAACGCCGCGGCGCTCCTCGTGGCGGTAGCGCAGCGGCCAGGGAAGCCGGTCCGACCACTCGTCGCAGACGGCTTCCGCGGAGCGCGCGGGGTCGTTGTCCACCACGACGATCTCCAGCTCCGGCCCGCGCCCCCCGGCGAAGCGGAGCGCCGACAACCCCTCCAGCAGCCGGGCCAGGCCGCGGGGCCGCAGGTACGTCACCGCGCAGACGGCCACCTTCACGGCGTGGTCTCCCCCGTAGCGCGGGCGTGGAGCCCGGCCAGGGTGCGCCGGCCGCGGCTCATGACTCCCAGCGTGGCCAGGCGCTGCACCAGCCGCTCCTTGCGCTCCATTCCCAGCACCCGCTCCAGGGTGCGTCCGGCGGGGGTGGCCGACACCGCGGGCGACCGGGCGAGCGCGCGGCCCTTGCCCAGCCATTCGCGGCCCAGCTCCCAGTGCCCGTTCTGGAAGCCCTGCATCGCCACGGCGTGGTACGACCGCGAAAGCGAGCGGGCGAACAGCGGCAGCCGGCCCTGCGCCTCGAGCATGGACACCAGCCGGTCGAGCACGCGGATCTGCGACTGCAGCTTGTTGGCCTGCACGAAGTTGCGGCTGACGGACACGCGGGTGTCGCCGTGCATCCGGTACAGCCCCACCAGCTCGACCGTACGCGCGATGGAGGCGCCCAGCACCAGCGCGCGCATGGTGATGTCGCCGTCCTGGTTGCGGGCCAGCTCCTCGTCCCAGCCGCCCGTGGGCTCGTAGGCGTCGCGCCGCCACAGCACGGCGCAGGTGGGCACCCACGACGACTCCAGCCAGCCGCGCAGCGCCTCGTCCCGGTCCTCGCTGGGCGGCCCCGGGTCGCGGGCGGTGCGCACCCACTCCCCCCCGGCGCCCAGCTCCAGCTTGGCGGAGTCGCCGACCGCGATGGCCCCCGGCCGGCCGCGCGCCACCCCCACCAGGGCGGCCAGCGCGCCGGGGGTGATCACGTCGTCCGCGTCCAGGAACATCAGGTAGGCCCCACGCGCCAGCTCGGCGCCGCGGTTGCGCGCGTGGCCGCCGCCGCGGTTGCGGTCCACCCGCAGCGCGCGAACCCGGTCGGGGTGGCGGGCCACGAAGCCCGCGATGACGGCCCAGCTGCCGTCCGTCGAGGCATCGTCCACCACGACGGCTTCCACCTCCGGGTACGACTGCGCCAGCACGGATTCCAGCGTCGCGGCCACGAACGCCTCGGCGTTGTGGCAGGGAACCACGACGGATACCAGGTCGGGCGGGGCGGTGGTGCTCATGGTGCTCCTGTCCGTGCAGCCGGGGGCGTACGCAGGCGGGCGCGATGGAACGCGGCGCCCGCGCAAGCGGAACTCGATGGAGGGTCCCCCGGCGCGAGATTGCTACCGCTTTGCGGTGCACCGCCCGTGCCAGCGCTCCGCGTCAGCCCGGGGGCGCGGCCCGTGCGCCGCCCAGCAGCCGCAGGGCCTCGGACAGGTACGCGTCGCGGAACACCCCGGGGAGGGTGGACGGCACCCCCGGCCGCTTGGGCGGATGGTCCACGATCATCCGGTGCAGCACCTGCTCCTCCTGCGCCACGCCGCCGGTGCCGAACACGGGGCCGATGAACGGGTTCCGCCGCAGCACCTCCGCCAGCAGCCCGCGGTCCAGCCCGAACCCGTCGTACGGAAAGGCGAAGGGAACGCGCGACGCGCCGGACAGCGCGGCGGCCACCCGGCACGACTCCACGATCTCGTGCTCCACCCGCTCCGGCCCGGCGATGGACCCCAGGTGCCAGTGAAGCCGCGAGTGCCCGCCGAACGAAAAGCCTTCCGCCGCCATCTGCTTCACCTGCTCCGCCGCCAGGTACGGCTGCGTCCGAAGGAACGCGCCCACGTCCACCCCGGCCACCTCCACCAGCCGGGCGAGGGTGGCGTACGCGGGCGAGTCGGGGTTGCGCAGCGCCGGGCGGATCCATGCCGATACCGCCTCCGGGTCCGCCAGGGGACGCCCCGCCGCCGCCCCCATCTCCTCCAGGATCGCCCGAACCCGCGCGCCGTCCATGGCCTCCATCCCCTGTACGCACAGCGCCACCTGGTTGAAGGCGAGCGCCTGCCCGTTGCCGATGACGTCGGTGGTGAGGAAGAAGGTGCAGGGGATGCCCAGCTCCAGGAGCAGGGGCCGGACGACGGAGAAGCACTCCGCGTAGCCGTCGTCGAAGCTCAGGAAGACGCGGTTGGGCCCCAGCGCCCGGCCAGCGTCGCGCGCCTCCATCAGCTCGGGAAAGGAGACGAAGCGGAAGCGGGCCTTCAGCCAGAGCAGGTCCGCCCGGAACTGGGCGGCCGTCTTGAAGGGGTAGAGCGGGGAAACGTGGGGAACCGGCCCGTCGCTCACCACGTGGTAGCACAGGCCGATGGCCTCGCGGCGGATCACGCGGCCGTAGGCGGTGACGGGGAGCAGCCGCATGGCGTTGGAGGCCACGCGGCGCGCGAGCACCCCCGGAGTCACGGCAGGCGCCCCGCGTCGGGGGACAGGCGCAGCACGCGCACCATGGCGAACTGCAGCGGCCGGGGAAGCCGGGCCACGTTGGGCGCCAGGCGGTCGAACAGCGCCACCGGGCGAACGCGCGGCGGCAGCAGGTACACCCCCGCGGGCATGGCCAGGGCGCTGGCCGCGAGGATGGCGAGGAAGATGGCGCCGTCGCCGGCGCCCAGCCGCTCCATCGCCAGGCGTGCCGCCAGCGCCGCCGCGCCCACCATGCCCGCCAGCGCCACCCCCGGCGCCTGCACGGCCAGGAACTCGCCCCAGGTGCCTTCGGATATGCGCAGCGCCAGCGACGACATGGCCACGTACATGTAGACGATGGCCAGGCTGACCCCCACCGCCACCCCGGTGACCCCCCAGCGGGTGCCGGCGATGCCGCCCACGATGACCAGCGCGGCGTACACGAACTGCCGCCGCGTTTCTTCGCCCAGCCGGTTGGAGGCGGCGGTGACGGCCCCCGCCAGGTGGTAGACGGCCCGGAAGAGGCCGGCGGCGCACAGCACCTGCAGCGCGGGGACCATTCCGCTCCACCGCGCCCCGTACAGCGTCACCACCATGTGCGGCGCCGCGATGGCCATGCCGGTCATCACCGGCGCGGCCACCAGCGCCGTGAACTGCACGGCCAGCAGGTAGCCCCGCTTCAGCCGCGGCTTGTCGTTCTGCACCTCGGCCAGGGCGGGAAAGAGCACCGCGATGGTGGCGCCGCCCAGGTGGCTCAGCGGCAGCAGCATCAGGTTGTAGGCGCGGCCGTACAGGCCCAGCGCCGCGGCGCCCAGCACCCGCCCCACGATGGCGTTGTCGCCGTTGCGGGCGAAGTAGTTGACGATGGCATTCAGGCTGGCCTTGGCCCCGTACCCCAGCAGGTCGCGCAGCTCGGGCCGTCCCAGCAGCGGCTTCAGCGGCGGGCGGGCGATGGCCAGGGCCAGCACGCTTTCCAGCCCCGTCTGGATCAGCGATCCCCACACCAGGCTCCACACGCCGAAGCCCGCCAGCGCCAGGGCGGTGACGGCGATGGCGTAGCCCACTACGTAGCTGGTCACGCTGACGGTGAAGAGGGCCCCGGCCCTCATCTCGCGCTGAAGGATGGCCCGGGGCACCACGCCGAACGCCCCCATCACGAAGAGCAGCGACTGCACGGCGAGCACGCCGGGAAGCTGCGGGCTGGCCAGCAGCACGCCCGCCACCGGCGCCAGCAGGGCCACCAGGGCGGTGATGCCCAGCCCCAGCAGGATGGACGCGGAAAAGGCGGTGCGAAGGTGGCGCGGGGTAAGGTCGCGCCGCTGCACGATGGCCGGCCCCAGCCCCAGGTCGGCCACCAGCGTGGCCAGGCCGGTGACCACCAGCGCCAGGGCCACCAGGCCGAAGTCGCGGGGAGGGAGCAGGCGGGCCAGCAGAACGCCGGTGGCGAACTGCAGCAGGCCCTGCACGAGGGAGGTGCCAAGACGCCACTGGGCGGCCGAAAGAGTTCGGGCGCCCAGTGTGCGCCCCGGAAGGGGCGGTTCGGTCACTTGTTTCCGCGAACGGGCGGCCCGGTCACGCGGCGCCGGTGCCGCGAAGCACGGTGGGCAGCGTCAGGGCCAGGATCTTCATGTCCATGGTCATCGACCACTCGTCGATGTACTTGAGGTCCAGCGTCACCCAGTCGTCGAAGCCCAGGTTGCTGCGCCCGCTCACCTGCCAGAGCCCGGTCATCCCCGGGGGCGCGCTGAACCGGCGCATGAACCACGCCTGGTCGAACAGCTGCACGTCGCGCACGGCCATGGGGCGGGGCCCCACCAGCGACATCTCGCCCATCAGCACGTTCCACAGCTGCGGAAGCTCGTCGAGCGAGGTCTTGCGCAGCCAGCGGCCCACCGACGTCACGCGCGGGTCGTCCTTGATCTTGAAGATCGGGCCGATCGCCTCGTTCTTGTCTTCCAGGTGCGCGATCAGCGCCTCGGCGTTGGGCACCATCGTGCGGAACTTGTACATCTTGAAGCGGCGCTTGTTCTGCCCGTAGCGCTCCTGCGCGAACAGCACCGGCCCGCGGCTGGTGAGCTTGATGGCCACCGCGATGCCGATCAGGAAGGGCGACAGCACCAGCAGCCCCGCGGCCGCCCCCACGATGTCCACCGCCCGCTTGATGAGCACGCGGTGGTCGTCGCAGAAGGTCTTCATGGTCAGGAAGGGGAGCGCGCGGTCGTGCTCCAGCCGCGGCCGGGCCACCGACACCTGGAAGGCGTCCGCCAGGTACTTGCTCTCTACCCCCACCCGCGCGCACACCTCGATGGAGCGCTGGATCTCGGCGTAGCACGACTTCACCGGAAGGGCGATCAGCGCCTCGTCGACCACGTGGTGCATCAGCCAGTCTTCCAGCCCGTCCAGGCTGCACACCTTGGGGAGGTCCATCCGGGCGTCCAGCGCGTGGTCGTCGGAATCCACCCATCCCAGCAGCTCGACGCCGCCGGCGGGGCGCGACAGGATCTCGTCGCGCAGGCGCCGGGCGCGCGGCCCGCTGCCGATGATCAGCACCCGCCGGGGCACGTGGGTGCGCGCCGCCGAGTTGGCCAGCGCCCACACCGGCACGCGAACGGCCACGGCGATGGCGGCCGAGGCGAACCAGAACGCGGCCGCGGCGGGAATGCGGTACGGCCCCGCCAGGGTGGGCATCACGAAGGTCATGGCGATGAAGCTGCCCAGCCCCGTGGCGGCCACGATGCGCAGGATGGCGTGGCGGCGGTTGGGCGCCACGTGCGCGTCGTACACGCCGGCCATGGAGAACAGCCGCGGCCACAGCAGGGCGAACAGCCCGGTCAGCAGCGCGTGCCGGATGGTGATCTGGAGCTTGAGCACCTCGTTCAGCCCGCCGGGCATGGTGCCCAGCGCCGTGCCGATCCACACCGCCAGCAGCAGCCCCACGCACACGAAGGTGTCCACCGTGCGCTGCACTTCGGTGGGAAGCGCGGGAACCCGCGAGGGGAGCATCGTGGGCGCCGCCGACACCGTGAGGGTGGGCGGCACGGGCACTGACGCGGGCTCGTGGATGACGGGAACAGCCGGCGCTTCGCGCGGAACTTCGGGCGGGAGGCCGATCTCGGGTGATCCCCGGCGGGTGGTGCCCTCGAGGGCGATGATGCTGCGCTGCATGGCTTTGTCCTACCACCTTCGGCGGCTGGGCTGTCTTGGCGATCCCCTGCGCCAACCAAGACCCCTGGCTCTGCGGCCCCGCCTCGCGGCGGGAGTGCTCTTGTCGGGTGCTGCACGGCCCGGAGGCCCCAGGCCGTCATCAAAGCGAATTCTATACCACCGGGGCACCTGTTTGTGCCTTCTCGTCCTGATCTGGGAACGAGTTAGCCCATCGTCCGGCACGCCGGCGCGGATTTGAATGTTTCGCAAACCTCCTGGTGCGCGGCGGCGCGGAGGGGAAGACTTTCGCGAAGGCGTGCAGGCCCGCAACGGTCCTTCCGCCCGTGCCGGCCGTCCGGGGCCGTCGTTCACCGGATGCGCGGGAGCCACGCGAAACGCCAGCATCCGCGCAGAATCCCGGTCGAGGCCAGGGGTACCCCGAAGCAAGCGGAGGAGCAGCGGACGGCCCGTCCCCTGCTCCTCCGCTCTGCCTCGGACCCCGTCTCGTTCGGCGGTCAGCCCACCCGGGCGTAGTAGGCGCGGCCCTCTTCGTACCACCTGTACGCGGGGTCGTAGTCGCGGTCGCGGTCGGGGACGATGTCGTTCAGCACCGTGCCCACGGTGGGCATGCGCGCCCGGCGGCACTGCTCGGCGGCGTGCACCACCGCCTCGAAGGGCGTGACCCCCGCCCGGGACACCAGCAGCGTGGCGTCGGCGCAGGCGCCCAGCACGGCCGCGTCGGCGAACAGGTTCAGCGGGGGCGAGTCCAGCACCACGATGAAGTACTTTTCGCGCAGCCACTCCATCAGCACCTGGATGCGCGGCGACCCCAGCAGCTGCACCGGGTCCGGCGGCAGGTGCCCGGCGGGAATGTAGTGAAGCTGCCGCCCCTCGCCCACGTTCACCAGCTGCACCACGTCGGCCAGGGGCACGGTGCCCGCCAGCAGGTCCGAAAGCCCCGGGGTGCCCCCGCCGCCCTGGGGCGCGGGTGCTCCCCGGCGCAGGTCGGCGTCGATCAGCAGCACCCGCAGCCCGCGCTGCGCCAGCGTGGAGGCCAGCCCCGCCGCCGTGGTGGTCTTGCCGTCTCCCGGCAGCGGGCTGGTGACCAGCACCGCCCGCACGTCCTCGCCCGGCTTCAGGAAGAGCAGGTTGCGGTACAGCCACTCGTACGAATCGGCCGTGGCGGTGGGCGCGCCCGCGGGAAGCGAGGGCATCAGCGACGCGACGCCGGCGGTGGGCACCAGGGCCCGGCCCGCGTGCGAGTCCGATGCGCGCCCCGGACGCAGCATCCGGCGCATCCCGCGCAGCGCCTTCTTGCCGGGGGACAGGGTGGCCCCCATCCGCGGCACCCATCCCAGGACGGGGAACCCGGTGGCCGCCTGCAGGTCGTCGCGGGTGTGCACCGACACGTCGGCGTACTCGCGGGCGAAGGCGATGCCCACGCCCAGCAGCAGGCCGACCATGGCCAGCACCCCGGCGACCAGGGGCGTTCCGCCGTCCGAACGCTCGGGGAACGCCGGGTCCATCACCCGCACGCCCGGCGCGTCCACGGCTTCGGCCACCTGGGCTTCCTTGAGCCGGGCCTGCAACTGCCCGTGCAATCCGGCCAGCACCTCCGTCTCCCGGGTCAGCCGGGCAAGCTCCACTTCCTGGGCGGGAATGCGGCCCATCCGCGCACCGAACGATCCCAGGTTGGCGTCGATGGCGGCCACCTGGTTGCCCAGCCCCTGCACGTAGGTGTTCACGATGCCGCCCAGCTGCCCCTCCATCTGCTCGATGCGCCGCGTGAGCGACTGCACCTCGGGATTGTCGGGGGTGTAGCGCTGGAGCAGCTCCGCGCGCTGGTTCTCGATCGTCGCGATCTGCGAAATCAGCTGCGTAGCGGTCTCGTTGCGCAGCAGGGTGGGGAACGACATCAGGTTGCGGTACGGCGACACGGCGGTGGGCCCCGACCCGCGGCGGGCCTGCGCGATGGTGTTGGCCAGCGCCGCCCGCTCGGCCTCGAGCCGGTTGCGCTCGGCCTGGAGCTGCGCCTGCTGCGTCACCTGCGTGCTGGCCTCCACCGGCAGGGCCACCACGCCCTCGCGCTCGCGGAACACGCGCAGGCGCTGCTCCGCCGCGGTGAGCTGGCCGTGCAGCGTATCTACCTGGGCCCGCAGGAACAGCACGGTGCTGCGCGCCTCGGTGCCGTGCACGTCGCGCCGCATTTCCATGAAGCGCGCCGCCAGCGTGTTGGGAACGTCGCGGGCCAGCGCCGGGTCCGAAGAGCGGTAGGTGACGTACACCACGTTTGCATCTTCATCCGGCCGCGAAATGTCCAGCCGGTTGGACACCGCCTCGGCCGCGCCCTCGCGCGTGCCGATGGCGACGGTGAACTCGGGGTGGTCCACGGCCTCGGGCGCCAGCACCAGCTGCCCGCCCGGCACCTGCATGGGCGAGCCGGCGCTGGTGCGGCCGATCACCCTGCCTTCGGCGTTGCGGGCCTCGAACTCGCCGTACGCCTGCTTGACGAAGGTAATCGTGGACGTGTCGGCCTCCGGGTTCAGCCGAATGCCCGAAAGCACCTCGCTGCGCGGCACCCCCTCGGGCTTCACCACCGAAACGCGAAGCTCCAGCGAGTCGGCGACGGCGCGGGCCAGCTGGCGGCTGCGGAGCAGTTCCATCTCCGTGGCCATCCGCCCCTTTTCGTTCGTCACCTCCGTCCCCAGCACCTGCGCCACCCGCGCGCGGTTGTCGTCCACCTCGATCTTGGCGGTCGCCTCGTACTCCGGGCGGCTCCGGGAAACGAGCAGCAGCCCGATCGCCAGCCCCACGGCCGTGCAGGCGGCGATCAAAAGGCGGTGGCGCTTCACCATCCGCCAGAGCTCGCGCACCTTCACCGGCTCGGGCGCGGGGGGAACGTACGGCGGCGGCGCCACCTGCCCCGGCAGCATCAAGGGTTCCATCTGTGCCTACTTGGCGAAGGCGATGATCAGGCTCACCACGCCGGTGATGGCGGCGGTGACTACGCCCGTGTTGCGGCTGAGCCAGCTGCGCTGGTCCACGTAAATCTGGTCGCCCGAGCGGATGGACGCGCCCGCGATGGGGGTGTTGGCCTCCAGCTTCACCGGCAGCCGCACCCCGTCGCGGATGAGCACCACGCGGTTGGGGCTGCCGTCCGCCGTGGTGCCTCCCGCCAGCGCCAGCGCGTCGGACACGGTCATCGTGGGGTCCACCGGATACAGCCCCGGGTTGCGCACGGCGCCCAGCACCTGCACGCGGCGCAGCAGGGTCACTTCGATGGACGGGTTCTGCAGGTAGCGCGAGAACGCCTGGGTGATGCGCGTCTTCACCTCGGCGGGCTGCTCGCCGGCCACGTGGATGGCGCCCACGCGGGGCAGTACCACGTCGCCGTCCTCGTTGACGGGATAGTCGCCCGACATCTCGGCCTCGCGCCAGATGCGCAGGCGCACGATGTCGCCCAGGCGCAGCGGGTCGGGGCCCTGGTTCAGCAGGGCCTCGGTCACCTCGGGCGGCGGGCCCTCCTCGGGCATCACGGTGCGCCCGGTGGTGGCCGTCGGCGGCGCTCCCTCGGGCGGCACGGCGAACACGCCGCAGGCGGCCAGGGAAGCGGCCATCGCGCAGGATGAAGCGAGCATCACGGCCAGGCGGCGGATGCGGTCAGGAGCAGTCATGTTCCGGCTTTGGGGGCTCGGGGACCCCCGCGCGAGGGCTTCCGGGATGGAAAAAGATGGCTTTCGCGCGGGAACCACAGGCTTGGCCGGTGCAAGCAGGGTGCCACTTCGGGTCGTATCAGGAAATCCTGTTTCTCCGCGGACTGCAACGCGCGACGGCGATGCCTGGATCGCTTCGGCGCGAGGACACTGGCGTTTCGCGCGTAGTGCGTGCATTTTGGGCAGACCTCGATCTCCATGGGCGCGCCGCGCCCGCAGTGCCCCGACTCCCGAACCACGCCACCGCACGTGTTCAGCCCCTCCCCCGCCCAGCCCTCGCCCGCGGCCGGCGCCCGCGACCCCCTGCCTCGCTTCGTGCAGCAGGCCGAGTCGCTCCGTGAATCGGGAGACCTGGACCGCGCCGAGGAGATGCTCGTCCGCGGCCTGCGCGACCACGGCGGCGACCCGCGCGCCCGGGCGGCGCTGGCGCGGGTGCTGGCGGACCGGGGCGATACCGAGCGGGCCGAGGGCGTGTGGCGCGACGTGCTGGGGCTGGACCCCGACTACGTGCCCGCGCTGCGCGCGCTGGCCGACATCAGCGAGGCCGCGGGCCGGCGCGACGAGGCCATGGGCTTCTTCCGCCGCCTGATCCGCGTGGAGAACGCCGGCTTCGACTTCGGCCACGCGGGGCAGGAACCGCAGTCCGCCGCCCGCGATCCCTTCGCGGCGCCGCCGGCGGCGGCGGACGTCCCGGCCGGGCCCGCCGTCGACCCGGACGCCGATCCGGCCGAGGTGCTGCGCACGGCCTCCCGCGCCTGGGAAGCGGAACGTGCCACCGGCAGCGAGCCGTCCGCCGATCCCATCCCCTCGTTCACCCCCGACGAGGGGGACGTGGAGCAGGCCAGCGCGCCGCTGTCGTTCACCCCGGACGACGTGGATGCCAGGCATTCCCACGTCCGTCCGTCGTTCTCCGGTGACGAGCCGGAGGCCGCGCCTCCCGCCGCCACGCTCTCGTTCACGGCGGACGAGTCGAATGCGGCGCAGGGGCGGTTCAGCGGCGCGGATGATTCGACCTCCGGGCAGTCCCGCGCGGCCTTCGTCAACCCGTCGTTCGCGGCCGACGAGCCGGATGCGGCCCAAGGGCGGTTCGGCCATGGGGATGATCCGACCTCCGGGCAGTCGCGTGAGTCTTTCGTCGCGCCGTCGTTCGCGCCCGACGAGCCGGATGCGGCGCAGGGGCGGTTCGGCCGTGGGGATGATCCGACCTCCGGGCAGTCGCGTGAGGCCTTCGTCGCGCCGTCGTTCACGGCCGATGCGCCGGGTGCGGAGCAGTCGCCGTTCATGCGCGCTGCCGATCCGTCGCCCCAGGCCCATGCCGCCGCTCCCGTCCCCATCGCCTTCCACGCCGACGCCTCGCTGCAGGGCGCGGTGGCCGATTCCGCGGATTTCGCCGAGGCGGAGTTCGAAGAGTGGGACGATGACGAGGCGCTCGCCGGCTTCGACATCGTCTTCATGGACGAGGACGAGGACGAGGCGGACGAGGCCGCGGTGGAGGAATCCGTCGCCGCCGCGCCGCTCGCGTCCGAGCCGTCGGACGAGGCCGCGGTGGAGGAATCCGTCGCCGCCGCACCGCTCACGTCCGAGTCCCTGAGCGAGGCCGTGGCCGAAGAAGCACCGGACGCCGCAGCCGTGATCGAGGCGGTCGCAAGCGCGGAAGGCGTCGACGAGTCCGCCTGGTCCGACGAGTCGTTCGCCCCCGCCGAATCGAACGCTGTCGACGCCGCCGAGGCGATCGAGGCCGTGGAGGGGATCGACGAAGCCGCGTGGTCCGACGAATCCTTTGCGCCCGCCGCGGTCGGCGAGGACGGCTTCGGCCCCGGGTTCGAGCTTCCCGCGATTCCGGTGGCGGAGCCCGCGGCCCTGGAAGAGGTGGCCGAAGCGGAGGAGGCATTGGATGCCCCCGCCGAGGAAGGCTTCACGGCCGGAGTGGCCGACGCGGATGAGGCAGTCGATGCCGACGTGGACGTGGGCGCCTTCGTGGGCGCGTTCGCCGAAGCGGACGAGCCCGTCAGCGCGGCGGCGGATGCGGACGGCTTCGCGGGCGGCATCGCCGACGCGGATGACACGGTGAGCGCCGCAGCCGACGTGGCCGCCACGGCCGACGCAATGGAGGCAGTCGAGGCACCCGCCGAGCCCGAGCCGATCGCCGACTGGCTGCGCGCCATCGACGATGCCGATCCCACGATCGCCGTCGCCCCTGCGCTGTACGCGGCCGGCGCGGGTGAGGACGATCGGGCGGACGAAGTGGATCTCGCGGAGGCGGTGGACTTCGGCGACGAGGTAGATCCCGCCGCCGCCGTGGACTTCGCGGATCGCTCCGAGCCGATCGGGGCCGACGGGGAGCCGGTGGATGCGCCCACGCCTGCGAATGCGGACGTGGACGTGGAGCCGGCAGGTACGTCCGCGAGGGCAGACACGTCCGATGCGGATCAGCCAGGAGAGCCCGAGCCCGCCGCAGCCGTCGCCTTCGCCGATCACGCCGAGCCGATCGGCGCGGAGCCGATGGATGCGTTCGCGATGCTGGGTGCTTCGGATGCGGGTCAGCCGGGAGAGCCTGCGGCCGGTTACGTGTTCGATGACGTAGTTGCCGGCGATCCGGAAGCGCTGGACGCTGTGGAAGCCTACGCAGTTCCGGCGGCGGACGAGGACGCGGAACTCGATCCGCCCGTGGCCGTCGGCACCGACGCGCCGGACGCGCCTCCCGTGGACGCAGGCGGTTGGCCCACGCGGGCCAGGCTGCCGCACGGGGTGACGCTGGACCCGGAACCGTCGCCCCTCGCTGCCGCGCCCGAGGTGTCGGCTCCGATCGCGTTCCCGCAGGCCCGTCCGGCGGCGGCACGGCCCGCTGCTTCGCTGGCGACTCCCGAGGCGCGCCCCGAGGACGCAGCCCCCAACTTCCCGCCCGCGCTTCCGCCGGACCCCGCGGTGGCCCGCGCCTGGTTCGACCGGGCCACGCAGCGCGCGCCCCAGGAGCCCAAGGCGCCGCCGGCCCCGTCCGTGGCGCTCGTCGCGGCCCCGCGCGAGCCGTGGGCGCCCGCGCCGACGCTCACCGGGCGGGCCAACCCCGTGCAGCTGGCGCAGGCGCTGGTGCGCGTGCTGGAGCGCGACGGCGACGTCCTCGGTGCCGCGAGCAGCGTCCGGCGCCTGCTGGCGGTCTCCATCGGGCGCGAGCTGGGGATGGAGGGCACGCGCCTGGACGGGCTGGCGCTCGCGGCCGTGCTGGCAGACCTGGGCGGGCTGTTCCTGCGCGGCGGCGGACAGGCGCAGCGCGGCACCGACGTATCGCTCACGCTCATGGAATCCGTCCCGCTGACGCCGGAAGTGCACGAGGCGCTGGCGATGCAGCACCGCCGCTGGGACGGCGGCGACGGTGGCCCGCGCGAGGACGGCATTCCGTTCCCCGCGCGCGTCCTGGCCGTGGCGCGAGACGCGGCCGCTCTCCTGACGGGATCGTCGCGCCGGGGCACGGACGCGGCGGTGCACGAGCTTCAGCGCGGCGCGGGAACCGCGTACGATCCCATGGTGGTCAGCGTGCTGCGGCGCGTGCTGGCGCGGCGCGAGCTGTACGGGATCGGCTATGGCGTGGGCGGGCGGGTGATGGTGGCGCATCCGCGCGAGCTCCGGTCGATGGACCTGGCGGGCCGGCTGCACGCCTCGGGGTTCGAGGCCGAGACGCCGGCCGTCGGCACGCTTCGGCAGCGGCTGCACGGCGACCTGCCGCTGGCGCTGATCGTGGGTGCCGAGCTCGCCGCCACGGAAGCCGAGACCCTGCGCGAGCTTCGGGCGATCCCGGCGGCGGCGTGGATGCCCATCGTCGTCGTCGATGCGGACGACGCCGAGGTTCGCCCGTCGCTGCTGGCGGCGGGCGCGGACCTGTGCTTCGCCTCGTCGGCCACGTTCACCGAAGTAGGCGCGGCGCTCAACGCGCTCCTCCGCCGCCTCTCCACCCTGGCGGGCGGCACCGCGGAGTAAGCCGGTCCGTGCTGAGCAGAAGCCCCTCCCCGCGCCACGCGGGGAGGGGCTTTGTGCCGTCCGCCTTGTCATCCCGATGGAGCGGCCACGCCGTACCCGCGCGTGCTCCAAGCACCGCAGCGACTGAGGGATCCGCCACACACTGAACGTGGTGCAAGGGAGCAGCGGGCGCCCCCGTAGCCCATCCGCGGGTGAACCCGCCGCTGGGAAAGCGGTAAGCCCCGCCTCGGGCCGCTGCCGCGTCCCGCCCGGGGCTTCAACCGCACGCGCGTTCCGGCCAGTCGCGTGCGAAGCCGGAGCGCAATCGAATTCTCCCTTTCCCCTGCGAAGCGGGGGAGAGGGCCGGGGAGAGGGGGCTCCCGCGGCATGCGCCGGGAGCCGGTTGGGTTTGATGTGGGGGCGAGAGCGGCGCGCTTCGGATGGTCATGGCGGATCCCTCAGTCGCTGCCAGGTACGGGGTGGCGGCTGGTGTGTCGGGGCCGCTCCATCGGGACGACATTCGGCGGGACGCCGGATGCGGTGGTCGGCATCCTATATAGCAGCAGTATCAGGGGTTAGGCGGCGATTGCAAATGTCGCGGGCTTCCGCAAAACGCCATGCGCCCGGCATGGGAGCTTCGTCCCTGGGTTGTGTCTAAGTATGGCATTTGGCAGGCACTTAGCCGTATCGACCGGGTGCGGAACGCGACGTGCCAGAGTGGTGCGCGGGTGCGGTCTCCCCGCGCTCGATGTTCCCGCCCGGAAATCCCCCGGGCACCGACCGATAATGGCAAACCCGTCGAAAGGCGGGGACGCAAAGCTACGAGGCTACCGCGGGACTGCTCCCGCCACGCCAGTCGGGCCGCCGAAGCAAGGTGCCGTCCATGCGCAAGCTCTCGTCTCGTGTCTCGTCGTTCGCATCCGTCGTCTTCGCCGGCTCGCTCGTGCTCATGAGCGCGGCCTGCGACGGCGCGGGCTCCGTTACCGGTCCCGAAGACCCCACGAAGCCGGAGACGCCGGTGACCCCCACCCCGGGGCCGTTCTTCCACGGCGCCTTCCTGGGCGAAGCCGACAGCAAGCCCGAGCGCATCGGCGCGGCCATCCGCCAGTACGGCGACATGGTGGGCAAGGCGCCGGCGCTAGTGAAGACCTATCACCCGGTGTCGTGCGACTTTTCCGCCACCGGCTGGTGCGGCAAGGTGCTGCGCGAGGTGAGCGCGGCGGGCGCCACCAACTTCGTCGCCCTGGACCTGCGCTGGACCGGCGCGCCGCAGTCCGGCCTGCTGGAAGCCATCGCGGCGGGCCGCGCCGATGCCGAGTTCGCGCGCATCGGCCGGCAGCTGGCGGCGGTCGGCGGCACGGTGCTGCTGGAGCCGGCGTGGGAGATGAACGGCAACTGGCAGTACGTGTGGCAGGGCGTGGAGAACGGCGGCGACCAGGGCGCGCCGGCGAAGTACGCCGCCGCCTGGCGCCGCATCGTCGACATCTTCCGCCGCGAGGGCGCCAGCAACGTCCGCTGGGTGTTCAACCCCAACGTGGGCAACCCGCTGACCAACCGCGCCACCGGCCCGGCGCACTGGAACTGGTACGGCCACTACTATCCCGGCGACGCGTACGTGGACTACGTGGGCGCGCACGGCTTCAACGCGCCTCGGCTGTACGGGGGATCGTGGCAGGAGTTCGACGCCATGGTCGACGGCGCCGAGGCCGACCACATGCTTTCGGACCTGGCCTCGCGGTATCCCGGCAAGCCCATCATCATCGGCGAAGTGGCGAGCGACGAGGGCACGGGCGACGCCAAGGCGCGCTGGATTCGCGGCGCCTTCGCCCACATGCGCCGCCACCCCGCCGTCGTCGGCGCCGTGTGGTTCCACATGGACAAGGAAACCGACTGGCGCGTGAACTCCAGCGCCGCCTCGCTGCAGGCCTACCGCGACGCCGTCCGCGACGCCGGCGTGCTGGCCAGCTACAGCGACGTGTCGTCCATCCGCCCCACGATGCTCGCGAGCAACTGAGAACGACGGGAGACACGGAAACGCGCCGGGGAGGAAGCCCTCTCCGGCGCGTTTCTCTATTTCTGTTTCTCGCCGAGCGCTGAAATGAATTGCGAGAGTACAGAGATACAGAGAACGGCCAGAAATACAGAGGAAAGACTGGTTTTCCTCTGTATTTCCGGCTCTTGTCCGTACCCTCTGTACCCCCGCTTTTTCTCCCTCAGCCCGAGTCCGGCCGAGCCGCGCTCCGCCGCACGGAATCCCGCCTCGCCGAATCGCGCCGCACCGAGTCTGCCCGGGCCTGCTGCCGGACGATGGGCTTCGTGGCCGCCGGCTGGATGAAGGGCCGGCCGCCGCGGGCGTGGTACAGCGCCGATTCCAGGACCACGGCCGCCGTGTTCACGTTCTGCCCGCGCGTGGACGTGCGCGTGCCCTCGTACACGCCCGACGCCCAGCCCCCCGCGCCGGCACCGGCGGGAGCCACGGCCGCCACCGCGCGCTGCGTGTACTCGCCCGGCAGCAGCGCGTGCCAGGCGAACGCCGCCTTGGCGCTCACCCAGCGCGGCTCCGAGATCCGGGTGCGCGGGTTCAGCACGTTCAGCGCGAACGGCTGGCCGTTGCCGACCACCGAGTAGTAGTAGAAGTAGTGCGGCGCGCGCGGAATGGCGTCCTCGCTGACGATCGTCACTTTGCCCGTCTGCCGGTACCGCGCCTCCTGCGCGGCCAGCAGCCCGCGCGCCAGCCGCGCCATCTCGGGGGTCCACCCCACCTCCAGCCCGGCCAGGATCACCGGCTCGCTGGTCACGTGGTCGTAGCCCCGCTTGTCGGCCATCAGCGGAATGCCCAGCACGTTCACCGGGCGTGCGTTCTCGCGGAGAGAAAGCGCCTTTTCGGCCCGCTGCCCCCAGAGCGCGAAGCCCGAGGCCGCGTACTGCTCGTACGGCAGGCGGCCCTCCTGGTAGCGCCGCTTGCGGCCGCTGCGGGGGGCACGGTCTTCGCCGTACAGGTAGCCGTCGTCCACCATGCGGTCCAGGTCCAGCCGCGCCGCCACGGCCCGCGCCGCCTGGGCGTGCCGGGGCTGCGTGGTGGCGATGATGCGAAGCCAGATCAGCACCCGCCCGATGTCCGTGGCGGACCAGCCGTAGCCCACCGGATCCGGCTCCTCACGGTCGTTGCGCCCCGCCATGCGCCCGGTGGTCGTGAAGTAGTTCTTGTTGAACGCCGCTCCGTCGTACAGGCGCATGGTGTTCAGCGTCTGCAGCGCTCGCGCCATCCGGCGATCGTATTCCTCCCGCTCCAGCAGCCCCAACTCGGCACCCGCGTACAGGGCCGCCAGCCCGCTGCCCACGTCCCACAGCGTGGCGTAGTGATAGCCCGCCACCGAGTTCACCAGCCCCGTCGCCGGCTGGTACTGCTGCTCCACGTACGCCCACGCGCGCCGGGCCGCGTCGGCGTGGAGCGAGTCGTCGCCGGGGAGCGCGCGCCGGCCGGCCTCGGCGGGGGCGGCGGGCCGGCCCGCGGGCGGGGCGGGGCGCACGGGCGTGGCCGCCACGCGTTCGCCCCGGGGCGGGGGCGGCGCGGCGGGGAACTCGTCGTCGTCTTCCGGGCCGGAGGGCCACAGGGCCTGCACGACGAAGACGCTGACCGCCAGGATCACGATGCGGTTCAGCCAGCCGATGGCCGCGGCGGCTGCCTCGTTGGGGCGCATGGGGGCAGTTTTCTCGGGTTTTTGGCGGGCGTGCCGCCGGCGCGGGGGCCGGCCGGCGCCTGCCCTGCGCGCAGGAACCGTGCACGGGCGCGCGGTTCCTGCGCCCCGGAACGCGCAAGGCTCTGGCGCGCCGGGGGTGCACCATGCCAGAATACATGCGAAAGGTCCGCGGCGCACGGGGCAAAGGCCTCTCCCCGCGCTTCCGCCCACCGGCCCGGCGCCCCCCGGCGCCCGGCACGCTCCCGTTCAGCGCCTCCATGGCCAAGGCCAGCCTCCGCGAAATCCGCAAGCTCCGCGAAGCCTTCGCCCGCGATCCCGGTGGGGTCTTCGTGCAGCTCGCCGACGCGCACCGCCGGTACGGCGACACCGAAGAAGCCAGGCGCGTGCTGCGCGCCGGCCTGCTCCACAGCCCCGACGACGCCAGCGCCCACGCCATGCTCGGCGAGCTGCTGGCCGCCCGGGGCCGCCACGGCGAGGCCGAGCAGTCGTGGCGCCGCGTGCTGGAGCTGAACCCCGACCACCCCGCCGCGCTCCGCGGCCTGGGCCTGGCCGCCCGGGCCGCCGGACGCCGCGACGAGGCGCTGGACCATTTCCGCCGCCTGCTCACCCTGCAAGATGACGTGGAGGTACAGAGGATGATGACCGAGCTGTCGGAAGCCGCGGCCGACCCGGCCGCCCCCGAAGCCGCCGACGTCCCGGCCGGCCGCGCCACCCCCAGCCCCGAAGCCGCGCCGGACGGGCAGCGGGGACAGTCGGTGGCCGTCTCCACCTCGCACGGCGCGGCCGCCCCCGGCGCGGGCGCCGAGGCCGTGGCGCTCGTGGAGGTGCTGGTGCGCGCGCTGGAGCACCGCGGCGCCGTCTTCGGCGCCGAAAGCTCGCTGACGCGCCTGCTGGCCGTGGCGCTCGGGCGCGAGCTGGAGCTGCGCGACGAGCACCTGAACGCGCTGGCGCTGGCCGCGCTGCTCAGCGACCTGGGCGGGCTGGCCATGAACGGGGCGGGGGACGACGGCCAGCGCGAGGTGGCCATCACCCTTCAGCTTCTGCAGGGCGTGGCGCTTCCCGCGGGGGTGCACGACGCGCTGGCGCACCAGCACGAGCACTGGGACGGCACCGGCACGCCCGACGGGCTGGCCGAGGACCGCATTCCCTTCCCGGCGCGCATCCTGGCCGTGGCGCGCGGGTGCTCGCACCTGCTGGCCGACGGCCCGGGGCGCCAGCCGATGGGCGTGGCCGCCGCGGTCGACGAGATGCAGCGGCAGGCCGGCTCGGTGTACGATCCCGTGGTCGCCAGCCTGCTGCGCCGGGTGTTCGCCCAGCGCGAGCGGCACGGCATCGGCTACGGCTGGGGCGGGCACGTGTACGTGGCGCACCCCGAAGAGCTTCGCGGGCTGGGCCTGGCCACGCGCCTGCACTCGGCCGGCTACGCGACGGAGACGGCGGCCGACGTGGCCGGGGTGCGCGAGCGCCTTCGCGCCGGGGCCGTGCAGGCGCTGGTGGTCGGCGCGAGGCTGGCGGGCGGCGACGTGGCCGGACTGGTGCAGGAGATCCGCGGCGCGGCGCACCTGCGCGCCATCCCGGTGGTGGTGATCGACGCCGACTCGCCGGACCTGCGCATCTCGCTGCTCTCGGCCGGCGCCGACGTGTGCTTTGCGCCGGACGTCAGCTTCACCGAGTTCAAGGCCACGCTCGACGCGCTCCTGCGGCGCAGCGAGCTGGTGATGGGTGCCGCGCCCGCGGCCCCGTTCGCCGGCCGCGGCTTCGCGTGAGGCACACCCCGGGCTTCGCGTTCCGCGGGGCCCGGAAACGCAGTCATCGCACCGAATGAGTGAGCCTTTTCCCCCCGCCGACGCACCGGGCACCCCTCCCGCCGGGGGCGCTTCGGCGCGTCCGCGGCCGGGGGCGAGCCGCGCCGAAGCCGGCCTGCGGGCGCTCTTCACCGAGCGTCTTGCGGGCCGGCGCGCGGTGCTTCTGCTGGCCGCGGGCGAGGCGGAGTCCAGCGGGCGCGCCGCGCTTTCCGCCGTGGAGCTGGCGACGGCCGCCGCGCGCTTCGGCCGCTCGCCCGTGCTGGCGGACCTGGGCTTTCAGCGCCCCTCGCTGCACCAGGCGCTGGGGCTGCTGGACGGCGCGGGCGTCACCGACGCGGTGTTCGACGGGCTTTCCATCAGCGAGGCCGCGCGGCCGGTGCAGGCGCGCGGGCTTCGCTTCCTCCCCGTCGGCGCGCCGGTCGCGGACCTGGACGAGCTGCTGTCCAGCTTTGGCACCGGGCCGCTGCTGCACGGCGATTCGGATCCCGATCTCCTCCTCTTCCTCTACGTCCCCGCCGGCTCGCCCGGGCTGCACGAGCTGGCCCGCGAGGTAGGCGCGGCCCTGGTCTTTGCCGGCCCCGATGCGCCGCGCGAAAGCTGGGGTCTCCCCGACGAGTGCCGCGTCTTCGCCGTCCTGGCCCCCGCCGCGGCCCCCCGCCGCCGTCCTCCGCCCGCGGAGCCCCCGCCGCCGGTCGCTGAAGCCGCGCCTTTGCTCGCCGAGGCTCCGGCTGACGTTGCGTCTCCGCCGACTGAGATTGAGGCTCCGGGCGACGTTGCGTCTCCGCCGACTGAGACCGAGGCTCCGGTCGCCGACGTCGTGGCCCCGGTCGACATCGCGCCGCCGCTGGTCGAGGTTGAGGCTCCGGTTGCCGAGGTCGCAACTCCGGCCGACATCGCGCTGCCCGCCGAGGCTGAGGCGCCGGTTGGTGAGGTGGTGGCCCCGGCTGACATCACGCCGCCACCTGCTGAAGCCGAGACGCCGGTTCCGGAAGCCGTCGCCTCGTCTCCGCTGGCTGAAGCCGAGGCCCCGGTCGCGGAGATCGTAGCCCCGGCCGACATCGCGCCCCCGTTTGCCGACGCGTCCACATCCGCCGAAGAAGATCGATCGGTGGACGAGGTGCCCGCGACCGCTGAGCCGGTGGCGGACTTCGGCGCGTCCGACAATCCGTTCGCGGCCGCGGACGCGCGGACCGAAGTAGCGGAGGCGGCATCGGCAGTCGAGTCGGCGGATGCGGATCTAGCGGATGCGGATCTAGCGGATGCGGATCTCGCGGACGCGGATCGACGCGGTTCGGACTGGATCGACCCGGAGCGGCCCGAGGCAGATCAGCACGACGTTGCCCTGGCCGACGCGGATCGATCCCACGTTGCCCTGGCCGATTCCGATGGACACGACGCGGAGCGGCGCGCGGCGGATGGGATCGACCTCGAACGACTGGCTGAGGATCGATCCGAAGCTGTCCTGGCCGATGCGGATCGATCCGACGTTGCCCTGGCCGATGCTGATCGGTCTGACGCCGTGCCGGCCGCGGATCCGTCCGAAGCTGTCCCGGCAGATGCGGATCGATCTGACGCTGTCCGGGAGGATGCGTGGGAGGACAGGCCCGCCGCGGTGCCGCCCTACGTGGACACCGAAGCGGGGATCCTGGCCGAGGTGGCCACGCTGGCCCAGGTGCCGGACCGCGACCTCCGCGACGGCTCCGCGCCGGACATCGTTCCGGTGGAGGTCGACGAGCTGGTGCCCAGCTTCGACGCCGTGGACGCCGACCCGTCGGTGGCCCTGCCCGCGGAGGAGGACGCCGGGCGCCCCAGCCGCCGCGGCCGCAGGGGGCGCCAGGACGAGGGCGGGGCGCTGGCGCGGTACGTGGTGCCGCGCCAGGCGGAGTGGAAGGAGTGGCTGATCCGCGCCCAGGCGATCCTCACGCTCGTCGTGTGGACGTACTACATCGTGTGGCGCTGGGGATGGACGCTGAACCCCGACCACCTGTGGTTCGCCATCCCCCTGGCCCTGGCGGAAACGTGGGGGCTGATCTCGGGCTTCCTGTTCGTGCACTCGGTGTGGAGCCTCAAGCACCGCTCCGCCGTAAAGGCGCCGCCGGGGCTGACGGCCGACGTGCTGATCCCCTGCTACGACGAGCCGCTGGAGGTCATCCGCCGCACCGCCGTGGGCGCGCGCAACATGCGCTACCCGCACAAGACGTGGATCCTGGACGACGGCAAGCGCGACGAAGTGCGCGCCATGGCCGAAGAAGCGGGCGTAGGCTACCTGCGCCGCGAGACCAACGAGCACGCCAAGGCCGGCAACCTCAACCACGGCCTGGCGAACACCGAGGGCGAGTTCGTGCTGGTGCTGGACGCCGACCACGTGGCGCTCCCCCACATGCTCGACCGGCTGCTGGGCATCCTGTCGCAGGACCGCACGCTCGCCTTCGTGCAGTCGCCGCAGGACTTCTACAACACCGACGCCTTCACCTACGAGGTCGACGAGACGGGCCGCCGCATGTGGGAAGAGCAGCGGCTGTTCTTTTCCGTGCTGCAGCCCGGCAAGGACGCGCGCGGCGCCGCCTTCTTCTGCGGCTCGGCGGCGGTGCTGCGGCGCGCGGCGCTCGACGAGATCGGCGGGTTCAGCCACCACAGCATCACCGAAGACATCGAGACCTCGCTGCGCCTGCACGCGCGCGGGTGGAAGTCGGCGTTCTACGGCGAGTCGCTGGCGTACGGGCTGGCGGCGGGGTCGGCCGTGGCGTTCCACACCCAGCACCTGCGCTGGGGCCAGGGCGCCATGCAGGTGATCAAGCGCTTCAACCCGCTCTTCACCCGCGGGCTCACGCTTTCGCAGCGGCTCTCGTACTTCGCCTCGCTGACGGCGTACGTGGGCGGGCTGCAGAAGCTGGTGTTCCTGCTGGCGCCCATCGTGTTCTTCCTCACCGGCATTCTGCCCATCCGGGCGCTGAACGCGGGCTTCCTGGCGCGCTTCCTCCCCGTGCTGGCGCTTACGCTGGTGATGTCGATGCTGCTGTCGCGCGGCATCGGCAACCTGCTGATCTCCGAGCGCTTTCACGTCGCCAAGTTCTGGACGTACACCCGCGCTATCTTCAGCATCCTGCGCCGCAAGCCGCTGAGCTTCAAGGTGACGCCCAAGGGGCCGGGGCACGTTCCCTTCGGCACGTACGCGCCGCAGGCGGTGCTGATGGGGGTGACGGCGGCCACGGTGGCGTTCGCCTTCGCGGCCGAGCGGTTCGGCTGGGTGGACTACGGCTGGGAGGGCACGCGGTCGCCGGGGTTCGTGGCGAACATGGTGTGGGCGGCGCTCAACTTCGTGCTGGCCTCGTCGGTGGTGCAGATGAGCCTGCGCATCCGCCAGCAGCGCGCCGACCACCGCTTCCGCGACCAGTTTCCCATCCACGTGCGCATGCGCTCGGCGGAGGGAACGCCGCACAACATGGTGGCGCTCACCGAGAACCTGAACCCCGGCGGCGTGGGCTTTCGCACGGGCGAGCCCATGCGCGTGGGCAGCGAGGTGCGCCTGACGCTGTCGCTGACCACGGGGACCATGAACGTGCGCGGCCGCATCGTGCACTCCAGCCGCATCGAAGACACCGACCCGCCCATGTACCGCAGCGGGGCGGCGTTCGTGGGGCTGCCCGTGCCCGTGCGCGACGCCATCGAGCTTCACTGCACGCAGCACGCGGTGCCGCTGGAGCAGTCGCGCTACCGCACCGCCCTACGCTTTTTGGAGCGTGCCGGCGAGCGGGTGCGCAACCTTCGCGGCGAAACCCGCCACGCGGTGCAGCTTCCCGCGCAGGTGATGCTGCCCCGCGGCAGCCCGGAGCACGCGGGCGGATCTCCGATGGCGTTCCTGGAAGACCTGAGCGAGAGCGGCGCGCGGCTGGTGATGGACCGCCCCGTGTCGCCCGGCACGCCCATCCGCTTCCGCGTTCCCGGCACCAGCACCGAGCGCACCGGCAAGGTCGTCTTCTCGCGCGCCATCGAGACGCCCATCGGCGTGCGGTACGCGGTGGGCGTGGCGCACACCGGCGGCCCGCTGAAGTCGGGATACGGGCGCAAGTCGGGCTACTTCCGCGCCGCCTCGCGCATCCTCAACACCTGACGAGCATGAGCGCGGCTGGATTCGCGTTCTTGATCGCCGCGATTGCGTGGATCGCCGCGGGATTCCGGCAACTCGCTCTATTGCCCCTCGCCCAGCGGTATCGGACTGATCTCAAGCCGGGCGAGCACTTCGGGATGGGAAGCAGCCCGTTCTGGCAGGTGAACGTCTTCCGGGCAAGCAACTACTCGGATGGTCAGGGCCAGGAGATGGTTCGCCGCCTGCGGAGACTGCGGGCCGTTCAGCTGGCCAGCTCCGTGGCGATGCTGATCGCGGCGGCGAAGGCCGGTCTCTCCGGCCTCCTGTAAACGAAAGCGCCCCCGCCGTCATGGCGGGGGCGCTTCGTCGTGCGGGAGCTTCGGCCGATCAGAAGCCGATGCCCCAGCGGACGAAGGTGAGGCGCGCGTACCAGGTGGGGTCGCGCACGTTGTCGTCCTTGTATCCGCCGGCGAAGCTCACCGACGACTGGGTGCTCAGCCCCAGCCGCACCACGGGGCCGAACGAGGTGGACTGGTAGTTCGCCGCGCCGCCCTCGGCGCCGGTCTGCTGCTGCCACACCCCCTCGGCGCCCAGGCCCAGCCGGCCCAGCGGCATCAGCACCTGCCCCTGGGTATAAAGGTACTGCTCGCCCCAGTTGTACGTCGCCAGGCCGAACAGCTCCGGCCGCGTGGCCCACGTCTGCGCCTGCAGCGTGGTGGTCACGCCCGAGCCGCCGCCCTCGCCCTCGACCACGGGCTCGTCGTCGCCCTCGGCGCCCCCGTCCTGCCCCGAGACGAGGTTGTAGCCCACGCGGGCCTCGACGGACCCGCCCATCCCGTACCACCCCAGCCCCACCTGCGGCTGAAACCCGACCAGACTGACCATACTGTCCCGGTCGGGGGTGGTGGGAAACGTGTACTGGAGATAGTAGCCCTGCAGCACGCCCACGGGCTTCAGCCCGAACCCGGACCCGCGCACCGACACCCCCACCAGCCCGATCCCCGTCTCGTTGCCGTCCATCATGCCCGTGGCGAACACGGTGCCTTCCTGCGCCCCCGCGGGGGCGGCCAGAACCGCGGCCAGCAGAGCGGCACCGCCAAGCGACAGCGCGTTGCGCATCACCGTTCCCATCCTCATCCTCGCTTCTCAGTCTCGTCCGCGGGATGTCGCTCCCGCTGGCATCCTGCCCAATACGCGTTCGCCCGTGGAATTTCCATGCCGAACGTCCGCAGTGTGCAATCTGCTACGGTATCACCGTCGCGAACGGGCGGCGGAGCGGCGCCGGGCGGGGGTCTCCAGGCTCCTTTCCGGGCCTGTTCCCGCGGGCTATCTTGGCGCACCCCATCGGCAAAGGCATCCTCAGGCGCGCGGCACGTGGACCCCAATCGCATCCTGATCATCGACTACGGCTCGCAGTTCACGCAGCTGATCGCCCGGCGCATCCGCGAGCAGCGCGTGTACTGCGAAATCCAGCCGCCCACCCGCTCGCTGGAGTGGGTGCGCGAGTGGGCGCCCAGGGGAATCATCCTGTCGGGCGGGCCCTCGTCCGTGTACGGCGAGGACGTGCCCACGGCGGAGCCGGAGCTGCTGCGGATGGGCATTCCCGTCCTCGGCGTGTGCTACGGGATGCAGCTGATCACCTTCCTGGAGGGCGGGGTGGTGGAGCGCGGCCGGCGCGAGTACGGCCGCGCGCACGTGACCATCGACGAGCCCGCGGGGATCTTCGCCGGCTTCGCCCCCGGCGAGCGCACGCAGGTGTGGATGAGCCACGGCGACCACGTGGTGCAGCCCCCCCCGGGCTACCACCGCCTGGCCAGCTCCGACGACGTGCCCTGGTCGGCGTTCGCGGCCGACGACCGGCCCGTGTACGGCGTGCAGTTTCACGTGGAGGTGGCGCACACCGTCCGCGGCGCCGACATCATCGGCAACTTCGTCTTCGGCGTCTGCGGCTGCGAGCCCACGTGGACGGCGGGGTCGTACATCGAGAACGAGATCGAGAAGATCCGCGCCCGCGTGGGTGCCGACAACGTGATCTGCGGCCTGTCGGGCGGGGTGGATTCGTCCGTCGCCGCGTCGCTGGTGCACCGGGCCATCGGCGACCAGCTGACGTGCATCTTCGTGGATACGGGGCTGCTGCGGCACGGGGAGCGCGAGATGGTGGAGCGCACCTTCCGCGCGCACATGGGCATCCGGCTGGAGGTGGTGGATGCGTCGGCGCTGTTCCTGGAGCGGCTGAAGGGCATCGAGGACCCGGAGAAGAAGCGCAAGATCATCGGCAACACCTTCATCGACGTGTTCGAGGACGCCTCGGACCGCCTTGGGGGTGACGCCCAGTACCTGGTGCAGGGAACGCTGTACCCCGACGTGATCGAGTCGCTGTCGGTCAAGGGCCCGTCCGCCACCATCAAGACGCACCACAACGTGGGCGGGTTGAAGGAGAAGATGAGGTTCGCCCTGATCGAGCCGCTGCGCGAATTGTTCAAGGACGAGGTGCGGCAGGTGGGGCGCGAGCTGGGGCTGCCGGAAGAGATGGTGGGGCGGCACCCGTTTCCCGGGCCGGGGCTGGCCATCCGCGTGCTGGGCGCGGTGGATGCGCGCGAGCTGGCCATCCTGCGCCAGGCCGACGTCATCTACCTGGAAGAGATCCGCTCGGCGGGCCTGTACGACGACATCTGGCAGGCGTTCGCGGTTCTCCTCCCCGTGCGCTCCGTGGGCGTGATGGGCGACGAGCGGACGTACGAGAACGTCTGCGCCCTGCGCGCGGTCACCAGCCGCGACGGCATGACGGCGGACTGGTACCCGTTCCCGCACGACGTCCTCGCCAGGATTTCGACGCGGATCATCAACGAGGTCACCGGCATCAACCGGGTGTGCTACGACATCTCGTCCAAGCCCCCGGCGACGATCGAGTGGGAGTAGCGACGTGAGTGGGTGAGTCCGCCCGCGAAGAACGCCCCGCCCGGGGAGGTCCCGGGCGGGGCGTTCTTCGTTGGGGCCAGTCGCCTGATCCACCCGGATTTCTCAGGCGCCGGCCAGATTTTCGGCTTTCAACCTCCTGGATGATCGGCCTTCCTACGCCGGGTTGACGGCCCGGAGCAACTTTCTCGCGCACCCTGGAACGGTGCGTCGCGGCGGCCGTGGACCCAGCCGCCGCCCCCCTCATCATCTTCGATCGGAGAGATCACCATGGCTGTCAGGTTGGATTACCACGCGCTCCGCGCGATGGCGGAGTGCGCCAGCAGCGTCCGCGGAAAGAAGTTCTGGCTGGTGGTGCACGAGCTGGGGTGGGACATGGTGCACGAGGAGCCCGAGCCGGGGCCGTACACCGTCGTCATCGAATGCGAGAACTCGGCGGTGAGCAACGAGGCCAAGGTGGATGTGGCCCTGATCGGATCGGGAATGCTTGCCGACGCTGGCGAGCCGGACCCAACCGACGTTCAGTCCGTGCTCGCCCGGGGGAGCGCGGGCGATGGGACCAACAAGCCCCGCGTGGTGAACCTGCTGGACCTGTACGACCAGAAGCCGAAGGGGGGCGAGCCGACCCCCGCGGACGCGGTGTTCTGGAGCGAGTCGGCGGTGGAAAAGTTCCTGGTTCCGTACTATGCCTCCGTCGCCGGCGACCGGGCCGAGCAGGCGGTGGGCAAGCTGCTGAACGTCTTCAATCGGGGGCGACAGAAGCGGGACGACGTGGTACTCGACGACGCGGAGCCGTTCGCCATCGCCCACATTCCGAAGTCGGAGTACGTGACGGTGGATGGCGAGCAGCCGGCCGCGACCGGGCTTCACGTGCTGGCCGTCTCCTCGTCGGAGGGGGTCAGCGCGACGCCGCTGGAGCAGTTCCCGCCGAAGAAAAAAGATCGCGAAAGAGCGGGTCACGGCGAATGAAGCCGCCCAGTGCGGGACGGGCCGCCACCAGCCCGTCCAGCAGCCGCCGCGCCTGGGCGCGCTCGCCCAGCATCAGCCGCACGTACGCCTCGTCGTAGGCCAGCGACAGGCGCAGGTCCTCGTCGGTTCCCGCATCGCGCCGCGCCCGGGCCAGCTCTGCCCGGGCGCGCTGCGCATCCCCCGCCCGCGCAGACACGGAGGCCGCCACCACCCGCCGGTAGACGGGGCTGTAGCCGCGCCCTTCGGCGGCGGCGCGGGCGGGCGGGTCCACCCGCTCCATCACCTCCACCAGATGCCACGCCAGCGCCGGGTCCGCCGGCCGCGAGCGGTCTTCGCGCATCAGCGTCAGCCGGCACTCCGTGAAGCGCCAGTCGTCGGGAAACTGGCTGCGCCCGCGGTCGCACCACTCGCCCGCGCCGCGGTAGTCCTCCAGCATCACCCCGCTGCTGTACAGCCGGTGAAGCACGTCGGCCGCGCCGTCCAGCCACGCGTCTTCTTCCAGCGCCCGCCGCGCGGCCAGGTCGCCCTCCGCGAGGCGACCGCGGTATCGCAGCACCTGGCTGAGGCGGCTCCACGCCGTGGCCAGCGACGGGTCGGCGGCCACCGCGGCGCGCAGGTCGCGCTCGGCGCCCTCCAGCCGCGACGTGTCGGCGGCGGCGCCCTCGGACTGCACCGCGCTCCAGAACACCGCGAACCCCCGCAGCTCCAGCGCCCGCGCGTCCCCTGGATCCCGCGCCAGCACCTGCCCGGCGCGCTGCAGCGCCAGCGCCACCAGCGCGGCACGCTCCGAGCCGGCGCGGGCTGCGCGGTCCATGGCCACCCACCCGCGCAGCAGCCGGGGGCGCGCCCACCGCGGGTCCGCCGCCTCGGCCTGGGCCAGCAGCGAATCGGCGCGGGCCAGCAGGCGAAGCCACGAGCCCGCGTCCACCGGGTGGCGCCGGGTATCCAGGCTGCGTACGTCGTCGCGGACCTGCTCGGCCTGCAGCACCAGCGCCAGGGCATCGGCGCTTTCGGTTTCGGCGCGGTGCTGGCGCAGGCGCACCTGTCGGCCCAGCCGCCGGCGCAGCGACGCGGCCACCTCCTGCGACACGGCGCGCTGCAGCGCCATCACGTCGCCCATGGGCCGGCCGATGACGCGGCTTTCCAGGTGCGCCTCGGTGGAGGCGTCGATCAGCTGCACCGTGACGAACACGCTGTCGCCGGAGCGCTGCAGGCTCCCCTCCACCACGCTGCCCACCCGCAGCGCGTCCACCAGGCTGTCGAACGGGGCGGCGCGGTCGCGGTACGGCTTCACCCCGTTTCGGGAGATGACCTCCAGCGCCTCTACCTGGCTGAGCTCGTGGATCAGCGACTCGGTGAGGCCGCTGGCCAGGTAGCGCAGCTCCTCTCGCGGCGAGTGGTCGTCGAAGTAGAGAACGGCGATGCGGCGCGGATCGGACGAGTCGTCGGCGGCGAGCGCCTGCGCCGGCTCCGAACGCCGCGTCAGCAGGGCCAGCAGCAGCCCCACCGCCAGCCCCAGCACCCCCGCGAGCCGAGGCAGCCTCCGGCGCGCGGGTGATGGGATTGCCAGCCGCGGCGGCGTAGCACGCTCCGAATCGATCGAGGGGACGAGAGCTGGAGGAGCGCGATCCACCGTGGCGGCCGGCGCATCCGCGTCGATGACCCCCGCCGCGCCGCCCGGCGTGGGCACGGTCCGATCTGCATCCTCCGCCGCATCCGCGGGAACCGTCACATCCACCGTCGCGTCCCTGGTCCCCGGTGACGCTGGGACCGGGGCGTGCGCGGGGTCCGCAACCGGCGCGGAAGCCCGCGGACCGGACGGAGCGGTTTCCGTCGCCGCCGCCGCGCCCACGGTAAAGCGGGGCGGGGGAGGGGGCGCGGGGGTGCGTACCGGGTCCGTGCGCAGGCGCTCCACCAGCGCTTCCATCTCGGCGTCGTCGTCCACGCCCAGCTCTTCGCGCATCAGGGCGGCGTGGGTGGCGGCGTAGCGCAGGGCGGCCGCGCGCTCGCCGGCCGCGTCCAGCGCGCGCACCAGCCGCAGCGCCACCCGCGAGCTGTACGGGTCGTGCACCGCCAGCGCACGCCACCAGTCCACGGCCCGCAGCGCGCTTCCCTCGGCCTCGGCGGCATCGGCCAGCTGCTCCAGCGCGCGGGCGTAGGCGCGCGCCAGCCGGTCGCGCTCCCCCTCCACCCACCGCTCGAACTCGGGGGCATCGGCCACGTAGAAGCCGTCCAGCAGCGGGCCGCCGTACACCCGCGCCGCCTCCTCCAGCTTGCCCGCCTCCAGCGCCGATTCGAACTCGCCCACGTCGCTGGCCACCACGGCGGGGTCCAGCCGCACCTCGTCGCCCGACGAGGACAGTCCCTCGCCCACCTCCTTGCGCAGCACGTACAGCGACTCCGACAGCGTGTGGCGCGCGGCCTCGGTGGAGTGCTCGGGCCACAGCAGGCCGATCACCCGCTCGCGCCCCACCGCGCGCCCGCGCGCCAGGGCAAGAATGGCGAGCAGGGCGATGCGCCGCTTGTGGGCCGCACGCCCGGCAACCGGTCCGGAGGGGCCCCTAAGTACGGGACTGCCAAGGAGTTGAATCGTAAACGCGGGGGGCGGCGAAGAGATCAACGCACGAACTGAAAGTGGCGGGGGAAGGAGGTTGAGAGCGGCGGATCATATTGGCGGCGGATTCCGGCACGCACAAGCGCCGGAGCGTCCAGCGTACCCATGCCTGCCGCAGCCAGGGATGCCTCGGCGGGCACTCTTCCCCCGCATCCCGCACGAGGAGAAGCACACATGAGCGTCGTGGACCAGGACACCGCCACCGAGCACGAGGCCCGTTCGGCCGACACACTGGCCGCCGTGCAGGCCGGCAGCCTGAAGGCCGCGGGCGAGCAGCGGCTGCAGGGCGCCGGAGCGGAGTGGACGGCCGCCGGTACCTGCACCTTCGCCACCGCCTTCATCTGGGGGAACGTCAGCGCCGACCTGACGTTCTCCACCGGCGAGCAGATGAACTTCTACGGAGAGCACTGGGGACTGGGGCTGGGCGGCGGCACCAGCTACGGCGCCGCCGTGTTTTCCATGCCCCCCGCGGCGCTGGTGGGCGGCGGAACGTACGAGGTGCACTCGGTGGCCGGCGTGGGCGGCTTCGTCCAGGTGGTCTTCTTCAGGGACGGCGGGGCCGTGGGCGTGTTCACCGGCGCCGCGCTGGCCGTCAACGCCTCGGTCGGCGGCGGCAGCGGCACCTGGACCCTGCGCTGACCGGCGGCGCCTGCCCCACCCGTTCCACCCCGGACGCCCGCGGGACGAGCCCGCGGGGTCCATTTCCGAACCTCCAAGCACAGGGAGCATCATCATGAGCGTTCTGGACCAGGAAACCACCGAGACGTACCGCGAGCGCGCCGCCCAGGCCCACGCCGCCACCCTCGCCGCGTGGAACGACGAGTTCGGCGGCGGCACGGCCGCGGCCCTGGACGCCGGCGTTTCCGGTATGCACGGGGCCACGGGCTCCGTCACCCTCGCCACCGCGTTCATCTGGGGCACCGTCGTGGCGCAGCTCAGGTTCGACGACGGCACGTCCATGGAGTTCAACGGCAAGCACTGGGGCGTGGGGCTGGGCGGCGGGATCGTGTGGGGAGCGGGGGTGTTCAACGTGAATCCCTCGGAGCTCACCGGCTGGGGGACGTACACCGTCGGCACCGGCGGCGGCACCCTGAACATCACCTTCTACAAGAACGATCTCCCGGTGGGCACGTTTGCCGGTGCCGGGCTGAGCGTGGGCCCGGCGGTGGTGGGCGGCTCGGGCGAGTGGCGCAGGAGCTGATCCCGTTTCGGGTGCCGGGACCCACGTCCCGGACCGAGTCCCCTTCGTGCGCCCGGCCCCGGCCGGGCGCACGACGTTTTCATCCGCACGTTGCGCCGCGTCCGCCGCCCCCGCACTTTCGATCCGTCGGCTCTCGCACCCCCTTTCCTGACGCGCTCCCATGCACCTCGGCCGCCTGATCCTCGCGCTCGCCGCGATCGCCATCGCCACCCCCGCCGCCGCGCAGACCGCGGGCGAGCGGCTGGAACGACTGTTCGCGGACGACTGGGAGTTCCGCCTGCGCGAGAACCCCACGTTCGCCACCGGCCTGGGCGACACGCGCTACAACGACCGCCTGGACCCCGTCTCCCTGGCCGACGTGCAGCGGCAGACGGAGGAGAACCGCCGCTTCCTCGCGCGCCTGCGCGCCATCCCGCGCGACTCGCTGGCCCCGGGTGTCCGCATCGACTACGACATCTTCGCCCGCCAGAAGGAAGAAACCATCCAGGAGGTGGAGCTGGGGCTTCACCTGATCCCCATCACCAACCGCGAGGGGTTCCACACCTGGTTCCCGGAACTGGGCGAAAACGTACCGCTCGCCACCGTCGCCGACTACGAGAACTACATCGCCCGGCTGCGCGCCTTTCGCCCCTGGGTGGCGGACCACGTGGCCCTGATGCGCGAGGGCATCCGGCGTGGCATGGTGCTCCCCTCCGCGTCGCTGCAGGGGATCGAGGGGACCATCCAGCCCCACGTCGTCGACGACCCCGCGAAGAGCCTGCTCTGGAAGCCCTTCGCCGACTTTCCGGCCGCGGTGCCCCAGGCCGAGCGCGAGCGGCTGGCGGCGGCCGGGCGCGCGGCCATCCAGGAGGGCGTCGTCGCCGGCTACCGCGACTTCCTGGCGTTCATCCAGCGCGAGTACGTTCCCGGCGCGCGCCGCGGCATCGCCGCGTCGGAGCTGCCCAACGGGCGCGCCATCTACGCCCAGCGCGTGCGCAGCTACACCACGCTGGACCTTACCCCCGACCAGGTGCACGAGACCGGCCTGCGCGAGGTGGCCCGCATCCGCGCCCGCATGGACTCGCTGATGCGCGCCACCGGCTTCACGGGCACCTTCCCCGAGTTCGTCCACTTCCTGCGCACCGACCCGCGCTTCTACGTCGCCACCCCCGAGGCGCTGCTGGAGCGCACCTCGCTGGTCCTCAAGCGCATGGACGGCGAGCTGCCGCGCCTGTTCACCCGGCTGCCGCGCATGCCGTACGGCATCAAGGAGATCCCGGCCTACATCGCGCCGCGGACGACCACCGCGTACTACTCGCGCCCCTCCGGCGACGGCACCCGGGCGGGGACGTACTGGGTGAACACCTACGACCTGCCCAGCCGGCCCACGTACGAGATCGAAGCCCTCTCCTTCCACGAGGCCGTGCCGGGACACCACCTGCAGATCGCCCTGCAGCAGGAGCTCGAGGGGCTGCCGCGGTTCCGCCGCTTCGCCAGCTTCACGGCGTTCGTCGAGGGATGGGCGCTGTACGCCGAGCAGCTGGGCTACGAGACGGGCTTCTACCAGGACCCGTACAGCCAGTTCGGCCAGTTGACGTACGAGATGTGGCGCGCCTGCCGCCTGGTGGTGGACACGGGGATGCACTGGAAGGGGTGGACGCGGCAGCAGGCCATCGACTTCATGGCCGCCAACAGTGCGCTCACCCTGCTGAACATCACCAACGAGGTAGACCGCTACATCGCCTGGCCCGGGCAGGCGCTGGCGTACAAGACGGGGCAGATGAAGATCAGCGAGCTGCGCGCCGAGGCGCAGGCGGCGCTCGGAGACCGGTTCGACGTCCGCCGCTTTCACGACGTGGTGCTGGGCTCCGGCTCGGTGCCGCTGATGGTGCTGGAGGAGAACGTCCGCGCGTGGATCGCGGAGCGGAGGGCGGCGGACTAATCCGGAGCTCGTGGCTGAGCTGATAAGGGTTTGACGCGCTGCTTTCCTTCAAGGGGCAGCCGTGTACGACCGGTCGTCGCAGGCCCCGATCAGGAGGATCCCGATCCATGCAGCCGGAATCGTCTTCGCACCGGTCATTGCTCGCTCCCCCCTTCTTGCACGATCACCTCTTCGAACTCGGTGACGGCTCCGGGGCGGATGGGAACCTCAAAGCTCCCGGTACCCCTTCCCGTCCCATTCGCCCCGGGGAGTGATCCGGCCCCGTGCACCACGGTTGGCTGGTTTTCGCTGGGTGCGAGCAACTGGCCACGCGCGCCCAGATACACCTCCCGCACTTCCATGCCCCGTGACCCGCGGGCGCTGCGGACCCGTAGCGGGCGGTCCAGGCTAAGTTTCCACGGCCACTCGGAAGGCAGGAGGTAGCGTCCGGCGTTGAGACGCTCCGGAACCGCGGTGATGCGCGCGCCGGTGCGCCTTCCGACTTGCTCGACGGCCTCCTCGGGTCCGATCCATCGGTGCCGGGCAGTGTCCCTCGGGAAAGGGTAAGCGCCGATGTCCCCGCCGCTCAGGAGCGGCGGGATATATCGGCCGCGGTCGTCGATCCGCGCGCCCGTGTTGTGCACCGAAACCCTGATGAGGAGCACGGGCTCGGGGCCGTCGCGGAAAACTACGACGTAATGGGGACCGTAGAACCGGCGGCTGGCCGGGTGGAATTCCGGGGGGATGCGCTGGTAGTCGTATGGAGTCTCCGTGTAGAGGACGCGGGGGTCCATCTCCAGACGCTCGAGGCGGATGGGCCCGCCGCGCTCCCTTGGGTCCTCCCACGCGCGGATGAACACGGGACCGTACGAACGAAGAAAGCCTTTCGCGAGCTCGCCCGCGCGCTCCCTGCTGATCCTGGGGCCGCCAGAGCCGTCCGGTGGGGCCGGGAAGGTGAACCTCCCGTCGCTGTCGAGGCCCAGCACCGCCTCGCCGGTGACGAACTCCCTGATGTCAGGAGGCGCGGCGGGCGCCTGCATGAGCCGATTCCCGTCGCAGCCCGCCAGGGCCGCGATACCGACCAAAAACCCAAGATGGAGGGTGGCGGTCTTCGACCATGGGGGGAGGGGCGGGTGAGGCATGGGGGCCTTTCCCTGTGGGAGGGTGTGGGACATGTTTTGCCGCAAGAAGTGCGCCTCGGGTCGTTCGGCATCGATCAGTCCCGCGGCTCGCCCGGAGTGTGCTCCGTCCGGCAGCGACCCCCGAGCACGGGCGTCGGTGAGTGCGTCGATGAGTGCGTGAGTGCGTGAGTGCGTGAGTGCGTGAGTGCGCCATGGTTGACGCCGTGCGCGTGATCCCCGCACCTTGTGGCCATCCGCCCCTCGTCCCGCCGACCGGTTCTCCCGTGCCCAACCCGCTCTCCCGCACCCTGCGCGCCTACGCTGCCGACGCGCGCGCCGCCGCCACCAGCGCGCCGGTCGAGGTCGCGCTCGGCCTGCTCCTCGCGGCCAGCCTTTCCGTCCAGGTCCGCACGAAGGGCTTCGACGAAACGGAGTGGGTGCGGCTGGCCGGCACCGTCGTGCTCGCGTTTCCGCTGGTGTTCGCCGCCAGCGTCCTTCGGGCGCGGGGGGTGATCTCCGCGTCCGCCCGGTGGACCGCCACGGCCGCGATCCTGGGGGGGTGCCTCCTGTTCGGCCTGCTGTGGTTCGACCCCGATCGCTCCGCCCACGGCTGGCGGTGGTTCATGCTGACGGACGCGGCCGTGCTGGTGCTGGCGATGAGCTCCGGCGTGCCCCCGGCCGAACGCGACCGCCGCCGCTCGTGGGCGTTCACGTGGCGCGCCGCCGAGCGGCTGGTGGGCGTGGCCCTCTACGCGGTGGCGCTGTACGGCATCCTGGCCGGCGCCTTCGCGGCCGTGGTCAACCTGTTCGACCTGAAGCAGCCCCAGCACCTGTTCACCGACCTGGCGGGCGCGGTGTTCTTCGGCGTGGCGCCGTGGATCTTTGTGGGCGGCATCCACCGGCTCGTCGCGCCGCCGCCGGAGGGGGTGCCCGTGGCGGTCAGCCGGCTGGGGCGGTGGCTGTACGCACCCGTGCTGGTCATCTACCTGGCCATCCTGTACGCGTACGCCCTCAAGGTGGTGGCCACGGGCGAGCTGCCCAAGAACCTCGTGTCGCCGCTGGTCATCGCCGCGGGGATGATCGGCTTCGTCGGCGCCGTGCTGCTGGAGCCGGTGCACGCGGACGACGAGCACCGGGGGCTCTCGCTCCTGGTGCGCTGGATGCCGGCGCTCCTCCTCCCGCTCCTTCCGCTCGCCTTCTGGGCCGTGCTGGAACGGCTGGGGCAGTACGGGTGGACGGAGTTCCGCTACCTGCGCGTCGCCATTCTGGGGGTCCTGCTGGTCCTGGCGGTGCTGGGCACGGTGCGCCTGGCCCGCCGCGGCGCGCCCCTGATGTCCACCATCCCCGTCGTGATGGCGGGCGCCCTGCTGGCCGCCGCGGTCGGCCCGTGGGGCGCGCTCGCCGTGTCGAAGCGCGACCAGACGGCGCGGCTGCGGTCCGCGTTCGCGGAGGCGAAGATCGACCCCCGCCGGGTGCCGGCCGACACCGTGACGCTCGACACGGCGCTGTACGACCGGCTCAGCGGCAGCGCGGAGTACCTGCTGAAGGCCCACGGGCGGGGGGCGCTGCTGGCCGTGGTGCCCGGGGCGCCGGACGGCTCGGCCTGGCAGGTGGCCGCGGAACTCGGCATCGTGCGCGGGTGCGGCCGCGACGTGGCCTGGCAGACCTCCACGTTCGACTGGGGGGGCGGCATCCCGGGGGTGGCCGGCGGCACGCTGGTGCCCGTCACCATCCAGGACGGCCTGGCCATGCAGGTGCAGGCCGCCGGCGCCACGTACCGGCTGACGCTGATGCGGGAACGCGTGGCCGTCGAGGGGCCGGCGTGGCGCGCCGAGGCGCCGCTCTCTCACCTGCGGCGACAGGCGATGGCGGGGCACGAAAACGCCTGCGATCATAGGCGGCCCCCACGCGCGCTGCCCACGGCCCTGGCCCGCGTGGACCTCGTGGATCCGCGGGGCCGGCTGCGCGCGCAGCTCCTGATGGAGGCGGTGACCATCGGCGACGGGCAGGAACAGCAGGGCGTCATGACCTATCCCGTGCCCAGCGCGACCTCCACGGTCATGGCGGCGGACACCACGCCCGCCACCCCGGGAACCGCCATCCGCTACCTGCGCGGACATCTCGTGATCCCCGCTAGCCGGTAGTCTGGCGCGACGGCGCAACCCAGCCCTCCACGACCCGCCGGAACGCCGGTCGTCATCCGGGCTTGGTGCCGCCCCTCGGCGAGCGATCAGATCTGGCCGGGGATCTGGGCGGGCTGGGTAACCCCTCCACCCCAGCGGAACAGCCGGCCGTCGGTGGTCAGCCCCGAAACCTGGTTCCAGGCCCCGAGGTCCTTGAACGTCAGCCCTCCCGATACCAGCACCGGAACGCGGCTCGCCGAGGTGGTGCCGTTCCCCAGCTGGCCCGCGTCGTTCGCTCCCCAGCAGAAGGCGCGGCCGTCCGTCGCCAGGGCGCAGGTGGTATTGGCCCGCGACGCGGCGATGAGCGAGAACGTGACGCCGCCGGCCTGCACGGCCACGGGGGTCTCCGACGAGGCCGAGGTCCCGGTGCCGAGCTGCCCGTGGGAGTTGCTGCCCCAGCAGTAGGCGCTTCCGGCCGTGGTGATTCCGCAGCTGTGGGCGCTCCCCACGGTGATCTGCGAGAACGTGAGGCCGCCCTGGACGGCTACGGGTTCGGGGCTGGCGGGAACGCCGGAGTTCTGCTGAACCGGGGCCAGCGTACCGAGCTGCCCCAACTGGTCGGAGCCCCAGCAGTAGGCGGCGCCGGCGGACGTGAGCGCACACGCGTGGCTGTCGCTCTCGCTCAGCCGCGTAAACGTGAGGCCGCCCACCACGGGTCCGACGGGCATCCATTTGCGCGGGATGCTGGTGTCGATTTCTCCGTTCCCGGCCTGGCCCATCTGGTTCGGCCCCCAGCAGTATGCCTGTCCCGACGCGTTCAGGTCGCATCGCGCGGAATAGGGCACGAACCCCGTGGCATAGGAAAACTCGCGCTCCGCCCCGTTGGCGAGGATGCACCGGATCGCGTTGGCCCCCACCCGGCCACAAACCGCGTCCGTCCCGGCGCCGATCCTCGTTACCGCCCGCAGCCCCAGCGGAATCTCGGGCGCGATCCGCTGGGTCGAGGGGAGCTGCGGGCACAGCGCCGTGCCCGCCGCATTCACCCCGCATCGACCGGTGGGGTCTACCCACTCCAGGCGGGGGCGCCGGACCGCCAGCAGGGCCGTTCCCGTCCTGCCTTCGAGCGAGGCCTGCACCGACGTGGTCACGGGCCCGGTGCTGAAGTCCAGGGTGCGGCCGTACACCGTCGCCGTCGAGCCGGCCGCGCGCAGCGTGGCGGCGTTGGGCTCGGTCGCCGTCCACGAGATGGGGGCGCCCACCAGGACCTCGCCGCTGGCGCCGAAGGCGGTCGCCGTCACCTCCACGCTGTCGGCGATCAGCACGGTGCCGCTGGCGGGGCTCACCGTGATCGAGGCCGGTGCCCACGCCACCGTGGCCGTGAACCCGGCCGCCGGGCCCCCGGCGGACAGTGTGGCCGTCGCCGTCTGGCTGCCGCCCTGCTTGGGTGTCCACTGCGCCTGGGCGGTTCCATCGGCGCCGGTGCTCCCCGGGTTGGGCGTGAGGACCGATGTCCTGCTCGCCGTCCACGAGATCGTGGCTCTCGGCACCGGGTTCCCGTACACGTCCGTTGCGCGCACCACGAGCGGGCTGCCCAGCGGCACGGTGGCCGAACCGCTTTGGCCGGATCCGGACACCGCCACCAGTGACGTAGCCGCGCCGCTCGTGGCCGTGGCGGTCAGCTCCGCGGCGGCCACGCCCGGGGTAGCGGCCGTCGCGGTCAGCGTGCCCGTGCGCTCGCCCAGCGTCCACCGTGCGGACACCCGTCCCTGGGCGTCGGTGACGGTGGACACCGGGTTCAGGATCCCCGAGTTCATCCCCACCGACCAGGTGACGGGGGCGCCCGCGATCGTGCGGCCGTCCGCCAGGCGAAGCTCGACGACCACGGGCTCCGGGAGCTGCTGCGCAACCGGGCCGGACTGCCCGTTGCCGGAGACCGCTGCCAGCACCGCGGTCGGGGGAACGGTGGCCGTCGCCGTGAACCGCGCTTCGAGCGAGCCGAGCACGGCCACGGCGGCGTGCGCGCTGTCCACCCGCGTGCCCAGGGTCCACCGGCTGCGCGCGACGCCGGCGTCGTCGGTAAGCGATTGGGCGGGGGCGGCCGTCCCTCCGCCCCGTTCGACGGACCACGAGACGGTGGCGCCCGGGACGGGGTTGCCGAACGCATCCGTGATCCGCACGGCCAGCAGGTCCGCCGTCGCGCTCCCCGCGTGCGCCGTCTGGCCGTCGCCGCCCAGCGCGGCCATCGCCGCGGGTGCGGCCGCCGTGGCCGTGGCGGCGAACAGGGTGGTAAGCGTTCCCGCCGTCGCGGTAGCGGTCTGCGTGCCGGCACCCGTGCCGAGCCCCCAGGTGGCGCGGGCCAGCCCCTGGTGGTCCGTCACCGCCGTGGCTGGGGCCACCGAGCCGCTGTTCCCGGCCGCCACCCAGGTGACGGTGGCGCCCGCGACGGTCCGCCCGTCGGGGAGCGAAAGGCGCACGACCAGCGGCTGGCCCAGCTCCGTACCGGCCGTGGCGTTCTGGCCGTCACCCGACAGCTTGGCCAGCGTGGCCCCGAACGGCAGGCCCACCGTGGCCGTGAACTGGGCGCGCGTGGCCAGCGAGAGGGCCGCCTCGGCCACGTGGGTGCTGTCCACGCGGGTGCCCAGCGTCCACTGGGCCCGGGCGATGCCCTGTGCGTCCGTGGCCCCCTGCGCCGGCGAGATGGAGCCCCCACCCGCGGCCACGAACCACACCACCGGCGTGCCGGGAACCGGGTTGCCGTGCCTGTCCGTGACCCGCGCGGCCAGCGAATCGCCCAGCGCGCCGCCGGCCACTCCCGTCCGGGCGGCCGCGCCGATCACCGCGATGGCGTGCGCGGCGTCCGGGCTGGCCACCGCGCGGAACCTGGCGAACACCAGCGCCTGCCCCGTGCCGCTCTCCACCGCCCGGGCCTCCACGCGCTGCGTGTCTCCGGCAACGGTTCCCAGCGTCCAGCGCTCCTGCGCCAGGCCGTCCTTGTTGGTCGTGGCGGCGCCGGCGAACACCTGCCCGCCCCCCGCCGTTACGACGAAGTTGACGATCTGGTCGGGTACGGGGTTTCCCTTGGCGTCCACCACCCGAACGACCAGGGGCGCGGGCACGTCGGCCCCCGCGACGACGCCGGGCTGCATGTCGCCGGACACCACGACCATGCTGGCGGGAACCCCCGGCTCCGTGCTTGCGGCGGGGTTTTCGCATCCCAGCGCCAGGAGAGAGGCGAGGGCCAGCGCGGGAAGGAATCGGATACGCAGCATGGAGCAACCCGGGGGGCTGGAGACAGGCGAGAACGACGTGGCTGGCGGCTCCCGGACGCAATCCCGGAGCATGTTGAATACATACGAAACCCGGCAAACGCGCAATGAGCCGGAACCCGCCCCAATTCAGCTTCCATCGGCACCCGTTTCACCTGCGCGCGCGCGGGTCAGGGTGTGACGGTGACCGTCACGGTGTCCGTCCCCAGGTAGTACACCGCACTTTTGTCGGCCCACTGCACCGTGAAGACCACCGTGGCTGCCTCGCCGGGAAGCGGCACGGTGATGTCGATCCCGGAACGGCCGGTCAGGGCCGGCAGGACGAGCGTCGAACCCATGTACACCCAGGAGTACAGGTCGGCGCAGTCGTCGTCCACGTTGTGGGTCTGCCATGAGCAGGTGGCGCGGATGCGGATGCTCCCCCGGGCCGTCGCCGGGTCGGTGGACGGCTCCACGATGACGACCACGGGATTGGGGGAGTGGGGCGCCTCGAACGTCGCCGCACGGCTGTTCCCCGCCGCGTCCGTCGCGATGATCGTACCCGTGTACGCTCCGCCCGCCACGCTGGCCAGGTCGATCTCCCCCCGCCAGAGCCCGGTGGAATTGTCGTACGAAAGCTCCCCTTCACGCCCCGCGATGCTGGCGCGGACGCGGAGGATGGCTCCGGCGGTGGAACTGACCCTGGCCTGCGCATAGCCAGCGTAGTGGCCCCGCGCGCCCCTGCCGCTGACGTCCGTCACCGTGACGGGCCCGGCAACGGACACGGCCGCGCCGGAAGTCGCGTTGCCGGCGCGGATGCCGATCAGGTGGTCCGCCTGCAGCGACGTGACCGTCAGCGTGGCGCGCGCGATGCCGTCGCCGCCGGTCCTGGGGGCGGTGGGAGTCAGGGTGGCGCCCCCGGGGCTGCTCAGCGTCCATTGCACCGGAGTGTTGGGCAACGGGCGTCCCTTGGCATCGAGCACCAGGAACGAGTACTCGGTCGACGAGTTCGCCGCCACACTGGATGGCGCGGTGGCCTTCGCGACCGACACGGGCAACAGGAGCTTCGCGGCGAACTGCACCGGCCCCAGCCCCGGCGCGGTCGCCGCCAGCGTCTGGACGGCAGTGCCCGGGCCCAGCACCCAGTTCACCGTCGCCACACCGTCCGCGTTCGTGTGCGTGCCGGCGGCCGAAACGGTGCCTCCGCCCGAAGTGACGGCCCAGGTGACGCTCACCCCCGGCACCCTGTTCCCGTACTGGTCGGTCACACGCACCGCGGGCGCCGGCGCAACGTTCGTTTCCGGGGCCGCCTCGCCCTCGCCCACCCAGGCCGCCGACATGCTGGCGGGGACGTCGGGAACGCCGATCGCGCGGAAGGTGTCGAAGACGATGGCCTCTCCTGTGGCGGCGTCCACCGCCCGGGCCTCCACCCGCTGCGTGTCGCCGGCCACGGTGCCCAGCGTCCAGCGCTCCCGCGCCTCGCCCTGGGCATTGGTGATGGCGGCCCCGGCGAACACCGATCCGCCGCCGGTGATGACGACGAAGTTCACCAGCTGGTTCTTCACAGGGCGGTCGCGGTCGTCCACCACGCGGACCACGAGGGGCTGCGCCACCTCCTTGCCCACCGTGTCGGACTGCATGTCGCCGGACACCACCTCCACGCGGGCGGGGCGCTGGCCGCCGCCCACCACTTCGCCGTTGCACGCCGCGGCGAGCAATCCCAACAGGAGCGCCGCCGCGCCCGCCATCATCTTCATGCCGTCCGCCCCTGTTCGTCGTCGTCCGCCACGGCGCCCATGCGCCCCAGCTCTTCCGCCACTTCCTCCGCCTCCATCCGCGCGCCCAACTCCGCGTACAACCTGTGCGCCTCGCGCAGCCGGGCGGCCGCGGCTTCGGAATCGCCCCGCCGTGCCTCGACCCTGCCGTACTGATGCTGCGTCGCGGCCACTTCGAACGCGGGAAGCTCGTGGTCGCGGCACACCTCCAGCGCCTGCTCGTAGAACAGGAACGCCTCGGTGTCGCCGCGCTCCGCCGCTGCGGCGCCCAGCGCCCGGTACACGTCCGGCAGCTTCAGCACCGCGCGGGAGTGGATGGCCAGCGCCTCGGCGTCGCGCGCGACGGTGAAGGCCTCGCCGGCGCGGCCCTGGCGCAGCAGGGGCTCGGAAAGCCCCACCATCACCGCCACGCGAACGACCGGGTCCAGCTCCCGCGCCAGTGCCCGGCCGAAGGCTGCTTCGGCCTCGGCCGCCTGGCCGCGGGCCAGGTGCAGGCGCCCCCAGGCGTGGTCCACGAACCCCATGACCGCGTCGCCCAGCCCCGCGGCGCTCTCCTCCCCGCGCGCCAGCCACTCCGCCGCGGCACCGAGGTCGCCCAGGCGGCGTTCCACGACCGACAGCCCCACGCACAGGTGCACGTACTCCACGGTGGACGGGCGTGCCGGGCAGCGCTCCACGCCGCGCAGGTACCAGGCGCGCGCCTCGCTCCAGCGGCTCTGGTCCACGTGCACGTTGCCCAGCCCCTGGCACGCCACCACGGCGCCCATGTCGTCGCGCTGGGCGACGGACACTTCGTAGCCCTCCTCGTACCGCCTCGCGGACAGCTCCCACTGGCCCATCGCACGGGCGACGCGGCCCAGCCGGCGAAGCGCCAGGCCCTCACCGCGGCGGTCGCGCGGCTTGCGGCCGAACTCCAGCGCCCGCTCGTAGAAGTGCTGGGCCGCGAGCAGCCGCCGCTCGCCCTCCTCCACCTCCCCGGCGGCCACCAGGTGCCGTGCGGCTTCGGCGACGTCGCCCCGTTCCAGTGCGGCCAGGGCGCGAACGGTGTGGCGCATCACCATCTCCACGCGGCGGCGCACCCGGTCGGCGAGCGCTTCGATCTGGCCTTCCAGCGCAGCCGGGTCCGCCAGGCGCATGTCGATGGTGCCGTACTCCCCCGCCGAGCCCCACGCCAGCCCGCCGTCCGCACGCGAGACCGACAGCAGCGCCTGGCGCAGGTGCGCCAGGTCATCCGTTTCGGGGATGGCCTTCAGCGCGGCGTCGATCTTCAGGGGTCGCTGGGTCACGCGTGGTCGATGGACGGGCGGTCGGCTGCGGTCATGGGCCGATGCAAGGGCACGTGCCGTTCCGTGGCGGCGACCGATGGAAAGTGTTGCCGTTGCTCCCGTTTACCCGCCTCGGCGATGCCGCGCGACGGGCAGGCTGCCGGTTTTTGTAGCAGCGCGTTGCAGGAACCGGCAGGGTGGGGAGACGTCGATCTGGGTTCGGCGGCGTGTCGCGCCGGAGGAGGAGAGAACTACGGCGGGGGTTCGACAGGGGTCCGGCGAATGCCGCGGCCGCCCCCTCCCCCGGCCTCTCCGCCATACACCCCACGGGGGAGATGAGAATTCGATTGCACGACGGCAGGCCGCGCGCGCTCGACTGGCTCCCTTCCCCCGCGCAGTTTGCGGGGGAAGGGTTGGGGATGGGGGGCGCCGGCCCGAGCACAAAGCTCCGCCTGGGACACGCCCAGGCCTGTAGTGGACCCCCTCTCCCACGCTGCTTGTGGGAGAGGGTCGCACGCGTGTCAGCGCGGCGGGGTGAGGGCCCCACGGCAGCCGGGGCCGCGGCAACGGTGACCGCTGCCGCGCCCGGGCTGGTACGCGCCCCAGGCCAGATCCTTCGGCCCGCGAAGCAGGTGCTACGGGCCGGTCGGGTGCGCCTGGGCCTCAGGATGACAGCCCGTGGTCGCCGGGCAGCTTCGGGGATGTCACCCCGGGATCACGCCATACTCGATGGCTTTGCGCGAAACGGTGTTGCGGTGCATGTCCAGGATCTCCGCGGCGCGCCCGAAGTGCCCGTCCACCTGCCGCAGCACCTGGCCGATGTGAAGCGCCTCCGCCTGCGCCATCGTCATTCCCAGGGAGTAGCCGGGCAGCGACTCGGCCCCGCCCTCCGCCGCCTTCGCCGGAGCGGCCGCGGGCCCCAGCTGAAGGTGCTCCACCTGCAGCACATCGCCCGGGGCCAGCAGCACCGCGCGCTCCAGCACGTTGCGCAGCTCGCGGACGTTGCCCGGCCACGCGTGGGCCTCCAGGCTGCGCAGGGCCGCGCCGGCGATGCCGCGCAGCTCGCGCCCGTGCTCGCCCGCGAAGCGCGCCGCGTAGTGCAGCGCCAGGGCGCGCACGTCGCCGGGGCGCTCGCGCAGGGCGGGCAGGTGCAGCCTCACCACGGCCAGGCGATAGAACAGGTCTTCGCGAAAGTCGCCCGAGGCGATCAGCGACGGCAGGTCGCGGTGCGTGGCCGCCACCACGCGCACGTCCAGGCGAATGCGCTCCTCGCCGCCCAGCCGCTCGATCTCCCGCTCCTGCAGCGCCCGGAGGATCTTGGCCTGCAGCACCAGGCTCATGTCGCCGATCTCGTCCAGGAACAGCGTGCCGCCGTTCGCCCGCTCGAACCGGCCCACCTTGCGCGCGACGGCGCCGGTGAACGCGCCGCGCTCGTGCCCGAACAGCTCGCTTTCCAGCAGGTCCTCGGGAATGGCGGCGCAGTTCACGGCCACGAAGGCGCCGCCCGCCCGCCGGCTGGCGGCGTGCAGCGCGCGGGCGACCAGCTCCTTCCCCGTTCCCGACTCGCCGGTCACCAGCACCGTGGCATCGCTTCCCGCCACCCTGCCGACGGTCTGGAAGGCCTCGACCAGCGCGGGGCTGCTCCCCACCAGCTCGTCCCCGGATGCGGCCGCGGGCGGGGGAAGCGCGACGACGTCGCCGCCGGGCGGGGCGGGGGAGAGCAGGGCCGCCAGCCGGTCGACGTCCAGCGGAACGGTCAGCAGCTCGGCCGCGCCCAGGCGCGGGGCCTCGATGGCCAGGCGCAGCGACGGCGCGCGGGCCACCAGCACCAGCGTCCCCGCGTGGGGCGCCGCCGCGATCCGGCGGATGACGGCCCCGTCCTCGTCCACCGCCGACGCCAGCAGCACCGTCGCGTCATGCCGAGAGGCGGAGAGCGCGCGCAATCCGTCCCCGAGCGTCGCCGCGGCGCTCAACCCCGCGCCCGCACGCTGGCAGGCGGCACGCACGGCGTCGCGAACCTCCGCATCATCCCCGATCAGCAGGACCGTGCGATCCGCCATCCATCCTCAATTTGCAAAATGTGACGGCGCGTCCGGCAGAAGCATGTCACAAAATTCGGCAGAAGGGAAGGTGCTCGTGCGGGCGTCGGCAGAAAACCAGCAACGGGCGCACTTCGACCTCGGCACTCAGGCACTCACACAGGCGGAGGACGCCGGGAAACGGAGAAAGGACGTGAGCTCTGCGCCCGCGTCCTTTCCGTGCTCCGTTCCCGTGACCGCCCCGTATTCCCGCGGCTACGGCGCCCGCACCGGCCGGGGCAGCGGGCGCGCGAAATTCAACGGACCCGAGCCGAGCTTGCCCTTGTAGTCGTTGCCCCAGCACAGGGCCACGTTGTCCGCCGTGCGTACCGCGCAGGTGTGAAAGCCGGCGGTAGAGATGGAGGCGAAGGGAAAGCCGCCCACGACTTCGACGGGCACCGGCGCGGACTGGGAAAAGGGCCTCCCCGTCTGGCCGTGCTGGTTGCTGCCCCAGCAGAATGCCCTGCCGCCGGTGAGGAGCCCGCAGCTGTGCGACCACCCCGCCTCCACGGCCGTGTACGTATCCCCCGCCCCCGTGAACGAGCGCATGACCGCCACCGGCGAGGTGGCCTGCCCAGGGGTTTCGCTGCCCAGCTGGCCTTCGTCGTTGGCGCCCCAACAGTACGCGGCCCCCGCGGCGGTGCGGGCGCAGGTGTGCGATGCACCCGCGCTGATCTCCACGAACGCGTGGCCGCCCAGCACGGCCTCGGGCGCGTCCGCCTGCGTGGTGGTCCCGTTGCCCAGCTGGCCCGAGCCGTTGCGGCCCCAGCAGTAGGCCGCGCCCCCAGCCGTCAGCCCGCAGGTGTGCGCCGGCCCCGCGCTGATGCGAGTGAACGCCAGCCCGCCCAGCACGCGCTGGGGGGTGCGGGCGCACGGCTCGTCGGGCCCCGCGCCGGTGCCGGGCGGGCACAGCTCCGTCGCCGCCGCGCCCAGCTGCCCCCCGCCGTCCAGCCCCCAGCAGTACGCCTGGCCGCCCGTGGCGATCCCGCAGGTGTGGCGGCCGCCGGTGCTCACGGCCGCCCAGGTGCGGCCCCCCGCCACCTCCGCCGGCACGTGCGTCGCAGCGGTGCCCTGCCGGCCGAGCTGCCCCTGCGCGTGCTCGCCCCAGCACAGCAGCGCGCCGTCCGTGGCGATGCCGCAGCTGTGGCCCTCGAAGGCCCACGTCGCCTGGCGGGGGGGGAACGGATACGCAGACGCCGCGATCGCCGTGAAGCGCACGTCGGCCTGCACCGCGACGGGAACGTCGGACCACCGGTCGGCCTCGGCGGCGGGGGCGGGCACCCCCAGCTGGCCGGCCTGGTTCCACCCCCAGCAGTACGCCTGCCCGGCGGCGGTCAGCGCGCAGCTGTGGTGCCCCCCGGCTACCAGCGACGCCACGCGGAACATGCCGCTGACCTGCAGCGTGGCCGTGCCGGTCACGTTCCCCGACGCCGCCACCACGTTCAGCGGGCCGGGGCGCAGCACCGTGACCTTGCCCGTGGCGTCCACGGTGGCGGCCGCGGGATCCGTGGTGCTCCAGGTGACCGGTGCGCCGGGAATGGGGTTTCCACCCGCGTCGCGCACCACCGCAAACGCGCGCGTGGTGTCGCCCTCGGTGACGGTTGCCCCGTCCCGCAGGGTGACGGTGATGCTGGCGGGGTGCTGCCGCACCCAGAACACGGCGGTATCGGCGCGGTTGTTTACGGTGCGCACCACGATGCGCGCGCGTCCGCCCGCCACCGCCACCACGTGAATCTGGCTGGCGGTGGCGGCCGTTTCCAGGCGGGCCACGGCCTGGTCCAGGGACGTCCAGACCACCCCGCCGGGCCGTTCCATGGAGTTGCCGTACGCGTCCATCCACGTCGCGTGCAGCGTGACGGAAAGGCCCACGGCGCCCACCTCCACGCTGTCGGGGGAGAGGGTCACCCGCGCGAACGGACCCGGGGCGGGGGTGACGGTGAAGACCGCCGGCGCCAGCCCCTGCACCGTGGCGGTCACCGTCTGCGCCTCGGCGCGGGGGCCCAGCGTCCACTGCACCTGGGCCAGGCCGTCGGCGCCGGTCATGGTGGACGCCGCGCTGAGCGACCCTTCGCCGGACGAGACCGCCCATTGCACGGCCACCCCCTGCACCGCATCGCCGCCCGCGGTCGTCACGCGCACCACCAGCGGGTTGGGCACGGCCTGCGCCACCGTGCCCGCCTGGCCGCTCCCCGACACGATGGCCACGGTGGCGGGCGCGGACGACCCCGTGGAGTCGCCGCAGGCCGCGAGCAGGGCGGCGGCAAGGAGGAGGATTCGTCTAGCAGCCATGGGGGACAGCGTGGGTGGCAGGGGGCCTGGCGTGCCGAGGTTGCGCGCCACGTTGCGAGGATGTCCGGAGCAGGCCGGGTTGCGCCGAGCAGAATATATCGTCGCCTCCGGTGCGCCGGAAGCCTGCGCTCGCAGGCGGTGCGTCCGGTCGTGGGGCGCAGGCGGGTGCGGCCGCCGCGGCAAGCGGGAAGGTGAACGTTTGATTCCGGGCCACCGTGACGGGCGGCGGTGCCCCGGCGGCCGGCGCACGGCCGGGGGGGCTCGAACGGTCGTTCGCTCGCTTGACACAAAGCCAGCGTTTGCGGCACTTTCCCGGGATGACCGCCGAAATCCAAGCCGCGCCGCACGCCGATCTGCTCACGGGCTTCCGCGCCGGGCAGCGCACCGCGCTCGCGCGCGCCATCTCCATCGTCGAAAACGGACGCGCGGGGTTCGAGCGCGTGCTTCACGACCTGCACGCCGACATGGGCCGCGCGCACCGCGTGGGCATCACCGGGCCTCCCGGCGCGGGCAAGTCCACGCTCACCTCCAAGCTGGCGCTTCACCTCCGCACGCTGGACGAGCGCATCGGGATCGTCGCCGTCGACCCGTCGTCGCCGTTCACGGGCGGGGCGCTGCTGGGCGACCGCATCCGGATGACCAACATCTCCACCGACCCGGGGATCTTCATCCGCTCCATGGCCACGCGCGGCCACCTGGGCGGGCTGGCGACCACAACCAAGGAAGTCGCCGACCTGCTGGACGCCTACGGCTACGACCGCGTGGTGCTGGAAACGGTGGGCGTGGGCCAGTCGGAGCTGGAGATCGCGGGGACGGCGGACACCAGCGTCGTCGTCCTGGTCCCGGAATCGGGCGACAGCATCCAGGCCATGAAGGCGGGGTTGATGGAGGTGGCCGACATCTTCGTCATCAACAAGGCCGACCGCCCCGGCGCCGACCGCCTGGCGCAGGAGATCGAGGTGATGCTGCACATGCGCCTGGGCGACATGCCCACGAACGCGGGCCACCACGGCGTCAGCCTCAAGTCGGTGCAGAAGGCCGCGCGCGAAGGGGTGAAGGCCGCGGCCGAGCAGGGCGGGGAATGGGCCATCCCCGTGCTCAAGACGGTCGCGCAGAGCGGCGAAGGGCTCGAGGAGCTGGCGCGAACGCTCGACCAGCATCGGGTGTATCTCCACGAGTCGGGCGAGCTGAGCCGCCGCCGCCAGGCGCGCCTGGCCGAGCGGGTGCGCGCCGTGGTGGAGCGCCGGTTGCGTCGCCTCGCCTGGCAGTGGGGCCCGGGCGAGCAGATCCTGGAGTCGCACCTGGCCGCGCTCGAAGGGGGAGAAGTGTCGCCGTACGCCGTCGCCGACCTCATCGTGAACCAACTGGGGCTGGGCCCCGCCGGAGGACCAACATGAGCACCGTCGAGCACAACGTCTCTCCCGACCTGGTCCGCGCCCTGGACGAAAAGGACCGCGAGATCGAGCGGCTGAAGGCCGACCTGGCCGCCTGGGAGGGCGCGTACGAGCGCACCGGGGCCCGCGACGCCGCGTTCACCACCGTGTCCGGGGTGGAGGTGGAGCCGCTGTACACGCCGCTCGACCGGCCGCGCCCCGCCCCCGAGGAAGCCGCGTACTACGCCGAGCGCATCGGGCTGCCCGGCGAGTACCCGTTCACCCGCGGTCCGTACGGCACCATGTACCGCACGCGGCTGTGGACCATGCGCCAGTTCGCCGGCTTCGGCACGGCGGAGGAGACGAACCAGCGCTACCACTTCCTGCTCAAGCGCGGGCAGACCGGGCTCTCCGTCGCGTTCGACTTCCCCACGCTGATGGGATACGACAGCGACCACCCGCGGTCGCTGGGCGAGGTGGGCAAGTGCGGCGTGGCCATCTCGTCGCTCGACGACATGGAGACGCTGTTCGACGGCATCCCGCTGGACAAGGTGTCGGTGTCGATGACCATCAACGGCCCGGCCATCATCCTGTTCTGCTTCTACGTGGTGGCGGCCGAGCGGCAGGGCGTATCGTTCAGCCAGCTTCGCGGCACGGTGCAGAACGACATCCTCAAGGAGTACCAGGCGCAGCACGCGTGGGTGTACCCGCCGGAGCCCGCGCTGCGGCTGATCGAGGACATGTTCGAGTGGGCGTCGAAGGAAGCGCCCAAGTACAACCCCATCTCCATCAGCGGCTACCACATCCGCGAGGCGGGCTCCACCGCGGTGCAGGAGCTGGCGTACACGCTCAAGAACGGGCTCGAGTACGTGCGCCGGGGCGTCGAGCGGGGGCTGGACGTCGACGACTTCGCGCCGCGCCTTTCCTTCTTCTGGGACGTCCACAACGACTTCTTCGAGGAGATCGCCAAGTTCCGCGCCGCCCGCCGCATCTGGGCGCGCCACCTGCGCGACGAGTTCGGCGCCAAGAACCCGGAGAGCTGGCGCCTGCGCACCCACGCGCAGACGGCGGGGGTGACGCTCACCGCGCAGCAGCCGGAAAACAACATCGTCCGCGTGGCCTACCAGGCCATGGCCGCGGTGCTGGGCGGCACGCAGTCGCTGCACACCAACTCCATGGACGAGACGCTGGCGCTGCCCACCGAGCGGGCGGTGCAGGTGGCGCTGCGGACGCAGCAGATCCTGGCGTACGAAACCGGGGTGCCCAACACCATCGACCCGCTGGCCGGCTCGTACTACGTCGAGGCGCTCACCGACCAGATGGAAGCAGAGGCCGAGCGCATCTTCGCCGAGATCGACAAGCTGGGCGGCGTGGTGCCCGGCATCGAGGTGGGCTACTTCCAGCGCGAGATCGCCCGCAGCGCCTTCCGGCAGCAGCTGGAGATCGAGCGGGGGGAGCGCACCATCGTGGGTGTGAACGACTTCACGGTAGAGGGCGAGGAGCTGCAGATCCCGCTGCTCAAGATCACCGAAGAAGCGGAGATCCGTCAGCGCGAGCGGATGGCCGCCATGCGCCAGCGCCGCGACCAGGCGCAGGTGGACGCCGCGCTCGAGCACCTGAAGCAGGTCGCGCGCACCACCGAGAACGTGGTCCCCGCCATGCTCGACGCCGTCCGCGCCTACGCCACGCTGTACGAGATCCGCGCGGCCATGGAAGAGGTCTTTGGGGCGTACCAGGAGCCGGTCTTCTTCTGAGCGCTGCCGCCCGGCCTTCGGTCCGGGAGAGACGGAGAGGGGCCGCGGGCGAAGGTGCCCGCGGCCCCTTGACGTACCCCAGCAAACGCCTTACTTTTCCCGGTCTGTCGCACAACCGCGTGTTGGCGACGGCGGGGAGCCCGTGCTCCTCGCCTGCTTTTTTCGTCCATTGTACAGGTTCTTCTTCCAGTATGCCGACGATCAACCAGCTGGTCCGCCACGGGCGGCAGACGCTCATCAACAAGAGCAAGTCGCCCGCGATGCGCAACAACCCGCAGAAGCGCGGGGTGTGCACGCGCGTGTACACCACGACCCCGAAGAAGCCCAACTCGGCCCTCCGGAAGGTCGCGCGCGTGCGGCTGACCAACGGGTTCGAGGTCACGGCCTACATCCCGGGCGAGGGGCACAACCTGCAGGAGCACAGCATCGTGCTCATCCGTGGCGGCCGCGTGAAGGACCTGCCGGGCGTCCGCTACCACATCATCCGGGGAACGCTCGACGCGTCCGGAGTCAACGACCGCCGCCAGAGCCGTTCCAAGTACGGTGCCAAGCGGCCCAAGCCGGGCCAGCCCGCCGGCAAGGGCGCTCCGGCCGGCAAGGGCGGCAAGGGGAAGAGATAAGCCATGAGCCGCCGCACACGCGCCGTCAAGCGCCCCATCATCCCGGATCCGGTCTACGGCTCGGACTCGGTGACCAAGTTCGTCAACACGCTGATGCTCGACGGCAAGAAGAGCACGGCCGAGAGCATCTTCTACAACGCCATGAAGACGCTCGAGGAGCGTTCCGGCCAGCCGGCCGAAACGGTCTTCAAGACGGCGCTGAACAACGCCAAGCCGGTCCTGGAAGTGAAGAGCCGCCGCGTGGGCGGCGCCACCTACCAGGTGCCCGTCGAGGTTCGCCCGGAGCGCCGCACCGCGCTGGCCATGCGCTGGCTGGTGGGCTACGCCCGGGCCCGCGGCGAAAAGACCATGGCCGACCGCCTGGCCGCCGAGCTTCTGGCCGCGTCCCGCAACGAGGGCGCGACCATCAAGAAGAAGGACGACACGCACCGCATGGCCGAAGCCAACAAGGCCTTCGCCCACTATCGCTGGTAAAGGCAGGCCGGGCGCTTGCCCGGCTGAATTGATCGATCAGGAAGCCGCGGCGGCGCGAAGGGCGAAACTGCCCTTTGCGCCCCGTGTTTTCCGCTACCGATAGACGAAATCCAATGGCCCGCACCACACCGCTCGAGAAGTACCGCAACATCGGCATCATGGCGCACATCGATGCCGGCAAGACGACCACCACCGAGCGCATCCTGTACTACACCGGCCGTACGCACAAGATCGGCGAGGTGCACGAAGGTGCGGCCACGATGGACTGGATGGAGCAGGAGCAGGAGCGCGGCATCACCATCACGTCGGCCGCCACGACGTGCCAGTGGTCGCGCTTCGACCAGATGTACCGCATCAACATCATCGACACGCCGGGGCACGTGGACTTCACCGTCGAGGTGGAGCGCTCGCTCCGCGTGCTCGACGGCGCCGTCTGCGTCTTCGACGCGGTGGCCGGTGTGGAGCCGCAGTCCGAGACGGTGTGGCGCCAGGCCGACAAGTACGGCGTGCCGCGCATCTGCTTCGTGAACAAGATGGACCGCACCGGCGCCAACTTCGACCGCTGCGTGGCCATGATCATCGACCGGCTGGGCGCCAACCCCATGCCCATCCACCTCCCCATCGGCGACGGCGAAAAGTTCGTCGGCATCGTCGACGTCCTTCGCCAGGTGGAGCTGATCTACGACGACAGCACCATGGGGAAGAACTGGACGGAGCAGCCCATTCGCGAAGAGCTCAGGGAGCGCGCCGCCGCCGCCCGCTTCGCGCTCGTCGAGGGCTCGGTCGAGCACGACGAGGGGCTGATGGAGCGCTACCTCGAGGGCGAGGAGATCCCCGAGGCCGAGCTGCGCCGCGCCATCCGCAACGCCACCATCTCGGGCGCCATCGTGCCGGTGCTCACCGGCTCGGCGTTCAAGAACAAGGGCGTGCAGCAGCTGCTGGACTCGGTGATCGACTACCTGCCGGCCCCGGTCGACATCCCGGCCATCAAGGGAACCGACCCGGAGAACGACGACGCGGCCATCGAGCGCCACGCGACCGACGACGAGCCGTTCTCGGCGCTGGCCTTCAAGATCGCAACCGACCCGTTCGTGGGTAAGCTCACGTTCTTCCGCGTGTACTCGGGCGTCATCAGCTCGGGCTCGCACGTGCTGAACAGCACCAAGGGCAAGCGCGAGCGCCTGGGCCGCATCCTCCAGATGCACGCCAACAAGCGCGAGGAGATCCCCGAGGTGCGCGCCGGCGACATCGCCGCCGCCATCGGCCTCAAGGACACCACCACCGGCAACACGCTCTGCGACCCGGAGCACCCGGTGGTGCTGGAAAGCATGACGTTCCCGGAGCCGGTGATCGACGTCGCCATCGAGCCCAAGACCAAGGTCGACCAGGACAAGATGGGCGAGGCGCTGCGCCGCCTGGCCGACGAGGACCCCACCTTCCGGGTTCACACCGACCAGGAGACGGGCCAGACCATCATCTCCGGCATGGGCGAGCTCCACCTGGAAATCCTGGTGGACCGCATGCTCCGCGAGTTCAAGGTCGACGCCAACGTGGGCCGTCCGCAGGTGGCCTACCGCGAGACGATCCGCAAGCTGGTGGAAAAGGTCGAGGGCAAGTTCGTCCGCCAGACCGGCGGCTCCGGCCAGTACGGCCACGTCGTCATCAACATGATGCCGGCCGACCCGGGGCAGGGCTTCGTCTTCGAGGACAAGATCGTGGGCGGCGTGATCCCCCGCGAGTTCATCAAGCCCAGCGAGCAGGGGCTTCGCGAGGCCATGGACACCGGCGTGCTGGCCGGCTACCCCATGGTCGACGTCAAGGTGCAGCTGGTGTTCGGCAGCTACCACGACGTCGATTCGTCGGAAATCGCGTTCAAGATCGCCGCGTCCATGGCCTTCAAGGAGGCTGCCCGCCGCGCCCAGCCGGTGCTGCTGGAGCCGGTGATGAGCGTGGAGGTGATCACCCCCTCGGACTACATGGGCGACGTGATCGGCGACCTCAGCAGCCGCCGCGGCAAGATCCAGGGGATGGACCAGCGCGGCGAGGCCCAGGTGATCAACGCCATGGTGCCGCTGTCCGAGATGTTCGGCTACAGCACGTCGCTTCGGTCGATGTCGCAGGGCCGCGCCGTGTACAGCATGCAGTTCGCGCAGTACGAGGAAGTGCCCAAGAGCAAGGCCGAAGAGATCGTGGCCAAGGTCCGCGGCTGATTCTCGCTCCTGTGCCCGTCCTCTCGTAGGACGGTTTCACGCAGAGGTCGCAGAGGGAAAAGAGAGGACGCAGAGGAACTCACCGAGCCCCTCTGCGTCCTCTCCGTTTTCTCTGCGCCCTCTGCGTGAAACTGTTTTTACGAGGCTGGGGCGAGCCAGGGGTTGACGTTTGGGGCGTCTGTCGCTATTCTTCGCGTCTTGCCCCCGGATTTTTGGGGCACGAGCACCTTGCCGCAGCGGCTGAGGCGGTGAGGTGTGCTGTTCTTGGGACCCGGCGCGGAGACGCCGGACCACCCGAGCCGCGGCTGAGGCGGTTCGCCGGCCCGGGGGCGCGCAAGACGCGCCGCCCGGGCGGAATCCATTCAGCCATCCATTTCTCCACCACCTCGAAAATGAGGATTCAAACCAATGGCCAAGGCCAAGTTTGAGCGCAACAAGCCGCACGTGAACGTAGGCACCATCGGGCACGTGGACCACGGCAAGACCACGCTGACGGCCGCGATCACGCGGATCCAGGCGGCCAAGGGGCTCGCCGACTTCATCAGCTTCGACAACATCGACAAGGCTCCCGAGGAGCGCGCGCGCGGCATCACGATCAGCACCGCGCACGTGGAGTACCAGACCGAGGCGCGCCACTACGCGCACGTCGACTGCCCCGGCCACGCCGACTACGTGAAGAACATGATCACGGGCGCGGCGCAGATGGACGGAGCGATCCTGGTGGTGTCGGCGGCCGACGGCCCCATGCCGCAGACGCGCGAGCACATCCTGCTGGCGCGCCAGGTGAACGTGCCGTACATCGTGGTCTTCCTGAACAAGGTCGACATGGTGGACGACCCGGAGCTGCTGGAGCTGGTGGAGCTCGAGGTCCGCGAACTGCTCAGCGAGTACGACTTCCCCGGCGACGACATTCCCATCATCGCGGGCTCGGGTCTCAAGGCGCTGGAGTCGGGCGACCCGAACAGCGAGTGGGGTCAGAAGATCACCGCCCTGATGGACGCGGTCGACAGCTACATCCCGGAGCCGGTTCGCGAGACCGACAAGCCGTTCCTGATGCCCGTCGAGGACGTGTTCTCGATCACCGGGCGCGGCACGGTGGCCACGGGCCGCATCGAGCGCGGGATCATCAAGGTGGGCGAGACGGTGGAGCTGGTCGGGATGAACTCGGCCAAGAGCACCACGGTCACGGGCGTCGAGATGTTCCGCAAGCTGCTCGACGAGGGACGCGCGGGCGACAACGTGGGGCTGCTGCTTCGCGGCGTGGCCAAGGACGAGATCGAGCGCGGGATGGTGCTGGCGAAGCCCAAGAGCATTTCGCCGCACACCAAGTTCAAGGCCGAGGTGTACGTGCTGACCAAGGAAGAGGGCGGCCGGCACACCCCGTTCTTCAACGGGTACCGCCCGCAGTTCTACTTCCGCACGACGGACGTGACGGGCACCGCCAACCTCCCCGAGGGTGTGGAGATGGTGATGCCGGGCGACAACGTGCAGATGTCGGTGGAGCTGATCACGCCGATCGCGATGGAGAAGGAGCTTCGCTTCGCCATCCGCGAGGGCGGCCGCACCGTCGGCGCCGGCGTCGTCACCGAAATCCTGGACTGA
>NZ_DASWMD010000041.1:0-9925 GCF_036399935.1 Longimicrobium sp.
GTGCTGAGTGCTGAGTGCTAGGTGCTGAGTGCTGAGTGCCAAGTGCTACGACTCCTGGAGTTCTGGAGTCTGCGTCCCGCCCATACTAACGCTCATCACGCCTGCGGGCGCACACCAGCACCCGGGACTCAGGACTCAGGACTCAGGACTCAGGACTCAGGACTCAGGACTCAGGACTCAGGACTCAGGACTCAGGACTCTCGTTCGGAGCCGACGCCGCAGCACCTGGCACCTGGTACCTGGCACCTAGCACCTAGCACTTAGCACCTGGCACTCGTCACCTAGCACTTCACAACGGCCGCTCGTACACGCGATACGTCTTGTAGACCCTGAAGCCGACCTTCTCCAGGCCGTTCAGCATCCGGTCGTTGTCCTCCAGCATCCACCCGGCCTCGCAGCCGGTGTACCCCTTCGCCTTGCCGATCTGGAACACGCGGTAGTACAGCGCCGCCCCGATCCCCGAGGCCTGCCATCCCGGCTTCAGCCCCAGCGTCAGGAAGCGCATGGTGCGGATCTTCCGCCGGTGCCACAGGAACTTGAAGAGGCCCAGCGGGAAGAGCCGCCCGCTGGGGATGTGCCTGAGCGCCTGGTTGAAGTCGGGCATCACCAGCGCGAAGCCGATCGCCTCGCCCTCGGTGGTCTCGGCGACCAGCACCAGCTCGGGGTCCACCACCGGGCGGAACTCCTTCGCCATGTTCTCGAACTCGGCGTGCGTCATGGGGATGAACCCCCAGTTGCGCTCCCACGCCGCGTTGTACACGTCCATCACCGTGGCGACTTCTTCCTTGAAGCGCTTCAGGTCCACCGAGCGGATCTTCCACCCTTCGCGCTTCGCCAGCTTCTCCATCCCCTGCACCAGCCGCGGCGGCGCGTCGGGGTTGCCCAGCCACATCGCCACCAGGTCCTTGGCCTTCGCCATCCCCGCCGCGTCCATCAGCCCGCCGTAGTAGCGCGGGTTGTGCCCCATCATGAACACCGGCGGCGTGTCGAAGCCGTCGATCAGCACCCCCGGCGAGAAGAGCTCGTCGTTGGTGGAGAAGTTGAACGGCCCGCGCATCGTCTCCATCCCGCGGGCCTTCAGCCACTCGGCCGCGCGGTCCAGCAGCTGCGCGGCCACCGCGGCGTCGTCGATGCACTCGAACACCCCGAAGTAGCCGGTGCGGTCGTCGTGGAACTCGTTGGCCCGGTGGTTCACGATCGCCGCGATGCGCCCCACCGCCACCCCGCCGCGCTCGGCGAGGAAGTAGGCCACGTCGGCGTGCTGGTGGAAGGGGTGCTTCCCGCGGTCGAGCACCTGCTTGAAGATCATGCGCAGCGGCGCGATCCACACCGGATCGCGCGCGTTGATCTTCCAGGTCAGGTCGATGAAGGGCTTGAGCGACTCGCCCCGGCCGATCTCGCGGATGGAGACCGCCGGGGCGGAGGAGCGGGGCTCAGCGGACGCCGAGCTTGCGGCCGACGCGGGCGAAGGCATCGAGGACCTTGTCGAGCTGGTCGGTGGTGTGGGTCGCCATCACCGAGGTGCGCAGCCGGCACGCGCTCTCGGGCACCGCGGGCGGAAGCACGGGGTTGGTGAACACCCCGCCGTCGAACAGCTCGCGCCAGAACACGAAGGTGTGCTCGATGTCGCCCGTGGTCACGGGGATGATCGGCGTTTCGCTCACGCCCGTGTCGAAGCCCAGCGCGGTCAGGCCGTCGCGCAGGTAGGCGGCGTTGGTCCACAGGGTGCGGCGCCGCTCGGGCTCGCGCTCCATGATGTCCAGGCACGCCAGCACCGTGGCCACGGCGCTCGGGGGCATGCTGGCGCTGAAGATCAGCGGCCGGGCGTGGTGCTTGAGGTAGTGGATCACCTCTTCGGGCCCCGAAACCGCGCCGCCGATGCTGGCGAAGCTCTTGGAGAAGGTGGCCATGGTCAGGTCCACCCGGCTCTGCACGCCGTAGTGCTCGGCCGTGCCGCCGCCGTGCTCGCCCAGGACGCCCACCGAGTGCGCGTCGTCCACCAGCACCCGCGCGCCGAACTCGTCGGCCAGGTCCAGCACCATCGGCAGGTCCACGATGTTCCCTTCCATCGAGAACACCCCGTCGGTGCTGATCAGGATCCCGTTGGCGTCGGCGTTGCGCTCCAGCGCGCGGCGGAGCGCCGCCATGTCGTTGTGGGCGTAGCGCACCAGCTCGCCGCTGGCCAGCTGCGCGCCGTCCAGCAGGCTGGCGTGGTTCAGCCGGTCGTGCACCACCACGCTGCCGCGGGTCACCAGCGCGCTGATCACCCCCAGGTTGGTCTGGTAGCCGGTGCTGAACACCAGGGCGCTCTCGCTCCCCATCAGCGCGGCCAGGCGGCGCTCCAGCTCCTCGTGCAGGTCCAGCGTGCCGTTCAGGAAGCGGCTCCCCGTGCACCCGCTCCCGTAGCGGTACAGCGCCTCGCGCGCCCGCTCCAGCACGTACGGGTGGTGCGTGAGCCCCAGGTAGTTGTTGGAGCCCACCATGATCAGCCGCTGCCCGCGGATCACCACCTCGGTGTCTTCCGAGCTCTCGATCGGCTGGAAGTATGGATACAGACCGCGGTCGATCATCTCGCGGGCGGCCGTGTAGCGGCCGCACTTCGCGAAGATGTCGGCGGCCTTCCGCGCCGTCTGCTGCTCGACGATCGACATCAAAGCCATCCCTGAGTTCGGTACCACCGGGCCGTTTCGGCCATCCCCGTCTCCAGCGGCGTGGCCGCGGGAAGGAGGGCATCTGCCCCGGTGAGGTCACACACCCATGCCTCGGCCAGCATCTCGTCGGCCTTCTCGCGGCCGAACACCCCTCCGCCGCCCAGGCCCAGCCGGTCCACCAGCGCCCCCGCCCCGCGCAGGATCCCCGCGGGGACCGGCAGGTGCAGGGGGTTCTTCCCGCGCACCGCGCGGCCGATCTGGTCCACCAGCGCCGGGTACGGGTGCGCCACCGGCTCCGCCACCGCGAACGTGCCGGCCGGTGACGCGGCGGCATTGGCCAGCGCGGTCACCAGGTCGTGCACGTAGATCACGTGAACGCGCCGCTCCGGGCCGGTGGGCACCGGGGCCAGCGCCATCTTCGCCATGCGGAACACGGGGAGAAAGGCGCGGTCGCCGGGCCCGTACACGGCCGGCGCGCGCAGCACCACCAGCTCGATCCCGGCGGGCTCCACCTCGCGGGCGGCGGCCTCGCCCTCCAGCTTGCTCCGGCCGTACGCCGTGAGCGGTGCCGGGGTTTCGTCCATCCGCCGCGCGCGGCCGCCGGCGGCGGGCCCGCAGGCGGCGTAGCTGCTCAGGTACACCAGCCGGCGCGGCCGGGTGCCTGCGCGAGCCATGGCGCGGGCCACGTTGCGCGTCCCCTCGGCGTTGGCGCGGCGGAACTCGGCCTCGCTGGGCGCGACCGTCAGCGCCGCCAGGTGGAACACGCAATCGGCGCCGTCGGCCGCCGCAGTGATCGCGTCCACGTCGCTCAGCGAGCCGGTGCGCAGCTCGGCGCCCAGCTCGCGCAGGCGCGTGGTGTTGCTCGACGCGCGCACCAGCGCGCGCACGGCCCACCCGCCGCGCGCCAGCCGCTCGGCAAGGTGGCCGCCGACGAAGCCGGAGGCGCCCGTGATCAGTGCGGTTCGGCTCATGGACGGCGGTGAAGATGCACGGCGTGCGACCAAAGCGCAACGAACGGAGCGCCCGGCGGGCGGCCGGTCCGTCGCGAAAAAAAAGACAGAGAGGACCAGGCGCGGCCGGCGCCTCGATCCTCTCGCGTGACACGTACGTTGCAAAACGTGCGGAAACCTAGCCCCGGAGCGGGTTTGTGTCAACCCGTGACGCGGTTTCTGGAGGGTTTGGCGGGGGGAGGGTCGATCGCGCGAAGGATCTTCGAAATTGCGTCATCGGTGGGCGTGTTCAGCGCTGGGGCGCCGAACCGGGAGGGCGCGCTGCGCAGGGCACGGTACGCCGGCACTACCGTCTGAAGACCGGACGTACTTTAACGAGTTGTTGAAAGCTGGTATCCGCCGCCTCGGAAAATCGAGCGAAGCCGCAAGAAACGCCGCTTGGCTTCCCCAAATAGCCGAGGACCGCGCGCCCAGCGCCCGACGTCGGAATGCGAAAACAAGATCGTTGCAGTTCCGCCGCGCCACCTGTAGACTTCGGACACACATCGGCGGATACCATGCGGGCCTCTTTGGCCGGACCGACGGTCTCCATCTTCATGATCCAGGGCTTCCCCACCTTCCACTCTCCAACCCATCCAGCGGGCGCGATGAATCGCGCCCCTGCGCCGTGTGCGAGGCAAATCCCACAATCTGGACCTTTTTGACGATCCGGCACGCCGAAACGCGGCGCGCTTCCGCAGGGCGAGCATTCGCCCGAATACAATGCGATCTGGAGGAAAAGATGAAGTTCCCGCTGCGCGGCCACCGCTGGGTTCTCACGGCTCCCCTGCTGGTCCTGATGGCCGCCTGCTCGGGCGGCGACGACGAAAACCAGGCCGGCGGAGACGCCACCGCGGACACGACGCCCGCCACCACGCAAGTGCCGCCGCCTCCCCAGCCCACGCCCGCGAGCACGCTCACCGACGGCAACATCGTCGCCATCCTGTTGTCCTCGGGCAAGTCGGAGATCGTGCCCAGCGATTCCGCCCGGGACCGCCTGGAGGACGGGCGGGTGAAGCGGTTCGCCCAGCACATGATCACGCAGCACACCGCGCTGAACGATACGGTCCTCACGGTCGCCCAGCAGAACAACATCACGCCGGCCCCCAACGCGATGAGCGCGCAGCTCGATTCCACGAGCAGCGCGACGGTGCAGCGGCTCCGGGGCCTCTCCGGCGCCCAGCTCGACCGCGCGTTCATGGAGTACATGGTGGCGTCACATGATAGTGCGCTCCAGGCGGTGAACAAACATCTCATCCGATCGGCACAGAACCCGCAGCTCCGCGCCACGATTCAGAACAAGGTGCGCCCCGTCGTAACGGCGCACCTGGCACAGGCGCGGACGATCCTGGCCTCCCTCCGCCCGTACTGAGCCAATTTCCTGTGTAGAGCCAGCGCGTCCAGAAAGTGCGGGGCGGATTGGAAGCCGCCCCGCCAACGCCCTGAATAGATCGCCAGCTCCTGCCTGGGGTAAATCAGCAGCGAAGTAAAACGTCCCCGTAATCCGTCCTCCGACCCGTCCTCTCCCTCCGCCCACGCCGCCGGATCGTCGCGGCACCCGCCTGCAGGCGTCCGGACCGCCCAGGCAGTTTTTGGGGGAGGGGCAGCACGCGCGAAGCTGCGTGGGGGGAGAGGGCCCCCGCGGTGCAGAGGAAGCGCCCGAACCTGTCGCTCACACCTTGTTCGCCCGCAGCTCGTCCAGCGGGTAGAACGTCCCCCGCCACTCGATCCCGCGGCGGATCAGCGCGTACAGCGTGGCGTTCCACACCACCACGATGAACAGGATCGCCGCCAGCGGCACCGCGATCCCCAGCCACATCGGCACCCGCTGCTCGCGCGCGGTGCCGGCGAACAGGAACAGCGTCAGCGCCACCACCAGCCCGTACGCCGCGCGCGCCCATCCCTCCACCACGAACACCGCCACGTACGGCCACACGAAGAACAGGACGAGCGTCAGCGTGCTCCCGATCACCACCGACAGCCGGTAGTCGATCCCCGCGAAGCCGTTCTTGCGCAGCCCGCGCACCGCCTCGCGCACGGTGTGGTACCATTCGACCCGGATCATGTCGGCGCCGTTCACGAAGTCCTGCGTGCCGCCGCTCTTCTTCAGCAGCTTGGCCAGCTTCATGTCGTCGTCGGGGCGCAGCGCGATCGGCTGGTGGCCGCCCATGCGCCGGTACGCCTCCGCGCGGATCAGGTTGAACGCGCCGATCCCCACGTGGTGCCGGCTCCCGGGCTTGCGCGCCTTCCACGGCCGCGAGAACAGCGTGAACATCATCCCGAAGAACACGCCGAACGTCTGCAGCAGCCACCCCGGCATGTCCACGTGCGGCCCGGCCGTCAGGTGGTCCACCCCCTCGCGCACCAGGTGGCTGGCGGCGCGGCGCAGCGTGTCGGGCGCCATCACCACGTCGGCGTCGGTGAACAGCAGCAGCTCGCCCGTGGCGCGGCCGGCGCCCAGGTGCAGCGCGTGGTTCTTCCCCAGCCACCCGCGCGGCAGCTCGGTCACGTGGACGACGGCGAGCCGCGGTTCCTCCGTCGCCATCCGGTCCAGGATCTCGCCGGTCCCGTCGTCGGAGCGGTCGTCCACCGCGATCACCTCCAGCCGCGGGTGGTCCTGCCGCAGCAGCGACCTGAGCGCCGCCTCGATCGCCCGCGCCTCGTTGCGCGCCGCGAACACGATGCTGGCCGCGGGGAGCTCCGCCTCGGACAGCGGCGGCACGTCGCGCAGGCGGCGCAGCCCCGGCAGGTTGCGCAGCAGCTCCACGGTGGTAGCCACGAACACCGCGGCCGTCGCCACGCCCAGCCAGAAGATCGCCTGCTCCACGCTCATCCCCGTCCATGGAAAACGCCCGGCGCGCGAGAGCCCGTGCGGCCCGCGGCGCGCGTGAATCTGGCGCGGCGGCGCGCGGCGTGCTACCGATTGTGCGCGCCGCGTGCGTTCACCGCCCGCGGCATCGCATAAGCAACCACATCCAAACGATCCTTTACCGGAGAACCGACCGTGGCCGACATCAGCGTGGAGCGCAAGCCGCGCAGCCCTATGGGGCTGATCCTGGGCCTCTTGCTGCTCGCGGCAATCGCGGCCGGCGTGTGGTGGTTCATGGGCCGCGGCGGCGACGAGCGCGCTCCGGCGGCCCCCGCGGCGCCCGCCGCCACGCAGCCCGCCAACCCGTAGCCTGCTTCGACGGCGGCATCTCCCGACGGATTCGGGGATGCCGCCGTTGAACTTGGGCGGCTGGCGGGTTATCGTATCGTTTCGGCAGGCGTTGCGCGGGCGCGCGAGCCCGCCTGGACCTCCGGCCGCGGCGCCGGCGGCACGTCCCTCACGGGCTCAATCCTCCCCCACATGGCCAAGCAGGAAACGTTTCAGATGGAAGGGGTGGTCACCGAGGTGCTCCCCGACCGCAACTACCGCGTGAAGCTCGAGAACGGCCACGAGGTCCTGGCCTACGCGGCCGGACGCATGTCCAAGTTCAACATCCGCGTACTCGAGGGCGACCGCGTCACGCTCGACATCTCGCCCTACGACCTGTCGCGCGGCCGCATCACCTACCGGCACAAGTAGCACGCCCGCCCGGCGCGCACGCGGCACCGCCGCCCGCACGCCCGGCCGTCACACGGCGCACCTGGGACCGCCACCTGCCCCGCAGGCCGGGGCGGTACCCGGGGTGCGCCGTCTCCGTGTCTCGGGGATGACCCCGGGCCGCCCGAGACGTGAGAAACACACGTCGCCGCGCATCTGCTACAACCCTGTCGCGCGGAACCAGTTGCGCTCGCAAATTGGCGTAGATGCTGGGAAACTGGCACGGGTGAGGAACGGAACCTGCTATGTCTTCGCAAGCCTTTTTCGGCCCCTGTTCCCTCCCACCCTCCAGTCACTCCAGGGTTATCCACATGCAGCGCGCCACCGGGACGGTGAAGTGGTTCTCGTCGGAGAAGGGCTACGGCTTCATCCGGCGGGAAGACGGCTCCGACGTGTTCGTGCACCACAGCGGCATCAGCGGAAACGGCTTCAAGTCGCTCAACGAAGGCGAGCCGGTGGAGTTCGAGATCCTGCAAGAGCCGAAGGGGCTGAAGGCCTATAACGTGGTTCGTATGGGCGACGGCGAGGGCGGTGAAGACACCGAGCGCCAGCCCGACTTCTCGGGCCCGCGCAACGCCGCCGCCGGCGACGACCGCGGCTATGGGCGCGGCGGCTACGACCGCGGCGAGCGGGGGGGTGGCACGGGCGGAGGCGGGTACGGGCGCACCGGCGGCTACGGCGACCGCGGCGGCTTCGGCCGCGACGAGTACCGCGGCGGCGCCCCGCGCGGCGGAGCCCGCAGCCGCGACAGCTTCCAGCGCGATTCGTGGGGCCGCTAGCGGCCACTGGGCCCGCGCGGCACGGCCCTCCAGCCGGCAGAAGAAGCCCCGCCCCGGTGTGACCGCGGCGGGGCTCGTTCGTTGTCTCCTTCTTCCACTCCCGCCCGAAATCTTCTTGCGCGGCAACGCACCGTCTTGTACGCTGTCGCGTGAATAGATCAAGAGAGGGACAAAATGGACGGGGCCTCGATCCCCCGGGGCCCGACCCCCTGAACGAGCGCGTTCAGGTGGAGCAGGTGGCCGCGTTGCTCGCCGACCGGCGCAAGCGGCTGTCGCTGCGCGGCGTAGCCAAAGAGGTGGGGATCTCGAAGAGCGCGGTGGACGGGCTGGTGCAGGCGTACCACCAGGTGCGCGAGCTGCCCCAGCCGCACGCCAACTGGCAGAAGCTGAAGGACTGGTATCTGAGTCAGAAGCGCGCCCAGGCCGGAGGGTTGAGCGAGCCGGTGGACATGGCCATGCTGGCGCTCGAGATGGTGGCCGGCGTTCCCGAGGGCGAGCGCCGCGCCGCCATCCGCAAGCTCGTCGACTCGCTCGCCGAGATCTACGACTCGGCCCATGCGCAGCGCCCCGTCTGGCTCGAGCGCCTGGCCGAAGCCGTGGAGGGAGAGGGCGAGCCCGGCTGACGTGCGCGCGATCGACCGACGCCGGTTGCGCTCTCCTCTCATAGCAGAAGTCGCACGGAATCCACAGACGTGCAGCCGGGCCGATCGTGAGGCCCGGCTGCACTCGTCTTATTTGGATGTCGACGCCAATCCCTGCCGTTCGCACGCAGTAGCCGCCAGCGAAGCGAGCCCCGGTCCCTCTCCCAGGTTGTTTTGGGAGAGGGACAGCGCGAAGCGCAGGGTGAGGGCCCCGCGACGCCGACGTACACGTCTTTATATAGGGGCAGCCCCCAGACGCCGCCTAACTGATTGCCCGAACGTGCGTTCGACCGGTCCGGACGCGCCACAAGGGGGTTGACCGGGGCGGCGGGATGGTGTATCATTGGCGCCCCGCAGAAAACGGAGCGTCGACGACCTCGCGAAGAGGGGTTGACGGGCAGCCTGAGGAGTGGTATCCTTTATGGCTGTCGCTCAAACGGGCGGGTGGTCGGGAGGGGGAGGCGAAACAAGCGGATTCGCCCCTTGACCGAAACGGCTAAGTAGTTTAGATTGAAAGAGTTGGCCGACGGCAGCCGCCGGACGAAGTCGAAAAAGAAGAGCTTCGGCAGGGGTTGACGGAACGGGCCAACGGTTGTAGATTGAAAGGCTCGCTCGAAAGGGCGGGCGACGCGGCGGGCCGGGTGAAACTGGTCTGGACGCCATGAAGGAAAAATGCGGACTGCGTCCGCGAGACGTTTGACAATCAGGGTGTTGGGGAGTGCTTGAACAGGGCGCCCCGTGGCACGCTCGGGCTTTCGGGTCCGAGGGAGGCATCGTGTCCTCCGAGTGCCGAGATACGGGACGTAAAGTCAACACGAATTCCGAACAAGCGTAACAACGTTTGTTCCAAGGAGCTGTTTGGATTCTCTAATGGAGAGTTTGATCCTGGCTCAGGACGAACGCTGGCGGCGCGCTTAACACATGCAAGTCGTACGGGGTCCTTCGGGGCCCAGTGGCGAACGGGTGCGTAACACGTGAGCAACCTGCCCATGCATGGGGGATAACCAGGGGAAACCCTGGCTAATACCGCATACGTTCTCCGGGAGGCATTTCCTGGGGAAGAAAGCTCCTGCAAGGGGGCGTGCGTGGAGGGGCTCGCGGCGTATCAGGTAGTTGGTGGGGTAACGGCTCACCAAGCCTATGACGCGTAGCCGATCTGAGAGGATGATCGGCCACATTGGGACTGAGATACGGCCCAGACTCCTACGGGAGGCAGCAGTGGGGAATCTTGCGCAATGGGCGAAAGCCTGACGCAGCGACGCCGCGTGCGGGAGGAAGC
>NZ_DASWMD010000042.1:0-54490 GCF_036399935.1 Longimicrobium sp.
CACCTCGGGCTTGGTGAGCTCGCCCACGGGGAACAGCAGCAGGGGGAGCAGTTCCGGCGGCAGCGCCCACAGGAAGTACGACTGGTCCTTCTTTTCGTCCTGCCCACGAAGCAGCACGGGGTTGCCGACCGCGTCCGCGCCCATGCGGGCGTAGTGGCCGGTGGCGATGAAGTCGCAGCCCAGCATTCGGCCGCGCTTCAGCAGATCGCGGAACTTGGTGTTGCCGTTGCAGCGCACGCACGGGTTGGGCGTTCTCCCTGCGGCATACTCCGACACGAAGTCGTCGATCACGTCGCGCGTGAACTCCTTCTCCACGTCGAACACGTAGTGCGGAATGCCCAGCCGGTCCGCCACGCGCTTGGCGTCGAGGATGCCGTCGAGCCCGCAGCACGTCTTGGACGGGCCGTTCGCCTCCGACTCGGATTCCGAGTAGCAGAACGTCTTCATCGTGGCGCCGATGACGTTGTAACCCTGCTCCACGAGCAGCGCCGCCGCCACCGACGAATCCACGCCGCCCGACATCGCCACGAGGACGGTCTTCTTCTCCATCGCTTCCCTTGTCGTGAAAACTGCGAGGCCCCTCCCCCAGCCCCTCCCCGCACAAACAACGTGCGGAGAGGGGAGAACTTCAACTGCTTTACGATCGAACCCGCTCTACGACCGATGGAAAAACGTCCAGCACGCGGTCGATGTCCGCTTCCGTCGTCTCGCGCCCCAGCGAGAAGCGCACGGACGGACCGGCGATCTCCGGCGCCACGCCCATCGCCGTCAGCACGTGCGACGGGGTGACCGCGCCGCTGCTGCACGCCGAGCCCGACGACGCGGCGATGCCCTCCAGGTCCAACCCCACCAGCAGCATCTCGGGATCGGCGCCCGGGACGGAGACGTTGCTGATGGTCGGCAGGCGGGGCGCGGCGGCGGCGTTCACCACCAGCTCCGGCACGCGTGCGCGGAGCCCCGCCTCCAGCCGGTCGCGCAGCGCGCCGATGCGCGCCATCACCTCCTCGCGCTCCGCCTCCGCGGCTTCCGCGGCGGCGGCGAAGGCGACGGCGCCCGCCACGTCCTCCGTGCCCGGCCGTAGCCCGCGCTCCTGCCCGCCGCCGTGCATCAGCGGCGCCAACTGGGTCCCGCGCCGGACGAAGAGCGCGCCCACGCCCTTGGGTCCGCCGATCTTGTGCGCGCTGAAAGCCAGGAGCGCGGCCGGGACTTCATCCACCCGCACCCGCAGCTTTCCCAGCGCCTGCACCGCGTCGGAATGGAACGCCACGCCCGCGTCTCGGCAGATCCCGGCGATCTCGTTTACCGGCTGCATAACGCCCACCTCGTTGTTCGCCCAGACGACCGAGAGCACGGACGGCGAATCGCCCGCCACGATCGCTTGGACCTGGTCGACGTCGATCCTGCCGTCGCCATCAACCGGAATCTCGTGCAGCGAACCGGCGCGTGCCGACCGCGTCGCCTGGAGCACCGCCTTGTGCTCGATGGCGGAGCAGGCCACGGATCTGTGCGGGTCCAGCCCTGCCCGGCCGAGCACGGCCAGGTTGTCGGCCTCGGTGCCGCCGCGGGTGAAGACGATTTCCGCCGGGTTCGCGCCGATCACGGCGGCGAAGCGGGCGCGGGCGTCTTCCAGCGCGGCGCGCGCCTCGCGGCCCCAGCGGTGAATGCTTGACGCGTTGCCCCATCGCTCGGAAAGCACCGCCAGCATGGCGTCGCGCGCCTCGGGGCGCAGCGGCGCGGTGGCGGCGTAGTCCAGGTACACGGGATCGGGCATCGGCCTCCGGGGCGTTCGGCTCGTCTTGATAAACGCCAGTGGCGCTTAGGTTTCGCTGGGGCCGCCGCGAGGGTTGAGAGCGGCGGGGGCGCGCACTACATTCCGCGCCGGGACGACCACTCCACCCGTGCGCTTTTCCGATGATTCCACCGCTTCCCGAAGGCCAGCCGCCGACCTTTCGCACCACCGTGCACGGCACCCTTTTCGGCGAGCGCGCCGTGCACGTGGCCGCGGTGGTGCAGGGTGACGAGCTGATCCTGATTCCCGATCCGCCGATGGAGGAGGATCCCGCGGTGTGGGTGCACGCGCGCGGCGGCGAGCCGCTGGGTCACCTGCCGCCTGAGATCAACAAGTGGCTGGCGCCATGGCTTCAGCGCGGCGGCGGCGCCACCGCCACGGCCGTCCGCGTGCACGGGGCAGACGTGCCGAGCTGGAAGCGGCTGGTGGTGGAGGTGCACTGCGCGGAGGGAACGGAAGTGCGTTAGTGCGTTAGTGCGTTAGTGCGAAAAGGACGGCTCCGAGTCCCCGGGCTTCCGTGTCGCTGCCGCGTTCGGGCTGAGGGGTGTCCTCAGGTTAGAATCCTTCGGCGCGCCAGGGCTGAGGTACGGGATGGTGCCGTGCGCTTGCGCCTCTGGATGACAACGCGTGGTGCTCCTGCCGACCCCCGTCGCACTCCCGCACTTCAAATGCTCCGCACCGGAAGCGCGACCACGTCGTCCACCTGCATGGTTTCAACGACGTGGAAGGGTTCGCCGTACTCCGTGCGGATGAGCGAGCCGTAGCGGGCGGCGTGCATGCGCACCTGGTCGTACAGCGGGCGATCGCCGCCGGGAAAGACTTCGCCCCCCCACGTCTTGCCGTCGAACTGGCTGGAGTAGCAGTGCACGGCCTGCATCTTCGTCTCCATCTGGTCGGTGATGTCGACGACGAAGCTGGGTTTCACCGGGTCTTCGCGGTACGCCAGCGCGTAGAGGATCTTGTGCGGGCGGTGCGGCTCGCCGGGTGCGTCGAGCTTGGCGAGCCCCGCCAGGAAGCACGCGTCGTACGCCAGCTGCGAGGCAATGCGGTGGTCGGGGTGGCGGCCGGTGATGTACGGAATGATGACCACGCGCGGCCGGAACGCGCGGATGAACCCCGCCAGCAGCCGCCGCGTGTCGGGCGTGTTCTCCAGCCCCGCGTCCGGCAGCCCGGCGTTGCGGCGCGCGGTGACGCCCAGCACGCGCGCCGCCGCATCGGCCTCGGCGCCACGCAGCTGTGCGCTGCCGTCGGTGCCCCGCTCGCCGGCGGTGAGGTCCAGGATGCCGGTGCGGTATCCCTGCGCCGCCGTCTTGGCCATCGTGCCGCCGCAGAGCAGCTCCACGTCGTCACGGTGCGCGGCGATGGCCAGCAGGTCCACGGGCGGGGCGAGCGTCTCGTCGTCGGTCACGGTCTGCTTGGTTTAGAGAACTTCGATCGGGGTTCGTTCGACAAGGCCGGCTCGCATGCCGCGGGAGCCTCCTCCCCCGTCCCCCGCTGCGCAGGGGAGGGGGAGACCTGAATCGCGCCTCGGCTGGCCTGGTGCACCGGGCTGGCTCCCTTCCCCCGCGCAGTTTGCGGGGGAAGGGCTGGGGATGGGGGGCGCCGGCCCGCGCACCGAACCCGAGTTGACCCACCCAATCCTGGAGTGTACCACCCTCTCCCGCTTGCGGGAGAGGGTGGCACGCGTGTCAGCGCGGCCGGGTGAGGGCCCCACGGCAGCCGAGGCCCACGCAACGGTGACCGCTGCCGCGCCCTGGCTTGTTACGTGTCCGCGGCTGGATCCTTCGGCGCGCGATGTCCTTGCGTGCGGGCCGGTGCCGGGCGCTTGCGCCTCTGGATGACACACCGCTCCCGCCGGACGTCGGCGCTCCCCATCAGGTGCCGACGCGCCCCAAAATGGCGAACCCCCGGCACCCCGCGCAAACGCGAGGTGCCGGGGGCTCTGCTTCCATCGACGTCCCTGCCCTACTCGTATCGCAGCGCATCCACCGGGTCCAGGCGCGCGGCCTTGAACGCGGGGTACAGGCCGAAGCCCATCCCGCCCACCGCCGCTACCAGCAGCGACGCCACGATCGCCCACAGCGGGATCGTCGCCGGGATGGGGCTGATGGCGCCGATCAGCCACGCCATGCACATGGCGATCGCCAGGCCGATGATGCCGCCCACCAGCGTCACCGTCATCGCCTCGACCAGGAACTGCCACAGGATCTCGCGCGGCGTGGCGCCCAGCGCCTTGCGAACGCCGATCTCGCGCGTCCGCTCCGTCACCGAGATCATCATGATGCCCACCACGCCCACGCCGCCCACGATCAGGCCGATCCCCGCCAGCACCAGCATCACCAGGAAGAACACGCCCGTCATGCGGTCGAACATCTCGGTGAACGCCTGCTGGCGGACCAGGGCGAAGTTGTCTTCCGCCCCGGGCCGCAGTCCGCGCGAAACGCGGAGCGCCGCCGTCACGTCGTCCATGGCCTGCGCCTGCGTGTAGCCCGTCGCGGGCACCACCAGCAGGCTCATCCAGTCACGGTCGGCGTCCAGCTTGGTGAGCGCCGTCCGCGTGGGAACGAACGCGAAGTTGCCCGCCGCCGCGGAAAAGATGTTCTCCGTCTCCTTGTACACGCCCACCACCAGGAACTGCTGGCCGCGCAGCCGGATGTGCTTGCCCACCGCCCGCGTGCCGTCGAACAGGGACCTCGCCAGCCCGTCGGAAAGCACCACCACCGGCGCGCCGCTCCGCTCGTCGGCCGCCACGAAGTTGCGGCCCTCGATGAAGTCGCCCTTGCTGTACTCGGGCCAGGTGGCGCCGCGCCCCGCGATGTTCACGCTGGGCACCGTGTTGTTGCGGTACTTGGCGCTTCCCCCCGCATCCGCCGCCGTCACCACAGAACGGATGGAGGGCAGCGCCTCGAGCATGTCGGCCTCGGCGAAGGTGATGGCCGGCTTGCCGTCCCACGGTGCGGTCTCGGCGTCGTTCACGAACTGCAGCTTCGTCTGGTCGAAGCGGTTGACGATGAAGTTGTTGGGGCCCAGCCCCTCCATCGCCGACATCACCGAGCCGCGCAGCCCCGTGATGGCGGCCGCCATCGTCATCACCGTCGCCACGCCGATGACGATGCCCAGGATGGTCAGCGAGGCGCGCACCTTGTTGCTGCGCAGCGACTCCAGGGCGATCAGCACCCCGTCGCGCACGGACGTCAGGTTCATCATGAGTGCGCTCCTATTCCGACCGCAGGGCCACGATGGGGTCCAGCCGCGAGGCGCGCCACGCCGGGTACACCCCGGCGACGAGGCCCACGCCGATCCCCAGGAACATCGCCAGCCCGATCGCCCCGCCCGACACCCGCGCCGGCAGCGGCGACACGGCCGACACCAGCTGCGCCAGCCCGATCCCCAGCGCAATCCCCAGCAGCCCGCCGAAGCCGGAGAGCGTGCCCGCCTCGATCATGAACTGGGTGAGGATGTCCACCCGCCGGGCCCCCAGCGACTTGCGGATGCCGATCTCCCGCGTGCGCTCGCTGACCGACACCAGCATCAGGTTCATGATCACCACGGCGCCCACGATCAGCGACACGCCCACCAGCATGGGCAGCGCCATCATCAGAAAGCCGTTGATCTTTTCCCAGAACCCCAGCGACCCCTCGGCCGTCTCGACCGAAAAGTTGTTCTCCTCGCGGGGACGCAGCCGGCGAAGGGTGCGCGCCAGGCCGGTGATCTCCGACTCCGCCTGGGGAACCAGCTCGCCGCGGGGCACCTGGAAGGAGATGTCCTCCACCTTTCCCGCCTGCTCCCAGACGCCGCCGTTCACCGGGCTCTTGGCGGGGGCGATGGCCATGCGGTCCATCGTGAAGCCGAAGATCGCGCCCTGCTTTTCCAGCAGCCCGATCACGCGGTAGGGGAGCCCGGCCACCCGCACCGTCTGGCCCACGGGGTTCAGCCCCGGGAACAGCGCGTCGGCCACCTCCACCCCCAGGATGATGACGGGCACCCCGCGCTGCGCCTCCTGCCGCGAGAAGGGCCGCCCCGCCTGGATGTCCATCTCGCGGACGCGGAAGAAGTTCTCGTTCGCCCCGATGATGTTGACGCCCGACAATTCCTTGCCGCGGCCGTTGCCCACGCGCGCCGACTGGTCGTAGCTGTACGACAGCAGCCCGGGGGTGGTGACGTTGGCCGCCAGCCACTCGGCCTCGTTCTGGGTGAAGAGCGGGCGCCGCATCCACTCGCGCCACTGGTCCTCGGTCTGGGGATCCTCGCCCAGCTCGGGAACGCGGCGCAGCAGCACCGTGTTGTGCCCCACGATGCGGCCGGCGAACTCCTCCTTCATGTACGCATCCATCCCCTTGAGCAGGGTGATGACGGCGATCAGGAAGGTGACGCCCACCACCGTGCCCAGCACGGTGAAGAAGGCGCGCATCTTGTTGGCGCGGATCATGGCCAGGGCGATTCTCACCGCTTCGCGGATGCCCATGGCTCAGGCTCCCACGCCGACGGGCTCTTGCACGCGCTGGCGATGAGGCTCGGGCGCCACCGGCGTCTGCCGCCGGTCGCTGGCGATCACCCCGTCCTTGAGCGTCACCACGCGCTCGGCGTGCGCCGCGATGTCGGGCTCGTGGGTGACCATGATGATGGTCTGCCCTTGGGCATGGAGGTCGGCGAAGAGCGCCATGATCTCCTCCGACGTCACCGAGTCCAGGTTGCCCGTGGGCTCGTCGGCCAGGATGATGCTGGGGCGCGTCACCAGGGCCCGGGCGATGGCCACGCGCTGCCGCTGCCCGCCGGACAGCTGGCTGGGCCGGTGGTCCATGCGGTCGCCCAGCCCCACGTGCTCCAGGGCCTGCACCGCGCGCGCGCGCCGCTCCTTCTTGGCGAACCCGCCGTAGACCAGCGGCAGCTCCACGTTTTCCAGCGCGGTGCTGCGCGGCAGCAGGTTGAAGGTCTGGAAGACGAAGCCGATCTCGCGGTTGCGGACCCGCGCCAGGTCGTCTTCCTTCATCCCCGCCACCTTCTGGCCGTTCAGCACGTACTCGCCGCCGGTAGGCGTGTCCAGGCAGCCGATCAGGTTCATGAAGGTGGACTTGCCCGAGCCCGACGGCCCCATGATGGCCACGTACTCGTTGCGATGGATCTCCAGGTCCACCCCGCGCAGGGCGCGCACCGTTTCCGCGCCCAGGTCGTAGTGCTTCTGAAGGTCCCGCGCCTGGATGATGGGCGCCGTGCTCATCCCTTCCTCCGTTCCGCCCCCTTGGCCTTGCCCTTTTCGCCCTCCTCCGGCTCCGGCAGGCGCACCTTGTTCCCGGCCTCGAGCTCGCGGATGGCCTGGTAGCTTCCCGCCACGACCATCTCGCCGCCGCGCAGGCCGCTGACCACCTCGAAGTAGCGGTCGCCCGCGATGCCGATCTTCACCGGCACCCACACGGCGCTGTCGCCGCGGATCACGAACACGCCCTCGACCTCTTCCTCCTCCTTGCGCTCGCCGCGCACCGCCTCGGGGCCGTCCTGCTCTTCGTCGGCCGCCTTGAACTTCTTCCCCTGCGCGTCGCGGACGGTGAGGGCGATGATGGGCACCGAGAGCGAGTTCTCCCGCGTCTCCGTGACGATCTCGGCCGTGGCCGACAGGTCGGGCCGCAGCCCCGCCGGCGGGTTGTCGAGGGTGATGACCACCTCGTAGTCCACCGACTGCTGCTGGGTGCTGCCGCCGGCGGAGGGGAGCTGGATGGAGCTGTTTCCGATGGCCGTCACCCGCCCGCTCAGGGCCTGGCCCGGAAAGGCGTCCACCTTCACCGAGGCGCTGTCGCCCAGCGTCAGCCCGGGAACGTCGGTCTCGTCCACCTGCACCTTGGCCTCCATCACCGACAGGTCGGCGATGGTCAGCAGGAGCGAGCCGGGGTTGTTCATCGTCCCCACCACGGCCGTTTCGCCCTGCTCGATGTTCAGCCGGGTGACGCGCCCGCTCATGGGGGCCACGATCGTGGTCTTGCTCAGCTGGTCGCGCGCCTCGCTGACCGCGGCCTGCGACTGGCTGATGGCGAAGCGCATGGCCTGGAACTCCTGCTCGGCCACCTGCACCTGGGTGCGGGCCTGCTCCACGTCCGCCGCCGAAACCAGCTCGTTGGTGCGCGACAGCTGCTCGGCGCGGTTCAGGTCGCTCTGCGCCTTGGTGAGCTGCGCGCGCTGCTGGGCGGCGCGGGCCTGGCTCTGCGACACGGCGGCTTCGGCGCGGCGCACGGCGGCCACGTACTGCGTGGGCTCGATGCGCAGCAGCAGGTCGCCCGCGTTCACCCACTGGCCCTCTTCCACCGCCACCTGCACCACGCGGCCCGAGATGTCGGCCGAGATGTCGACCTTGCGCTTGGGCTCGATCTTTCCGCTGGCCTGCACCACCGACACCAGCCCGCGGCGCGCCACCTGCTCGCCGCGCACCTCCACGCCCTCGTCGCCGCCGCCCATCGCCATCGCGGCGCCGACGGATACGATGGCCAGCACTCCCGCGACGATCGCGACCTTCTTCTTCTTCGACATGGTTCTATGTCCTTGGTCCGGGGGGCCGGAAATCAGCGAAGGGGGCGGCCGACCAGCGCCTCGAGCGCGGCCAGCGACTTGTGGTACATGTACACCGAGTCGATCACGGCGCGCTCGGCCTCGGAAAGCCGCGTCTGCGCGTCGGTCACCTCCAGCGAGTTGGCGGCGCCCAGGCGAAAGCGCTCGCGGGCCAGGCGCAGCTCCTCGGCGGCGTTCTCGGCCACCTGGCGCTGAAGCTCGGCGGTGCGGAAGGCCGTTTGCGCGTTCAGCACGCCGGTGCGTACGTCCAGCTCCAGGCGCTGCTGCTGGGAGCGCACCGCCAGCTCGGCGTCGCTGGCCTGCACGCGCGCCTCCTCGATCCTGCGCTCGCGGGCCAGGCCGTCGAAGATGGGCAGCGAAATGCTCAGCGAGGCCTGCAGGGGCTGGCGCGTGTAGCCGAAGGGAAAGCTGGGGTTTCCGGCGGCCACCTCGTCGCGGACGGCGGCGCGGACCATGGGGTCGGCGGCGTTCAGCGGCGAGCAGTCGGCGGCGGCCACCCCGGCGGCCGTGCGGATGACGTTGGTTTCCTGGCACGACGAGTACGCGCCGGCCAGCCCGCTCAGCTGCTGCTGCACCAGCGGATCGATGTTGCCGGCGCTGTACACCGACCCCACCAGCCCCACCTGCATGCTCACGCTGGGGAGGTACTGCGAGCGGGCCGCCGTCACCTGGGTGCGGGCGGCGCCGCTGCTGGCGCGCGCGGCCTGGATGGTGGGGTTGGCCTCCTGCGCCTCACGCACCAGCTCGTCGGCGTTCCACGACGGCGCGAAGAGCTCGAAGCGGCTGGTGAGCGGCGTGTCGGCCGCAAGGCTGACACCCATCAGCTGCCCCAGGCGAAGGACCTCGGTGGCGTGCGTGTTCTGCCGCTGCACCAGCGCCACCTCGGCCTGGCCACGCTGCACCTGCGCACGGCGCACCTCCAGCGGCGTTCCCGAGCCCACCTCCAGCCGGGCGCCGGCCAGCCGCTCGTGCTCGCGGGTGCGCTCCACCTCGCGGGCGGCCTGCTGCACCTGGTCGCCCGCCTGCAGCGCCGTCAGGTACTGCTGCCGCACCTGCATCACCAGGCTCCACTCGTAGCCGGCGATGCGGCTTTCCGTGGCCACGTGCTGCGCCCGGGCGATGCTGGGCTGAAGCAGCTTGGCCCGGCTGATGTCGTACTGCAGGCCCAGGTTCCAGTTGGACGAGTAGTACTCGGGCTTGGCGCCGAACGTCTGCGCACCGAAGCGCTGCTCGCCCGGCGCCGTGTAGCCGAACCCGGCGCTGGCGTTGGCGGACGGCAGGAAGTCGGCGCGGGCGGCGCGCATGCCGGCGCGGGTGGCGCCCACGTCGTTGCGCTGCGCCAGCATGTCGGGGTTGTTCTCGCGGGCCGATGCCACGGCCTGCTCGATGGTGAGCGCGGGCTGCTGTGCGGCAGCGGGCGGGGCAAACAGGAGCGCGGCGAGCGCCGAAAGGCCGGCGGCTCGGCGAATGATGATGGTCGACATGGGTCGATTTCGGTTGTCGGGGTCCTGCGGAGGGGCGGCCTGGTACCGCCTCGGGATGCCCTACGGGAACGGTGCTGGTGGAGTTTCAGACAGGTTCAGGAGGGATGCGCCAAATCTAATCGCGTGTCGCCGAAATCCCAAGGACGTGGGTTTCACGAAAGGCTAACAGATACGGACTTCTGCTCAACCGTGTTGTGTCACCCCCCCACCATTTTTATGGCACGCAATTCAGTTTTATGTCGCGCTCGCTTGTTTTTAATGTCGCGCTTCTGTATTTTATGTCACGCGATCCATTTAATGGCGCGCATTCGTGGCGTGCGACCCAGAGTCGCCACACCTGCGGCCACGCGGAGAAGCGCCGCGCCAACCTTGCCGACGGTCCGATGCCCAAGTCAGCCCAATCCACCATCGATCAAGAACTCGCCGGGATTGAACGGTGGATCGCGGAGCATCCAGAAGGGCTCCGGATCAGGGACCTCGCGCAGCAATATGCACGCGCTTATCCCGACAGGACGAAACGCACGCTGAACAGACGTCTCGACGAACTCATCCGCAGCGGACGGATCATCGCCCGTGGCGAGAGCGTGGGCCGCGTATACCTGCCGAAGGTGCTGGAAGCACGGCCAGCGGGCGATCAGGCTCTCGTGGAGGCACCCCGGCAGGAGAGTGAACCCGACTACGTTCCTGTCTCTCCCACGGGCCAAGAGGTGCGCACGCTGGTCCGCCGGCCGATCATGTATCGCGAGCCGGTGGGATATGATCGCGGATTCCTGGAAGCGTATGAGCCCGGCACGACCTGGTACCTGCAGGAAGATACCCGCCGCCAGCTGCACGAGATGGGCGTCACTCCCGATCCGCAACGACCTGCGGGCACGTTCGCGCGCGACGTCTTCGACCGCCTTCTCATCGACCTGGCCTGGGCATCGAGCCGGCTGGAAGGAAACACCTACACCCGGCTGGATACGCAGAACCTGCTTCAGTTCGGGCAGCGTGCGGAAGGCAAGGATGCCGAGAACGCGCAGATGATCCTCAATCACAAGAACGCGATCGAGTTCATCGTAGAAAGCGCGGAGATCATCGGGTTCGACCGCCGGACCCTCACCACTCTGCACAGCGCGCTTTCCGAGAACCTGCTCGGCGATCCCAGCGACGAAGGAAGCCTGCGGCAACGCCCGGTGCAGATCACCGGAACGCGCTACGTGCCCGTCGCCATTCCCCAGGTGATCGAGGACACCTTCGACCTGCTGCTCCGGAAAGCGGCGGCCATTCCCGATCCATTCGAGCAGGCGTTCTTCGGAATGGTCCACATCCCGTACCTGCAGCCGTTCTCCGACGTCAACAAGCGGACCTCGCGCCTGGCCGCGAACATCCCCCTGATCCGGGCGAACCTGTGCCCCCTGTCGTTCGTGGACGTACCGGAACGCGCATACGTCGAGGGCACCCTGGGCGTGTACGAGCTGACCCGGGTGGAACTGCTCCGCGACGTGTTCGTCTGGGCGTACGCCCGGTCCTGCGCCCAGTACAAGGTCGTGCGTGATTCGCTGGTGCAGCCGGATCCCATGCGGCTGAAGTACCGGAACGAACTGGCCGCGGTCGTCCGTGAAATCGTCCTGGGGATGCAGCCGCCGCGTGAAGACCTGGTCCGCGCGCAGGCGGAGGCGCAGGACATTCCCTCCGATGACCTGGAGGGGTTCAGCGAACGCGCGATTGCGCTGCTCAACGCACTCAACGAGGGGAGTGCGAGCCGCTATTATCTTCGGCAGAGCGACTTCCGCGCGTGGTACGACCGATACCGCGTGCGTCCATGAGATGACGCGGCCCAGAGGCTGAAAAAAGAAGCGCCGGGCGGTGGGCCCGGCGCTTCATCGTCCATCGCGGCCGCGCGTCAGCGCGGGATTTCGGTGCGCTCGGCGCGGTAGCCGCGGGCGGGCACCTCTACCCGGAGCACGCGGTTCAGCGCATCCACCCACACGTGATGCTCGTCGCCGCCCTGCGGCTGAACGACCAGGTGGAAGAGGGTGATGGAGGTGCCGCCCACCTGAACCCGCTCTTCGCCGCGGCTGCTGATGGTGGCCATCACCTGCCGGTTCTCGCGGGGGACGATCACGGGAAGGCGCCCGTTGTGGGTGCGCTGGGCCAGGAAGTGGTAGTGGTGCGCCACACCCTCGTCCAGCACCACGGCACCGCGGCTGGCCACGTACTCGCGCAGCTGCTCGCCCGACGCGGTGACGATCTTGGCGCTGAAGCGCCCGCCGCCCACCGTGCCGACGATCTTGCGCGGCGAGGTGCCGCCCACGTCCACCTGGTACTCCACGGGATCGCCCTCGATGCCGCGGGTGCGAAGCCGGGGATCCAGCTCCAGGCTCCCCTCGGGGAGGCGCACGCGCACGCGCCCGGTGGCGAACACCTCCTGCCCGGTGCCGCTCCCCGTCTGCCGGATGGTGAACTCTTCCGTGCCCACGTCCTGGTCCTGCGCGTAGACGCGAAACGTTCCCTGGTCGATCTGCGCCGCCGCCGGGGCGGCCGTCGCCAGCCCCGCGAGCAGGGCCAGCTTGCTGGAAATCTTCATTTCTCCTCACGTGATCGGCGGCGCGTCCGCGTGCAGCGGCAGGCGCCGGTCCGAAAGAGCATACCCCGCGGCGGGGCAGGGGTTTCTCCGCCCTACAGCTCGGGCTCGTCGGCCGGCGGGGCGATGAATACTTTGAGGCGGATCTTCTGCAGGATATGTTCGTAGATCCGTGCGCCCTTTTCCGCGGTGCCCAGCGTGGGCCGGCCCACCGCGCCCTCGCACTTGGAGGGGATGCGCTTCAATCGTCCCCCCACGAACTTTCGCGCCTTTTCGGGGTCCATCCGGTAGTCGCGCGCGGCGTACATCCGCACCGCGTCCGGTCGCAGGTGAAGCAGCAGCGAGGTGAGCACCTCGCCCGCGTGCTCCGGCTCGCCGCCCGCGTCCAGCAGCTCGCGCAGGTCCACCGAAAGCGCCTCCACCACCCGCACCCGCGCTCCCGCGGCGCGGATGGTGGCGATGGCCTCGGCATGCGGCGCGTGCACGTTGGCGGTGATGGCGATGAACTCGTCGAAGCCCTGCAGCGCCCACGAGGCCAGCAGCTCCATGAAGGCGCGGTGGAGCGTCTTGGGATGCAGCGCCGCGGTGCCGGCGTAGGTGGCTTCGCCGGGCAGGTTCACCCCGTACGGAAACGCGGGCGCGCGCAGCACGCCGAACTCCTGCGAAAGGTCGCGCGCCAGCGCCTCGGCCACGCAGGTGCCCGCGCCCACGGGCAGGTGGGGCCCCGACTGGTCGCAGGCCCCCACGGGAATGATCAGCCGGCGGTCGCGCCGCAGGTGCAGGGCGACGTCGGTCCACGGCAGGTCCGAAAGTGCGTAGGAGCGCTGGGGTTTGAGCATCGAGACGATGGCGGTTGCGGATGACGCCGCGAGCACGCAAGAAGCGGCCCCCACCCCGCCCGCCGGCGACGTCGCGGCGCGCGCCGGGTGGGCCGCGGGATGGGCGTCGCTCCTGCTGCTGGCGGTGTGGATGGGCCAGCTCACCCCCGGCTGGCTTCCCGCGGCCGCCGCCTGCGCCCTCGCCTGGGCGGTGCTCGCGCGCACCGTTCCCTGGCCATGGCGGGCGGCGACGCTCGCCGCGCTGGCCGTCACGCTTGGCCTGGCGGCGCACACCCAGCGGCAGCTGTGGAGCGTGGCCCACGACTGGTCGCGGGTGCGCGCGGCTGTGGACACCACCGCCGGCGAGCGGGTGAACGAGGGGCTGGACCAGCTCTTCGACCGCGGCGGCCGCGCCGTGCTGGGCGCCGCGGACCTGGCGGGCGGCGCCACCCGCCCCAGCGCCGGCCTCTTCGCCGAGATGAGCCGCATCCGCCACGAAACGGGGATGACGGCGCTGGCCATCTACCGCCCCGACGGCTCGCCCATGGTGTGGGCGGGCGAGCACCGGGGAGCGGTGCCCGATTCGGTGAAGCGCGGGATGGTGGAATCGTCCTTCTCCGCCGGCCCCCTCTTCGGCTACGTGTACTTTTCCGAGCGCCTGCAGACGGGAAACGTGGCCGTGGCCGCCAAGCTGCTGCAGGCCCACGTGAAGCTGGGCGAGGGGGTGCAGCCCTACGCCGAGCGCTTCGCCGAGCGAAACGGCATCGTCCCGCTCTTCACCACCCCCGAGCTGGCGCAGGGCGACCGCATCTGGGACTGGGCCACCGACTCCGTCACCATCCTCAGCGGCGTCTTCGAAACGCTCACCCAGCAGGGGTGGCGCGACCGCGTGATCCAGCGCGGACGCGAAGACGTGACCAGGGCCCTGGCCCTCGCCGCCCTGCTGATGGTGATCGCCTGGTACCGGCGGCCGTCGCGCGACCCCGCCCTTCCCGTGGCCGTTTTCACCGCCGGGCTCCTGCTGCTTCCCCTGGCCGATGCCTCGGCCGCGGCGGGGCTCTTCTCGCCCGTGCGCTTCGTCCTTCCCCTGCCGGTCGACGTTACGCTGGGGCAGCTGCTCGTCGTACTGTGCGGCGGCTCCATCTGGATGCTCGCGCGGCAGAAGGCGGGGCGCCTGCTGGGGCGCGTGCCGCTGGCCCTGCGCGTGGCCCTCGCCGCCTGCGTGCTGGTGACCGCGTCCTGGATGGTGCGGCACTCCGTGGCCGCCTCCGTGCTGGCCGAGCGCGAGGGCGGCGGCGCGCCGCTGATCGTGGGCTTCGCGCTGGGGATGGCGCTTCCGCTGTACCTGCTCTTCGGCCGCCGCAGCGACGGGCCGGTGAGGACGCACCTGGTGGTGGCGGCGCTGGCGGTCTCGGCCGCGCTGGGGCTTCTGCTGGCGGCGTGGTGGGGGCCGGGGCGCTACGTGCCGGTGTGGGCCGCCGCCGCCTGGGCCGTTCCCTTCGCACTGGCCGCCGCGGGGGTGCCGCGCAGCGAAAGCCGGCGCGGCGCGCTGCTGCCGTGGGTGTGCGTGGCGTGGATGGCGGCCACCCTGGCGCTGCCCACCCTGTGGACGATGCACCTGAACGAGCGGCTGCGCGAGTCCGAGCGCGAGCTGGTGAAGCTGGGCACCCAGGCGGACCCGTTCCTGGACTACCTGCTGCGCCAGTTCGCCGAAGAGGTGCTGCGGCTGGACGCCGAGGGGCGGCAGGGGGTAAGCCTGCTGTACCAGGCGTGGGTGGAGGCGGGGCTGGCGCGCGAGGGATACGAGGCGCGCATCACCCACTGGAACGGCGGCCGCGCCGGGAGCGAGCTTCGCCTGGCCGACGCGGCCCTGCCGCCGGAGCGCGTGGCCGCGCTGCTGGAGCTGGCGCGCCGGGAGGAGGAGCCCAAGCTGGAGCGGCTGACCAGCGTTCCCGGCCTGCACTACCTGCTGGTCGTTCCGCTGGCGGGGGGGCAGAGCGTGACGGTCGCGGTTCCCCCGCGGGCCTACCTGGGCCGCTCGCACTCGCTCGCCCGCTTCCTGGACCCCGAGGACAGCGACGCCACCGACGCGGCGGCCACGCTGTCGCTGGTTCCCGCGCCCCCCGGCGCGGCGGAGGCGGGGGGCGCCGTCCGCTGGGTGCGGGCCGAGAACGGCTGGCGCAGCGAGGCCACCGTCGCCTTCCCCGGCGCGCGGATGCACGCCCACCTGCTGGTGCCCACCCCCACGCGGCTGATCCTGTTCGCCCGCGGCGTCGTCTCCCTGGCGCTGGTGCTGGGCGCGCTGGCGGGGCTGTGGGCGCTGGGCCGCACCCTCTGCGGCGAGCCCTTGGGCGTGGAGCCGGCGCGCTGGGGATGGATCTTCACCTTCCGCGGGCGGCTTACGGGCGCGCTGTTCATCTTCTTCCTCCTGCCGATGGCGGCGTTCGGCGCCACCGCGTACCGCGCCCTTTCGCGCGAGGTGGAGCGCACCGCCGCCGCCATCGCCGACCGCGCGCTGACGCAGGCCGCCTCCGAGGCGCGCGGGCAGAGCCTGTCGGCGCTGGCCCGCCACGTGGACGCCGACCTGCTGCTGTACGAGCGCGGCGTCCTGCGCCAGGCCGCGGCCCCGGAGGTGATCGACCTGGGGCTGTACCACGCCTGGCTTCCCGCCTCCGTGTACCTGGACTTCGCCCAGAGCGAGGCCACGGAGCGGGTGGAGAACCGCCAGCTGGCCGGGCACGAGTACCTGGTGGCCTACCGCCGGCTCCCCGGCGGGCAGGTGCTGGCCTCGCCCACCCCGCTGGCCACGGGAGAGATCGCCCGGCGCCGGCGCGAGCTGGCGGACCTGGTGGCGCTGGCCGGGCTGGCGGGCGCGGTGCTTTCCATCGTCCTCTCCCTCTTCGTCGCACGGGCGTTCTCACGGCCCATCGAGGCGCTGAGCGGGGCCGCGGAAAGCGTGGGCGCGGGCAACCTTTCCGTGCGCCTTCCCGCTGGCCGCCGCGACGAGTTCGGCCGCGTGTACAGCGCGTTCAACCGCATGGTGCGCGGGCTTCGGCAGACGCAGGCGGCGCTGGTGCAGGAAACGCGGCGCACCGAGGCCATCGTGGCCGAGGCGGGCACCGGCGTGGTGGCGCTGGACGGGGCCGGGCGCGTGGCGCTGATCAACCCGCGCGCGGAGCAGATCCTGGGCGGCGAGGTGCCGGTAGGTGCGCGCATTCCTGAAGACCGGCCCCTGCCCGCCGCGGTGGCGGCCACGGTGCGCGACTTCCTGGCGTCCGGCGCGCGCGAGCGGGTGGACGAGCGCGAGGTGGACGGGCGCGTGATCCGCCTGCGCATGCGCGGACTGAGCGTGGACAAGGCGCGGCGCGGCGCCGTGCTGGTGCTGGAGGACGTGACCAACGAGATCCGCTCGGCCCGCGTGCTGGCGTGGGGCGAGATGGCGCGGCAGGTGGCGCACGAGATCAAGAACCCGCTGACGCCCATCAAGCTGGCCGTGCAGCACGTGCGTCGCGCCTGGGCCGACGGGCGCGACGACTTCGGAACCATCCTGGACCGCAACGTCGAGGCGGTGCTCCGCGAGATCGACCACCTGGGCGAGATCAGCCGCGCCTTCGCCCGCTTCGGGACGCCGGCCGAGGCGGCCGCGCCGGTGGAGCGGGTAGACGTGCGCCGCGTGGCGGAAGAAACGCTGGCCCTGTACCACGGCGGGCGCGACGGCATCCGCTACGAGCTGGACGTGCCGGCGGATGCGCCCCGCGTGAGCGCCCGCCCCGGCGAGCTGAAGGAGGTGCTGGTGAACCTGCTGGAGAACGCGCGCGGCGCGCTGGACGGCGACGGCGAGGTGAGGATCTCCGCCGCGCTTTCCGGCGGCGGCGAGTGGCTGCGCGTGGACGTGGCCGACACGGGCGAGGGGATTCCGCCCGAGTCGCTGCCGCGCGTCTTCGAACCGCAGTTCTCCACCCGCACCAGCGGCACGGGGCTGGGCCTGGCCATCGTCAAGCGCCTGGTAGAGGCGTGGGGCGGCGAGGTCACGGTCGATTCCACGCCGGGCGAGGGCACCACGGTGCACCTGCGGCTGCGGGTGGCCGAGCCCGCGGGATCGTAGTCAGCGTCGGCTGCCCGTCCAGGACCGGGTGCCCCGCGCGGCAGGACGGCTTCGGCCCGGAGTATCCTGCGTAGACTTGTGCAAACCGTGGAATACGTTGAGATTAGAAGGCATGGGATCCCCGGCCGGCATCGCCCGGGCGGCTCCCGCTCCCTGCTGCGTTCCTTCCCCGTGGTAGAAATCCGATGCGACGCATCCTCGCCTGTTCCGCCGCCGCCCTGCTCGTCGCGGGCTGCTCCGATTCCACCGCGCCGTCGGTGGCTACCACCGTCACGATCGCTCCCGGCTCGGTGTCGCTCGACGCGCTCGGCGCCACGCAGGTGGTCCGCGCGTCCGTCGCCGACCAGAAGGGAAAGGCGATGCCGGGCGTGGGCCTCACCTGGACGTCCAGCTCCACGGCCGCGAGCATCGTAGCGTCCGGCGGCGACAGCGCCGTGGTGACGGCCATCGGCAACGGCGCGGCCACGCTGACGGCCACGGCGGGCGAGGCCACCGGCACGGCGCAGGTGCAGGTGGCCCAGGTCGCCACGAGCCTGCAGAAGGTGGGCGGCGACGGCCAGTCCGGCGGGATCGGCGCACCGCTCGGCGGGCAGGTGCAGGTACAGGCGCGCGACCGGCTGGGCGCGGCGGTCGCGGGACAGGCGGTGACCTTCACCGTATCCACCGGCGGCGGCTCCGTTTCGTCGACTACGGTGGTCACCGGCAGCGATGGTACGGCATCCACCACGTGGACGCTGGGCGCCGCGGGGGCCAACACCCTCACCGCCACTCTGGCCGGCGCTCCCGCCTCGCAGGTGGTCTTCAACGCCACCGCGGTGACGACGCTAGCGGGCAGGATATTGATCGTCGCAGGCGGGTTCCAGGCCGCGATGGAAGGCGCGGCCGTGCCCGTTCCGCCGTCCGTGCGCGTCGAGAACCAGTCCGGCAGTGCCATGCCCGGCGTCACCGTGAACTTCAGCGTCACGTCGGGCGGCGGGCAGGTGACGGGAGGCTCAGCCATCACCAATGCGTCCGGCGTTGCTACCGTCACCCGGTGGACCCTGGGCCCGGCGGCGAACCTGAACACCCTGACGGCGGCGGTGCCCGGGACGGCGGCGGCGCCGGTCGTCTTCCGCGGCGCGGGGTGCTCGGGCGCGGGCCCGGCCTTCGAGATCACCGTCTGCATCACCACCGCGATGACCCCGTCGCAGCGGCAGGTGTTCCAGGCCTCGGCCGCCCGGTGGAGCACCATCATCAAGGGCGATTTGCCCGATGCCGCCGGGGACGTCCCGGAGAACGCGTGCGGCACCGGAACGCCGAGCGCCAACCAGACGTACGACGACCTGCTGATCTTCGCGGCCGTCACCGACATCGACGGCCCCGGCCAGGTGCTGGGCCAGGCGGGCCCGTGCTTCGTCCGCAACCCCAGCAGCCTGCCGGTGATCGGGAGGATGCAGTTCGACGTCGCCGACCTGAACGCGCTGGAAACGAGCGGGCGGCTGGGCGAGGTGATCCTCCACGAGATGGGGCACGTGCTGGGGATCGGAACGCTGTGGACGCACCTTGGCCTTCTGCAGAATCAAAGCACGGCCGAGGCCCCGCTGGATACCTACTTCACCGGCGCAGGGGCGATCGCGGGCTTCGACGCCATCGGCGGCACCACCTACACCGGCGGACAGAAGGTGCCGGTGGAGAACACCGGCGGACCGGGGACCATGAACGGACACTGGCGCGAGTCGGTGCTGAAGAACGAGCTGATGACCGGCTTCCTGAACGGCAACGTCACCAACCCGCTGAGCGTGCTGACGGCGCGGTCGCTGGCGGACCTTGGGTACGTCGTCAATCCCGCGGCGGCCGATCCCTTCTTCCTGACGCTCTCCGTCAGGGCCGACGGGGGTGCCTCGCAACCCGGGCTGCGGCTTCACAACGACCTCTACACCGGCCCGCTGTACACACTTTCGCGGACCGGCGAACGCACGAGGATCCGGTGACACTCAGGCATCGCCTGGCTCCGGCCCTGGCCCTGGGGACGGCCCTGGCGCTCTCCGGGGCCACCTGCGCCGGCCGTGGGCCCGCGCCCGCCGCCGTGCCGTGCGGACCCGTGGCGGGCGAGCTGGCCGCCGGTGCGCAGGCCGAGCCGCTGGAGGGGGAGTTCCGGCTGACCCTGGTGGCAGTCAGCGGCCCGCGGGCGGGGAGCTCGGCGGCGGGGACGCTGAGGCTGCACGCCTTTGGAAGCAGGCCGGCACCCGTCCCGGCGGCGGCGGGCGTGTCCCACCCGCTGTACGGCGCCACCGACGTGCGAATGGCCGACGTGGGCGCCGCGGCTCACGGTGACGCGGCGCGCGACGATCCCGCCGCCCCGGGGGTGCTCGTGATCGAGTGGCAGCGGTCGGGGCCGCCCGCGCGCAACGAGATCACCCTGCGCCTGGGCGCCGACGCCAACCACGGCGACCAGGTCCGGTTCGATGGCGCGCACATGGCGCTCTTCGTGACATCGATCTCGCCCGAGCGCTTCACGGGCCGCTGGCGAAGCGGCGGCGGCGACCAGCACGCCGAGGGCTACTTCTGCGCGGAGCGGACGGCCCGGCGCTGAAAACCCGGCCCACGCGGGCTGTACGGGAAACAGGAAGGAGGCACGGAGAACGATCGCGTTCTCCGTGCCTCTTTTCACGTCCGGCAAAGACGATTTCACACCCATGCCACGGAGAACGACACCGGGGCGCGGACTGATCCAGGCCTGTTTCGGTGCATGCGTTCCGAATGGGCGGGCCGTTGCGGCCACGGATGAAGCGCAGATCGCGTCTTCGGCCGAGCCCCGCGTGCGCCGCGCGACGCACCGTCTGCCGACGCGGACAGGCATTCCGCGTCCGCTCGTGGCGGCATCTGTGCCCAGCCGCTTCGGGACAGCGCGGGACCGAAGTGCTCCGTGGCGGATTGTGAAAGTTGACGGTGGAAACAGCGGTCCGGTAGCTTTCGGGGGTCCGCTTGCCCGCCGAACCGCCCCCGTGGAGGCCCGCTTTGCTCGCCCGAGTCCTGTCCGGCGCCGTGCTGGGAATCGACGCCTACCTCGTCACCGTCGAAGCCGACGTAGCCAGCGGCCTTCCCGCCTTCTTCACCGTCGGGCTGCCGCAGGGCGCGGTTAAGGAAGGCCGCGAGCGGGTGATCGCGGCCATCCAGAACAGCGGCTACCTGATCCCGCCCAAGCGGGTGACGATCAACCTGGCCCCGGCCGACATTGCCAAATCCGGCAGCGGGTTCGACCTGCCGATCGCGCTCGGGATCCTGGCTGGGACGGGGCAGCTGGACTCCATCGACCGGCTGGACCGGTACCTCCTGCTGGGGGAACTGGCACTGGACGGCGCGCTGCGGCCCATTCGCGGCGCGCTCTCCATCGCCATCACCGCCCGGGCCGCGGGGCTCGCCGGGGTCGTTCTTCCCCACGAGAACGTGCCCGAGGCGGCCGTCGTGGACGGGGTGGAGGTACGCGGCGCCACCACGCTCACCGAGGTCATCCACTTCATGGAGGGCTCCGGAGACCTGCCGCTCGCCTGCGTGGACCGCGACGAGCTGTTCCGCACCGCCTCCACGTACGACGCCGACTTCGCCGACGTGAAGGGGCAGGACCACGTCAAGCGTGCGCTGGAGGTGGCCGCCGCCGGCTCGCACAACATCCTCATGCTTGGCCCGCCGGGCTCGGGGAAGACCATGCTGGCCCAGCGCATTCCCAGCATCCTGCCGCCCCTCACCTTCGAGGAGGCGCTGGAAACCACGAAGATCCACTCCGTCGCCGGGCTGCTGACCGGGGGCAAGGCGCTGCTGAACGTGCGCCCCTTCCGCAACCCGCACACGACCATCTCCGACGCGGGCCTCATCGGCGGGGGCAGCAATCCACGCCCGGGTGAGGCGTCCCTCGCCCACAACGGCGTGCTCTTCCTGGACGAGCTTCCCGAGTTCCGCCGCAACGTGCTGGAGCAGCTTCGGCAGCCCCTGGAGGACGCGCGCATCACCATCTCCCGCGCCGCCATCTCACTGACCTATCCCTCTCGTTTCATGATGGTCGCCTCGATGAACCCGTGCCCCTGCGGCTTTCACGGCGACAGCCAGCGCCGATGCACGTGCAGCCCGCTGGCCGTGCAGAAGTACATGGGCCGCGTCTCGGGGCCGCTGCTGGACCGCATCGACCTGCACGTGGAAGTGCCGGCCGTGCGGTACCGCGAACTCGCCGACCAGCGAATGGGGGAGACGTCGGAAGCGATCCGCGCAAGGGTCACGCAGGCGCGCGAGATCCAGCGGAGCCGGTTCGGCAGCCGGCCCGACATGCACGCCAACGCGCACATGGGCGCGCGCGAGCTGCGGCAGTTCTGCAGCATCGGCGAGGGAAGCGACGCACTGCTGCGCACCGCCATCTCGCGCCTGGGCCTGTCCGCGCGCGCCTACCACCGCGTCCTGAAGATCGCGCGCACCATCGCCGACCTGGGCGGGGGTGGGGAGATCACCACCGCCCACGTCGGTGAGGCAATCCAGTACCGCTCGCTGGACCGGGCCGCATCCCCGGCCTGAGCACGGATCGACAGCAACGGACGCGCGGCCCCATATGTCCTTCCGTTGACAAACCGATAGATAGGACATATACTCACACCCACCCGCCGCGACGCAGGTCGCGGGGAGGGAACCGTGGCATACACAGCCTACCTCGCAGAGCCGTGGAGAAGCCGGGGCTGGAAGATCAAGATCTTCGATCGCGAGCGGAACGAGGAGCCGCACATCACGATCGTCCGCGGAACCGCGTACTGGCGATGGGGACTGCGATCTCGTCGGTTCCTGGGCCGCGAACCGGATGCGCGCGAGGTGCCCAGGGCACTGGTAGAGTTCGCGTGCGAGAACATCGTGCTGTTGACGAACGCGTGGAACATGCTGCATCCCCACAATCCCGTTGCTTCGAAGGAGGTGCTCGATGAATGAGGAATTTCTGCTCCTGGGAACGGGATGGGGCCACACCGCGGCGCTCGCGGACCTTCCGGCGCGACGGGCGGGCACCGCGGACGAACTCCAGAAGTGGGGCGGCTCGTCATCGGCGGATCTGCTGTGCATCGCGCACACGCCCGCCGACCTCAGCCACTTCGTGGGCGCCGCCCTGGAGTACAGGGCCAGGAGGCCGCGGGCCAGGCTTCACAAGGTGCTCGTTCTGCACCCGCTCACCGCAGGGCAGCGCACCATCTACCAGGACCTGTTTGCGCGCGTGTTGGCGCCGGGAGACGGAATTCAGATGCTTTCGACGAACGACCTGCTGGAGGCACTGGCCAGCGAAGATAGAGCGGACCGCGTGATCGGGGTTGCCGTAGATGGCGCCAGCGAACTGGTCATGATGTATCGCGGCAACCTGGACACCGTCATGGTGCCGTTTGCGTGGTTCCGCTCCCCGCACGCGAGCACGCGGCCCGACTTCTCGGATTTCGAGCCCGTGGATCACGGGATCGGCGTGCGTTTCGGCGAGTACGAGGCGGCGGTCGATGCCATCCTCTACGAGTTCGATCCCGCGTACCGGCGCCGCGTGAAGAACGCCGAAGTCGGCCGGGACGACAGCGTCGGCGGGTCGGTGCGCCGGCTGCGCAATCTGCGCGGCCTCAAGCAGTCGGACTTTCCGGGGATTTCCGTCAAGGAGATCGGCAGAATCGAGCGAGGCGAGGTCAAGGCGCCGCATCGGGCGACCCTCGACCGGATCGCCCAGACCTTTGGGGTTACCGTCGAAGCGCTCCGCACGTACTGATTGGACGGCTAGGCCGGTGCGGCCAAGTGCTCGTACAGCCCGGTGGCGCCTCGGTGGGAGAGCTTGCGGAGTGCGGCCGCCTGGGCGCGGGACACGGCCGCAGAGACCGTGCAGCCGGCGAGGAGGGCGGCGAAGCAGGTGACGCCCCACACGTCACCGCAGCCCGTGGGATCTCCCTCCCCGGGATCGACTGGGTGGGTGTCGACCGAAGCGGACTCCGCCGGGGAGGAGGAGCCCCGGTGCGCGGGCCAGGACAGCGGGTCCGGAGGGAAGTTCGGCCGCGAGCCCGTTGCCGCGCCCCGATCGCCGAGGGTGACGAGCACCAGCCCCGGTCCGGCGCCCAGGATGCGGCCGATGCGCGCCTCGATCGGCTCGCCCGGCTCGCCGATTTCACCCAGCTCGTCGGCGTTGAGCTGGATGGCGTCGAAGCAGGCGGCCCAGCGCTCCCACTCCGGCAGCTTCCGCGGCTGCCGCTCGCCCTTGCCGGGGCAGCCCAGAAAGAGCGAGTGAAGGTCGCAGTACAGCGGCCCGTGAAAGCACGCCCGCAGCTGCTCCGCCGTCTCCACCCCCATCTCGAAGCCGGAGAGGAAGTTGACGTACAGCGCGTCGAGACCCGCAACGCGCGGCTCCAGCTCGTCCCACGTCCACGCGTCGACGCCCCCCGTCAGCCGTTCGCCCCGGCGGGCGGCGTCGGTGTAGCGCAGTTCCACCCGGTTGTTGGGCTCGGGGACAGTGAGGATGCCCGGGCCGGCGCACACGCCGGGGAGCGCGGCCATGAACGCGTGCGCCTCGTCCGACAGGTCGGCGCCCACCCGGGCCAGCGGCACGATCTCCCATCCCGGGGGCCGTGCCGCAGCAGCCGCGGCGAGCGAGTACGCCACCCCGCCCCACGTCTCGAACGCCCGCCCGGCCCGCACGTCGGCCAGGGTCCAGATGGTGTCCCACACGAAGGTGCCGAGCACGCCCAGCTTCCGGGAGCGGGGGTGCGGGGGTGCGGGGGTGCCTTGGGGGTGGGTCATCCCGCCTTCCCTGCCCCGAACACGTCCCCTTCGTCGATCGTCCAGATACGGGGGGTGCCCAGTTCCAGGCTATTGCCGGCCGGATCGCGGAAGTACAGCGAGAAGCCGCCGCTTGGCCACCGGTGCTCGGTCTCGATGGGCACGCCGGCAGCCTGCAGGCGCTCGCGCCATGCATCGATCTCCGGCTCGCGCATGGCGAAGCACACGTGCCCCGGTCCGATTGCGCCGTGGCCAGGGATCATCCCGCCTTCCCGCGTGCGTTCGGGGTTGAAGACCAGCAGCACCCGCGATCCGCAGCGAAAGAACACGTGGCGACCCTCCACCCGCTGGATCACCTCCAGCCCCAGCACGCTCGTGTAGAAGCGATCCGCTGCGTCCAGGTCCGACGCGTAGACGCTCGCCTCCAGAATTTCTTCTGCCCGCATCGCCTTTCTCCGGGTTCAGGCCAGGCGCGAAAGGGCGTCCACCGCGTCGGAGCACCCGCGCGGCCCGGCGTCCCTGCGCAGGATGGAGAGCGCGGCCTCCGGCGTCATCCCGGCGCGGTACGGGCGGTCGGCGGTAAGCGCTTCGTAGATGTCGGCGACGGCGAGGATGCGCGCCGCGGGCTCGAGCTCGTCCGCGCCGACACCCCAGGGATAGCCGCTGCCGTCCAGCTTTTCGTGGTGAAGCGCCGACATCCTCGCGAATCCCTGGAAGGCGCCCACGCGCGACAGGATGGCCCACGTGTGCAGCGGGTGGCGCTCGATCTCCCTGCGCTCTTCCTCGTCCAGCCGCCCGGGCTTTTCCAGGATGCGGCTGCTGACGCCCAGCTTGCCGATGTCGTGAAGCAGCCCGCCCAGGTGCAGCCGGCGCAGGTCCGCGTCGTCCATCCCCATCTCCTCCCCCATCCGCACCGCGTACATCGCTACGTTTGTGGAGTGGCGGAACGTGTAGGGCGACTTGGCGTCGACGATGTCGGCGAAGGCCCCGGCGACCGTGTTCAGCATCTCCTCGTCGGCTCCGCGCCTGCGGTCGCGCGGCTCCTCGGCTACCACGCGCTCCAGGATGTGCGGCTGGCGAAGCTCGTTCCACCACGCCTCGTCGCGCCCCCAGCCCAGCAGCACGTCGACGAGGTCCGGATCGAACCAGGTTCCGCGCCGCTGGCGGGCGACACGAAGCGCGCCGCGCCGGCCGTCGCGGGCGTGGAAGATCTCCACGCACTGCGCCAGGTTGGCGATCCGCGCAAGGAGCGGGATCTCGTGCTCGCGCTTGCCTTCCGGGTAGCCCTTGCCGCACCAGTGCTCGTCGAGCGAGCGGATGGCCTCGGCCGTTTGCGGCGGAAAGCCGAGCTGCAGCGCGATGTTCGCCCCGCGGTCGCAGCGGATCTGGATGAGGTCGCGCGTGAGGTCGTCTTCCTGGGCGATCCGGGCAAAGTGCTTCACCCGCGCCCAGAGCGGCCGCCCGGCGCCTGCCGTGGCCGCCGTCCGCAGCGCCAGCCGGCCCCGGTGGTGCCAGTCGGTGAGCTTCATCTGGTACTTGCCGCGCTGATCGGCGGTGCCGAACAGCGAGGCGAAGCGCTGGGCGTTGCTGGAGCAGCCGGCGTCCTTCAGCAGCAGGGCATAGTACAGCGCCGAGCGCGCCTCGGCGTCCAGCCCCGCCTCTTCGCCCAGCCGCATGCCGATGGCGCAGGTGCGCAGGGTGTGGCCCTGCGGCTGCCCCTCCGTCAGGTCCAGCGCGTGCGACAGCGCCGAAAGCACCTCCGACAGGCTTACCGCTGCTTCGATGGTCTGCACCGCTCGCCCCCCGTTTCCACGACCGCCGGCCCATTCGGCACCGGCCGCCGAATCACCGTGCGAAGACCGTTCCTCGCCTGGCGGAGCTGTAGACCCCGGAAACAACTACGGCCACCCGAAGGTGGCCGTAGGATTGCCGCAGCCTCGCTGTGAAGGCCCGGCTACTCCGCGCCGCAGATGGATTCCAATTGGGCGAAGTCCACCAGCACGTCGCGGGGCTTGGAGCCGTCGGGCGGGCCCAGGATGCCGGCTTTTTCCAGCTGGTCCATGATGCGCGCCGCGCGGCCGTAGCCGATCCGCATCCGCCGCTGCAGCAGCGACGTGCTGCCGCCCTGGTGCTGAATGCACAATTCCGCGGCCGTGCGGAACAGCTTGTCGCGCTCGCCCGGCTCCTCGTCTGCCTCCAGCTCGCCCGTGTCTTCCTGCGCACGCACCTCGTCCAGGATGTTGGCCTCCACCACGTGCGACGGGTCCATCCCCCGCTCCAGCGCCTCCTGGCGGCGAAGCTGCGCCTGCTCGCGGTACCAGGCCATCAGCGCCTCGGTTTCGTCCGTCGACAGGTAGGCGCCCTGGATGCGGACGGGCTCGTTGCTGGCGGGCGGCATCAGCAGCATGTCGCCGTTGCCCAGCAGCGCGTCGGCGCCGTTCTGGTCCAGGATGGTGCGGCTGTCCACCTTGCTCGACACGCGGAAGGCGATGCGGCTGGGGAAGTTGGCCTTGATCAGCCCCGTGATCACGTTCACCGACGGGCGCTGCGTGGCCAGGATCAGGTGGATGCCGATGGCACGCGCCTTCTGCGCCAGCAGCGCCAGCGGCTTCTCCACCTCGCCCTGCACCGTCATCATCAGGTCCGCCAGCTCGTCGATGATGACCACGATGTACGGCAGCTCGCCGCCCTTGTAGATCCAGCGGTCCGGATCGCCCTCGTCGCCGTCGGCCTCGGGGGTGCGCAGGATGGCGTTCTGCTCCACCCGCTTGTTGAAGTCGCCGATGTTGCGGACGCTGTTCACCGACAGCAGCGCGTAGCGGCGCTCCATCTCCAGCACCGCCCACTTGAGCACCGCGGCGGCGTCGTTGTTGTCGGTGACGACCGGGTGCCGCAGGTGCGGAAGGTCGTTGTACATCGACAGCTCCACCATCTTGGGGTCCACCATCAGGAACCGCAGCGAGCGCGGCGTGTGGCGGAAGATGAGGGAGGTGATGATGGTGTTGACGCAGACGGACTTGCCGGAGCCCGTGGCGCCCGCGATCAGCAGGTGGGGCATCTTGGCCAGGTCGACCACGGTGGGCCGGCCGGCGATGTCCTTGCCCAGCGCCAGCGGCAGCGCGGCCTTGGTGGCGCGGTACGCGGGCGATTCGATGGTTTCGCGGAAGTACACCATCTCGGGCGTGGGATTGGGCACCTCCACACCCACGGCGCCCTTGCCCGGGATGGGCGCCACGATGCGCACCGAGGGCGCGCGCAGCGCCAGCGCCAGGTCGGCCTCCAGGTTGGCGATGCGCGCCACCTTCACCCCCGGCGCGGGGCTGATCTCGAACTGCGTGACCACCGGGCCCGACGTCATCCCGACGATCGACCCCTCGATCTTGAACGTGGCCAGCTTGTCGATCAGCACCTGGCCGAGCTTGTCGAGTTCCTCACGGTTGCGCGCATCGTCGCGCGGCGGCGCGGCGGTCAGCATGCCGCTTGGCGGCACGTCGTTGGCGAGCGGATCGCCGCTGTCTTCCGGGATCAGCTCCACCTGCTCGGCGCTCACGCCGCGCGGGCCGGCCGGCTTGGCCGCGACGGACTTCGGCGCCGCCTTCGCCTTGGCGGCGGCCACGGGCTGCGCCACAGGGACGGCGGCAGCGACGCCGTCGAGCACGGTGGCGTCCGGATCCACGGCCACGTCCTCGTCCAGCCCCTCCCAGTATCCCTCGATCTCCGCTTCCTCGTAGTCGTCCTCCACCGGCGCGGGCGCGGCCCCCGGAACCGGGGGCAGCCCTTCGTCCTCCTTCGCCTCGTCCGAGACGGTGCGCTTGGGGAGGAACTTCAGCGTGCTCGGCAGCGCCAGTGTGGGCTTGGGCAAGGCGACCGCCGCCTGCTTGGCCTGCGTGACGGCGAAGCGGCCGCCGTGGAACATGCTGCGCAGCGGGTTCCATCCCACCGTGGCTACGCAGAGGCCCGCAAAGGCGAAGAAGAGCACGATCGCACCGCCCACCGTGCCGATGGCCGAAACCAGCAGCATCGCGAGCGCGGCGCCCAGCCAGCCGGCGGCAAGCGTCGGCGTTCCGGCTGTGGCGCCGAGCACACTGATGGCGCCGGGGATGATCACCATCAGCCCCGACAGCAGGAACGTCCAGCGGAAGGCGGTCGCCGGCCCCATGCGGTGGTAGGCGAACGCGCCCCAGATCCACGCCAGCAGGGGCAGCGCCACGGCGCCCACGCCAAGGAATCCGATTACCGCCTGGCCCAGGTGCCGGCCGACGATCCCCACCACGTTGCCGGCGGGGAACACGCCTTCGGCGCCGACCGCGGCGACGGGGAACAGGCTGAGCGCCAGGAGCAGGCCCAGGGCGAACAGACCCAGGCCCCACAGCTCGCGCCGCTGCTTGTCATCGAGGGTAAACACAGTGCTCACCGGTCCTGCGGGGTCACACGGAAGCGCGGAGGCGGTGGCGAGGCCGTGCAGGCCCGTCCGCCGGGAGGAACAAGTGGTGAAACAAGATAGTGCGAACGGCGCTCCCGGCCAACGGGCACGTGGCGGGAGCAAATTTGACGCAACCCGCGCACCCGCCATACCGTGTGGTCGGCCGCACCGGCCGCCGTTCCCACACACCTCGACCGACGATGCGCTACTCCTATCACCTGCTGGACGTGTTCACCGACCGCGTGTTCGGCGGCAACCCGCTGGCCGTCTTCCCCGATGGCCAGGGTCTTTCCACCGGGCAGATGCAGCGCGTCGCGGCGGAGCTGAACCTGTCGGAAACGGTCTTCGTGTTCCAGGCCGAGACGGAGGCGGGAACGCGAAAGCTGCGCATCTTCACCCCCGCGGTCGAGCTTCCGTTCGCCGGGCACCCCACGGTGGGCACGGCGGTACTGCTCGCCGAAACGGGCGCGGTGCCGGAGGACGTCCAGAACATCGTCCTCGAAGAGACGGTCGGCCCGGTAGCCGTGCGGATCGCGCGGGAACCCGGCCGGCCGACCTTCGCGCAGCTCACGGCGGCGCAGGCCCCGGAGTTCGGCCCGCCGCCGCCTCCTACCGCGGAGCTGGCGCGGGTCATCGGCCTGGACGAGTCGGACCTGCTGGACGGGGAGTGGGCGCCGGGGACGGCCTCGTGCGGTGTGCCGTTCCTCATCCTGCCCGTACGCTCGCTCGAAGCCCTGGCCCGCGTGCGGATGGACCAGGGCGCATGGGAGCGCGTGCTGGCGGACACATGGGCGCCGCACGTGTACATCGTCGCGCCCGGCGCGGACCTGCGCGCGCGGATGTTCGCGCCCGCCATGGGCCTGGGCGAAGACCCCGCGACTGGCGCCGCGGCGACGGCGCTCGCCGCGTACCTGGCCCGCCGCGAGAACGGCGAGACGACGACGCAAAGGTGGACGGTGCAGCAGGGCGTGGAGATGGGCCGTCCCAGCACGCTCTACCTGGAGGCGGAGGTGGAAGCCGGCTCCATCACGGCGATCCGCGTGGGCGGCAGCGCGGTTTTAGTCGGTGAAGGCTGGATGGAGATACCGTCCGATGTTTCTACGTAACTCATTCATGGCTCAGAACTTGAACGCGGAGAGGCGACCGGTGTAAGGGAGCGTGGATGAGGCCCGGGTGCTCGGAACAGGAGAGGCTGATTGTCGCTAGGAATACAGAGATCCGCCCACAGATTCGCCGTCGTTACACTCACCCTGCTTCTCACGGCGGGTTGTCTGGACAACGTGGGACCGGTTGCCCCGGAGCCTGATCCCGATCCGGCCGTCACGAACCCGCATCCGGACCAGCCGCTCTTCCTGGAGGCCGCCCGCGCGGCGTGGCAGTACGCCGACAGCCAGTACCAGCCGGCGACCGGGTTGATCAACTCCGTCCACGACTACAAGTACGCCACCGTCTGGGACATCGCCAGCGGCCTGTCGGCGATGTACTGCGCCAACCGGCTGGGGCTGCTGCCGCGCGCGGAGTACGACACGCGGATGAGCCGGGCGCTCAAGACGCTGGAGACCATGCCCCTGTTCGAGGGGGCCGTGTTCAGCAAGAACTACCGGACTCCCACGGCCACCATCGCCGGGCGCGACGACCGCGACGTCAGTTCGTCGGAGCGCGGCACCGGGTGGTCGGCCACCGACCTCGGCCGGCTGCTCGTCTGGCTGCGCATCATCGCCGAGAACCAGCCCCAGTACGCCGCGGAGATCACTCGCATCGTCGCGCGGCTGGACCTGGACCGCGTGGTGGCCGACGGGTACCTGTGGGGCACGGACGTGGATGCCGCCGGAACCGTGCGCCGCTATCGCGAGGGCAGGCTGGGCTACGAGCAGTACGCGGCGCGCGGCTTCGAACTGTGGGGCTACCCCGCCCCGCGCGCGCTGAGCCTGTCCGAGAACACCTTTCCCATCGAGGTGCTGGGCGTGCCGCTGCTGGCCGACCGCCGCGGCGACGAGCACCTGACCAGCGAGCCGTTCATCCTTGCCGGGCTGGAGGTCGGGTGGAGCGCCGAGATGCGCTCGCTGTCGGAACGCGTGCTGAAGGTGCAGGAACAGCGGTTCAAGGTCACCGGACAGATGACGATGGTCAGCGAGGACCACGTTCCGGTGGCGCCGTGGTACTTCTACTACTACTCCATCAACCACCACGGCCAGCAGTTCGTGGTGAACGTGCAGGGCTCCGACGTAGACCTGTACGAGCCCCGGTGGATCAGCGCCAAGGCGGCGCACGCCTGGCACGCGCTGCTTCCCGGCGCCTACACGCGGAGCGCGGTGGGTGCGGTCGCTGCCGCGCGCACCGAGCGCGGGTGGAGCTCCGGCGTGTACGAGGACGGACGTGGAAGCACCGGCGCCGAGAACATCAACACGGCCGCCGTCATCCTGCAGGCCGCGCTGTACAGCCGCACCGGCCTGCCGCTGATCGACTAGCAGTTGACGCTGAGGCACACCAGGCGGGCTCGGCCGTGATTGCGGCCGAGCCCGCCTTTGTCTTGCTCCGCCCCGCGCGCGCCGGTACACTTGGCTTCGATCCAGCTCGACGCCATCCCAATCCTTCGCACGAAGATCCATGCCTGCCGACCGCGACCTCGAAAAGACGTATTCGCGCGCCCAGTTCGTCCAGAAGCTCCGGCGCCTGGCCGACGCCATCGAAACCGGAAAGCCCTTCAACATCCAGGTAGCCGGCGAGCGCCTGCGCATCCCCTCCACCGCCGACTTCAACATCGAGCACGAGCGCGAGGGCACCTCGGAAGAGCTGGAGTTCCAACTCCGCTGGACACGCGACGCGGAGTGAAGGTCAGGATGGTGAGTAGACCCAGTGCGATTCACCGCGATCCGGAGATCCTAGGCGGAACGCTAATCTTTGTTGGCACTCGCGTTCCGTTCAAGAACTTGATCGACTACCTGGCAGGCGGCCACCCGTTGAGCGAGTTTCTGGAAGACTTTCCCAGCGTAGCACGCGGCCAGGCAATCCAGGCGCTGGACGAAGCGCAGCAGGCGCTCGAAGACCGCGCGTCTATGTAAACGAACCGCGCTCGCACGGCAGGTGAAGCCCCGAGCGGGACGCGACAGCGGCCCGAGTCTGGGCTTTCCGCTTTCCCAGCGGCGGGTTCACCCGCTCAGGGGCTCGCGGGCCGTGTGTCCTGCGCGCCACCGGGAAGCCGAGGCCTCTACATCCGTGACCGCTGCCGCGCCCGAGTTTATACGCGTCCGCGGCTAGATCCTTCGCCCCGCGTGGAACGGCGATGGGGACAGTGCGGTGCGCTTGGGGCTCAGGATGACAGTTTTCCGCAAAGCAAGCGGCCCCGCGCCTGGAGACGCGGGGCCGCTTTCGTCTACGTCCGGCGCCTCAGACCGCGGCGGGCGCGGCGAGGGTCACCTGGCGGTCGTGGAGCACCGGCACCGCGTCGCGCAGATCCCGCTGCGCACAGTACGCCAGGTCGTCGCCCAGCCCCGCCTCGAGAATGGAGCGGCCGGCGGCGGTGACGGGAAAGAGCTTCGCCGGGTCGGGATACTCGTCGGCCAGGGCCAGCGCCGCCAGCGCGCCGTCGTTCAATTCCCACTCCTCGTCCGGAACCGCCTTCATCACCGCCGCGGCAAGCTGGCCGGCGCACACCGCGTCTTCCAGCCCGAACACCCGCTCGCGCCCGGCGCAGAGCAGCACCGGCTCGGCCCCGGTCCGCACCAGGTCGTCGACCACCGCCTGGAAGTTGAGCCACGAGGCGACGATCACCCGCGCCCCCGCCGAGGCCGCGGTCAGCGCGATGGTACCGTTGGTGGTCGACATCACCACGATCTTTCCCGCGATGCGCTCGGCCGTGAACTCGCCCGGCGAGTTGCCCAGGTCGAAGCCCTCGATGGGCAGGCACTTTCGCTCGCCCGCCAGCAGCACCTCGTCGCGCCCCAGCGTGTTGGCCAGGCGGATGGCCTCTTCGATGGTACCCACCGGGAAGAGCGCCCGGGCGCCCGCCGCCAGGGCCTCGACGATGCTGCTCGACGCGCGCAGCACGTCCAGCACCACCACGGTCCGCTCGGCGATCTCCCCCGGAACCAGTTCGCCGGGGGTCAGCAGCACGTCCAGCCTCATCTCAGGAACCCGCCCGTTCGGCCATCCACCGCTCCAGGAACTTCGTATCGACCTCGCCGGCCACGAAGTCGGGGTTGTCCATCACCTGCCGCAGGAACGGGATGGTGGTGTGCACGCCCTCGATCACCGTTTCGGCCAGCGCGCGCCGCATCCGCGCGATCGCCTCGACACGGTTGGGCGCGTGCACGATCACCTTGGCCAGCAGCGAGTCGTAGAAGGGGGGCACGCGGTAGCCGCTGTACACGTGCGTGTCCACCCGCACCCCCGGCCCGCCGGGCGCGTTGAACACCGAGATGGTGCCCGGCGACGGCGCGAAGTTGCGCGACGGGTCTTCGGCGTTGATGCGGCACTCGATGGCGTGGCCGCGCAGCTGGATCTCGGCGTCGGGGAGCGACAGCGGCAGCCCGGCGGCGGCGCGGATCTGCTCCTTCACCAGGTCGAAGCCCGTGCACATCTCGGTGACCGGGTGCTCCACCTGGATGCGCGTGTTCATCTCCATGAAGTAGAACGAGTTGTCCTCGTTCAGCAGCATTTCGATGGTGCCGGCGCCCACGTAGTCGATGGCCTTGGCGCCCGCCACCGCGGCGTCGCCCATGGCCTGGCGCAGCTCGGGCGAAAGCGCGGGAGAGGGCGCTTCTTCCAGCAGCTTCTGGTGCCGCCGCTGGATGCTGCAGTCGCGCTCGCCCAGGTGGATCACGCGGCCGTGCGCGTCGCCCAGGATCTGGAACTCGATGTGCCGGGGGCGCGCCAGGTACTTCTCGATGTACACCGAGTCGTCGTTGAACGCCGACGACGCCTCGGCGCGCGCCATGCCGAAGGCGGCGATGAACTCGTCCTCGCTGGCGGCCACGCGCATTCCCTTGCCGCCACCGCCTGCCGCGGCCTTGATCAGCACGGGAAAGCCGATCTCGCGCGCGGCGGCCAGCGCCTCTTCGGGGTCGGCGATGGCGTCGGTGCCGGGAACGATGGGCACGCCCGTTTCGCGCATGGTGCGTCGGGCCGTGGCCTTGTCGCCCATCATGCGGATCTGCTGCGGCGTGGGGCCGATGAAGGTGATCTCGCTGGCCTCGCAGATCTCCGAGAACTCGGCGTTCTCCGCCAGGAACCCGTAGCCCGGGTGGATGGCGTCGGCGCCGGTGATCTCGGCCGCGGCGATGATGCGCGGGATGTTCAGGTAGCTTTCGCGCGCGGACGGCGGGCCGATGCACACGTCTTCGTCGGCGAAGCGCACGTGCAGGCTTTCGCGGTCGGCCTCGCTGTAGACGGCCACCGTGCGGATGCCCAGCTCGCGGCAGGCGCGGATCACGCGGAGGGCGATCTCGCCCCGGTTCGCGATGAGAACTTTGCGGAACACGTCGTCTATCTTTTCAGGCGTCGCGCCGGCCCGTCCAGTCCACTTCCTGCTCGCCGGGCTGAACTCCCGACACGCGCAGGGCGAACTCGGACGGGTTCGACGCGTAGTGCATGGCCCACTCGTAGCTGATCCACCCGCGCGAATACAGGTCCAGCAGCGACTGGTCGAAGGTCTGCATCCCGTACTGCACGCGCCCTTCGGCGATCAGGTCGGGGATGGACTGCGAGTCGTCGCCCGTGCGGATGAGCTGCGCGATGGCGGCGGTGTTCACCAGCACCTCGGCCGCGGGAACGCGCCCCGGGCGGTCGGCTCGGGGGATCAGGCGAAGCGAGACCACCGCGCGCAGCGCGTTGGCCAGCATTCCCCGGATCTCCTGGTGCTGGTGAGGCGGAAAGAACGAGATGATGCGGCCGATCGTCTGCGCCGCGTCGGCCGTGTGCAGCGTGCTGAGCACCAGGTGCCCGGTGTCGGCGGCCTTGAGCACCGTTTCCATCGACGGCCGGTCGCGGATTTCCCCCAGCATGATCACGTCGGGGTCCTGCCGCAGCACGTGGCGCAGGGCGTCGTGGAACGAGTGCGTATCGGCCCCCACCTCGCGCTGGCTGACGATGGACCTCACGTCGCGGTGAAGGAACTCGATGGGATCCTCGACCGTGACGATGTTCACGGCCCGCCGCTCGTTCAGGTGGCGGATCATCGCCGCGAGCGTGGTGGACTTGCCGGAGCCGGTGACGCCCGTCACCAGCACCAGCCCGCGCGGGGTGACGGAGATCTGCTCCAGCACGGGCGGAAGGTCCAGCGTTTCCAGCCCGGGCACCTCGAAGGGAATGCCGCGCAGGGCCATCCCCAGCGTGCCCCGCTGCTGGAAGATGTTGGCCCGGAAGCGCCCCAGCCCCTGCACGCCGATGGCGAAGTCGATCTCCTTGCGCTCGGCGAACTCCTCGCGCTGGCGGGGGTTCAGCGTCTGCTCGCTGCACCGCTTCAGGTCGTCGGGGCGGAGGACGGGGAGGTCGGTTTCCACCAGCTCGCCGTTGACGCGCACCACGGGCGGGCGGCCCACCTTCAGGTGAAGGTCGGAGCCGCCGCGCCTGACCAGGTCGGCCAGCGCGTCGCGCAGGCTGAACTCGCGGCCGCCACCGCCGGGCTTGGCGGCGGCCACCCCCTCCGCCGTGCTCACGCCGGGTCGAGGCGGAACAGCACCTGGCCGTACTCCACGGGCTCGCCGTTCTCCACCAGGATCTCGCGGATGGTGCCCGCGGTGTCGGCGGGAAGCTCGTTCATCAGCTTCATCGCCTCCAGGATGCAGAGCGTCTGCCCCTTGCCCACGCGCGTGCCCACTTCCACGTACGACGGCGCCTCGGGGGCCGGCGAGCGGTAGAAGGTGCCCACCATGGGCGACTTGATGTCGACCAGGTTGCTGGCCGGGGCGGCCGGCGCGGCGGCGCCCGCGGCGGGTGCGCTGGGCGCGGCGGCGGGCGCCGGTGCGGCTGTCGGCGCCGCGGGAGCCGCATGGGCCACAGGCGCGGGGAGGGCGGCGGCGGCCACGGGGGCCGGGGGCGGCGTCTTGTTGATCCGGATGCGGGTGCCGCCGCGGCTGATCTCCATCGAGTCGATGCCGCTGGCGTCCACCGCGTCGATCAGGCCGCGCAGGAAGTCGAGATCGATCATTTCGCGCGCTCGATGTACTTGTCTTCACGCCGGTCGACGCGGATGACGTCGCCCTCGTTCAGGAACAGCGGCACCTGCACCACGGCGCCGGTTTCCAGCGTGGCGGGCTTGGTGCCGCCGGTGGCCGTGTCGCCGCGAACACCCGGGTCCGTCTGCGTGACGGTGAGCGTGACGAAGAAGGGGAGCTCCACGGAGATCACCTTTTCGCCGTGCAGCAGCCCGTCCACCTCCATGCCGTCCTTCAGGTACTTCAGCTGGTCTTCGCCGATGACCTCGGCCGTCAGGGCCACGTCGTCGAACGACTGCGAGTCCATGAAGTGGTACAGGTGGCCATCGGTGTAGCTGTACGTCATGGGCCGGTGCTCCAGGCGCACCTCGTCGATGCGCTCGCCCGCCCGGAACGTCTTTTCCAGCACGTTGCCGGTAAGGACGTTGCGAAGCTTGCTGCGCACCACCGTGTTGCCCTTCCCCGGCTTGTGATGCTGGAACCACATGATGGTCCACAGCGTCCCATCCATGTTGATGGTCATTCCGTTCCGGAAATCGGCCGTCGTCGCCACAGATTCTCCTTTAACAGAGTGCGTTGGTGCGTGAGTGCGTGAGTGCGGAAAGTTCGTCTGTTTACTGCCGCACTCACGCACTGCCGCACTCACGCACTTCGGTTCAAACGGTTCACCAGGGCCCGCAGCCCCAGCAGGTAGCTGTCCACGCCGAAGCCCGAGACGACGCCTACCGCCCCGGCCGCCAGGTACGACCGGTGCCGGAAGCGCTCCCGGGAAAAGACGTTGCTAAGATGCACCTCCACGTACGGCCGCGCCACTCCCGCCAGCGCGTCGGCGATGGCCACGCTGGTGTGCGTGTACGCCGCCGCGTTCACCACGAACCCGTCCACGCCTTCCACGGCGGACCGCTGGATGAAATCTACCAGCTCGCCTTCGTGGTTGCTCTGGAAGGAGCGGACCCGCGCTCCCAGCTCGCGGCCCAGCGCCTGCAGCTGAAGGTCGATCTCGGCAAGCGTCTGGCGGCCGTAGATCCCGGGCTCGCGGGTGCCCAACAGGTTCAGGTTGGGCCCGTGCACGACCTCGATGTTCACCGCTTCAGGCTCTGCAGCCAGGCCTGGAAGCTTTCCAGGTCTTCGTCGTCTTCCTCCTGCGCGCCCGCGGCCGGGGCGGGCGCGGAGGGCGCGGCCGGCGGCGGCGTGGGGGGCGCGAACGCCGACGGAGGCGGCGTGTAGGGCCCCGGGTCCAGCGCGGGGAAGCTCGTCGGCAGCGGCTCCGGCGTCGGGGCCGGCGCGGGCTCGGGCGCCGGGGCAGCGGGCGCGGCGGGCGCGCTCCCCGCAAAGAAGTCTTCGAAGCTGAATCCGCCCGCGGGCTCGGCGGCGGCGGCGGGCTCCGCCGGCTGGGCCGGAAGCTCCCACGGCAGCAGCCCCTCGTCGTCCGCCTGCGCGGGCTCCTGCGGGGCGGGCGTGCTCTCGGCAGAGTGTGTGCCGCCGGTAAGCTCGTCGCTCAGTTCGAACGCTTCCAGGTCTACCGTCGAACGGGGCGCGGACGGCGCGGCCCAGGGCTCGTCCAGGTCCAGCGGCTCCAGCTCCGCCGCCGTGGGCTCCGGCTCCGGCTCGGCCACGGGCGGGCCCGCGACCGGTACGTCGCCCGGGAACGCCCAGGGCTCGTCGTCCGCGGCCGCGGGCGCATCGATCACCGCGTCCGTCCCAGCCCCGGCGAATCCCAGCCCGTCCACCGCGGCGGGCTCCTCCAGCGGCGCCGTCTCCGCTCCCGCCAGGTACGCGTCGATGGAGGACGGCTCGTCCGCCGCAACGGGCTCGTCCAACGGCGCGGCGTCGGCCCCGGTCAGGTACGCGTCGATGGGCGAAGGTTCGTCCACCGGCGGCTCGATCGCGGGGAACCCGGGCTCCGCCAGCGCGTCGGCCTGGGCCGGTGGCTCATCCACCGCGCCGAAGCCGAGATCGTCCATACCGGCATCGAGCGACGAGTCGTCCCCCGCGCCCGCATCCAGATCGGCCGCGGGGGCGATGCTCAGCGTACCGTCATCGACCGACGCCTCGTAGGACGGCGTCTCTACGGCCGCGTGGCCGGGCGTCCACGAGAGCAGCGACTGGAAGTAGCCGGCCATCGTGGAACCAGCGGGCGCGGCGGCGGCCAGCGGCAGGTCGTCTTCGTCGTCGCCTTCGTCCAGCGGGGCGGCGGCGATGGTCCAGTCGGCGCTCAGGTCGGCGACCTCCTCGGCGGAGGCGGGGATGTGCAGCTCGCCGCCGTCGTCCGCCACCACGATCAGGTCGAAGCCCGCCGACTCCGTGGGCGTCACCGTCGGCGGCTCCCACGCACCGCGCTCATCGTACACGTCCGCGGCCGCCATCGCCGTCTCGGGGAGCGCGGCAGCCTCGTCCGTGCCGCCGAACCCGTTCGCGAACGAGTCGGCGAAGGGGTCGGCGGAGGCGGCCGCGGGCGTTGGCGCATCGAAGGACGACATCCCGGCATCGGCGGACGCGGGTTCATCCGCCGCGCCGAAGTCCAGCGTGCCGAGGGACGGCGAAAGGCCCGTGTCGGGCAGCGCGGAGGGCGTTCCACCGGCGGCGAAGGCGTCCACACCGGCCAGCCAGTCGGGCGCGGCCTCTTCCTCGTCGCCCGCGCCGAAGGCCGAGGGCCCCGCGGGCTGGGCGGCACCGCCGGCTTGCGCCTCGATTTCCGCCAGGCGGCGCACCAGCCCCGGCTCGGGCCCGCGCTGGTCGATGAGGGTGCGGTACGTGTCCGCCGCGCGGTCCAGCAGACCCTGGCTGGCGTACAGCTCGGCCATGGTTTCCGTCACCACCTCGGCATCGACGTCGTCGTGGTGGTCGGCCCCGTGGTCGTGCGCAGAATCGTCGCCCGTATGGAGCAGCGGCAGCCCGGCCCCGGCGAGCGGGGCGTTCAGCAGCGCATCATCGTACGCCGGGGCGTCGGCCGCGGCGCTCTCGCCCACGTCCTGGCGCGCATCCACGTCCATCCATCCGCCCGAATCGTCCACGGGGCCGGAGGGCGCATCCGAGGAGGACGCGGCGCTCGCGGCCGTCGTGTCCAGGTCCAGGCTGCCGAACCCGAACGCGTCGAAGCCGTCATCCGCGGCGGGAGCCGACGGCGCCGTGGCGGGCGCGCCGTCGTCGATGGCGATGTCGCCCCACGTGTCCAGCCCGGCGGTCGCGTCGGCCCCGTCGGATGCGGCCGGGGCAAGGTCCACCATCCCGAACTCGCCACGCTCCGCATCATCCGCGAAGCCCGCGTCGGCGCCGCCGGCCACAGGCAGCCCCTCGCCCGCGCCGCCCCAGCTGGTGCCCACCTGCACCGGCTCGTCCACCGTGGCCGCGTCGGCACCGGGGCGGTCCAGGGCCGCGAGGGCGGCGCGGGCGTCGGCGTTCACGGGGTCCACCGACAGCAGCTCGCCGTACCAGCGGCGCGCCTCGTCGGGCCGGCCGTTGGCCTGCGCCATCTCGGCCAGGGTGCGCAGGGCGATCAGGTTCTGCGCGTCGATGGAAAGGACGTAGTGGAACTCGTTGGCCGCTTCCTGGTGGGCCCCGCGGTCCGCCAGGCAGCGCCCCAGCAGCACGTGCGCGCTCAGGCCGTGGTGCCGCTTCAGGTTTTCGCGCAGGATCTCTTCGGCCCGGGAAATCTCTCCCGCGTCGCGCCAGGCACCGGCCAGGGCCACGAAGAAGCGGCCCGGGTTGCCGGCGTAGCTGGTTTCCAGCTGCTGAATCCGGGACGCCAGCTCAGGAGAAAGATCGGCCATACCGTGTAACGGGGCGCGAGAAAAGCCGGGGCGAGGCTGGGGTGACAGGGGGTGCAACTTAAATCTGGCGCTCAGCCACTGTCAACAACGCCGCCGGGTTGCGTGGGCGCGGCGCTCCAACTATTTTGGGCGGCTTGCTTTCCCGCATGAAACGCGGTTTCCCGGCACCTTCAGACGCCGAATCGCCAGCCGGCGCTTCGGATCCCAGCGCGGAGTCCGTTTCCACATGATGCAGTTCATCCGCTCCAACGTGGGCAAGGCCCTGGTCTTCCTCATCATCCCCGCTTTCATCCTGTGGATGGTGCTCGAGATCGGCATGGAAGTGATGGGTGGCGCCGCCGGGCGGGCCGGCGCCGTGGGCAGCGTCAACGGCTCGGCCATCACGGCGCAGGCGTACAACGACGCGTACAACGCGCTGATCCAGCAGGCGCAGCAGCAGGGCAACGAGGTCACGCCCGAGACGGAGCGCGCCATCCGCGAGCAGGCCTGGGACCAGGTGGTCGCCGAGATCCTGCTTCGGCAGGAGCTTTCGCGCCGCCGCATTCGCGTGACGGACCAGGAAATCCTGTGGGCCGCCCGCAACCTTCCGCAGCCGGACCTGGCGCGCCAGGAGATCTTCCTGACCAACGGCCAGTTCGACCTGCAGAAGTACCGCGGGTTCCTGGGCAGCGCCCGGGCGACGCCCGAGATCTTCGCGCAGCTGGAGCAGTACTACCGCGAGACGCTGCCGCGCCAGAAGCTGATCAACCAGCTTTCCGCCGGCCGCTTCCTGAGCGACGCCGAGCTGTGGCGCGCCTTTCAGGACCGCAGCGAGACGGTGACGGTGGACTACGTGGCGCTGCCGCTGGAAAAGCTGGCCCCCGCGGTGCCCACGGTCACGCAGGCGGAGATCCGCCGCTACTACGACGAGCACCGCGACGACTTCGCCCGTCCGCAGGGCGCGCGGCTGAAGGTGGCGTACCTTCCGCTGACCATCACCGAGGCCGACCGCGCGGGCACCCTCCGGCAGGCGCAGGAGCTTCGCCAGGAGCTGGCGGGCGGCGCCGACTTCGCCGAGGTGGCGCGCCGCGAGTCCGACGACCCGGGGAGCGCGCAGCAGGGCGGCGACCTGGGCACGTTCGGCCGCGGGCAGATGGTGCCCTCGTTCGATTCGGCGGCCTTCATGCTGCCGGTGAACGAGATCTCGCAGCCGGTGGTCAGCCAGTTCGGCGTGCACCTGATCCAGGTGCAGGAGCGCACGGGCGACCAGGTGAAGGCGCGGCACATCCTGCTGAGCTTCGAAAAGGACCCGCAGGAGGTCGACCGGCTGGAGAAGCAGCTGGCGGCGGTGGCGGCCAACGCCGAGCGCCAGGGGCTGCGCCGGGCGTCGCAGGGCGTGCAGGGCATCACCTTCCGCGACAGCGTGGAACTGACGTCGGAAACGGCCTTCCTTCCGGGGGTGGGCCCGGCGCAGGAGGCGCTGAACTGGGCGCAGCAGGCGCAGGTGGACATCGCGGCCGGCGACGGCAGCAACGTCAGCGAGGTGCTGGAGTCGCCGCAGGCGCTGTACCTGGTGCAGCTGGACGAGTACTACAGCGCCGGGAAGATGACGCTGGCCCAGGCCACGCCGCGCATCCGTGACCGCTTGATCCGCGACAAGCGGATGGAGGCGGCGATGGGCGCGGCGAACAAGATCCTGGCCCAGGTTCGCGGCGGGCAGAGCCTGGAACAGGTGGCGCAGGCGAACGGGCTGGCGGTGCAGCGCACGGGGCCGTTCAGCCGGGTGATGGGGAACCCGGTGTTCGGGCAGGCCAACACGGCGATCGGCGTGGCGTTCGGAACGCCGGTGGGCCAGGTGGGCCCCGTGGCCTGGACCGAGACCGGCCTGTTCCTGATCCGCCCGTTCGAGCGCACCGAGGCCGACCGCGCGCAGTTCGACGCGCAGAAGGCGGCGCAGCGCCAGCAGTCTGCGCAGGCGATGCAGCAGGAGCTGTTCATGCAGTGGCTGCGCAACGCCCGCGACAACGCCGAGATCAAGGACAACCGCGAGAAGCTGCTGGGTCAGAGCGCCGCCTGATCCGCTTCCGCTCGGTCGGAAGAAGCCCCGCCCCGGAGTTCCGGGGCGGGGCTTTTCTTTCGCGCGCCAGGCCCCTGTCATCCGGAGGCCCAGGCGCGCCGAGCTCGCCCGCCCGCCGTCCCTCGCGGGCCGAAGGATCTTGCCTGGGGCACTTCTCAGCCTGGGCGCGGCAGCGGTCACGGCAGCCGAGGCCTCGGCTGCCGTGGGGCCCTCACCCGGCCGCGCTGACGCGCGTGCCACCCTCTCCCACAAACAGCGTGGGAGAGGGGGTACACTGCAGGATCGGAGGCACATCGATGGGCTCGGTGCTCAACCCCGGCGCCCCCCATCCCCAACCCTTCCCCCGCAAACTGCGCGGGGGAAGGGAGCCAGTCCGGCGCACCAGGCCAGCCTGAGCGCACTCGAATTCTCCTCTCCCCATGGGATTCATGGGGAGAGGTTGGGAGAGCGGGGCGGCCGCGGCTTGCGTCAAATTCAGCCGGAGCGCAGTTCAGGTCTCCCCCTCCCCTGCGCAGCGGGGGACGGGGGCCGGGGGGGAGGGGGCTCTCAAGGCATGCACCGGCAGCCGTTCGAACCCCGAGCGAAGTTCTCCTAGCCCCCGCGAGGCGGATTGGGCTACAGCCTCGGCGCCATCAGCGCGGCCGCATCGGCGGACGTGAGCACGGGGATCACCTCGAAATCCACCAGGTCCTTCCACTGGTCGATCCACTCGTCCAGCAGCTCGCGGCGGTCGCACTCCATCACCTGGAAGCACCGCTGCAGGTCCGGCGTCACCCAGCTGCTGACGTATCTCAATCCCTCGGGCGCAAGCCGGCCGCGGTCGCGGAACCGCCGGTAGACGGGGTCGGGATCACCCCGGAAGTCCTCCAGCACCATGTAGAGCATCCGTCCTCCCATGTCTGCGTGGATGCAGGCCGGTTGCTTCAGCGGCGCCCGCGGGAGGACGGCTCCACGCAGGCGAGGCCGTCCAGCATCGCCTCCAGCGCATCGGGAGACACCACGCCGTTCACCAGGATCTCGCCGTCCGCGCCCAGCCGTACCTCGATCCGCTGCGGATCGAACTGCAGTTCCTCGCGCAGGTGGGCGTACCGCGGTGTGAGGAAGTGGAGGCGCTGGTTGCTGGAGCCGGCCAGCCCCGCCGCCCCGCCGGTGCGGGCCGCGAGGAAGGGGCCGTCCACCAGGAGGTCCGTCGCGCTGAGCAGCGCGTTCCAGTCTGCCCGGGCGCCGCGCCGGAGCGTTTCGAGGGTGTAGCCGCTGTAGGTGAGCACGGAAAGGCCCTCCGCGCGGAGCAGGGCAGCCAACTGCGCCAGCGGCCCCGCTTGCGCGAAGGGTTCGCCGCCCGCGAAGGTGACGCCCTCCACCGGCGGCCCGTCCAGGACGCGCCGGGCCAGGTCTTCCACCGAAATCGCCTGGCCGCCGTCCTCCGGCCAGGTCCACGGCACCGCGCACCCGGCACAGCGGATGGGACATCCCTGCACCCAGATGCACGCGCGTTCGCCGGGCCCCTCCACGCGTGTCTGTGCAAGGAAGCGGGCGATGCGCAGCTGCACGTCAGTAGTCCACCCGGCGGCCCGTCGGACGCGGCGGGGCCGCACGGGGCGTGGTGAAGGCGAGGGCCCGGATGCGCTCCAGGATGTGCGGCTTCAGGTCCAGCGCGTCCCCGAAGTCATCCACCGACGCGAATCCGCCCCGCGCCTCGCGCAGCTGCATGGCGCGTTGCGCCAGGATGGGTCCGATCCCCGGGAGCGCGGCGACCGCGGCCTCGGGCGCGGCGTTCAGGTCCACGGGTGCGGCAGCTTGGGATGCGGGCCCGGGGGGCGGCGCGGGAACCCGCGGGGCGGGAGGCTTGGGTGCGGCGGGAGGCGCCAGCGGAGTGTGGGTGGCGTCTACCGGCACGACGCGGGTCGTGCGCGGTGCCGGCGAGCTGCGCGCCGCGTCGCCCGACAATTCTACGTCCAGGCGGATCAGGAACTCCGGGCGCGCGACGAAGGCGTGCACGGTGCCGGCCACCCAGATGCCGATGAGTATGAAACCCGCCGTGTTGCTGCCATCCAGCGTGAGAGCGTAGACGAACGCGGCGAAATAGACCACCGCCGCGATGATCCAGGGCCGGTTCCGCGTCCTTACCCCGGCGTACAGGAACCCCGCCCAGGCGAGCATCCCCAGGCTGCCCAGCGGCAGCAGCACCCACCAGGAGGCCAGCAGTTCCCACCCCGTCCCGCGTCTCGTGATCGCCATCTCGGTTCAACCTGCCAAGGATCAGAAGTCCACCACGCGGCGCCCCGCGCCCGGTGCCGGCGGCATGGAGGGCGGCGGCGGCGGACCCAGCACCACGCGCGGACGGAGGCGCTCCAGGATGTGCGGCTTCAGCGCCAGCACCTCGCCGAACTCTTCCAGCGAGCCGAACCCGCCACGCATCCGCCGCTCCTCCGCGGCCCGCCGCGCCAGCACCGGGCCGATCCCGGGGAGCGCCGCCATCTCGCCTTCCGCCGCGTTGTTCAGGTCTACCGGGGCAGATGCCGGCTCGGCGTGCAGCGGCGCGACGGGGCGTGGCGGAAGCGCCGGTGCGGGCGGTGGCGGAGGCGGGCCGCCCTCGAACGGAGCCCACGGCGGCGCGGGAACGCCCTGGAACTCGGTTTCGGCCGCCACCTCGCGGCGCAGGTGGGCGTACGGGTCGGCGCCGTGCACGGCATCCAGCCGCCGCAGGTATTCGTTGCGCACCCACACCGCGTGGATGATCGAGGCGAGCCACAGCGTCATGAAGATCCCGCCGATCACGCTGTTCGACGTTTCACTGTACGGGATGGGCGACGCGGGCTCCGCCACCGCGGGGGGAGGCGCACCGGCGGGCGGCGTCTTCGGCTTGGTGGGCAGGACCCCGAGCGCTACCCAGCTCAGCAGGTAGACGAAGCCGGCGATCACCCACTTGCGGGTGCGCGTCTTTCTGCCGGCGTACAGGAACGCGGGGCCGGAGAGGAGGCCGAAGCTCAGCAGGGGCAGCAGGGTCCACCACGAGTGGCCCCACTCCCACTTTGTTCCGCGGTTCGTGACGGGCATGGCTCAGCCCCCCCGCACCTGGCGCCGGCGCACCTCGTCGGCGCGGACGTCGTCCGCGTGCACGTCGTCGGCCCGCACGTGCTCGGCCTGCTGGTACTCCGCCGTGTACGCCGAGTCGGCGGTCTCGGCCTCCAGCAGCTCCTCGAGGATGGCGATGTAGTCGGTGCAGCGCTTTCCCCTGGCGCCGTGCACCTCGGCCTGCACGGTGCCGTCGGGAAAGATGCGAACGGTGAACGCCTCGCTCATCGGCCCGCCCTCACCGGCATGGCGTAGCGCAGCACCACGGACCCGTCCGCGTCCACCCGCTCTCGCTCCAGCTTCATCCCCCGCTGGGCGGCCTTCTGCTTCAGCCGCTCGTACACGCGCGCCTGCACCAGCCGCGCGTACTCGTGCTCCACCGCGTCCACGAACGCCCGTGCCTGCACCTCCGTCACGGTGCCGACGAACACGGCGTCGTGCCGCCCCTCCTCGCCGGGCTGAAAGACGATGCGCCCGCCCTCGATCACGCTGTGCACGTTGCCCTGCTCTTCCACCGACTGGCAGCCGTAGTCGTGGAGCGCCGCGCGCAGCAGCTCCGCGTCCTTGATGCGCGTGGGAAGGCGAAGCACGCGGTCGGTGCCCTCGCCGCTGTCCTCGAAGAGGCGCGGCATGGCGTCGGCGGCGGCGATGATGATGGGGATCAGCAGGAGCGAAACACCCATGGCGTCCTCTCAGAAGTCCACCGCGCGGCCGCCGCGCGCTTCGCTGATGTCGGCCGGGGGCGCGGGCGCGGCCCCGGGGGCGGGCGGGGTCGGCCCGCCGTCGTTCGGCGAGTCGCCCGCCACCTGGTACTCGGCCCGGCCCTCGCGCGGCGTGGCGGCCACGGCGCGGATGGAGGCCCAGGCGCGGATGGCGCGGATCTGCTCCGCCTGCGTGACGGAGAGCGGCACCGTGTTCTTGATCACCCACTCGAAGTCGGCCATGCGGATGGCGCGCCGCTCGGAGAACGCCTCGAAGAGCGCCGCGATCACCGCCTGCTCGATCTCCGCGCCCACGAAGCCTTCCGTGAGGCCCGACAGGTACTCGCACGTCCGGTCGTCGATTCTGAAGTCGCCCAGCACCGCGCGGTTCTTCAGGCGCTTCGCCAGGTGCACGGAAAAGATCTGCTTGCGCTCAGTCCGCGTCGGCAGATCGACGAAGAAGATCTCGTCGAAGCGCCCCTTGCGCAGCAGCTCCGGCGGGAGCGAGTTGATGTTGTTGGCGGTGGCGATCACGAACACCGGCTTGGTCTTTTCCTGCATCCAGGTGAGGAACGAGCCGAAGATGCGCGTCGAGGTGCCGCCGTCCATGTCGCCCGCGCTGCCGAACCCCTTCTCGATCTCGTCGATCCACAGGATGGAGGGGGCGATGGCCTCGGCGGTGGCGATGGCCGTGCGCATGTTCTGCTCGCTGCTCCCCAGCAGCCCGCTGAACACGCGGCCCACGTCCAGGCGCAGCAGCGGCAGCTGCCACGCCGAGCCGATGGACTTGGCCAGCAGGCTCTTTCCGCACCCGGGAACGCCGGTGATCAGCACGCCCTTGGGCGAAGGCAGGCCGTAGTCGCGCGCCTCGTCCATCCAGGCGCTGTTCCGCTTCTGCAGCCACCGCTTGAGGTTCTCCAGCCCACCCACGTCGGCGATGTCAAGGTCGCTGGCGATGAACTCCAGGATTTCGCTCTTGCGGATGGTCTGCCGCTTTTCCTCCAGCACCGTTTCCACGTCGCGCGCGTCCAGCCGCCCGTCGCCCACCATGGCGCGCGCGAAGGCGTTCTCCGCCTCGTGCAGCGTGAGCCCCACGGCGGCCTTCACCAACCGCTCCGCGTCCTGCGGCGGCAGGTCGATGGTGATGCGCCCGCTCCCCTGGTTGGCCTGGATGATCCCGTCGAGCACCGTGCGGATCTCGTCGGCCGTGGGGAGCACGAACTCCAGCACGGTGACGTCCTTCTGCAGCTCCATGGGCAGGTGCAGCGTGGGCGACACGAAGACCACGCTGCGCGGCGCCTGCCCGCCCTTGAGCACCGGCGCCAGGTCGCGCAGCTTGCGCACCACCTTGTGGTCGCACCCCCGCTGCTCGCTGCCGAAGTAGGGGTGCGCGTCGTGGAGCACGAACACCGAGGGCTCCACGAAGTCCTCGATGACGTCCAGCGCCTGCAGCAGGTCTTCCGTCCCCTCCGGCGCGCTCCACCCGTCGGAGCGCAGCCCCTGCGTTTCCGTCCACGTGAACACGCGGCGGGGCGTGCGGATCCTCTGCGCGTCGCCCGCAACCTGGCGGATGACCGACACCACCCGCTCCTCTTCCCACGTGGGGACATAGAGAAACGGAAAGCGGGCCTTCAGCAGGTTGGCGAAGTCGGTGGAAAAGTCGTGCATCCGGCCGTGGCGGTGCGGGATGAGTGCGCCCCGGAATCCCGGTGGGCGGGAAACCAATGTCGCGAGCGGGCGCGCTTCCGTCCAGTGCCACCCCCGCGGCGGCTCCTGCCCGCGCGACTGGCCGGGCCGAAATCATGATGCTTGACGTCAGGTGTACTAGGACGCATAGTACGCCTATGCTTCCGTTCGAGGTCGTGCTCAGACCGGGTGAATCGCCCTACAAGCAGATCGTCTACGCGGCCACGCGGGCCGTGGTGGCGGGCGAGCTGCTGGCCGGCGCGTCCTTTCCTTCCGTGCGGGAGCTGAGCCAGGCGCTGAAGATCAACCCCAACACGGCGCACAAGGTGGTGGCGCAGCTGGTTCGCGACGGGATCCTGGAAGTGCTTCCGGGAATCGGCACCGTCGTCGCCCAGGCGCGGGGGTCGTCTTCCGAGGAACGGCGTCTCCTGCTTTCCGATGCCGTGGAGCACCTGGTGGTCGAGGCGAAACGGCTGGGGCTGGACGAGGCGGACGTACTGAACGCGGTATCCACCCGGTGGGCGGCCCTGTTCGGCGGCGTGCCCGGAATGGACGGGCCAGGTTGATGGCGGAAACGCGGGTGAACCGGAGGAGCCAGTCTATGGGGATCGTTGAAGCACGAGGCCTTTCGCATCGATATGGCCGGCGGAACGCGCTGCTGGACGTGGATCTGGAGGTGCCCGAGGGCGCGCTCTACGCCCTGCTGGGCCCGAACGGGGCGGGAAAGACCACGCTCCTGCAGATCCTGATGGGCATCCGCCGGCCCACCTCCGGCAGCGTGGCCCTGTTCGGCAAGGACGCTTCGCGGCTGAGCGTGGAGGAGCGCGGCGCCATCACCTACGTCGCCGAGGGGCAGCCCCTGCCCGGGTGGATGACGCTGCGCCAGCTGGAAGCGTACCTGGCCCCGCTCTACCCGCGGTGGGACCCCTCGCTGGCGGCCGACCTGCGCAGCCGCTTCGGGCTGGAGCCGGACCAGAAGATCCGCACCCTCTCCCGCGGGCAGCGGATCAAGGCGGCCGTGCTCTGCGCCCTCGCCCCGCGCCCGCGCCTTCTGCTCCTGGACGAGCCGTTCACGGGGATGGACGTGATGGTGAAGGACGAGCTCGTCCGCGGACTGCTGCAGTCCGCCGGCGACGAGGGATGCACGATCGTGATCTCGTCGCACGACATCGGCGAGCTGGAGGCGCTGGCGGATTGGGTGGGGTTTCTGGACGGGGGCCGGCTGACGCTCTCGGTGCCCATGGACACGCTGCGCGAGCGGCTGAAGCGGGTGGACGTGGTGACGCGCAGCGGCGCGGTGGCGCCGGCCGCCTTTCCCGCGGAATGGCTCTCGGTGGAGCGGGCCGGGCCGCGGATCAGCTTCCTTCTCTCCGGCGCGGAACGGGGCGGCGACGCGGGGAATGATCTCCGGCGCTGGTTTCCGGAGCCGGCGCGCATCGAGGTGCGGGAGGCGTCGCTGCGAGAGATCTTCGTGGCCCTGGCCAGGGGCAACGCCGAAACGCGGACCGAAGAGGTGGCCTCATGAAGTGGCACGCGCAGGTGGCCCACGTGGTTCGTAAGGACGTCCGGCAGTTTCGGTGGATGATCGCGGCCTACGCCGCGGCGGTGGCGGCGGCGACTACCATAGCGATGCGGTGGAGCACCTTCGGTGCGGGCCATCCTCTGCTGTGGATGTTCGCGATCGTGGTGCTGGGGATGGTGCTGCTGGCGGTGCTGGTGCAGGCCGATTCACCGGCCAGGAGCACCCCGTTCTGGGTCACCCTGCCGCTGCACCCCTCGGCAGTGCTCACGGCGAAGCTCGTCGTCGGCGTGCTGGTGGTGCTCGGGCTGGCGCTCGTGGGCCAGGCCGCCGCGCTGTCGGCGCACGCCGTTGCCGCCGGTGATCTGCCCCGGCTGCTGGGCCACTCGGCACTTTCGTTCGGCAGCTGGCTGGGCACGGCGGCCGTGATCGCGGCACTGGCTCCCGACCTTCGCACGTTTCTGCTGGCGCTTACGCTCACCACGCTGGCGTCGTTCGTCGGTGCGCAGGTCATCTGGTCGTTGCACGACTTCTCGTACCCCCGCCCTTCATCCCTCCTGATACCGGTGGCTGAACTGTGCTGCATGGTCCTGCTGCTGGCGCATCAATACCTCACGCGGCGGGTGCGCAGGGGCGTAGCGGCCGGTGTACTCCTGTGGACGGCAGGCCTGCTGCTTCTGGTGGTTGCCCTGCGTTCCAGCTCTTCGGCGGAACTCGCGGCGGCGGGCGTTGTGCCGGGGCCGCTGCGGGGCGCGACAATCAACATCGACGAGGTGCAGTTTCATTCCGGCGCGGAGCCGACTGTGATATTCCGCGCAAAAGGATTGTCGCCCGTTCACGACTACGTGCTGGTGTCGCCGGTCGTGGAGTTGCGCATGGATGATGGTTCTTCCGCCCCCGTGCGCCTGGACGACTCTTTCATTGGACTCGGCCATGCCGCCGTGCCAATGGAAGGGATTCGATGGGTGAACGGCCCGGATCCGGCGACGGAGATCGGCAGGAGCGTGACGCTGAAGGTTACCCTGGCCCAGCGCCGGGCGCTGGAGCAGGGCCGTGCGCGGCTGTCCTTGCGGGGGCGCGTCGAGGTGCGGGAGCCGCGCGTGAAGATCGATCTGCCGCTCGTCGCGGGCGTCGCAGCGGCCAGGCAGGGCCTGCGAATGCGGGTAACCAGGGCCGAGGTCCTAGCCCAAGGTCCGTCCGTCGAGGTGCAAGCGTCATCGGTTGCCGCGTCCAGGAGCGCCGGTTCGGGGTCGGAGCGCCGGTCCGGATTTGGCCCCGCTGATCACGTCCTGGTGAACCGATCCCGCGGGGAAGGCATCATCATGAACCAGGGCCGCAGCCATGGCAGTGGCGGTGGCCTGGTGTTGCCAGGGCCGAGCACCCAGGTGAGCACGACCGTGTTCGAGCCGGAGATAACCCTGGCTCGGGAGATCCGCGTCGAGGCTGGCTGGCTCGACGGGGCCCGTCTGGTCGTGCTGGAATGGGTGCCGCTGGGCAGCTATCCCATCGCGATCCAACAACAATCGCCCTGACGCGGACGCAGCCGCGGGCCCTTCGCCCGGGGCTGCGGCGGGTTGTCCTGGCGAGGTGGGCCGCGCGAGATGCTTGCGTGCGGCGATCCGCGCGATTATATACAACCATATGGTTGTACGTCACCCACTCAGCGATGCGGACCTGGACCGCCTTTTCCGCGCGCTCGCCGATGCGACGCGCCGCGACATCGTCGCGCGCCTGATGGCCGGGGAGCCCCTGTCGGTCTCCGCCCTCGCGGCGCGGTACAACATGTCGTTCGCGGCGGTCCAGAAGCACGTTGCCGCGCTGGAGGCAGCTGGACTGGTGACCAAGCAACCGCAGGGCCGCGAACGCATCGTCCGCGGCAACCCTGACCGCATCGGCCGAGCGCGCGAGCTGCTCGCCCACCTGGAGGGGCTGTGGAGGGCGCGCTTCAGCCAGCTCGATGCGGTACTCGCCGATCCCACCACCACCCCGGAGTGAGCCATGCCGATTACGTCCGTTACCTCCAATCCCGAGACGCTCACCCTGACGGTGACCGGTGACTACCCGGTGCCGCTGGAGCGGCTGTGGGACGCCTGGGCGGATCCCCGCCAACTGGAAAAGTTCTGGGGCCCGCCCACGTGGCCCGCCACCTTCACCCGCCACGACATGGCCGTCGGCGGCTGGTCCCAGTACTACATGACGGGGCCGGACGGTACCACGGCGCACGCCTGGTTCCGCTTCGTGACGATCGAGCCGGGGCGAAAGATCGAGGTCGATGACGGCTTCGCACACCAGGATGGCCGGATCGACGAGTCGATGCCGGTCATGCGCATGATCTTCACGTTCGAGCAGACCGCCGGCGGCTCCCGGTTCACGGGCGTCACGCATTTCCCCAGCATCGAGGCGATGGAGCAACTGATGGCGATGGGGCTGATCGACGGGATGCAGTCGGCGCTCGGGCAAATGGACAACGTGCTCGCCGACCTCGCATCGTTCGCGGCGGGCCGCGCCACGGACGCACAGATCCTGGACGACACCCGGGTTCGCATCAGCCGCGTCATCCGCGGGACGGTGGACCAGGTGTGGCGCGCGCACCACGATCCCGAGCTCCTGAAGATCTGGCTGCTGGGGCCGGATGGGTGGACGATGCCGGTGTGCGAGGTGGCGTCGGCCGTCGGGGACGCGTACCGGTACGAGTGGGAGGCGGTGGATGGCTCGCAGCGCTTCGGCTTCGAGGGAGAACTGCTGGAATCGGAGCCGCCCCATCGCTCCGTGACCACCGAGCGGATGATCGGGATGGAAGGCCCGGGCGCCGTCAACGAAATGACGCTGACAGCCGTCGAAGGGGGAACGCTGATGACGCTCCTGATCGCCTACCCGAGCGCCGAGGTGCGCGACATGGTGCTCGGCACCGGGATGACGGACGGCATGGAACGGAGCTACGCCCGACTGGAGAGCGAGGTGCTCGCGGCCGCTCCGGTCTGAGGACGTTCCTCGCGGAGTCAGACCGGGGGCGCTTCGGGGTGGCGGAATCCGCTCACCCCCCGCGCTCCCCGCCAGCCCCATCCAAGCTCCCGCCTGGCGTATCGAATCGCCAGCGCGGGAGTTGTGCGTCGCCGTCAAGGCGCAGCCGTAGCTGGCCGCGTTCGCCCCTGCTTGCATAAAACCGCGGGTTGCAGCACCTTCCACCCTCATAACGCGTCCGTCTCGGTGCGCTCCCCGCTGCTGCGGCCACCCCGGCCGCACACGGCTCCGCCGCTCCGATTTATCTGGTTCGTCCGTCTCTCATAAGGCAGGCCATAATGAAGAAAGTCCCCGTCGTCTTCCTGTCCGCCGACCCGACGCGTACCCTTGCGTTGGACGAGGACCTGCGCAACATCCGCACAAAAGTCCGCGCGGCCAAGTACCGCGGCGTTCTGCAGTTCGACTCGCGTACGGCGGCTCGGCTCGACGACGTAGTGCAGGCGCTGTATGAGACGAAGCCGCAGGTCGTGCACTTCAGCGGGCACGGCGGCGGGGGCGGGTTGATGCTCGTGGGTGAGGACGGACATACGCCGCACTGGGTGAGCGCGGACGACCTCCAGAAACTGTTCACCGGGTTCCGGGACGATATTCGTGTCGTCGTCCTGAGCGCCTGCTCTACCGGCCCCCACGCCAAGCTAATCGCCGACATCGTGGGCTGCGCGATCGGCACGCCCACCACGATCGCGGACGAGGCGGCAATCGCCTTCAACGCCGAGTTCTACCGGGCGATCGCGTTCGGGGAGTCGGTACAGGGCGCGTACGACAAGGCATGTTCGGCCATCGGTGCGCACGACCTTGACGCGGTGCGTCCGGAACTGGAGACGGGGGACGGTGTCGATCCCGCGCAGCTGTTTCTGGTCAGGAAGCCCACCCCCGTGCCCAGGCGGCGAATCGCTGCAGGTGCCGCGCTGCTCGTCGCGCTCCTGGGGATGACGCAGGTCCTGACTGGGTCCGAGGAATCGCCGCCCCCCGTTGTTTCGCTGATGACCCCGCCCGTGGAGGCCTTGGCCACGGCGCTCGAACTTCAACGCGGGGGGAACCACGCAGGCGCCCTTCCGTTCTTCAAGCGCGCGGCAGAGGCAGGGAACGCCGAGGCCATGGGGTACCTGGGAATCGCATACCTTCGCGGGGAGGGTACGGAGCGCACGCCGGAACTCGCGGCGCATTGGCTGGAGGAGGCGGCAGAAAAGCGCGATGCGCGCGGCATGAACGCCTACGGGCAGGCCTACGAGGAAGGAGCCGGGGTGGCGCAGAGCTACCGCTGGGCCCAGCACTGGTACGAGGCAGCCGCCACCGAGCAGAACGACGTGGAGGCCATGCGGAACCTGGCGCGGCTGTACCGCCAGAGGCCCCGTACGAGCCGCCACGATTCACTGGCCCTCGCCTGGTACCTGAAAGCGGTGGATGAGGGATCGGTGGAAGCGATGGTCGACGTGGGGCTGATGTACGCCGAGGGTGTGCATGGGCAGCGCGATCCCAACCAGGCGCTGGGCTGGTTCCAGCGCGCGGCGGATGCGGGCTCGCCCCGGGCCATGCACGCCATCGGCCGGCTGAACGAAGAGGCGAAGAACTACCGCTACGCGCTGGCCTGGTACCGAAAGGCCGCGGACGCGGGTTCCGCCGAAGCCATGAACAGCCTGGGCGTGCTGTACCAGAACGGCTGGGGAGTTGCCCCCAATCGTGCGGAAGCTGCGCGCTGGTATCGCCGGGCCGCGCGGGCCGGCTCCCCCGCCGCCCAAGCCAGCCTGGCCGCCCTGGAACGCAGCTGACGGCACCGCGTACCCCTCTCACGGGGTAGCGCCCGACTTTCCCGTGCATCATGGCCGGCGCTGTCTGCGCCGGCCTTTTTTCGTGGACCCGGCTGCAGGGGTGGCCGGGCCGAACCCGCCGCTATCCAGCCGATCCCCCCCTCTCGAAATCACACGCGCGCGCCCCGGAACCCGCGCGGGGAATTCTGCCGCGCGTGCCCGACGAATGGCACGTGAGCCGGAGCGGCGGCACTCGCGGACCTTTCCGTTGCCCCTCGCTCATGCCCGTCACCCCACCGATCCTGGTGATCGGCGCGTTCATCACCCCACCGGCAAAGGACAGCGTAGTGCTCCAGAACCTCGTACGGTGGATCACCTCCATCTTCCGCCCCGCCGACCAGCCTGAAGACACGGGCGCCGCGGAATCGGCTGCCCCCGCCGCCTCCGCCCCGAAGCTGTGGCTGCGGTGGCCGTTCAAGCTGCGGATCTCCGGCTTCAGGCAGAACGCGAGCCCCGCCGCGGCAGCCGAGGCCGAGGTGATTCAGCCTCCCGATTGGGACGGAATCCTGGACTCCCTCTTCTGGTCCGGCTACACCGGCACGGGCAACCCCGACGAGATGCTGCAGCGCCTGCGCAGGATGCAGGACACCGCGGTCGATGCCACACGCGTAGAGTACTTCCTGCGCGAGACGGGGCTGCGCGCCAGGCTCGACGCCCTCGCCGAGGAACGGCGGCAGGACCGGGTGGACGAGCCGGAGGTCAGGGCACGCATCGAGGCACTCCAGACGCATCGCGAACCGGGGGCGGCCGCCGTACACGCCGCGCGGGAACGGCTGCTCCCCGCGTACGCCCGGCTGACGGCCCTGCGGCAGGGATTCCCGGTCCGCCAGATCCAGGAGCGCATCCGTGCCGAGGCGGCGCTCTCGCAGACGCTCGCCGACAACGTCGTGGCCACGGAGGCGGTGCGCACCTCCGCCGAAGACGCCCTGGTGTCGCGGGAGGTCGCCCGCCGTGAAAAGGCCGGCCCCGCCCTCGCGGAGTGGGAGGCCGGCCACGCGGAGCGCGTGCGCGTGGTCCGCGAGCAGGGCGAGCGCCAGGGCCGCGTGGTGGGCAGCCTGCGCGCGTCGGGGATGAACGAGCGGATGGCGGGCTTCTTCGTCTGGGCCGGCTACGTGGGAATGATCATCTTCGGCTGGCGGCTGGGCGAGGTGCTTCACGAGCGTGCGTTCCCCAGCGCCGGCTCGCTGCACGGGCTGATCGCGCCCCTCGCCCAGAC
>NZ_DASWMD010000043.1:0-34595 GCF_036399935.1 Longimicrobium sp.
GGATCGCGGGGGCGCTTCTCGTCAGGCGGATACTGAATCTACTGGGCCGCGCCGGTGCGCAGGTAGTCCAGCACCAGGCCCGTCATCGTGCGCATGCCGATGGGGATGGCGGCGTCGTCGGCGATGAAGGTGGGGGTGTGGTGGTCGCCGCTCTTCTGCCCCGGAGGCGTGGTGCCCAGCCGGTAGAAGAAGGTGGGCGCCACGGTGGCGAAGAACGCGAAGTCCTCGGCACCCGTCGTGGGCGGCACGTCGACGACGTTGCTGCCGCCCATCAGCCGCACCAGCGTGGGGTGCAGCCGCCGCGCCAGGTCGGGGTTGTTCACCGTCACCGGGGTGATGCGGTCGTACTGCAGCTCGTACGAGCCGCCGCCCGCGCGCGTCACGCCGTCCAGGATCTCGCGCATCCGCCGCTCCACCTCGTCCTGCACCGCGGGGTCGAAGGTGCGCACGGTGCCGTGCATCTCCACCTGCTCGGGGATGATGTTGTTGCGCTCGCCGCCGCGGATCAGCCCCACCGTCACTACGCTGGGGGTGAAGGGCGACAGGTTGCGCGAGCGGATGGTCTGCAGCGACAGCACCGCCTGCGACGCCATGACGATGGGATCGATCGCCAGGTGGGGCGACGCCCCGTGCGACTGCCGCCCCTTGATGCGGATGATGAAGCGGTCCGCCGCCGCCATCGCCGGACCGGGGGTGTAGCCCACCTTGCCCACCTCCATCTGCGCAAAGGTGTGCAGCCCGAACACGGCCTCGGGACGCACCCCGTTGAACACGCCCTCGTCCAGCATAAGCTTGGCGCCGCCCTGCTCGCCCGGAGGCGCCCCCTCTTCCGCCGGTTGAAAGACGAACACCACCGTCCCCGGCACCTCGGCACGCATCCCCGCCAGCACCGAGGCCACGCCCATCTGCACGGCGGTGTGCACGTCGTGACCGCAGGCGTGCATCACGCCCACCTGGTTGCCCAGGTACTCGGTGCGCACGGTGGACTTCCAGGGATAGCTGGTCTCCTCCGTCACCGGCAGCGCATCCATGTCGGCGCGGACGGCGATGGTGGGGCCGGGCCGCCCGCCGCGAAGAATGCCGACGACGCCGGTGTGGGCGATGCCGGTGCGCACCTCCAGCCCCAGCGAGCGCAGGTGGGCGGCGACCACGCCGGCCGTGCGCGTTTCGCGGTTGCTGAGCTCGGGGTGCTGGTGCAGGTCGTGGCGGATCTCGGTGATGCGGGGCGCCAGGCGGTCGACGGCGGTGGCCACGCGCGCGTCGGCGGCCTGCGCCTGCACGGCCGCGGGGGCCACCGCCAGCGCCGACAGCGCCAGGAGGGTGCGGTACTGCATCATGCGTCCTCGGGAGTGGTGGATGGGGATGGATGCTCCCCCAATCGTGCGCTCCCGCGGCTCGCAAGTCAATCCGCTGGACGCAAAAACGGCGACGGGGCCGGGCACTGTGCCCGGCCCCGCGCCGTACCTCGATCTATCTGCCGGCTTTCGTGGTCCTTCGCGTACCCTAGCGCGCGCGCTCCAGGCGGATGTCGCCGCTGATGGTGGTCACCGACAACTCCGCGCCGCCCCGGCCGATGGTGCCCCGGGCGCTCTGCCCGATGCGGATGTCGACATGCACGCCACCGTCATCGTCGTCGTCATCATCATCGTCGGTCATGTGGCCTCGGCGCAGCGGAAAGTCGCTGTGGATCTCGCCGGACAGCGTCTGGGCCTCCACCTCGGCACCCACGTTGCCCGCCAGGCGCAGGGTGACGTCGCCGCTCACGCTGTTGAACTCCATCTCGTCGCTGTCCGTCTGCGCAAAGGTGGCGACGACGTCGCCGCTGACGGTGGAGGCGCGAGCCGGGCCGCTGGTGGAGACGCGGACGTCACCGGACACGCTCGCCGCCTCCACGGGGCTGCGCAGCCCCTCGGCCACGATGTCGCCCGACACGGTGTTGGCGGCCAGCTTGACACCGGCGGGAACGCGCACGGTGAAGTCGATGCGGGCGTCGTCGCCGTCGATGTTCCCGTTGTTCCCGCGGCACGGGCCGTCACCGTCCACGTCCGTGCGCCGGCCATTGCGCCCGCCGCGCTGGGGGTAGATGGTGCAGATGGTGATGCCGTCGCGCGTTTCCACCGCCTCGATGCGCACGTCGGCCGCGCCCGCTCCGCGCCGCCGCCCAATGACCTCCACCTGGTCGCCCGATGCCGTCTCGGCGGTCACGTTACCGATGATGCCGTTGATCTCGATCTCCTGCCCGCGCGCCAGCCGGCCGGACCAGCGGAAGTCCTCCTGCCCCGCCACAGCCACCGAACCGACCGCCGCGGCCTCCTGGACCGCGGGGGTGCCGCCCTCACGCGTCGCGCCGACAAAGCCCATCACGGCCGCCGCCGCGGCGACCATCGCTTCGTACCGCATCATCCGTCTCCCTGTTGTCGTGTTGGGGATTCGCGCCGCGGAACGCACCGCCGCCGCATCCGAAAGGATTGGATGCGAGGTCTGGCGAAAGGGTTTGAAGCGGGAGGTTGATGCTGAGAGGGGGCCGATGAATCCGCGGCAACGAGAGCGGAAAGCCCGAGGCCGCAAGAGCGGGTGAACCCGCTGCTCGGAAAGCGGAAAGCCCCGACCCGACGCCGCTGTCGCGTCGCCGTTCGGGGCTTCACCCGCACGCGCGCCGGGAGTGCCGGAAACGCCCGTATGTCATCCCGATGGAGCGGTCACGGTGAACTCGCCCCTGCACCGCAGTCGGCAGCGACTGAGGGATCCGCCACACACATTGCGAGCCGAACCGTGGTTCTCCGCCGGGCGAGTCAAGCCGTCGCCGTTCGGCGTCACGACGAACAGAACGGCCCCGTGTTTCCGCGGGTCTGGAGCGTTCGGGGTTAGTGTGTGGCGGATCCCTCAGTCGCTGCGGAGTACCGCGCTCAGGCCGGTCCCATGTGGTCGCTCCATCGGGATGACGGCGTGCGCTTCGGCAGGTGCGGACTGCGTGCAGGTGAAGCCCCGAACGGGACGCGCGAGCGGCCCGTGTCGGGGCTTTCCGCTGTTCCAGCCGCGGGTTCACCCGCCCCTGGGATTCGCCCCTGAACGGGCTGCCCCTCGCGCCGCTATCCGTGCCGCTGGTTCACCCGCAGCGCGATCCGCGCCGCGACACCCAGTGGAAGCAGGCGCCCGAACAGCGTGGCCGCGCGGTTCGCGGCGCCCGGCACCACGTGCGCCCGGTCCGCGTCGAAGGCGTTCAGGCCGCCCGCCACCACCTGCTCCGGGGTCAGGTAGCCGGGCTGCCCCTCGTACACCCGCGTGCCGGCGACCGCCTGGAACCCGCTGGGCGTGGGCCCCGGGCAGAGGGCCATCACCCGCACCCCCGCCTGCCGGTTCTCCACCGCGAGCGATTCCGAGAGCGACAGCACGAACGCCTTGGTGGCCGCGTACGCCGCCATCGAGGGCACGGGCTGAAAGGCGACGATGGAGGCCACGTTGATGATTCCGCCCGCCCCGCGCCCCCTCATCTCCCCCACGGCCAGGTGCGCCAGCTCCAGCAGCGCCGTGCAGTTCAGCGACACCATTTCCGCCTGTCGCTCCCTCGGCAATTCGTGGAAGCGGCCGCGCAGCCCGAAGCCCGCGTTGTTCACCAGCAGGTGCACGGGGTGCTCGGCCGAGGCTTGCTCCCACGCCCGTGCCGCGGCCCCGGGCACCGCCAGGTCCCCGGCGACCACCTGCGTCTCCACGCCGTGCTCCCGCCGCAGGGCATCCCCCAGCGCCTCCAAACGATCCGCGGAGCGCGCGCAGAGCACCAGGTTCATCCCGCGCGCCGCCAGCGCCCGCGCGAACGCCTCGCCGATGCCCATCGACGCGCCCGTCACCAGCGCCCACCGGCCGCGGTATTCGAAGGGACCGGAGCCGGCGGACCGGGAACGCTCGGACGGATGATCGGGCATGGTGAACACCGCAGGAAGGAGAAACGAAAAAGGCGCGGGAATCAGCTCCCGCGCCCCTCGTCTTGCGAACTTCGCGCCCGCTCACACGCCGACGCGCACCACCTTGTCACCCTCCACGTACTTCACCTCCGGCTCGCAGCGCACCCCGGCCAGCGCGTCGGCGCTCAACTCCGCCGAAAAGCCGAGAAGCGCGTGCTCGTACACGAACCGCGGGGTGAATCCGTGCGTCTGCGCCAGTCGCGCCGTGGTGGCGCGCGAATCGGTGCCCTCGCGATACACCACGATGTAGAGGTTGGCCAGCGACGGGTCGGGTTGGCTGAGCACCGGGGCCGCGTTGGAGCAGCGGGCCGACAGCTGGGCGCGCGCGTCGGGCCCCGTCGGCGAGTCGCACGCGGCGAGGGCCAGCAGGGCCAGGGGAGCGAGGAAAGAACGTTTGCGCATGGCCGTGCGGAAACAAAGGGTTCACGAAACCAACGGAAGCTGGACCAGGAACGTCCCGGCGCCCCTGGTCGTGACAGCCCCCTACCAGCTGAGGCCGCTGTCCAGCAGGGCCTGGGCCTCGGAGGCGCTGGCCGGGCGCGAGAACAGGTAGCCCTGCCCGTACTCGCACCGCAGCGCGCGGATCTGGCTGAGCACGCCCGGGTTCTCGATGCCCTCCGTCACCACCTCCACCCCCAGCGCCTGCGCCATGGCCACGATGGTGCGCACGATCTGCAGCGGGTCGTCGCCGGCCCCCGTTACGAACGAGCGGTCGATCTTCAGCGCGTCCAGCGGCAGCCGGTGAAGGTAGCTGAGCGACGAGTACCCGGTGCCGAAGTCGTCCACGTGCAGCCGCACCCCCAGCGCCTTCAGCCCGTGAAGCATGCCCATCACCCCCGCGGACTGCTGCAGGATGGTGCTTTCGGTGATCTCCAGCTCCAGCGAGCCGGGCTCGATGCCCGTGCGGGCCACCACCTCGGCCACGCGCTCCACCAGGTCCGGCTGCGTGAACTGCCGCGCCGACAGGTTCACCGCCATCCGGATCCCCGCCCCGCCGGGCCGGTCCTGCAGCGTGCGCAGCGTGGTGCACGCCTGCTCCAGCACCCACAGCCCCATCGGCAGGATCAGCCCCGTCTCCTCGGCCAGCGGCACGAACTCGTCGGGCTGGATCATCCCGCGCGTGGGGTGCTCCCACCGCGCCAGCGCCTCGAACCCGGCGATGCGCCCCGTCTCCAGCTTGACGATCGGCTGGTAGTGCACGCGCAGCTCGCCGCGCTGCAGGGCGTGGCGCAGGTCCGTTTCCAGGTGCAGCCGGGCGATGGCCTCGGCGTGCATGGCGGGGTCGAACACCTGGTAGTGGCCCTCGCCCGCCTCGCGCGCGCGCACCATGGCGATGGTCGAGTCGCGCAGCACGTCTTCGGCGCGCTCGTACGTGCCGTTGCCCAGCACGATGCCGATGCTGGCGCCGCTGAACACCTCGCGCCCGCCCACACGGAACGGCGCCGTCAGGGTGCTGCGGATGCAGGCGGCGATGCGGGCCGGCTCGCGCACGCCCCGCACGTCTTCCAGCAGCACGGCGAACTGGTCGCCGCCGATGTGGGCGATCATGCCGTCGGGGGGAACGCACTCGCGCAGGCGCTCGGCCGCGGCGCGCAGCAGCTCTTCGGCCGAGGCGCGGCCCAGGCTGTCGGCCACCAGCTGCACCCGGTCGATCTCCACCGCCAGCAGCGCGAAGTGGCCCTGCCCCATGCGCGCCAGCTCCACCGCCAGCTCCAGCCGGTGCGTCAGCAGCCCGCGGTTGGGCTGGCCCGTCACCGCGTCGTAGTACGCGCTGCGCAGCAGCTCGCGCTCCAGGTGCTTGCGGTGCGTCAGGTCTTCGCAGCAGGTCACCAGCCCCAGGGGGTGGCCGGCCGCGTCGCGCACCACGTCGGAGCGCAGCATCACCGGAAAGGTGCTGCCGTCCTTCCTGACGTTGATGGTTTCGCGGTTCCACCCCTCGGCCGTCGCCATCTTCTCGGGCGCCAGCGGGCGGGCGGCGGCGGGCGGGGCGAAGATGCGGGCGTGCTTGCCGATCAGCTCGTCGGCCTCGTACCCGTGCATCCGCGCGTCGGCGGGGTTGATGTAGAGGATGCGCCCGTTCACGTCGGTGACGGTGACGCCCAGCGTCATCGTTTCCACCGCCTTCTTCAGCATCCGCAGGTTCACGCCCCGCTTGGAGGCGCTGCGCGCGGCGATGGCCAGCGCCTCCTGCACCCCCGGCGCCTCCTCGCGGCGCGACACCAGGTGCGAGGCCAGGCTGGCCAGCGACGAAAGCAGCTCCACCTCTCCGTCCGTCCACACCCGGGGGCGCGCGTCGGCCACGCACAGGACGCCCGCCACGCGCCCGTCCGCGCGGTGGAAGGGGATGCCGGCGTACCCCACCTCGCCCAGCCAGAGCGTGGGGTCGGCCAGCACCTCGGGGTGCTGGCGGGCATCGCGCACCAGCAGGGGCTCGCCCGACTCGGCGGCCAAACGGCAGAGCGTAAGCGACAGCCCGGCCTCGCGCCGGGCGCGCCAGCATTCGCCACAGTCGCCGGCGGCGTACGGTCCGTCCCCATCGACCATCGAGACGACCGCTACGGGGGCAGACACCAGGCGCACGGCAATGGAGGCCAGGCGTTGAAAGCCTGCCTCGGCACTGCCCCCACGCGCGTCGAGCGTCGCGAGGGGGGAGCCGCCGTACGCGTTCAGCAGCATCACGGGCAACCTGCTTCAGGAATTGGGATCAGTCTCGCCCCCGCAAAGAGCAAGGGCCGTGCGAGCGCGTCGGCAGTTTGGTTGGGCAGGACAGTCGGGGAGGATGACGATGGATGATAACGGCGCGTCACTTCATCCGGTAGGCCTTCCGCAAAAAGCGTCCGCCCCGGATTTTACTGGGCGGACGCCATATTTTTACCTTGGGCGACGCAACCTATTGGCGGCACGGAGCATTGGGGTCCTGGCGCGGCCCGTTCACCGTGGGCCGGCGGTCGCGGTTGGCCACCTCCAGCGCGATGTCGTGCACGAAGCCCGCGACTCGTGCAGAATGCTCGTAGTCGATGTACTGCGCCTCGTCCGTCAGCATGTGGTAGTGCGGGTGGTAGCCCAGCGACAGGTAGGTGATGGGGATGCCGCGCCGCGCGTACATGAAGTGGTCGCTCCGGCAGTAGCGGTTGGCCGGGTGCCCGGGCGCGTCCCAGGTGTAGTCGATCTGCATGGGCGTTGCGCGGCGCGCGTTCAGCGCGTCGATCAGGTCGCCCAGCTCGGTGGATAGCCGGCGCGAGCCGATCATCTGGATGGAGTACGGCCCGCCCCGGGCCACCTCCGACGCGCGGCCGTGCCCCACCATGTCCATGTTCAGCACGGTGACGATGGAGTCGCGCGGCACCGTGGGATGGTCGGAGAACCACTGCGAGCCCAGCAGCCCCGCCTCTTCGGCGGTGTGCGACAGGAAGATCACCGACCGGCGCGGGCGGGTGGGCGACGACGCCATCCGCTCGGCGATCTCCAGCAGGGCCACCGTGCCGCTGCCGTCGTCGTCGGCGCCGTTGTAGATGCTGTCGCGCCGCGCGGGACGCAGGGCCCGCAGGCTGTCGAGCATGTCCTGGATGCGCTCGCGCTGGGCCGCGGACGGGGCGCCCGGGCGGTCGTTGGCCCCCTGGGGCCGCATCACGGTGTTGTAGGCGACCAGCGAGTCGTGGTCCATCGCCCGCTCGGCGATCCCCTCGTGGTCGTTGTGCGCGCTGATGCCCACGTACTGGGCGCGCAGCGACGGATCGGTGCCGCGCAGGATGGCCACCACGTTGCGGGCGGGCGCGTCCGGCCGCCGCGCGCCGAAGCGGAACGAGCCGCTGACGGTGCGCCCTTGCGTTCCGGGGCGCATTCCGGCCAGCGGCGCGCCCAGCATCCGCTCCGCGGCCGCGCGGGTGATGCTCATCCCCGCCGGCCCGGTGGCCACCTGCGCGCCGGGCTCCTCCAGCTCGGCCGATTCGCCCTGCCCGATGGTGAGGACGGCGGGCACGGTGATGTCGCTGGCGGCCACCGCCACGGCGGCGGCGCGGGGAAAGCGGGTGCGCGGATAGCCGGGCCACCAGCGGCCGTTCGGCTGCCCGTTCTCACCCGTGGGAGGCAGCAGCACCACCACCTTGCCGGCGGCCTGCGCGTCGGTGATCAGCTCGCCGCCCAGCTGCCCGCCGAAGACCACCGGCGTGTTCTGCGCGCGGAACTCCGCGCCGAAGGGAAAGGTGTTGGCCAGCGGGGGGAGCGGCGAAAAGTCGGTCCACGGCGTCAGCGCCTGCCCGTTCGCCGAGAGCGACACCCCGGGCGCGATACCCTTGACGGTCAGCGGGATCGTCTGGAAGAAGGTGCCGTTCTCGCCGCCGGGCTCCAGCCCCATGCGGCGGAACTCGGACGCGATGTAGTCCGTGCCCATCACGTTGCCGCGGTGCCCCGCCTGGCGCCCCATCATGGAGTCGTCGGCCAGCACGTACAGCCGGCTCATCAGGTCGCCGGGGGTGATCTCGGGAACCGTGGGCCGCGCCTGGTACTTCAACGGCAGCTGCACGTCCTGCTGCGCCGGTGCCGCGGCCGGGGGCTGCGCGGGGGGCGGGCCCTCCTGCACGGCCGCGGCGGGTGCGCACGCGGCGGCCAGCACCGCCAGGGCGGGCAGGCCGCGGGTGAGAATGCGGTAAACGGTCACTCCTGGCTCCTTGCGTCGGTCGTCGAGAATCGTGAGCTCCCCGCGAAGATACAGCCCTCCCCATGCGCGGCAAGCGGGGGCTCGCCCGGATCGGTCATCAGAATACACGAGACTCCCGCACATCCGCTCCCGTCACCCGCACTCTTGCAATCCACGCTACCATTCCCGTCACACGATGGCAATATTGCAATAATGGCGAGAACGAGGTTTTCAGCCACACAACCAGCGTGAACTAGACAATCCGGCATTAACTCCCGCCACGGCCGGCACTCTAGAACCCACCTGTGGCGCAATGGCCGCGCCGGAAAGCGGCCATGTAAATTCATTGCCATGACGCAAACGAACGCGGAAGTTGGGGCCGCTCACCACTCCCGGCTCCCGATCAGCGATGCCCATCTCCACCTTCCGCGAAGCCCAGGAACGTTACGCCCGCATCCGTCGCAGCGTGTACGACTCGGTGGAGCAGGACCTCGCGAACCTGAACTCGGTTCGGGTGCCGGTCCGCCTTGCCGACATCGACGCCCACGCGCTCGAGGTCCGCCGGGCCACATGGGTCGCCAGGCACTGGTCGGGATCGCGCGGATGGAACTGGGACGCACTCGTAACGCCGGTATGGAGGCGGCCCGCCGGCCTGCCGCTGGCCATCTGGAGCGGCGAACGCCTGGCGGGATTGGTGGTCGCTCATCCCTCGAAGCGCCGGCGGAGTGGTGCCCGGCACACGCTCTCGGTGCGCTGCATAGAAGCAGACCCGGACCCCGGCCATCCCCTCCGGCGCCTTGTCGTTCCGCTTGCCTTGTTCGTTTCGGAGAGATATGGGAAATCACTGGGTGCCGAACGGCTACGACTCATCGATCCCGTACCCGACCTGCTCCCCCGATACCTGAAGCTCGGCTTCGCCATTGCCGGACGGAATGGACGCAGGTTATACTTGGAACGCCGGATCGGCAGCCGTGAATTGGAGTCGTGGGAGAAGCTATGACCAAGCCAGTCGTTCCACCTGTCGATCCGAGCCAGGTTCCTGACCGTGACCAGCCCCGCCGCGTCCGGCAGCCCTGGGAAGAGGAGATCTACCAGCGGGCGTTGAAGAGCAGCTCGTTCGGAGACATGTTCACTCCGGAACAGTGGGACCTGATCAACTCAACCGACTGGCCGTCAGCTCTCGTCGGGCCGCCGCCGCCCCCGCCCATGAAGCGCCGGCCGCGGCGACGGGGCGAGCCGCCTCGCGAGGGGTGAATGGAAGAGGCCCCGCCGGGCGTGGCGGGGCCTCTTCGCGTGCAGGGGCTACGGCCGCCGCGCCGCGTTTGCGTTCGCCTGGCGCAGGCCGCATCTTGCCCGCCAGCCACGGCCCCTCACGCAACCCGCACCAACGCTGGAACGATGACGGATACGAGCACTTCGGGCTTTCGCACCGAGCGCGACTCGCTGGGCGAAATGCAGGTTCCCGCCGACGCCCTGTACGGCGCCCAGACGCAGCGCGCGGTGGAGAATTTTCCCATCAGCAACCTGCGCTTTCCGCGGCGCTTCATCCATGCGCTGGGCACCATCAAGAAGGCAGCCGCGCAGGCCAACGCCCAGATGCAGCTGCTGGACGGCACCGTGGCCAACGCCATCGCGCGCGCGGCCGACGAGGTGATCGCCGGCCGGCTGGACTCGCAGTTCGTGCTGGACATCTTCCAGACGGGCAGCGGCACCAGCAGCAACATGAACGCGAACGAGGTGATCGCCACCCGCGCCACCCAGCTGCTGGACGGCGGCACCCGCGTGCACCCAAACGACCACGTCAACATGGGGCAAAGCTCCAACGACGTGATCCCCACGGCCATGCACGTCAGCGCCCGCGTGGCCATCCACCACGACCTGGTGCCCTCGCTGGAGCGGCTGCGCGACGCGCTGCTGGCCAAGGCCGCCGAGTTCGACGACGTGGTCAAGAGCGGCCGCACCCACCTGATGGACGCCACCCCCGTGCGGCTGGGGCAGGAATTCGGCGGCTACGCCAGCCAGGTGGACCACGGCATCCGCCGGCTGCGGAACGCCGCCGAGGAGCTGGCCGAGCTGGCGCTGGGCGGCACCGCCGTGGGCACCGGCACCAATGCCGTGCCCGGCTTCCCCGCCCTGGCCATCGAAAAGATCAGCGAGAGCACGGGGCTGGAGTTCCGCGAGGCCGAGAACCACTTCGAGGCGCAGGGCGCCAAGGACGCCTACGTGTCGGCCTCGGGCGCGCTGAACACGCTGGCGGTGTCGCTGATGAAGATCGCAAACGACATCCGCTGGCTGGCGAGCGGCCCCACGTCGGGGCTGGCCGAGATCGGGCTTCCCGCCATCCAGCCGGGCTCCAGCATCATGCCGGGGAAGGTGAACCCGGTGATGAGCGAGGCCATGATGATGCTGTGCGCGCAGGTGATGGGGAACCACGTGGCGATCACCGTCGGCGGCCAGCATGGCAACTTCGAGCTGAACGTGATGATGCCCGTGATGGCGCACAACTTCCTCGAGTCCGTCTCCATCCTGGCGAACGGCTGCGACGCCTTCCGCACGAACGCGGTGGAGGGGATCACCGCCAACCGGGAGCGCTGCCGCGAGCTCCTGGAGCGCAATCCGTCGATCGCCACGGCGCTCAACGCCTACATCGGCTACGACGAGGCCGCGGCGGTCGCCAAGGAGTCGGCCAAGAACTTCGAGTCCGTCCGCGACGTGGTGAAGCGCCGCGGGCTCCTGAGTGACGAGCAGCTGGACACCGTGCTGAACGTGCGCGACATGACGGAGCCGGGCATCCCCGGCGGCGGGGCGGTCGCCGGCGGCGGCTGAGAACGACCTGAGGGGCGCCCGCCCGGGTGCCCCTCGAAGGATCGAATCCTCGATCCTGCGGACCGGTGCGGACCAGTTTGACAAACCGGGGTATGAGGATGCGGGCGTGCCGTACAGCGGAGGTGAATACGATGATTGATCCTCAGACAGCCCGTCGCGTGTTCCAGGAGTATTATGAGACCACGAGCTTCCAGAAAATCATCGACGATCTGCGTCGCTACTCACCCGAACTGGCCGAGCGCCTCGGTGTCGGCTTGTCGGGTCCCGTACCCCGCAGGATGAGGAGAAAGTGCGTGCTCCGGACTTTCAGGGCGGCTGGACGGACACTGCAGCAGCCACGCTCTTGAAACATTCTCATCGTGCGGCGGGCGTTCGGATGCGTCCTGGCGCCACACCGTCGGCAGACCATAATTGACCAGCACACATACCCTGCCCTGCGGCCACACCGTCCGCGACACGGCGCAGACGCACTACTGCACCTATCTGCATCTGCCGCAGCTGCTGTCGCTGCAGCCGGGTCCGGACGAGGTGCGGCACCCCGAGGAGCACCTGTTCGTGGTGACCCACCAGGCGTTCGAACTGTGGTTCGCGCAGCTTTGCGTGGACCTGCCCCGCATCATCCAGGCGCTGGACGGGGACGACCTGGCGATGGCGGCGTGGCTGGCCCAGCGCTGCACCGGCGTGGTGCGGATGTTCTCGCCGATGATGCGCATGCTCGAAACCATGACGCTGGGCGGCTTTTACGCCTTTCGCCACCACCTGGTGCCGGCCAGCGGCGGCGAGAGCGGGCAGTGGCACGAGATCGAGATCCTGTCCGGCGCGCGCGAGCCCGAGTTCCGGCGCTACCTGGAATCGGAGATCAATCCCGATCCCTCGTCCGTCCCGCATTCGCACCTGTGGACGGACCGCCTCGCCCACCTGTGGGAGCAGCCATCCCTGGCATCAGCCGCCGAAGCGGCGTTCGCGCGCCGCGGCGTCACCCCGGTGCAGGCGTACGAGGCGTCGCACCGGGGCGGCGGGCACGGCGACCTCACCGCGCTGGCCGAGGCGCTGCTGGACTACGACGAGGAGGTGCGCATCTGGCGCTTCACCCACGCGCGCACGGCGGAACGCACGCTGGGGCCCGAAACGCCGGGAACGGCCAACTCGTCGGGCGTGCGCTTTTTGGAGCGGATGGCGACGCATCGGCAGTCGTTCTTTCCGTTCCTCTGGCACGCCCGCGCCGAGCTGTGGGAGCTCACGGGCGCCGCGCCGCGGTGACGATGCAACGCCGGTGAGGGTGGCGGTGTACGAAGGCGAGGACTCGGCCAGACCGGCGGGTCCTCGCTTTTTTTCGTCGCACGGAACGAGATGACGCTCACTGGATTCGATCTACCGCGGCCCGCCCGGCTCCTCGCCGCTTGTCTGCTGGCGTCCGTGGCGGCCGCGGGGTGCACCACCAACGTGTCGAACATCGAGGGGCCGCGGGCGAACGCCATCCCCACGGCGTACCCGTGGAACAGCATGATCTACGCGGCGCGGACCGATGCGGGCGTGATCCTGGTGGACCTGGGATGGCAGAACGCGGAGGATGCGCTGCGGCGGGGGCTGGCGCAGATCGGCGCGCGGCCGGAGGACGTGACCGACGTCTTTCTCACTCACAGCCACCGCGACCACATTGCCGCGTGGCCGCTGGTGCGGCACGCCCGCTTTCACGTGGGGGCCGGCGAGGACGCGCTGTTCTCCGGGCGGGCCGGGCACGCCGATTCGCCCTCGCGGCTGGCGGAGATCGGCATCGGCAATCCCGCCCCGTGGCCGGGCGAGGTGAACGTCCGGGCCTTTCAGCGCGACACGATGTTCGTGCTGGGGGCCGACACGGTGCGCGCCTTCGTGGTGCCGGGCCACACGGCGGGAAGCGCGGCGTACCTGTTCCGCGGCGTGCTGTTCGCGGGCGACGCCGTCAACCGCTCGTACTTCACCGGCTTCCGCCCCGGCTTTCCCATCTTTCACGACGACGAGCACCAGAACCGCGCAAGCCTGGCGGACCTGTTCGAGCGGGTGAAGCCCTACGACGTGCAGTGGGTGTGCACCGCGCACGGCAAGTGCGCTCGCCCCGACGAGCGGTTCATGCAAAAGGTACTGGGACGAGGCTGAACTAACTGCGAGGGTACAGAGATACAGAGAACAGCCAGAAATGCAGAGAAAAGACCGGTTTTCCTCTGTATTTCTGGTTTTTGTCTGTACCCTCTGTACCCCCGCTTTTTCTCCCTCAGCCCGTGCCGCCGCCGGCGAGATACGCGCGCGCCGCGGCATCCAGCACGTCGACCGCCACGGGCATGCAGCTCTCGCACAGGTCGAAGCGGGACGAGTGGTGGGGATGCAGGATGCCGCGCTCCTCGTTGCGCCCGCCGACGAAGAAGTAGCACCCCGGCACGCGCTCCAGCACGTCGCCGAAATCCTCCGCCGCCATCGTCCGCACGTCGGGATCGGTGCGCACCCGCTCCTCACCCACGATGCGCACCGCCTCGCGCCGGACGATCTCCGCCATCCGGGCATCGTTGACGGTGGGCGGCGCCTCGGGGCGGAAGTGGAACTCGTACGTTGCGCCCATCGCGGCGCACACGCCCGAGATCACCTGCTCCACGCGAACCGGCAGCTCCTTCATTACGCCGGGGTTGAAGGCCCGCACCGTGCCCTTGAGCGTCGCGGTCTCGGCGATCACGTTGTGGGCGGAGCCCGCGTGAAAGGCCGCGACGGTCACCACGGCCGCCTCCAGCGGCGAGATGTTTCGCGACACCACCGACTGCAGCGCGACCACGCACTGGCTGGCGATCAGCACGGCGTCGACGGTCTCGTGGGGGATGGCGCCGTGGCCGCCCTTGCCGCGGATGGTCACCTCGAACTCTCCCGCGCCCGCCATCTGCGGCCCGCCCACTACCCCTACTACGCCGCTGGGAAGCCCCAGCCACACGTGAAGTCCCAGGGCGGCATCCACGCCCTCCAGCACGCCGGCTTCGATCATCCCCAGCGCGCCGCCGAGCCCCTCCTCGGCGGGCTGGAACATGTACTTCACCGTGCCGCCCCACTCCGCGCACGACCGCGCCAGCCGCTCGGCCACTGCCAGCCCCACCGCCACGTGCGCGTCGTGTCCGCAGGCGTGCATCACCCCCGCGTTCGTGGAGGTGAAGTCGTGGGCGCACTCCTCGGTGATGGGCAGCGCGTCCATGTCGGCCCGCAGCAGCAGCGTGGGGCCGGTGCCCCCGCCCCCATGCAGCGTGCCCACTACCCCCGTTTCCGCGATCCCGGTCTGCACCTTGTATCCCGCCGCCCGCAGGCGCTCGGCGACGATCCCGGCGGTCCGGAACTCCTGGAACCCCAGCTCCGGGTGCCGGTGTAGGTCGCGGCGCGTCTCCACCAGCAGTTCGGTCTCGGCGGCCGTCACGGTCTCCGTCTCCACGTCGTCATCTGCGTCTCCTTCCAACCTTGGCCCGCTTCGGCCACTGGGGCCGCGAGGGGACAAGGATAGTGCGCGGCGGTGAGGGTCTGCAAACCGGCCGGCTGATGGCGGCTTGGTTACGGGGGCCGAACAGAACGCCTCGTTCACGGTACAAAGGACGACGAGGTGCTGCCCCCCTGACCCGGTTTTTGCATGGGGTGGGGAGGAACGGCAAGCCCGCATACTCAGGTTCGGCAACTCATGACGCTTTCGACCGTGCTCCTCGTGGAAGACAACGAGGACAATCGTACCATATACACTACCATCCTCCGCCACGTCGGGCACGACGTCATCGAGGCGTCCAACGGTGAAGACGGCATTCGCCTGGCGCTCGAGCGGCAGCCCAACGTCATCCTGATGGACGTGGCGATGCCAGGCATCGACGGGTGGGAAGCCACTCGCCGGCTGAAGGGAGATCCGCAGACGGCGCGCATTCCGGTGATCGCGCTCACCGCCCACGCCATGGCCGAAGACCGCCAGCGCGCGGTGGATGCCGGCTGCGAGGGCTACCTCGCCAAGCCCATCGAGCCGCGGCGCGTGGTGGAAGAGGTGGCCCGCATGCTGGCACGCATCGCCGCCGCCGAGTAGGGGCGGACGCCACCCGCCACCGATCGAACAACAGCAGCCCTCCTCGCTCGCGCGGGGAGGGCTGCTCGTCGTCAGTTCCCCGGGCGGGCGAACCCGCACTCACGCACTCACGCACTCACGCACTTTCGCACTTCCCCTCTACGCGATACCCTGCACCCTCACCGAATCCCGAACCGCGACGAAGAAAGAGAGAAGCGAATGGAGGTGTTCACCCAGCAATGGTGCACGGCGTGCTGCGGGCGGCTGAACGCCCGCGAGGCGTACCGGCAGGCCGCGGCGGAGTGGGAAGGGTCCGTGGTGCTGCTGATGACGGCCGATCCCGCGCAGGGCATCGACGCGGACCGTGCCGTGTTCATGGACCTGCACCACGGCGCCTGCCTCGCAAGCCGCATGGCGACCGGCGCGGACCTCGCCTCCGCCGCCTACGTCTTCCAGGCGGGCCCCGCGGCGTGGAAGCGCCTGCTGTCGGGCGCGGACCCGGTCGCCACCGCCATGACCGGCGCGCTGAAGCTGGCCCGCGGCAACCTGTTCGCCCTGGCACGGTACGCGGCCGCCGCCCGTGAGATGGTGGCCGCCGCCGGAGAGGCGGGCGGCACCTTTCCCCCGCCCCGCGGCTGACCCGGCGTCACGCCCGATGAGCCTGAACCGAAGAGACCTGTTCCGCCTGCCCCTGGCGAGCCTGTCCGCCGCCGTCGGTGACGAGCCCCTGCAGCGGCCCCGCCCGGCGCCGGGGTCCGAGCCGGGGCTGCTGATGTCGCACCCCGAGGCCGCGCCGCCGCGGGTGAGGGTGATCGCCTACGGGCCGCTGGAGATCACCGAGTGCGAGGTGGACGACCTGGCGCTCCTGGAGACGATGGCGGGACGATGGCCCGTGCTGTGGGTGAACGTGGACGGCGTGGCGCACGCCCCCACCCTGCAGCGCATTGGCGACATCTTCGGCCTTCACCGGCTGGCGCTGGAAGACCTGGGCGAGCAGGCGCAGCGCCCCAAGGCCGAGGCGTACGACGACCACCTGTTCGTCATCACGCGGATGGCCCGGCTGACGCCCGCGCTGGACCTGGAGCAGATCGCCGTGTTCCTGGGCGCCGACTTCGTCCTCACCTTTCAGGAGCGGCCCGGCGACGTGCTGGACCCGCTCCGCCAGCGCATCCGCAACGGGCACGGGCGGCTGCGGCGGGCGGGGGCGGATTACCTGGCGTACGCGGTGATCGACTCCATCGTAGACCACTACTTTCCCGTCACCGAAAGCTACGCCGACCGGCTGGACGACATTGAGGACGAGGTGGTGGGCCGGCCCACGCGCGACACCATGAACCGGCTGCATGGGGTAAAGCGCGAAATGATGGCGCTGCGGCGCGCCGTCTGGCCCATGCGCGACGCGCTGAGCACCCTCGCGCGCGACCCGTCGCCCCTGATTTCCCCCGGAACGCAGGTGTACTTCCGCGACACCCACGACCACGTCATCCAGATCCTGGACCTGGTGGAAACGTACCGCGACCTGGGGTCCTCGCTCACCGACCTGTACCTGTCGGCCGTGAGCAACCGCATGAACGAGATCATGAAGGTGCTCACCATCTTCGCGGCCGTGTTCATTCCCCTGGGGTTCATCACCGGCATCTACGGGATGGACGTGGAGCACCCCCGGGCGTGGTGGTGGGGGCTGCCCTTCATCTTCGGGCTGATGGCCGGCACCGCCCTCGTCGTGCTGCTGTGGTTCGCCCGCAAAGGATGGCTGGCCCGGAACGAGCCCTGAGGATCGTGCGGCGCGTAAAATTGGAAGTTCCTTGACTGGCCCGTCCCGCCCATCCGGCTTTCTTGCCTACCCCGCTCCTTTGGCAACCTGCCGTATTGCAGAGACTTGCGGCCTTGTACGCGACGCCGCACAGAAGTGGTGCTCCACTCTCGATCTGTCTGAAAACAATCGATTTTGAGCGTCTTGGGGGCCGTTCAGCGGGACTCCGGCGTCTACTTTCCGGGCGAGCCGGCGTCGGTTCGCTCATCCCACCATCCAGAGGCACACCCAAATGATGATCCGCACCCTGGCTGCGGCCCTGCCCCTCGTGCTCGTGCTTTCCGGCTGCGGCAGTTCCGTGACCGCGCCTCAGGAGGCGGAGACGACGACCGAAGTCTCCTTCTCCGGCCTCACCACCGTCACCGACAGCGTCAAGAGCGACAGCACGTCGCGCACGGGCGGACCGATGGGCTCGGGAAGCTAACCAGCCATCACGCTGGTCCCCGCCGGGGCAGCGAGCGCATCCACGAACCGCTCGGCCAGGCTCGAGACGCCGGTCGCCGGGGCGGCACGCTCGTCGAGTGCTGCGTGCCGCTGGATCGATTCCAGCGCAGCCTCGGCCATGATGAGGATCTTCCCTTCGCTGCGCTCCCGGGCCGCTTCTGTGGTCGCCCGGGCGAACCGCAGCGCTGCCGGCCAGTCGGCCAGGCTGGCCGCTCCGTACGCTAGGCCGAGCAACGCCCGCGGTGCCGAGTCCGCTCCGGCCCCCGAGTGGAGAAGGGTATCCAATCGCGCGGCCGCCCACCCGAACGTGGCGCGGTCCCCCGCGCCGCCCGCGGATCGAGCGATCATGCTGAGCACCAGGGCTTGCTCGCCTGCTCCATCGAAGTGCGGCGAGAGCGCCTTGGCGACGCGGAGTGCGTCCGCGAAGCGCCCGAGAAGGATCCAGTGATACGCAAGGTCGAACGCGAGCCGAGCGACGGCTCCGGAGTTGGAGCCGAAGGCGGTCAGCGCCTTTTCCGCGAGCACTTCGCACTCCGGACCCGCGCCCGTCTCCAGCTCGGTGATGAACAGGTCGTGGTACGCCGTCCCTTGAAGATCGGCGTGTCCATGCCGGGCCGCAGCCTTCAGGCAGCGCAGAAAGGCCCGCCTGGCGGCCGGCAGGTTTCCGCGCTGGAAGTACAGCGTCCCCAGCCCTGCGTACGCCCGGGCGTACACCCGATGATCCTCGGCGCGGCGCGCCTGAACGATCCCACGGACATACCAGCTTTCCGCGCGGTCGTACTCCGCACGGCGGCGGGCCAGGCGGCCCACGGCGTAGGCCAGCGCGGCGCTCTCGGGCGCAACCAGCGCCCCGGCCTGCATGAACTCCAGCGCGGTGGCCAGGTGCCCCTGCTGCTCGGCCCACAGCGCCAGGCGCCGGCAGGCGTTCACCACCAGGCGCTCGGGGATGGCGGACGGGCTTTCCAGCACGCGCGCCATGACCGCCAGGGGGGCGGCCAGCTCCGGGTCGATGGAAAGCGCCTCCAGCTGCCGCGTTTGCCGTTCGGCGGCGGTCCCGGTGAACAGCCCGGGCCGCCGGGCCGGCGGCGTCGAAGCCCACAGCACCACGTCACGCGCGCAGCGCCACAGCAGCATGCCCAGCTCGCCCGCCACCTCCTCGACGATGCCCAGCGCGGGCATGGCCTCGGGCCCGCGGGTGAGCGCGGGCGGAACTCGCGTGCGGCGCCTGGCGGCGGGCGCGGCCGGGCGGGACGATCGTGTGGGCATGGTGGGTCGCAAAAGGCGAGAACGCGAATTCGGCCGGAAACGTCTACTTCGTGAAGTTCATACCGATCGCCGACTCACGCAAGCCCAACGAGGCAAGGGGCCGGGGTGGAAACGGCGGAGCCGCGGAGGGATCGGTCCCCCCGCGGCTCGTCTTGTCCTCGTCCACGCCCGGCAATCTACGGGCTCGACGCCTGGAGCCCGATGTTCCACATGCCTTCGTGCTGGGCCCGTGAGATGGGGATCCGCAGCTCCGGCTCGTCCCCGATCCGCACCCGCAGGAACCGGTAGCGCGTGGGGACGGTAATGGCGTAGTCGGCGCGCGATGACGAGGCGTTGCGCACGCGCAGTCCGTCGGGCGTGGGCTCCAGCGATTCGGAGCGGCGCCCGGCAACCACCTGGGCCACGGCCTGTTCCGTATCGCGGAAGGTGAAGATGATGCCGCCCGCCCGCTGCCGCGACCGCACCTGCACGAGCACGTAGTTGCTGCCGGGGTCGAACGGCACGGGGGCCGAAGTGCCCGGCGCGGGGCCCTGCCGCTGCGCCTGCGGGCGCGGAAGGGTGGGGCGCTCCGCCGGCTTGGCGGCGGGGGGGGCCGCGGCGGGTGCCGGCGCCACGGCCACGGGAGGCTCTTCATGGCCCAGGACGCCCAGCACCCGGCGGGCGAAGGGGCCGGGCTGGTCTCCCGAGAGCGCCACGATGGCGCCGCCCACCCAGGCGCGCCCCGGCGGCGTGCCGAAGGCCACGGTCAGCAGCAGCGCGACGATGGCCGCGGCCTGCAGCATGGGGCGCTGCAGGAAGGGCGTGGCGGCCGGCCCGCGGTAGCGCGCGCGGCGAACCGCGGCCAGCGCCTGGTCGCGCCGGCCGACGGACACGGGCTCGTCCAGCGCGGACAGCAGCGAGGGGAGCGCCGCGAGCCCGTTTTCCACTCCCTGCACGCGTGACGTGCACGCCGGGCAGCCGGACACGTGGATCCGCGCGAGGCGGTGCTCGTCGCGGTCCATCAGCCGGTCCATGTATCGTACGAGGTCGCCGTCCTCCAGGTGAGAACGCGGCCCACTATCAGAAATCATCTCAAGCTCTCCGAGGTTGGCGCGAGCTCGGCGGCCAGCTTGTTGAGCGCGCGCGCCAGCATGGTGCCCACCGAACCCGTCGTGGTTCCTACCGCGGCGGCGATCTCGTGGTGGGCGAACCCCTCCTCCCTCATCAGCAGGACCGTCCGTTCCTTCAGGGACAGCCTGTCGAGCGCCGTACGGACCGCCTTCTTGCGCTCCGCACTCTCGGCGGCCGCGTCGGGCAGCGGCTGCACGTCGCCCATCGGCGCCCGGTCCGGCGACGCCGACAGCAGCTTGAACCACCGCGTCCGCGCCCGCGCCGAGTCGCGAACCACGTTGGTGGCGACGGCGAACAGCCAGGCGCGCGGATGCCGGTCGGCCGGGGGCCGCTCCACCAGCCGGACGAACGCCTCCTGCGCGGCGTCGGCCGCCAGGTCGCTGTCGCCGGTCAGGCGCACGAGGTAGCGGAACAGCGCGTCGTAGTGCTCGTTGAAGAGCTCGGTAACGTTCAAGCGCTGTTCCGGTGAGGGCGAAGCAGGTGACAAGCAGATCCGTCCCTGAGCCGTGCGCTCACTGGTTCGGGTGTGGAACGGCTGGGCCGGCCGGTTTCTGACCGACGGCGGGAAATGCGCGGGAAATTGGCCCGTGTGGGCAGAAACCTAACCGGCACCGCGCCCGGGCGGGAGGGGAGCCTCCCCGTCCGCGGCCCCGGGGCGCCCGGTCGGCGCTCGCCATCACGGGGCCTTGTCCGCGCGGCGGATCTCGTTGACCAGCTGGTGCGCGCGGCGCGTCGTTTCCGGCTGGCGGTACCGGGGCGAGAGCCGAAGGACCAGGTCGACCGCCGTCTCCAGGTCCATGCGGTGGCCAGCCGACACGTACACCGGCTTGGCCCCGGTGCGCGTCCGCAGCGCCATCCCTACCACTTCGCCCTCGTGCACGATGGGGCTGGTGTCGCCGCGCTCGCCGCCCAGCTCGCCGTGCGTGCCGACGAACAGGTTCTTGGCGCACCCCACGCTGGGCACGTCCCACAGCACCCCGCCGTGGCAGGCCAGGCCGAAGCGCCGGGGATGGGCGTAGCCCTGGCCGTCGAACACCACCAGGTCGGGCTTCTGCTCCAGCGCGTCCCAGCACGCCTGCAGCGGCGGAAGCTCGCGGAACGACAGGTAGCCGGGAACGTACGGAAAGCGCAGCTCGGCGGCGCTGGCCGACTGCCCCACCACCTCCAGCGTGTCGGCCCGCAGCACCACCACGGCGGCGTACCCGTAATGCTTGAAGCGCTCCACCGAAACGTCGGCGCCGGCGACCAGCCGGGGCGAGAAGCCCGGCGGGGGATGGCGGATGAGCTGTCCCCGCATCTCCTGCTGGATCTCGCGCGCCTGCGCCACGGTCATGTCCCAGCGGGGACGAGAGTCAGTTTCGGACACGGACTGTACTCATAAGGTGGGGGAGTATACGCAAAAAGCGGGTGCGGGCCGCGCCGCCGCGATGACCCTTCCCGGGCCGCAATGGCGCGGAGCCGAACGGAAAGGTGGACACGCGGCGCAGGGCCGCTATCTTGCATTTCATCCACCCCGCAATCCCTCATCCGCACCCCGGCCGGAGTACCGCATGGAGCGAACCCGTTTCATCGAGCACAAGGGGAAGCGCATCCTGCTGCTGGACTATGCCGGCGCGCGCGACCCCGACGAGGCGGTGGCTTCGGTCCGGGAGTCTATGGAGTTCATCGCCCGGCAGCCGCTGAACTCGCTGCTGGTGATGACCGTGGTGCGCGATGCGCGCTACAACGCGGCGGTGCTGCAGGCCATGAAGGAGCTGGCGGCCCACAACGCGCCGTACGTCAGGGCCAGTGCCGTCGTGGGAATGTCGGGGCTTCACCGCATCGCCTACACCGCCGTCCTGATGTTCTCCAAGCGCAACATCAAGACCTTCGACGACGAGGCGCAGGCGCTGGACTGGCTGGTCGGCCAGGACTGAGGTCGCGCCGGCCCCGAAACAGCAAACTGCATTTCACGCAGAGGGCGCAGAGGTGAACGAGAGGACGCAGAGGAACCACGTGTCGGTTCTCTGCGTCCTCTCTTCATTTCTCTGCGTCCTCTGCGTGAAACCGTCCTTGCTCGGAGCGCGTCGGGGACGATACCTTCGGCAGCTCACGAGAAAACGGATGCCGGGAGAGCGAGATGCAGCCGGACCAGAAGGAACTCATCGAACAGAACCTGTTCGCCGCGCGCAAGATCGTGCGCGAAACGCTGAGGAAGTGCCAGGCCGAGGGCGTGCACCCCGCCGCCGTGGCCCAGGTGCTGGGCGAAAACGCCGTGCAGCTGATGATCCGCAACTTTGGACCGGACGCCGGCAAGGACTACTGCAAGAGCCTTTCGCAGGAAGCCATCCGCCTGGCGCACCACTACCGCACCCACGTGGCTCCCGCCGCCGAGCCGGACTGAGCGCCGGCGTGATCCACGAACAAGGCCCCGCCGCTCGGCATGAGCGGCGGGGCCTTTGTGCATCCGGGCGGGACGGCTTACTGCACCGAGACCAGCGTCACCTCGAACACGAGGATGGAGTTGGCCGGAATGCTTCCCGCCGGCTGGTTTCCGTACCCCAGGGCGGGCGGAATGACCATCAGCCGCTTGCCGCCCACCTTCATCCCCGTGATGCCCTCGTCGAAGCCCGGGATGACCGCCCCGGTACCGAGCTTGAACGAGAACGGCGTGCCGGAGGACAGCGAATCGAACACACGGCCGTTGGGGAGCGAACCCTTGTAGTACACCCCCACCGTCTTGCCGCTCTGCGCCACGGTCCCGGTGCCCACCGTCAGGTCGCGGTAGTACATCCCGCTGGCGGTGCGCGTCATCGAGTCCAGGTCGACGCCCAGGCCGGCGGCGAACCGGGTGTCCTCGATGCTCGTGGGAGAATCGCCGCAGCCCGATGCGGCCAGGGGGAGCACGGCGAGGGCCAGGGCAATAAGAATAGGACGCATGAGCCTCGGAAAGTCGGATGGTTCACGGGTTGCACCCTCAATATAACACGTCGGCCAACCCGTTTCCACCGTTCACCCGGCCGCCGCGGGCGACGGATCCGGCACGGGCTCCACCCTGGCCCTCCCTTCGGCCTCCACCAGCCGCAGCAGCTGGCAGTTGGCGGGCATGAACTCGGCGAACTGGTTCGTCTCCTCGCCCGCGTAGTGCACCCGCGCCAGGCGGATGGGCGCGGTGTGGGTCACCGCCAGCGACACCCGCCCGCGCCGGCGGATGCGCTCCAGCGCCGCGACCACCCGCTGGCGCACGGCGGGCAGCGTCTCGCGGCCGTCCATCACGAACGCGGCCGGGTCTGCCTGCCAGCGCGCGAACTCCTCCGGAAAACGCGCCGCGATCTCGTCGTCCGTGAGCCCCGCCCAGAGGCCGACGTCCATCTCGCGGAGCGCGGCGTCTTCGTACAGCGGCAGCCCGCACGCTTCGGCCACGATCTCGGCCGTTTCGCGCGCGCGGGCGATGGGACTGCACCACACCTCGTCGATCCCCTGCTCGCGGACGCGCTCCGCCAGCTCGCGCGCCATCTCGCGGCCCTCGGGAAGCAGCGGCTCGGCGTCGATCCCCACGTTCACCCACCTCAGGTTCGCCGCCGTCACCCCGTGGCGGGCCAGGTACAGCCGCCCTGCGTTGCCCATGTTCGTCCCGTGCGGTGCGAAGAATCCAAGCTCTGCACCAGCGGAATGCAACGCCCGCACCAGCTCACGATCGGCGGGGGCGCGCCCCGGCCGCCCTGCGCCAGTTCCCCTAGCGGCGGCGCAGGAGGGACGGGAGCTCCTGGAAGTCCGCCGTCCGCGGGAGCGCCTGCAGGAGCTCCGCCAGCTCGCCGGGCGGAACGATCAGCTTTCGCGTGTCCAGGTCCATCCACCCGCCCTGGATGGTGAGCAGCGCCGCCTCGCGCCCGTCCGCGCGCAGCACGTCCTGGTGCACGCGCCAGTGCGACACGTCCGCCGAAAGGCCCGCGCAGCGCAGGGTGACCGTGAGCGCGTCGCCGAACCTCACCTCGCGCTTGTAGCGCACCTCCTCGCGCATCATCACCGGGCCGAAGCGAAGCTCCTCCAGGCGGGCCTGCGTGAAGCCCCGCCCAGCCAGCAGGCTGAAGCGCGTGTGGGTGGCGTATTCGCTGAACGCGGTGTTGCGCACGTGGCGGTTGCCGTCCAGGTCGGCCCAGCGCACCTCGAACGCGCACTCCCAGGCGGCGTCGTTCCTCGTCATCTTTCCCCCGCGGTCCGTCGGTTCATGGCTGCGGCGCAAAGCGATGCCCGGCATCAGCCGACGGACAATCTGAACTCCGGGCATTCGCGGCGGTACTAGGGGGATCGTGCACCTTATCCCCTGCAGCCGGGACGAACATGCGCTGGCCGATCGCGGGACTCTGCGTCCTGGCCCTGACGGGATGCACCATCGCCGACGTCACCACGCCGCCGGGGCAGGACCGCCTGGTCGTCCAGGGCGTGCTGCGGACCGACCGGACGTTGCAGGCCCTGATCCTGTACCGCTCCGTGGCCGCCAGCGAAGCCCCCCCCGAGCGCGGAGCGCAGGTGGTGGTCACCCGCGACGACGGGGCCCGGTTCGTGTTCAACGAGGTCTCGAACGCGGCCTGCATCCCCGACGTTCCCAGCAATCCCGGGGGAACGCTGGGAACCTGCTACGCGACCCCCGCGCCGCTGGGGTTCTGGGTGCTGCCGGGGCGGACGTACGACCTGGAGGTGACCACCACCCGCGGCGAGGTGGCGCGCGGGCGCACGCAGGTGCCGGGGGCGTTCTCGCTGGTGGGGCTGCCCTTCGACGCACGCGAACGCGCGAACGGCGTACCGGGCGAGCAGTGCCGGCTGCCGTCGGGCACCGTGGTGCCGGTAACGTGGACGCGGTCGAGCGGGGCGTGGGGGTACATTTCGCCGCTGCTCATCTTTGGCCTCTCGGCGCACGCGCAGTCGGGCGGGTTTACCCCGCCGGCCGATCCGCTGGAGCTCGTGGGCGTCTCGGTGTCGTCCAGCGACACCACCACCCTGCTGCCGGACGAGTTCGGGGTTTTCGACCGCTTCAACCTGGACCAGGACCTCCTGCGCTTCCTGCAGGGCGGCCTCCCCAACGGACTGAACCTGGTGCTGACCATTTCCGCCGCGGACCGCAACTACATCAACGGCGTCCGAGGGGGATCGTTCAACCCGTCGGGCCAGGTGCGCGTTTCCAGCGTGGTCGGCGACGGCGTGGGAGTGTTCGGATCGCTCGTTCCCCTCACCGCCCGGATGACGGTGGGCGGCAGCGCCGCCGTTCCGCTCTGCAAGGGCGGCTGAGTAGTCCGGGGGAGACGGGGGAGAGGGGAAACGCCGGCCCGGGAGCGCGCTCCCGGGCCGGCGCTGCTTCAGTGCAGGGTGGCGCCGATGGAGTAGCTGACGGAAACCGACGCGCGGACCATCTGTTCGGCCGGGTTGATGGGGGTAGGCGCGCTTTCGGCCATGTTCGCCATCGCATCCCGGGCGTACATCACCGGCGGCTGCGGCACCATGCCGAACTCGGCCGTGTGCGCCTCGTGAACGAGCCCCAGCTGCACGCCGAGCGCGGCCGCGATGGACTCGGCGTCGGCGCGGGCGCGGCGGACCGCGTCGGCGATGGCCTGCTGGCGGAAGCGCTGGGGATCGCGCAGGCCGAAGCGCACGCCGTGCACCCGGTTGGCGCCGGCCTGCAGCGCCGCGTCGATCACCTGTCCCACGCGGGCGATGTCGTGCAGCGTGGCCGACACGGTGTTCATCACCCGGTAGCCCCGGATGCGCGGCTCGCCCGATTCCATGCTGCGCGGGTCGTAGTCGGGAAACACGTTGTAGTCGCGCGTCTCGATGCGCTCGCGGGGCACGCCCGCCCTCACCAGCGCCGCGATCACCCGCTCCATCCGCTGCGCGTTCTCTGCGGCGGCGGCCTGCGCGGTGGCGCCCGTGGTTTCCACGGCGAAGTCCGCTGTCGCCTGGTCGGGGGCGGCGCGCACCTGCCCCGTGCCGGTCACGCGGATCACGCGCTCATTCGTCTGCGCGGCTGCGAACGGCGCGGCCACGGCGCTCGCCGCGAGCACGGCCGCGAACAGGCCGGCATCTCTCATCCTCATCATCCTCATCCTCCCATGTCGCTGGTCTGTCCCATCACCGCGGAAGGGCGGCCCGGAAAGGTTGATACCCTGCCACGCGGGGCGAGGTTGCGCCAGGTACAAAAGGGAGGGCCCGGAGCGGGGAGGCTCCGGGCCCATGGGGGGGGGAAGGCAGCGTCGAGGCGTAGGTGGGGCCGTGGTGCGGCGAGTCGAGGTAGGATGGGTGCTGCGGATGAGAAAAGAACTGCCGGGCCACCGTCGCTGTCCCCCCCAAGATCGTTGTGCCCTGTCGGGCGCTAGCGACTCTCCAAAGGGCAAGGGCGGGGCCAAGGTGGGGCACATTGCAACATCGTTGATATCAAACGACTTAAGCCCCCCTTGCGGTGCATCTGGGCGGGTATTGCCGGGGACATGGGGGGACAGGTGGGGCGGCGTTGTCCCACAGCTTTCGCCCCGAAGTCTCATCCCAGGGGAACGGGGCCGCACTACGGACGTATGAAGCGGTTTCACTCTGCAACTCGCGGGCGGGACGGCGGATGGCCAGGAAGTACGGGATCAAGGAAGTGTTCGCCACGCTGCAGGGCGAAGGGGCGCAGGCGGGGATGCCCGCGGTGTTCCTTCGCTTCGCGGGGTGCAACCTGGGCTATGACGTGTGTCCGTGGTGCGACACCGACTGGGTGAAAGCCGAGTACACGCTGGACCTCGACGAGACGCTGGACCTGGTGCGCCGCACGGCGTGGGAGGGCTTCGGGGGGGAGGTTCCGGGGCTGCTGCTGGTGGCCACGGGCGGCGAGCCCAGCCTGCAGCTGGACCGCCCGCTCTCCGATGCGCTGCGGGAACGCGGCTACCGCATCTCCATGGAATCCAACGGCTCGCGCCCGGTGGACCGTTCGCTGGTGGACTGGCTGACGGTGTCGCCCAAGCAGGCGGAGTTCGCGCAGAAGGAGGGCGACGAGCTGAAGCTGCTGTTCACCGGCGGCGCCGTCCCCGGCATCACCCCCGACGCCGACGCGGTGCGCCGCATCGCCGCCGGAACCCGGTTCGGCCACTACTTCCTGCAGGCGGTGGACGTGCCGGCGGTGGGCGGGCCCAACTACGGCGAGGTGATCCAGACGGTGATGCAGCTGGGCCCGCCGTGGCGGCTTTCGGTGCAGACGCACAAGGTGGCGGGCATCCCGTAAGGCCGGCTTTTACGCCCGGCGCGGGCGCCCGCTTTCTCGCCAAGCGTTTGAATCAACTGCGAGGGTACAGAGATACAGAGAACGGTCTTCCGCTCGACGCTGCCGGGCCTGCGACTTGCGCCAGCCGCCACCCCGCGCACCGGCGGAGGTGCGCTCGATCGATCAACGGAAACGGCGAGGATGTACGGATGGCGGGGATCCTGGACGGGAAGACGGCGGTGGTGACCGGCGGCAGCAAGGGAATCGGCTACTCGATCGGCGAGTACCTGGCCCGGGCCGGCGCCAACGTGGTGATCTCTGCCCGCAACGCCGACGAGGTGAAGGCGGCGGCGGAGAGGCTGAACGGGCTGGGAGCGGGCACCGTGATCGGCGTGCAGGCCGACGTGCGGAGCTACGAGGACGTGCAGCGGATGATCACGGCGGCGGCGGAACTGGCGGACGGGCTCGACATCCTCATCAACAACGCCGGCGTGGGCGGGTTTGCTCCGGTGGACCAGATCTCGGTGGATCTCTGGCACAGGATCATCGAAACCAACCTGAACGGCGTCTTCTACTGCTGCCGCGAAGCCGTCCCGCACATGCGGAAGCGCGGCGCGGGGTGGATCATCAACATCGGCTCGCTGGCGGGCAAGAACCCGTTCGCGGGTGGCGCGGCGTACAACGCCAGCAAGTTCGCCATCGTGGGCTTCAGCGAGGCGATGATGCTGGACGTGCGCGAGGACAACATCCGCACCAGCTACATCATGCCCGGGTCGGTGGCGACGTACTTCAACGACCACACGCCCAACGAGGCCGACGCGTGGAAGATCCAGCCCGAGGACATCGCGCAGATCGTGATGGACCTGCTGGCCATGAATCCGCGCACCCTCCCGTCCCGCGTGGAGGTTCGCCCGAGCCGCCCGCCCAAGCGCTGAGCGATGGCCGGCGAGGGGAAGGGCGGCCCGGCGAAGGAGCCCCCGGACGAGGCCGGGCGTGGGCCGAAGGTGCGGGCGATGATCTGGGACCTGGACGGCACGCTCTCCGACGACAAGGCGCGCGCGCACTTCGTGGAGGTTGAGCAGGGGCGGGCGCGCGACTGGAAGTCGTACTTCGACGCCATCGACGCCGATCCGCCCATCGCCGCCTCGATGGAGGTGCTGCGGTCCATGCACGCGGCGGGAATCCGCATCATCTTCCTGACCGGCCGGCCCGAGTACACGCGCCCCAAGACGGAGCGCTGGCTGAAGGCCAATGGGCTGACGGACTACGACGCGCTGGTGATGCGGCCCGGGGGCGACTTCCGGCCGGCGGGATACTTCAAGGTCGAGGCGGTGGCGCGGCTGCGGCGGGAGTACGAGCTGGTGTGCGCGTTCGAGGACCGCATCGACGTGGCCGAAGCGCTGCGCCAGGCCGGCGTGCCCGTCTTCCTCTACGGTGCCGGCGCCGAAGCCGCGGCCGAGGCCCTGGAAGCGCTCGACATCCGCCAGGACGACCTCACCTCCGGAGACGATCCGGAGAGTGGAAAGCGGCAGCGGAAGAATCCCTAGTCGGCCGGACCCGCATAACTAGCGACACAGACGCGCACCGCCAGAGCGGCTGCATGCCCAAGTGGGATGCAGCCGTTCTCGATTTTGCACCATCGCCACCATTCCGTTCACGCCACAGACGCGATGAAACCTGGCACGCAAGTCCTTGTCATTGCTGAACATCACGCTTGACAACCGCACAGCAGGAACACTATCGTCTGCCTGTGTTCCGGACGAACCGGACTGCACGCGGGCGCTGACGAGTGACGACAAGAGAGGCCGGTATGGGTGACAATCGGAAGTTGGCCGAGCTGATCCTCTACATCTCCGCGCGGTGTGAGGATGACGCGGCCTACGGATCGACGAAGCTCAACAAGATCCTGTTCTACGCCGACTTCCTGTTCTACGCGAACACGGGCGTCTCGATCACCGGCCAGGAGTACATGCGGCTCGACCGGGGACCCGCACCGCGTCGGCTGGTCGTGATTCGGAACGAACTGGTCGACCAGGGCGCTCTGACGGTGCGCGACCAGAGTTACGGGCGGTGGCGACAGAAGCGTCCGGTTGCCCTTCGCCCGGTGGATCTCAGCGCGTTCACTACCGATGAAATTGCGAGCGTGGATTCGGTCGTCCGTGAGTTCTGGGGCATGAGCGCGACGGAGGTAAGCGACCACTCGCACCGGTTCGATGGATGGAAGCTCGCGAACGATCGCGAGACAATCCCGTATCCGACTGCCCTCATTTCGGACGAAGCTCCGTCGGCGGAAGATCACGCCATCGCCCTCCAACTGGGCCGCGAGTGGGCCGCTCGCCGGGCGGCGTGAAGGCGCGATTGTGGAACCTTGGTCGTTCCGCCCGAAGTCGCTGATCAGCTGGCCGCGATCGGTCCTGTCGGATACGACTGGAGTGACGTCGTAATGTCGATCGAGTGGTACCTGACGCACGATCCCCTCACCGTGGGCTACGCCACGCAGGACGCTGCCGTCCGCTTGCTGGTCCTCAGGAGGCCCTTGGGCTTACCCGGCATCAAGGTCTTCTTCGCGATCGAAGGAGACACGGTTACGGCGCTGCGCGTAACGTCGTTCCGAACGCCTACCCCCTCAGCCAATACTGATGTTGATTCGAAAGACACCGCCCCTCTCGCCGGAGGGCATCGAAGAGATTCTCGCGGAGATGCGCGCGCCACCGGCTGACACACCAGAACGGCGCGCCACATTCGAGCGTGCACGCGCGGCCAAGTTCCTCGTCGAACAGATGCTTTCGCATTCAGAATGACGAACGGGGACGCGCGTGCCGTCCCCGTTCACCGTTCACCCCCGGCGACTGCCGATCAGCGGTCGCGGTCAAGCATGCTGCCCTCGTGCACGGCATGGTCGCGGGCGGTTTCCTGGCTGCTCTCGTTGCGCTCGGACTTCTCGTACTCGGCGGTGATGCGCGCCATCATCTCGTCACGCCGGTCGAACAGGCGCTTGGGCGTGCGCGGCGCATGCTGGTCCAGCGCGTACGCCGCCAGGATGGGCAGCGCCACCGTGGAATCCAGGTAGCAGACGACTGCATCCGGCAGCCGGTCAGGGTCGATCTTGCCCCAGCTGACCGCCTCGGCCGGGGTGGCGCCGGAAAGGCCGCCGGTGTCGGGGCGGGCGTCGGTGATTTGCAGGAAGTAGTCGTGGCCGCGCTCGTCGATGCCCATCACCTCCTGGATCTGCGGCTCCGTCTGCAGCGCGAAGTTCTTGGGCGAGCCGCCGCCCAGGATCCAGATGGCCGACTTGCCGCCGCTGCGCTTGGCGTCCAGGACGATCGCCGCCGTCTCGTTGACGTCGGCGTTGACGTCGAACATCAGCTTGTTTCCCTGCAGCGCCTTGGCCGCCACGTTCATGCCGATGGACGAGTCGCCCGGCGACGACGTGTAGATGGGCACCGCGTGCTCGTACGCGGCGGCCAGCAGCGACTTGCGGCCGATGCCCAGCTCCTGCTCGCGCGCCGAGATGTACTTGCCGCACAGGTAGTGGAACTCGGCGCTGGACATGGGACGCTGGAACTCGTCCGCCGTGATGATCTTGCGGAAGAACGCGTCGGTGTCCAGCAGCACGGAGTAGTCGAAGAAGATGTCGTAGATGCGAACGACCTCCTCTTCGCGCAGCACGGTGTCGCTGATCTGCGGCGAGCCCTGGCGCAGCTCCAGCCCGATGCCGAAGTGCGTGTCGTGGTACAGGTTGGCGCCGGTGCTGATGATCCAGTCGATGAACCCCGCCTCGATCAGCGGGATCACGGCGCTCATCCCCAGGCCGGCCGGTGTGAGCGCCCCCGTCATCGTTACGCCGACGGTGACGTCGTCCTCCAGCATCTTCTTCGTGAGAAGATGGCACCCCTCGCGGAGCCGCGCCGCGTTGTACGCCTGGAACGTCCCGTCCACCAGGTCGGTGACCGAGAACCCGGGAACGATCTTGGTGGGCTCGATCCGCCGGCCCGAGAGGAACTTGGAACGTGACATAAGAAAGTGCGTTAGTGCGTTAGTGCGTTAGTGCGGAAGTCGCCGCCCTTTTGGCTGCTCCCATGCGCCAGTCGTCACCCACCCCAGGTCTGGAATACATGCGAGTCAAGCGTTTCGAAGACCTTGCCGTATGGCAGAAGGCCCGTGATCTCTCCGTCCTGGTGTATCGCTCCAGCAGCGAAGGGCCGTTCACCCGCGATTGGGGGCTTCGTGATCAGATTCGCAGGGCGGCCGTCTCGACCATGTCGAACATCGCCGAAGGCTTCGGCCGCTACAGCCGGGCGGAGCTTCGCCAGTTCCTGTCGATCGCGCGTGGTTCAGCCACTGAGGTACAGAGCCAGTTGTACTTGGCCCTGGAACTCCAACACATCTCCGAATCCGAACACAGAATGCTGAACGAGCGTTGCGTTGAGGTCAGCCGAATGATCGCCGCCTTACGGGCATCGATCGACCGCGCGTGAGAACCACTTACGCACTCACGCACTCACGCACTCACGCACTTTCCCTACTGCCCGTCTGCCTTCTCCGGCGCTGCGGGCGTTCCCTCCGCCGTGCCCGCCGTGCCCAGCCGCGATGCCTTGCTGCGCCGGGGCGGCCTGCCGGTCGTGGCCGAAATCTCGTCGTAGCAGCGCACGATCGTCTGCACCGCTTCTTCCAGCGAGTCCGTCACCACCAGCATGTCCACGTCCTCCGGCGAAATCTTGCCCTCCGCCAGCAGGGTGCCGCGAATCCAGTCGATCAGCCCCCGCCAGTACGCGGTGCCCACCAGGACCACGGGGAAGTCGCGCACCTTGCCCGTCTGGATCAGCGTCAGCGCCTCGAACAGCTCGTCCATCGTCCCGAAGCCGCCCGGGAAGATGATGAACGCCTCCGCGTACTTCACGAACATCGTCTTGCGGACGAAGAAGTACCGGAAGTTGATGGCGACGTCCACGTAGGGGTTGATCCCCTGCTCGAACGGAAGCTCGATGTTGCAGCCGATGGACTGCACGCCGGCGTCGCGCGCCCCCCGGTTCGCCGCCTCCATCACCCCCGGCCCGCCGCCGGTGATGATGCCGAATCCCGCCTCGCCCAGCAGCCGCGCCGTTTCGCGCGCCGCTGCGTACTCGGGATGGTCCGCCGGGGTGCGCGCCGAGCCGAAGATGGTCACCGCCGGGCCGATGCGCGCCAAGGTATCGAACCCCTCGACGAACTCGCCCATGATGCGCAGCACCCGCCACGGATCGGACCTCGTGAAGTCGAGCGATTCGGGCTGCTCCGAGGGCGACTGCAGCAGCCGCTCGTCTTCGGTGGACGTGCGCGTGCGCTGCGCGACGTTCAGCGTGGGGTTGTCCTGTTCCGCCATCAGTGGTGTACGCACGGGTGTGTCGGCGCCGGACCGGCTCCGGCAAGGGGCACAAGATAAGCGCCCGCGCCGTCCACGCAAAAAGCGGGACTCGCGCGGCGGCTCGCGGCGCGCCATTGTTCCGCCCGGAGAGCCTACCGGGCGACACACCTGACGGATGGGGCGGATGAGGATCATCGAGAGGCGCGGCGCGGCGGCACGCGCGGTTGCGATAGGAGCATGGCTGGCGCTGGCCGCGGGATGCCGCGACGGGGGCGAGCAGCCCAAGGGCGACGAGCAGATCGACGTTGGCACCATCCCCCGGAACGTCGAGGTGCGGCTGTACGTGGCCAGCGACTGGGCATGGAACGAGGAGGACACCCTTCGCGTCACCGTCGTCAACGGCACGGACCAGCCGCTGACGGGCGCGAAGCTGAACCTGTTCGTGGGTTCTCCCGTAGACGTCCGCGCAGACTCGGCCGCCGCAAACTCGAACAGCACGCCCGGGCCGGAGATGATGTCGTCCGGCGAGGGGACGCGGATGATCTTTTCCATCGGAACACTGGCGCCGGGGCAGAGCGGCGAGTTCGCGCAGGCCATCCGCACGCCGCCTGCGCCCCGTCCGCCACTTTCGGAGGAGCGCGACACCTCGACGTCGTTCCCCGTGCGCGCGTGGGTGACGGCCGCCGACCAGCGTGAGCTCGTCAGCGCGCAGGACACCATCCGCATCCGCGCGGGCTCGGACGTGGTGGTGGGCGGGTGCGGGGGGATCAAGGACGTGTCGGTCACGCGCTACGGCATCGGCCCCGTACGGCTGGACATGAAGGCCTCGGACGTGCGAACGCTGTGCCCCGAGGCGCGCGACACGACATGGCGCGGACAGGAAGGAATGCCCGAGAAGGGGCTGGCCGTGGCGCTGGCGAAGCATCCCGTGCTCCTGGTGCTTTCGAACGACCGGATCTCGCGGATCGTGGTCGACACCGTCGGGCTGCGCACGGGCGCGGGGGTGGGCGTCGGCGCCACGCTGGCGGACCTGCGCGCCCGCTACGCCGTGCTGTGCACCGGCCAGGGCGACGGCGGGGTGGCGTTGTGGTCGCCCGTGGCCCCGGGCATCAGCTTTGGACTGGATACGGCCGCGACGGCTGATTGGAGCACGCGGCGCCTGCCCCCCGACTCGCTTCCCGAGGAGGCGAAGGTCACGTCGATGTGGGTGCGCAAGGGCGACGACAGCTGCCCGCCGGCGCAGCAGGCCCGATGAAACAAACGAATCCCGAGAACGGAAAGAGGGCGAAGTGAGGATACCGATGGCGATCCTGGCGGACGAGGCCAACGTTTCCCAGGAAGGCAAGCTGAACGTGATGGGGATCTTCGACCGCATTGCCGCGGCCGAATTTCCCGTGATGCACCCGAAGATGGTGTTCGCCTTTCGCGTGGAGGCCGCGCACGGGGACGGCGGGCGGGGCTTTCCCGTGAACGTGGAGCTGCTGGATCCCGAGGGTACGGTGCTCTTCCAGGCGGGGGGCGAGATGATGGCGCCGCGCGTGCCCGCGGGTGAGTTCACCACCAGCAACCAGGTGTTCACGCTCGTGGGGCTTCAGTTTCCCAAGGCGGGCCTGTACCGCTTCGTGGTGACGGTGGGCGACGCCGAGCCGCACGAAACGCCGTTCCTGGTGCAGTCCGCGGCGAACGATCCGATGATGAATTAAGGGGGAAGGCGCAGGAGGCCGGATCGAGAGCGTCGGGCAGGCCGCGGCGCGTGCCTCGGGCGCCCCCCTCTCCCAGCCTCTCCCCCGCAAACTGCACGGGGGAGAGGAGCCAGTCCGGTGCTCGCGGCGGAGTGCCGGGCGAGGGCTCTGGTCGGCCGGTGCGTTTCGATTGGCTCCGGCGCATGCCTCGGCTGCCCTCTCCCCCCGGCCCCCTCTCCCGCAAGCGGGCGAGGGGGAGAATTCGA
>NZ_DASWMD010000044.1:0-95419 GCF_036399935.1 Longimicrobium sp.
CCACGATGAACCGCATCCGCTCGTCCATGGGATTCGTTTCCAGCCAAGGCACGGCTCGCCTCCTGAAGGGGGTTGCCATGCACGTTAACTGTCAACGATCCTCCCGGTTTAGATTGTCAACAATCTACCCGGTTTGTACCCGCGGGTGGCCCCTCCCCCGGCCCCTCCCCGCATGCTGCGCATGCGGAGAGGGGAGAATTCGACTGCGCTTCGGCTGGCTTCGCCGCATGCTGCGGGAGCCCCCTCCCCCCGGCCCCCTTCCCCCGCTGCGCAGGGTAGGGGGAGACCTGAATCGCGCTTCGGCCGGCCCCGCGCGCGCTACTGGCTCCCTTCCCCCGCGCGGTTTGCGGGGGAAGGGTTGGGGATGGGGGGCGCCAGCCCGAGCACCGGGCTTGGCTGGTCGCGCCAGAGTCGAAGTGTACCCCCTCGCCCACGCTGTTTGTGGGAGAGGGTGGCACGCGTGTCAGCGCGGCCGGGTGAGGGCCCCGCGGCAGCCGAGGCCACGCACACGGAATACGCTCACACCTGTTTCAGCTACCCAGCCAGCAGCCGCAGCGACGATCGGCCCGCCACGCCGAGCTGCGCGTACGTGCACTGCTCCGGCGCCTTGTCGGGGCGCCAGCGGACGAACTTGGTCCCGTGGCGAAACCGGCCGCCGCTCATGTGGTCGTAGCCCACCTCCACGACCAGTTCGTGTGCCAGCGATTCCCATTCGGTGGACCGCTCGTTCATCCGCGTCCACCGGCTGGGGCCTCCGGGCGCGGAGCCCGTGAAGCCGGGCGGCCCGCGCAGCGCCTCCAGCCGCGGCGTCAGCGCTTCGCGCTCCTCGCGGCTCATCGCCGAGCAGAACCCCACGTGGTTCAGGAGGCCCTGGTCGTCGAACAAGCCCAGCAGCAGCGATCCGACGATCGGCTCCTTTTGCGCGTAGCGAAACCCGCCGACGACGCAATCCACCGTGCGGACGTTCTTGATCTTCACCATCCCCGTGCGCTCGCCGGACAGGTACGGCAGGTCCAGCCGCTTCGCCATCACCCCGTCCAGCCCCCGCTCACCCTGCTCCAGCCACGCGCGCGCCTGCGTTTCGCTGCAGCTGGCGGGCGACAGGCGCACGGCCCCGCCGAAGAACTGCCCCGCGAACGCCTCCAGCTTTTCCCGCCGCTCGCGCAGGGGGCGGTCCGTCAGGGGGCCGCCGCGTGCCCCCAGCAGCAGGTCGAAGCCCACCATGATCGCGGGATGCGCCGCCGCCAGCTTGTTCACGCGGCTGGCCGCCGGGTGCAGGCGAAGCTGAAGCTCCTCGAACGAAAGCGCGTCACCCACGGGAACGACGATCTCCCCGTCCAGGACGAAGCGGTTGGCGTTCAGCCCGCGGAGCGTGTCGACCACGTCCGGGAAGTAGCGGCCCAGCGGCTTGCCGGCCTTGGAGCGGAGCTCCACCTCGTCGCCGTCGCGGAACGCCAGGCAGCGGAAGCCGTCCCACTTGGGCTCGTACTGCCACTCGTCGCCCGTCGGCAGCTCGTCCCACTGCTCGCTCTCGGCAACGGGAAAGTCGGTGGCGATCGGCAGGTTCACAGCAGCCCCGCCAGGTCGAAGCGTCCACGCTTCTGCGTCAGCGGCTTCCACAGGTCTCCCGTCTTCGCCAGCCGCGCCGGGGCGTTCCGCAGGTCGAAGGCCGCCAGCTCGACGCCGCCCTCCACTTCCTCCCACGTCACCGGCATGGAAACCGTCGCTCCCGGCTTGGCGCGAACGGAGTAGACCGAGGCCAGCGTGCGGCCCCACGCGTTCTGGTTGTAGTCCACGAGCACCCGCCCGTGCGGCCGCTTGGCGACGCGGTACTCCGCCGTGACCAGCGCGGGATCGATCTTTTCCATCGCCCGCGCGAACTCCTTGGCGAAGCTCCACACCTGCTTCTGCGTGGGCCCGTGGACGATGGGCACGTACACGTGGATCCCGCTGGACCCCGTGGTCTTGGCATACGACGTCATCCCCAGCTTCCGCAGGTTGTCGCGCACCATCAGCGCCGTCTGCCGCACCTTCGCGAAGTCGGCGCCGGGAACGGGGTCCAGGTCGAAGTGCAGGTAGTCCGGCCGATCGGTGTCGTCGCAGCGGGAGTACCAGGGGTTCAGGTCGATGCATCCCAGGTTCACCAGCCACAGCAGCGACGCCAGGTTGTTGACCATGGGAAAGTCGATGACGCTCGCCGACGCGTGCTCGATGGAGCAGGTCTTCAGCCACGAAGGCGCGTTCTCGGGCGTGCGCTTCATGAAGAAGAACTTGCCGTTCCACCCGTTGGGATAGCGCTTCATCACGATGGCGCGGTCCACTAGGTGGGGCAGCAGGTACGGCGAAACGGCGACGTAGTACCGCAGCAGGTCGCCCTTGGTGATGCCCAGCTCGGGCCAGAACGGCTTGTGGAGGTTGGTGAGGTTCACCGCCCTCCCGCCGACGCGCACCTCGCACGCCTTGCCCTTCTGGGGGATGATGTCGGGGGTGGCCTCGGCGTCGGGAACGCTGGTGGTGACGGGCCTGGACCGCGGGGCCGCCCGGGGCTTGGCGCGGGGAGCGGCGGCGTGTGCGGCGCGTGGCGTCATGGGGCGGATTTCTTCCACGATCGAGGTGAAAGTTTGGGCGGGCGCCTGCCGGTGCGCACCGCGCCCAGCACGGGCGCGTACTCCAGTTCGGGCCCGTCGGCGGCGGCGCGCAGCATCAGCCCGCCCCGGCTCATGTCGCCGCGCCCCACGAAGTCCACGGGAAACAGCAGCCGCTCCCCGAAGATCCCCGCCAGCACGTCGACGTACTTGCCGGATGCCACGCTTCCCAGCAGAACGAATGCCGTTCCCGGCCCGGCCGCCTCGTTCAGCGCCCGCGCGTGCTCTTCCAGAGGGCCGCGGTAGCCGGCGTTGGTCACTGATACGTCACCCTGGTCGGCGAATTCGCGCAGCACGGAAAGCGGGATGGGTGACTCCGGGGGCACCAGGCCGCGCGTCGGCGTGATCACGAGCGCGCCCGGCAATCCCGCCGGCGGCGCGGCGAAGGCGCGGGAGTAGGCGATCTTGCCGCGGAAGTACAACCCGCTCAGAAAGCTGAACACATCGCCCAGCGGGGCGCCGCCCGGCTCCCGCAGCTTCTGCGCGAGCGGAAAGGAGGCCGCGTCGCGCATCACCATCTGCCCGCGCTTGCCCCCGCAGTACGCGGGCGACAGCAGGAAAATTCGAGGAAAGTCCATACGGTCGCAGCCGAGCAGAACGCGTGCCGGGCTGTGCACCCCGTTCACATCCCGCCACGCGTGGTACCAGTTAAGTGCATGGGGTTGCGCCGGATGGATACAGGCCACAACGTTGCGCGGCCAGCCGTCCACGGTGCTACGCGGGGACAGGTTCGAACAGTACAGCATCCGGATCAACGCTCAGTATCGTGTCTGCTTTCGTTGGGAAGAAGGGGGCGCGGGGGGCGTTGAGATCGTCGACTACCACTGACGAGGAGCCATGATGGCCATCAAACGACACTCACACCGGACGGCGGCGGCCGAAAGCCTGAGCAAGCACATCCACCACATGCTCCCGATCGGTAGGGCTCCGAGTTCCCCGGGTGAGATGCTGCTGCACGAATTTCTTGAGCCGACGGGGATGATCCAGGTCGAACTAGCTAAGCGGATCGGCGTGTCGTACCCGCACGTAAATGAGTTGGTGAACGGAAAGCGAAGCCTCACGCCCGACACCGCTCTTCGGCTTGCGCGGCTATTCGGAGTCAGCGTGGAGTTCTGGATGACGGGGCAGATGCTGTGGGACATGTGGCACGTGATCTACTCGCCCGTGGCCGCTGACATCGAGAAGATCGAGCCGATGTGGCCAGAGATGGACGAGGCGGATATCGAGGAAGAAGACGAATTCGTCGCCGCGTCCGAGCAGACGGCTACCGACTGATCTACGGGCGCCGTGCCGCTTGTCCCCCGGCGCGGCGCGCCTCTAACTTGCGATCTCCCTTCCGCGCCCCCCTGCCCGGAGCGTTGCATGGCCTTCTACATCCGCCCGCAGTCCCCTCGCGGCGCCACGCTGGGCGTTGCGTTCGTCCTGTGGCTGGTGGGAGCGCTGGAGATGCTCGCGGGTATCCAGCTGCCGTGGGAGTTGGGGCGATGGGCACTCCTGCTCGCCGGCGCACTGTTGATCCTGGGCTGCATGCTCAAGGGCCTGTGAGGCGGATGCGCAACTCAACGTTGGACTGACGATGATCTCCCGAAGTGCCTTTCTCCTCCTCGCCCTCGCGATGCTGTCCGCCGTGCCCCCGCTCGCGGCGCAGGCCGCCGCGCCGCCTGTGGGCGAGATGATGAGCCCCGGCGTGTCCGCCGCGCTGGCGCGGCACCGTGCGGCCACGCTGCGCGACGTGCGCTATCGCCTGGAGCTGGACGTGACGCGCGATTCCGCCGCGTCGGGCCGGGTGGCGGCCACGTTCACCCGTGCCGGGGATGCGGGCGACCTGGTGATCGACTTCCGCGGCCCGTCGCTGGGCGCGGTGACGGCGAACGGGCGGACGGTGGCGGACCGGGAGTGGAGGAACGGGCACCTGCGCATTCACGCACGGCACCTGCGCGCGGGCGAGAACACGGTTACGGCCGAGTTCACGGCGCGGATCGCGGCATCGGGCGCCAGCATCATCCGCTTCAAGGACGACGCGGACGGCTCCACGTACCTGTACACGCTGCTGGTGCCGGCAGACGCCAATCAGCTCTTTCCCTGCTTCGACCAGCCGGACCTCAAGGCCCGCTTTACCATCGGCATCACCGCGCCGCGGGAGTGGCAGGTGCTGGCGAACGGCGCGGCGACGGGCGTGGAGCCGGTGGGTGAGGCCCGGCGCTGGTTCTTTGCGGAGACGGACCCCATCAGCACCTACCTGGCTGCCTTCGCGGCGGGGCCGTGGAAGGTGTGGCGGCCGGAGTCGGCCGGGGGCGTGGGCCTGTTCGCCCGGGCCAGCCGCGCCGCGGAGGTGGAGGCCGACACGCTGATCGCCGTCAACCGGCGCGCGGTGGCGTGGCTGGAGCGCTACTTCGGCGTGCCGTATCCGTTCGACAAGTTCGACATGCTGCTCGCGCCCGCCTTTCCGTTCGGCGGGATGGAGCACGTGGGCGCCATCTTCTACAACGAGAACCAGTTCATCTTCCGCGAGGCGCCCACCCTCGGCCAGCAGATCGGGCGCAAGTCCACCATCTACCACGAGGTGGCGCACCAGTGGTTCGGCGACCTGGTGACCATGCGCTGGTTCGACGACCTGTGGCTGAAGGAGGGCTTCAGCACCTACATGGCCGCGCGGATGCAGGACGAGCTGGACCCGGAAAGCGAGGCGTGGAAGACGTTCTACCTGCGCAACAAGCCGCTGGCCTACGGAACGGACCAGACCTCGGGCACCACCCCCGTCTGGCAGGACCTGCCCAACCTGGACCTGGCGAAGAGCAACTACGGCCCCATCGTCTACAACAAGGCGCCGTCCATCATCAAGCAGCTGAACTTCCTGGTGGGCGATTCGGCGTTCCAGGCGGGGCTCACGCGCTTCCTCACCCGCCATGCGTACGGCAACGCGACGTGGCGGGACCTGCTGGATGCGCTGGAGGAGACGTCGGGAACCAGCCTGGACGCGTTCGGCGAGCAGTACATCCAGCGCGCCGGAATGCCGGTGGTGCAGCCGCGGATGGAGATCGTGGACGGGCGGATCACCGGCCTGACGCTGCACCAGCGCCCCGCCCGCGACCTGGCCGGCGACCCGGGCGGATGGTGGCCCGGGCGCGTGCTCGTACGCCTGGCGTACCACGACGAGGAAGACAGGGTGATCCCGGTGACGTTCACCGGCGAGGTGACGCGCGTCGCGGCGGCCGAGGGGCTGCCCGCGCCCGACTACGTGTGGAGCAACGAGGGCGACTACGGCTACGGCCTGTTCCTGCTGGACTCCGCGAGTGCGTCGTACGTGGCGGAAAACATTGGGCAGGAGGAGGACGGGCTTCGGCGCGCGATGCTCTGGGGCGCGCTCTGGGACGAGGTGCGCGAGGGGCGGATGGACCCGGCGGCCTTCGCCCGGACGGCCATGCGCGAGCTGCCGCGCGAGCGCGACGAGCAGATCGCCGGGCTGAACATGGGCCGCGCCTGGACGGCGCTCTCGGCGTACCTGCCGGAGGACCGCGCCGCGCCGCTGATGGGCGATTGGGAGCGGCTGCTGCTGGCGCGCTCCGAAGACGGATCGCTGACCTACGGGGCACGCAAGGCCAGCCTCGACATGCTGGCCGGCACGGCGCGGACCGCGTTCGGGCGCGGGCTGCTGCTGGAGTTCCTGGCGGAGACCCGCACGTTCGAGGGCGGCGCGATCAAGCAGCCGACGCGCTGGTCCATGGTCGAGCGGCTGATCGCGCTGGGAGAGCCCGGCCCGCAGGTGCTGATCGATGCCGAGGCCGCGCGCGACACCACCCCCGAAAGCCCGCGCCGCGCGTTCATCGCCGCGGCGGGTATCCCCACGGCGGAAGCGAAGGCGGGGTACTTCGCGCGGTTCCTGGACGATCCGCGGCTGAACGAGGAGTGGGTGACGGCGGCCACGGGCCCGTTCAACACGCCGCTGCATTCCGGGCTCACGCTCCAGTACCTGCGTCCCTCGCTGGACCGCCTGGAGTGGGTTCGCGACAACCGGCGCATCTTCTTCCTTCCGCGCTGGATCAGCGCCTTCGTCGGCGGGCACGACGGCCCCGAGGCGCTGGCCATCGTCGACCGCTTCCTGGCCGAGAACCCGGCCCTGCCGATCGACATCCGCCGCAAGGTGCTGCAGTCGCGGGATGAGCTGGAGCGGACGGTCCGCGTCCGCACGTCGGCGGCGGCGCGCTAGCGGATGTCGCTGCTCGCGACCTGGCTGACGACGTTCGGGGTGGCGCTGCTCAGCGCCCTGGTCCCCGTGGTGAACATCGAGATCTACCTGCTGGGCGCTTCGGCTCTGGCTCCGTCCGCCTTCATGGTGCCGCTGCTGATCGCGGCCACGGCGGGGCAGATGCTGGGTAAAACGGCGATGTACTACATGGGAATGGGCGCGCTGAAGCTGCCGGGGACGCGCTGGAAGGTGGCGATGGAAAAGGTGAACAGCCACATGGAGCAGCACCCCCGGATGGGCGGCGCGCTCGTGTTCGCCAGCGCGAGCGTGGGGCTCCCGCCGTTCTACATCATGAGCGTCGCGGCTGGCGCGGCCCGGATGAACCTCGCCTGGTTCATCGTCCTGGGATCGCTCGGGCGCCTGGTCCGCTTCGGCGTGATCGTGGCCGTGCCGCAACTCGTCAAAGGCGGGTTCCATTTTTGAAGTAAGCGACGAGTGTGGCTCGCAGGGCTACGGGGTCGATTCACCATTGATTGGCAGCGGAGGATGCGATGAACTGGCGCGAATACGTTCACTCAGATCCAGCCGTCCTCACCGGCAAGCCCGTCGTTCGTGGGACGCGCTTAGGCGTTGATTTCCTTCTGGAACTCTTTGCGGCGGGGTGGACCTCCGACGAAGTCCTGGCATCCTATCCGCAACTCACGTCGGACGCGATTCGGGCCGTATTTGCGTTCGCTGCGGAGTCGATGCGCGAGGAATCGTTCTACGCTGTTCCTCTGGGAGCGCGGTGAATGCGCTTCCTCGTGGACGAGAACGTTGCCCGCCCTACGATCCTTCTCCTGCGCGCGGCTGGGCATGACATCGAGTCGATGTCGGAACTCGCTCCCGGCACGCCAGATGAGGCGGTCCTGCAGCGCGCCCGGCTGGGTGGACAGGTCCTCATTACGTTCGATAGGGACTTTGGCGAACTAGTCTACGGTCGCGGGGCGCCGGTGCCGGCGGGGATCATCTATCTACGCCTGCGGGGCGCGATGCCAGGGCCCATCGCCTCGATCCTCATCAACCTGATCGACAGCCCAGATATTGAACTCGTCGGACGATTCACGGTGGTCGATCCCGAAAAGGTACGGCAGCGCGCACTGATTCGGCCCCGCTGAACAGTGCCGGACGAGCAGTGCAGGCGGTGAATCCACCAATATCCAACACAGCTTGCCCGCAGATTGCAGTAGGGGGCGGGTGAGATGAAACGCGCGGGGGAGTGGCTGCTCCCCCGCGTTTCACAACCGTCCCGATACTGCCGTGATGGATCGCATCTTCGCGCCCCTGGCGCTTGCCGCGCTGCTGGCCGCCTGCACCCCCGGTGCACCGGCGACCGGTCCCACGCCCGATCCCAGGCCCCACCCCACGCCGGGGAGACCCGCCGCCCCGCGCGCGCTGGAATACCAGCCGATCAGCCCGGCCCTGCCGCCCATCCCGGAGGCGAACGGCGCGCTGAACATCCGCGTGATCCATCCCACGCCCACGCAGGGCCGGCCGCGAGTGGATTCGACCTTCATCTACGGCTCCGTCGGCAGGGGCGGCGTGGCGCTGGAGATCAACGGCGTGCCCGTTCCCGTGGCCCGCAACGGCGCGTTCATCGGCTACCTGCCCACGCCGAGCGATGGCGTGTGGCGTCTGCGCGCGATGGCCGACGGGCAGGAAGACACCGAGCAGGTGGCCTACGCGGCCCCCTCCGGCGGCGGCGCGGCCACACCCGCCACTCCGTCGCAGAACGCCGTTTACAGCCGCGCGCGGCTGGGCACCGTCACCGGTGGGGCCGACACGCTGGCCACCGGCAGCGACGCCATCTACGCCCGCCCGACGCCGACCGGCTCCTACCGCTGGTTCTTTCCGCGCGGCGCCCGGCTGAGCGTGCTGGAGCGGCGCGGCAACCAGTACCGCGTGCAGCTCGACGGCGCGACCGAGGCGTGGGTGGATGCCGAGAACATCGGGCTGGCGGATACGACCGCCACGCCGCCGGATGCCACCCCGATCGCGGCCGCGCGCGTCGTTCGCTCCGGGCAGAACCTGGACGTGAGGGTGGCGGCGCGCGGGCGGCCGTTCCTGGTGGAGACGTCCGAGACGGGGGCGACGATCACCGTCTACGGCGCCAGCAGCGCGCAGGCGCGCAGCGAGGCCCCGGCGGATGCGTGGTACCGGGGCGCCACGACCACGGCGGCGGGGGCATCGACGCAGTACGCGCTGCAGCTGGCGAGCGCGCCCTGGGGATACAAGGCGTGGTACGAGGGTGATGGAACGCTGGTGGTGCGCGTGCGCCGGCCGCCCGCCATCGATCCCGCCAATCCCCTGCGCGGAAGGCGGATCGTGATCGACCCCGGCCACCCGCCCGCGGGCGCCACCGGGCCCACCGGCCTGTACGAGGGCGACGCGAACCTGGCGATTGCGCTGCCGCTGGCGGAAAAGCTCCGCGCCGCCGGCGCCGAAGTCATCATGACGCGCACGAACCGCGAGGGAATGGTCAGCTCCACCCAGTCCGGGCCGGAGCTTCGCGCACGGGTGGCGCTCGCCGTCCAGCGGGATGCGGAGATGCTCATCTCCGTGCACAACAACGCGTTCGGCGAGGGAGCCAATCCGTTCCGCGCGCACGGCACCAGCGTGTACTACTTTCACCCGTTCTCCGCGGCGCTGGCCCGCGCGCTGGACCGCGAGATCGTGGGGGTCACGCGCATTCCCGACATCGGCGCGCGGGTGAGCAACCTGGCGCTCGCCCGGCCCACGTGGATGCCCACCGCGCTCACGGAATCGCTGTTCATGCCCATCCCGGAGCAGGAGGCTGCGCTGCGCAATCCCGAATTCGTGGAGCGCCTGGCCGACGCGCACCTCCGCGGCATCGAGGCGTTCCTGCGCGAGCGCGCGGGCGGGGCTCGCTGATGAAGGCGCTCGTCATCACCAAGCCGGGCGGGCCCGAAGTCCTGGAGATGCAGGACCGCCCGGTCCCGCAGCCCGGGCCGGGAGAGATCCGCGTAAAGGTGCACGCCTCCGCGCTCAACCGGGCAGACCTGCTGCAGCGCCGGGGCGCCTACCCCGCCCCGCCCGGCGCCCCGGCCGACATCCCGGGGCTGGAGTACGCCGGCGAGGTGGACGCGGTGGGCGAGGGCGCCGGGCTGTGGGCCGTCGGCAACCGGGTGATGGGGATCGTGGGCGGCGGCGGGCACGCGGAGTACGTGGTGGTGCACGAGCGCGAGGGCATCCGCATTCCCCAGAACCTGGAATGGGAGGACGCGGCGGCCATCCCCGAAGCGTTCCTGACCGCGTACGACTCCCTGTTCCGCCAGCTGGACCTGACGGTCGGCGAGCGGGTGCTGATCCTGGCCGTCGGCAGCGGCGTGGGGACGGCGGCGGTGCAGCTGGCCAGCGCGGCGGGTGCCACGGTGATCGGCACGTCGCGGACGGCGGCCAAGCTGAAGCGCGCGGCCGAGCTGGGGCTGGAGACGGGCGTCGACACCTCGCGCGAAGACCTGGCCGAGGCGGTGAACCAGGCCACCTACGGCAGCGGCGTGCACGCGGTGCTGGACCTGGTGGGCGGCAAGCTGCTGGAGGCGTCCCTGCGCGTGGTCGCCCTGCGCGGCCGCGTCGTCGTCGTCGGCACGACGGGCGGCTCCAAGGTGGAGGTGGACCTGGGACTGCTGCTGCGCCGGCGCATCCACCTGTTCGGCACCGTGCTGCGCAGCCGGCCGCTGGAGGAAAAGATCGCCCTGGCGCGCGAGTTCTCCAACGCGGTGATCCCGCTGATCTCGGCGGGGCGCATCAAGCCCGTGGTGGATTCCGTCTTCCGCTTCGACCAGGTGGCCAAGGCGCAGGCGCGGATGGAGGCCAACGAGAGCTTCGGGAAGATCGTGCTGACGTGGTAGGGGCCGGGGGATGGGGATCGGGGGCCGGCGCATCTGAAACTTCCCGTCCGGCGTTTCGTTCGCCATCTTGTTGTTGCGTACCGGGCTTCGCTCGAGGCTCGGTGCAGATCGTTCCCTCGCAGGTGAGTGAGTCCATGTCCCAGCCCAGTTCCGTTCCCGTACCGCTGGAGCGGACGCGTGAGCAGACCATCCAGCAGCTCTGCCAGCACTACGCGGTCGACAACCTGACCGACGCGGGGCTGGAAGAGCGGCTGGACCGCGCGCACGCCGCGGGTTCGCTCGAAGAGCTTCGCTCGCTCGTGTCGGACCTGCCCGTGCTGCACTCGGCGCAGAGCGTGGCCACCGCGCAGTCGCCGGCATACGCGCCCGCGGAGCTGGGGTCGTACAACGCCGACTCGCAGATCATCGTGGGGATCATGGGTGGCGCCGAGCGCAACGGCGCCTGGTCGCCCGCCAGGATGACCACCGTGATCGCCGTGATGGGCGGGGTGGAGCTGGACCTGCGCGAGGCGCGGTTCGCGCCCGGGGTGACGGAGATCAACATCCTGGCGATGATGGGCGGCGCGAACATCGTGATTCCGCCCGGCGTGCACCTGGACATGAGCGGCGTCGCCATCATGGGCGGCTTCACGCAGAAGGGGCACACCGAGGCGCCGGGCGACGGCAGCGCGCCCATCCTGCGCATCGGGGGCTTTTGCCTGATGGGCGGCGTGGAGGTGAGCGTGCGCTACCCCGGCGAAAAGGCGAGCGACGCCAAGCGCCGCGAGCGCCTTTCGCGCGAAGCCGCCAAGCTCGCCTCCGGCCGCCGCAGCCTGGGCTCGTAGCTCCGCCCCCATCCGACGGCCAGGGCACGCCCCGTCCCTGGCCCGTTCCACCCTCCCCGCGTTTCCCGCCCGACATGACACCCGAGGACATCGGCGCACTCATCTCCACCATCGGCCTGCTGACCCAGGCCGGCGGCGCCGTTCTGATGCTGGTGCTGTTTTCCGTGCTGCTGCGGGCCAACCAGCGCCGGCCGTACTTCGCGTACTGGACGCGCGGCTGGGCGGCACTCGTCGCCGCGCTCGCCGGCGTCGGCATCCTCTACCTGCTGCCGGTGCTGCCCACGGGTGATCCCACGCCGATCGTGCGTGCGGCCGGGGTGATCTACCAGGTGGGCAAGCTGCTGTTCATCGCCTACCTGGTCGGGGGAACCCTCAACTACCTGCTGGGGCTGGACCCGCTCCGGTTCCGCCGGGTGGCGCTCCCGTCCGCGCTGGGGTTCGCGCTGGTCACTTCGCTGATCCCGGGGCTGGACCTGAACTACGTGATGCTGATGCAGGCGCCCGTGGTGGTCGCCGCGTTCGGCGCGTGCTCCCTGCTCTTCCTGCGGCTGCCCCGGTCGCGCGCGACGCTGGGCAGCAGGGCCATCGGCGTGGTGTTCGGGAGCATCGCGGGGCTGTGGGCCCTGTACGGCGTCGCGCTGGCGATGGTGAAAATTTACGGCGTCGCGGGCGTTGCGCGGCCGCTGAACTTCGTGCTGCAGTACAACAGCTACTTCGATCTGCTCGCCCAGATGCTGCTGGGGTTCGGGATGGTGGTGGTGCTGCTGGAGGATGCCCGCCGCGAGGCCGACGATGCGCGCGCGCAGCTGGCGGTGGCGCACGACCACCTCCGTCGCGTGTCGCTGTACGATCCGCTCACCGGCGCCCTGAACCGCCGGGCGTACGACGAGGGCGTGGGATTGGAGGCGGTGGGCGCGCGCTTCGGGACGGCGCTTGTGATGGACATGGACAACCTGAAGTCCATCAACGACACCTACGGCCACGCCGCGGGCGACGACCTGCTGCGGCGCACGGTGGAGACGCTGCGCAAGTCCGTCCGCCCGCTGGACCGCGTGTACCGGCTGGGGGGAGACGAGTTCCTGGTGCTCTTTCCCGCGGCGCGCGTGGAGGACGTGATGCCGCGGATCCGCGCGGCCCTTCGCGAGGCGAACGAGGCGCTGGATGCGGGGGAGCGCGAGCGCTTGGCGATCGAAGCCAGCATGGGAGCCGCGGATTTCGGTGGTCTGGAGGACCTGCCCGCCGCCGTCCACCGCGCCGATCAGGCCATGTACGAGGAAAAGGCGCGCAACCGGGCCGTGGCTCCCGCGCGGGTACCCGTGGCGTAGCCCAGCGCAGGAGCCGGTGAACCATCCCGCCGAGGCCCCGGCCCAAGAGCGGGTGAACCCGCCGCTCGGAAAGCGGTAAGCCCCGGCCCGGGCCGCTGTCGCGTCCCGTCCGGGGCTTCAACCACACCTGCACCTCGCCTGCCGCGGTCAGGTCGAACGCGCGCCGGCATCTCACACGGTCGCGCCACGGACTCCAACACACATCCAGGCAAGTCAGTCCGCGCAGGCGGACTTCGTGTGTTTGTTGCAGCGGTTTCAACCGCCCGTGCAGGGTCCGGGTCCCACACTGACGTGCCCGCTGCCGCGCCCAGGCTGAAAGGTGTCCGCGGTTAGATCCTTCGGCCCGCGAAGCCTGTGCTGCGGGCAAGTTTGGCGCGCCTGGGCCTCAGGATGACAGGATTTCGCGCGTGACTCGGGCGGTTTCGCGTCTGTCCAGGGTTTCGCGCGTGACTCGGCCGGTTTCGCGTCTGTCCAGGGTTTCGCGCGTGACTCGGCCGAAGCGCGATCGAATTCTCCCTTTCCCCTGCGAAGCGGGGGAGAGGGCCGGGGAGAGGGGGCTGCCGCGGCATGCACCGGCAGTCAGTCGAACCTCACCGGAACCGACGTTCTCCCCTCTCCGCACAGCAGTACCGTGCGGGGAGGGGCCGGGGTGGGGCGCCCGGCACGCATCCCGCAGCATGCACCGCGATCCATCGCCGGCCAGCCGTCATCCACACAGCCCAGTCCTGATGCTCGTCATTCAGCCCGACGCAAAGGGAGCCCGCCTGGAGCGCGCCCTCAAGGAGCGCATCCGCGGCGAGGTTCGCTTCGACGCCAAGTCGCGCCTGCTCTACAGCACCGACGCCTCGCTCTACCAGATCCTCCCCGTGGGCGTCGTGGTGCCCCGCGACGCGCAGGACGTGCAGAACGCGGTGCGGCTGGCGGCGGAAAACCGTGTGCCCGTGCTTCCGCGCGGTGGCGGGACGGCGCTCGCCGGGCAGACCGTGGGGCCCGCCCTGGTGCTGGATTTCGGCAAGTTCATGAACCGCGTGATCGACATCGACCCCGACCGCCGGCGTGCGCGCGTGCAGCCCGGCGTGCGGCTGGATCGGCTGAACCGCGCCGCGGCGCCGCACGGGCTCACCTTCGGGCCGGACCCGGCCACCATCCGCCAGTGCTGCCTGGGCGGGATGATCGGCAACAACTCGTGCGGCGCGCGGTCCCTCGTCTATGGTAAGACGGGCGACCACGTCCACTCGCTGGACTGCGTGCTTCACGACGCCGGCGCCGCGCACTTCGGGCCCGTGGGGCGCGACAGCGTCGAGGGGATGGCGGGCGTGGAGGGCGAGTTGGCGCGAAAGGTCCTGGGGCTGCTGGAGCCGGAGCGCGAGCGCATCCTTTCGCGGTATCCCAAGGTGCCGCGGCGCGTGTCGGGCTACAACTTCGACGCCATGCTCGAGGCGCCGGAGCTGAACCTGGCGCACCTTGTCGTCGGGTCCGAGGGAACGCTGGCCACCGTCGTGGAGGCGGAGCTGGGGCTGGTGCCCGTGCCCCCGCATCGCGCGCTGGTGCTGCTGAGCTTTCGCGAGCGGTTCACGTCTTTCGACGCCACGCCGCACATCCTGGACGAGGCCGGCCTTTCCGCGCTGGAGATCGTGGATTCGCGGGTGATGCAGGGCGCGCGCGAGCTGCTGGACTTCCGCTCCACGGCGCTGATGGCATCGCCAGACGCGCTGGGCGTGCTGTTCTGCGAGTTCAGCGGGGAGACGGCGGACGAGGTGGCGGAGCTGGCCCACGACTTCGCGCGGCGCGCGCCGGGGCTGCCGGGCAGGCCCACGCCGGCCGTCTACCTTTCCGCGCGGGAGCAGACGGCCGCGTGGGCGCTGCGCCAGGCCGCGACGGGGCTGCTGTATCGCACCACGGCGCATCGCGACATCAAGCCGCAGGAGTTCGTCGAGGACACCGGCATCGCGCCCGAAAAGCTGGGCGCCTACACGCGGCGCTTCGAGGAGATCGTCGCGCGCAACGGCACCACGCTGGGCTTCTTCGGGCACGCCGGGCAGGGGTGCCTTCACATCCGCGTGGACCTGAACCTCAAGCGGGGCGAGGACGTCGGGCGGATGCAGTCCATCGCGCACCAGGTGGCGGAACTCGTGGTGGAGTTCGGTGGATCGCTTTCCGGCGAGCACGGCGACGGGCTGGCGCGCAGCGAGTTCCTGCCCATCATGTTCGGGCCGGAGATCATGGAGCTGCATCGGCAGGTGAAGCGCGCGTGGGACCCGGAAGACCGCATGAACCCGGGGAAGATCGTGCCGCCCGTGCAGCGGATGAGCGAGAACCTGCGCTTCGGCGAGGCGTATCGCGCGCATCCCCCGCAGACGTGGTTCGACTACTCCGAGGACGGCGGCGACTACGCCGTGGCGGTGGAGAAGTGCAACGGCATGGGCGTCTGCCGCAAGCTGGACGCGGGGACCATGTGCCCGTCGTTCATGGTGACGCTGGAGGAGCAGCACAGCACCCGCGGCCGGGCGAACGCGCTGCGCGAGGCGATGACGGGCAGCCTGCCGGGAATGCGCAGCAAGGAGGTGCTGGAGTCGCTGGACCTGTGCCTGCAGTGCAAGGGGTGCAAGACGGAGTGCCCCGTGGGCGTTGACATGGCGCGCTACAAGGCCGAGTTCCTGGCCCAGCACCACCGCGAGCACGGGGTGGACCGCAAGGCGCAGTTCTTCGGGCGCATCCACGACGTGGCGCGCGCGGCGTCCATCGCGCCAGGGTTCGCCAACTTCGGCAACAAGGTGCTGTCGGGGATGATCAAGCGGATGGGCGGCATCGACCCGCGCCGCGACATGCCCACCTTCGCGCCGGAGCCGTTCCGCCGCTGGTTCAAGCGCCGCCCCCAGCCCGCCGCGGCCGATCGCCCGAGGGTGATCCTGTTCGACGACACCTTCAACGGCTTCTTCGGCACCGAGCCGCTGAAGGCCACCGTGACGGTGCTGGAGCGCGCCGGCTTCAACGTGCAGCTGCCGAAGCAGCAGGTGTGCTGCGGGCGCGCGGCGGTGAGCAAGGGGCTGCTGGACCACGCGCGCGACCTGCAGGCGACGCTGCTGAACACGCTGGCGCCGGAGGTGGAGGCCGGCGCGTGGATCGTGGGCGTGGAGCCCAGCTGCATCCTCACCCTGCGCGACGAGCTCCCCGACCTGGTGCGCGACCCGCGGACCAAGTCGCTGGCCGCGGCGTCGGTGACGCTGGAGGAGTTCCTGGCCAGCCTGCCGGACTGGAAGCCGGGCCGGCTGGACGCGCGCGCCGTGGTCCACGGCCACTGCCACCAGAAGGCGCTCGTCGGCATGGAGCCCACGCGCCAGGTGCTGAGCCGGGTGGAGGGGCTGGAGTTCGAGATCCTGGACAGCGGATGCTGCGGGATGGCGGGCTCGTTCGGCTACGAGGAAGGCCACTACGACGTGAGCAAGGCCTGTGGCGAGCGCGTGCTCTTCCCGGCCGTCCGCGGCACCTCGGCCAATGACCTGGTCGTCGCCCCCGGCTTCAGCTGCCGCCACCAGATCGCCGACTTCTGCGACGGCCGGCGGTCGGTGTCCACGCCGGAGCTCCTGGCGATGGCCGGGCGAATGAATAGCACATAGCCTAGGCAGGGCCGCCGGATCACTGCATCTGCGTTGCGTTCTCGCCGAGCGCGCGCTATGCTAGCCGCCGGACTGAGCCGCCACTTCTCATTGAGGGCACCAAATGACGAAGATCATCACGCTCTACAACCACAAAGGTGGCGTCTCCAAAACGACCACGACGTTTAATCTAGCTCATGCTCTCGCAGAGGCACGAGGAAGACGCGTACTAGTCGTGGATGCTGACCCCCAATGCAATCTCACGGAGTTGGTTCTTTCGCGTGTTATCGAGGAACTGGACGCCAAAGAAGGCATTGGTGCACATACGGAGCTTCCGGGCAGTACCATCACTGATGCGCTCAACCCCCGGCTCACCGGAGAACGTCCTGACGTTGACGTTAACGCCATTGTTTTGGCAACCGCCGATGAGAACTTTCCTGTGTTTTTACTGCGCGGCGACATTAGCCTTAACGAAGCCGAAGACAAATTATCTTATGCGCACAGTCAAAGGTTGACAAGCGACTTACATCAGCGCCGAAGCTACGTTGCAATCCATGACATGCTTCGCCGATTAGGAGACCTCCATGAACTCGACTACATCCTTGTTGATGTCGGTCCGAGCGCGGGCGCGCTCACGCGCAGCTTCTTCTTGTCATGTGATGCTTACTTAGTCCCTGTCGCACCCGATCGTTTTAACTTCCAGGCCATCGGGTCCTTGTCAGAAATTCTGCGCAAGTGGATTACGGAGCACCGGATGATTGTCGATGACTTTCGGAAGTTGAAGTTGAATGTATCCGAAGGCCAGCCTCAACTGCTGGGCTTGGTCGTTCAGCGGTTTCAGCGACATGCCGGAAAACCAAAGCCTGGTTTCCGTGTTTGGATGGACCGAATTCCGCAGCGCGTTCGGGAGGAGCTTGTTCCGAAGCTTATCGCAGCTACGGGCACTCAGGATGTTATTGCCGGCGCATGCCTCTCCAATCCGACTGCTTCAGAGATTCCGGACTTCGCGAGCCTAGGCCCAATGATGCTTACGTTTGCAAAGCCCGTGTGGCGTTTGACAAAGGAAGAGACTGAATGGCAAGGCAAAGTATGGGATGACCGAAAGGAGGAGATTGAGAGATTCCGCGACCGCTTCTTTCGGCTGGCGGCTTATGTCGACGACACTCTTGCCGGAGCATGATCCGTGGCTGAGATGCACTACGCTGTCACCGCGTTTTTAGACATCCTCGGATTTGGCGCGATGGTAGAACGCGACAGCCGTGCCGCTGTGCCCGTCCATCTCCCGAAGATCTTGGAGGTGACAGACGCAGTACACCAGACGTTCGCCGGCTCCGGGGTGGAACTGCGCGTGTTCTCAGATTCGATTATCATCTCAGCCTCACTCAATCCCGATGCGATTCTAGCGTTGATCCAAAGTTGCGCTAACCTCCAACGGCTTTTTCTTGAGCGCTGCGTACTACTGCGCGGCGGAATTGCGTTCGGGAAGCATTATGAGGATGAACGTGTTCTTTTTTCATCATCGTTAATCGGAGCGTACCTGCTCGAAAGCAAACGGGCCCGGTTCCCTCGAATTCTTATAGATAGTAATACGCTTGATTACTTCTGGAATGACCCCGATACGGGAGACGCGCAACGGGGGACACTATCGGAACTTCTACTCCGTGACCGTGACGGTGAGATATTCCTGAACTACGTTAGTAACGCCTTTATTCCCGCACACGAGACTCTGATCCGGGACTACGCCAAGACTGTTGGACTGCAGCAAGGAACGGTGCTGGAAAAAATCCAATGGCTCTTCGACTATCATAATCATGTAGCGAGGTTGGCCGGCCTTCCAGAGTCTTCGCCGGAAGGTCTCCCGCTGGGCTTTACCCCGTACCCCGATTGAGCAGCCGACGTTGCGAGGTAATCGCGTCGAGGCAATCTTGAGCGTCCCCACGGATTCGGTTATCTTTCGGCAGTGGGCATTTACACGCTCACGATAGCCGATGGGGAGACCCCACCTTGGTGGAGAAATACGGATGAGCAACTCTGATGTGCTTTTCTCGACGTACGATCTTGACGACGTGCTCCGCAGTCAGATGCGCGAGGTGCACGACCGTGTGCTGCGGTTGAGCAATTCTCATTTTTCGGCATCCTCGGACGACGAACTGGCTGACCGGATAGTAAGGGAGTTGACCATTGAGCCCATCCACCTGGACGAGGAGGGAATCTCCGTCTCGCACAGGGAGGATAAGGTCGACGTAAGTCAGGATTTCCGCCGCGCTGTTTATGACCGTAACAAACCAGCGTACGTTGACGGGATCCGAGTCACGTTCCATGTCCCGTTCACCGGCGAGAAGAAACTGTTTTCGTGCCGACCGAATCCTTACTCAATGCGCGCGCCCCATGCAGTCGTCGGAAAAAACGAACTCGCCTTCAGCTATGCACAACCGGGACGGGACATTGCGAACCTGAAGCCGACGTTCGAGGACGAGTTCGCCCGTGCTAAGGAGTGGACTTCGAGGGTGAATCAGCAGGTCGTCGCCTTCAACGGATCGTTAGCGGACACCGCCCGTAGAAGCGTGGCCGAGCGAAGGCAAGTGGTGGCGCACACTGAGGACCAAGTAAATGCACTAGGGTACAAAATCCGCCGGCCTAAGTAGCTCGCCGCCGACCAACGCCGTTACCCTTAGCGGGGTGTCGAGTTACTCACCGCCCCGACCGCGTTCCGTAGGTCATCCGCGAACTCCAGCACAGCCTCCGCCACCAGCACATCCATCGATAGCTCGTCCGACGACACGTGCCGCGCGAGCTTGATCGTGGAGTAGGCGATTGCCTCGAACGCGCCGAAGCGGTCTGACAGCATCTCCAGCAGCCGCGCGGGTGAGGCTCCCGTCGTGTTCATTGCATCCTCCTCGTTGCTTGCGCCTCCGGCGGAGGATGCCTATCGTGTAGACATCCCAGCTGCCTCGCGGCGGGTGGATTCTAAGGGCAGTCGCGAACTCTTGGCGGGGTGAGCGGCTGCCCTTCGGCTTAGGGTGTATATGTAATGTGTAAGCGGATGATTGTCAACTACCCTGCTCTACGCATCAAAGGGAGACGCGTGTGGCCAGCCCGGAGCGAATCCAGAAGGTCGTTCGGGAAGTAATCCAGGAGAGCGAGCTTCCGCGTACCTTGCTCGCGCGTGACGCGGAACTGAGCCGCGCTGCGCTCGAAGCTTGGGTAGTAGGGGCGCGCACTCCGCAATCCGAAAGCGTTGAGCAACTCGCGAATGGACTGATGCGACGCGCGAATCAGTTGCAGCACCTCGCCGTACGGCTGCTTGCGCTTCGGGAGCAGATGAACGAGGCTGGCGAACAAGCGTAGGGCAGATAAGTAGACGGGCCCTGTCTACCGACGCAACGCCAGGGGAGGGCGAATCGGATGGAAGGACGGTACTTTATGAGGTGCCGCTGATGAATCGGACTCTTCGCCGGGTGCTTCTCGCGGCCGTTGCCGCCGCGGGCGCCTGCTCCTCCTCCGAGGCCCCGCGCGACTCCGGCGGCGCCCCGGCCGACTACCGCGGCGCAACCATGCCAGGCTTTCGCACCTCCCGGCTCCATTACAACGCCAGACGCGTCGGCGATGGGATCGAGATCCACATTCCGTACGTCTATCGCAACACGACCGGCGACTCGGTCTATTTTACCAACTGCAACGAGATCATCGTCCCATCTCTCGAGAAGCGGATTGGCGATACGTGGTCCTCGGTCTGGACCGGGGCTTCGCCCGCCTGCCGGAGCCTGCCCGTGGTCGTGCCACCGGGCGGAGAACGCATGGACACGGTTCAGGTGCTAGCGGCGCCGGACATGTATCCGGAGTTCAGAGTGGATGATATCGACGGCACGTACCGCCTGGTCTGGCACGGGGTGTCCCATCACGGCGACGTTCCCCCGCTCGCCACCCCGCTACCGCAGGAGGAGCGCACGTCGAACGAGTTCACGTTGTCCGCCCCGCAAAAGTAGCCCACCGGGCGCACGATCAGCGCGCCATTGTGGTGAGGCGAGTGCCGCACCCGTATACTACCTGTCTCGCCGGCGGTCCCCTCCTCCCGCAGCAGGAACCACTCGCATGAAAGTCCTGCTCCCCCTGCTGCTGTGCGCGGCCGGCTGTACACACGCCGCGCAGGCAGGCCAGCCCGCCCCCGAATCCGCGCCCGCCCGCTACCTGTACGTGTGGGCCGGCGACACCGACGAGAAGCACCAGGACTTCCTGGCGGTGGTCGACGTTCAGCCCGGCAGCGCCACCTACGCCCAGGTGATCGCCACCGAGCCCGTGGGGCTGACGGGTTCCATGCCGCACCACCTGGAGTACGAGCTTCCTGGATCCCACCGGCTGCTGTTCGCCAACGCGCACCACCACGAGCAGATCCTGCTCTTCGACACCCGGCAGGCGGAGCGGCCGCGGCTGGCCCGCTCGCTGCCGCCGCCGGCGCCGCTGCGCTACCCGCACGACTTCTACCGGCTGCCCAACGGCAACGTGCTCGTGGGCTACCTGCGCAGCGAGGGTCCCAGTCCGGAGCCGGGCGACACCACCATGCCGGGCGGGCACGGCGGAATCGCGGAACTCGACCCGGAGGGCCGCCCGCTCCGCACCGCCAGCGCGGCGGACCCGGCCTGGACCATTCCCATCCGCCCCTACGCCTTTGCGGTGCTCCCCGAAGCGGACCGGCTGGTCACCACCAGCGCCGGGATGATGGAGCACAGCAGCGCCGACGTGGTGCAGGTCTGGCGGCTCTCGGACCTCGCGCTGCTCCACACGCTGGCCGTGCCCCCCGCCCGGCGACAGGACGGTAGCGTGCTGCAGAACGGGCACGAGCTGCCCTTCGAGCCGCGGGCGATGCCAGACGGGAGCGTGCTGCTGAACGCGTTCGGGTGCGGCCTGTATCACCTGACGGGCATCGGCACGGACGCGCCGCGGCTCCGGAGCGTCTACACGGTCGAGGTCACCGGCGTGCCGGCGGACCGCAGGGCCGCCTGCGGCATTCCGGTCGTGGTCGGCCCCTACTGGGTGATGCCGGTGGGCCGGATGAACATGCTGGTGACCCTGGACGTGCGGGACCCCGCACGCCCCGTGGAGGTTTCGCGGCTGGTGGCGGATACCCTCTTCAGGCCGCACTGGCTGGCGAAGGACCCGGGCTCGCAGCGGCTGATCGTGGGCGCGGAGACCCGGGGCGAGGAGCGCATGCTCATGGCGCGGGTGGATCCCGCCACCGGGCGCCTGTCGTGGGACGAGTCGTTCCGATCGCGGGACGGCAGCCTGGGCGTGAGCTTCCGCCGTGAGCGCTGGCCGCACGGCGACACCGGCGAAGCCTTTGGGCACGCGGCGCTATTCCGGCCCTGAGGCACGATCTCGCGCACTCGTCCCGGGGGCACAGCACCGAGACCCCGTCCGCCTTACCGGAGACTTCCTTGACCCTCTCCCGCAGCACCGCGTGCCTGGCGCTCTCCGCCGCTATTTCGATCCCCGCCGCAGCGCAGTGCGGTGCGGCAGCGCCGGACCTCATTCTGACCGGAGGAAGGGTCTTCACCGCCGATTCCACGCGCCCGTGGGCCCAGGCGCTCGCCATCCGCGGCGAGCGCATCGTGGCGGTGGGCACCAGCGAGCAGGTGGAGCGGCTCGCCGGCCCAGGCACGCGCCGCATTGCGCTGGGCGGACGCGTGGTCATCCCCGGCATCAACGACGCGCACGAGCACGTGCCCGACGTGGCACTGCCCGGCGCGTTCCGCACCGGCCCCTCGCCCACGCCGAATCCCGAGCTCGCGCCGGTGCTCGACTCCATCCGCGCGCTCGCTGCGCGCACGCCGCGGGGAACGTGGATCCAGACCACCATCGGCCTGCGGATGCTGAACGACCCGGCCGCGCGCCGGGCCGCGCTGGATTCCGCGGCGCCGCATCACCCGGTGCTGCTGTGGACGTGGTGGGGGCACGGTGCCGTGGCCAACGGACCGGCGCTGCGCATGCTGGAAATCGCGGACGACGCGCCCGATCCGCCGGGGGGCTGGTACGAGCGCGACGCCGAGGGGCGCCTTACGGGACGCATGGACGAGTACGCCGAGTACGGCGCGCTCCGCCGGCTGTACTCGTTCCTCCCCGACACCGCGCTGGTGTCCAGCCTGCGCCGCTTCGCGGACGAGTCGCTGCGGATGGGCGTCACCACCGTGCAGAACATGGCGAGCAACGCCGAGCCCGCCCAGACGGTGCGGGTGTTCCGCGCGGCGGCGCTTCCCATCCGGGTGCGGCTCATCCGCTGGCCCATTCCCTCGGCCACCGGCCGCCTGGAGCGGGAGTGGGACGCGGCCGACCCGCACCCTGGGCCGAGGGTGACGGTATCCGGGCGCAAGTGGGTGATCGACGGCACGCCCCTCGAAGAACTGGCGCTGAGCCGCACGCCGTATCCGGGCCGTCCCGGGTGGCACGGCCGCCTGAACTTTCCGCTGGATACCGTGCGCTCCATCCTTGCCGAAGCGCTCCGGCCCGGCGCGCCGCAGCTTCACCTGCACGTGGTGGGCGACAGCGCGACCAAGCTGGTGCTGGCGCAAATGGAGGCGCTCGCGCCGGCTTCGGCGTGGCGGGCGCGGCGGGTGCGCCTCGAGCACGGGCGCGGGATCGTGGGCACGCAGGTAGACCGCGCCCGGCGGCTGGGGATCATCATCGCCCAGCCACGGGCGGGCGCGCCGCTGGCCACGTGGCGCGCGGCCGGCATTCCGCTGGCCTACGGATCGGACGGGGTGGCCAGCCCCTTCCACAACCTGATGGTCGCCACGTCGCCGTCCGACGCCGGGGAGGCGCTCTCGCGCGAGCAGGCGGTGACCATGTACACGCTGGGCGCGGCGTACGCGGAATTCGCCGAACGCGACAAGGGCAGGCTCGCGCCGGGAATGCTCGCGGACCTGGCCGTCCTGTCCCAGGACATCTTCACGGTCCCCGCCGAGGCGCTCCCCCGTACGGTGAGCGTGCTGACCATCGTCGGGGGCCGCGTGGCGTACCAGGCAGCCGGCTTCCCGGCGGCGGCGCCCAGAGCCGCGCGGATCAGCCGGCCTGAGCGGTGACGACCCGATGAATGCGGCGGTGGAGCGGGCGCGCGCCACGGTTCCGGAACTCGTCGCACGGCTGGACATCGCGTCGGGTGCGCGTGATGGCGCTTGCCCTACATATGGCGCGACGCCATTCATTCGCGACGATTGTTGAGCCAGCCGGCTTGATTGCCTCCGCTTCCACCCTCCGGGATCCACTCCCCATGGCCAATCCGAACTTCGCGGGAACCGTCCAGTCGGGCGGCACGGGCGCCGTCGCGCCCCTGCCGGGCTACACCGTCACGCTGTACCGGGCCACCCCGGGCGCCCCCACCCGCCTGGGGAGCGCCACGACGGGCGCGGACGGCAGCTTCTCCATCCCGCTCGAGGACGACGGGGCGGAGAGCATCCTGTACGCGACGGCCGTTCGGGAGGGGGCCGTCCTGGCGACCATCGTGGGGCCGCGGACCGGGGACGAGGCCGTGATCAACGAACTCACCACCGTGGCCGCGGCGTTCAGCATGGCGCAGTTCACGGACGGGACCTCGATCGCGGGAAGTGCGTTCGGGCTGCGCATTGCCGCGATGATGAACGACAACCTGGTCGATCCGCGGACGGGCGCGTCGTCGCGGGTGCTGCTGTCCCCGCCCAACGCCGACCAGACCAACGCGCTGCGCTCCACCCGCTCGCTGGCGAACCTGGTGGCGGCGTGCGTGCGCGGCGTGCCCGGCGCGGAAGACCGGCTGATGGAGCTCGCCACGCCCGGCGGCGGCGCCCGGCCCGGCAACACCTTCCAGGCGCTGGCGAGCATCGCCCAGCATCCCGCGAACAACGCGGGCGCGCTGTTCAACCAGTCGCAGGGGGTGCCCACGGTGTATTCGCCACCGCTGTTCAGCGCGCCGGATGCGTGGACGCTGGCCGTGAAGGTGAACGATTCCGGGGATGACGAGCGGATGTTCGGCGGGCCGGCCAACGTGGCATTCGACCGGAATGGCTACGCCTGGATCGCCAACAACGTGGTGCAGGGCACACCCAACTCGGGAAACTTCATCATCGTGCTCAAGCCGGACGGAACGCCGGCGGACGGCCGGGACGGGACGGCCAAGTCGCCGGTTTCCGGCGGCGGACTGATCGGGCCCGGCTGGGGCATCACCATCGCGCCGGACGGTAACGTGTGGGTGGGCAACTTTGGATGGGGCGATCCCGACACGCAGTACCCCGTGAACGGCACCGTGTCTGCCTTTGGTCCCGACGGCACGCCGCTGTCGGGGGACGCGGGCTACGGCGGCGGCGGCCTGGAGCGCCCGCAGGCCACCGTGGCGGACGCGGAGGGGAACATCTGGATGGCCAGCTTCGGGAGCGGCGACGTGGTGGTGTTTCCGGGTGGCGACCCGCAGAAGGCGGTTTCGCTGCCCAGTGGCGACGAGCCGTTCGGCATCGCCTTGAGCCCGGACGGCAGCGCGTGGGTTTCCAACAGCGGCGGCCTGGGGTGGCCCAAGGTGGACGCCGGGAGCGTTACGCGGTACCGCCTGGAGGACGGCGCGCTGACGCAGACGCTGGACGCCGTTCCGGTGGGCGCCGGGTGCAAGGTGATCGCGACGGATTCGCTGGGGAATGCGTGGCTCGCCTCGGGCGCCGACAGCACGGTGTACCAGCTGAACCCGGAGGGCGAGGTGGCCGGCGCGTACAGGGGCGTCGGCGGGATGGACGCGCCGTGGGGCCTTTGCGTGGACGGGGACGACCAGGTATGGGTGGGCAACTTTGGCGCGCTGGGGCTGGAGAGCGATTACACGTACGCCGGGCTCACCCGGCTGGCGGGCGCCAATCCCGCCACGCGTCCTGCGGGGCTGAACGCTGGCGACCCCATCTCTCCCCTCACCGGCTACACGCTCCCGAGCGCCGGGCAGCCCGTGCTGCTGCACGATGGCGATCCGGTCTACAAGGACGGAACGGAGTGCTACAGCCCGCTGATGCGCGCCACCAGCTGCCAGATCGACCAGGCGGGGAACGTGTGGGTGGTCAACAACTGGAAGCCGCGCTTCCGCACGAACTTTCCGCCCGACACGGGCAACCCGGGTGGTGACGGCGTCGTCATCTTCATCGGCCTCGCCAAGCCCCCCGCGTGGCCCTGGGCCGAGACATCCTCCTGAACCGGGTTTCTCCACCCGAGCCAGGCTTCGCGACGGCCCGCGGAGCTCCGTGCGCTTGCGGGGGCGACGCGGACCGGCCCGTCAGCGCACCATTTCGCGCAGAGTCTGCGAGCCCGCGCGGCTGGCCACCACTTCCGAGCCGTCGGCGAAGCGGATGGACAGGCGGCGCTCGTCGTACGGGCGGATGGCGGACACGTGGTCCAGGTTCACGATGTGCGCCCGGTGCACGCGCCGGAAGCACGCCGGGTCCAGCCGCCGCTCCAGTTCGTTCAGGCTGATGTCGGCCAGCACCTGGCCGGCGTCGGTGCACAGCGTCACGTAGTCTCCCGCGCCCTCGACGCGGTGCACGTCGCGCATGCTCACCGGCACCATCTCGCCGCGCCTGCGCACGAACAGCCGGTCCAGGTACGGCTCTGGCGCGGGGGCCGGCGTCGACGGCGAGGCGGACAGGCGGCGCGCCACCCGGTCTACCGCCGCCTGAAAGCGCGTCCATCCGAACGGCTTCACCAGGTAGTCGTACGCCTCTACCTCGAAGGCGCGCAACGCATACTCCGCGTACGCCGTCGTGAACACCGGCGCGGGGCGATGCGCGGCGCGCTCCAGCACCTCCAGCCCAGTGCACTCCGGCATCTGCACGTCCAGGAACACCAGGTCGGGGGCCAGCCGATCGATCAGCTCCACCGCGGCCATCCCGCTCTCCGCCTCGCCCACCAGTTCCAGGCGCGGGTCGCGCTCGATGAAGCGCCGCAGCCGCTGCCGGGCCAGCGGCTCGTCCTCGGCGATCACCGTCCGCAGCGCCATCGCGCTCACCCCTGCCCCGCCGCGGCCAACGCGGGAGCGGCCGCGGGAAGCCCCACATCGACGCGGAACCCGGCCCCGGGCGCGGTGGTGATCCGAATCTGCCCGCCGTCTCCGTAGCGCGCCTCCAACCGGCCGCGCACCAGCCGCAGCCCCGCGCCCGGCGCACGCTCCACCTGCTCGAGGATGGCGCCCGGCCCGTCATCCTCCACCGACAGCTGCAGCCGGCCGCCGTCCCGCGCCGCGCGGACGCGGATGCACGTCGGCGCCACGCGCAGGGACGCCGCGTGCTTCACCGCGTTCTCCACCAGCGGCTGCAGCACGAACGCCGGCACGGTGCACCGCAATGTGTCGTCATCCACCTCCAGCTCGGCGATCAGGCGCGCGCCCAGGCGAAGCTGCTCGATCCACAGGTAGTCGCGGACGAGCTGCATCTCCTCATCCAGCGGCACGTCGTCGGCCGCGTCCAGGCGAACGTCGCAGGTGCGGTGAAGCAGCGCGCCGAATCGTTCGATGGCCTCCTCGGCCCGTCCGTCGCCCGCGCTCACCAGCTCCAGCAGCGAATGCAGGGTGTTGAACAGGAAGTGCGGGTTGATCTGCGCGCGCAGCGCCTGCATCTCCGCGCGCGTCCGCAGCGCCTCGGCCCGGGCGGCGCGCGCCTCCTGCTGGCGGAGGCGATCGCCCACCTCGGCCACGTAGCGCACGGCCGCGATGGTCACGTACAGCAGCACGCCCGCGCCCAACTGCCAGCGAAGCTCCTCGAAGGTGAGCGTGGCGACTTGCAGCCGCCCCATCCACAGCGACTCCACGAGGGTGCGCACGGCCAGCATTCCGCCGCACCACGCCAGCGAATAGGCGATGGCCAGCCCAACGTGGATGCCGAAGAACGCGACGCGGCCGCGGCTGCCCCACGGGATGCGCGCGCACGCGTGCACCACTCCGATCCCGACCAGTGCGGCCGGAAGGGTGTTGCTCACCGCCAGCATGAAGATGGGGCCCACGGGGCCGCCAGCGGCCATGATGGCGCCGAAGTACGCGGCGAGCATGGGGAGCCACGCCACCGCGTACAGCGTCCAGCGGCGCCGGCCGGAGCCGGTGGTCATTGCCACGGTCATGCGGATCAGGGTGCGGGAACGCGCAGGGCCTGGGCAGCGGCGCGGAGCAGCGCGGCGCGGTCTGCGGGGGGAACGGGCACGTCCGCCGCCACGCCATTCCCTTCTACGCGGACGCCGGCGGCGGTGCGAAAGTCCATCGCGGGATACCGAAGCCGCCATCCGGGCGCCACCGTCACGTCCACCGCCGAGAGCATGGCGCCCGCGGTGCGCTCGCCGATGATGACGGCTCCACGCGATTCCTTGAGGATGGCGGCCACGGCCTCCGCGGCGCTCCCGGTATTCTGGTCGGTGAGGATGGCGATGCGCCCCGTGTACGGCCGCGCGATGCCGCCGCCGATGTACAGCATGGCCGCGCCCCCGGCGGCATCCACCGCGCCCGTCAGCATGGCGCCGCTCACGGAGCCGTCGCTGGGCAGCGGAGGGATCGTCGCCGGGTCCAGCGCGGCCGCCGATCGCATGCCCCGGCTGTCGTAGCCGCGGCGAACGACGAAGTAGCCTGCGGGCACGGGCCTGGCGCTCAGGTGCTGCCCCAGCCGGTAGGCCAGGTCTACCGAGCCGCCCTCGTTTCCGCGCAGGTCGATGACGATGGCCGGCAGCCCCGCCATCGCCGCGAAGGCGCTGTCCATCCGCATCACCTCGGGCATCAGCGCCGCGCCCGACGGGCTGAAGCTCGCGATGCGCAGGTACCCCATCGAAGGCGACAGCACCTGCCAGCTCACGGACGGGACGGGCGCGGCGGGGGCCGGCGGGGCCGCAGTGTTCGCCGACGGCGGCGCCGCAAGGCGCACGACGGGGGTGAAGCCCAGGTGCGAGGTACCCACCGCACGAAGGAGCCCGCTGATGACCGCGTACGCCTCGCCGTCGGAGCCGGCGGCGGCGACGCGTGCGCGTGCCTCGGCCACCAGCCGCGCCCAGTCGGCACCGTTGTACCCGGGATCGAAGAAGTGCCGTTGCAGCACGCCCACAACACTGTCGAACACCGCCGTCCCGGTCAACGGGGCCAGCGCCTCCCGCGGCAGCCGCACGCCGGACGCGGAGCGGGGCGCCTGGCCAGCGGCGCGCCAGCTGCCGCGGAGGGAATCGCCTCGCACCGCTACGTCCAGCTCGTACTCGACTCCCCTCAGCGCCACGGCGGCCACGAGCCCCGAGTCCGTCCGCGTGGCGGAGGTGGGCACGACGATCTGCTGCCAGGAGAAGGCGCGGGGAGTGAGCACACCGCCGCGCTCGTCCAGCGACAGCACGGTCGTCAACGGCCGCGGACCGGCCACGCGCACCAGCCAGTTGCCTGCGAGTTCGGGGCGCTCCTGCGCAGGGGCGGCGGACGCCAGCGCGGGCGTGAGCAGGAGGGGAATCAGAAAACGGCTGAGAGAATGTATCATCGATGGCAACGGTTGCGGGGATTGGAACAGCCACGTGCGCCAACGGTGGCGTGTCCCCGCGCCGGGCTCAAGCGTCGTTCGCCCAACCGGCCACCCGCGCGCCCGACCGGGCCGTATCGGCGCCGGGTGGCAGGGGAATCATCTCTGGTGGGTGGGGCGGACCGGGGATGACAGATTGGCCGCATAGCGCCCATTCGGCAGGCGCTGTCGAAGGTGCGGGGTGGGACGCTGCGGCGAGAACGTGCTGCGGTCTCGCGCGCGCCGACATGCGCCACGTTGCCCGGGGCGGGTCGGATACGACCACATGCGGGTTCTGCGATTTATGTCGGGAACAATTTCATGCTCTGAGGCATAGAACTCATTTGTTCCTCCCCATCCCTGCCCACGTCGGCAGCAAAGGAGCAGCACACAGTCCTCACAGCACTCCGTCCCACCATCATCTACACTCTCCCTGAAAGACATGCACATGCACCCCATCGCAAGCCGCAGCAGCGTGCACCTGCTCGCGCTGCTCCTGCCCTTGGCCGGTGCCTGCCGCGACCAGGCAGACACGCCCATGGCAGCCGTACCCACCGAAACGACGGCGCTGCTGCAGAGCGCCAACCCCGCTACCAGCGTGATTCAGGACGAGCGCTTCCGATCCAGTGAGGCGCGATCTGCCGCGCTGTCGCGCGAGGTGCCCGGGTTCGGCGGGTTCTACTTCGACGAGGGCGGCAACCTGCACGTTTATGTGCGCGACATGGCCAACGAAGGGCTGGCGCGTGCGGCCGTGGCGCAGGATCTGGCGGAGTCGCGCCGCGAGGCCAGGGGCGCCGCCGCCGAGGGGCCGGCCGCAAACCCGCAGATCATCGTGCACGCGGCGAAGTTCGAGTTCACGCAGCTGGCGGACTGGCGCAACCGACTGACCGAGCCTGTGCTCAAGGTGCCGGGTGTGGTCTACAACGGGCTCAACGAGCCGGACAACGTCCTGGAGGTGGGCGTAGACCGGAAGCGCGGCGAGTCCGTCCGCGCGCACGTAATGCGCACGGCGGCATCCCTCGGGATTCCGGATGACGCCATCCTGGTCGCGCTCACCGATGTCATTTGCCCCGTGCAGAGCGAAAGCTGCGATCCGTGCACCGTCGATCCCGCCAGTTGCGAAACGGACCCGTGCGCGATCGATCCGTCCAGCTGCCCGGCGCCCGACCCGGAACCCTGCACCACCGAATGCCCCGTGGAGCCCACCGACCCCTCCTACATCATCACTCCGGGGGATCCCAGCTACTCGATCGTGCGGCCGGGGAATACGGGCACGTACTCGCTCGGAGCCAAGTTCCCCGGGCTGGGGGGGGCCATGCGCATCCGCAATTACGGCAAGCCGTCCGCGTGCACGCTGGGCTTTGCCGCCATCTACAAGGGGGTGGCCGCCATCGCCACCAACTCGCATTGCACGCTCACGGAGGAGTACAACGACAACTCGCCGTTCTACCAGCCCAGCTGGTCCCACGCCGAGGTAGCGCGCGAGTACGTAGACTCGTACCGCCGCACCTGGAGCCGACGGATTGCGGACTTGGCGCTGGGGCGCGCGGTGTCGGGAACCAACGTGTACCTCGGGTACGTAGCGCACCCGCGTGGCCGTTACGCGGTAAAGGGCGATACGCTGGTCTCTACGACCGAGCCCTGGTTCCGCATCACCGGCGAGGGGGCGCCGCGGTACAACTACGTTTTCGAAAAGGTGGGCGCCACCACCGGCTGGACGGCGGGGTACGCCAAGAAGGTGTGCTACGACACGAGCACCTACTCTTGCGCCACCTGGGTTCAGGCCGGCGCGGATCACGGCGACAGCGGCGCACCCGTGCTGCGCTGGTACGGCGCCAACCAGGGCGTGTTGCTGGTGGGGATGGTGTACGCCAAGGCGGATGGTGGCTTCTGGATGAACCCCATGAGCCAGATCCGCACGTACCTGAACGCCACCGGAGCGCAGGCCGGAGACCTGCGTACCTACTGAGCCCTCGAGGGCCGCTCCCCGGCAGAGCGGTCCGCCTCTCCACCTGATCCTGCAATGACAGTGCGTATCCCGCCGAGCTGCTGGGGAGTGATGGCGCTTGCCTGCCTGAGCTGCGGTGCGGTGGAGGACCACGAGCCCGCGGCCGCGGTGGAGATCGCCGCGGTTGCCGGGGCGCCCGCGACGCCACCCGCGCCGTTACGGGTGGAGCTCCACAATCCGCCGGTGGTCCAGGGGCGGCCGGTGCCGCTGGAGCTGGTGGTCCGCAACGTGGGGCGCGCGCCTGCCGCGCTGGGGACGGGGGATAGCGCTACGACGTTCGACCTCGTGGTCACCGGCCGCGGCGGCCGCGTGGTGTGGAACCGGCTGCACGCCATTGAGGAGATCCCGCTGGTGCTCATAGAGCGCACTGTGCCGCCCGGCGGCACGATGCGCTTTACCGACCGTTGGGATCTACGCGACAACACGGGGCGCCCGGTACCCCCCGGCACCTATTCCGTCTACGGTTTGGTGGATACCAACGAGTCGGCTGACCTGCGCACGGCGGCCCGTCCCCTGGTGGTCGGCGCCACCGCTCCCTGACCACGGGGCAGGTTCCGCCGACTACGACTCGCCGTCGGAGCCGGCGGCAGCGACGCGGGGGCGCGCCTCGGCTACCAGGCGGGTCCAGTCGGCGCCGTTGTACCCGGGATCGAAGAAGTGCCGCTGCAGCACCCCCACAACACTGTCGAACACCGCCGTTCCGGGCAACGGGGCCAGCGTCTCTCGCGGCAGGCGCATGCCGGACACGGAGCGGGGCGCCTGGCCAGCGGCGCGCCAGCTGCCGCGCAGGGAATCGCCTCGCACGGCCACGTCCAGCACGGACTCGACTCCCCTCGCCGTCATGGCGACCACGAGCCCCGAGTCCGTCCGTACGGCGGAGGTGGGCACGACGATCTGCTGCCAAGAGAAGGCGCGGGGCGTGAGCACGCCGCCGCGGTCGTCCAGCGACAGCACGGTCGTCAACGGCTGCGGGCCGGCCACGCGCACCAGCCAGTTGCCTGCGAGTTCGGGGCGCTCCTGCGCAGGGGCGGCGGACGCCAGCGCGGGCGTGAGCAGGAGGGGGATCAGAAGACGGCTGAGAGAATTCATCATCGGTCTCAACGGGTGCGGGGATCGGAACGGCCACGTGCGCCAACGGTGGCGTGTCCCCGCGCCGTGCTCAAGCGTCGTTCGCCCAACCGGCCGCCCGCGCGCCCGAGCGGGCCGTATCGGCGCTCGGTGGCGGGCGCGACATCGGCGTGTCGCCGGAGCGGATCGGGGATGATAGATTGGCCGCATGGCGCGCACACGCCATGTTGCTGTCCGAAGGTGGAGCGGCCGGAGTTACGGTCCTGGGTAGCGGATGCTGTGGGACGGCAGGCAGCTTTGGCTAAGAGCCGGCGCCCACTACGAGGTGAGTCGGGCCTGAGTGACGCGCGCATCGGCGGTATGGGGGGACGCGGCGGATGCCTTGATGTGGCCGCCTGCTTCAGATGCCCCCAACAGATCGCCGACTCTCTGCGAAAACAGCGTACCCAGACCCCCAGCTTGATTACTAACCCCAACATGCAAGGACGATGAGAGACCTTCCTGAAATCCCGGAATCCATACGTGGTAAGATCTACGATGCGGAACAGCGGCGTACGCGCGGTCGGTATTCACCAGGCGGGCGGGTTGAGATCATGCTTCCTGGGATGTCACAGGAGGCAACGCTTGAGTCAACTGTGATCCACGAAAACACCCATCGCTATCTCTTTGGAAGCACAACGTTCGGGTTTGTACAGCAAACCCTGTACTTCGTTGCTCACGAGCACACCGCCGTTCCGCCACATTTAAACGGCATTGCTCGCGACTTACTGGATGTCGCCGAACGGGAAAGTCTCTTCGTTCACGAGGGTGCAGCAACTTTTCGCCAATATGAGTGGATTCGCCTAACGATATCTCAGGACGCTGCCGAGGCTTACGTCGGTGGAATGAACAACTTCTACCGCTCTGCCTGCGCAGCGTTCCGGACTGCAGTAAATGATGCTGCTATTAGCATCCTTACTCCAAGTGCGGTGGGTTTGTTGTTGGCTGAAGCAGCACTGAATACCACTATTTGGAACGTGTTTCCCGAGTTCCTTTCGCACGGTACAGCCACGGTCGCGGCAGCAATGACCAATGATAGCCCTAATCGTCGGTTTCAGCGTATTTCAGAACGCCTTGCACAAGAGCCCTACTTGAAGGAAATAGAGGAGAAATTACGGGACAAACATGAGACGCACCCCTTTCCGGAAAGATCGGTCGAATATGCGGATGCGTGGGCTATTCTGCTGAAGGAGATAGACGCGTGCTGCAACCTGACGGTGTATGGAAGTGATGAGTATCCTATTGTTTTCCGCCGGGAGATTCAGAGTGTCGTCGACGCCTTGGAACGCGAGCGCAAACAACTCCAGCTAAATGGATTCAGCTTCGCTCTCAATCTTGTTCCAGAAGCGCACGACGAAGCATGGGACTGGGCCCTGGAGAGAGAAGCGCAGATCCATTACGTCCCAGATGAATTTCCCTTACTTAATCGTGCGTTTGACGAAGAAGATCCTAAGAACCTTCTACTTTGGTGTTTTCATTACCTCGAAGAAATGGGACCACAGACTATATTTTACATTCATGTATTCTTACCTGAGCGCCTACTGAAACTTCCGATCGACCGCGAATACGAAGAAGATGCCGATCATGTTATCATAATTCGACCTTATGCTCCTAACCATTCAGCAACCACTTCCGATGAACTCATCGTTAGAGTGAAAGGTGGCGCCATCCCAGAACTGGTTGCGCATCCACTGCTCAGTGGGCGCGTAGCAATATCCGCCGCGTTGCACGACGTGTTCAGTGATCTGGCTCCTCCTCAAGATGACAGGGAATCACACGCGGATGCCGAGATCCGGGCGCTCGCTGTCGAGAAACTGACCGACAGCAACCACGTATTTCTATACCCTCGAGCAGGCACGACGAATGACATCATCGAATTGGCATCTGGATTGGCCGCCCGCACGGACGTTCAGTGGAGTGTAATCCGCTCAGACCACTGGAGCACAACTCTCATGGTGCTTTCTCAAGTTGATAGCAAATATCTGATTATGATCCATTGTTCAGAGCTAAGTGTAATGCGATTTAGGGAGTGGGCCCAAGAGCAGAGCACCTCGATTAGGGGAGTAAATGCCGAAGTTTTGGTCGAGGGCATCCCTCCCCACGTTCTCGGTACCTTCTGTAGTCACTTTATCCGCTTTGGGTATTGATCGCGTGGTGAGGATCCTCTCACGCGCTGATGTTGCTGTTGATTCCGCAGATCGTCTGAAATCTCAACACTAGCTGATCTGCGACCAGCATCGCCAGCTCGTGGTGAAGACGTAGCGGAGTGCTCGGGCCGAGGAGTACGCGACGCTACTGGCGCGGAAGCGTTCCAATAGCCTTCCCCTAAACGCGCCGATGGGGCGTTCACATTCGGGCGGACCGCATCCGCGCTGTCCCGCTCTCGTCCAGCTCTGAAAGACGTGCGTGTTTATCCACCTCCCATCGCCTTGCACGCCTCGCGCAGGTCGTCGCCGAACTCCAGCACCGCCTCCGCGACCAGCAGATCCATCGACATCTCGCACTCGGAGACGTAGCGGGAGAGCTTGATCGAGGAGTACGCGACGGCTTCCAGAGCGCCGAAGCGGTCCGACAGCATCTCCAGCAGGCGCGCGGGTGAGGCATTCGTCTCTCTCATGGCTTTTCCTCTTCTCCTGAGCGTGGCAATCATTCTCCGCGCTTCGTTGCGCCTCTGCTGTTCCTCCGCCTACCTTGGGCGCTCGCACAGCGCTACTCGCGTCTGTGTGTAACCTAATTTACTTGACGAAGCACGTCAAGGTCTATTAGTTACGCGGAGGAGTGCACCCTGAACAGCTCAGAAGAGGATTCCCAAGCGCTGATCCGGCGCGTGGTTGAGGAAAGCGGGATTTCGCAGGCTCAGCTCGCGCGCGATGCGGGGTTGAGCTACGCGGCGTTGCACGCCTGGATCATCGGCGCGCGCTCGCCAAGGACAGACAGCCTCATTCAACTGGCTGAGGGACTGGAAAGTCGGTCTGATGCGTTGCGCAAATTAGCGGAGCGACTTCGCCGTGCCGCTGATCCTCAGTAGCGACTCACCTTCACTCTACCTGACCGTGAGAGAACCAGATCTCCTTTTTTCTAAGTACGACCTTCGGGCTATGCTGGAGGAACTGCTACGCTCGGTTAGTGATCGAGTTATTAAGCTCGATAAGCGCCGTTTCGGAGCCGAGTCAGACGAGATGCTGGCCGCGGACATCGCATCTGAACTGGTCGTCGCCCCACTTGAGTTGGTTGAGGACGACATCTCGGTGTCGTCGCGTGATGTAAAAGTAGATGTTAGCCAAGACTTTCGGCGCGCCGTGTTTGACCGCAGTCGTCCGGCCTACGTTGATGGCATCGAGGTAACATACCACGTCCCCTTTCGGGGAGAGAAAAAGCTGCTGCAGTGCCTGCCCAGCCGATTCACGTTCAATCCGCCACAAGCAGTCATCGCGCCTGGAGAACTGCGCTTCCCTGTTCAACAACCAGATCGCGACGTTGCCAGCACGAAGCGGTCGTTCGAGGAAGAACTTGCCCGAGTAAAGGAATGGCTTCCATGGGTGAATAGTCAGGTTGAAGCGTATAACTCCTCGGTGGAGGCGGCTGCCCGCAACCGTGTTGCTCAGCGACGACGTGAGTTGGAGCAGACGGCGGACGATCTCAGTTCGCTTGGGTTCAAAGTGAGAACGCCAGAGCAAGCGCCGAAACCAACAGCACCGTCTCGTCGAGAACAAACTGAAGAGAGGGCGAGAACACGAGAGACAGCGAGACGCACCTATGATGTAGCTCTCTCTTTCGCTGGAGAAAACAGAGACTACGTGGAGGAAGTAGCGGAAGAACTTCGGAACTTGGGCGTGACTGTCTTCTATGATCATTTTGAGGAGGTCGAGCTCTGGGGCAAAGACTTGGCCGAGCACCTGGGCAAGGTCTACGGATCGGACGCCCGGTTCGTCGTGCTCTTCTTGTCGAGAGCGTACGCGGCGAAAGCCTGGCCTCGTCATGAGAAGCAATTCGCCCTGGCAAGTCAGATCAGCACTGGGCAGGAGCGCGTTCTACCTGTCCGCTTTGATGACACTGAGATCCCTGGTCTTCCGTCCACAGTTGGATATTTGGATTTGCGAGTACTCACACCGGCGAAGCTGGCAGAGTTGATTCGGCAGAAGGTAGACAGGCGGCAAGACTAATCACTTGTCCGGTTTTCGCACTCCTCATGACCAGAACACAATGGGCGAATGGGTGGATGAAGGCAGGAAAGAACGGGGGGCATGGCGGACGGGCGGATCATCCGCGGCAGGTATGAGTTCGAGCAGGAGTTGGGGTGAGTAGGGGGAAACAGAAAGCCATCCGCGTCGAGGCGCACGACGAGTGACACAAGAACCGAATTCGCGCCGAGGCATCGCCAACCGGCTTCTGAGGACGGCTGTGGTGATCGCGTGCGTGGGCGCGCTCGCCTCCTGCGCCGCGAGCAGAACGCCCGCGCTCCCCATGGCGCGCGCCGAAACGCTCGGTTTCTCGCAGGCGGCGCTCGACCGGATCGACCCCGCTCTCCAGGCGTTCGTCGACTCGGGGAAGGTGAGCGGCATCTATGCCGTGATCGCCCGCCACGGCCGCATCCGCTACGAGCGGACTTTTGGCCGGATGGACGTGGCTCGCGACAGGCCCATGCGCCCCGACGCGATCTTCCGCATCTACTCCATGACCAAGCCGGTGGTCGCCGTCGGTGTCCTCCGCCTCGTGGACCAGGGCAGGGTGGGGCTCGATGATCCGGTGTCGAAGTACATCCCGTCGTTCGCGGACGTGAAGGTGTTCGCCGGGGGAACGGCGGATGCCCCGATCCTCCGCGCGCCCGACTCGCCGATCACCATCCGCCAGCTCCTGAACCATACCTCCGGCCTGCCCTACGGACTGACGCCCGGGCCCGTCGATACCATCTTCAGCCGGGCAAAGCTGTACGATGCGGGCCGCACGCTCGAGGAGTTCGCCGACAGCCTCGCACGCATTCCCCTGCTCTTTTCGCCGGGAACGCAGTGGAGCTACGGCTCCGGCCTCGACGTCGCGGGACGGGTGATCGAGGTCGCCTCGGGGCAGACGCTCGACCGCTTTCTGGATGAGCAGCTCTTTCGGCCGCTGGGCATGCGCGACACCGGCTTCCGCATCCGCCCGGAGATGCGGGACCGCCTCGCGACCGTGTACACCACCGGCCCAGACGGCACGCTGCAGCCCGTCCGCGGCGACGGGCTCATGGCGATGTTCGAGCCGGAGGCGCGCTTCTTCTGGGGGAGCGGCGGCCTGCTTTCCACGCCCGACGACATGCTCCGGTTCACGCAGATGCTCCTGGACGGCGGCGTCTTTGGCGGAACGCGCATCCTGCGGCCGGAGACCGTCGCGCTGATGACCCACAACACCCTGCCGCCGGAACTGACCCCAGTGCCGAGCGGCGTGCTGCGCGACCCTACGTACGGCTTCGGGCTGGGGGTGGCCGTCAAGGTAGACACCGCGCGGGCGACGCGGCCGGGACCCGTCGGCATCTTCCGCTGGTCGGGGTACCTGGGAACGTATTTCTGGGTGGACCCGGAAAACGACCTGATCGCCATGGTCTGGACGCAGCTCTCCCCCGGAAGCCGCGTTCCGCTGGAGGCGACGTTCCAGGAGCTGGTCTACTCCGCGTTGGGAAATAGGGAATAGAACGGCGAGGAGGCGGAACCGCGCGCCGTGCATCACGTTAGGCGTGGCTTGTGCGAGGGAACCCGGCATTCCGCACCGTCCGATGGGAATCGAGCGGTGTGAGCCCGGCACCCGAATCGCAACGCTCCTCGCATGGCTCAACCCGCTTTCGACAGCGCCTACGCGCGGCTCCCGGACCGGTTCTTCGCCCGGGTCACGCCCACGCCGGTGAAGGCACCCCGGCTGATCCGGGTGAACGCGCCGCTAGCGACGGAGCTGGGCATCGACCCGGACTGGCTCGCCAGTGACGAAGGCGTGGCCGTGCTGGCGGGGAACCGCGTTCCCGACACCGCCACGCCCATCGCCACCGCGTACGCCGGGCACCAGTTCGGCGGCTTCGTTCCGCAGCTGGGCGACGGCCGCGCCATCCTGCTGGGCGAGGTCATCGACCGGGGCGGCACCCGGCGCGACGTGCAGCTCAAGGGCGCGGGCCCCACCCCCTACTCGCGCCGCGGCGACGGACGGGCGGCGCTGGGCCCGGTGCTGCGCGAGTACCTGGTCAGCGAGGCCATGCAGGCGCTGGGCATCCCCACCACCCGCGCACTGGCCGCGGTGACCACGGGGGAACGGGTGATCCGGGAGACGATGCTTCCGGGCGCGGTGCTGACGCGGGTGGCATCCAGCCACATCCGGGTGGGCACCTTTCAGTTCTTCGCCAGCCGTGGCGACGTGGAGGGCGTACGCACGCTGGCGGACCACGTCATCGCGCGGCACTATCCGCACGCCGCCGAGGCCGAGCGCCCCCGCCTCGCGCTGCTCGAGGCGGTGGTCCGCGCGCAGGCCGAACTCATCGCCCGGTGGCTGCTGGTGGGCTTCGTCCATGGCGTGATGAACACGGACAACACGTCGGTCGCCGGCGAAACCATCGACTACGGGCCGTGCGCCTTCCTGGACGAATACAATCCCCAGGCGGCGTTCAGCGCCATCGACATGTACGGACGCTACGCCTACGCCAACCAGCCGGCGATCGCCCAGTGGAACCTGACGAGGCTTGCGGAGTGCCTTCTGCCGCTGCTGGGGGACGATGCCGACGCCGCGGCCGCGGATGCCATCCAGGCGCTGGAGGCATTCGGCCCGGCGTTCGAGCGGGCCTACCAGGGCGGCCTGCGGCGCAAGCTCGGCCTCTTCACCGAACGCGAAGGTGACGCCGCGCTCGCGGAGGATCTGCTGACGGCGATGGCGGCGAACCTCGCTGACTTTACACTCACCTTCCGCCGGCTGAGCGAGGCGGCGGCGGATGAGGCGGCAGATGCGGAGGTGCGGAGCCTTTTCAACGACCCCGCCGCATACGACGCATGGGCGCCCCGGTGGCGGCAGCGGCTGGGGGAGGAGCCGGTCGACGCCGCCGCGCGCCGCGAAGCCATGCTGGCCGTGAACCCCGCCTTCATCCCGCGCAACCATCGCATAGAGGCAGTGATCCGGGCGGCCGTCGACCGGGACGACTTCGCTCCCTTCGAGGAGTTGCTGACGGTCCTGGCCAAGCCGTACGACTCGCAGCCGGCCTACGCGCACTACATGGAACCTCCGGCGGCGCACGAGCGGGTGGCCCAGACCTTCTGCGGCACGTAGGCACGCACCAGGGGACGAGCGCTGGCCAGCGGCAACGGTGGCAACGCGGGAAACGGTCGGGCAAGTCGTCGCTCGCGTACGGCAGCCCCGTGCACGGAGGCGCAGCGGCGCTACCTGAAGTTGGTGCACACCGGTTGTCGCCACGCCTAATCCCGGCATCTTGGGCGTCCTTTGGTTCGAGCTTCCTCCTGGAGTGAAAGCATGCGGCGTCTCTCCCTCATCACCCTCGCCTGCGCGCTGGCGGTCACGGCCTGCTCGGCACCCGCGGCGGACGTGGCGTCCCGCGTGGAACCGGCGCCGGCCACCGACCTCCGGACGAGGCTCGATGCACATTTCCAGGCGGCGGCCCGTTCCGGGTTCTCTGGCGCGGTGCTGGTCGCGCGCGAGGGCGAGACGGTGCTGAGGGCGGGCTATTCACCCGGTGGGACGATCACTCCGGAGAACGCCTTCTGGATCGGATCGCTGGTCAAGCCCATCACGGCGTCCGCCATCCTCAAGCTCGTGGACGAAGGGCGGCTCTCGACGAACGATTCCATCGGGCGGTTCCTGGGCGATGTGCCCGCGGACAAGCGGGAGATCACCATCCACCACCTGCTCACGCACAGTTCCGGGCTTCCCCACGCCTACGCCGCAGAGGGAATCACCGACCGCGGCGAAGCGGTGCGGACCATCCTTGCCCTTCCGCTGAAGACGCGGCCGGGTGCGGAGGTCTCCTACAGCAACGACGCCTTCACGCTGCTGGCCGCGATCGTGGAGATCGCGTCGGGCCGCCCCTACGAGGAGTTCGTGGAGCAATCGGTGCTGAACCCCGCGGGGATGGCGCACAGCGGGTTCTGGCCGGGTCCCGCGAGTTCCATCGCGCCGGTTGGGAGCATGCCGCGGCCGGAGATCGCGCGGCCCAACTGGGGGTATCGCGGCGCCACCGGGATGTACAGCACCGTGGACGACCTGCTGGCGTTCACCCGTGCCCTGCGCGGTGGGCGCATCGTTTCGCCGGGGTCGGCGGCCCGCGCCATGGGCACGCAGGTGGACCGGTCCGGCGACGCCTCGGACATCGGATACGGCTGGTTCCTCGCGGAACGAAGCGGCGTTCCTCTGGTCACCCACTCCGGCGCGGAGACTGGACTGGACCACTACGGCTGGGTGTACGTGCTTCCCGCCAGCGGCCTGACGCTGGTGCTCCTTTCCAACTCCCCGGAAGAGCTCGCCGGCCAGGTAAGCCGTGGAGCACTCCGGATCATCCTCTCCGCCCCCTGACCGTCATCGGAGCGAAGCCCCGAGCCGGGCCGGGAAGGCAGCTCGGGATGCGGGTTCCGTAAGCGTCGGCGGCCCGCCTCGTGCGCATCGCGAGCGGGCCGGGCATGCCATAGGGTCGCGGCGGCGGTCCAGGCAGCCAGCCGGAGGTGCCGGCGGCGGGACACAGACCAGAGCCAATCGGACGGCGGGGAGACGTGCCACGCACCACCACCGAAGGAGACGGCAGCGGGCGTGAGGAGGCGGCCGAGCGCGCGCGCCTGGTCGCGGAGCTCGCGACCGAGCGCGAGCGGCTGCGGGCCGTCGTCCTGCACACGCCGGCGCCGCTCGCGCTGACGGAGGGCCCGGACCACCGGTTCACGCTCGTCAACGAGGCGTACAAGCAGATCAGCGGCGGCGGGCGCGACGTCACGGGCCTCACGCCGCGCACGGCGTTTCCCGAGTTGGCGGGCAGCGGCATCCACGAGGTGTTCGACCAGGTGTACGCCACCGGCGAGCCGTGGGTGGGGCCCGAGACGCTGGTGCGCTTCGACCGCGACGGCACGGGCGTGATGGACACCTGGTTCGACCTGCGCTTCGAGCCGGTGCGCAACGCGGAGGGACGCGTGGTGGGTGTGCTGAACCTGGCGGTCGAGGTCACCGAGCAGGTGGGAGCGCGGCGCGCGGTCGAGGAGCTGCTCGCCCGGAGCGAACGGGCCCGCGCCGAGGCCGAGGCCGCCCGGGCGGCGCTCGCGGCCAGCGAGGTGCAGTTCCGTATGCTGGCGGACGCGATCCCCACGCTGGCCTGGACGGCGCAGGCCGACGGCTACATCGACTGGTACAACGCGCGCTGGTACGAGTACACGGGAACCACGCCCAAGCAGATGGAAGGCTGGGGATGGCAGTCGGTGCACGATCCGGCGGCGCTCCCCGGCGTGATCGCGCGCTGGCAGGCCTCCATCGCGACCGGCGCGGTGTTCGAGATGACCTTTCCGCTCCGCGGCGCCGACGGGCAGTTCCGCCCCTTCCTCACGCGCGTCGTGCCGCTGCGGGACGCCAGCGGACGGGTGGTGCGCTGGGTGGGCACGAACGCCGACGTGACCTCCGAGCGCGAGGCGCGCGCGGCGGCCGAGCGCGCCCAGGCGGCCGCGGAGGCCGCGAACCGCGCCAAGGGCGAGTTCCTGGCGGTGATGAGCCACGAGCTGCGCACGCCCCTCAACGCCATCGGCGGCTACGCCGAACTGCTCGAGCTGGGCATCCGCGGCCCGATCACCGACGCGCAGCGGGCCGACCTCGCGCGCATCCAGGCGAGCCAGAAGCACCTGCTCGGGCTGATCAACCAGGTGCTCAACTACACGCGGGTGGACGCGGGGGCCGTGCGCTACGACTTGGCCCAGGTGCCGCTGGCGGACGCGCTCGTGGGGGCGGAGGCACTCGTTCTCCCGCAGGCCCGGGCGCGCGGGCTCACCCTTACGCTCGGGGAATGCCCGCCCGGGCTCGTGGCGCGGGCAGACCCCGACAAGCTTCAGCAGGTGCTGCTCAACCTGCTCACGAACGCGGTGAAGTTCACCGAGACCGGAGGCGAGCTGCGCGTGACCTGCGCCGAGCGCGAAGCTCACGTCGCGATCGCGGTGGCCGACACCGGGGTGGGGATCGCGGCCGAGAAGCTGGCGAGCATCTTCGAGCCCTTCGTACAGGTGGACCAGGGGCTCACGCGTCAGCACGAGGGCGTGGGGCTGGGGCTGGCGATCAGCCGCGAGCTGGCGCGCGGCATGGGAGGCGACCTGACGGCGGAGAGCACCCCAGGCGTGGGAAGCACCTTCACCCTGACACTGCCACGAGCCTGACCGCATGCAGGCAGGGAAGCACGGCGGGACGGCGGAAGCGGCGGGCGCGCGGCAGCACGAGTTCGTGCGGGTGCGGGGGGCGCGGGAGCACAACCTCAAGAACGTGGACGTCGACATCCCCCGCGACGCGCTGGTGGTGTTCACGGGCGTGTCGGGGTCGGGCAAGTCGTCGCTCGCGTTCGGCACGCTGTACGCGGAGGCGCAGCGGCGCTACCTGGAGTCGGTGGCGCCGTACGCGCGGCGGCTGTTCCACCAGATGGGCATCCCCGACGTCGACGAGATCGACGGCATCCCGCCCGCCGTGGCCCTGCAGCAGCAGCGCGGCACGCCCACCACGCGCTCGTCGGTCGGCAGCGTCACCACGCTCAGTAACCTGCTGCGGATGCTGTACTCGCGCGCCGGCGACTATCCGCCCGGCCAGCCCATCATCTACGCCGAGGCGTTCTCCCCCAACACCCCCGAGGGCGCCTGCCCCGAGTGCCACGGGCATGGCCGCATCTACACGGTCACCGAGCAGTCCATGGTGCCCGACCCGTCGCTCACCATCCGCGAGCGCGCCGTCGCCGCGTGGCCGCAGGCGTGGGGCGGGCAGAACCAGCGCGACATCCTCGTCACCCTAGGCTACGACGTGGATCGCCCCTGGCGCGATCTGCCGCAGAAGCAGCGCGACTGGATTCTCTTTACCGACGAGCAGCCCGTCGTCCCCGTCTACCCCGGCTACACGCCGGAGGAGACCCGAAAGGCGCTCAAGCGCAGGGAGGAGCCCAACTACATGGGCACCTTCAGCAGCGCGCGGCGGCACGTGCTGCACACCTTCGCCAACACGCAGAGCGCGTCCATGCGGCGGCGGGTGATGCAGTACATGCTCAGCACCGACTGCCCGGCGTGTGGCGGCAAACGGCTGAACCCGGCGTCGCTGTCGGTGACGTTCGCGGGGATGGACATCACCGAGCTGGGGCGCCTGCCGCTGGCCCGCCTGGCCGCGCTCGTCCGCCCGTACGCGCAAGGGACGGCGGGGGGATCGGCGGATGCGGATCATCCCGAAAAGGCGCTGGTGGCGCGGCGCATCGCCCAGGACCTGGCGGCGCGGCTGGAGGTGCTGCTGGACCTTGGCTTGGGATACCTGTCCATCGAGCGCAGCACGCCCACGCTCTCCCCCGGCGAGCTGCAGCGGCTGCGGCTGGCCACGCAGGTGCGATCCAACCTGTTCGGCGTGGTCTACGTGCTGGACGAGCCCTCCGCCGGCCTGCACCCGGCAGACACCGAGGCGCTGCTCCGCGCGCTGGACGGGCTGCTGGCCGCGGGCAACTCGCTCTTCGTGGTGGAGCACGAGATGGATGTCATCCGCCACGCCGACTGGATCGTGGACGTGGGCCCCGCGGCCGGCGAGGGGGGCGGGCGCGTGCTCTACAGCGGCCCTCCGGCAGGATTGGCGAACGTGGAGGAGTCGCAGACGCGCCGCCACCTCTTTGGCGACACGCGGCCGCCCGCGCGCGCACCTCGCGAGCCGAAGGGATGGCTGGCGCTGGAAGCCGTCACCCGCAACAACCTGCACGAGCTGGATGTGCGCTTTCCGCTGGGCGTGTTCACCAGCGTCAGCGGCGTTTCCGGATCGGGCAAGAGCAGCCTGGTGAGCCAGGTGCTGGTGGAGCTCGTCGCCGCGCACCTGGGCCACGAGCTGCCCACGGCGGCGGATGAGGAGGACGATGCCGATCAGCCGTCCTCCGTACCCGTCGGCGGGCGGATCGCGGGCGGGATGGAGGGCATCCGCCGCCTGGTGCAGGTGGACCAGAAGGCGATCGGGCGCACGCCGCGCAGCAACCTGGCGACGTACACGGGATTGTTCGACCACGTCCGCCGCCTGTTCGCCGCCACGCCGGACGCAAAGAAGCGGCGCTACGACGCGGGCCGGTTCTCGTTCAACGTGGCCAAGGGGCGCTGCGAGACGTGCGAGGGCGAGGGGTTCGTGATGGTGGAGCTGCTCTTTCTCCCCAGCGTCTACGCGCCGTGCCCCACCTGCCACGGCGCACGCTACAACGCGCAGACGCTGGAGATCCGTCTGCGGGGCCGCAGCATCGCCGAGGTGCTGGGGATGACGGTGGACGCTGCCTACGAGTTCTTCGCGGGCGAGGATGCCGTGCGCCGCTCGCTGCACGTGCTGCGCGAGGTGGGATTGGGCTACCTGCGCCTGGGTCAGCCCGCCACGGAGTTATCGGGCGGCGAGGCGCAGCGGATCAAGCTCGCCACCGAGCTGCAGCGTACGCAGCGCGGCCACTCGCTCTACGTGCTTGATGAGCCGACGACGGGCCTGCACCCTTCCGACGTGGAGAAGCTGGTGGCGCAGTTGCACGGGCTGGTGGACGCCGGCAACACGGTCGTGGTGGTGGAGCACGACATGCACGTGATCGCCGGTAGCGACTGGGTGATCGACATCGGCCCCGGCGCTGGTGAGGAAGGCGGCCGCGTGGTCGCCGCCGGCCCGCCTGGGGTCGTGGCGCACTCGCCCGCGAGTCGCACCGCCCCGTACCTCGCGCTGGTGCTAGCGCAACGAACGGGATAGGAACGAGCCTCCGTCAGCAAGCCAGCATCGCCCATACGGCACGGTTTCCATCCACGGGAAAGCGCCAAACGGTGTCCATCTAGATCGGGGACTGAGCGTCATTCGCCTCCTCCCCTCTCCTGGAGACAGTGTCATGGCATTTCACGTGATCCGCGGCAAGTTCTATGTCAAGGGATATTCACCCGACGGTGATTCGATTCGCTTCCAGGCGGACGTGAGCACCAACTGGGCGCTGCTGGGTGGCCCCCCGGCAAAGCTCAACGCGCGGGGCCACGTTCAGCTCCGGTTGGAGGCCATCGACACGCTGGAGACCCACTACGGAAACGTGCACCAGCCCATTGCTTTCGCCAAACAGGCGATGGATCACCTGATGGCGCTGGTGGGGATCACGGGCGTGCAGTGGAATCCGCAGGGCACCTCCATCGCCCAGGCGAACGATGGAACCCCTGGCTACATCATCGCCCGCGAGGTGGAGAAGAACCGGCGCCCCGTTGCATTCGCGTTCACGGGCACCCCGCCGGAAAGCGATGGGGCAGGCGTCTTCCTGGATGTCGCGCGTGTGCAGCAGAGCGTGAACGCCCAGATGCTGGATTCAGGGCTGGCGTATCCCACGTATTACAAGGGGTTGTTCTCCGATCTTCGTTCCGCGCTCACCGCGATCGCCGCTGGCGCACGGCAGGCGAATCGCGGCCTCTGGCCCGACGACCGGACCAACGCAGGGTTCGCCGTCGCGGGTCTGCAATCGATCACGGACGAACACGTGATCCTGCCCAAGCTGTTCCGCCGCCTCGCCAGCTATCTGGAAGGCGGAGGCACTGTGCAGGGGTTCAAGGAATTCCTCGCGGCGCAGAAGGAAAGCGTCGTGATCATTTCTACCACGCATGCCACGCATTTCGATACGATCGTGCAGGTAGCCGGGGACACCGTCCGGATGACGGAGCCGCCGGAGAACCTGATGTTCGTCGGCTAGCAGTTCGCCGGCTCAGGGGTGTCAGGGGGAAGCATGGCCGCGCTGCAGCGTACGCAGCGCGGCTACTCGTTCTACGTGCTGCACAGCCCCACCACCAGTCTGCACCCGTGTGGAGAAGCTGGTCGTGATCGACATTGGGCCCGGCACCCGCAAGGAAGGCGGCCTCATCGTCGCCGCCGGTCCGCCCGCCGCCGTCGCTCAGTCGCGCGGGAGTTGGCGTGAGGGCAGTCCGCCGCTTAGGCGGTGGGGTTCTTGCTTGTCGGGATTACCCGGCCACCATCGCGCAGCCGGGGCGAACCCGAGAGAAGAGATCATCCATGCGACCGCCGCGGTACCACTTTCCCGACGAAGTCCGCTCCGCTACACGCGAGATGGCCGCCCACACCGTACGTAACGGGACGGTGGCGGGCACGCCGGAGGAGCTCGATGCCTGGATTCTACAGGCGCCGGACGTTCGTGAGCCCCTGGAGCGCGGCGGGTACACGACCGAGTTCACCGCGGCCGACCTGTTTCCGCTCTACGAGGTGATGGTGGAAAAAGCCGGCGGCGCCATTCCCCGGCCTGAGGCCGCTGCCTCCTCCCCCTCCCAGCCGAGAGCGGGGATGTTCGCCGCGTTGGCCGTCGCGATCGCGGTGATCATCGCGCTGGTGCTCGCGCTGGGCTGATCCTCGTCGTCGCGTGGGCTGCCGGTGGGCGCCGCCAGCTTCACCGTCCAGCGCCGTTCCATCCGCGAAAGTGTCGAGTAGTGTCAGCGGGAACAGGCCGCGCTGCAGCGTACGCAGCGCGGCCTGTCGCCATATGTGCTGGACGAGCCCAGCACCCCCTGCACCGCCTTGGTCCGCTTGCCACCGTGCCGCCGCGTCGGAAAGCCGTACGGCGCCGTACCTCACGCGCGAGCTGGGGCGTCGCCCGCGCGCGAGTACGACATCGTCGGCCCGACGCGGGCCGCCGGTCACCGGCCGCGGCGTGAATCAGCCGTTGTTCGGCGGGTACGAGGCCACACCGCCGAGCACGAACGCGGTGGCCTGGTTCGAGGGGACGGTGCCCTGCTGCACCGCGGGCGCCAGCATGACCGTGACCGAGCCGGACGACGAAGAGGCATCGACGCTCTGCACCGAGTAGCTCTGCGACCCGCCGCCGATCGGGATGAAGCCGAACAGGTCGACCGAGACCGACGACTGCTCATGGAAATCGGACTGCACCCGGCTGCTGTCCGCGTTCGTGAAGGTGATGGAGGTGGTGGGAATCTGGCTGATGACGTACGTCTTGAGGCGGGAGAAGCCCCCGCCCGGGCCGAAGAAGCTGGCGGGGAACTGGCTGCCCTGCACCTGGTATCCCGTGACCTGCCTGCCCTTCCCCATGTTGTTCACGGCCTCGGCCAGGATCAGGTTGTCGTACCACCCCATCTGCCCGGCCCCGTTCAGGTTGAGGGGTGCCGCCGGCACGATGGTGATGCCCGGGTAGGTGATCGTCATGGTGACCGACGACGACGACGAGGTGTACTTGGACAGGTCGAACGAGGCCGAGCCTCCCACCGAGACGGTGAAGATGTCGGCGACGTCGAGGGTTCCCTGCGCTCCTCCGTTCACCGACAGGTTGCTGGAGGACCCGCTGAAGTCGCTGAGGCTGAGGCTGACCGACACCTGGTTCGTGGACGTCTGGAGCCCGCTGTTGATCACCGTCTGGGCGGGCATCCCCACGTACCCCACGTAGAAGGCGGTGGCGCCCGTCTGCAGCCCGCCGTTCGACGCCGTCGGGTTCTGGGTATTCGCCTTGGCGGCCGCCAGCCTGGTGTTGGCCGCGGCCGACGCCTGCATGATGGTGTTCATCTGCGCGGCGGCCAGCTGGTAGCTCTGGTAGGCGTTCTCGAAGGTGGCGAGCGAGCTGGGAATCTTGCTGATGTCCCCGCCCCAGAGGGTCTGCACCTGCGTTTCGATGTAGCCGAGCTTGGTGGGCGGCACCGCCGTGGCCATCTGCGTGGAGCTGATGGTGCCGAAGTTGTTCTCCCACTCCGTGATGACGGACGAGATCTGCGACGCGGCGGCCTGGGACTGCTGCTGGATCACCGCGTTGTCCGCGTCGGAGATCACGTAGGTCACGTTGTTGAGCACCTGCATGTACAGCGTCGAGAAGTTGGAGCCGCCCAGGGCGAGCACGCCGTTGCTCGCCATCTCCAGCTGCAGGTCCAGGTCGTTGAGAGCGGCCTGGTTGTAGAAGTTGTTGGGACCGAACTGGATGCCCCAGTGGAAGCCGGCGGGGTAGCCGACCACGGAGAACTCGCCATCGAGCTGGCTGGAAAAGGTACTGTTGACCTTGCCTTCGAGCGCGGTCACGAACGCCTGCTGAGCCGCCGTGCTGGCGATGGAGCTACTTGAATTCGACATGTCTTTTTCTCGTGCAAATGGATGGATGCTGGATCGGAGCAGCGCCGTCAGGCGCCGCGGGCCCTTCTGCTTCCTGAAGGCGTCGGCCTATGGTACCGCGACCTCCTTTCCTTCACTGGGATAAACGCACTTCAAATAATACATTAGGTCCGAAAAGGTTTGTGAAAAGGGCACTAGCTGGCTCGACGCATCGTGTACCGCACGATGCCAATGTAAAGAAGCCGGCCCGCTTCCGCAATGCTAAAATTCTGCGTAAGTGCGCCAACTGCAATGGTTTACAGGGTTGACCACGCGCTGGCCGTAAACTGGCCGTGAGAAACGTTCCGGCTCCGGACATCCAGAGCCTGGCCTGGGCTTTGGCTCGTAAGGAACCTTCCGCGGCCACTTTCCAGGACGGCCGCAAACCCGGCTGTCTACGTTTTGTCCTTCACCCGCATTCCCACGGCGCCACCGGCGAGGGCGTCCGTGCCGGCGGAAGGGCGATCCGTCTTGCGCGGGCCGCCTCCGGTGTGCTTGTTTGTTGCCTCCCGCCCTGCCCCGTCCACATCCCCACACCGGCCCGGCCATGCCCCCGCCCGCACGCGATAGCTTTTTCCCACGCTGGACGCCCGCCGCCGGCGGGGTGATCGGCCCCGAGGAGCGCCTGCCCTGGGGACAGACGCTGGTTGTGGGAGTGCAGCACGTGTTCGCCATGTTCGGCGCCACCGTGCTGGTGCCCATCCTCATGGGGTTCGATCCCAACACCAGCGTGTTCTTTTCGGGGATCGGAACGCTGCTCTTCTTCGTGGTGGTGGGCGGCAGGGTACCGAGCTACCTGGGCAGCAGCTTCGCGTTCGTGGCGGTCGCGGCGACGGCCACGGGGTACGCCGGCAAGGGTCCCAATCCCAACATCGGCGTGGCGCTGGGCGGCATCATCGCGGCGGGAGCGCTGTACGCCATCATCGGCCTGATCGTGATGGCGACGGGATACCGGTGGATCGAGCGGCTGATGCCCCCCGTGGTCACCGGCGCGGTGGTGGCGGTGATCGGGCTGAACCTGGCGCCCGTGGCGGTGCGCGGCATCAGCGGCAGCGGCTTCGACACGGCCATCGGGCTGGCGACGGTGCTGGCGACGTGCGCCGTGGCCGTCTACGCGCCCGGACTGCTGCGCCGCGTGCCCATTCTGCTGGGCGGCGTCATCGGCTACCTGCTGTACCTGGTGCTGGCCAACGGCATGGGGCTCGGGCCGGCGGTGAACTTCGCGGCGCTGCGCGAGGCGGCGTGGGTGGGCCTTCCCAACTTTGCGCGTCCCGTCTTTCGCTGGGACGTGGCGCTGCTCTTCGCCCCGGCGGCGCTGGTGCTGGTGGCGGAGAACCTGGGGCACGTGAAGGCGGTGGGCGCCATGACGGGGGAGTCGCTGGACCGCTACCTGGGCCGCGCGTTCCTGGGCGACGGGCTGGCGTGCATGGTGGCTGGGTCCGGCGGCGGCACGGGCGTAACGACGTACGCCGAGAACATCGGGGTGATGGCGGTGACGCGCATCTACTCCACGCTCATCTTCGTGGTGGCGGCGGTCGCGGCGGTGGTGATGGGGTTGTCACCCAAGTTCGGCGCGCTCGTGGGGACCATCCCGGGCCCGGTGCTCGGTGGGCTGTCGCTGGTGCTCTTCGGGCTGATCGCGGTCACCGGCGCGCGCATCTGGGTGCAGAACCAAGTGGATTTCTCCAACAACCGCAACCTGGTGACGGCCTCGGTCACCCTGATCATCGGCACGGGCGACCTGGTGCTGAAGCTGGGGGGCTTTTCCATCGGCGGCATCGGCACCGCGACGTTCGGCGCGATCATCATCTACCAGCTGCTGCGCGAGCCGGCCGGGCGCCACGATGCCCTGGCCACCGCGGATTCCGGCGTGGACCTCGCGACGGCACCATCCGCGGCGCTACACTGAGGTTCAGCACGGGGACGGGATGACCGACCGGATTGGGCGGCGGGATCTTCAAAACTCAACGACGAGGCGAGAATGGGCGTAACGGGGATCGGCGGATTTTTCTTCCGCGCGAAGGATCCGAAGGCATTGCAGGCCTGGTATGCCGAGCATCTCGGCGTGGGGTCGGCGCCGTACGGCTCGTGGGACACACAGGCCGGGCCCAGCGTCTTTGCGCCGTTCAAGGCCGACACCGATTACTTTGCCGCGGACCGGCAGTGGATGCTCAACCTGCGCGTGGACGATCTCGACGGCCTGTGCGCGACGCTCGGCGCGGCGGGAATCGAGGTAATCACCAAGCCTGAGTGGAACATGCCAGGCGTCGGCCGCTTCGCGCGCATCCATGATCCGGAGGGAAACGCGATCGAGCTGTGGCAGCCGGAGTGAGCCCCGGGGCGCTCCTTCCTCCCCGCAAGCGCCTCCCGGAATGGGTTCTCGATCGATGAAAAAGCTTTGGATCCTGCTCCTGCTGCTCCCGCCCGCACCGGGATTCGCACAGTCGCGCGCCGACTCGGCGCTGATCGGGCGCATCCTGGTCGCGGAAGACCGGCGTGACTCCACGATGGCGATCCCGTCCGGACTGCGGCACACCGATCCGCGTGTTCGGCTGATCGCCCGCCGCGCGCTGGGGCGCATCCGCGACCCGCTCTTCGCCGCGCGCGATTCGCTGCCGTCGGTCGCCGCGCCTGCCGCGTGGCCCGAGCCCGCGTGGCGCCTCCGCTACCGTGCGCTCGCCGCCCAGCGTGCGGACTGCGGAGCGCTCCGGGCCGCGCTGGACGACAGCGTGTGGCACGTGCGCCTCCGCGCCGCCACCGTGGCGGACACGGCGTGCGGCGCCGATCCAGCCTTCGTGCGCGTGCTGACCGCATGGGTGGATTCTTTGCCGGGCGACACACGCCGTCGCCCCGCGGGTGGCGTGTCATGGCACGCGAGCGCCCACGCGATGTTCGCCCTCGCGCGGATCGCTCCGGAGCAGGCGCGCGCGCGGCTCGGCGGGCTCGCCACGCATTCCGACTGGCACGTGCGCCTCTACGCCGCGCGCGCCGCAGCCATCCAGGCCGACACCGCCCGCCTGCGCACCCTCGCGCGCGACCCGGACGGCAACGTGCAGGAGGCGGCGATCGACGCGCTGTCGAAGCTGGTGGGCCACGCGGCGGACGACGTGTACCTGGCCGCGCTGAACGGCGACCAGGCGCAGGCCGTCCGCGCCGCCGCCATCGCGCTGAAGGGCTCCCCCGCGCCGGGCGTGCGCGAGGCCGCGAACGCCGCGTTCGATCGATGGGTGCGGCGCGCGAACGAGTCGGAGCGCGACGTGCGCGTGGCCTTGCTCGAAGCCGCCGGGCGCCCCGCCAGCGACGACCGCCCGCCCGCGCGGTGGTTCGATCTCCCGCCGGACGCGGTGGCGCTCGCGCTCGGCCAGGACGTACGCGTCCGCGTGACGATGTCCCCCGACGCGGGCGGCGGTTCGTTCGTGGTGCGGCTGCGCGGCGACGTGGCGCCGATGATGGCGGCTCGCGTCATGGAACTGGTCCGCGCCGGCTACTACGACGGCGGGAACTGGCATCGCGTGGAGCCGGACTTCGTGATCCAGGGCGGCGCCCCGGGCACCAACGAGTACGTGGGCCATCACCACTACCTGCGCGACGAGCTCGGCACCGTTGCGCATCCCCGTGGCACCGTGGCCATGAGCACGCGCGGGCACGACACGGGCGACGCGCAGTGGTTCATCAACCTCAAGGACAATCCCCGGCTGGTGCGCGAGTACACCGTCTTCGGCGAGGTGATCGAGGGGATCGAGGTGGTCGATGGCATCATGGAGGGCGACGTCGTCGCGTCCATGCGCGTGGAGCCGGATGCGCGCCGCCGCTGATCACCGCCCCGCGCAGGCCTCCATCCGCCCCGCACACCAGGGTTCATCGTGTTCGGATTCCTGAAGAGGCGCCGCCGCGCGCGCATCCAGGCGCAGCCGTTTCCGCCGGCGTGGCTGGCGATCATCCAGCGCAACGTCCCGATGTTCGCCCGCCTGCTCGAGGCTGACCGGGACGAGTTGCTCCGCCGGGTGCTGGTGTTCGTCGCGGAAAAGAACTTCGAGGGCGCGGGCGGGCTGGCGATGACGGACGAGGTGCGCGTCACCATCGCCGCGCAGGCCTGCATCCTCCTGCTGCGCCTGGACGATGACGACTACTATCCGCGGCTCCGGTCCATCGTCGTGTATCCCTCGGCGTACAAGGTGCCGCGCGAGGAGAGGGCCGGCGAGATCGTGCGGGAACACGATGCGGTGCACCTGGGGGAGTCGTGGGGGCACGGGGCGGTGGTGCTGTCGTGGAACAGCGCCCGCCATGGCGCCGCCGATCCGCGCGACGGCAAGAACGTGATCCTGCACGAGTTCGCGCACCAGCTTGACCAGGAAGACGGCGCCGCGGACGGCACCCCGGAGCTGGAGCGCCTGGCGTTCTATGCGCCGTGGGCACGGGTGTTGAGCGAGCACTACCTGGCGCTGCGCAAGGCGGCGCGCACGGGGCGCAAGACGCTGCTGGACCAGTACGGCGCCACCAACGAGGCCGAGTTCTTCGCCGTCGCCAGCGAGTGCTTCTTCGAGCGCCCGGTGCAGCTGCGCACGCGCCATCCCGAGCTGTACGACGAGCTTTCGAGCTACTACGGCCAGGACCCGGCCGGCGCGGCGACGCCGGCGTGACGGCGCGGAGTCCGATTGCGGGATCCCCGAATCTGCCTGGTCCTTACCTTGGATACGAATGACCGATTCACCCGATCCGATGACCGCGACGGAAGAGTTCGCGGACGACGCGGAATACGGCTGGTGGCTCAATACGCACCCCGACGGGTTCGTGCTGGCGGTGCGCACCCGCTCGGCGCCGCTGCTGCACCGCGCGACGTGCCCGGAGGTAGACCGCGACGTGCACCCGGGCCGGCTGGGGGCAAAGGGCGCGCGCCAGGTGTGCGCCGACACCAAGTCTGCCCTGCGCGCGTGGCTCGCCCGCGAGCTGCCGACCGACGGAAAGCTGCTCGCGCGCTGCCCCAAGTGCGGGCCGTGAGCGCCTGCACCGCCGCGACCGGTCCCCGCAGGCCGATTCAGCCCTTCCGGGGCGTCGACGCAAGCGCCGCCAGCCCGTCGGACTCGATGCCCAGCACCGCCGCCTGCAGGTTGAAGTAGTTCTCGGCCGCGTTCAGCCAGGTGAGCTCCACGATCTCCACCTCGCTGAAGTGGGCCCGAAGCGCCGCCACGGTTTCCGCCGACACGGAGCGGTGCATCGTCGCCTCCTCCACGAAGGCCAGGGCGGCGCGCTCCCGCTCCGTGAAGACGGGGCTCGTGCGATAATTGGCGAGGGCCGCGAACTTCTCCGCCCCCACCCGCTGGCGGATGGCCTCGGCCAGCGTGATGTCCTCGCAGAAGGTGCAGCCGTTCTGCCGCGCGGCCTGCGTCTGCACCAGCCGGCGCAGCGACGGCTCCAGCGAAAGCCCGTGCTCCATCGTGCGCTGGATGTGCAGCGCCAGCAACATCAGCCCCGGCTTGCGGGCGTAGATCACCTTCAGCGGGCCGATCACCTTTCCGAACCGCTTCGCCGACGCCTTGTACGCCAGCTTCAGCCACGAGCTGGATGGGTTTTCGATGGGGCTCAGGTGCATGGGTCTCGTCAGCGTTGGGGGGAACCCGCGTTCACGATACCCCGGCGGCGGGCGCGAACATCCGCGCCGCGGCGCCGGGAACCAGGAATTCGTCCACGATGCTGTGGATGGCGGGAAGATGGCCCGGTGCGCGGGGGCCGTCGGACCGCGAGATGAAGACCGCCACCAGCTCCAGACCCGGCACCACGAAAACGTACTGTCCACCGTACCCCCATGCGAACGACACGCGCCGCCCGCCGGATTCGCGGCTCCACCATCCCAGCCCGTAGCCGTGCCCGTTGAAGGGCGACGTGGTCCGCGGCTTCACGCTTTCCCGCACCCACGCCTCGGGGACGATCCGCCGACCCCGGTACATGCCGCCGTCCAGCCACATCTGCCCGAAGCGCAGCATCTGGCGCGGCGTCAGGTACATGTCGTTGCCGCCAAAGAAGATGCCCTGCGGATCGCGCTGCCAGGGGCGGATGCGGAAGCCCAGCGGCTCCGCGATCTTCTCGTTGGCGTACGCCCAGGTGCTCCGGCCCGTGGCGCGCGTGAGGATGGCGGAAAGCAGGTGCGTGCTCCCCGTGCTGTACAGCATGCGCCCGCCGGGCTCGTCCACCATCGGCTGGTCCAGCGCGGCGTTCACCCAGTGGCGGCTGCCGACCCAGGCGCCGTACTCGTTGAAGCTGGTGGACTCCAGCCCCGACTGCATCGACAGCAGGTGGCCCACGGTGATGCCGCGCTTCCGCGGGTCTACGCCGGGGCGGGCGAAGTACGCGGGAAAGAAGTCGGAGATCGGCTGGTCGATGCCGCGGATGTGGCCCTCGGCGATGGCGATGCCCACCAGCGCCGAAAGCACGCTCTTGGACGCGGACTTCACGTTGGTCACCCGGTCCGCGCCCGCGCCGCCGGTGTAGCGTTCCAGCACGATCTGCCCACGCTGCGAAACGACGATGCCGCGCAGGTTCGGCAGCTCCGCCGCGCGCGCCAGGGCCCGGGCCAGCAGCACGGTGTCTCCACGCTCCACGGCCAGCGCGGAGGCGAGCGTGCGGGCGGCGGCGGGCGGCGCGGTGCCGGCTTCGGCGCCGCGCTCCGGCGGGGGCTCGCAGCCGGCGAGCAGCAGGGAGAGCAGGAGAATCGATCGAGCGATCATGGGCGGAGCAGATCCGGGCCTTCGGAACGACGGGAACGGGGGATGATACCCGCCTGGTGGCGCGATGTGCGGCGGGGCAGGCGCCCGAAGGAGCCTGCCCCGCTCGATATGAAGCCGCCGATCATGAAGGGTCCTGCGATGATGCCGCCCGACGCGGTGGAAAACGCCGGTTACCGGTAGACGGGCGCCCCGCGGGTGGCGGGTGCCCGCTCGCCCGGGCGGAAGGCGCGCTCCATGGGGAACGCGAGGTCGGGCGCGCCCAGCATCAGGATCTGCGGCTCCTGGCTGCACGTCTCGTCCATCACGTGCTTGCGAACGCGGCGGTACAGGTCGCAGTAGCTGCCGCGGAACGTTCCGTCGTTCCAGACGTCCAGCAGGTAGCGGGTGAACAGCCCGTCGCGCGCCACCTGGTCTTCGCTGGAGGCGGAGATCAGCAGCAGGCTCGCGCGGATGCCCAGGTCGTCGGCCGGGGCCGAGGCGATGCACGGTGCCGCCGCCTCCATCTCCGGCTCTGCCCGAAAGCCGCGCGCGGTCCCCCACCCGTCGCGCATCACCGGCGGGCGGTGCCGGGGCGTGGCCGGAGGCGCACCGTCGTCGTCCCGGCCCATCCCTCCGCCGTAGCAGCTTTCGGACACCACCACGATGCGCACGCCGGCGTCGAACAGCCGCCAGTACCCGGCCATCTTGTCGTCCAGGACCTCTTCGTCGGCCAGGCACCACGTCTCGTCCCAGCCGAACCCTTCGTCCCGGCTGCAGTCGTGCACCTGGCTGCCGTGCCCCGAGAACGACAGGAGCAGCAGGTCACCCCCGCTCAGCGTCTGCGCGGCCCCCGCCAGTGCCTCGTGCAGCGCCTGCGCCGTGGCCTCGCGGCCGCGGAGCACCAGGATGGAGCCGAACCCCGCCTGGCTGGCCAGCTCCGCCATCCGCCAGGCGGAACTCTCGGCGTACTGCAGGGGCCGGCCGGCGTGGCGCCCCCGCGGCCGGTTGACTCCGATGTGAATGGAAACGGCCCGTGACATGTCGTTTGCTTCTCCCTGTGAGCGATTGCCTTTTCCTTCGAGCGGAATGCTGATACGTCAGGCCGACACGCCCGCCATCACACAGGTGTACGGCCTGCCGCCCATTTCCGGCGGAATTTCCGCGCACCCGTTGGCCAGCGGGGGAGCATCGGCCAGGGCGCCCCAGTACCGGGGCAGCACCACCGGGACCGGCCCGCCGAACACCCCGTAGTAGGCGGAGAAGTGCTTGGGCGGGTCGCCCGGCTCCGGCGGCGTCCCGTGATCCATCGGCATCGGTACCGGCGGCAGCTCCTGGGGCGTGTCGTGAAGAACGTCCAGGCTGATGCGGCTGTCCCGGGGAAAGAGGGTTCCCAGCCGCTTGGGCACGCCGCCGCCCCCGAGGGGCTGGCCCACCAGTTCCAGGCGGTCTCCCTCCACCCCGGGGATCTCCCACTCCACCCGGTGCGCGATGGGGCGGAACTCGCCGGGACGCCACTCCCAGCACACTCCGGGCGACACGCGCGTGATCTTTCCCGCGCCCAGCGTAATCCGCGATACCAGCTTCTTCTTGGAATCGGTCCCCAGGTGGTCGGGGTCCACCGGGCGCCGGGTGACGTCCTTGAGGTCCACGATGTGGCCGCACAGGGCTGTGCTGGCCGCCTGGCCGGGCACCGGGGCCAACGTCAGGCCGGCCAGCGATGCCAGCGCCGGAACCCCGAGCGAGGGCCCGCCCTGCACCAGGTATCCCGCGTCGTACGACACCACGGGAACGTGGCGTTCCATTCCGTGCTCGTGCCCGAACATTCCGGGCATCAGCACGTGCATGCGGCCCGTGCCGTTGCGGCCGGCGGGCTCGGGAACGAACAGGCAGAGCCCCGAGAAGGTGATGCGGAGGGTGAAGGCCATGGTACCAGTGGGTGCGGCGTGGATGGTTCCGTCCCCGGCCGCCGCCAGGGCGGGGCGGAGCGGGGTGTTCTGCGGTGCCGAGCATCAGTCGGCCCTGGCTTGCGGATTTCCCCTCCGGGCTGTTCGGGCGGTGGCGGGCGGGGTGTGGGGGTGTGTTGATGCGGGTGGGCCGAGCCGATAGTTTGGGGCCAGGTACGAATGTTTTTTCGCGTGATCCTTCGGCCCCAGCGGCGATGCTTGACCGGCAGCACTCGGAGCACCTGTTCCTGGAGCACCTCGGCTGGATCGAGCGGGTGGCTGCCATGGTGTGCAGCAAGCAGGGCATGTGGGGAGCCGAAGCCGAGGAATTCGCGGCCTGGATCAAGCTGAAGCTGATGGACGACGACTATGCGGCCATCCGCAGGTTCCGCGGGGAAAGCAACATCAAGACGTACCTGGCAACGGTCGTCTCGCGGCAATTCTACGAGTACCAGCGCGAGCAGGGGGGCCGGTGGCGGCCCTCGGCGGCGGCGGAGCGGCTGGGACAGCTGGGGAAGGAATTGGAAGCCCTGGTGTACCGCGACGGGTACCGGCTGGAGCAGGCGGGGGAAAAGCTGAGGACGGCCGGGCGCACCACCCTGTCGGATTTCGAGCTGAGCCGGCTGCTGGCGCAGTTCCCCACGCGGCTGCCGCTGCGTCCGGTAGAGGTGCGGGCAGACCTGGTGCTGGGCGGAGTCGAGGGAACGCACCGCGCCGACGAGCACGTCGCCGCCGCCGAAGCCGAGGCGCTTCGCGGCAGGGTGATCGGCGCCCTGGAGAAGGCGATGGCCCGGCTCGAGACGGAGGACCACGCCATTGCCCGGCTGCACTTTCAGGATGGACGATCGCTGGCCGACGTGGCGCGGGCGCTGCGATTGGACCAGAAGCCGCTCTACCGTCGAGTGGACCGCATCCGCCTGAAGTTGCGGGGGTACCTGGAGGAAGAGGGCGTCGGATACACGGACGTGCTGGGTGTCCTGGGAGAGCGGGGGGCGGCATGACGCGCCGATGGGGACTTTCCGCGTGCGCGTCCGTCCAATGCAGGTGGGGGTGTCCATCCACGGCAGGAGGGCCACGGTGATGGAGCGCAGCAACGACGACGAGCGGGTGGCCGCGCTCCTCGACGGCAAGCTCGACGAGCGGCAGCGGCAGGAGGTGCTGGCGCTGCTCGTGAAGTCCGGTGAGGACTACGACGTGTTCGCCGATACCGCGGCGGTGCTGCGCGAACTGGAGGCGCAGGACGCGTCGGCGGCCGCGCCGGCCGGCTCCGCGCCGGCCCGGGTGCCTGCAGCCGTCCTGCCGCCCACGCTCCGGCCGCGCGCGCCACGCTGGGGGCGTGCCACGCGATGGGGGGGGCTCGCGGCGGGGGTCGTGGTGATCGCCTTAGGCGCCACGTTTTCGGCGAGGCAGGGGGTGCCCGCGGCGGCGGACCCGGTGCGCCTGGCGGCGCGCCTGGGTAACCCGGGCCAGGGGCTGCCACCGGGGTGGCAGCCCCTCGGCAGTTCCTCGCGCGGCGACACGCAGAGCCAGGAGCGGCATGCACGAGCGGTACGCGCGGGCGCCCTCCTGGTGGACCTGGCCGTGGCGGTCCGCGCGGGCGACGCCTCCAACACCCGCCTGCTCTCGGATCGCATCCGCAGCCGGTACGATCGCGGGGCGGGCCCGGGCAGCCCCTTCCGCCAGCTCTCGCGCCGCGCCGGCGCCCCGGCCGACTCGCTTCAGCCCCTGCTGTCGCGGGCGACGGAGCGCCTGTCCGAGAGCCTGGGCAGGGACTACCTGCGCTTGGGCGCGTGGACCGAAGCGGCTCGCTTGGCCGCTCGCGCACAGGACCAGGAGTTCTTCCGCGAAGCGGACGCGGTGCCGCGCGCCGCCGGGCGTCTGACGGCCCGGAACCCGGCTGCGGCGCAGGCGCTGGAGCGTGTCCAAACGGCGCTCCCCCGGGATGGACCGCCGCGTTGGGAGGCCCTGCGGCCGGCGCTGGATTCCCTGCAGGGAGCACTCGCCGGGGGACGCTGAAGAATGCGCGGGCCGCTCTCCGGAGCTGCCCGCGCCTTCTCAGTTGCCCACGTAGCGGAAGCCCGCCCACGCGAAAGGAGACTGCAGCGTGGAATCGGGCAAGCTCAGCATTCGCAGTTGGGCATGGCGCAGTGCGGCGGCGGGATCCTCAGAGCGCGCGTACTCGCGGTGGAACTCCACCATCAGCGGCACGGTGCTCCGGTCGTCCACCCTCCACAAGCTCCCTAGAACGCCCCCCGCCCCTGCCGACAGCAGCGCCCCCGTCAGGCCCGTGAACCCGCCGGACCGCCCCTCGCGGGACCTGAGGGTACCGCAGGCAGAAAGCACCACCAGGCGAACGCCGCCCAGCCTCAGCCGGCGGACGGCGTAGGCGGTAAGCTGCCCGGATGTGTCGGCGGTATCGGCGATGACCCGCCCGACGGTGTCGGCGCCAGCCAGCAGCAGCAGCGAGCGCTCCGGCCGCGCGTCGTCGAACAGGGCATGCCCCGCGTAGTGGATGATGCGCGCTCTCCCCGCGTGCTCCATCACCGCCGCGCGGGTGGCGCTGTCGCCCCGCAGCAGCACGGGGCGAGGATACTGCAAGCGCAACGAGTCCACCTCGGCCAATGCCCAGGGAAGCGGGTCCAGCGTGGGATGACGCGCCCGGTCGAACGCCGGGTCCGCGATCAGCAGTGCCGGCCCGCCGGATCGCTGGATTGCGGGGAGCGGGCGTCGGGCGTCGGAAAGGCTCGGCGCGAAACGCAGGGGATGGTCTTGTACCAGGTAGCGCCCGCTCACGCTGTCCAGCAGGGCGGCAAATGGAACGCCCGCGACCTCGCCGTCCACCAGAATCACCACCGGCGTACCAGGGGGACCCAGGTGCTCCCGAACCGGGCGCACCAGCCACTCGTACAGGCGCCGCAGGCCGGCGTGGACGCGGGCGGCACCCGCTGGCGATTCCAGCGCCGCACCCAGTTCCTCTACGGCGAGCAGAAACTCGCCGCGGTCCACCTGCGCCTCGTGAACATCCAGCGCCTCGCCGCGAACCGTCCACACCAGCAGCGTATCGCCGACCAGCGCGTACTCCAGCGCGACCTCGCCCGGGGGCGCCGTGAGCCGAGCACTCGCCTGCGGGCCAGACGTGAACGAGGTGCGCGCCCGCTCCAGCGTCCGAAGGGCCTCGGCGGTGCGCCCGGCGCGCAGGTGCAGCATCATCAATTGGTCGAAGCGGCTCCTGGCCTGCTCCATCATCGCACTGCGCAGCCAGCGGTCGTCCTCGCGACGAGAAAGCGCCTGGACGCGCGCGGTCGCTGCTTCCAGATCCGACGTGGCGCCGGCCAGGTCACCCTCCGTCAGCCGGGCGTCGGCGCGCCGTACCAGCGCGCGAAGGAGCCATGCGACGTTGTTGTCCTTTTCGAAATAATGCACCGCCGAATCCCTGGACGCCGCGGCGGGCGGACCCGCTTTTCCCGACTGCACCACGGCCCGCGCGAACCTCACCGTCTCCTCGGCCCACTTGCGCGCTCCCGACGGAACGCTGTCCACCTGCGCCGCCGCGGCACCCAGGTCGGCCGCGGCGCCCGCGGTATCGCCAGATACCATCCGAAGGTGTGCGCGGGCGACCAGCGTTTCCACGCGCGACAGCGCGTTGCCCACACGCGTGGCCACCGCCACGTCCTCGTCCTGGATTATCCGTGCGGCCCAAGGCATCCCGTCCAGGCTCGCGAATGTCGCCAGGTTGAACAGCTGGTTGTGCAGCCACACGGAGCCGCGGTGGTTCCGCAGAATGCGCATGGACCGGTGCATGAGCCGGTACGCACCCAGAGTGTCGCCGTGATCGTATGCGGCTTCACCGGCATTGGTCAGTGCCACGCCCACCAGCTGGACCTCGCGCAGGCGCTCGAACGCCTCCGCCGCCATCTCGTATTCCGCGCGTGCCTCCGGGTACCTGCCAGCGCGGAGAAGCACCGTACCCAGGATTCCCCGCCCGCGTGCCTCCAGCGCGGGGTATCGCTCTCGATCCACCTGCTTCAGCAGCGCTTCGAGCCGGAGTTGCGCCTCCTGTCTATTCTCGGCGTACACGAGCATTCCCGCGTGGAACACGGTGGCCCACTGCAGCAGCGCTGGCGAGGGCGGCCTCCCACGCACGATACGATCGAAGGCAGCCTCGGCCTGCCGGTGTTTGGCACCGTGATAGAGTGCTTGGGCGCCCGCGTAGTCCCGGTGCCCCCGGGCGAGCGCCGCCGTGGCGCGTGCGTTGCCGCGCGCCGCGCGGATCGTCCGCACTGCGTCCGCCAACGTGGCGTCTCCCCCGCTCCGCTCCAGCGCGGCACCCAAGGCTCCGGCGTAGGCCAGGTGCAACGCGGCGCCCGCCGTGTCTTTCCTGATCAGCGCCTTGCCCCAGTCGCCCAGCACATGCTCCCACCCAAAGAACCTCGCTTCCTGCGGGTATCGTGTAGCGAAGGCCTCCACCACGGGCGGCGCCGCGCCGCGTGCCGGGGGAGTTGGGGGCGCGGGGTGGGAAAGCAGGGCGTGCCGTCTCAGGCGCGCCTCGACGGCCCAGGGCGACAGTGAGTCCGCAGCCAGGTACGTGTCCCATGCCAGCACGGCCTGTTCGTCGATCCCCAGCGCCTGCAGCGCCAAGGCGGCGTTGAAGAGTGCCACCACGTTGCGCGGCTCGCGAGAGAGCGCTTCGAGGGCAAAGTTCAACGCCACCACCAGGTCGCGGGCATTCTGCGTCCGCTCGGCGCGCACCAGGTGCACTCCGGAAAGGTCTGCCAGCAGCGGAACGCGACGGCGGCTGAGCCGGAGCGCCTTGTCCAGCCGAGCGATCGCGTCGTTGATCGACTGCGCAGACTCGTCCCACCAGATCACACCGGCCAGCGCGGATGCGTGAAGCGAGTCCGGGTCGAAGCTTGCCCCCGCCCCGGCGAACGCATGAAGGTCCAGCCGCGCGTCCTCGGCGTCCCCGCACGATTCGCGGGGCACCTGCGCCTTTGCCGAGTCGGGCAGCACCGTGCACAGGCGATACCTCGTGGGAATCGAAAACCGTGCGGCAGTGGCGCGGTGGGGCTGGGCCTGCACCAGGTTGCCCAGCAGGGTGGTTCCGGGGGCGCCGCTGAGCAGGCGCACGCCGACCGCCCCACCGAACAGCACCCCGGCCGCGAGCGCGACAAGACCACGGCGCGTCATGCAGCCACCAGGCGGTGTAAAGCGAAAGGAAAAGCACGGCACATGAGCGGGCTCCGCCATTAACGAGGGTGAATCGGCCAGGCGCGGGGAAGCGCAGCAGGAAGGTGGGGAGCGGGACGCTGCAACACAAGATTGTCGCAGTCTGACCTCTGCCACCAGGCTCCGCGCGCCGTGGGATGTGGACCGGGGAGGCTGGCACCACTACTCTGTCGCGCCAGCTCCGGCGCTTCCCACTCTGCCCGCGCAGCCAGCCCCATGCACGCCGACACCTTCGACACGCCGGAAGCCGCGGCCCTGGACGGGTTTCCGGACGCGCATCGCCGGGTCGCCGCCGCTCTCGTTTCGGGCGACGACGCGTACGTTCTCCTGGACACCGGCAAACCCGGGTACCCGTACCTGTACGGGTCGTGCGTGGCTCGCGAGGATGGCGGCTGGAGGGAGGGGACGAGCAGCAACGGGCCGGGCTGGACGCACACCGGCAGCCAGGATGACGAACTCGGGACCCTCGTAGACTGGGACGCCGCCCCCGAGGGCGCGGACCAGGTGCGGGTGTCATTTGGCGGCGAGACGCGTATCGTGCCCGTCACCAACGGCGTCTACCTCGTTGCGTGGTGGCGGGTGAGGTGCCCGGAACTCACGTATCCGCGCGTGGAAGCGTTCCACATCCAGGGCCGCTGGATCCCGGCGGTCGACGGGAGATGACGTTCACGATGACGATCATGTGAAGTCGTCGGGAAGATGATGTAGAGAACGCGCCGGCGGCTCCGACTACTGTACGGAAGCGCCAACGAGGGCTGCTTCGCACGGGCCGGTCGACGGCCGAACCACCGAACGGGAGAACGAACCATGAAGTACATGATGATGATGCACGCGCCGCGCGGAACCGGTGACTACCAGGTCGGCCAGTGGTCGCCGGAAGACTTCCAGGCCCACATCGGGTTCATGCACCAGTTCAACCAGGAGCTCATGGCCTCGGGCGAGTGGGTGGATGCGCAGGGGCTGGCCGCGCCCGGCGAAGCGAAGCTGGTGCGCGCGGGCAAGGACGGCGCGCCCGTCACGGACGGCCCGTTCCCCGAATCCAAGGAGTTCCTGGCCGGCTACTGGATCGTGGAGGTGGATTCGCCCGAGCGCGCCTACCAGCTCGCCGCCAAGGCCTCGGCCGCGCCCGGCCCCGGCGGCGCGCCGCTGAACATGGGCATCGAGGTGCGCCAGGTGATGAGCGCGCCGCCGACCACGGACGCGTGACGGCGGATTCCGTCCCAGCCACGATCGAGCACCTGCTGCGCGAGCTTGCGCCGCAGGTGCTCGGCGCCGTGGCGCGCAGGCACGGCGACTTCCAGGCGGCGGAAGACGCGGTGCAGGAAGCGCTGATCGCCGCGGCGGCGCAGTGGCCGGCGGACGGTGTTCCGCGCAACCCACGCGGCTGGCTGTACCACGTGGCCCTCCGGCGCCTGACCGACCACCTGCGCGGCGAGATGGCGCGCCGCCGCCGCGAGGACGCCGTCGCCAGCCAGGTTTGGGCCGACTGGGCCTTCGTCCCCCCGCCGGACGCGGAGGTGGGGGTGGATGGCGACGACACGCTCGTGCTGCTGTTCATGTGCTGCCACCCCGCGCTGACGCCCGCGTCCGCCATCGCCCTCACCCTGCGCGCCGTGGGCGGATTGACGACGGCGCAGATCGCCGCCGCGTTCCTGGTTCCCGAGGCCACCATGGCCCAGCGGATCAGCCGGGCGAAGGCGAGCATCAAGTCGTCCGGCGTGCCGTTCGAAATGCCCTCCGCGGCCGAGCGCGCGGAGCGGCTGAAGTCCGTGCTGCACGTGCTCTACCTGCTGTTCAGCGAGGGATACGCGAGCAGCACCGGGCCGCAGCTGCACCGGGCCGACCTGTCGGACGAGGCCATCCGCCTGGCCCGCACCCTCCACGTCCTGCTGCCGAACGACGCCGAGGTGGCGGGGCTCCTGGCGTTGATGCTGCTGACCGACGCCCGCCGCGCCGCGCGCACGGGCCCCCACGGCGAGCTGATCCCGCTGGACGAGCAGGACCGCGCGCTGTGGAACCGGGCGATGATCGTGGAGGGCGTCGCGCTGGTCTCGGATGCGCTCTCGCGTGGAGCCGTGGGGCCGTACCAGCTGCAGGCGGCCATCGCGGCCGTCCACGACGAGGCTGAGCGCGCGGACGACACCGACTGGCCGCAGATCCTGGCTCTGTACGGCGTGCTGGAGCGGACGTCGGACAACCCGGTGGTGACGCTGAACCGCGTGATCGCCGCCGCGATGGTGAAAGGCCCGGAGGCTGGGCTGGAGCTGCTGAAGGCGCTGGACGACGATCCGCGGATGCGCGGGCACTACCGCCTGGACGCCGTCCGCGCGCACCTGTACGAGCGGGCGGGCGACCCGGCGCGCGCCATCGCCCACTACCGCGCGGCGGCGGAGCGGACGGCCAGCATCCCCGAACGCGACTACCTGACGCTCAAGGCGGCTGGGCTCTCCGTGGAGCGAACGGCGGACTGAACGGGATGCAGAAAGGAAAACTCCGCCCCGGGCGCGCGGCCCGGAGCGGAGTTCATCAGTACGTGCCCGGAACGCCGGGAGATCAAGGCGTATAGGTGGAGTTCTGGGCCTTGGGCGTGCCGCGGCCACCCGACCCGAAGACGGCGGTAACCAGCGCCGCGGCCCAGTTGCTTCCGTCCATGTTGGCATTGTCCAGCCCGGGATTCTTCAGCTCACGCGACACCCCGTCCTGCGCGGAAACCGACGCCTGCGCATACTGCGTCCGGTCCACGGTCACCGTGTCTCCGGCGACGGAGGTGAGGCGAGAGATCTTCAGCGCATCCAGCGAGGCGGGGAACCTCATCGCGCTTCCGTAGGCGTAGTCCACCGGAACCCCTCCGTTTGCGTTGAAGCTGGTAGAGTTGCCCAGCACCACGTATCCTCCCGGCGGCACTTCCAGCGGCGCGGAAATCCGGTGATACGCCTGCCGCCCGGACGCCGCGGAATCCGCGACCAGCATCCCCTCCATCTGCACCGCGAGCCGGCCGGCGTTGTACACCTCGAACCAGTCGCCCTCCAGATCGTACATGGTGCCGCTGGGATTCACCATGACTTCGTTGATCACCAGCAGCGGCTGCACCGCCGCGGCCACGTACACCCGGAAGGTGAACGTCTGCACCCCGGCGCCGTAGGCCAGCCGCCAGGTCCTGGCGGAAGAAACGTCGTTCTGGTGGAGGATCTGGCTGTACCGGAAGAACGGCTGGGCGGGCCCGGTGAACACTCCGGCCCCGTCCTCATTGTCCACCGTCACCACGCCGGTGGCCGACGACGGACCGCGGTAGAAGAACACCCTGATCCCCGCCGTATCGGCGACGACGCCGTTCCACGTGCCCATGGCCTCGGGCATCAGGTTCTGCACGGTGACGTCGAACTGAAAGATGCCGTTCGACGCGGATACGTTCGACGAGGCGAGGGTAAGGAGGTCGTTCTGCCCGCCGATGATCGTCAGGTTGGGCCCGCCCTGTGGGGCGCCCCGGGAACACGACAGGGTCGCGGAAACGACGTTCGCCGTGCACTCCAGCACCTTGAGCACGGGCAGCGCCTCAGCGGGGGCCGGAGCGGGCGCGAGAGGCTGCCCATCCCCGCAGGCGCCGGCCAGAAGCACCACCGCCAGGGGCCACACGCGGTGGCCTGGGAGACGAAACCGGAGTTGCACGATCGTCCTGGGATGACGGGCAGGGTGAAGTCACCCAAAATAAGCGGAATCGCTGTCAATCTAACGGCACCCCCTGCAATTACAAGTGGCGCACCCGCAAACAGATATGCGCAGACCGCCCACCCGGTTCGTAACAAAAATTTGTAGAAACGATTTCCGGCGGCGAACCCGTCGGTCTGAAAGGACGCGCCCCAGGCACGAAATCCGGGGCGGCGTTCCTTCCTCCTCGGCGAGCCGGCGATCAGGGGTCGGCCCGCGGGACCGCTTGGCGCACGCGCCGGCGGCGTTTACGTTGCGCGCATCCGCTGGGCCATGATCCAACCTCGTTCCCATGGAGACATCGATGAACGGCGAACCGCAGGCGACGCACGAGTGGCTGCAGCGGCTGGTGGGCGAGTGGACGTGGGAGATGGACGCCCTGGAGCCGGACGGCACGCCGATGAAGGTCACCGGTTCGGAGAGCGTGCGGCTGCTGGGCACCACGTGGGCGCTGTGCGAGGGGCGCGACGGGGGGAACATGTCGACGCTGATGACGCTGGGGTTCGACCGGGAGAAAGGGCGCTTCCGGGGCACCTTCATCGGTTCGATGATGACGCACATCTGGATCTACGACGGCGAGCTGGACGCCTCGGGCACCACCCTGACGCTGGATACGGAGGGCCCCAGCTACGAGCAGGAGGGCACGATGGCCAGGTACCAGGACTCCATCGAGTTCAGGGGCGACGACCACCGGGTGCTCACGTCCCGCTACGTAGGCGGCGACGGACAGTGGAAGCAGTTCATGACCGCGCACTACCGCCGCGCCTCATGAGCGCCCGCGTGCCTACCGCTCGAAGACCAGCGTGAGCTCGTGCTTGTAGATGGCGTCCGCGCCCCGGCGGAAGCCGCACTTTTCCGCCACGCGGATGGAGGGGGCGTTGTCCGGGTGGATGATGGCCACGATCCGCCCGGGCGAACCGTCCGCGGCGCGGGGGAGGTTCTCGTGGGCCCAGGCGAGGCCGGCGCGCACGGCCTCGGTCGCGTAGCCGCGCCCGTGCGCCCGCGGGTCCAGCACCCATCCCATCTCGGGGATGCCGTCCAGCGGGGGCACGATGTCGCGGCGGAAGTCGCCGAAGCCCACCTCGCCCAGGTACCGCCCCGTCGCGCGCTCCCGCACCACCCAGTATCCCAGCCCCAGCGTCGCCCACAGCCCGGCGTAGCGCAGCAGCCGCGCCCACACCTCCTCGCGTGTGGATGGGCGCCCGCTGATGTAGCGCGCCACCTCGGGCGACGACCACATCGCCAGGGAGTCCGCGAAGTCGGCCAGCGCGGGCTGGCGGAGCGTCAGGCGCTCGGTGTCGATGGAATCGTTCGGCATGAGCTGAACTCTATCCGCGCCCGGCGCACGACGCCACTCGCTTGCGCGCCGACCCGGCGTGGTTAGCTTGCCGGGCGGCCCTCCTGTCCCACCGATCCCCGGATTTCCCATGATGCAGCGTCGAATTCTCCGCGGCACCTTCACCCTGCTGGCCGTCGTCGCCACGGTCGCCACCGCGCAGGCCCAGCAGCTTCCCGGGCGCTGGTCCGCGGAACGCGCGATGGCGTGGGAGCGCGAGACGGGATGGCTGGTGGGCGCCAACTACGCGCCGCAGTCCGCGATCAACCAGCTCGACATGTGGCAGGCGGAAAGCTGGGACCCGCGGACGATCGACCGCGAGCTGGGGTGGGCGCAGGGGCTGGGGATGAACACCATGCGCGTGTTCCTTCACGACCTGGCCTACAAGCAGGACCCGCAGGGCTTTCTCAATCGCGTCGACGAGTTCCTGGCCATCGCCGACCGGCACAAGATCCGGCCCATGCTGGTGCTGTTCGACGCCGTGTGGGACCCGTTCCCGCGCTTGGGCCCGCAGCGCCAGCCGGTGCCGGGTCTCCACAATTCCGGCTGGCTGCAGTCCCCGGGGGTGGAGATCCTGCGCGACAGCATGCGCCACCGCGAGCTGGAGCCGTACGTGAAGGGCGTCGTCGGCCGGTTCGCGAACGACCGGCGGATCGTGGCGTGGGACCTGTTCAACGAGCCCGACAACCGCAACGGAGGCTCGTACGGCGCATTCGAGCCGGTGAACAAGGGCGAGATGGCGCTGGCGCTGCTGCGCCGCACCTTCCAGTGGGCGCGGGAGATGAACCCCTCACAGCCGCTGACCGCCGGGCCGTGGAAGGGCGACTACGTGGATCCCAGCCAGACGCTGCCCATCACCACGTTCATGCTGGAGAACTCGGACGTCATCACCTTCCACAGCTACGACGACCTTCCGAACCTGCAGCGCCAGGTGGCGGCGCTTCAAAAGTACGGGCGCCCGGTGCTGTGCACCGAATACATGGCTCGCCCGCGCGGCAGCACGTTCGAAAGCATCCTGCCGTACTTCAAGCAGCAGGCGGTCGATGCGTACAACTGGGGCTTCGTCAGTGGCGAGTCGCAGACCATCTACCCGTGGGACTCGTGGCAGCGCGCCTACCCGTCGGAGCCGCCCGTCTGGTTCCACGACATCTTCCGCCCCGACGGCACCCCGTACCGCGCGGAGGAGGTGCAGCTGATCCGCTCGCTCACCGGCGCGCGACGCTAGTCCGCGCAGGGCGTCATCGGGGACGTGGGGCGAGACGGTCCCGCGAAGGGAAACGAACGTTGCGCGACGTTGCAATGTCGTGTAACGTTCGGGCATCCCGCCCGCTCTTGTTCCAATCTCCCCGAGAAAGCCATGTCCGATCTTTCGCCGGCGGCGCCCGCGACGGGTGCGCTCCAGTTCGACACGGCCGAGCCGTCGGCGGCCGCCACCACCGAGCGGTCCTGCACCGCGTGCCATCGCCCCATTGAGGGCGAGTACCACATGGCGAACATGCAGGTGGTCTGCACGCCGTGCCGGCATGCGCTGGTGGCGGGGCCGCAGGGCAGCCGGACCGGGCGCATCGGCCGCGCGATCCTCTTCGGCGCGGGCGCGGCGCTGGCCGGCAGCCTTCTTTACTTCGTGGTGCTGGCCGCCACGGGCTACGAGATCGGGCTGATCGCGATCCTGGTGGGCTGGATGGTCGGCCGCGCCGTGAGCGTCGGCTCGCACGGCCGCGGCGGATGGCTGTACCAGGTGGTGGCCATCGGGTTCACCTACCTGGCCATCTGCACGAGTTTCATCCCGGCCATCCTGGATGCATGGCGGGCATCGGGCGAAGACACTGGAGTCCCCGCTGCCCTCATCTACATCGGGGCGTTCATCTTCTCGCTGACCCTGCCCATCCTGACCATCACCTCTGCGCCGATCGGAGTGCTTATCCTGGGTTTCGGACTGTATCAGGCGTGGCGCGAGAACAAGCGGCCTGAGCTCACCGTCACCGGCCCGTACGCAGTGGCGCCCAAGCCCCAGCCGCAGCTCGCCGGGTGACGGACCTCGTCGTCTCGCCGGCCACGCCCCCCGCGCCTGCCGCGGCCGTCTGCGCGGGGTGCGGCTCGCAGGTGGCGGCGGGGCTGCTCGCCTGCCCCGCCTGCGGCCGGCTGCTCCGCGGCGACGAGCTGCGCCGCCTGGCCGCGGAAGCCGAAGCCGCCACGCTGGCCGGCGACCGCGCCCGCGCGGCGGATCTGTGGCACCAGGCGCTCACCTTGTTGCCGCCGGGCGCCGGACAGCGCGCCACCATCGCTTCCCGCATCGCCGCGCTCGGCCCCTTAGACGGCGCGGCGCCGGGCAAGGCGAAGCCGCACGGCTCGCACGCGGGGGCGACGGCGGGCGCCATCGGCGCAGCCGCGCTGCTGTTCATTGTAACGAAGGGCAAGCTGCTGGTGCTGGGCCTGACGAAGATGAGCACGCTGCTGTCGATGCTCGCCTTCCTGGGCGTCTACTGGAGCCTCTTCGGATGGAAGTTCGCTGCGGGGATCGTCGTCTCCATCTACATCCACGAAATGGGGCACGTGGCGGCGCTGCGGCGCTTCGGGATGCCGGCGTCGGCGCCGGTGTTCATCCCCGGCGTGGGCGCGTTCGTGCGCCTGCACATGAGCCCGCCCGACGCGCGCACGGACGCACGCATTGGGCTCGCGGGGCCGGTCTGGGGGCTGGGCGCGGCGCTCGCGGCGTACGGCGTCTATCTCGCCACCGGCTCGCCCATTTGGGCCGCCATCACCCATACGGGGGCCTTCCTCAACCTGTTCAACCTGATCCCCATCTGGCAGCTCGACGGCGGGCGCGGGTTTCACGCGCTCACGCGCACGCATCGGGCGGTGGCGGCGGCGTTCATAGCGGGCGCGTGGGCGGTGTCGCACGAGGGGATGCTGTTCCTTCTCCTGCTGGGCGCCGGGTGGCAGCTCTTTCAGCCTGCCGCGGAGCAGGAGGACAACGGCGCACTGGGCACGTACCTCTTCCTAGTCGCCGCGCTCACCGGGCTGATGATGATCGTGCCGTACGGCGGCTGATCCCACACGGAGGCGATCAACCAGAACGCGCACCCCCCGGTAACTCCGCGGGCGCGCGTTCATTCACCGCTGCTCACCATAAGCCAGGCTGGAGATGGGCGTCGATCGCTCATCCCCCCACTGCAATGCAGCCTCGTACGCCTGCCGCAGATCATCCCCGAACTCGAGAATCGCGTCCGCAGTCATCCGGCTCATCGGGGGCGCGTTGTCACTACCGCGGCCCTGCGCCAGTTGCAGCGAAGCGTACGCGATCGTCTCGAAGGCCCCGAAGCGGTCCGACAGCATCTCCAACAGCCGCATCGGTGAGGCGTGCTTCCCGCCTTCCCCCGTAGTCCTCATGGGCGCCTCCTTCTGGTACAATGCTCATAGTCATCGAATACTTATAATCCGTGGACCGATTGTCGGCAAGCTTTGCATCATCCTCGTAGTCGATGCCCTTCCGGTTCCAGCGATCTTTCCACATGCCCGCACTATCCCGAGCCGACATCCTGAAACGTTTTGGGCAGAACCTGCGCGAAGCCCGGCAACGGACGGGGCTTTCGCAGGAAAAGCTGGCGGCCAAAGCGGGCATCGATCGCACGTACGCGGGCGGCGCTGAGCGCGGCGAGCGGAACGTAGCCCTGGTGAACATCGTGAGGCTCGCGGAAGCGCTGGAGATCGCGCCGGCTGACCTGCTGAAGGGCTTGGATGCGGGCGGCTGATGGGCACCGACGGGGTGAGCGCTGGGACTGGTGAGCGCGCCGCCTCCCTGGACGCGCTTCGCGAGGCTGCCCGCGCCTATGCGGAAGCGACCTCGCAGCGGCGGGCAGCGCGCGAGATCGGCCTGTCCGGCACCGGCTTCCGCGCATTCCTGAACGGCGCCGTGCCCCACGCTGGCACCCTCCGCAAGCTCAACGAGTGGTTCGTCCAGAGGCAGGCGAGTGACGCTGGCGAGGTGAGCAGCGAGGGCGCCGCAGCCGCGCTCTCCTTACTCGTGGCGCACCTCCCGGCGGGCGAACGCAACGACGCCGTTCAACATCTGCTGGACGCGGTTGAGACGCTCGGCCAGAGAGCACGTCTACCACGCTGGATCGCTCACCTTCGCGAGTGACGCAGCGGCAAGCCTTTGCACAGCCGCTTGCTAGTAGACGCCAGCGGCCAAACCCCTCCTGCAACCCGAACGCACGAGAAACATCGATGATGGAGCTGTGGCGGATCGGAGGGGTTGGGCTCGCCTTTGCGCTGGCCAGCTGCGCCCCGGCGGCCGTTGCGCCGGCCCCCATGGCGAACGAGCAGCCTCCTACCGGATTTCCGGCTGCGTGCCGGCCCGGCGAGGTAGAGGTGATGCTGCTGGGAACGTATCACTTCGCGGGTTCTTCCACCGACGCGGTCGATACCCCGGCCACCGACATCCTGGGCCCGCGAAGGCAGGCGGAGCTCGAGGAACTGGTGACGCGGCTGGCTGGTTGGGGCCCCGAGCAGATCGCGGTAGAGTGGCCGTTCAGCTTCGCGGACTCCACCACCGCCCGATACCGGCGATACCTGGCCCAGGGCACCGTGCGCAGCCACGACGAGGTCGAGCAGATCGGGTTCCGCCTTGCCCGCAGGCTCGGGCACGAAACGGTGCATCCGATCGATCACCAGATGCCCATCGGCAACGACTCCATTGAGGCGCTCTATGTTCGGCGCCCCGAGTTCAAGGCGCACAGCGACAGCCTCATGGCGGTGCTTCGCGCGGACGCGGACTCCACGGCGGCATGGCAGCGTGAAACCAGCCTGATCGAGCACCTGCGGGCGGCGAACTCCGACGAAGGGCTGCAGGGCGGCAACTCGTTCGCCATGTTCGGCAGCATGCTGGCGGCGGGAGAAGGCCGAAACCGCGGAGGGCCGCAGCTGCTTGCGCGCTGGTACGAGCGCAACATCATCATGGCTCACAACCTCACCCGCGTGCTGCGTCCCGGAACGCGCCGCGTGCTGGTGCTGGTCGGCTCAGGGCACGTTCCGTCCATGCGCAACGTCCTCCACGAATCGCCCGACTTCTGCCCGGTGAGCCCGCTACCCTACCTTCGGTGACGTGCGCCGGAAAACTCGGTGACGGACGGGGTGAAGCCCCGCGCCTGGAGCGCTCCTGAAACCATGCTCGCGGTCTACGCGTACCAGCATCATCACCAAACGTTTACCGCTCGCCGAGGCCGATGCTCGACAACCCGACCGTTTTGCCCACCGCGCCGCTCTCGGCGAAGGCACCCGCCGGCGCGTGCCCGGCGTGCGGGGCGCACCTTGGCGCGGCCTTTTGCGGTGAGTGCGGGCAGGAGGCGCGGGAGCGGCTCACCACCGGGCTGGTGGTGCGGAACGTGGCCAGCACCGTTTTCGGGCTGAACCGGGGGCTGCTGCACACGTTTCTGTCGCTGAGCCGGAACCCGGGGCGGGTGGTGGGCGATTACGTTGCGGGGGCCACGGTGAGCTACACCAACCCGGTGAGCTACCTGCTGCTCTGCGCCAGCATCACCGCGCTTCTGTTCACCAGCTTCGGCGGAATCGAGGATTTCATCCGCGGATTCAACGAGGCGTCCTCCAGGGCGCCTGTTCCGACCGCCGCGGATGCGGTGCGCCGGATCGCGGCCCACGCCAGCATCATCGTCGCGCTGGTGGTGCCGGTTACGGCCCTGTTCTCATGGGCCGTGTTCTACCGTTCCGCCCGCAACTACGCCGAGCACCTCGTCTTCAACGCGTTCGTGCTGGCCCAGGCGGCGCTGATGGTCACCGTGCTGGACGTGCTTTCCCGGCCCGTCGTGCGGCCCGACAGCACGGCCGGTGAGGCGGTGGGCCTGGTGATCGGCGTGATGGGCGCAGGGTACTACGCGTGGGCGGCGTGCCACTTCTTCCAGCAGCGCGTGGTGGGTGGGCTGCTTCGCGCCGCTGTCGTACTGCTGCTGTCGTCCGTGGCGTACGGTCTCCTGGCCGGCCTCGCCGTCGTCCTGGTGGGCGGCATCACCGCGGGATGACCGATCCCGCCGAGCCGGGTGCGCCGGGGAACGGCGCCGCGTGCGAGAACTGCGCGACGGTGCTCGTGGGCGCGTTCTGCCACGCCTGCGGACAGGCGGCGGAGCCGGCGGCGGCGTCGGTGCGGGCGTTCGCCGGCCAGGCCGCCGCGGACCTCACCAGCCTGGACTCGCGCCTCCTGCGCACCGTGGGCACGCTGGTGGGGCGGCCGGGGCGGCTGACCCGCGAGTACCTGGACGGGCGGCGCGTCCGGTACACGCAGCCCCTGCAGCTGTACCTGGGAGCCGCGGCGGCGTTCTTCTTCGTGAACGCGTATCGCCCGTTCCTGACGTTCGATCCGCGTACGGCGCGCGTCGTCAGTTCGCTCAACGCCATTGGCGTCAGCGGAACCGTCAGCAGGGAATCGCTCGCGCCGCTGGCCGGGCGCGGCATTTCGATGGAGCTGTTCCGCGAGCGGTTCGAGGCGACGGTGACGGGCTACCTGCCCGCGTTCCTGGTGGCGTCGGTGCTGCTGTTCGGGCTGGTGCTGCACCTGTTCCATCGCCGCGCGCCCGCCGGGTACGTGGGCCACGTCGTGTTTTCGCTGCACTGGAGCGCGTTCTTCCTGCTCCTGATGATCGCGGACCGGCTGCTGCCCGCCCGTGCCCCGGGCGAGCTTCCCGGCCTGACGGACGCGGTGATCGCGCTCATCGCGTCCGTTTACCTGGGTTTTGCCCTTCACCGGGTGTACGGGGGAGGCTGGCTGCCCACCGTTCTCAGGACCGTGTGCCTCTACCTCGTCTACCAGGTGCTGCTCAGCATCTGGATGCTCTCCGCCATCGCGCTCGCCTTTACGGTGCTCCTCTGACGGCGGACGGCAGCATGGGACAGCCCCTCTACGACATCATCGGCATCGGCTACTCCGCCTACCGCCGCCCCGACCCTCGCATCGCGGCACAGATCGCCGACGCGCTGGGCACGGCGTCCACCGTCCTGAACGTGGGCGCCGGGGCAGGATCGTACGAGCCAGCGGACCGGAGGATGGCCGCGGTGGAGCCGTCGGCCGAGATGGTGCGCCAGCGGCATCCTGGCGCGGGGCCGGCCGTGCGCGCCTACGCCGACCACCTGCCCTTCCGCGACGCCTCGTTCGATGCCGCGCTCGCCGTGCTCACCATCCACCACTGGCCGGACTGGCGGTCCGGGCTGCAGGAGATGCGACGGGTGGCGCACAACCGCGTCGCCATCCTCACCTGGGATCCCGAGCATCCCGGGTTCTGGCTGGTGCAGGACTACTTCCCCGAAATCGTGGAGATGGACCTGCTCACCATGCCGACCATCGCGCAGATGGAGAGTGTCTTGGGCCCGGTGGATGTCCGTCCCGTTCCCGTCCCCGCGGACTGTACGGACGGCTTTCTCGGCGGCTACTGGCGCCGGCCGGAGCGCTACCTGGACGACGGCGCGCGCGGCGCCATCTCGGCCTTCGCCAAGCTCCGCGATCCGCGGCCCGGCCTGGAGCGGCTGCGGGCCGACCTTGCGGATGGCTCGTGGAACGTGCGCCACGGCCACCTCCTCGCGCGCGCCGAGCTCGACATCGGCTATCGCATCATCGTTGCTTCCGGAGGCGTGCGCGACGCATACTGAACCCGCCCCAACCGGCTGCATTCCCCGCGGGTCCTTCCATCCACCCCTGCCCTCGATGCTGCCATGCCCATCACAGCCGCCCCTCCGACCGGCGCCGTCTCCCGCTACTCGTTCCGGCGCTCCGTGCTCGAATCGGAGCGCACCTACAGCCTGTACCCGGACCGCCTGGTGGTGGAGGAGAACGGCGTTCCCATTCAGTCCCACGACCTTGACGGGGTGCGCGGCGTGCACCTGAAGTTCGACCGCTCCAAGCAGCGCGCCTACTTCCAGTGCCTGGTCGACACCGATGCCGGCCGCGTGTCGCTGCGGCACGTGCACTGGGGCGGAATCGCCGCGTTCGAAGACCGGCGCGAGACGTACACACCCTTCGTCCGCGCCCTGCTGGCCCAGTTGGCGAACCGTCCCGGCGTGCAGTTCCGCGCGGGCTCGCTGCTGAACTTCGTGTCGGCCATCGTCGGCCTGCCGCTGATGCTGCTGCTGGGCGGTCTCTCGGCCGTCATGGGGCTGTGGCCGGGTACGCTGCTGGCGGCGCTGCTGGTATTCGTCTGCGTTTCCGTGCTGCGTCGCTCGCGCCCGCGCGGCTTCGACCCGCTCCAGCCGCCCGAGGCGTTCCTGCCGCTGTAGCCGCACGCGGCCGGGCGCGCCATCTTGTCGCGTCACCCTCCGTGCAAACGCCGACCTCCGCCGCCCGACCATGATCCGCATCGCCGTGACACTGATGGCCGCCCTGGCGCTCGCCGCGCCATCACGGGCGCAGCACGCCGGGCCACCGGAGCGGACGGACGCGGCACTCACGGCCCGGCTGGACAGCCTGGTACGCGGCTTCCGCGGCGACGTGGGCATCTACCTGCGGCACCTGCGCACGGGCGCCACCGTGGCCATCGACGCCGACACGGTGTTCCCCACGGCCAGCATGATCAAGGTACCCATCCTGCTGGCGCTGTACGACCAGGTGCAGCAGGGCCGGCTGAGCCTGGACGCGCGCGTGCCCTATCCCGACACGCTCACCTACCGCTACACGGAAGCGACGGACGTGGTGGGCTACATGGCGGCGGGTGACACGCTCCCGCTGCGCGAGCTCGCGTTCCTGATGCTGACCATCAGCGACAACCACGCGAGCCTGTGGATCCAGGCACTGGTGGGAGGCGGCGCGGCGGTGAACGAGTGGCTGGACGCGCACGGGTTCCGCCACACCCGCGTGAACTCGCGGACGCCGGGGCGCGAGCAGGCGCGCTCGGCCTACGGGTGGGGGCAGACGACGCCGCGCGAGATCGCCGAAGCGCTGGTGATGATCCGCCAGGGCCGCGCCGTCAGCCCGCGCGCGTCGGAGGAGATGTATCGCATGCTCACCAGGAGCTACTGGGACCAGGAAGCGCTCTCGCAGATTCCGCCGACCATCCAGGCCGCGTCCAAGCAGGGCTTCGTCGACCGGTCGCGCTCCGAGGTGCTGCTGGTGAACGCACCGACGGGCGACTACGTGCTGGCCGTCATCACCAAGAACCAGGTGGATACCGGCTACGAGCCCGGCAACGAGGGCTCGCGCCTGATCCAGGCGGTCTCCCGCGCGGTCTACGAGTACTTCAACCCGGAAGATCCCTGGCGCCCGGCGCGATGACGGATCCGTCGGGTCGCCTCGTGAGCGCCGCCGAGCCCATCGTCCTGAGCTGGAGCGGCGGCAAGGACAGCGCGCTCGCCCTGGCGCGTCTCCTCGATGACCCGCGGGTAGAGGTCGTGGGCCTGCTCACGACCGTCACCGCGGGCTACGACCGTGTGAGCATCCACGGCGTGCGGCGCGCGCTGCTGCATGCACAGGCGGACTCGATCGGCGTTCCGGTGCACGAGGTGACGCTGCAGCCGGAGAGCAGCAACGAGGCGTACGATGCGGCGCTGGCGAACGCGCTGGATCGGCTGCGGGAGCGGCATCCGGAGGTCCGGCGGCTGGCATTCGGCGACATCTTCCTGGAGGATGTGCGGCAGTACCGCGAGCAGCGCATCGCCACATCCGGCTACGGCGCCTTCTTTCCGCTGTGGGGCGAGGCGACGGACGTGCTCGCCCGTGAAGTGATCAGCCGTGGGATCGAGGCCCGGCTGGTCTGCGTAGACACGGATGCGCTCCCCGCCGCGTTCGCGGGACGGCGGTACGAAGAATCGCTGCTCGCCGATCTGCCGGACGGCACGGACCCGTGCGGCGAGAACGGTGAGTTCCACACGTTCGTCTCGGCGGGCCCCGGCTTCCGCGAGCCCATCCCGTACGAGGTTGGTGAGGTGGTGATGCGCGGCGAACGCTTCGCCTTTTGCGACCTGGTGCCGGCCGGCGCGGCGCTGGCCGGCTGACGCAACCCCCCGCGGGAGAGTGCTGATGGACTTCGCCATATCACCATCGCCGTTCCTGTGGCTGTTCCCGGCGCTGTTGTTCGGAATTCCGCTCGTCCTGTGGATCGGTTTCGCAAGCACCCTTGCCAGGAGAGACGCCGTGGACCGGCCCAACCGCATCGCCCAGTGGTACGGCTACTCGGTGTGCCTCGTCACCGTAGTGACGCTGCTGTTCTCCACCGTGTCCATCGTGAACAACGCCTTTACGCTTGCGAATCCGCTGCAGTCAGGGGAACCCTGGGGCCCGGCCCTCTCCTCGTTCCAGGCGTACAAGGCCACGTATCACAATTCGCCGTACCTGGACCCGTCGGAGCGAGAGGCCGCCCGCAAGGCGCCGCTCTCCGAGGCCGAGCTGCGCCAGCGCTATGAGGCGCTCCGGGCGGAGCGCATCGGCCGCAACCGGTACGACGCCGGTCGCGGCCTGGTGACGAGCGTCCTGCTATCGCTCTTTGCGGCCGGGCTCTTCCTGATGCACTGGCGGTGGCTGAGGGGGCTCGCCGACGCGCCTCCCGGCTGAAGCGGCGGACACCGTCGCACTAACGCACTAACGCACTAACGCACTAACGCACTAACGCACTAACGCACTAACGCACTAACGCACTAACGCACTAACGCACTCACGCACTCCCCCACTGCTGTCCCCTCTGGCACGCAGCTTCCGATGCACCCGCCCGAAAACCCGACTCGCCACCAGGAGAACGCAGTGTCCGAGCAAGCCGGTCCCGTGGCCGCCCTGGAAGTGACGCCCCCGTCGCAGCTGGCCAGCACCGGCCGCGCCGCCGAGCTGGCGCAGCTGCTCCAGGCGCGGCGCGGCGAGCGGCACATTGTCGCGCTGCAGGACTTTCCCGACCCCGACGCCATTTCGTGCGGCCTGGCCTACCGCGAAATCGCCCACCGGTTCGGCATCGCCGCCGACCTGGTGTACGACGGCCAGATCAGCCACCCGGAAAACCGGGCGCTCGTCAACCTGCTGGGCGTTCCCATCGAGCAGTACGAGCCGGAGATGGACCTGGAGAAGTACGCCGCCGCCGTGTTCGTCGACAACCAGGGCTCCACCACCCACCTCACGGACCGGCTGAAGGAAGCGGGGGTGCCCACCCTGGCGGTGGTGGACCACCACGACCCCGACGACGTGCTGGACCCCATCTTTTCCGACGTGCGGCCGATGGGCGCCGCGGCCACCATGTTCGTGGAGTACCTGTCCAGCGGCGAGCTGCTGACGCTGGAACGGAACAACGAGCACCACACCCGCCTGGCCACCGCACTGATGCACGGCCTGCATAGCGAAACCGACGGCTTCGTGCACGCGCGGGCGCCCGAGTACCGCGCGGCGGCACACCTGGCGCCCTTCATCGACCCGGACCTGCTGGAAGAAGTGCTGTGCGTGCAGAAGTCGCACGCCACGCTCACGGTGATCGAGCAGGCGCTGCACAACCGCGTGGTGCGCAACGGCTTTTCGGTGGCGGGCGTGGGCTACGTGCGGTGGGCGGAGCGCGACTCCATTCCCGTGGCCGCCGACTTCCTGCTGACCGAGGAGAACGTACACACCTCCGTGGTCTTCGGGCTGCTGGCGGAGGAGGACGGGCGCGAGGTGGTGTCGGGAAGCCTGCGGACGCACCGGCCCACGCTGCACGTGGACGAGTTCCTGAAGCGCGCCCTGGGCGAGGACCTGCGCGGCCGCCCGTACGGCGGCGGGCGCAGCCGTGCGGGCGGGTTCGAGATCGACGTGGGGTTCCTGAAGGGCGACGAGGACGATCCGAACCAGCAGGCCATGAAGTGGGCCCTGTTCGACCGCCGCATCCGGCGGAAGCTCTTCCGCGCGGCGGGGGTGGAAGAGCTGGACGAGATCTGCGGGGCCGAGGAGGAGTGAGCCGTCAGCCGGCGACGAACACGTTCCACTCGCAGGCGTCGGCGCCGCGCGCGGTGCAGGCCACGTGCTTGGCGTTGTGGGGCCGGGCGCCGTACTGCGACATCAGCTCGCTGACCACGCCGGTGTAGAAGGCGCAGGCGGCGCCGCCGGGGTCGGCGTTGCTGGTGAGGGCGCCGCGCAGGCGAACGGTGAAGGGCCGGGGCTGCACCTGCAGCTGCGCCGTGCCCGCCAGCTGCCCGATCACCCGGCGCGCGGCGCGGGCGGCGGCGCGCATCTTCATTCCCGAGGGGAGCAGGCGCGCCCAGCGCCGCGAGGCCCCCGATTTTTCCTCCCACGCGCGGCGCGCCACGCGGCGCCCCGCCTCTTCGAAGATCTCGTCGCAGTCCGGCCGGCGGATCACCAGCCGGATCAGGTCTTCGACGGTGGCGCTGCTCTGCAGGCTCTTCTTCCGCGTTTCTTCGCGGAACTTGTGGATCTGCAGGTACACCACGTCGCTCAGGCCCAGGCGCCGGGGCATGCTGGCGGCCAGGTCTTCGCCTTCCAGCAGCTCCTCGGGCCGGTCCATGTCGCGCATGGTCTCCAGCAGGATCAACGGAAAAACGGGCGTCACGCTGGGCGTGTTGGGCCCAACGGGCCGGCGGCTGGAGGTCCTGCTCATTCTCGCGGAAGGTCCGTGCATCTCGGTGGATGAAGGCGCCCAATCTCGCCCGGATACCCGCCTCCTGGCAAGGTGGTGCGCCGGAACGACTCCTGCCCTGCGGTGACGCGGTCCGTCGTCCCGAAGCGTCCACCGCGCCACCGTACCTGGAGATCGATGCCGTTTCCTCCCGCACACATGCTGATCGGCGCCGGCCTGGCGGAGGTCGCCCGCTCCGGAATGCGCGACCCCCTGCCCCGCTGGCAGGCGTGGGCCGCCGGCGCGGCGCTGGCGGCGCTGCCGGACGTGGACATCGTGCTGGGGATCGTGCTGGGCAAGGGCGGCTCGTACCACGGCACGTTCACCCACAGCCTGTCGGCGGTGGTGGTGTGGGCGCTGATCGGGTACGCCGCCGGCGGGGGGCGGTGGGCCGCGGTGGCCGGGGTGGGCTACGCCTCGCACCTGGTGGTGGACCTGCTGGACGAAAGCGGCCCCACCAACCTGATGCTGGGATGGCCGTTCTCCGGGCAGCGGCCGTACTCCATCGGCAAGCTCTTCCCCAAGGTGCCGGTGGAGGGAGACAGCATGCTCGACGGCGTGCTGAACGTCGTGCGGCCCGAGTCGCTGATGCTGCTGGCGACGCAGACGGCCATGGCCGCCGGCTTCTTCGCCGTGTTCGTCCTGCTGGCGCGGCTGATCCGCAGGCGGAGAGGGCACGCGGCGGCCGGGTGAGTCAGCGGCCGATGGCGGAAAGCAGGTCGTCCATGGCGATGGAGCAGCCGCGCGCCTCCGCCCCCCGCGCGCGGCCCAGCACGCGGAAGCCGTCCGGCGAGGTGATGCCCAGGTCCGCCGTCTGGATGGCGGCGACGGAGTCCAGGTTGGCCAGGTCCACGTGGCGCAGCACGCCCGTCTCGCCGTGGGGAAGCGGCTTCAGGGTCTCGGGATCGGTCGCCTGCGTCCGCACCCACGCCGGGCCCACGTGCAGCCGCTCTGAGGGCGGCACCGCCGACCCCGCGACACCGTCGTAGAACTGCGAGCTCATCTCCGTCATCCCGTACTCGTTCACGCACCAGGCGTACGGAATCCCCAGCAGTTCCTCGAATCCCTCGTACAGCTCCTCGCGCGTCACCTCTCGCGAGCGCCCCTTGAATCCCCCCGTGTCCATCAGCCGCGACCCCGGCGGCAGGCGGTGGCGCACGCCGGCCTCGCGCAGCGCATCCAGCCAGTGCACGAACGCGAACGCCGTCCCCAGGATGCACACCGGCCCGCCATCCCTTTCCGCTGCACGCAGTGAATCGCCGAGCCCCGGGTGGTCGATGCCGCCGTCCGGGGACACGAACCATCCGCTGCCCTCGCCGCCGAAATCCGCCATCACCGCGCCCGCCATGTGCGAAAGCGACGAGTCGGGGAGCGCGGACGGTGGCGGCACGAGCGAGATCACGCGTGGGCGTGCCCCGTCCGGCAGCAGGTGCGCGGCGAAGCCGGCTCGCAGCGCGGCGTCGTACAGGTCCAGGTCGGGCACGTGGTGCGTTCCGCGCCGCTCCGGGCCGGCGGTGGTGCCGCTGGTGCGGAAGACGGCGGCCATCTCCGCACCGGGGTCGCCGCAGACGAGCGCCGCGGCCTTGAACGCATCCGTGGGCACCGCGGGGATCTCGCCCCAGTGCGCGATGGAATCCGGGGACGCGCCCCGCCGGTCGCAGAACAGGCGGTAGGGCTGGTTGCATGCGTACTGATGGGAGAACACCGCGCGCGCCAGCCGGTCGAACTCGCCGTCCTCCATGGCGGTGCCCGGCCCCATGCGGATGCGGGACAGCAGTTCGGAGCGCAGTTCGTCGGGTACGGCAGTGGTCATCGGCGGATCGGATGCGGTGCTCGGGCGCGCGGAAAGGGCGCGCGGCGGGATGTTGGGTGCGCGGGGTGTGCTTCGGCAAGTCCGCGGGGGCCCTCACCCGGCCGCGCTGACACGCGTGCCACCCTCTCCCGCAAGCGGCCCGCAAGCGGGAGAGGGTGTACACACCAGTCTCGTGAGCGCGGGGCCAGCCGAAGCGCGATTCAGGTCTCCCCCTCCCCTGCGAAGCGGGGGACGGGGGCCGGGGGGAGGGGGCTCCCAAGGCATGCGCCGGCAGACCATCGAACCTCGTGAGAAGTGCTCCTCTCTCCCGCGCAGTTTGCAGGGAGAGGCCGGGGGGAGGGGGCTCGCAAGGCATGCGCCAATCCCCTTCGACACCCGATTGAAGTTCCCCCCTCTCCGCACGTAGTTTGTGCGGGGAGGGGCCGGGGGAGGGGCCACCCCGCGGCATGCACCGTCCCCACGCCGCAACGCTACACAGCCCAGCATCCCCCACTCTAAAAACCCGGCCCCGCCCCCGAAACTCGGGGGCGGGGCCGGGGTGCCGTGCGGCAGCCTGCCGCCGATCAGTACCCGTCGCGTCCGCGGCCGTAGCCGCGGTAGCCCCGGTCGTACTGGTCGCCGTTCATGTTGCCGTAGTACGGCTCGTTGCCCATGCCGCCGGCCCCGGTGGCGCCCTGGTAGCCGTTGTCGTACTGGCCCCGGCCCCGGCCGGTGTTCCAGCCGGCCCCACGGTTCATGTCGCCGCCCGGGCGCATTCCGCCGCCGGAGCCGCCCATCATGCCGCGGCCGCCGAAGTCGCGGCCGTAGCCGCCGCGCGCGCCATAGCCGGGCCGGGCGTCGTCGCGATCGAACGCGTTCTCCACCTGGTCCCAGCCGCGGCGGACGGCGTTCTGCGCGCGGTCCATCCAGCCGCCGCCCTGGTCGTGGCCGCCCATCGCCCGGCCGCGGTCCATCCCCCCGCCCATGTAGCCGTTTCCGCCGCCGTGGCCCATCCGCCCCGAGCCCCAGTTGTGGCCCCATTCGGCGTCGCCGCTGCCCAGGTTCCACCCGCGGTCGCGCCCCAGGCCGCCCTGGTTCATCCCGCCGCCCTGGTACCCGGAATCGTAGCCGCGGCCCATGTCGCGCCCGCCGCCATGGCCCTGCGGCCCGTACCACCCGGCGTGGAAGGGGCTGGTGTCGCTGCCCCGGTTGCCGCCCAGGTCCACGTCGCGGTCCAGGCGGTCGGCGGCGTCGGCCGTCCAGGCGCCGTCCGTCCACGCGTTGACGCCGCTGGTATGGTTGCGTCCGCCCCCGCCGCGGTGGGTGCCGCCGTAGCCGCCGCCCGTGTCCATCGTCGAGCGGTTCTCGTAGTCCTGGCGCATGTGGTCGCTCATCCCGGCCTGGTGCACGTCCTGGCCCTGGAAGGCGCGCCGCAGGGCATTCCCCGCCCGGTCGAAGAAGCCGCCGTCACGGTGCCCGCCCATGCCACGGTTTCCGTACTCGTCGTTGCGGTCCCAGTTCGCCATCGTCGCCTCCTGCGTTATCGGGAATTCCGGCCCTCACGAGCCGCCGACCTGAGGCGCCGTACGGGTGCAATGTCCGTTCCATGCAACGGGTTGCGTCGTTCCTCGATCCCCGCCGGAGCTTGATCCGGAAGCGCCCTCCGGCTACGTTGCCGGTTTCCCGCCGCGCCGGGTGCGGCGGCCTTGTGCGCGACCCCTTTCCGGCCCCGGCCGGCTGGTGCTGACGACGATGGACGATACCGTGTTCGGCGTGCTGCGGGCCCACTCCGAGTTCCGCGACCTGGACGACGCCGAGGTGCGCGCGCTGGCCGAGCTGGCCCAGGTGAAGCAGTGCCCGGCGGGCGGATACCTGTTCCGCGAAAGCCAGCCGCGCCGCGCCTTCGGCATCGTCGTGCGCGGCCGGGTGCAGATCGGCAAGGGGTTCCAGGGCGCGCCGCGCGTGCTTCACGTCCTTGGCGCTGGCGAGTCGTACGGCGAGGGGAGCCTGCTGGACGACTATCCCCACTCCACCAGCGGGCTGGTCAGTGAGGACGTGGAGATCGTGGAGATCCCCCGCACGGCCCTAATGGAGCTGGTGGAGCGGAACCCCCGGCTGGGCGGCAAGCTGGTGATGGTGGCCGCGCGGGTGATCTCGTCGCGCCTGCGCTACGCCAACCACCTTGTCAATCGCCGCGGTTCGGGCTACCTGTCGGGCGAAACGAGAACCGAGCACGACCTGCTGGGCGAGCGGCAGCTGTCGGTAGACCTGTACTACGGCGTGCAGACGCTGCGGGCGACGGAGAACTTTCCGATTACCGGCATCACCATCGGCCAGTACCCGTACCTGATCAACGCGCTGGCCGCCATCAAGGAAGCGGCGGCCATGGCCAACCGCGACCTGGGGCTGCTGACCGACGAGGTGGCCGACGCCATCATCGCCGCCAGCCGCGAGATCCGCGACGGCAAGCTCCACGAGCAGTTCGTGGTCGACGTGGTGCAGGGCGGCGCCGGCACCTCCACCAACATGAACGCCAACGAGGTGATCGCCAACCGCGCGCAGGAAATCCTCGGCCGGCGCAAGGGCGACTACGACGCGGTGCACCCCAACAACCACGTGAACCTCAGCCAGTCCACCAACGACGTCTATCCCACCGCGCTGAAGATCGCCGCCAACTGGGCCATCGAAGACCTGGTGCGCGCCCTGGGCGAGCTGAAGGACGCCTTCCACCAGAAGGGCACCGAGTTCGGCCACGTGCTGAAGATGGGGCGCACGCAGCTGCAGGACGCCGTGCCCATGACCCTGGGGCAGGAGTTCAACGCCTTCGGCGTCACCATCGGCGAAGACATGGACCGGCTGCGCGAAGCCGCCGCGCTGATCCGCGAAACCAACATGGGCGCCACGGCCATCGGCACGGGCATCAACACCGATCCCCGCTACGCCGGCGTGGTGTGCCAGCGGCTGTGCGAGGTCACCGGGCTGGAGCTGATCACCGCGCCCGACCTCATCGAGGCCACCTCCGACACGGGCGCCTTCGTGCAGCTGTCCGGCATCCTCAAGCGGGTGGCCGTGAAGCTCAGCAAGATCTGCAACGACCTGCGCCTGCTCTCGTCGGGGCCGCGGGCGGGGCTGGGCGAGATCAACCTGCCGCCCATGCAGCCGGGGTCGTCAATCATGCCGGGGAAGGTGAACCCGGTGATCCCAGAGGTGGTGAACATGGTGTGCTTCCAGGTGGTGGGGAACGACCTGACCATCACCATGGCGGCCGAGGCGGGGCAGCTGCAGCTGAACGTGTTCGAGCCGGTGATCGGCTTCAACCTGTTCCAGTCCATCGACATGCTGGTGCGTGGCGCCGTGGTGCTGCGCGGACGATGCGTCCTGGGCATCACCGCCAACGTCGACCGCCTGCGCGCCATGGTGGAGAACTCCATTGGTTTGGTGACGGCGCTGGTGCCCTACATCGGATACGAGCGCTCCAGCGAGCTGGCGCTGGAGGCCATGGCCACGGGGCGCGGCGTGTTCGAGCTGGTGCGCGAGAAAGGCTGGCTCCCCGAGGCGCGCCTGGCCGAGATCATGACCCCCGAGGGCATGACCCACCCGCGCCCCATGCCCATGCAGGACACGTAGGCGGAGGGGGACGCCCGTTCACACCGTTCTCTTGTCCCGGCCCGGGATGTACTTTATACTGGGCCGACCTGGACAGTCGAACCAGTCGACGGGTTCCGAAAACGTGTCGCGGTGGGGATGAATCGTGGTGCTGGCCGAGTTTCTCGTACCTCGCCGCCCGGTCTCGGCGCAGGCCAAGAGGCGAAAGACCCTGCAGACCTGGAAAGAGTTCGTGCGGCAGCAGGCCGTCGATGTGTGGCGAGGCAAGCCTTCCATCACTGCGGGCGCGCTGCAGCTTACCCTCGTGTACCTGTACGACGGCCCGAGGGCGGACGCGGACAACATCATCAAGCCCATCCAGGACGCGCTCTCGGGCGTGATCTTCAGTGACGACACACTCGTCACTGACGTGGAAAGCCACTTGCGTCCGGTAAGTGCCACCTTCGAAGCCGCGCGGTTGCCGCAACCGCTGCTGGCTCACCTCGCGACGGGGACCGAAGGCGTCTACCTCCGCCTTTCACGGGCGCGAAGCCTGGAGGAGTACCTGGGATGATCTCTCCTGCAGCCCCGGACAGCGGCCTGGAGCACCGCGTGGCGCTGCGATACCAGCAGCAGGGCTACAACGTCATCGTGCATCCGTCCGCGGACGAGCTTCCGTTCGATCTCGACGGATATGAGCCCGACCTGATCGCGACCCGCGGGGACGAAAAGCTGATCATCGAGGTCAGGAACTCCGTGATGCGCGGCTCCATCGACCGGCTGGTCGAGGCGGCCGACCGCGTCCGGACCTCCCCTCCGTGGCAGCTTCTCCTGGTGACGGACGACGATGTGCCGGGCGAGCTTTTGCCCGGCGTCGACCTGACGCTCCCCGGCTGGGCCGAGATCCATCATCGCCTGGGCGAGATCGACCACGTGGGCGACGGTCCCGCCCGCCTGCTGCTGGCGTGGGCGGTGCTCGAAGCGGCGCTTCGGCGGCACGCGTTCGATTCCGCCCTTCCCATCCACCGCCTGCCCACGTCAGCCCTCATCAAGCAGCTGTACACGCAAGGCGAACTTCCCGCTGACGTGTTCGAAACGCTGATCCGGCGGCTGGAGCAGCGCACCCTTGTGGCGCACGGCTTCGCCTTCGAGGATACCACCGGCGCAGCAGGGGAATTACGAGCGATACTTGAGCACCTGCTCGAATTCTGGAGACAACCGGCGTAAACACCCGCGCGGAACGCTCGTAGACTTTCCCAGCACCGACTCAACCCGACACGATTGTCCCCCTCCTGCATCGGCGTGTGTCCGCAATCGGGCACGCCCGCGCGGCATGTTTTTCGTAAGTCGTTCCCTATAAACGATCTCCCGAGCGGCATAGGGGGTGCCATTCCGGAGGGCGGGACCATCCACCCCCATCCGCTGATCACCACACCGGAAACACACCATGAAGCGCACACTGATCGCCTTCGCCCTTTTCGCCGGTACCGCTCTCGCCGCCGGTGACCTGGACGCGCAGGTGTTCGAGAATTCCCTCCGACGAGCCGGACGAGTCCGACCTCGTGCTCGCGCACTTCGACATCGGCGGCCGCCTGAACTTCGGCACCACGACGTCGGCACTCCGCCCGTACGTGAACGCGGCGTTCTCGGGCGTAGCCGAAGGCGCGAGCGGTGAGCCCGGTGGAGAGGACGTCGTTCTCAGCGGCGCCGGCCTCACTCTGGGTGGTGGCCTGCAATACTTCGTCTCGCCCCGCTTCGCGCTGGACGGGGCGCTGCAGGGCAGCTTCGGCAAGTTCACTCAGATCCACGAGGGCGACGGGCCCACCGAACTCGAGGAAGACCGCAAGTTCACCACGGCCCGCCTGCAGCTGGGCGTGACCTGGCACCCGTAGTCTTTGGCGGCACGCGAGCCGGCCGGACCCCACGAGGGGCGTCCCGGCTGGGTTCGTACGATCCACCAACCCTGTTCCCACGCTGCTCATGCGCAACATGCTTCTCGCCGCCGCCGCGGTGCTCGTGTCGTCCACGGCCCACGCCCAGGTGTCCCATAACCGTGGCTGGATGGTGAACGCCCACGTGGCGGGCGCCGCCACCGGGGGCGCCGCCGAAGATGCCGAGGTGCGGCGGGGCGGCGCGCTGGGCGCGGCGGTCGGCTACGGCTTCTCCGATCGCCTTGCCCTGCTGCTGAGCGTCGACCGCGGCCGGGTGAAGTACCCGGGCCCGCTGACCGCCGACGACGGGCCCATCGACATTGCCCTGCGTGCCAGCTTTCTGGACGAGCACTCGCCACTGCGGCCGTACCTGACCAGCGGCATCACCGGCGTGGCGGAAAGCCCCCGCCCGGACGACACCGGGCTCGTCAGATCCGCCAGCGGCATCACCATCGGTGGTGGGCTGCAGTACTTCACCACGCCGAGGGTGGCCCTCGACGCCGGCCTGCTCTTTACCGCCGGCAGCTTCACCGGGTGCGAGGTGGAGGGGGAGAAGTACGAGTACGACGAAGGGCTGGGATTCAGCCACTCGCGATTGCAGCTGGGGATCACCTGGCACCCCTGACAGCGACGGATTTCTCGCACCTGGGGCCAACGGCGCGGCCCGGATGGACGCGTGATCCGGCTTCGCGACGTGGTGCGCGTGGTGCCGCCGATGAACGGGCATCCCAAGCGGCTGCGCGGCATCATGCTCGTCGTGGGCTGAGGACGTCGCACGATAACGCGGAGAACTTTGGTCGGGGGGGGCGACAGAGTGCCGGTGCATGCCTCTGGAAGCCCCCTCCCCCCGGCCCCCGTCCCCCGCTGCGCAGGGGAGGGGGAGACCTGAATCGCGCTCCGGCTGGCCTGGTGCACTCGGCTGCACGTGCAGTCCGCGAAGGCGGACTTTGGGCCGTTGTTGCCGCGACTTCAGTCGCCCCAGCAGCGCCGGCGGCATTGCTCGATGCTCGTGATCGCGCCGGAGCCGAGGCCGCGGCATGCCAGGAGCGGGTGAACCCGCGGCTGGGAAAGCGGAAAGCCCCGACTCACGCCGCTGTCGCGTCGCGCTCGGGGCTTCACCTGCACGCGCTCTACACGATCCGAAGCGCACCGGGCTGGCTCCCTTCCCTCGCGCAGTTTGCGGGGGAAGGGCTGGGGATGGGGGGCGCAGGCCCGTGCACCGGGCCAATCCCAACGCACCCAGTCCCGAAGTGTACCCCCTCTCCCACGCTGTTTGTGGGAGAGGGTGGACGAGCCTAAGCGAGGACGGGTGAGGGCCCCACGGCAGCCGAGGCCCACGCTTCCGTGACCGCTGCCTCGCCCCGGCTAGTACGTGGCCGCGGCTGGATCCTTCGCCCCGCGTGGTTTGTCGTACGGGATGGTGCGGTGCGCCTGGGGCTCAGGATGACAGCTCGCGCTGCCGCTGGCCTGGCAGCGGATACGCTGCCCGCGCCTACTCCTCCACCGAACCGCCGCGGCCTCGGTGGCGATCCTTCGGGTCGCGGTGGGCGATGCGCGCGGGCACCAGCGCGCCCTTTCCGTACTTCCCGGTCACCCGGTCCGTTGCCTCCGCCAGCTTGCGGTCGCGCGCCGTCTCAGGACCGCCCGGGGTGTCGGCGAAGAGCGCGGGCTCCCGTTCCTCGTCGCCCATCAGCTTCGAGACGCCCACGCCCAGCAGCCGCGCCGCGCCCGCCCGCTTGGCTAGCAGCTCGCGCAGCAGCTCGCGCGCGATGGTGAAGATCGCCCGGTCCGATTCGATGGCGTCGGGCGCGGTGCGGCTGGCGGAGCGGTCGGTGAAGTCCGCGTAGCGCAGGCGAACGGTCACGGTGCGCGCCCGCAGCCCGTCCGCCCGCAGCGAGGCGCCCGTCTCCACCGCCAGCATCATCAGCCGCGTCTCCAGCTCCTCGGGGTCGGAGATGTCGATGGGAAAGGTGCGCTCGTGCGAGATGGACTTCTGCGGACGCCGCGGCGCCACGCCCCCAAAGTCCTCCCCCCGCGCCAGGTGGTACAGCCACTGCGCACGCGAATCGCCCACCCACGAGGTCAGCGTCGCCAGGTCCAGCGGGGCGATGTCGCTGACCTGCGTGGCGCCTCGCCGCCGCAGCGCCTCTGCCAGCGCGGGGCCCACGCCGGGGATGTCGGAGAGGGCGAAGCGGCTCATGAACGCGGCCTCGCCCCCCGGCGGAACGATGTGCACGCCGAACGGCTTGTTCACCGAGGCCGCCATCTTGGCCAGCGTGCGCCCCGTCGCCCCGCCGATCGAGATGCTGATCCCCGTGCGGTCCATCACCGCCTGCTGCATGCGGCGGCAGGTTTCCTCCAGCGGCTCGCCGTGGTACAGCAGCTCGGTGCCGGTGAGGTCAAGGTAGAACTCGTCCACGCTGGCCGCCTCGACCACGGGCGAAAACTCGTCGAGCACCGCGCGCACTTCCTTGTGCTTGCGGTTCACCATCTCGCCGGGGACGGGGACCACCACGCCTCGCGGGCAGAGCCGGATGGCCGTGGCCATGGGCATCCCCGCGTGCACGCCGAACTTGCGCGCCGCGTACGAGGCCGACGTCACCACCCCGCGCCCCGTGGCACTTCCGCCCACGAGCACCAGATGCGAACGCCCGGCGCCCTCCGGGTCCGCCAGCATGGCGCAGCGGACGAAGTACGAGTCGCAGTCGGCGAGGAGGATGCGTGGGGTCGACAAGAAAGTGCGTTAGTGCGTTAGTGCGTTAGTGCGTCAGTGCGAACGTTAGGGCGCGAGTAGGTGATTGTGAGCGGATGATGAGCGGCGCCGCGCGGGGGTGGCGCCGTGGCGGCTGCGGAAGGATAATGCGCGCGGCGGCGGAAGGGTATCGGGGCGGGAGCCCACGCCATCCGCCGGATCCGTTAGATTGGACTTCCCTCCCATCCTCCCCCCTGCCTCCACCGCCTGCCGGGCGCGAGGCAACCTTCCGCGATGCCCCGGCATCAATCATGTCCGGACCCCTCGAGCGGACCATGGAAGAAACCGACATCCACCTGATCCACCAGGCCAAGCACGGCGACGGGGCCGCGATCCGCGAGCTGTATCAGCGGCACGCGCAGCGGGTGTACGCCGTCGTCAAGCGCCTGGCGGGCCACGACGAAGCCCTCGCCGAAGACTGGGCCCAGGAAGCCTGGGTGCGCGCCATCCGCGCGCTTCCCACCTTTCGCGGCGAGTCGCGCTTCACCACGTGGCTTCACCGCATCGCCGTCAACAGCGCCCTTCACGGGCGCCGCAGCCGGCTGCGCAAGGCGGGGCGAGAGACGGCGATGGTGGACGACGATTTTTCCGTGCGCCCCTCCGCCGAGAACGCGCTGCTGCGGCACAAGCTGGAGCGTGCCATGGAGCGCCTGCCCGAAGGAATGCGAAAGGTGCTCGTTCTTCACGACGTGGAAGGCTACACGCACGAGGAGATCGGCGAAATGCTGGGTGTGAACCCCGGAACCTGCAAGAGCCAGTTGTTCAAGGCCCGCGCGCGGATGCGCAAGCTGCTCAGCCCGCTGCCGGCCGATGAACCCGCGGAGGAGGAGATGGCCGCATGTGGCACCTGAACCCCGAAGACCTCGCCCGCCTGGTGGACGAGGCACCCGAGCCCGCCGAGGCCGCGCACCTGCGCGAATGCCTGGTGTGCCGGCGCGAGCTGTCGGAGATGCGCGACCAGACCCAGGCCCTGGCCTCGCTGGCCGGAGACGGTCCGGCGCCCGCCGCGTGGGACGACCTGGAGGCTCGCCTGCGTGCCGAGGGGCTGATCCGCGGCGCCACGGTGACGCCGCTGCGCCCCCGCTGGATTCGCACACACGGACTGCGCGCCGCCGCGTCGCTCGCCCTGTTCCTGCTGGGCGGCACGGCGGGCGCCGCGCTGTGGAACGCACGCACGTCGCGGCAGATGGCGACCGTCGCCACGATGCCGGCTCCCACGCCCGCCGCGGCGGAAACGCTGACGGGGACGCCGGCAGAGTCGTCGTTCGCGGGCCTCATGGGCGGCACCACGCCGGAAGAGGCGCCGCGGTCGTCCGTGCGCCTGGCGAGCACCGCGCCGGCGGCGGTGGATACGCCGTCCATGCGCCCCCGTCCCTCGGCGCCGCGTCCCGCCCCGGTGCGGGTGACTCCGCGGCAGGCGGAAGACGCAGCCCGCCAGCTGCTGCAGGCCCAGGCGGCGTACGTGGGTGCCCTGCAGCGCTACGCGGCCATCGCAGACCCCAACAGCGGCAACCCGCCGGAAACGCGCCTCGCCGCGCTCGACCGGCTGGTGACGCTGACGGCCGAGGCGCTGGAGCATGCCCCCGGCGACCCCGTGATCAACGGATACCACCTCGCGGCCACGGCCGAGCGCACCCGCCTGCGCCGTGAGCTGGAACAAGACGCCCAGACCGCCTGGTTCTGAGGCTTTCGCGAAGCAAGACCCGACGGAGATACGAACGATGAAGTTCCACAACCTGATCCTGCCGCTGCTGGCCGCGGCGCTTGCTCTTCCCGCCACCGCGCGGGCGCAGGAAGACACGACCGCCCACGGACACCGTCCGGGGATGATCGGCGTGGTCTTCGACGTGAAAGACGGAGACGACGCCGTGCGCATCATGGAGGTGCGGCCGGGCTCTCCCGCCGCGCGCGCCGGCGTGCGCCAGGGCGACGTGGTGGTGCGCCTGAACGGCCAGGCCGCCACCGGCCGGACCTTCGACGTCCTGCCGCGGCGCCTGCAGGCCGGCGACACCGTGCGGCTGCGCGTTCGCCGCGAGGCGGGCGGCGAGCAGGACGTGGTGATCGTGGCCGCGCCGCGGCCGGGCCAGATGCGGATGGCCGGCCCCACCCGCGAGCGCATGAGGGTCATCATCAACGGCGACACCAGCGACGTGCCGTTCGGCGCCATGCTCCACCAGCTGGACTCGCTGAGCGAGCACCTGCCGCTCGAGGCCATGGCGCTGCGCATCGACAGCCTGCACGCGCGGCTGCTGGACATCGACACCACGGTGCTGCGGTTTCACGTGGATTCGCTGATCACCATCCTGGGCGACAGCCTGCCGGTGATGATGCGCCGCATGCCGAACATCGAGATCATCGGCGCGCCGATGGGCGAAGACATGATGCCCCTGCGCGAAGAGGTGCGCGTGCACGGAGGCATGCCGTTCGATGGGCCCGGCGCGCAGCCGTTCCTGATGGAGCTGGGCCGCCGCTCGGCCGCCGGCGCCGAGCTGGCCGAGATGAACGAGGGGCTGAGCCGCTACTTCGGCAACGTCCGCGAGGGCGCACTGGTGATCGACGTGGGCTCCGACACCCCCGCGGCCCGCGCCGGGCTTGAGGCGGGCGACGTGATCGTCCGCGCGGGCGGGCAGAGCGTGAACGATCCCGAGGACGTCCGCCGCGCCCTGATGCGCTCCGAGAACGGCACCACCGAGGTGGAAGTGGTGCGCCAGGGCCGCCGCCGCACGCTCAACCTGCAGTGGGAGGGCAGCGGAGTGCGCACCTTCCGCCGCGAGCTGCGCCCGAGCCGGCGCGAGAACGTGATCATCCGGCGGGGCAGCGGAGAGTAAGGACGGTCACTACGGTACCAACGGTCACCACCGTCACGACGTAGAGCACGGAAAAAGCCCGGGCGCCGCATCAGCAGGCGCCCGGGCTTTTTCTGTCTCTCGCGGCCTCCCCACGATCAGGGGGAAGTTGACGCGCCTTGCTCGCCGGTGGGCTGCTGCAGGCTGGGCCCGAGCGTGCGCAGCACTTCCGCGGTCGTGTAGGTTTTACAATGCGCGGGAGATTCGCTTTCACACTTCAGTTCCGCGTCCCGCGTATGCACGCCGCGTACGGTGAGCTTGATGAGGTATTCGGTGGGTACGCCCATCTCGGGGGGCGTGCCGGCATGCCTCCGGGTCTTCGTCCACCCCTCGTAGCGCACCACCTGGAAGAACGGGAACCCTGCGTCGCGCGCAAGTTCCGCGGAACGATAGTAAGCACCGACCTCGCGCAGGTGATCACGGTTGATTCCCGCCAGAGTCCTGAAACTGACTTCCCAAACCCCTTCGCCAAGCGATTTGTCCGCGTATCCAGGGCTTTGCAGGATGTTGGACTTCATGTACAGGGGCGGAGTGCACCCGGTAAGGCCGGCGAGCGCCACCAGGATCAGAAGCTTACGCATCATTTCTCTACAGGAGGGGTCTACGGGTGAGCCGCGCCGGGCGCACGTCTAAACGCTCGTGCAACCAGCGCGGGGCCTGAAAGGCACTGCAGTTACCCGCGGCTACCGCCGCACCACCGTCGGCGTGCGCGCCAGCAGCCGGGCAAGCACGCGCCGCTCCGTCCGCCATTGGGCATCGTACCCTACCTGCTCGGTGGCGCCCTGGAACTGCGTGGCGATCTCGGGGTCCACCGGCTGGCCCTTGCGACGCACCTCGTAGTGAAGGTGCGGCCCCGTCGCCAGGCCGCTCGCGCCCACGTAGCCAACCACGTCGCCCTGCCGCACCGGCTGCCACGGGCGCACGGCGACGGCGGAAAGGTGGGCGTAGCGCGTCGCGTAGCCGTTGGGGTGCTGAACCTCCACCAGGTTGCCGTATCCACCGCGCATCGCCGCGAACGACACGCTTCCGTCCGCGGTGGCGCGCACCGGCGTTCCGTAGCGGGCGGCGTAGTCGATGCCCGTGTGCGGCAGAATGCGGTTCAGGATGGGGTGCATGCGGTTCATCCGGAACGGCGACGTCACCCGCAGCACGTCCAGCGGCCCCGACCAGGGCGTGGCGTCCAGGGACTGGCCGCCGTCGTCGTAGTAGCCCGGCGTCTTGGCCGTTTCGTACAGGAAAACGGTGTGCAGCCCGCCGCCCACCGCGGCCTGCGCCGCCAGCACCTGGATGGACCGCGTGCTTCCGTCCGGCCGCTTCACCCGCTCGTACGCCACCTTCAGCCGCCCGCCCGTCTCCAGCTCTCGCTCGCGCAGCACGGGGACGAAGATCTTGTCCAGGTGGCGGCCCACCATCTCGCGCTCGGCGTCCGTCAGGTCGCTGGCGATCACCCGCAGCGCGTCCCGAAAGCTGCCGCGCGCAAACCCGCCGATCAGCAGCGTGTCGATGCTGACGGGAATGGCGCGCGCCGCCGGCAGACGGACCGCGGCCTCGTCCGCCTCCGCACCCGGCCCAGCCAGGGCTACGGCGGAGGTAACGGCGAGCACCGCCGCCGCGAGTACCGCGGTGGCGAGTCCGGGCGGCTTGATGCCGCGGGGCGTGGAAGGTCGGAATGCGGTCATACTCTGCCGGCGGAGGGCCGGCACCTGCGACGGGTACAGGGATGTGCGGATGACGCAACAAGATAACCGGGCGGGCGCTCCGGGGAAAGCTTTGTCGCTCAGCGCCGCGGCGCAGCCTGCAGGCGCCGCCAGGGGTGATGGGGCTTGATCTCGGCGTTCAGGTAGCGCCCCTTGCTGTCCGCGACCAGCAACGCGTGGTACGTCTCCTCGGGCACGTCTCCGTATTCGTACACGCCGCCATTCAGGAACTCCACCTCCAGCACCTGCCGCCCGGGATCGTATCCCGCGCTGGCCAGGCTCGACGAATCCAGCCGCTGCCGCTTCATCTTTCAGACTCCGGTCCGCGCTGCGACGGATGTGCACGCCGCTCACTTGTCTAGTTCACTTTGTGCACTTACCATGCTAGGCACAGTGATCGCATACCGTCGGAAGGTGGGGACATGCCGTCGATCCAAGGAATCGGAGGTCCATACCGGCTGTTCTTCGTCAGCTTCGACTGCAACGAGCCCATGCATGTGCACGTTCGACGAGAGAACAGCACTTGCAAATTTTGGATAGACCCGCTGTCGCTCGCGGCGAATCATGGCTTTCCGGCGAGGGAACTAACCCGCGCCCGCGCGACTATTGAAGAGCACCTCGAGCGCATCAAGGAGGCGTGGCATGAGCACTGTGGCGACCGGCGAGGCGCGGATACGGGAGGTGCGGGTTACTGACGCCGAAATTACCGCCCAGTTGGTGGACGGGCGTACGATCAGCGTACCGCTCGCATGGTCGTGGCGTCTCTCGGAAGCAACGCCTGAGCAGCGGGCGAACGTCCAGATCATCGGCAACGGCGACGTAGCTCATTGGCCTGATGTCGACGAGGACATCAGCGCGCGCGGAATGCTGGCGGGGACACCGGCGCCGCGCCAGAAGCAGTTCGCGTAAGCTTCGCCCCCTGCGCAGAAGCGCCCCCGCGACGGGATCGC
>NZ_DASWMD010000045.1:0-37100 GCF_036399935.1 Longimicrobium sp.
ATGCGCTTTCGCACTCACGCACTCACGCACTCACGCACTCACGCACTCACGCACTCACGCACTCACGCACTCACGCACTCACGCACTCACGCACTCACGCACTCACGCACTCACGCACTCTTCCCGCCTCCCCGATTGACACCCGCACCCCGCCCCGGTAGCATTCCGAAGTCCTTTCCGCGCACGACGATCCACCCTTTGTCCAACTCCGGCGTCATGCTGTTCCCCGTGCGGCTGCACGATGCGGTCGACACCGAAACCGTCCTGCGGCGCCTGCTCCCCGTCCTGGCGGGGCACAAGGGCGAGCGCCGCGTGGCGTACGCCGAGTACGACGCCCCGCGCGGCGTGCTCGTGCGGCGCTGGACGCTGGTGGAGGGGGGCACCGTGGACGAGGCGGCGATCGAGATCGAGCCCGCCCGCCTGCACTCGCTGCTGATGGACGACGCCGGCGGCGACCGCCCGCTGCGCCCGGCGGATTCGGCGCCCGTGTGGGTGCTGCGCGACCTGATCCCGGGGCTGGACCCCGAGCGCGCGTGGATTCGCGTGCGCGCCATCGCCCACGACGGGGCGATGATGGGCGTGCTGCTGGTCAGTGAGACGCGCCGGTTCAGCCTCACCCGCAAGACGGACGACGGCTCCGTTCCGGCCGCGGGCGACGTGCTGGAGATGGCGCTCGCCCGCGCCCGGTCGCTGCGCGAATCCCCCGCGCTGCTGGACGGCGGTGCGCCCGTGGGCCTGGCCGATTCCGTCGTGGAGCGGCTCAAGGAAAGCGAGCGGGCCATCGCCGACGCGCGCGCCGAGGTGGAGCGCACCCGCGAGCGGGTGGAGGCGCTGGAGCGCGCGGCCGGCGGTGCCACCGAGCTGCTGATGGACGCCCATGTGGAGCTGGACCGGCGCGCGGGCCGCCACCAGCGCCAGACGCGCGTCATCTTTTTGCTGCGCAAGCTGCTGGAACAGAACGCCGGGGGGATGCCGCCGCGGGAGCTGGCCGGGGAGATCGTCCGCACCGTGGCCGAGGCGTTCGGCGGGGGGCGCTGCTCGCTGCTGCTGGTGCACGGCGCGGACGGTGAGCACGAGCTGCGGCTGGGCGCCGCCGTGGGGCTGCCCCCGGAGGTGGACGCCGACCTCGTGCGGATTCCGCTGGGCTCCGGCATTTCCGGACAGGTGGCGCACACGCGCACCCCGCTCGTCGTGCGCGACCCGCACGAGGGCGACGGGTCGGCGCTGATGCGCGACGACTGGTACACCACCGATGCCTTCGTGTCGCTGCCGCTGATTTCGCGCGGGCGGCTGCTGGGCGTGCTGAACCTCACCAACTTTCGCTCCGGCACCGTCGACGACGCCGAACTGGAGCAGCTTCGGCTGGTTTCGCTGTGCGTCGCGCTTCTCGCCGACCACGCGGGCCTTTCCGAGCGGCTGTTCGACGATGCCGCCTGACCCACCGTCCATGACTGCTGACGATCCCAAGGCCCTGCTCGACGCCGACCTCGCGGAGCTGATCCGCCGTGCCACCGAGCGCCCCCTGACCGCGGAAGAGGCCGAGCGTGCTTTCTCCGACGTAATGGAGGGGCGCGCCTCGCCGGTGCAGATGGCCGCGCTGCTGGTAGCGATCCGCGTGCGCGGCGCCACGCCGCAGGAGGTGGCGGGTGGCGTCCGTGCCCTGCGCCGCGCCATGGTGCCGGTCGTCACCGCGCCCGAGGGGCTGGTCGACACCTGCGGCACCGGCGGGGGCGCGCTCACCACCTTCAACATCTCCACCGCCGCCGCGCTGCTGGCGGCAGGCGCGGGGGTGCGCGTGGCCAAGCACGGCAACCGCAGCTTTACCTCGCGCTGCGGCAGCGCCGACGTGCTGGAGGCGCTGGGCGTGCGGCTGGAGTTGGACCCTGAGCGCGAGGCGCGGGTGCTGGAGGAGTGCGGAATCGTGTTCATGTTCGCGCCCCTTCACCACCCGGCCATGCGCCACGTGGGCCCCATCCGGCGCGAGCTGGCGATGCCGACGGTGATGAACGTGCTGGGCCCCGTCACCAACCCGGCCGGCGCGCGGCGGCAGGTGGTGGGCGTAAGCGACCCCGCGCTGCTGGAACTCATCGCGGGCGCCCTGCTGGAGCTGGGGCACGAGCGGGCGCTGGTGGTGCACGGCCAGCCCGGGATGGACGAGCTGAGCCCGCTGGGGACCACGGAGATCCTGGAGGTGGATGGGGGCAGGATCACCCGCCGCACCTTCGACCCGGTGGAAGAGCTGGAGTGGCCCCGGTTCGACGCGTTGGGGCTGGAGGGTGGGGAACGCGACGACAACGCGCGGAAGATCGAGGGCGTGCTGCGCGGCGAGATCGGAGGCTCGGCGCGCGCGGCCGCGGTGTTGAACGCGGGTGCCGCCATCTACTGCGCGGGAATGGCCGAGTCGCTCGTGGCCGGCGTCGCCCTGGCGGACGAGTCGCTGGAAGCCGGGGCGGGGTACGCTAAGCTCGAGGCGCTGCGCCGCGCCACGCGGTAGGGCCTCGGTAGGGAAACCGAGGGTTCGAGGCGGTTCGACAGAGGCCGGCGCATGCCGCGGCAGGCCCCTCCCCCGACCCCTCCCCGCATGCTGCGCATGCGGAGAGGGGAGAATTCGACTGCGTTTCGGCAGGTTTGGACGCGTGATGTTGAAGCCCCGAACCGGACGCGCGAGCGGCCGGTGTCGGGGCTTACCGCTTTTCGAGCGGCGGGGTTCACCCGCTCAGGGTGCGAGGCAGGTGGACTACCCTGACGTGCCCTGGTGCGTCTCGATCGAGGCCGGCGCATGCCGCGGGTGCGGCGGGTTTACCCGCTCCCGCCATGCCCGAACGCCCCCGCGATCCTGGTGATCGTGGGGGCGCTTCGTACCTGTTCATCGCGCCGATCCGGCGGCCGGAAGCCTACTTCGAAAAGACCGCGCGCAGCTCGAAGGGGCCGGGGATGGGTGGCGGCGTCTTGTCCTCCAGCACCATCATCCGCTTGTCGTTCTTTCCCAGCTTTCCCACCACGAACAGCACCGAAGCCTCGGACTTCATGGCACTCCCTTTCACGTGGCGCCCGGCACGCGCCGGGCGAAGATCGGCCCGGACCCGCACCCGTGCCAGCCGCCCGAAGGCGGGGCCGGTGCAGGGCCGGCGGACGCGCCCGCCAGCCGGCCGGACGTCGTCCATGGTCACCTGATCAATACTTGCGGATCACGCCCACCACGATCCCCTGGATCGCCACGGCGTCCGCCGGAAAGTACATGGGCTTCATGGTCTCGTTGGCCGGCTGCAGGCGAATGCGGTTGCCCGGCTCGCGGTAGAACTTCTTGACCGTCGCCGAGCCGCCCACCGTTCCGTCCGACACCAGCGCCACCACCATCTCGCCGTTCTCCGCCGTCTGCCGCGAGTTGACGATGATGTAGTCGCCGTCGCGGATCTGCTCCTCGATCATGGAGTCGCCCCGCACCCGCAGGACGTAGTTCTCGCCGCGCCGCACCATGTCGTGCGGAACGGTGACCGTTTCTTCCATGCCGTCGGGCACCGCCTCGATGGGCAGGCCCGCCGCCACCTCGCCCTTCAGCGGCAGCTCCAGCGCCGGGGCGTGAAGGTCTGCCCGGACGATCTCCAGCGAACGGCTCTTGTTGTAGTTCTTCCGGAGAAAGCCCTTTTGCTCCAGATTGGTGAGGTGCTCGTGCACCGTCGCCAGCGAGTTGTAGCCGAAGTGGTCCGCGATCTCCTCGTAGCTCGGCGAGTAGCCGTTCGATTCGACGAAGCTCTCGACGTAGTCGAGGATCTGCCGCTGCTTCTTGGTGAGCGCCATCCGCCTCTCCACTGGGTTCCGGGTGTGCCGTCCGAACAGGTACCGAAGCAATATGCCCGAACGCAAACCGAAGCGCAAGGTTCTGGTGAAACTTTGAGTGCAAGCATCCTGGATCGGATCGTAGAAACCAAGCGCGGCGAGGTGAAAGCCACCTCGCCGCGGCTTGCCGAATACCGCGACATTGCACGCCAGGCGCCGCCCCCGCGCGGGTTCGCGGCCGCGTTGAAGCACCCCGGCGAAGTGCGCCTGCTGGCCGAGGTCAAGCGGCGCTCCCCCTCGGCCGGCGACATTCGCCCGGGGGCGGACGCGGCGGAGATCGCCCGCGCCTACGCCGCCGGGGGCGCGGCGGCGCTCTCCGTTCTCACCGACCGCGACTATTTCGGGGGTGACCTGGATGCCCTTCGCGCCGTCCATGCGGCGGTGGCGCTGCCCATCATCCGCAAGGACTTCGTGATCGACCCCGTGCAGGTGTGGGAGGCGCGCGCCGCCGGGGCCGACGCGGTGCTGCTGATCGCCCGTATCCTCGACCAGCCGCTGCTGGAAGAGCTGCACGGGCTGGTGCGCGAGCTGGGCATGGATGCGCTGGTGGAGGCGCACACGGCGGAGGAGCTGGACCGCGCGCTGGCGGCGGGGGCCACCCTGGTGGGAGTGAACAACCGGGACCTCGATACCTTTGCCACCCGGCTGGAATTGTCGCTGGAACTGGCGGCCGGAGTACCCGAATCCGTCACCTATGTCGCCGAAAGCGGCATCCGCACGGCGGCGGACGTGGACCGCCTGGGTGCCGCCGGGGTGGACGCCATCCTGGTCGGCGAGTCGCTGATGCGCCAGCCCGACGTGGCCGCCGCCGCCACCGCGCTCGCCGGCCGCGCGAAGGCCGCCGGGACGCGCCCCGCATGACCTGGCCGCCCGCCGTAAAAGTGTGCGGCCTGATGCGGCCAGAAGATGCTGCGGTTGCCTCCGCGGCGGGGGCCGCGTACCTGGGGGTGATCCTTGCGCCCGGCGGAAAAAGAACCGTGACGGCGGCGCGCGCAAACGTTATACTTGGCGGCATACCGGCAAGGCGCGTGGGCGTGTTCGTGGATGCGGGCGAAAACGAGCTTCTCGCGGACGCCCGGGAGGCCGGCCTGCACGTCCTTCAACTGCACGGCGACGAACCGCCCGAGCTGGCGGACCGAATGCGTGCCGCGGGGTACGAAGTGTGGAAAGCGGTCCGCGCGCGCGGCGCCGACGACTTCTCCCGGGCGGCGCGGCGGTACGCGGGCGCGGTGGACGCGCTGCTGCTGGACGGGTACAGCCCGGCGGCGCACGGGGGCACGGGCACCCGCTTTCCCTGGGCCGAGGTGGCGGAGCGCCTGGGCGAGCTTCCGCCCGGGATGCGGCTGGTGGCGGCGGGCGGGCTGACGCCGCGCAACGTGGCCGAGGCCGCGGCGATCCTTCGCCCCCACGCGGTGGACGTGAGCTCCGGGGTGGAGGCCTCGCCGGGGGTCAAGGACCCCGACGCGGTGCGGGCGTTCGTCGAGCAGGTGCAATCCCTTTCCTTCAAGCAGGTGCGTTGATGGCGTTCGAGGCAGGTGCGGCGGGTGCCGCGTGGGCGGACGGGATGTCCGGGCGGTTCGGCGACTTCGGCGGGCGCTTCGTTCCCGAAACCCTGGTCACCGCGCTCGACGAGCTGATCGGCGTGTACGGCGAGGCCGCCGCCGACCCGGCGTTCTGGGACGAGCTCGGGGCCCTGTGGCGGGACTTCGTGGGCCGGCCCACACCGCTGTACCGTGCCGACCGCCTGGGCGAGGCGGCGGGGGGCGTGCGGGTGTACCTGAAGCGCGAAGACCTGAACCACACCGGCGCGCACAAGATCAACAACTCGCTGGGGCAGGTGCTGCTGGCGCGGCGCATGGGCAAGTCGCGCATCATCGCCGAAACCGGCGCCGGGCAGCACGGCGTGGCCACCGCCACCGCCTGCGCGCTGTTCGGGATGGAGTGCATCGTCTACATGGGCGAGGAAGACGTCCGGCGGCAGGCGCTGAACGTGTACCGCATGAACCTGCTGGGCGCCGAGGTGCGCCCCGTGTCCAGCGGCACGCGCACCCTCAAGGACGCCACCAACGAGGCCATCCGCCACTGGGTGACCCACGTCCGCGATACGCACTACATCATCGGCTCGGTGGTGGGCCCCGATCCGTACCCCCGCATGGTCAGGGACTTCCAGTCCGTCATCGGGCGCGAGTCGCGGGCGCAGTTCCTGGAGGTGGAGGGGCGCCTTCCCGCCGCGGTGGTCGCCTGCGTGGGCGGCGGCTCCAACGCCATCGGCATGTTCCACCCGTTCGTGGGCGACGAGGGGGTGGAGCTGGTGGGGGTGGAGGCCGCGGGGGACGGGGTGGATACGCCCCGCCACGCGGCCACGCTGACCGCCGGCAAGCCGGGGGTGCTGCACGGCTGCCTGAGCTACCTGCTGCAGGACGAGGCGGGGCAGGTGGCGGCGGCGCACTCCATCTCCGCCGGGCTGGACTATCCCGGCGTGGGCCCGGAGCACTCGTACCTCAAGGACGCCGGCCGCGCGCGGTACACCTCCATCACCGACGCCGAGGCGCTGGACGCCTTCGGGCGGCTGGCGCGGCTGGAGGGGATCATCCCCGCGCTGGAGTCGGCGCACGCCATCGCCTACGTGCTGCGCGAGGGCGCCCGCTGGAAGGACGCCGGCCCCGTGGTGGTGTGCCTGTCCGGCCGCGGCGACAAGGACGTGGCCCAGGTAGCCGACATGACCGGCGCCCGCTGACCCGGCCGCGCCCCGCCGTACCATCCTCCTCTCCACTCCATGACCGACACCCTGCTCCATCCCTCCCCGTACGCCGCCGCCCCGCACGGGGACGGCGACGCCGCGGTGCGCGCGGATGTTCAGGAAGTGGTGCGCGGCTTCGCCAAGGCGCTGCGCACGCACCTGCTGTACGAGGGCCAGTCGCCCTCGCTCGACCGCTTCGTCGAGTCGCTGCGCGAGCGGATGGGGGCGCTGTGGAGCCGGCTTCCGTTTCTGCGCGTGCAGATCGAGGAGCGCGAGATCGTGTGGGAGGGGGCCGCCGCCTACGTGGGCGAGGAGCGCGACAACCTGGCGTTCCTGCTGTACCGCGACGGCATCCGCGAGCTGAGCTTTCAGCCGGGGTTCGAGGGCGACGACCTGGACCGCTTCGTGTCGCTGCTGGCCCGGGCCCACCGGCTGCGCGCGGACGAGGAAGACCTGCTGACCCTGCTGTGGGACCACGACTGGGAGTGCCTGCGCTACCGGTACGTGGAGCCGCTGGGCGAGGGGGTGAAGCCGCCCGAGGCCTCCGGCCAAACGGCCTCGAAGGCGCCGCGCCCGCCGCGCGAGGACCCCGAGCCGGCCAGGAGCGTTTCGACCGAGGACTTCCAGGAGGCGCTGTACTTCCTGGACGAGGGCGAGATGCGCCGCCTGGAGGCGGAGCTGCACCGCGAGATGGGGCGCGACCTGTGGACCGACGTCCTGAACGCCCTCTTCGACCGGCTGGACGACGGGACCCCCGAGCGCCAGAAGCAGGTGATCGGCATCTGCGGCGACATCCTTCCCACCCTGCTCGGAGCGGCGCGGCTGGGCACGGCGGCGTACATGCTGGCCGAGCTGGTGAAGACCGCCACCGCGGGGCGCTTCGGCCCGGCGGTGCTGCGTTCGATGAGGGGCCTCTTCTCGCAGCTGGCCCAGGCCGAAACGGTCGTGGAGCTGGCGCGCATCGTGGAGCAGGAGGGCGAGGCGCTGGACCGCGAGCAGCTTTCCGCGCTGCTGGCGTTCTTTCCCCCCGACGCGCTGGGCCCCCTGCTCAAGGCGGGCGAGTGCAGCGCCGCGCCCGGCTCGCGCGCGGCGCTGCTGGCCGCGGCCGAGCGGCTGGCGTCCATCACCCCCGCGGCGCTGCGCCCCCTGGCCGCCGCCGCCGACCCCGACGTGGCCGCGGGCGCCGCGCGCCTGATCGGCCGGCTGAAGGTGGTGGAGGGCGGGCCCGACCTGGCCGGGCTGCTGGCCCATGCGGACGCCCGCGTGCGGCTGGCCGCGGTCGAGGCGCTGCAGGAGCTTCGCTCGCCCGCGGGGAGCGGGGCGCTGGAAACGGTGCTGGAAGACGCCGACCGCGACGTGCGGGTGGCCGCGGCCCGCGCGCTGGCGGCCCTGCGCTGGGCCCCCGCCCAGGCGCGGCTGGAGCAGGTGCTGGACTCGCGCCGCCTGCGCGAATCGGAGCTCACGGAGCGCATCGCCTTCTTCGAGGCCTACGGGGCGCTCGCCGGGGCCGAGTCGGTGGCGCTGCTGGACCGCGTCCTCAACGGCAAGAGCTGGCTGGGCCGGCGCGAGACGGGAGAGATGAGGGCCTGCGCCGCGCTGGGGCTGGGGCGGGTGCGCCACCCGGCCGCCGAAAAGGCGCTGGCCGCCGCCGCGGCGGACGCAGACCCGGTGGTCCGCAGTGCCGTGGGCCGCGCCCTTCGCGCGATCAAGCAGCCATGACCGAGCAGACCCTTTCCGCCGAGCCGCGCGCCTACCCGGGGGGCGGCGCCCCCACCGACGAGCGCGGCCTGCAGCGCCGCGGCCGCGACTTCCTGTTCGCCATCGCCGCCGCGCTGCGCTCTCTCCAGTTGTACCCGCTGGAAAACCAGGCGGTGGTCAACTCGCTGGGCGAGCTGGAATCCATCGCCCTGGAGCTGCTGGGGGTGGAGGAGCACATCACCCTGCGCTTCGTGGGCGACTTCTTCTTCGTCAACGACCTGCGGCTGCGCATCGACCTTCACAGCTACGCCACCTACGGCGCGGTGGGGCGGGCGCTGGCGGGGCACGGCATCGGCGAGGTGGAGGTGACCGCCGGCGTCACCGCCCCCGAGTGGACGGCGTTCCTGGCCGTGGTGAACACCGCGCCCGGGGGCGACGACCCCTTCGGCGCCTTCCTGGAGCGGCTGGGGCGCACCTCCGTGGTTCACCTGTCGGTGGCGCCCGACCGCGAAAGCGAGCCCGACCCGCGCGACGACGAGGCGCGCCGCATGGCCAAGCGCGCCTATGCGCAAACGGTGGCCGTGGCCCGCGAGGTGATGACGGGGCTGCGGATGGGGCGCGGGGTGAGCCTGCGCCCTGTGAAGCGGGCCGTGCAGTCCATCGTGGACCAGGTGCTGAGCAACGAGGCCAGCATCATGGGCCTCACCAGCCTGCGCGACTACGACGAGTACACCTTCACCCACTCGGTGAACGTGTGCATCTTTTCCGTGGCCCTGGGCAAGAAGCTGGGGTTCCACAAGAGCCAGCTGTACGAGCTGGGGCTGGGCGCGCTGCTGCACGACGTGGGCAAGGTGCGCATGCCGGTGGACCTGATCAACAAGGCCGGGCCGCTGACGGAACCCGAGTTCGCCGTGCTCAAGGAGCACCCGGCCGAGGGGCTGATGCAGCTGTTCGAGATGCGCGGCCTGGCCGAGCTGCCCCTGCGCGCCATGCTGATGGCGTACGAGCACCACATGAAGGTGGACCAGACCGGCTACCCGCGCTCCATCCGGCCGCGCAACCCCACGGTGTTCAGCCGCATCGTGGCCATCGCCGACGGGTTCGACGCGGCCACCACCAAGCGCAGCTACCAGGCGCAGCCGTGGCCGCCGGAAAAGGTGCTGCAGGAGATGCGCGACAACCCGGAGCGGGGCTTCGACCCGCTGCTGGTCAAGGCGTTCATCAGCATGACGGGCATCTACCCCGTGGGCAGCGCCGTCATCCTCGACACCTTCGAGCTGGCGCTGGTGACGGCCCGCAACCCGCGGCCCGAGGCGCTTCACCAGCCCATCGTGCAGGTGGTGTACGACGGGTTCGGGGTGCGGGTGGACCCGCCCCTCACGTACGACCTTTCGGAGCTGGACCCCGCGACGGGCAAGCCGCTGCGCACCATCATCAAGACCACCGACCCGGAGCGGTACGGAATCCATGCCGGCGACTTCTTCGTCTGACGTTTCGCTGTCCCGCGCGTTTTCCGCCGCCCGCGCGGAGGGACGCGCCGCCCTGATCCCCTACGTCACCGCCGGACACCCGCGGAAGCACGACACCGCCGGCATCCTGGACGGCCTGGCCGACGCCGGCGCCGACATCATCGAGCTGGGCGTGCCCTTCAGCGACCCGCTGGCCGACGGGCCCACCATCCAGCGCTCGTCGTTCGAGGCCATCGAGCAGGGCGTGGGGCTCCCCTGGGTGCTGGAGGCGCTGGCCGCCTTCCGCGCCCGCCGCGACACGCCCGTGGTGCTGTTCACCTACCTGAACCCCGTGCTGAACCACGGCGTCGACCGCTTCCTGGCCGACGCGGCGGCGGCGGGCGCGCAGGGGGTGCTGCTGACCGACCTTCCCGTGGGCGCCGACGCCGGCATCGAGGCGCGCTTCGCCGCGTCGCCGCTGGACCTGGTTCGCCTCCTGGCGCCCACGACCACGCCGGCGCGCGCGCGGGAGATCGCCGCCGCCGCCCGCGGCTTCCTGTACTACGTGTCGCGCACCGGGGTCACCGGCGCGCGGCAGGAGCTGCAGGCGGGGCTGGCCCGCGAGGTGGAAGAGGTGAGGGCGCTCACGCCGGTGCCCGTGGCCGTGGGCTTCGGCATCAGCACCCCGGAGCAGGCGGCCACCGTGGCGCGCGTGGCCGACGGGGTGGTGGTGGGAAGCGCGCTGGTGGAAACGCTGCGGACGGGCGGGGTGGACGACGGTCTAGCCTTCGTGCGGGCGCTGCGCACGGCCATCGAGGGAGCGCGCGCCGCGTGAACGCTTCCGCACAGGCCGCTTCGCGCGCGGGTCGGGTGCTGGCGACGTACGCCCGCGTGCTCCTGTGGCTGGGCGCCGCCGCCGCGCTGGCGGCGGCCGTCCTCGTGGGCGGGGGCCCGGGGTACACCCCGCTGTGGGCGGCGCTGGCCGGGCTGGTGGCCGTGGCGGCGCTGCGCCAGGGCGCGGTGCCGCTTTCCAAGTTCGCCTACGTCACCATGACGGTGGTGCCGGTGGGCGCGCTGACGCTGCTGGGGCAGCCCGCCGCGGCGGTGGTGGCCGCGTGGGCCGGCACCGCCGCGGGCGACCTGGCGCGGCGGAAGATGTGGTTTCCCGCGGGGGTCAACGCAGGGCGCGAGGCGCTGGCGGCGGCGGTCGGGGCCGGCGTGTACGCCCTGGCCTCGCGCTCCGCGGAGCTTCCCGCGCCCGAGCCGGCCGAGGGACTCGTCCCCGCGCTCTCCATCGACGGACTCCCCGCGCTGCTGGCCTACTTCCTGGGCTATTTCTTCGCCTCGCGCGGCCTGTTCTACTTTTCGCTCCTCTTCCGGGGCAAGCTCACCACCTCCGAGCGCAACGTCCTGCTGCGCTACGAGATCGTGTCGGCGGTGCTGGGGGTGATCGGCACGCTGGGCGTGGCGGCTGCGTTCGCGGTGTCGCGGTCGTGGGGCACCTTCGCCATGATCGTGTTCGTGGCCTTCGCCGGGCTCCTGGCGCGCATGCTGGTGGCCGAGGCCATCTCGTCGGAGGAGCTGCGCAAGGTGGCGGCGATGGAGGCCGTCATCACCGCGGGAATGCCGCTGACGGAGTCGATGGCGCGCATCGAGGAGATGGCGGGGCGGCTGATCGAGTGGAGCTGGCTTCACGTGTACTCGCTGCGCGGGGGCGACCTGGTGCTGGTGCACCCGCTGGCCACCGACCCCGAGGGGCTCGACGAGCTGCATCCCGTGCGGCTGGAGGTGTTCCGTTCGGGGGAGCCGTTCATCTCGGCCGACACGGCGCGCGAGGGGCGGGTGCCCGCCTCGGTGCCGGTGCGCTCCGTGGTGATGCACCCGCTGGCGTACGGCCGCAACGCGCTGGGGCTGCTGGAGGTGGGGCACCACCGGCCCGACGTGTACGGCATCCCCGAGCTGCGCCTGATCGAGCGGTTCGCGCGGCAGCTGGCCCTGGCGCTTCAGCTGGACGGGCTGGTGCGGCCGATGACGGAAAGCGCGCGCGAGATGGACGGCGCCCTGCGCACGCTGGGGGGACGGCTTTCCAGCCTGCGCGAAAGCGGGCAGGCCGTGGCCGTCACTGCCGCCGACATCCGCCAGCGCATCGCCGACCAGGGGCGGCGCACGGCGTACGGCCTGGGGCTGACGGAAGAGCTGGCGCGCTCGGCCGACGCCATGTCGGGCGACGCGGGAGAGACGGCCGGCGCCAGCCGCGACACCCGGCGCCTGGCCTCGGAGAACCGCGGGGCCATCGTCGAAGCCATCGGGCGGCTGGTGACGCTTCGCGACTTCGTGGACGAGGAGGGACGCGAGCTGGCGGCGCTGGCGGGGACGTCGGCGCAGATCGCGACCATCGTGGAAACCATCCGCGCCATCGCCGAGCAGACCAACTTGCTGGCGCTGAACGCGGCGATCGAGGCGGCGCGCGCGGGCGAGCACGGCCGCGGCTTCGCGGTGGTGGCCGACGAGGTGCGGAAGCTGGCGGACGACACCGAGCGCGCGGCGGTGCAGGCGCGCGACATGGTCGACGGGGTGCGGGGGCAGATGGGGTCGGCGCTGGAGCGCATGGAGCAGGGCTCGGCGCGCCTGGCCGGCGTGGGCGACCTGTCGCGGGCGGCGCTGGAGTCGGTGGACCGCATCGTGGCCGCCGCCGAGGCCGCCGAGGGGCTGACCACGCGCATGGCCGGACGGGCCGACGAGCAGCGGCAGCGGGTGGCGGGGCTGCGCGACGAGTTCGCCGCCGTCGCCAGCATCGCCGACGCCAACGGCGAGGGCGCCACGGTGGTGGCCGAAGCCGCGCGCCTGCAGGCGCAGACGCTGGAAGAGATCGAGCGCGCCACCCGGTCGCTCGGCGAGGTCTCCGAGCGCCTCACCGGCTACATCGCGCGCCTGCAGGAAGTTACGTAGAGGGCGGCGGCCCGAGCGTCTCGGGAATCTGTTGGGCGGACATCTCGACGCAGACCGCCGCGCACATCCGGATCGTGCCCTGGATGTCGGCTTCCTCGATCGGTACGAGGACGCGGAGCGGGAACGCGCTGAGGATCGGGCGATCGCGGGCTTGCATGAGGCCCCCCCCGACCAGGAGAGCATCGAGACCGGGGTCCGTTTCGAACAGGTCTCTGAGCAGGGAGCGGAATCGCGTCCGGGGATCGCCAGCGTCGTTCCGGTGCGCCCCCCTGGTCAGAATCACGTGCAGGTCCACGAAGTCGCGGGGCTCGAAACGGTCGCAGATCGCGTGGAGCTTGCCTGCGCAGATGTCGCGGTACGAAGCGACTCTCACGACCTCGGTGGTGGACTCCCGGGGGGCGAGATGGAACGGCGAATTGGCTGCGAAATCGAGCCTTACCGCCACTCCCGTCTCCTGGTTCCTCGCCATGACGCGCGCGAAGCCCCGGCTCGCGGAGTGCAGCCGCTCCATCGTGAAGCCTTCCGCCTCGGCGAGCGGAACGATTGCGTCCCGGAAATGCTGCGCGTTCAGGCCGGTATCCCCGAAGAAATCCAGGTCCTCAGATTCGCGGTGGCCCAGGTAGTACGCGGCCAGTGCCGTCCCGCCTTCCAGCCGCAGGTCCGGTGCTCCGTACTCGTCCGCCGCCCGGCCGACGATTTCCATCAGCCGGATGTGCGTAGGGCTGACGACCTCCGGGTTCGCGGTGATCACGCTCGGGCTACGAGTTGGAGTTCGCGCCATGACGTTGCTGAAGCTTCTCGATGACCAGAGCCCAGAAGGCGCGGATGTGATCGGGAAGGACCAGCTGGTCGAAGTGGCGGGTCAGCGTCTCGGCGGAAACCAGCTGGCGTACGAGGTTCAGGTTCCCTTCCCGCAGCACTCGCGAGATCACGTACGGGTTGTCGTGATCGATCTCCACGTCCTTCTGCAGGTCCCAGAACAGTTCCGGGAAGTCACCGTAGCGGTACGGGCGGGAGTCGGTGCTCATCGCGGGATCCTTTTGAGTGCTGGCACCTAAGTTGGAGCGCGAGGTGAAGTACGGCAACGATCCTGCCGCGGTTTACATTCTCGGACGGACGATGTACAGGTGGGTGTAGCCCTCGCTCGGGAGCTCGGCGAGGGCTTGCTGCATGTGCCCATGATGGAGTTCCACCACGTCGGGGGCCACGCGGCGCTGGCGCGTCTGCTGCCGGGCGACGCACAGGTCCAGCGGCGCGTCGAAGGCGATGGCCACCACCGGGCGCCCGTGCTCGGCCGCCATCTCGCGCAGCCGCTCCCGGCTCCATGGCGCCAGGTTGGTGGCGTCGGCGACCGCCCTGCGGCCGTGGGCGAGCCGGCCGTACACGAGGGCATCGAACACGGCGAACGCCGCGCGGCTGGCGGCCTGGCTGCCTTCATCGTCCGACACCATCCGGCGGCACTCGTCGGACGACACGATCTCGTTCGCGGGGAAGCGCGTGCGGGCGAAGGTGCTCTTTCCGCAGCCGGACGGGCCGACCAGGATCACCAGGGCGTCCGGCGGAATGTCCATCTCAGACACGGGATGCTCGGTCGTGCGCGGAGCCGACCGAGGATCCGGTTCGGCCGGGTGCCTCTCGGTAACATCCGCTTCCAGGAGCATCAGGGGCAGCGCGGGCTGTAGTAGCGCTTCAGCCAGGCGCTCAGCCCGTCCAGGCCGGGGAGCAGCACGCGTTCGGTGACGTTCGCCTGGTCCAGCTTGTCGCGCACCTCCCACTTCAGCTCGGCCGGGATCACGATCTTCCGGAACACGTCCGGGTGCTTCTCCAGCCAGTCCTCCAGCTTCGCCTCCGGGCTCGACATCAGCGCGAACACGGCGTACTGGTTGACGATCCGCTCGTCCAGCGAGGGCGGCTCGAAGAACACCACGAAGTCCTCGTCGGCCAGCGCATCGAACTCTTCCAGCGTCTTCGCGCGGCGCTGCAGCATTTCCACGGTGAACACGTCGGCCTCCTCGGCCTCCATCTCGTCGCGGAGGGTCTTGGGGAGCAGTGCGTGCGCGGCCCCGAAATCCAACGCCCAGATCACCCCGTCGGCCCCGAACTGGTCCAGCCGCGCCGTGGCGAAGTGCATGGCCACCTGGGGCGAAAAGGTCCAGTCCATCAGCCGGGTGGGAAGGCCGTGGTGCTGGCCCAGCGCCATCCAGTTCCAGATGGAGTCGGCCTCCTGCCCCTTCCGCGGCGCGTACTTGCGAAAGTTGCGCAGCAGGTGCTGCTCCATCCGCGCGAAGTCGCCCCCCAGCCGGCACAGGCTGGTGGTGAGCGCGTAGTCCGCCTGCGACACGCCGCGGAACACGTACGACGAGCGGATGCGCCCGATCTGCTCGTTGTAGGCGTTCTGGTACAGCTGCTCGTTCAGCTCCGTCCAGTCCGAAACCCGGATTTCCGACATCCTCACGCCCTCCCTGGGACCCCGTCCGTTCTCCTCTCCACCCACTCCCGGCAACAAGCGTACGCACGGGCCAGCAACGCGCGGTTGTGTCGTCCGTGGCGTGAAAAGAACAAACTGGACAGGTGCCGTAGACGGATTAGTTTGCACGCGACTCGGGGCGCGGCGATCCGGTTGACCCTGCGTGACATGTGTCATACATTCAAGGCGGGGACGGATGGGTTTCGGGGACGCTCGGGCGGGACTCGTCGAGGCGCTGCGCGACGAGGAATTCGGGGCTTGGGGCCGGGCTGACGCACACCGGAAGAACTGGCTCGAGTCCCGGCGGATCTCGGCGGAGGAAGTACGGGCGATGCTGTTGCGGTGCAACGGAAGGGAACACCGTGAAAGTGCCCATCACGGCGATGCGAGCTTCCTGGTTCACGAATTCTTTCCCGAGTGGAACGGTGAGCGTTGGTACGTGAAAGCGTTCTTCGACACCGCGACGAGCGTCTGGGTGTTCATGAGTGTACATCCCTCGGAGGGCCGATGAAGATTTGGAAGGAAGGCGAGGCCTCCAGTACGCTATGCCCGAATTGCGAACGGCGCCGAGCGGTGGTGTTCCAGCGGCGGACCGTCGAACTGAAGGATCCCGATATCAGCATTCCGGATGTTCTCGCGGCCGTATGCAGTGAATGTGACACAATCGCCCTGATTCCCGCGCAATCGACGCCCCGGCTGGGCATGGCCGTGAAGCAGGCGACCGTCACCCTGAATGCACGCATTCCCGGCCACCTGGAAGACGTGCTCCTTCTCCTCGCAAAAACGCTGGCCTCGACCTCGCCTCCGTCGGCTCCTGCTGTTCTGCGCTTTCTCCTGTCGGAGTTCGTTTCGAACCCCCTCGTCGCGAAGCGGGTGAAGGAACGCGCGGGCGATGAGCTTGTGAACGGGCGGGCGGACCATGAACTGTCGGTGCGCATCCCCGCGCTGCTGTTGATCGAGATGGACGAGGCCGCGGCCAAGGTAGGGATTCCGAGCCGTACAGCGGTCGTCAAAGGGCTGCTCGCGCTGGCGAAGGAAGATATCCTGGACGGCCGCGACGAGGTGCTGGGGAACACGATGCGCCGCGTACTCGCCGCCGTGACCTGACCCGCGGTATCTTGCGCCCGGCCGATCGGGCCCGGTGGGAACACTCGTGCACGGAGCGTGGGATGCGGGAGTGCGTGATCTTCGCGGGGAGGGGGAATCCGGAGCTGGCCCGCGCGGTGTCGGAACAGGTGGGGATGCCGCTGGGAAGGTGCAGCGTGGAGCGCTTTCCCGACGGCGAAACCTCGGTGCGGCTGCTGGAATCGGTGCGCGGCAACGACGTGTACCTGCTGCAGCCCACCTGCCCGCCGGTAAACGACAACGTGATGGAGCTGTTCGCCTTTGCCGACGCCTGCCGGCGCGCGGCCGCGGGGCGCATTCACGCCGTGCTTCCGTACTACGGCTACGCGCGCTCCGACAAGCGGCACGGCCGGCGCGAGCCCATCACCGCCAGCATGGTGGCCCTGCTGATGAAGGCATCGGGCATCGACCACGTGCTGACCATCGACCTTCACACCACGCAGATCGAGGGCTTCTTCCCGGGCCCCTTCGACACGCTGACCGCCGTTCCCACCCTGTGCGCCGCCATGCGGGACGAGCTTCCCGCCGACACCGTCGTGGTGTCGCCCGACGCGGGGCGCGTGAAGCTGGCGACCGAGTACGCCCAGCGCCTGGACCTGCCGCTGGCGGTGCTTCACAAGCGCCGCGAGAGCGGAAGCGAAACGCGCGTCACCCACCTGGTGGGCGAGGTGGACGGGCGCACCTGCCTGATCATCGACGACATGATCTCGACGGGCGGAACGCTGGTGGAAAGCGTGCAGGCCCTGCGCGACGCCGGCGCGGCGGGCTTTCACGTGGCGGCCACGCACGGGCTGCTCCTGGGCAACGCCATCGCGCGCCTGACGGACGCGGGCGTCCAGCGGGTGTGCGTCACCGACACCATCGTCCAGGAGCGGGACGAGGGCGGGGTCCTGCGCGTGGTTTCCGTCGCGGGGCTCCTGGCCGGCGCCCTCCGCAAGCTCGCCTCGGACGAATCGCTGGAAGAGCTGTTCTGAAACCGGACGCCGTACGGCGATACGACACGGTCCGTGCAACGTGCATGGGCGTTTTCTGCCGCCGCAGGTGCCCCGATCCGGGGTCGAGTGACCATCCAACCTCAAGCACCGTCATAGGTTAGCGTGCACGTTCCCGGATGGGAACGCGCGCCGCGCGGAGTGGCCTTTCTCGTGCACTGTGATCTGCTACACGAAGCGGAAGCAGAAATGGCCGGGACTTGACCGCCGCTGCGTTCCACGGTTACTCTAAGTGGTTGCGAGGGTTCGGTTTGCGCCGCCCGCGGGCGCCGCTTGGCCCTCCATCCCCGTCCCTTAGCCGCCACACGCGACTCCTTTGCCCATCCTCCTCGTCTTTGCCGTGGCCGCCCTGGCGGCGCTGCTGGTGACACCGGCCGTCGTGCGGGTGGTTACGGCCCACGGGCTGTACGGGCACGTGCGCGGCGACTCGCCCGCGCGGCGGGTGCCGCGGCTGGGGGGCATACCGGTGTGGCTGGCCACGTCGGCGGGGATCGTGGCGGCCGTGCTGGGGCCGGGGGTGAACGCCGGGGGCGCGGGGCCGGACCGGTTCTTCGTCGGCGTGCTGCTGGCGGGCTCGCTGATGTTCGCGGTGGGCCTGCTCGACGACCTGTACAACCTTCGCCCCTCGGCCAAGCTGCTGGCCCAGTGCACCGCCGCCGTGGTGGCGTACGCGTGCGGCTTTCGCATCGACGGGATCACCTTCGCCGGCGCCACGCTCGACACCGCCGCCCTGGCGCTGCCGCTGACGCTGCTGTGGATCGTGGGCGTCACCAACGCCTTCAACCTGATCGACGGGCTGGACGGCCTGGCGACCGGGATCGGCCTGGTCGCGCTGTGCACCACGCTGGCCGTGGCGCTGATGCTGGGCAACCTGGAGGTGGCTATGGCGTGCGCCGCCCTGGGCGGCGCGCTGCTGGGCTTCCTCCGTTACAACTTTCGACCCGCGCGCATTTTCCTGGGAGACTCGGGAAGCATGTTCGTGGGCTTCATGCTGGCGGTGCTGTCGGTGCACGGATCCACGAAGAGCGCCGCGGCCGTGCTGGTGGCGGTGCCGGTGCTGGTGCTGGCGCTTCCCATCATGGACACGCTGCTCGCCATCGTGCGGCGCTGGCTGCGGGGCACGCCCGTGTTCGGCGCCGACGAGCGCCACCTTCACCACCGGCTGCTGGCCGTGGGCGTCACCCACGTGCGCGCCGTGGTGCTGATGTACCTGCTGGCCGCGGCGCTCGCCATCTTCGGCGTCCTGCTGGCGTTCGGGCCTCCGTCGCTGGTGGCGGCGGTGGCCCTGGGCGGCGCCGCGCTGTCGATCGTGCTGCTGCTGGCCGGCATCAAGCTGCTGGGCTACTACGAGTTCGTGGAGGCCGGCGCGGTGCTGCACTCGGGAATGCGCGGCATCCGCCAGAGCATCCGCGACCAGATCCACGCCCGCGACGTGGCACAGGTGCTGGCCCGCGCCGAGTCCATCGAGCACATCGAGGCGATCCTGGGCGACAACGCGGAGGGGCTGGGGCTGCTCTACGCCACGGTCTGCCGCGAGTCGTCGCCGGTGGGCGCCCGGTCGGTGCTCCCCGGGACGGTGGCGGCGGGCGCGTGGAAGCTGGAGTGCCCGGTGGAGCTGAACCACCCCAACGCCGATCCGTACGTGCTGCGCGTGTGGACCGAGGCGCCAGACGACCTGCGCCTGCTGACGGCCGACCGCACGGCGCGGGTGCTGGCCGCCGCGGTCCGCGGCTGGCTCACCGGCCCGCGCACGCCGCTTCCCGCGCCTGGCGGCGTCTCGCTCGGCCATCTCGGCCCCGCGCCGTCGGGCGCCTCGGCCTGATCCCTCCGCCCGGTCCCATCATCGTCCACCCCGCTCCCCGCCCGCTGCGCGTCGCATACCTCAGCGCGTCCGGCGCGCTGGGCGGGGCCGAGCGCGTGCTGCTGGACGTGCTGGCCAGCCTGCGTGCCGCCGAGCCCTCGTGGCCGCTCACCCTGGTTTCGGGCGAGGACGGGCCGCTGCTGGAGCGCGTTCGTGCGCTCGGTGTGGAGGGGCACGTGCTGCCGTTCCCACGCGGGCTGGCCGCGCTGGGAGACGCGGGTGCCGGCGGAACGCTGCGCCTCCTCGGCGGCATGGCCGCGGCGGGCCCCGGGGCGGCGGCGTACGTCGCGCGGCTGGCGCTGATCCTTCGGCGTGCGCGGGCGGACGTGGTACACACCAACGGCTTCAAGATGCACCTGCTGGGCGCCTGGGCCGCCTCGCGGGCCACGCCCGTGGTCTGGCACCTTCACGACTTCGTCTCCACCCGCCGCGCGATGTCGGCCCTGCTGCGGCGCTCCGCCGGGCGCTGCGCGGCGGCGGTGGCGGTTTCCGACGCCGTCGCCGCGGACGCGCATACCGTGCTGGGGCCCGCTCCGCGCGTGGAAACCGTCCACAACGCGGTGGACCTGCGCCGGTTCACGCCGGACGGGCCCGCGCTGGCCCTGCACCAGGCGGCGGGGATGCCGCCGGCGCCGGCGGGTACGGTGAGCGTGGGCCTCGTGGCCACCATGGGCGTGTGGAAGGGCCACGCGGAGTTCCTGCGCGCCGTCGCCCGCGTTCCGCGCGAGATCCCGCTGCGGGCGTACGTCGTCGGGGGCGGGATCTATCGCACGCAGGGAAGCGAGGTGTCGATGGACGGCCTGCGGCGGCTGGCGGCGGGGCTGGGGATCGCCGACCGGGTGGGGTTCACCGGCTTCGTCGCCGACCCGGCGGCGGCCATGCGCGCCCTGGACGTGGTGGTGCACGCCAGCACCCAGCCGGAGCCGTTCGGGCTGGTGATCGCCGAGGCCATGGCGTGCGGCCGGGCGGTGATCGCCAGCGCGGCCGGCGGCGCGGCCGAGATCATCTCCCCCGGCCACGATGCGCTGGCGGTGGCGCCGGGGGACGTGAACGGGCTGGCCCGCGCCCTCCGCCGGCTCGCCACCGACGCGATGCTCCGCGCCACCCTGGCCCGCCAGGGCCGCGAGACGGCCGTTCGCCGCTTCGACCGCGCGCGGCTCGCGTCGGCGCTGTCTCCGCTGTATCGTTCCCTGCTCGACGGGTAGGCCGCGAGTGGCGCGCACTGCTCCCGGCGGCGGCCCCCGAAAGCACGTCGATGCTTTCGGATGGAACCGGCGCCCAGAAGACGCACACGCTCCGGCCGCACCTTCGTTCGCGAGCCGGAGCATTCGACTGACCACGGGGATCGCGTGACCCTCCGCGCGCTGCACGTCTACTCGGGAAACCTGTACGGCGGGGTGGAGCGCCTGCTGGCGACGCTGGCGTCGTACCACGACGGCGAGGCGGGGCTGGAGCAGGCGTTCGCGTTGTGCTTCCCGGGGCGCGCGTCCGAGGAGATCGCGGCGGCGGGAGCGCGGCTGGACCTGCTGGGGCCCGTGCGCCTGAGCCGGCCGTGGACGGTGGCGCGGGCGCGGCGGCGGCTGGCGGCCGTGCTGGAGACCGCGCGCCCGGACGTCGTCGTCTGCCATTCCACGTGGGTGCACGGGCTGTTCGGCGGCGTTGCGCGGAAGCGCGGGATTCCGCTCGTCTTCTGGCTGCACGACGCGGTGACGGGGCGCACCTGGGCGGACCGGGTGGCGAGCCGCACCCGGCCGGACCTGGCGCTCTGCACCAGCCGCTTCGCCGCCGGCACGCTGCCGCGGCTGTGGGAGGTCCCGTCCGAGGTGGTCTATTATCCCGTGCCCCGCCCGGACCCCGGCCCCGTGGACCGCGCGTCGCTCCGCGCCCGGCTGCAGACACCCTCGGACGGCGTCGTCATCCTCCAGGCCAGCCGGATGGAGCCCTGGAAGGGCCAGCGGCTGCTGGTGGAGGGCCTTGCGCGGCTGCGGGACGTGCCCGGCTGGACCTGCTGGCTCGCGGGCGGGGCGCAGCGCCCCCACGAGGAAGCGCACCTGGCCGAGATCTACGCCCTGGCGCAGGCGCGGGGGATCGCGGACCGCATCCGCTTCCTGGGCCAGCGCGGCGACGTTCCGGCGCTGATGGCGGCGGCGGACGTTTTCTGCCAGCCCAACCTGGGGCCGGAGCCGTTCGGCATCGTGTTCGTCGAGGCCATGCACGCGGGCCTGCCGATCGTGGCCACGGCCATCGGCGGGGCGCGGGAGATCGTGGACCCGTCGTGCGGCCTCCTGGTGCCGCCGGAGGACCCCGCCGCGCTGGCCGATGCCCTGCGGCGCGTGGCCGGCGACGCGGCGATGCGCGCGGAACTCGGCGCGGCGGGCCCGGCGCAGGCCCGTGCCCTCTGCGATCCCCCGCGCCAGATCGGCAGGCTGCGGGACGCCTTCGCGGACGCCATCCGGCGGGCGGGCCGATGATCGGCCGGGCGGATGCGCTGGCGCCGTCCGGTCGGCATCAGCTGGAGGAGCGGATGCGGCAGGCGCGGGTGTGCGCCGCGGGCGGGCGGAGATGAGCGGCGTCGAAGCGCGCGCCCGCCAGAGCCTGGGACGCAGCGATCACGCCGTCTATGGGATGGTGGCCCGCGCGGTCGAGGCGCGCCATTCCGGCGGAGGCACGCTCGCCGACGTGGGCTGCGGGGCGGGCGCCCTGTGGCCGTACCTGCGCGGCCGCTTCGACCGCTACGTGGGGGTGGACGTCGTGCGCTACGAGGGCTTTCCCGCGGATGGCGAATTCCACGCACTGGACCTGGACCGCGGCGGCTCGTCGCTGCCCGACGGAACGGCGGACGTGGCAGCCGGCGTGGAAACCATCGAGCACCTGGAAAATCCCCGCGCCTTCGTGCGCGACCTGGCGCGCCTGGTCCGGCCGGGAGGATGGGTGATCGTCACCACCCCCAACCAGCACAGCCTGCTGAGCAAGGCGACGTTCCTGCTTCGCGGCGAGCACAACGCCTTTCGCGCCGGGTCGTACCCGGCTCACATCACGGCGCTGCTGCACGTGGACCTGCGGCGGATCGCGGCCGAGTGCGGGCTGACGGACGTCACCCTGGAGTTCAGTGGCAGCGGCCGGGTTCCCGGCACCGGCCGGCACTGGCCCGCCGCGCTGGGTCGCCTTTTGCCGGGGGCATTCTCCGACAACGTGCTGCTGGCGGGGAGAAAGCCGCATGACCCATCGCCCTAGCCGGACGGCGCGGGGAACCGGGCGGGGCGGGTTCCGCGCGCGCGGCGCTCGTGCGACCCACATCGGAGCGGGATAGCGAATGGGGCAGGTGCTGGCGGGGCAGGGATGAGCCGGGAACCGGACGGCGGGGCGCTGAGGGCGGGCCCGCTCTGGTTCCGCGCGGCGCGGGCGGCGATCCGCCAGCTGCCCGTTGGGCGTTTCCGCGCCTTCACCTGGCTGGTGAAGGTTCCGCTCCCCCCGTTCGAGGACCGGCTCGGCGACGACGCCGGGGGGATGGCCTACCGCTGCGACCTTCGCTACACGGCCAACCGCGAGATGTGCCTGACCGGGCGGTACGCGCCGCGTGAAACCGCACTGCTCCGCGCCCTGCTGAAACCCGGCGACACCTTCGTGGACGTGGGTGCCAACCTGGGCTACTTCACCCTGGTCGGCGCCGCGGCGGTGGGCGCCGGGGGGCGCGTCGTGGCGCTGGAGCCCGACCCCCGCATGGCCGCGGAGCTGGAGGAGAACGTGCGCCGCAACCGCCTGGCGCAGGTGCACACGGTGCGCGCGGCGGCGTTCGACCGCCGCGGCACGGCGACGCTGGCCGGCTACGACGAGGACGCGGGCAACTGGGGTGTGTCGCGGCTGCAGTCCGCGCCGGCGTCGCCCACGACCTTCACCGTCGAGTGCGCTCCCCTGGACGACCTCCTCGACGAGATGGGGATCGAGGACGTGCCGCTGGTGAAGATCGACGTGGAGGGGGCCGAGCAGGCCGTGCTGCGGGGGATGCGCGCCGGCCTGGCGCGGGGGCGCTACCGGCGCGTGCTGGTGGAGCTGCATCCGTGGGAGTACGCCGATCGAGAGGCGGCGGTGCGCGAGATGGTGGAAGAGATGGAAGCGTTCGGATTCCGCGGCCTCCTGGCCGATTCGTCGCCCGCCGCGGTGCGGCCGGCGCTGTACGGGCGCGGGGGGCTGCCGCCGATGGTGCCGTTCGCCGCCGATACCCCGGCGGCCGGATGGCCGCACGTGCTGTGGGCGCTGCCGGGAAGCGAGCTGTCGTGAACACCGCGGCGTACCCCGCTCCCTACGCCGCGGCCGGTCGAGCCGCCGCCAGGCGCCCCGCGCGGCCGTTTCCCTGGGTGCCGGCGTTCATCGTCTTCCAGCTCGCCTGCCAGCTGATGCTGATCTCCGGGCTGGCCGGCGTGCGCGTGCTGGTGCGCATGGCGGCGTTCGGGGCCAGCCTGGCGCTGCTGGCGCTGCTGCGCGGGCGCGGCTCCGCGCACCCCGCCCGGGGGCCGGCCATTCTCGTGTTCGCCATCCTCGGCGTCTGCGTCTTCCATCCCGAAACCTCGTCGCCGCTGGCGGGCGTCGCGCAGGTGGCGCTGTACGGGGCGGTGCTGGCGCCGCTCTTCTGGGCGCCCCGGCTCACCAGCATCGACATCCGGATGCTTCGCCAGACGGTGATGGTGCTGTGGGCCTTCCATACCTTCAGCGCCGCCATCGGCGTGGTGCAGGTGTACCGCCCGGGAACGCTGCAGCCGCCGCTCTCCACCGTCGTCCAGGCCAAGGGCAAGGGCTACGTCGAAAGCCTCAAGATCACCACCGCCACCGGCCAGCGCGTGTTCCGGCCCATGGGGCTGACCGACGTTCCCGGAGGCGCGGCCGTGTCGGGGCTGTACGCGGTGCTCCTGGGCGTGGGCTTCTTCCTCACCCGCCGCACCCCCCTCGCGCTGGGGGTGTCGCTGGCGAGCATCGTGCTGGGCGCCGCCTGCCTGTACCTTTCCCAGGTCCGCTCGCTGGCGGTGATGACGGGCATCTCGCTTCTGGCGGTCGCCGCCGTGCTGATGTGGCGGAAGGACGTCAAGCGGCTGTCGATGCTGGGAGTCGGCGTGTTCGGCATGCTGCTGCTGGGCTACGCGATGGCGGTGAACATGGCCGGCGCGGCGGTCACCAACCGCGTGGCGTCGCTGGTGCAGGCCCGGCCCACCCAGGTGTACTACGACAACCGCGGCCGCTTCCTGGAAGACGCGCTCACCAAGACCCTTCCGGCCGCGCCCCTGGGCGAGGGGCTGGGGCACTGGGGGATGACGGCCACCTACTTCGGCGGAAGCTCGCCCGGCAAGAACATCTGGGTAGAGATCCAGTGGGCCGGGTGGATCGTGGACGGCGGCGCGCCGCTGCTGTTCACCTACCTCCTCGCCGTGGGCGTGTGCCTGCTCGCCTCGTGGCGGATCGCTCGCGCCCCTCCGCCGGGGCCCGAGGCGCAGGACCTTCCGTTCTGGGCGGCCATCGTGATGGCGTACTCCGTCGGCGCCCTGGCGCTCACCTTTTCGTACCCCATCTTCGTTTCGCAGTCGGGGATGGAGTTCTGGCTGCTGAACGCCACCCTGTTCGCCGCGGCGCGCCACGCGCACCAGGCCTCGCTCGCCGCCGCGGCGGCCGGGTGAGGCCCTGGGCGGTGGTGGCGGGCGACTTCGTCCGCACCGGGGGCATGGACGCCGCCAACCACGCGCTGGCCGGCTGGCTGGCCCGCGGCGGGCGCGAAACGCACGTGGTGGCGCATCGCGTGGCCGACGACCTCCTCCGCGAGCCCAGCCTGCACGTGCACCACGTTCCCCGGCCGCTGGGCAGCCACCTGCTGGGCTTTCCCCTGCTGGACCGCGCCGGCCGCCGCGCCGCGCGCACGCTGGCGGGCCGCGACCCCGTGGTGCTGGGAAACGGCGGCAACACGCGGGCGGCGGGCACGGTGTGGCTTCACTACGTCCACGCCGCGTACGAGCCGCGGGCGGCGGGGCGGCCGCTGCGGCGCGGCATCGACCGGCTGGCCCGGCGGAGCGCGCTGGCCGACGAGGCCCGCGCCGTGCGCAGCGCGCGGGTGATCGTCGCCAACTCGCGCCTGACGGCGCGGCACGCCACCGAGCTGCTGGGCGGCGACCCGGCCGCGGTGCACGTGGTCTACTACGGCACCGACGGGGACCGATTCCGCCCGCCTTCGCCGGAGGAGCGCCAGGCCGCGCGGGGGGCGCTGGGGTGGAACGACGACGTGCCGGCCGTCGCCTTCGTGGGCGCCCTGGGCGACCGGCGGAAGGGCTTCGACACGCTGTTCGAGGCGTGGCGGCTGCTGTCTGCCGGGGGGGCGTGGGATGCGCGGCTCGCCGTCGCCGGGGCGGGCGGCGAGCTGGACCGCTGGCGGCGCCGCGCGGCCGAGGCGGGGCTGGCGGACCGCATCCACTTCCTGGGATTCCACCCCGACGTGCGCCGCCTGCTGTGGGCCGCCGACGCCCTGGCCTCGCCCACGCGGTACGAGGCGTACGGGCTGGCCGTGCAGGAAGCCGTCTGCTGCGGACTTCCCGTGCTGGTCAGCGAGGGGGCAGGGGTGGCGGAGCGCATCGGGGGCGAGGCGCGCCGGCTGCTGATCCCCGACCCGGACGACGCGGGGGGGGTGGCCGCGCGGCTGCGCGCGTGGCGGGAAGGGCTCGACGGGCATCGCTCCGCCGCGCTGGCGCTGTCGGCGCAGATGCGGCTGTGGACCTGGGACGACATGGCGCGGTCCATCGCCCAGCGGGTGGAGGCGGCCGGATGACGCAGTCGACGGAGGCGGTGCAGCCGGGCGGATTCGTGCCGGTGGATGCGTGCTGGGTCTGCGGCGCGCAGGCCCTGGCGCCGGCGACGCGCGCCATCTTCGAGTTCGAGGGGTACCGCGAGCAGGATCCCGGGCTGGCGGCGTACACCGGCGCCACGGTGGACCTGGTGCGCTGCGCCGGGTGCGGCTTCGGCCAGCCCCGCGCCATGCCCACGCTGCCGGACTACTTCGGGCGGATGTACGACCAGCGCTGGTCCGACGAGTGGATCGACTCGGAGTTCCACTCCACGGCCAAGGACGCCATCTTTCGCGAGGTGCTGCGCGACCTGGCGGCCCGCGTGCCGGCCGCGGAGCGGACGCTGCTGGACCTGGGGGCGCACGTGGGGCGCTTCATCCACCTGGCCGCGCGCGCGGGCTGGCGCGCGGAGGGCGTGGAGCTGAACCCGCGCACCTCCGCCTACGCCGCCCGCGCGACGGGCCTTCCGGTGCACCGCGCCGACCTGCGCGACCTGGCGGAGGAGGGACGCCGGTACGCCGCGGTGACGCTGACGGACGTGCTGGAGCACATCCCCGAGCCGGTCGAGGCGCTGCAGGGGGTGCGGCGGGTGGTCGCGTCGGGCGGATGGGTGGCGGTAAAGGTGCCCCACGGCCCCAACCAGCTACGCAAGGAGCTGCTGCGCGCCCGGCTTCGCCCCGGCTACCGGCCCACGGTGGCCGACAACCTGGTGCACGTGTCGCACTTCACCCCGCGCGCGCTGGCGATCGCGCTGGAGCGGGCGGGATTCGTGGACGTGCAGGTGCGTCCGGCGGCGCCGGAGCTGTTCGGATCGCCGCCCAGCCGGGCGGGGCGCCTGGCGGCCTACGCCGCCTCGCGCGTGCTGGGCCCCTCGTCGCCGCTGGCGCTGAACCTCCAGGCGTACGCGAGGGCGGGGGAATAGGCGAACTCGGCCACGGCGGATTGATTTCGCGGCAACAAAGGCCCAAAGTCCGCCTTCGCGGACTGCACGGGCCGGCCGAGTGCACGAGGCAAGCCGGAGGGCGCGCGAATTCTCCCCCTCTCCCGCTTGCGGGAGAGGGGGCCGGGGGGAGAGGGCAGCCGCGGAGTGCGCCGGCCCAGGTCGAGGCGCGATCGAAGTCCCGCCGTCTCCACGGGGCCGGTGGAGGGGCGCCGAGGTCCACGGTCTCGGTGCCGCTGCCGCGCCCTGGTCGGGAAGTGGCGCAGGCTAGATCCTTCGGCCCGCGAAGTGTTTGCTGCGGGCGAATGCGGTGCGCCTGGGCCTCAGGATGACAGATGGCGCGCCGCAGGCATGAGCCCGATCGCGATGGACTCGACGGATCACACGAACAGGGGCGGGGGAGTGAGGGAGCGCGCACCGGAGCTGACGGTCGTCATCGCCACGCACAACAATCAGCCCGTGCTGCGGCAGGGGCTGGAAAGCTGGGCCCGCTACGCCGCCGACCAGCCGGTGGAAATCGTCGTCGTCGAGGACGGCTGCACCGACGGCACGCGCGAGTACCTCGCCGGCCTGGCCGCGGGTGGCTGGAACGGGCCCCCGCTGCGGGTCATCCACGAGAACGACGCGCACGAGCTGGTGTGCACCAACCGAGGCCTGGCCGAAGCGCGGGCTCCGCTGGTGATGAGCTGGCACGACGACATGTTCCTGCGCGCCGGCTGGTTCATCCCCGAGCTCATCGCCACCTTTCGCGCCTACGACGACATCGGCCTGCTCGGGCTCAGCCGCGGGCTGACGTTTTCGCCCGTCGACGAGCCCGTGCGCACTTGGGACGACACGGTGGACTGGCGGCGCGTGCAGAGCACCATCGGGCCGCCGCCGCTCAACTGGCTGCGGCTGAACGAGGTGGACGGCGTGGTGCGGCCCTGGGTGGTGCGCAAGGCGTGCACGGACCGGGTGGGGCCGCTCGACCCGGCCTTTCGCCCCACCGAGTGGGACGAGTCCGACCTGTGCTATCGCATCCGGGCCGCGGGGTGGCGGGTGGCGGCGCATGGGTATGAGCGCGACGGCGCGTACGTGCACCAGCTGAGCACTACGTACGCCCGCACACCGTCCGCCGGCCGCCAGGCGATCGGGTTTCGCAACGGAAAGCTCTTCTATGAGCGCTGGAGCGACGCCATCCGCCGCGAGCACGGCCGGACGCGCACGTCGTGGCGCCGCCGGGCCACGGCGCGGGGATGGGCCGGGGCGCTGCGCCAGGTGGCGCGCTTCGCCGCCGGCCGGCGCACCGCGTGAGCCGCACCCGGCGCGCGGGAATCGCCGCCACCTTCGGCTACCTGCAGTTCGGGGTGGCGTTCGCGGCGGGCATCCTGGTGGTCCCGTTGATCCTGTCGCGCGTGGGCGCCGAGCCGTACGGCGTCTGGCTGGGCTTCGGCGAGCTGGTGGCGTATTCGGCCATGGCCGACCTCGGCGTGCTGGCCGTCCTCCCCTGGCTGGTCGCCGAGGCGGACGGGCGCGCCGACCGCGACGAGATCCGCGGCCTGGTGGCCACCGGCGGCCTCGCGGCGATCCTGGCGGCGGTGCTCTTCGCCGCCCTCAGCCTGGCGCTGCTGGCCCTGGCCCCGGGGCTCACCGGGGTCACGCCGGAACAGCGCGCCACGGTGATGAAGCCGCTGCTGTTCCTGGTGGCGGGAACGGCGGCGGTGTACCCCGTCCGCGTCTTCCACTCGGTGCTGCTGGGGCTTCAGGACGTCACCTTCCTGGGCGTGATGGGCATCGCCCAGTCCGCGCTGAACGTGGTCCTGCTGCTGGTGCTGCTGGCCGCCGGGCAGGGGCTGTACGCCCTGGCCGCCGCGGCGACCGTTCCCGCGCTGGTGTCCGGAATCGCCAGCCTCGTCCGGCTGTGGGCCATCGCTCCGGACCTGTTGCGCGGCTGGCGGCTTCCGTCTGCCCGTCGGCTGGGGGACGTGACGGTGCAGGGGATCGGCGCCTGGACCGGCGGGCTGGGGTGGCGGATGGTGTCGGCCAGCAGCACGCTCATCCTGCTGTCCGTGGCCGGCCCCGCCGCGGCCGTCACCTTCGCCCTCACCGCGCGCCTGGGCGACGTGCTCATGCAGATGAGCTGGCAGATGCCCGACGCGGGGCTCGTGGGGCTGGCGCAACTGCGCGGCGAGGGCAATCGTGAGCGCACCAACGAAGTCGTGGTCTCCATCTTCCGGCTGACGCTGATCGGCTCGGGAGCGGTGGCGTGTTCGGTGCTGGCCTTCAACCCCAGCTTCGTCGCGCTCTGGGTGGGGCCCGGCCGGTTCGCGGGGCTGGCGACCAACGTGCTGCTCGCCGCCGGGGTGCTGTCGCTGTCGCTGGGCCACGCCGTGTTCGTCACCGCCAGCACCTTGGGCGCGCGGGTGCAGATCGGCGCCGTCTCCATCGCGCAGGGCATCGTCCACGTGCTCGCCGCCATCTGGCTGGGGCGCCAGTTCGGCACGGCGGGCGTGGCCGCGGCGGGGGTGATCGGCACGGCGGCAGTGGCGTACCCGCTGGGAATGCGGTACCTGCACCAGGTGACGGGGCTCGGCTCGACCGCCCTGTGGCGGCGCGCGCTGGGTCCGTGGAGCGCCCGCGCGGCGGTGCTGCTGCTGGTGGGGCTGGCGGTGGGGATCATGGGATGGAGGGCGTCGGTATGGCCCCCGCTGGTGGCGGCTCCCGTGCTGGGCATCCTCTATCTCTGGGCGATGAGGCCGCTGTACGCCGGCCTGCCGCTCCCCGGACGCGTGCGCCCCGTGCTGGTGCACCTGCGCCTCCTTCCGCCTGATGCCGTGTCACCTTTCACGTCGCAGCCCGACGAGGTCGTGGACATCGAGCCGTCGGACGCGGGGCCGCACCCCGCACCACGAGCGAGCTGAATGACGCCGATCGAGACCGCCGAGGGACACGCGTACCGCCGCCGCTCGCCGCTGGAGGTGGTGGGCGCCGCCGTGGCCCGCCTGGTTCCCGAGAGCGGGCCCCGGCGCTGGCTGCGCGGCGCGTACCACGCCCTGCTGGGCGGCGGGCGCGGCGTGGAATCGGTGCTCCCCGGCGGTGAACGGGTGCGCGTGCTTCCCGAGTACCGGTTCGTCAGCTGGAACCACGTGGAGTACGCCGCCTTCCGCGCCGCCGCCGGCCCGGGAGGGGTGGCGCTGGACGTGGGTGCCAACGCGGGCGCCTACGCGCTTCTCTTCGGCCAGTGGGTGCGGCCGGGCGGACGGGTGTTCGCCTTCGAGCCGTCGCCCCAGGCGTTCGAGGGACTGCGCCGGCACGTGGAGCTGAACGGGCTGGCCAACGTGGTGGCGCCGGTGCGGGCCGCCGTGTCGGACGTGGCGGGAACGGCGGCCCTGATCGGCGCGGGGCACCATGGGACGAGCCGGCTGGCCGCCGCGGGCGAGGCGGGGACCCAGAGGGTGGAGACGGTGACGATCGACGCCTTCTGCGCCGCGCACGGCATCAATCCCACGCTGATCAAGATCGACGTGGAGGGCTTCGAGCTGGAGGCGCTGCGCGGGGCACGCCAGACCATCGCCCGGGCGGGCGCGGGGCTGGCGCTGTTCGTGGAGATGCACCCCACCGTCTGGCGCGAACGCGGCCTTTCCGCCGGCGAGGTGCAGGCCGAGCTGCGCATCCAGGGACTGCGCGCGGAGCCGCTGCGCGAGGTGGACGATCCCTGGGCGCTCGAGGGCGAGTGCCTGCGCCTGGTGCGGGCGTGAGCGCGCGCCGGGCCGCGTAGCCGTGCGCATCCTTTTCGCCAACGACGGCATCGGCGACGCGGGCGGCGTGCAGGCCTACCTCGCGGCCGTGATGCCGGGGCTGGAGGCGCGCGGGCACGCCGTCGCGTTCCTTCACCAGGACCGCGCCCGCCCCGGAGCGCCATCGCCCGCGCCGGCCGGCGCGCCTCACTTCGGCATCGACGAGCGGGGGATGGATGCCGCCCTGGCCGACGCGCTGGCGTGGGCGCCGGACGTGGCGTTCGTCCACAACATGCGCCCGCTGGAGGTGGATCGGCGGCTGGCGGATTCGGTGCCCGTCGTCAAGTTCATGCACGGCTACTTCGGCACCTGCGTCAGCGGGCAGAAGGCGCACCTGTGGCCGCGTCCGCAAACCTGCGGAAAGCCGCTGGGGCCCGGCTGCCTGGCCATCTACGGGCCGCGCCGCTGCGGCCAGCTGCGCCTGGGCTACGTGGCGCGCCAGTACCGCTGGGCCAACGAGCAGAACGAACTCTTCGGCGAGTACGCCGCGGTGGTCACCGCCAGCCGCCACATGCGCGACGAGTACGTGCGGAACGGTGCCCCGGCCGAGCGGGTGCACGCCCTTCCGCTCTTTCCCACGCTGGTGGGCTCCTCCATGGAGCCGCCGGAGGCGTTCCGCGTGGCGTTCCTCGGGCGTATGACGCCGGTGAAAGGCGGCGACCTGCTCATCCGGGCCGTCGCCCGCGCGAAGGAGCAGACGGGAGCCGCCATCGCGGTGACCATGGCGGGGGACGGCCCGCGGCGCGCGGAGTGGGCCCGGCTGGCCGCCTCGCTGGGCGTGGACGCCGACTTTCCGGGATGGGTGGGAGACGAAGCCAAGGCGGAGCTGCTGCGGTCCGCGTCGCTGCTGGCCGTCCCCAGCGTCTGGCCGGAGCCGTTCGGGCTGGTGGGGCTGGAGGCGGGGGTGTTCGGCGTGCCCTCGATCGCCTTCGACGTGGGCGGCATCGGCGAATGGCTGACCGATGGCGTGAACGGAATCCTGGTCTCCGGAGATCCCCCGACGGCCGACGCCTTGGCCGCGGGGCTGGTGAGCGCCATGCGCCACCCGGGCGCGCTGCGTGGCATGCGCGCCGGGGCCCGCCTGGCCGCGGAACGCATGTCGCTGATCCACCACCTGGACTCCGTGGAGCGCGTGCTGGCCGAAGCGGCCGGCCAGGGCGTGTTCGCCAGCCTGCCTCCCCGCGCCTGACGGGTCCGTTGTGGCGCTGACCAGAATCCCCCTCCGCGCGTGACCCAAAAGCCAGCCTGGCACCTGCTTACGGGCGAGTATCCGCCGGACCGCGGCGGCATCGGCGATTACACGCGCCTGCTTGCGCGCGCGCTGGCGGACCAGGGACGCCAGGTGCACGTGTGGACGCCGTCCGTCGACGCCGATTCCGAGGCCGATGGAGTCGCGGTGCACGCGATGGGCGGGGTGGGGCGTGACGCGCTGCGGCAGCTGGGCGAGGCGCTGGAGCGGCATCCCGCGCCCCGGCGGCTTCTGGTGCAGTACGCACCCCAGGCGTGGGGGATGCGGGGGATGAACCTGCCGTTCACGCGGTGGCTGCTCGCGCGCCGCCGCGCCGGCGACGACGTGCGGGTGATGTTCCACGAGCCGTACTTTCCCTTCGGCTGGCAGCGGCCGCAGCGCAACCTGCTGGCCGCAGTCAATCGGCTGATGGCGAGTACGCTGCTCCGCGCCAGCACCCGGGCATACGTCTCTACGCACGTGTGGGAACCGCTGCTTGCGGCCCTGGCGCCCCCGGGGCTCACCTTCACGGTTCTCCCCATCCCATCCACCATTCCGGTCGTCGACGATCCTGAACGGGTTGCGCGCGTCCGGCGGGAAGTGGGGGAAGGACGGCCGATCGTCGCGCACTTCGGCACCTATGGCGACCAGATCGGGCCCGCCCTGACGCGCGCGCTCCAGGCGCTGATCGGGTATCGCCCCGACGCCCGCATCCTCTTGCTGGGGAATCGCGGCCCCGACTTCGCGGAACAACTGCGTGCAAGCGACGAACGGTTTCGCGACAATGTCGTCGCACCCGGCTATCAATCCCCTGAAGATGTTTCTGTTCATCTACAGGCGGCTGGCGTCGCCATTCAGCCGTACCCGGACGGGGCCGACACGCGCCGCACGACGCTGATGGCGTGCCTGGCGAACGGGGTGCCGACCGTTACGACGCGCGGACCTGGCTGTGCGAGCATCATTCTTGGCCAAGCCGTGTCTCACGCAGCACCCGGAGACGCCGACGGCCAGGGGCAATGTGCGGCGGAGCTGCTGGCCTCTGCCCACATCCTTCTCGAAAGCGGCGACCTGGACGAGCTTCGGGCCAAGGCGCGCGCCTTCTACCAGCGGGAGTTCGCGATCGAGCGCACGGTGGAGCGCCTGCTGGCGGATGACGACGGGGGGGCGGCGTGAAGATCCTTCTCGTCGGCGACTACCCGGCGGACCCGCTGCTGGGATCGGCCAAGGTCTACTACAAGCTGGGGGAAACGTTTCGCGAGCTGGGGCACGAGTGCGACGTGCTCCTGCGCCCCGAGATCGGCGAGACGCCCGACAACTGGCGGGTGCGGCAGGTCGTATCCGCTAGGATGACGGAGCGGGCGATCCGGCGGGCCATCCGCGAGCGGGGACCGTACGACGTCGTCGACGTGGCCAGCGGCGAAGGCTGGCTGTACGCGCTGCGGCGGAAGAAGGGCGAGGGACCAGCGGTCATCAGCCGTTCGCACGGGCTGGAGCACCTGAACTACCGGCGCACGCTGGACGACGCGGCGGACGGGCTGACCTCCAAGGGGTGGACGCGGAGGATCTACTATCCCACCGTCCGCCTGCCGCAGGTGGCCGCCGCGGCCCGGCTGGCGAAAGCGCTCATCGTGCTGAACGAGGGAGACCGGGACTTCGCCCTGGAACGCGGGTGGCAGCCTCCGGATCGCGTGCACGTGGTGGCGCATGGCGTATCCGAACGGTTCCTGGCCGACGCGCTGCCCCCGGGTTCGCCGCGAGGCCGCGGTGTGCTGTTCTGCGGATCGTGGGACGCGGTGAAGGGCGCACCCTACCTGGCCCGCGCGATGGCGATCCTCGCGGAAGCGGGCGACGCGCCCCGGCTGACCATCCTGGGCCCCGGGCTCCCGGAATCCGCCGTGCTGGAGTCGTTTCCCGCCGCCGCGCGCCCATTCGTACGCGTGATCCCGCGTGCGCCCGAAGACGAGGTGATGCGGCACTACCGCGAGCACGACCTGCTGGTGATGTGCTCCACCTACGAGGGCTTCGGGATGGTGGTGGTCGAAGCGATGAGCCAGGGAATGCCTGTGATCGCCACGCCGGTCGGCTGCGCGCCGATGGTGGTGCGCGATAGCGAGAACGGAATCATCGTCCCCGCGCGCGATCCCGCCGCCCTCGCCGACGCCATCCGGCGCCTGGTGACGGACGAGCCCCTCCGCCGCCGCATGGCGGAGCGCGCGGCGGCATCCGCGCGTCGATTCACCTGGCGCGCCACCGCCGAGCGCACGCTGGAGGTCTACGGGGAAAGCGTCGCTCTCCGCTCCCGCCGCTGACGGAAACGCCTCAGGCCGCGTTCAGCTTCGACCACTCGCCCTTGAGCGTCTGGAACAGGTCGTTGGCCGGCGTGCCGGGGACCGCGTGATCGGGGTAGTCTTCGATCAGGTGCTTGAGCAGCACGAAGCAGACGCTCGCCTCGCCCACATCCACCAGTAACCGAAAGCGGACGTTCTGGTCGAACCAGAGGGTCGTGCCCATCTTCACGGCCTCGTTCACCTTGCCCGACAGCCCCGGCCGTGGCTTCAGCCACGGGTGAGCCAGGTACAACCTGGACTGGTCGCAGGCGAGGACGTCGATCGCGTTCACCATCCGCCTGCCCTTGTACTTCTCATCGCTGAAGACCTCCTTGTACACCAGCTGCCGCACGCGCTGCATGAAGATGGACGAGGTGAGCTTCAGCAGCGAGCCCGCGCGCAACCCGGCCATGGAGATGATCTCGGGAACCGTCAGCCGGCGCAGGCTGGGCCATGCCTCCACGCCCACGGTGTCGTGGATCTTCTTTTCCGCCAGCCCCGCCATCTTCCGTCCCCACGCCAGCCCGCCCGCGAGCACCAGCACCAGCACCGAAACGAAGCCGTAGACCACCACGTCCAGCCCGGTGAGCTCGCCGGCCCGGTGCTCGGCCGCCGCGTGCATCCCCAGCACCCCCAGCGACACCAGGGCCAGCAGGAACACCGTCCATCCCGCCAGCAGCAGCCTGTTCAGCGTCAGGAACCCGCGGCGCCGGGGCGCCGCGGGCACGTTGTAGATGTTGTACTGGCCTACGCTGACGTCGGAGATCAGCAGCGTGGCCGCGGGGGTCTTGTCGTACACCTCCACGAGCGAATCGACGCCCTGGTTGTCGTAGATGCCGCCGTCCATCAGCGGCAGCCCGGGTGCGTCGAACTTCGGCCCGAGCGCCTGGAGCGCTTTCGGCAGGGGAAAGTCGGCGGGCCAGTGGAACTGCTGGGGGAAGACGAACGGCTCGAATCCGCCCGGAAAGCACGACGAGGCCGCGACGACGTCGGCGAGGCGGATGTGCCGCGCCACCTCGCCGACCACGCCGTACTCGCCATTGCCGATGCCGGCGAGCGGGTCGGGACTGCGCCGGAACCGGAAATCGACGCCCGTGTGGAACTCGGTGGAGTTGAAGATGGCTTCCTGCAGCTGCAGCCTCTCCGGTGGCGCGTCGAGCACCTCCCCGAAGCGCCGCTCGCCGAACAGCGCCGGGTCGGCGTACACGTCCGCGGCCGAGCGGATCAGGCTGGGCATTTCGCCCTGGTGCTCCGCGCGGCGCGAGGTGAGGTCGTCCAGCGCCAGCCCGATTACGTTGGTGCGCTGCACGAAGTCCGAAAACGACGCGTCGAACTCGTCGAACGCCACCCCGTCCAGCAGGCTGACCGTCCAGGCCATCCCCACGATGGACCCGCCGGATACGGTGGACAGCCCCACGACGTCCTTCAGCAGCCCCGCACGGTGCAGGAGGCGCAGCGTCCCCAGGTGGAACGCCGCCGCACGGTATCCGCCACCGGATAGCGACATGGCGAGCGGCCCCAACGGGCCCGGTTCGAGGCGCGGGACGGCGGACGGAGCAGGTTCCACGGCGCTTGGCGGCATGCTGGCGAGGTCGGTCATGGCGGGACGGGAGCGGGGAAGCGGGTCGGGGAGGGCGGGGGAATGATCGTCCGCAAACGGCCACCGGTCAAGATGCAACGCCGTCCACGAGCACCAGCCGCCACCGGGAGTGCTGGTGCAAACCGCGCGCAAGTCCCAGATTTGCAGAAGGCGCACCCATCGCGCTTCGCCTGGGATCGGCGGAGGCTGTGCATCCTTTTCGCGGAGATTGGTTCGAGTGCAGAAGACGACCGGGTCGCGGCGCGACCAGATGCTGCTGTTCGCCCGCAACTTCCTGAAGCATCCGCGGATGCTGGGCAGCGTGATCCCCAGCTCGCGGTTCCTGATCGACGGGCTGCTGAAGCACCTGGACTTCAACCGTGCCCGGGTGATCGTGGAATATGGGCCGGGCGTGGGCACCATCACGACGCACGTGCTGAAGCGCATGCATCCCGACGCGAAGCTCATCGTGATCGAGATGAACGACGACTTCGTGCGTTTCCTGCGCGAGAACGTTCCCGATCCGCGGCTTCACGTGGTGCACGGTTCCGCCGCCGACGTCGGCCCGGAGCTCAAGAAGCTGGGCTATGACAGCGCCGACTACGCCATCTCGGGGATTCCCTTCAGCACCATGCCGCCCGAGGTCCGCGCCGACATCCTTCAGAAGACGAACGCGGTGCTGAACCCGCAGGGCGCCTTCCTGGTGTACCAGTTCTCGCCGTCCATCGGAATGCACCTGGAGCGCGCGTTCGGCACGGTCACCCGCACGTTCGAGCCGCTGAACATTCCGCCGGCGCAGCTGTACGTGGCGCGCCCACGCGCGGTGGCATAAGCGGGATCGAGTGGGCTGGCGGCAATCTCTCCAGCCACAGCCTGTAAAGAGCTGATGAATCCGCCGCAGCAACCGCGGAAAGCCTCACCCCCGAACGGCTGACGACGCCGTCCAGGGGTGAGGCTTCAGCTTTGGGCCGGTTCGCTCGAGCGCCGCGAACACGTTGCGCCTCCTCCGGGGCTTCACCCGCACGCGCACCCCATCTGCCGAAACGCGATCGAATTCTCCCCTCTCCGCACGCAGTTTGTGCGGGGAGGGGTCGGGGGAGGGGCCATCTGCGGCATGCGCCGGCTCAAGTCGAAACGCCCCAGCGGACCGCCAGCCGCCGCACCTGAGCGGGTGAACCCGCGGCTGGAAAAGCGGAAAGCCCCGGCCCGGGCCGCTGCCGCGTCCCGTCCGGGGCTTCACCCGCACGTGCACCCCGCCTTCCGAAGCGCGATCGAATTCTCCCCTCTCCCGCTTGCGGGAGAGGGGCCGGGGGAGAGG
>NZ_DASWMD010000046.1:0-168840 GCF_036399935.1 Longimicrobium sp.
GGCCAGCACGTCGGTGGTCGACGAGCCGCACCCCCACTGCACGGGAACGTTGCTCTCGATGCGGATCGACCCGCCCCACCCGGTGCGCCCCAGCGCGTCCAGCGTGAGCCGGGCGGCGGCCCGGGCGCGCGCGCGGTCGCCCGGCTCCACCGTGAGCGGCCCCGAGCGCAGGGGGCGGAAGCGCACGCTCGTGCGGAACAGGGTGCAGGGCAGGGTGACCAGCCCGTGCTCCACCGTCCCGTCACAGGAGTAGAACATCCCCTGCACGATCTCGCCGTGGTGCGCGTGGATCTCGCCGCGGCCCACGCGAAAGCCGTCCCCGCCCGGCACCAGGCGCGGGGCGGGCGGCGGGGGGAGCGCGGCGGCGCCGCGGGTGTGCAGGAGGAGTGCGGGCTGCATGGCGCGCGGAACCGTGGAAGCTCGAGGGAGCGTGCGTGGACCGCGACCCGGCTCCGGGCCCGGGCGGGAAGGCGTCGTCCCCCTCCGGCGCGAACCGTGCCCGCACCGGCGCGTAACGGTCGACGCGGCGGGTGAACGCCGCCGGTTCGTCTGCAAAAAAACTAATCGTTATTCGCCTATAAAAGCAACCCGCAGCAGGGCGCCCCTCCGGAGACCCTTCGGCCCCCCACCTTCAAGGAAGGTAGACTGCGCTTCCCGGTTGGTGCCCTTCGTACCCGCTCATGGTTGTAGGGCCGAGGGTCTTTGAGCCTCCCCTGCTACGACTTCGAACAGCAAGGCCACACAACGATTTACGTTGTGTGGCCCTGGCTTCGCCGAGCGAAGGCTAGCTGTCGGCAGGGGCGACATGCGTTGCGACGACGAGGGCCTTTCCTCGTTCGAGCCGAATCGCCCACGCCATGCTCGCGCGCACTTCATTCGCCAGCGGATCCCCGTAGGCCTCGGCGCTGTCGTCCAGCTCCGCCACCCACAAGAGATCGAGCGACTTCGTGCGCAGGAAGTGGCGCAGGTATCCCCATTCAGCGAGCAGGGCGGGCGGACCGTGCTCGGTGGCGTCCGGATGCCGCAGGCACACGCTCCCGTCGGGCAGCGTGTAGGTACCGTCCGCTCGCCACGCCAGCGGCTTTCGTTTTCCCAGAAAGGCCGCTCCGGGGAGCGGCACCATCCGGTCGTCGTACCGGGGACGCCACCCCGCGCCCACCCGCGGCTCCATGGTGGGCTGCAGCGGGCCCGCCCCACCCTCCTCTTCGGCTTCGACGCGCGTGCCGGCATCCCGGTACCGGGGGTACTCTCCTACCCACATCGCGAGCCACTCCGCCGAGGACGGCAGCCGCTCGACCCAGTCGGCATCCCCGAGCAGCGTGTCCACTGCCGCGCGGTCCTTCCGCCGGGCCAGGTAGCTGCGGATCGTGAGCGTCACCACCCGCCGCCCCCAGCCGATTTCGGCCCCCGGCTCCTCCAGGTTCCACTGCCGCTGGCCGAACAGGACCGCCCAGGCGCGAGGCGTTTCCGGGTCGTCCGCGGTCACCAGCCCCGCCGGATCGGGCATGCCCGCGCCCGGCCAGCGCGGGCCGTCGTCCCAGATCCGCGTCTCCGCGGCGCCCCAGAACGGCGATTCGCGGGGCAGCCACCACGCGTCGGCTTCCGCGTTCGGCGGGGTCCAGCCCGCGATCGACAGGTCCGACTCGCGCACCAGCCGCTTTACGGAGGCGGGCAGCCGGGGCACCAGCCGCGCGTCCCCCTCCAGGAGAAGGTGAAGCAGCGGCGAGCCCCAATCACTCAACCGCCCGATCAGGCGGCAGACCGCCACGCGCAGGTACTTGGCGGCCGACGGCCCGCCGATCTCCAGGTCGTCTTCCTCCGTCATCGCGAAGATCCCCCGGTCTCGCTGGCCGAAGCGCTGGTCGTTGTAGCCCAGTTCCCACATCTCGCGCGCGATCCCGTTCCGGATCCACCTCGGTTCCCGGGGGAAGCCAGCGGCGTGAAGCTCGCCAACCAGTGCCTTTGCCAGCGACGACCGCCGGAGTGCCTCGTCGATCAGCGCAACGTCGTTCCTGCCGGGCGCCGCTCTTGGCGTCGCTCTTGGCGCCACGCTGGACGGCGCAGCCGCGGTCGCCGGCGGGGGAGGGGCGCCGGCCGGCCCGGTGCCCCTGAGCGCGGAGATCCCCAAGGCGTACCAACGTACCGCGTGGTTCTCCCACGCCGGCACGTACCTGCGCCGCGCCACCAGAGCGGCCAGCTCGCGCGCGTGCTCCGCACCCGGATCGTGCAGGAGCACGGCATACACGGCCGCCAGGTGCTGCTCCGCGACCAGCTCGTCCTCCACCGTGGAGAACCGCTCCAGCACGTCGGCGGCGATGGCGGGATGATGCTGGAAAAGGCGCAGCATGGCTCGGGTGGCCTGTTCGCGCTGATCCGCCTCCGGGGCGCCGCACACCCAGGCGGTGAGGATCGAGGCCAGCCGGGCCGTGTCGGGATCGGCCCCGGCGACCGCGCCCTCCTCCGCCCAATCCAGCAGGCGGGTGACGGGGCTTTCGTTGTTCCACGGCTGCAGCACCCGGGAGAGCAGAACGTCGCGTTCGGGCATCGGCAGGGAAGCGAGCCTCTGGTGCAGCCACTCTGCGTTCAGGGGGTGCATGGCCCGCACGCCGATGGAGAAAAGGACGTTGAGCGCGTGCTCGGCCAGTGCCGGCGACCCCAGCGCTTCGTCCGCGACCGCCACCGCGGCCGGACCGACGGATCCCGGGGTGCGCCAGAGCAGCGACTCCAACACCAAGGGCAGTAGTTCTGCCCGCACGGACGCGGGCGCAACCTCCGACAGTTCGAGCCCGGCCAACTCTGGCAGCTGCACCGCGAGCGCCTCCACCAGGCCGCGGCTGGCCGCGATGGACGGGCCGTCGGCCACGAGCGGGTAAATGCTCCCGTTCGCCGCGAATGCCGTCCGTACCGAGTCCGCGCCGTCGAGCCGGGAGAGAATCTCCTGGGCTCGCAGGTGGTCGCCCATACGCTCGAAACGGAACCGCACCTCGGCCGTGGGCGCGCCCGCGGGTGCCTGCGCTTCTTCGATGCTCAGCAGATCCTCGCGGACCAGTTCGTCCAGGAGGTCACGCCCCAGCCGCTCGCCAGTAGCGGCGGAGACGGCCCGCAGCGCGTCGCGGTAGGCAAGCCGCTGGGCGCCGCCGGCGAGCATTGCGGCGGCGAGCGCCCGCACGCCTTCGTGCACCTGGCGCTCATGGGCAGAAATCCGCAGCCGGGCCGAGATGGCCCTGTTCTTTGCGTCCAGTACCGCATCGATTACGTCGGCCATGCCGTCGCGCCGTGCAGCGAGGTGGCGGGCCCCGGCGCCGCGCGCCGCGGTGCAGACCAGGTGCAGGTACCCCGGGTTGGTGGCTTCGGGACCCAGCGGTGGCATGGCCGGAGCCTCGAGCCCATACTCGTCGAAGAACGCCAGGTAACCAGCGGAACCCGCGATCCCTTCGTGCTCCACCTGGACGATCCCCCGCCACGCACCCAGTACCGCCTGCAGATAGCTGGTGCGGCAGACCACACACAGGCGCAGCCACTCGTAGGGCGCAATGGTTTGAAGGAGCGCGGGAAGCTGCTGCTGCCAGTACGAGCGCGGATCGGTCTCATTGAGTGTGTCGATGAACACCACGCACGGGTACCCTGCCGCTTGGCCGGCGGCGTCGAGCATCGAAAACATCTGGTCGCACCCGATGCTGCCCGGCAACCCGAGAGTGTCACGAATGCGAACCCACGGTTCTCCCTCGAACCCACGGGCGGAGAGCAGCACGGAGGGGAGCCCCACCGCGCTTCGCTCGCGCACCTCGGTGCAGAGCGTATGCGTCTTACCCACCCCGCTCTCGCCGGTGAGCAGAATGGCGCGCTCGCACGCCAGGCGCGGCGGAAGGCTCGAAAGCTCGCTGCGCACCTGCATCAGCGTCACCGTCAGCCCCTTGTCCGGCGCTTTTCCCCCGTCCGGATCCGGGATCCGGGCAGCAAGCAATGCCGGTCCGCGAGCACGAAGGTCCTCCGTCAATTCTTCCGCCCGTTCCAGCAGCCGAACAGCGGGACGGGCGGCACACTCCTCAATGATCGCGTCGAGTTCCTGGAGCTTCCCGTGCAGTTCCGCCACATCCGGCGCGCCGAGCGGCTGCGCCTGGTGCACGTACCATGTAGCCCGCCGGACCCAGTAACGGATCTTCCTCATCCAGTGCCCGAATTCGGGGGTAAGGCCCAGGCTGGCAAGGGCGGCGTGCGCATGGTGCGGACGGGCCAGCGGCGGCCTGTAGTTGGGCTCCAGCGCGGCGACCCGTTCACGCGCGTGCCGGGCGAACCACCCGCCATCCAGCACCATCTCGCCGAACCAGAACAGCAGCCGCCCGCCGGACGGGTCGAGCCTCAGAAAGCGGTCGAGCAGCCCGGAGCGGAACCAGTACTCGAACTCCACGTCCATCCCGCGCTCCTGCGCCTGGATCCGCCACTCGCTTCGGTAGGCCTCCAGCCGTTCCGACTCGCTCTTTCCGGCACGCCCCGCCACCTTTCCCGTAGGGTCGAAAGGCAGCAGGATCGTGTAGCGACGCAGGGTCGGATGCGTCTTCAGCACGGCGTCGACAGACTTTTGCACCTGCGCCCTGACGCTCTTGGACCCGACCAGCTTGGATTGGAAGCCCCACTTCCCGCCGTCCGGAAACGTGTAGAGAGCTTCGACCCCGCCGTCACCGCCCCCGCCGCGAAACCGGTCGTACCTGGCTCCCGTGGGTTTCTCCGCGGCGGCCAGATGGCAGCCGAACTCCTCGAACGCTTCGGTTTGGTTCCCCGCGAGACAATTGATGCGGAAAAAGTCGATCTCGACGATACGAGACATGGTGTTGTGAATGTCAGCCGGGACGATGGTCGATGCCTCCCCCGCTCAGCGGCGATGGGGCACCGGATGCGAATGGTGTGAAGTACACCCCAAGCCGCCGCAGGTACCCGCGCAAACGGACGGGGCGGTTTACCTTTCCGCGCCGCCGCGGCGGCGCGGCGGACCGCAAGCGTGGGACGCTGCAGGCCAGGTCGTGCTTCAGCGTGGACATCACGCGGCCGCGTTGTGTGCCGTCGCTGGCGCGGATATTCTGTTTTCACCGTCCTTTCCTGTTTCGGCGCACACCCCTCCTCCGCCGGCCGGACCCGTCGTCCATGAGCGCATCTCCGGCGCGCGTGGCCTGCTCGCGCTGCGGCGCGCGGGCGCGGCCACCCTGGCCCAGGACCAGGCCACCAGCGTGGTCTACGGGATGCCCGGCGCCGCCGCGCGCCTCGGAGCCGCGGGCCAGGTGCTTCCGCTGCCCTCCATCGCCGCCGCCGTGCTCCGCCACTGCGGCGGCACCGCCCGCGCCGCCGCGAGCGGATGAGGAGAAGCGCTCCGGATCGGTGGCGCTCGGAATCGCTCGTCGCGGGCGATCTCACGACGTTCGCCGTGGCCAGAGCGGCGGGCCGGTGGCGTGGCGGGCTGCAGGCGTGCTAACGTGCGCAGCGTGATCGCGCCGGAAGATCTCCGTCCCCTGCTCGCCTGAATGCGAGGCCGTGCCGAGATGATGCAGCCTACCCTGCTCGCCGTGCTCCTGGGTTTCTCCGCCGTGGCCGTCGCCGCCGCGGTTTCGCCAGCTTCTGCCCAGCGGCGGCACGATCCCGCGACCGTCGCCCGCGTGGACGCGCTGCTGGCGCGGATGACGGTGGAGGAGAAGGTGGGGCAGATGACGCAGCTCACCATCGGCGTGGTGGCGGCGGAGGGAACGCCGCAGCGCGACAGCGTGCGCATCGACCCCGCCAAGCTGCGCGAGGCGCTCGTCAACCGGCACGTGGGCTCGCTGCTGAACGTGGTGGGCGGGTCGCTGACGCTGGACGGCTGGCACGCGCTGATCGGCCAGGTACAGGACGTGGCGACGCGCGAGACACGGCTGGGGATTCCCGTGCTGTACGGCATCGACTTCGTGCATGGCGCCAACTACACGCGCGGCGGCACCCTCTTTCCCCACAACCTGGGGCTGGCCGCCACCTTCGACGTAGACCTGGCGCGCACCGCGGGCGAGGTGACGGGCGACGAGGCGCTCGCCAGCGGCCTCCCCTGGAACTTCGCGCCCGTGCTGGACGTGGGCCGGCTGCCCCTCTTCCCCCGCTTCTACGAGACCTTCGGCGAAGACCCGCTGGTGACGGCGACGCTCGGCGGCGCGGCCGTGCGGGGGATGCAGCGCTCCGGCCGGGTGGCGGCCACGCTCAAGCACTACCTGGCCTACAGCATCCCACGCTCCGGGCGCGACCGCACGCCGGCCGACGTCACCCCGCGCGAGGTGCGCGAGATCTTCCTCCCCCCCTTCGCCCAGGCGGTGCGCGAGGGCGCGCGGACGGTGATGGTGAACTCGGGCGAGATCGACGGCGAGCCGGTGCACGCCAGCCGCTACTGGCTGACCGACGTGCTGCGGGGCGAGCTGGGGTTCGACGGGGTGATCGTCACGGACTGGGAAGACATCTACTTTCTCCACACCCGCCACCGCGTGGCTCCCACCATCAAGGACGCGGTGAGGATGGCGGTGGATGCGGGGATCGACGTCAGCATGAGCCCCAGCGACTACCGCTTCACCGACGCGCTGATCGAGCTGGTGCGCGAGGGGACGATCCCCGAGAGCCGCCTGGACGAGTCGGTGCGCCGCATCCTGCTGCTGAAGGCCGAGCTGGGGCTGCTCGACGCGCCCCATCCCGATCCCGCCCACCGCCGCCTGTTCGCCACCGAGGCGTCTGTGCGGTCGGCCCGCGAGGCGGCGCGGCGCTCCATCACGCTGCTGAAGAACGACGGCGGCATCCTTCCCCTGCGGCGGGACGCGCGCATCCTGGTCACCGGGCCCGCGGCCGCCTCGCTGACCGCGCTGAACGGCGGCTGGACGTACACCTGGCAGGGCACGGACGCATCGCACTTTCCCGAGGAGCCGCGCACGCTGCTGGAGGCCATGCTGCGGCGGGGAAGCGACGTGCGCTACGTGGCGGGTTCGGGCTTCACCCAGGCGGGCGACCTGGGCGCGGCGCTGGACGCGGCGAAGAACGCGGACGTGGTCGTGGTCGCCGTGGGCGAGGACGCCTACTCGGAGTGGGTGGGCAACATCGACGACCTCACCCTTCCCGAGCCGCAGCTGCGGCTGATCGAGGCGGTGCAGGCGACGGGCACGCCGGTGGTGCTGGTGCTGGTGGAAGGGCGCCCACGGGTGATCAGCCGCGTGGCGGACCGCGCGCGGGGGATCGTGATGGCGTACTGGCCGGGGATGTACGGCGGCGACGCCATCGCCGACGTGCTCTTCGGCGAGGTGAACCCGTCGGGAAAGCTGCCCTTCACCTATCCGCGCCATCCCAACGCGCTGGCCACGTACGACCATCGCTACACCGAGACGACGAACAACGACTTCGGCCGCGGCCCCGGCGGCTTCAACCCGCAGTGGGAGTTCGGCCACGGGCTCAGCTACACGACGTACGCCTACCGCGACCTGCGGCTCGGCTCCCCCTCCATCGGCCCGGCGGACTCGCTGGCGGTTCGCGTGACGGTGGCGAACACGGGAGCGCGCGCGGGGCGGGAAACGGTGCTTCTCTTCACCCGCCAGCACTACGCCTCGGTGACACCGTCGATGCGCCGTCTGCGCGCGTTCCGCACGGTGGAGCTGCAGCCCGGCGAGTCGCGCGAGCTGACGTTCACGATCGCGGCGGACGACCTGCGCTTCGTGGCGCGCGACGGGCGGCGGGTGCTGGAACCGGGGGCGTTCGACGTGATGGTGGGCGGCCTCACCGGCACCTTCCACGTCACCGCCGGAGGAACGCGCTGATGGATGCCTCGCGCTACGAGAACATGGCCTATCGCCGCGCCGGCCGCAGCGGGCTGCGGCTTCCCGCGGTCTCGCTGGGCCTCTGGCACAACTTCGGGAGCGTGGATCCGTTCGAGACCGCCCGCGACATCGTGCTGCGCGCCTTCGACCTGGGCGTCACCCACTTCGACCTGGCGAACAACTACGGGCCGGTGCCGGGCTCCGCGGAGGAAACGTTCGGGCGCATCCTGCGGCGCGACCTGGCCGGCCATCGCGACGAGCTCATCGTCAGCACCAAGGCGGGGTACCGGATGTGGCCGGGCCCGTACGGCGACGAAGGCTCGCGCAAGTACCTGCTCGCCAGCCTGGACCAGAGCCTGGCCCGGCTGGGGCTGGACTACGTGGACGTGTTCTACCACCACCGGCCGGACCCGCAGACGCCGCTGGAAGAAACCATGGGCGCGCTGGAGCAGGCGGTGCGCTCGGGGAAGGCGCTGTACGCCGGTGTCAGCAACTACCCGCCGGAGCTCACCCGCCAGGCCGCGGGGATCCTGCGGGAGATGCGCGTGCCCTTCGTGCTTCACCAGCCCAAGTACAGCATGCTGGAGCGCACCCCCGAGCAGGGGCTGTTCCGGGTGCTGGAGGAAGAAGTCGTGGGCTGCATCGTCTTTTCGCCGCTCGCGCAGGGGCTGCTGACGGACCGTTACCTGAGGGAGATCCCGGCCGATTCGCGCGCCGCCAAGCCACACGGCTTTCTTCGCGAGGAGCAGGTGACGGAGGGGCGCCGCGCGCAGCTTCGCGCGCTGGACGCCATCGCGCGCGCACGCGGGCAGAGCCTGGCGCAGCTGGCGATCGCCTGGGTGCTGCGCCACGCCGCGGTCACGTCGGCGCTCATCGGCGCCAGCCGCGTGCAGCAGCTCGAGGACAACGTGGCCGCCCTCGGCCGCCTCGCGCTCGCGGACGACGAGCTACGGGAGATCGACCGGGTGCTGGGCCAGGAGGAGTCGTAAGAGCGGGCGATTCGGTCGCGCCGAACCGTTTCGATGCGGCGGCGCACCAGCGTGGTGCACCATCCCGGTGCGCGCGCTGGTCTCGTTTTGTCGTAAGTGCAGGCGGGGTCGTACCTTGGATCAATCGACGATTTCGGTTCGTCGCTTGCCTTAGGTGGGAGCATCACCATCCCGGCGCCGTCCCCCCATGTGGCGCCAAGGCCCCTTCGCTCCCCCTTGGAGACGCCCCATGAATCGCAAGCTGTTCGTTCTGGCCCCGCTGGCCCTGGCCGCGTGCGTCGACACGCAGGCGCCGATGATGCCCGACGCCGAGCCGACGGGAGCCTCGTTCGCCGCCGCCCCCGCCCAGGACTTCGTTCCCGGCGAGGTCATCGTCAAGTTCCGCGCGGGCACCTCGGCGGAGGCGCGCGGCGCCGCGCTGCAGCACGCCAACGCGGCCGTGCGCGAGCGCATCGTCACCAACGCCATGCGCGGCGCGGGCGACCGCGAAGGGCTGACGGTGGTGCACTCCGGGCTGGGCACCGCGGCGGCCATCGGCCGCCTGCGCGGCAATCCCAACGTGGAGTACGCCGAGCCGAACTGGATCTACACCCACAACGTCGTCTCCACCGACACGTACTTCACCAACGGTTCGCTGTGGGGCATGTACGGCGACCTGGGCTCGCCGGCCAACCAGTACGGCAGCCAGGCGTCCGAAGCCTGGGCCCTCAACCACACCGGCTCCAAGAGCGTCTACGTCGGCATCATCGACGAGGGCTACCAGTTCAGCCACCCGGACCTCGACGCGAACGCCTGGCTCAACCCGTTCGACCCGGCCGATGGCGTGGACAACGACGGCAACGGCTACATCGACGACACCCGCGGCTGGGACTTCGCCAACAAGGACAACAGCGTCTACGACGGCGGCACGCGCGGCTCGCAGGACACGCACGGCACGCACGTGGCCGGCACCATCGGCGCCGAGAGCAACGGCACCGGCGTGGTGGGCGTCAACTGGAACGTCACCATGATCTCGGGCAAGTTCCTGGGGCGCCGCGGCGGCTCGACGACGGACGCCATCCTGGCCGTCGACTACTTCACCGACCTCAAGAAGCGCCACGGCCTGAACATCGTCGCCACGAACAACTCGTGGGGCGGCGGCGGCTTCAGCCAGGCGCTGCTCGATGCCATCAATCGCGGCGGCAACGCGGGCATCCTGTTCATCGCGGCAGCCGGAAACGGCGGCAGCGACCAGGTGGGCGACAACAACGACGCCGTCGCGAGCTACCCGTCCAACTACACCTGCACGGCCAACGGCTCGTACGACTGCGTGATCGCGGTGGCCTCGATCACCAGCACCGGCGCCCGCTCCAGCTTCTCCAACTACGGCGCCAACACGGTCGACATCGGCGCGCCGGGCTCGGGCATCTACTCGTCGCTGCCGTTCAACACCTACGGCTCGTACAGCGGCACGTCGATGGCCACCCCGCACGTCACCGGCGGCGCGGCGCTGTACTCGGCGTCGAACCCCGGCGCCACGGCCGCGCAGATCCGCAACGCCCTCCTGAGCAGCGCGACTCCGACCGCGTCGCTCAGCGGCAAGACGGTCACCGGCGGCCGCCTGAACGTCAGCGGCTTCTGATCCGCCAGAACGTGGACGCGGAACGGCGCTGACCAAGGCGCCGCCGCACCACCCGGAAGGCCCCGGCTGCCATCGGCACCCGGGGCCTTTTCGTTCCTCCGAACCACGAAAAGGAATCCGCGGCACGTCCAACCTTCGTATATGGTCCAAGGGTACGCGCGGACGCGCCGTGCGGCCCCGAACCAAACACGAGGAGAACCGGATGATTCGCTCCACGCCGCTTTCGAGCCGGCTGCTCGCCGTACTGGCCCTCGCCGCGGCCGTTTCCGCGTGCGACAACCCCGCGGACTCATCGTCGTTCGAGCCCCAGGGCCGCAGGATCTTCGCGGTGGACGGCGCCGGAAACCTGGTCACCTTCGGCAGCCAGAACCCGGGCGAGGCGCGCCGCGTGGCCATCTCGGGGCTGCAGGCGGGCGAAACGCTCGCCGGGATCGATTTCCGCCCCGCGGACGGGCGCCTGTTCGCCGTGGGCAACTCCAGCCGCATCTACACGGTCGATACGCTCACGGCCGCCGCGACGCCGGTGGGCGCCTCGCCGTTTACGCCGGCGCTCGCCGGCAGCGCGCTCGGGTTCGACTTCAACCCCACGGTGGACCGCATTCGCGTGCACGGGAGCACGAACCAGAACCTGCGGCTTCACCCCGTGACGGGTGCCCTCGCCTTCGTGGACACGGCGCTGACCTACGTGGCGGGCGATCCCGGTGCCGGATCTACGCCGCGCGTGTCGGGAACCGCGTACACCAACAGTGTGGCCGGCGCCACGGCCACGGCGCTGTTCGGCATCGACAGCAACCGCGACGTCCTGGTGCTGGTGGGCGCGCCCAACGGCGGGCGGATGACGACGGTGGGGAGCCTGGGCGCCAACACCACCGACGACGTGGGGTTCGACATCGCCGGCCCTGACGCCACGCGCGAAGCGTACGTAACCCTGACGGTGGGAAGCCGCTCGGAGCTGCACACGATCAACCTTTCGACCGGCGCTACCACGCGCATCGGAACGATCGGCACCTCGTCGCCCATCCGCGGGATCGCGGTCGCCCCGTAGCGCCTGGAGTTCCACCAGAACCGACGATCGCCGCGGGAGAGATGCTCTCCTCGCGGCGATTCGCTTGTGCGGATTGCCAGCGCAAGCGTGAGGCCGGCTGGAGCGGGCATTGCGGGAGCAGGGCATCACTCGTATGAACGGTCGGGCGTCCGCAGCCCTGGCGGCCGCCGCCCGCCCGGAGCCACGCGGATGGGCTCCGGCTTCAGAACCAGAGGCGCAGTGGATCAGCGAACATCCAGTGAGGACGACTTCCCGCACGCAGATAAGCGGGATTCTGCCGGACTGAAGGCTGCATTGGCCGAAGCATGGGCCGACGAGCGTCCGCATGTCGAACGGCTCACGGTTACGGCTGCGATTCTGGCGGCAGCTCTGCAGAACGAAGGAATGCGCGCCACGTTGGTGGGTGGCGGAGCCGTGGAGTTTTATGTCCCGGGCGCTTACACGACCCATGACATCGATTTCGTGGTCGAAGGCAGGAGCCGGGCGGCGATCGATGCCGTATTCACGTCACTCGGCCTTCGCCGGCACGGACGGCACTGGGTGCGGGAAAGCCTGTACGTCGAAGTTCCCGATGACTATTTGAGTGATCCGGCGGACACATTCGATGTGGGTCCACTCACGTTGCGTGTGATCCGCAAGGAGTACATCCTCGGCGAGCGGATCGTGGGATTTCGATGGTGGAGGTACTACGGTCATGCAGAGCAGGCCTTGAGCATGATGGCCGCGTTCGGCCCCGACCTCGACGAGGCAGCCCTACGTGCGTACCTCAAGACGGAGCAGGCTGAACACGCGTATGATCTACTTCGACGCTTCATGGATTCAGGAACTCCCGTGACGGCGCAGAACCTTGATGTGCTTTGGTACGAGCACTATCGTTAGCGCCGGGAGGAAGTCAATGGACATCAACAGCTTCGATCTGTCAGCACTGCGTGCGATGTGGGCGTCGCGGAGAGAAGCCGCTGCGGCTCTTCGCGCACGCACCGAACCCAGCGGGATGACGAGGCCCGCGCGCGACCCCGATGAGCGCGAGTTCCTGCGCGAGCAGGGTGCCGAAGGCCCTTTCGTGGAGGTGGACGAGCCGGGCTGGCGGGAGTGGCGCAGGCTGAAATCTCGCCCGCGCCCGTAGTGAGGCACACACCGGCTACGTGCGCCGGCACGGCACCCCAAACGACGATCGCCGCGGGAGAACTGCTCTCCTCGCGGCGATTCGATTGTGCGCGGGGCGCGCCGTGTCGGCGCGCCCGGTGGGCTGTCAGGACCTCAGGCCACCTCCGCCGGGGCCATCACGCCCAGCACCCGCTCCATCGCCATCGTGTGGCTGCAGGTGGCGTGGTGCCGGAAGTAGTCGCAGTCGCAGCGCCAGTGCCCTTCGTCGAATCCCACCTTGTGATTGCCGTTCTTGCCGTCGAAATCCACTTCCAGACGCGCGAAGTGGATGCGCTCGGGTTCCGTGGCGTACTCACGTGCCTTGTGGATCTTGTTGATCATCCCGGAATCGAGCATTTCAGCCTCCCCGTAAACGGGTGAAAACAAAAACGCCCGTGCAGCAGGGCTGCAGGGCGTTCCGATGGGCGGAGCGTCGCGCGACGGTGTGGAAAATGAGCTTGCAAATCTTCAAGTCCCACCTCCTCTCTTCCGGCTTCCACCAGGGCGGCACTCCCGTTTCCGGAGGCACCCCGATGAGGGCTCCCAGCCCTCGCTCGCGCCCGGCTCCACTGCGAACCTATACCACGTTCGCGGCGCGCGCAACACCCGTGATCGCCTGGATGGAGCACACTATTTTCCGGCGGATGGAGCGTCTGGCTATGTCATTGCGAGCACGGGATTTGCCCTGTGTTGTCCCCGAATGGACGACGCATCAACCCAGCAATCGGAGGCAAGGATGTCGAACCTGAAGACGGGGTACCAGGGACCGGGCAACGTGACTACGGGCAACACGCCCGAAGGCGTGCAGGGAGAGCACAACAAGGGCGACGAGTTCGGCGCGCGCCGCCCGGCGACGTCGGGCACCAACCACGACGCCGACACGAGTGGCGAGTCCATGAACCAGGGCCACGGCCACCCGCGCGACCAGCACTCGCAGGACTGACGAAGGAGGGCGTGGGGGCGGGCATTCGTGCCCGTCTCCGGCGTCCGCGGCTCGCTGACGGGTGTGGAGGGCGCGGCTGTGGGTAGCCGGGCTGCACCAAACTGACGCACACCCCTCCCGGGAGCGGGTGAACCCGCCTGGAACAGCGGAAAGCCCGACACGGGCTGCTGGCGCGTCCCGTTCGGGCTTCACCTGCACGCGGCCTCAGATGTCGACGTGCACGGCACTGTCCCGCCCAGTCCGCGCAGGCGGACTTCGTGACGTGCCAGCTGCGGTTTCAACCGCCGGGGTGGGGGCCGAGGCCTCTGCCTCCGTGCCCGCTGCCGCGCCCGGGCTTGTACGTTTCCGCCGCTAGATCCTTCGGCCCGCCGGGTATGGTTTGCGGGCAAGTGCGGTGTGGCTTGGCCTCAGGATGACAAGTCTTTGCGCGCCAAGGACTTGGATGCGCCGCCAGGCCTGAGGTGTATCCCCTCTCCCGCTTGCGGGAGAGGGTGGCACGCGTGTCAGCGCGGCCGGGTGAGGGCCCCACGGCAGCCGAGGCCACGCACGGGCCTCACCCCACCCGGAACAGCCGCGCCCGCTCGTGGTAGCGGGTTTCCAGCGCGTCGCGCAGGTCCGGGTGGTTGGCCAGCTCGGGGTCGCGGTCCACGATGGCGCGGGCTTCGCCGCGGGCGGCGGTCAACAGCTGAAGGTCTTCTTCCAGGTTCGCGAACCGGAACGCCGGCACCCCCGACTGCCGCGCGCCGAACAGGTCGCCCGCGCCGCGCAGGCGCAGGTCGGCCTCGGCGATGGCGAAGCCGTCCTCGGTGGACGCGAAGATCCGCAGGCGCTGGGCGGCGTCGCCCCCGGTGTACAGCAGAATGCAGAAGCTTTCCTCCGATCCACGCCCCACGCGCCCCCGCAGCTGGTGAAGCTGCGACAGGCCGAACCGCTCCGCGTGCTCGATCACCATCACCGTGGCGTTCGGCACGTCGATGCCCACCTCGATCACCGTCGTCGACACCAGCACGTCCACCTCGCCCGCGGCCACCGCGCGCATGGTCCGGTCCTTTTCCTCGCCCGGCATCTGCCCGTGGATCAGCGCCAGGCGCAGGTCCGGGAACACCTCCTTCAGCTGCTCGAACTGCACGGTGGCGGCCTTCAGGTCCACCTTCTCCGACTCTTCCACCAGCGGGTAGACGATGTACGCCTGCCGCCCCTGCTCCACCTGCTCGCGGACGAACTTGAGCACCCGGGGCCGCGCGGACTCAGCACGCAGCGCGGTCTTGATCGGCTGGCGGCCGGGCGGGCGCTCGTCGAGCACGGAGATGTCGAGGTCGCCGTACAGTGTCAGCGCCAGCGAACGCGGGATGGGCGTGGCCGACATCACCAGCGTGTCGGCGTTCTCGCCCATCTCCTGGATGGCGAGCCGCTGCTTGACGCCAAAACGGTGCTGCTCATCCACCACCACCAGCCCCAGCTTGTGGAACTCCACGCCCTCCTGGATGAGCGCGTGGGTGCCCACCACGATGTCGGCGTCGCCGGAGGCGATGCGGTAGCTGACCTCGCGCCACGCCTTGGCGCCCAGCCGCCCGGTCATCAGCGTGACGCCCACGGGCAGCCCCTCCAGCAGCTTCTGCAGGGTGCGCGCGTGCTGCTCGGCCAGGATTTCGGTGGGCACCATCATCGCGGCCTGGTAGCCGTTTTCCGCCGCCCGCAGCATGGCGAAGAGCGCGACCACCGTCTTGCCCGATCCCACGTCGCCCTGCAGCAGCCGGTTCATCCGCCGGGGGCGCCCCATGTCTTCGCCGATCTCCTTCAGCACGCGCTTCTGGGCGGCGGTGAGGGTGAAGGGGAGCGACTTGTGGAACGGCTTGACCAGCGTGTCGCGGCGCGGAAAGGCGATGCCCGGGCGCTCGGCGGCCGCGCGGTGGTGAGCCTGCGCGTACAGGAGCTGCAGGAAGAAGAGCTCCTCGTACGCCAGCCGGCGGCGCCCCTGCTCCACGTCCTTGAGCGACGTGGGGCGGTGCATCCAGTCCAGCGCCTGCGCCAGCGGCACCAGCCCGGCGCGCTCGCGGATCTCCCGCGGCAGAAGGTCTTCGTCCTTGGCCTTGCGCAGCAGGTCGTCCAGGTTTTCCGCGATCAGCGTGCGGACCTGGCGATGGGTGAGGCCCTCGGTGGCGGGGTACACGGGGAAGATCGTGCCGCTTTCCTCCGACGCGTCCTCGCCCTCGCGCGCCAGGGTGGTGAACTCCTTGGGCTGGAACTGGCGGCCGTGATAGAAGCGGCAGGTGCCGCTGAGCAGAAGCAGGTCGTTGCGCGCGATGGTGCGGTCCAGGAACGGCTGTCCCGGCCACGAGCACTCGATCAAGCCGGTGCCGTCGCGCACCACCGCCTGGAAGATGCGCAGGCCGCGGCGCGTGGGAAGCACGCCCTTGCTCACCACCCGGCCCACGATGGTGGCGTCCATCCCCGTTTCCAGGTCCTTGATGGGGGTGACGGTGGATGCGTCCTCGTACCGGTGGGGGACGTGGTACAGCACGTCCCGCGCGGTGAGCAGCCCCAGCTTGGCCAGGAGCTCCGCCCGCTTGGGGCCCACGTTCTTCAGGAACTGCGCGGGCTTGTCGAGGTCGGTGTACTTGGGCATGGATGCTTGGGATGGCGCGGGCGCCGCGCGCCGGTGTCGTTCGGAATCTATTCGGCGGGGCCGTAGCGGGGAAGTGCGTGAGTGCGGGAGTGCGTTACTGCGGGAAGACGAGGCGTGTGCTCTCGTCCTGTCGTGGCGAAGTTGTTATCTTTCCCCTGTCCAACGCACGCAACGGAAGCAGGATACGGGGATCGTGACCCACGGAGCCGGGGTTGATGTTCAGGGCGGGCTGGCGGCCATCGCCGCCACGGTCGAGCGTGGCGGGCGCATCAGCGCCGACGACGCGCGGCTGCTGTGGGAGCACGCCTCCGACGACGAGCTGAAGCGGCTGGCCGGCATCGTCCGGGCGCGCTACCACCAGCCCGATGCCGCCACGTACATGGTGATGCGCATCATCAACTACACCAACGTGTGCGTGGCCCAGTGCGACTACTGCGCGTTCTACGTGCTGCCCAACCAGCAGGGCGGCTACGTGATGACGCGCGACGACGTGTTCGCCAAGATCGACGAGCTGCGCGACTTCGGCGGCGATCTGGTTTCGTTCAACGGCGGATTCAACCCCAAGCTGCCCCTGCACTACTACTGCGACCTGTTCGCCGCGGTGCGCGAGCGGTACGGCGACAGCATGGAGTTCTACGCGCTCACCGTCGCCGAGTTCATGTACCTGGCGGACCGCGCCAAGCTGTCGTACGCCGACACGGCGGCGCGGCTGCGCGATTCCGGGGTGCACTGGATCACCGGCGGCGGGTCGGAGATTTTGACGGAAGATTTCCGGAAGCGGCACGCCAAGTTCAAGTACACCGTCCGCGAGTACTTCCAGGCGCAGCAGGCCATCGTCGAGGCCGGGATGCGGACCACGGGGACGATGGTGATCGGCTTCGACGAGACGATGGACGAGCGGCTGGAGCACCTGCAGCGCACCCGCGACTTCCAGGACCAGTGCCTGCAGGCGGGGCACGGCGGGCTGTTCTCGTTCCTCAGCTGGTCGTACAAGCCGTACGGCACGGCGTTCGGCGGCACCGAGGTGGGCGCGGCCGAGTACTGGAGGCACATCGCGCTGTCGCGCATCTTCCTGGACAACGTGAAGCACGTGCGCACCTCGGTCCTCACCCGCAACGAGGACGCCTTCCGTGCGCTGGAGTACGGCGCCAACGACTTCGACCTTCCCATCGAGGACGAGGTGACGCAGAAGGCCGGGGCGCGCATCGACCTGGACCTGGACCGGCTGCTCGCTATCCCCCGCCAGATGGGGTACCGGGTGGAATACCGCCACGCGGAACGCCCGCCGATGGCCGCCGTCGCGTGAGCCTGCTGGACGACGTGCTGGACCTTTTCGGCTGGGCGCCGCCCCCCGGTGCCCAGCCGAAATCGTCTGCGAAACCTCCGAAACCCAGGGCCGCACCGCGTCCGCCCCGGCAGAACGCGGCGATCCAGGAGGCGTTCCCCGAGCCCGGTGTATCGCCGCCGGTGGATAGCCCGGTGGCGGCTCCTCCCGCGGCTAAACCCGCCCCGGCGCGGCCGAAGGCGATCGGCCGCACGGAGCGGGAGATCCTGTCCATCGTGTCGCCGGTCGCGCCGCAGATCCGGCGGGTGGTGTTCACGAAGAACCGGCGGGTGATGGCGTCCGTCGCGGAGCGGGGGACGGCGCTGCGGCTGAACACGGCGTTCGCCGCCGCGCCCGAGGACGTGCTGGTGGCGGTGGCGCGGCTGTTCTCGGCGCGCGACGCGCGGACGCGCAACCGGGCGCGCGACGCGGTCCGCCGCTTCATCACGCTGATCCCGGCGGAGGCGGTGCCGCCGCGCCGGACACGCACGCGGCAGGTGCTGGCGTCGGACCGGCCGCAGATCGAGCGGCTGCTGGCGGAGTTCCGCCGCGTCAACGCCGCGCACTTCGGGGGCACCCTGCCCGAGGTGCCGCTGTACCTGAGCGGGCAGATGCGGCGGCGCAACGGGCATTTCAGCTCGTCGCCGCTGGAGATCGTCATTTCGCGCGTCCTGTGCACGCACGCGCTCCCCGCCGAGTCCGAGGCGACGCTTCGCCACGAGATGATCCACCTGTGGCAGCACGCGCAGGGCAAGAAGCCGGACCACGGCCCCGAGTTCCGCGCCTGGGCACGCAAGCTGGACGTGCACCCGCGCGCCACGCGGCCCGTGAAGTGGGAGCGCAAGCCGCCGAAGTAGGGCTGCGGGGTGGATGGGCCGGCTCTGGCGCATGCCGCGGCGCCCCCCATCCCCAGCCCTTCCCCCGCAAACTGCGCGGGGGAAGGGAGCCAGTGTGGAGCGTCGCCCAAGGGTTGGGAGCCGCACAAGGGCCTGTCATCCTGAGGCCCAGGCGCGCCGAACCGGCCCGCAGCACACTCGTCGCGGGCCGAAGGATCTAGCGGCGGAAGGGAAACAAGCCCGGGCGCGGCAGCGGTCACGGAGCCTGAGGCCTCGGCTGCCGTGGGGCCCTCACCCGGCCGCGCTGGGGCGACTGAAGTCGCGGCAACAAAGGCCCAAAGTCCGCCTTCGCGGACTGCACGCGCAGTCGGGTGCGCAGAGCCAGCCGAAGCGCGGTTCAGGTCTCCCCCTCCCCTGCGCAGCGGGGGAAGGGGGCCGGGGGGAGGGGGCTCCCAGGGACATGCGCCGAATCCCGTCGAACCCCGTGAGAAGTGCACCTCTCTCCCGCGCAGTTTGCGGGGGAGAGGCCGGGAGAGGGGGCTCCCGCGGCATGCGCCGAGGCCACTCGAACCCCGTCCGAAGTTCTCCCCTCTCCCGGCGCAGTTTGCCGGGGGAGGGGCCGGGGGAGGGGCCCACCTGCGGCGCGCGCATCAGCCGTCGAAGCCCACCCCTATTCTACCAAACGAAAATCGCGAGTCGATGCAGGATTTTTCCAGGGAAGCAGACCTCGAGTTGGCCATCCGCGCCATCCGCGCCGCGGGCGAGGCGGTAATGCGCGCCTTTCGCGTGGAGCAGGAGGTCACTTTCAAGTCGCCCGAGCAGCCCGTCACCGAGGCCGACCTGGCCGCCGACCGCGCGCTGCACCGCGTTCTGCTGGGCGAGCGCCCCGGCTACGGCTGGCTCTCGGAAGAGACGGCGGACTCGCCCGAGCGGCTGAAGCGCGAGCGGGTGTGGGTGGTGGACCCCATCGACGGCACCAACTCGTTCGTGGCGGGCCGCCCCGAGTTCGCGCTGTGCGTGGGCCTGGCGGAAGGGGACCGCGCCGTGCTGGGCGTGGTGCACAATCCCGTCACAGGAGAGGTGTTTCACGCGGTGGAAGGAGGCGGCGCCTTTTGCGACGGCCAGCCGATCCACGTCTCGGAACGGGGGACGAGCGAGGGCCCGCGCATCGTGGCCTCGCGGTGGGAGATGAAGCGGGGCGAGTTCCACGCGTTCGGTGACTGGAGGGTGGAGCCGCTGGGCAGCACGGCGTACAAGATGTGCCGCGTGGCGGAGGGCGGCGCCGAGGCGTTCGTCTCGCGCGGCCCCAAGTCGGAGTGGGACGTCTGCGCGGCCGTGGTGATCGTGCGCGAAGCCGGCGGCACCGTAACGCGCATCGACGGCCAGGAGCCGCGCTTCAACCAGCCCGACCCGCACTGGAAGGGAATCGCCGCCTCCAACGGCCGCGTGCACGACGACCTGGTCCGCCTCGCCTCCCAGCCGCTCTAAGGAACGGCTCGGCGTCAGGTGGTGGACGGCAGGTCCACTGTAGGGCGTTCCGACGAGATCCATCGTGAGCCGTGCTCCAGGATCGCGAGCACCTTGGGAAGCACGCGATTGATGTCGTCCACTGAGGCGCGTGTCTTCCAGCCGTACTCGATTTGGATCCGCTCCAGCCGAAGCCCCTGGAACTCCTGAAGCAGCATCTGCAGTTCTTCCCCCGCTAGCAGGCCCGCCGCCGCCAGGGTGACCTCGTGGTGGTTCTGGGCCCGCACGCGCAGGTTCGCGGTCCGAACCACCGCCAACGCCGCGATCCTGCCCGCGTCGTACGCCGACGTGAGGCGCCGGTTTGGGCTGCGGTTCGGCAGCGCGGCGTCCTCGTATGCCTCGGACGCATGCGACCACAGGCCCTGGACCTCCTCGTCAGAAGCCGCTTCCTGCACCAGCCGTCCCATGCTGATCAGGTTTGCGATCCGGGTATTCATGCCATCACCTCCGGCGTCACGGGTAGGTGATCCAGCGAGCCGGCCAGCCAGAGCTTGGGACCGGTGAGGGCGCTAGATAGAAAGCTCGCCCCAGGGCCGATGTCGCGACGGAACGAGTCGCTGTCGTAGCGCTTGGCGTCTACCGGGCGGTCGAGCACCAGCGCCGCATCCAGCAGCGCCTTCCCGAGTTCACGGTCAGGGAGCGCATCCCCGTAGACCAGCAGGTCGATGTCGCTGTCCGGGCGCTCGTCGCGCCGCGCGAACGATCCAAAGATGAACGCCGCCTCCACCCCCGGCACCCCGGCGAGCGCGTCGCGCAACACCAGGGCCGGGGCGTATGCCTGCACCAGCGAGGTCAGCGCGGTCCATTGCGGGTGCTGCTGATTGCGGGAAATGATGGTGTGCCGCCCCTCCGCTTCCCGGCGCAGCAATCCAAGCTCCACCAGCCGATCCACCTCGATCTGCAGCGATCGCTTTCCCACGATCCCCACGTGCCGGGCCAATGCTCGCGCGTGCAGGCGCGAGTCGGGGTGCACCACGAAATGCACTACCATCCGCGCCCGCGCTTCAGAGCCCAGCAGTCCCGGCAGCTTATCCATACGCACCTCCTTTGCCCCATAATGTAGGGCGAGGCTCGGGTTCGTACCAGTCCCGCCTCGCGAAACCACCAGACTCGCCGATTCGTAGGATGTTCCGCGTAATCGTTGCGGACCAAACCTGTGGAAAGACGATGATCGAGTTAGTGGTGGAAGTTGTGGTGTGGCTGCTGCTCGAGGGGCTGTGGCGACTCCCGCTTCGCTTGTGGGTTTCGGTGGGGCTCGTTGCAGTGGGAGTCGTCGCCACGAACGCGGCGTTCGAAGCCACGGGTCCCACCCGCCCGATGCTGTTCGCTCTCACCGGTGCATGCCTGGTGCTCAGCCCGGCGTCGCTGATCCTGTGGGCGAACAGCCCACGGCGTCCCCGCCCGCGGCGGCGATAATGCTGGACGTGGTGGAGGGCGCCCTGGATTTTGATCGAACTCGTGGATTTCTTGCTCTCGCCGGTTCGCTGGGCGCGGCGGATCCGGCGGTTTGCCGCGAAGCGCCGCCCGCGCAGGATGCAGGCGGCCCGCGGCTGACGGATCGACGCCGCCGATCCGCTACTCGTCCGCGAGCCGGTCCAGGTCGGCGCCGGTGAGGCGGAAGACGGTCCACTCGTCCATCGGGCGGGCGCCGAGCGAGTGGTAGAAGCGGATCGCCGCCTCGTTCCAATCCAGCACCCACCACTCCAGCCGCCCGCACTCGCGCTCGCGCGCCAGCCGGGCCAGGTGCGCCAGCAGCGCCCGCCCGATCCCCCGCCCGCGCGCCTCGGGGCGCACGTACAGGTCTTCCAGGTACAGCCCCGGCTGCGCGAGAAAGGTGGAGTAGTTGGGGAAGAAGAGCGCGAACCCCACCGGCTCGCCGCCGTCCTCCGCAATCACCACCTCCGCGCCGGGCTGCGGGCCAAAGAGGGTGCGCCGCAGCCGGTCCTCCGTCGCCACCACTTCGTGAAGCAGCCGCTCGTAGTCCGCCAGCTCGCGGATGAAGCGCAGGATGAGCGGAACGTCGTCCTCTTCCGCCGGGCGGATGCGGACGGCGTCGGGCATCACCGGCGCTCCATCCAGCGCGACACCAGGTTGGCGATGCGCCTCATCCGCGGCCCGTACGGCGGATAGTAGAGCGGGCCGAGCCCCACGCGCCCCATCGACAGCACGGCGCGCTCGTGAGAAAAGGCGCGGAATCCCGCGAAGCCGTGATAGTTCCCCTGGCCGCTCTCGCCCACGCCGCCGAAGGGCAGGTCGGGGTTGGCCAGGTGGCAGAGCACGTGGTTGACGATGGTGCCGCCCGCCGTGGTGCCGCGCAGCACGTGCTCCGTGGCGCGCCGGTCGCGGCTGAACACGTACAGCGCCAGCGGCTTGCCCCTCGCGCCGATGCGGGCCAGCGCCTCGTCCAGCGACGCGTACTCCACGATGGGGAGCACGGGGCCGAAGATCTCGCCCCGCATCACCGGCGCATCCCACTCTACGCCGGAAAGGAGCGTCGGGGCCAGGTATCGCTCCCGTGCGTCGCGCTGCCCGCCCGCCTCGATCTGTGCCCCACCCGCCACCGTCTGGTCCAGCACGTTTACGATGCGGTCGAACGCCGGGCCGTCGATCACCCGCGCGAAGCACTCGCTGGCCCGCCGCGCCTCGTCCGTTTCGCCGTAGAAGCGCGCGATGGCGGATCGCGCGGCGGCGATGAAGGGCTGCGCGTCGTCCCGGTGCACGAGCACGTAGTCGGGCGCGACGCACGTCTGCCCCGCGTTGACGAACTTGCCCCAGACGATGCGCTCGGCGGCGACGGACAGGTCCGCAGAGCGGTCCACGATCGCGGGCGACTTTCCGCCCAGCTCCAGCGTCACGATGGCCAGGTGCTCGGCTGCGGCGCGCATCACCTTGCGGCCGACCGCGGTGGAGCCCGTAAAGAAGAAGTGGTCGAAGGGCAGCGAGAGCAGCGCATCCGCCGTTTCGATGCCGCCCGCCACCATCGCCACTTCGTCTTCGGGAAAGGCGTCCGCGACGATGCGCGCCATGGCGGCCGCCGTGTGAGGCACCTTTTCTGACGGGCGCAGGATGCAGACGTTGCCGGCGGCGACCGCGGCGACGAGCGGGCTGAACAGCAGCTGGAAGGGGTAGTTCCACGGGGCCAGGATCAGCACCTGCCCGCGCGGCTCGTGGCGCACGCGGCTGCGGCCGCCGGCCAGCAAGGCGGGGGTGGGCACGCGGCGCGGCTTCATCCACCGCTTGAGGTGGCGGGTGGCGTGGGCGATCTCGGCCAGCACCAGCTGCACCTCGGTGATCTCGAACTCCGCGGGGTTCTTGCGAAAGTCGGCCTGCACGGCGTGGTACAGCGCCTGGCGGTGGCGGATGATGGACGCGCGCAGTCCGCGCAGCCTGGCGATCCGGTCGCGCGCCGTGCCCTGCGCCACGCGCCAGCGGCTTTCGCGCTGCACCTGGAACAGCCGCCGCGCCCGGGCGATCTGCGCCGGGTCGTCGGCGGCCTCGGTGGATGGATCGAGAAGTAGCGGCACGACGAGCCTCCAATTGGACGGTCTCCGCGTTTCGACAGCGGGGTGGGAGAATCTACGAAGCCGGTGGATCCGCCAGGTCGAGCTCGCCGCTCTGGCTGGCCCACAGCCGCCGGAAGCGTCCCTCCGGTCGCCCCATCAGCGTGGCGAACGAGCCGGTTTCCACCAGCCGTCCGGCCTCCATCACGTGGATCACGTCGGCGTCGCGCACGCTGGGCAGGCGGTGGGTGATCATCAGGATGGTCATCCGCCCGTGCAGCCCGCGGATGGCCTCGCGGATGCGGCGCTCGTTCTCGGCGTCCAGCGCGCTGGTCGCCTCGTCCAGGATCAGCAGGGCGGGGCGGCGGAGCAGGGCGCGCGCCAGCGCGAGCCGCTGCCGCTCGCCGCCGGACAGCCGCACGCCCCGGTCGCCGAGGATCGTGTGGAGCCCGTCCGGCAGCGCGGCGACGAACCCATCCGCCACCGAAAGCCGCAGCGCCTCGCGAACCTCGTCGTCGCTGGCCTCGGGGCGGGCCCAGCGCAGGTTGGCGAGCACCGTGTCGTTGAAGAGCACGGTGTCCTGCGCCACGTAGCCGATCCCCTCGCGCCACGCGCGCAGCCACGACTCGTCCAGCGTCCTGCCGTCCACCCGGATGTGCCCGGCGCGCGGCCGCACCAGCCCCATCACCAGGTCGGCCAGCGTGGTCTTCCCCGAGCCCGAGGGGCCCACCACGGCGGTCGTCCGGCGCGCCTCGATCTGCAGCCCCACGTCGGCCAGGGCGTCGCCCCGCGCCGCCTCGTAGCCGAACGAGACGCCCTCGATGCGGATGGAGTGCGCCAGCTCCACCCGCTCGTGCGCCGGCTCCAGGTCTTCCCGCTCCGCCTCCAGCGCCTGGGCCATCGCCGTCAGCCGCTCCCACGCGGGGAGCTCGCGCGACATCATGTGGTGAAGCCCCTGCAGGTACGACAGCCGGGGGACCAGCCGCGAAAAGAGGAACACCAGCAGCAGCACGGTGGCGCCGGGCACTTGCAGCACCGAAAGCGCCAGGTACGTCACCAGGGCCAGCAGCCCCACCGCACCCACGCTGAAGGTGGCGCTGCTGTCTGCAAAGGCGCGCCACGCCTGCTCGCGCGCCTCGGCGGCGCGGCGGGCGGTGCCGGCGAACAGGGCGGCGTTGCGGTCCTCGGCGCCGTAGCTCTTCACCACCTTCAGCGCGCCCAGGTGCTCGCCGGCGGCGGACGTCAGCGCCGCCGAGGCGGTGGAAAGCGCCTCGCCCGCGGCGCGGACGTTCCGGCGGAACCGCGACTGCAGCAGCAGGAGCACCGCCCCGCAGGCGAAGGCGACGGCGGTGATGGGAGCCGAAACGCGCAGGGCGAAGGCCAGGTACGCCACCGCCATCAGCGCGTGCGCCAGGAGCGTGGCCGCGTGCCCCGCCCCCGCACCCACCCGGTCGGCCTCGCCGGTCAGGGCGGTCAGCAGGTCGGTGCCGCGCAGGCGGGCCAGGGGCAGCCAGCGCGCTCCCGCGACGGCGTCGAACAGCCGCGTGCGCAGGCGCAGCCCGGTCTGCAGCTCCATCCTGTGCGCCACCAGGCTGTCGGCCCGGCGGGCGAGCGCCTGCACCAGGGTGACGCCCACGAACAGCAGCAGCACCGGGCCCAGCTCCGCCGACAGCCCGACGGCGCCGAGCAGGCGGTCCACCGCCCGGGCCAGCGCCCCGGCGGGGCCTCCGTCCACCGCCACGCCCGCCAGGGCCAGCAGCCGGGCCAGGATCAGCACGGACGCCGCCTCGCCCGCGGCGACGACCAGCGCCAGCCCCACCGCGGCGGCGGCCGGGCCGGGCATGTCGCGCGCGAGCTGGCGGCAGAAGCGCACCGTGGCGCTTCCGCTCACCGCCCCCTCCCCGGCGCGTAGCGCAGCGCCAGCCGCAGGGGCCGCAGCGCGCGGTAGGCGGGCGCCAGGGGACCGGGCAGGCGCAGCCACGACCAGTCCTCCGGCGTGGGGGTGAACAGCCACCGCGCCGCGTACCGCGCACGGTCGGCCCGGCCGTCGCAGAGGCGGTAGTTGAAGCGCAGGTTGGCGGCGGTGCTTTCCTCGTCGCCGGCGGGTGCGAACCACAGCCCCCGCGCCTCGTCCGCCAGCGAAGGGACCTCGGGATCCGCCGCGGCGGCTTCGGCCAGTGGTGGCGGGACGGGGAGCCCGAGCGTGGTCCCGGCCAGGTGAAGGGCCAGCAGCACCGTCCGCCGGGCGCCGGCTTCGCCCGCCCGATGGACCAGCGCCCGCAGGTCCACTCCTGCCCGCGCCGCCAGCGCCGAGGCGGCGGCCAGCCATTCCAGGCGTGCCCAGCGGTGCTTGGCCCCGTGGGCGCACAGGGCCAGGAACAGGTCGTCGTCGGCCGGCGTGGGCACCGTCCCCCCGCCGATGGACACGGGGCGGGCGCGGGCCATCAGCTCCGCCGTGGGCAGGCGCACGCAGAAGCGCGCCGACGACACCCGCGAATGAAGCTCCACCAGCGTCCCCGTGTGGGGGTGATGGAACGGCACGTCGCCGTCCACCGACAGGAACAGCCGCTCCTGCGCGGGCGAGAACGCGTAGGCGGCGGCGTAGCCACGCTCCGCCAGCGCGCGCGAGGCCCGCGGCACGTCCCCGGGCGCCACCAGCAGGTCCAGGTCGGAATACGTGCGCAGCGCGACCTCGCCGTAGGCGCGCACCGCCAGCGCCGGGCCCTTGTACGCCAGCGCCGCCACCCCCGCCTGCTCCAGCGCCGAAACCAGCTGACGCAGCTCGCCCGACAAGCGAAGCGCCTCCCCCGCGTTGGCCGCATAGGCCGCGCGCAGGGTGGCACGTACCGTCTGGGGCACCTCGGCGCGCCCGGCGAGCAGGCGGTGGAGCAGCGGCGTCAGCCGGTTCTTTTCCGCCAGCGCCAGCGCGGCGTCCCAGTCCACCCCGCGGGCGACGATCGCCGCCACCCCGTCCGCGGCAGACGCGTCCACCGCGGCGCGGGCGGCCGCCAGCACCAGGGCGGCCTCGGGCGCCGTGTCCACGCCGGACGACGCTTGGATGTCCGTCACTCGCCGTACTTCTCCGCCAGCCGCCCGGCGTGCGTCAGCGCTGCTTCCCAGGTGCCGAACCGGGCGGGAAAGGCGGCCGCCAGCTCGCGGGCGATCTCTTCCAGGGTGGCGGCGCCTTCCATCCGCTCCAGGACCATCCGGTCGATCCGACCCTCCTCCCCCAGGCGGGGGCGATGGGTGTGCGAGCGCGCCCGCAGCCGCGCGGGCGAAAGCGGCTCGGCGAAGAAGGTGGACTGGCGGAACTCGACGGTGCCCTCCGTGGCGGACTGGATGCGCGTATCCCACACCCAGACGTACTCGTCGCCCACCAGCCGCGCCTGAAGCTCCACCGCCACCTGGTCGCCCTCCGCGAGCAGCACGGGGCGGGGCCACGGAAAGAACGCGGTGCTGTAGACGGTCTCGGGCCCGTGCGGGCCGCTGGTGTACGCGATGGTTTCCGCCACCTCGGCATCGAACCACATCGCGAAACCGTGCGCCGTCCCGGCGCGCGACGCCCGCCATTCCAGCGGTCCGCGGACGTTGGGATCGGTGATCGCGGGATAGTCGAGCACCGCCCAGGTGGCGGCGTCGGACAGCAGCTGCTGGGGGCGGACCTTCGCCCGCACCCACGAGTTCACGGCGGCGCGGCGGGCGATGGACAGGTCGAAGCCGCGCGCCGCCTCGTCCCACGGCCCCACGAGCTCGCAGTGGCGCTCGTCCGCCGCCACCACGGCCCCGCGCAGGGTGTCGCGCCGGGGGATCAGCACGCCGCCCTCCGCCATCAGCCGCACGCGCGCGTCCACGATGGAGGGGATGTGCTGGCCGAAGAGGGGAAGCGCGCCCCGCAGGTCCGAAACGACCACGTCGGCGCGCTCGGGAAGGGACAGGCGCGTGGACAGGCCCTGGATGAACTCGATGCGGCCGTCCATGCCGTTGGCGCGGGCGATCTCGCGCGCGGTGTGCACCACGTCAGCCGGCTCGATGGCGTACACCTTTCGCGCCCCCAGGCGGCAGGCCAGCAGGGCCATCATCCCGGCCCCCGTGCCGATGTCCAGCACCACCGAGCCGGGGCGGACGGCCTGTTCCAGCGCGGCGGCGTAGGCATCCATCCGCACGCGGTCGGCCATCATGTCGCCGTAGCCCAGCAGGCTGTAGTCAGCCACCGCCGGGCCCCGCGCGCGTGGTGAAATCGGCCTCGATGGCTGCGGCCAGCTCGCCCGCGCGCAGGGGGTCGGCGTGCGGCGTCACGCGGATGACGGGAACCGAGCGTGCCACCTTGGCGAGCACCGTCAGCTCGCGCGCCTGCGCCGCGGGATCGGGAAACCAGCCCATGTACGCGTTCGCCACCAGCTCCAGCAGGCCGTCGATGGTGGAAACCGGGGCGAAGCGGGGCGCGTTTCCGGTCTCGCGCCCGGTCAGCACGTACACGGCACGAAGGGGAAGGGGCGCGGGGTGGAAGGCGTCTTCCAGGGCCAGGTAGCGCTTCTCCCAGTTGGGCGAAAGGGGCGGCAGGTCGGCGCCCTCGCCGTACAGGGCGGGGAGCACGTCGGGCCACAGGCGCAGGTGGGGATAGGCAGGCTGCACGTGCACGCCGTCTGCCCGGTCCAGCAGCGGAACCACGTCGTCGGAGAGCAGCGCGCGGCCGCGGCCCGCGAAGGCGGCGGCGGTGGTGGACTTTCCCGATTGCGGGGGCCCGCACACGGCGGCAGCGCCGCCGGGGAGCGCCACGGCGCTGGCGTGGAGCGATGGCGTGCCCCGCAGCCGCAGCACCAGGCCGCAGATGGAGCCCATCAGGTACGTAGCCGCGTCTTCCAGCGTCTGCCCGGGGGGCCACGTGCAGGCCACGCGCGTGCCCCGCGCGTCGATCCGGAACTCGATCCCGTCCGCGTAGCGCAGCCGGTACGCGCCCCCGTCCACCGTGCGGTGCACGACGAGCGAGGGGCCGTCGCCGCCCGCCTCGCGCGGCGACACGTACCAGGGCTCTTCGGGCGCGGTGGAAAAGGTGTGCACGGGAACGTGCCCCAGCCACATCGAGAGGTCGGCGGGGGCGTCGGAAGGTGGTTCGGGATGAAGGCCGGGGAGCGGGCGGTCGGTGTCGACGTGCAGCCCGTACAAACGAAACCGCAACGGCGCGCGCGTACCGCGGCCCGTCAGGTCATCGTTTGGGACGATTGGCCGGGGTCGTTCATGTTCTGCGAGATGCTGGCCAGCGTAAGCTCGCGCATGTCGCCGAAGACGGTGAGCGCGGGGCGGCGGTAAGGCCGCCGTGGCGCGTCGGAAAGCGAGGAATTCTGCATGGTGCTCCTTTGGCTTCGCGGGCTCAGGTCATGAACTGAGCGGTGTTCCCGGATCGTTCTTGTTGCTGGTGTGACTGGAAAGCCCTGGATTACCTTCGTTGGGCCGAAAGCCACAATGAAAGTGCCAGCGGGCGAATCTCCTGCCACCACTGTTCCGGCGGCTCCGGCGAGCGTCCGCCCGCCGCGGCGGGCACCCGGCCGACGTCTATCCACGGTGCCACGGCTTCCGTAACACTCCGCCCGCCCAGCCATGCGTCGCCCTGTTGCAGCCATCGCACGCGCAGTGGATCGTCCACCAGCGGCGACTTGGGGCGGCGCAGCAGCCGCTCGGGAAGCCGCCCGCGCATCCCTATGCGCAGCAAGCCCTTATCATTATACCACTGTGCGGGTGGAATGGACAACAGGTAGCGCACGATCCGCACGTCGAAGTAGGGGTGGCGTACCTCCACCGGGGTGCCCGTGACCCCCGGATCGTAGGCCAGGAACATGCCCGGCCACAGCGGCGCCGCCAGCTGCTCGTACGCTTCGGGGCGCAGCGGGTGAACGACGGCGGGACCCTGGTTCCACGCCGCCACGCGGTCGTGCAGCCCCGTGCGCCGCGCGAAAGCGGCGTCCACCCAGCGGGGCACCTCTGCCCGCCACGCCCGCCCGCCACGCCGCTCGTGCAGCCAGGTGCGCACGCCGGGGCGGGGCACCCGTCCGTGCAGCCAGGCGTACTCCGCAGCCTCGCGCGCCGCACGGAGCAGCCGCCCGCTCGCCGCCAGCTTCGTCAGCCGCGACCGCGTTTCCCGCAGCACGGCGTCGCCGCCCTGTCCCGTCAGCAGCACCCGGCCGTGCCGCGCCGCGCTGGAAAGCTGGTCCACCTCGATGGCCATCAGCACCGAGGCGGTGGGCTGCGGCCGCCGGAACGCGGGCGTTTCCCATCGTTCGAACGCCTGGTACCCGTCCACCGGGGTGTACTCGGTAGGGATGGCCAGCGCGTCCGCCGCCAGCTCGGTGAACTCCCGCTCGCGGTCGGGCATCAGCCGCTCGTAGTACGCGGTGTAGCCCCGCAGCTCCGTCGTCCGCTCGCCCCGCGCGATCGTTTCCCTCGCCAGCGCCGCCAGCGACGTGGAGTCGCGCCCGCCGCTCAGAAAGAAGCTCGCCGCGCCCGGGGGCAGTCGGTCGCGGACGGCCTCGCGCAGCAGCTGGACGAAGTGGTCGACGTATTCGCCCGGGCGGCGATAGCGCGTCTCCTCGTCCACCGGAAGGGACCAGTAGCGGCGGATGCTCACCCGGCCGTCCTCCACCACCAGCGTGTGGGCCGGCGGAAGCTGCCGGATGGCGGAATGGACCGTGGCGGCCACGTCCTGCGTGTCGCCGTGCACCAGGAAGTCACCGATCCACCCCTCGTCCAGCCCGGCCGGCACCGCGGGATCGGCGGCGAGGCAGCCGAGCGTGTTGGAGAAGAGAAACGCCTCGGCGGTCCGCGCGTAGAAGAACGGCTTGACGCCGAAGGGGTCGCGCGCGCAGAACAGCCGGCCGCGCGGGGCGTCCCAGAGCGCGAAGGCGAAGTCGCCCAGGAGGTGCGCCGCGCACTCGTCGCCCCACAGGCGGTAGGCGTGGTGGATCAGCAGGGCGGCGGGGTCGTCCGGGGCCGCCGCGATGCCGCCGGCCCCGAGCGCGCGGGCCAGCTCCTCGCGCCCGTCGATGCGCGCGTCGGCACAGACGTGGACCTGCCCGTCGGCGGAAAAGGGCTGCGGCGGGGGAGCGGGTTCTTCGCCGGTGAGGAGAAGGCCGTGCACCAGGGCGCAGCGCCCGCCGGACCAGGTTCGCGTTCCGTCGGGGGCGCGGGGGGCGAGGGCCGCCGCCATCCGCGCCAGGCGGCCCGGATCGACGGGTGCGCCGCCGGCCGAAACGATACCGGCGATGCCGCTCATCGTCCGCGGAAAGCGGGGCGGGGGATCAGCCGCGGACTTCCACCAGGCCGCGCGCGGCCATGTCGCGGAGCAGCTCCAGCAGGTCGTGCTCGGCGGTGGCGGCGTCTACCTCGAACGCGGCGACCACGGCGTCGCGAAGCTCGGCCACGGTGCGCGGCTCGGCCATCAGCGCCCATACGTGGGCACCCACCGCGTCCAGCCCGTAGTACACGCCGTCCGCCAGGTTCAGGATCACCGCGTCGCCGTCGAGGTCGGCCGACACCTGGTCGCGCGCCGCCACCACCCGCGACGTGGCATCGAGGCGCGGGACGGCCTCCGTCACGCGCGCGACGCGGCCAGGGCGGCGTCGACCAGGTCGCGCAGGACCACGCCGATGATGGCCAGCTCCGGGGAGATGGGATCCAGCGACGCATCGGGCGCCTCGCGCACGAAGTGCTCGTACGCCTGGAGCGCCGCGGCCCAGCGCTCGCCCACCACCCAGCGCTCGCGCGCGGGGCAGACGCCGTCGCCTTCGCGGAAGAGCCCGGCGAGCGCCGCCACCAGCTGCTCGGGCTCGTCGCCCGGCTCGCCCGGCATGCCGCCGCGCACCGCGGCCAGCACGCGGCGGGCGGCGGGGGTGGCGGTGCCCTGCTCGGTCAGCAGCGCGGCCACGTCGGCCTGGGCCTGGCGCTGGAAGGGCGCGGCGTTCTCCCACCGGCGCGGGGGTCGCAGCCCGCCGTCGCGCAGCTCCACGGCTTCCGTCACGGCACGCGCCATCACCCGGCAGGCGATGGCCGGGCTGCGGAACACCACCCGGCCCTCGGCGCGGCGGAAGAGGGCGTTCTCGATGTCGCGGAAGGCGGCGCCGTGGTACCCCACGCCGGCCACGCCGCTGCCGGCCAGCCCCGGGCCCGTCATGTCGGAGCGATTCGGCTGGGCGGCGGCGGGAACGGCGGCCAGCAGCGCCGCGGCGGCCGCGAGAAGTGCGATTCGCATCATGAGGCCCTGCATCAGAAGAGGGAGCGGAAGCCCACGCCGTAGCCCACGGACAGGATGAAGCGCGCGCCGTCGCCGGCGGTGCCCAGGATATCGGCCACGGCGGGGGTGATCACGAGCGGAAAGCGCCGGAAGGGCGTAATGGAGAACCCGGCGTTCACGTCCTGGCCCGTCCAGTCGCCGGCGATGGAGACGAGCTCCGTGACGCGCACGCCCACGGCGCCGAAGACGTTGAGGGTCTGGATGCTGTCCAGGTCGGCCTGTTCCGTGCGGAAGCGGCCGTTGCCCACGCCCAGCGTGAGCACGCCGGCGTCGAGCCAGGCGCCGGCCCGGCGCGTACGCCGCACGACCTTGCTGGCCACCACGAACAGGGTGGGGTCCGCGTCGCTGCCGCCCCAGGTCAGTACGTTCTCGTACCCCGCGGCGATGCCGGCGTCGCTCGAGAGCGAACGGTGCAGCTTGAAGCTCACGCCGCCCGTTTCGCCCGGGCCCCCGCCGCGTACCGTGGAATACGAGGTGACGGCCGCCTCCAGCGCCAGCAGGTGCCGGCTGCCGACGCCCGTGCCGATCACCAGCCCGGCGTCGGGCTCGTCGGTGTAGCGGGTGCGCGCCTGGTAGGCGGCGCCGACGAAGACCTCACCCCACTCCACCCCGAAGCCGGTGGGCACCGAGATGCTGCCGGCGGGTCCCGGCCGAACCACGTCGCGAAGCGCCAGGGTCTGCAGCCCGAGCAGGCCGCGGTTCTGGTCCGCCTTCGCGGGGTCGGGCGCGGTGGCGCGAACGGGCGGCGCGGCTTCGCCGGAAGGCGCAGGCAGGGCGGGAGAGGTGACGTCCGTGGGCGGCCCCGTGGGGACCATCACCCCCGTTTGGGTGCCGGGGGGCGGCGTGCCCCCGGCCGCCGGCGATCCGCCGGGGGCGCCCGCTCCCTGGGCGCCCGGCTGCTGCGTGGGCGCTCCGCCGGCCGGGGGCTGCCCGGACCCGGGTGCCGGGCGCCCCGTGCAGGGGTCTGCCGGCCGCCCGCCGCCGGGCAGCGTGTCGGCCGCGGGGGCCGGGCGCACCGCCGGGGGGACACAGGGATCCGGCGCGCCGCGCCCCGCACCGGGCAGGGCCGGGGGCGTATCCACCTGCGCATGGCGGTCGCGCCGCGTCCACGATCCCGGCGAGGGGCGCAGGGCGGCGCACGTGCACTCCCGCACCAGGGCCGGCGCCAGCCGCGACCCCTGGGCACTGGCGGGCCAGGCCACCAGGGCGGCGGCCAGCAGCAGGATCGTACGCGTGCCGATGCGCATGGGCGGGCGGGTGCTCTGTCGTGATGGCCGTGCGGTAAACGGATCGCGGGCCGGGGGAGGGCAAACCGGCGTGGCTTCGCGACTTGATCGTCCAATATCGCCGTGAACGGGTGTGGGCACAAGGCTTACGGCTGGACGATCCGTGCGCCCGGGGTGCCTGCCTCCCGCGGCGGGCGGCATGCGATTCGCCCGGGGGTGGCGGGTACGGGGGACGCCGCCTGCGCGCCGCCCGTGCCGGCGCATCGAGCGCCGTTTCGTCCACCCGTACGCACGTCCTGCCATGCGCCGATCGATTCTCCTGCTCCTGCTCGCGCTGCCGTTCGCCGCGCCCGCCGCCGCGCAGGCGGGCGACTCCGTTTCCGTGCGCCCGGGCGACGTCGTTCGCCTGGCCGTGTGGCGCCAGCCGGAGTTCACCGGCGAGTTCACCGTGGCCCCGGACGGCACCCTCCTGCACCCCCTGCTGACCGGGGTGCGCGTGGTGGGCGTGTCGCGCACGCAGATCCAGGAGCTGCTGCGCACCGCGCTGAGCCAGTACGAGCGCCAGCCGCAGTTCGTGTTCGACTTCCTTCACCGCGTGGGGGTGGGCGGCGAGGTGCGGCTTCCCAACCTGTACAACCTGTCGCCCGAAACCACGCTGCTGCAGGCGGTGGCCACGGCCGGCGGGGGCACCGAGAACGCGCGGCTGGACCGGGCCGTCCTGTTCCGCGACGGGCGCGAAGTCCAGCTGGACCTGCTGCGCCCCACGCCGGAGGTGGCGGCCATGCGGGTGCGTTCGGGCGACCAGATCCGCGTCCCGCGCCGCACGAACACCCTGCGCGAAACGATCTCGATCGTGGCGAGCGTGGTCGGCGCGGTGGCCTCGCTGGTCGGCGCCATCCTGCTCGTGCAGCAGCAGCAGTAGCGAGTCCCGTCCGGCTTTCCTTTCATACGCCGGCGGGCGGGCACTCCTCAGAACACCCAGGCCCATCGGAGCGCGAACGCATCGTCGTCGCCGGCCGGCGGCGCGCCGGTGCGCAGGCGCAGGTACTCGGCGCGAACCTCGGTGTGGCGCCCCAGCCGCAGCCCCGCGCCCAGTTCCGCGCGGTCCACGTCGTAGTCCCACCGCACCTGCTCGCCCACCGCCCCGATCCGGTTGAAGCGCATGGCCCCGTAGCGCCCCGCCACGAACAGCGCGGGCGAAAGCTTCACCTTCGCCTCCGCCGTCCACGACAGGTCGCGCGGGTCCTCGCTCACGTTCGGCACCTCCCAGCGGTCCACGATCACCTCCGCGCGCGCCTCCACCCACCCGCGCGTGAACGATGCATCCACCGCCCACAGCTGCTGGTGGAACTCGTCGGCGTCGATCGTGTCGGCCGCCGGCTGCAGCGGCGACGGCTCCAGGTAGGGGCCGCGGCTGAACGACGCGCCGATGCGCGCCCCGGGCGTCAATCGAACGCCCGCCGATGCGGCCAGGGACGGCGCCGCGTCCTTTGCGCGGAACCGCCAGCGCCGCGGCTCGGCCGAGGGGGCGCTGGTCAGCACCGCGACGCGGCCGTCGAGGCGCCCGGCGCGCGCGCCCACCATCGCGCCGGTGGGATACGGCGCGGCCCACACCGGTGGCGCGCCCTCGGGACGGTGCACCGCGGGATCGTCCTTCCAGCGGAGGAACCCGGCCGCGCCGCCGGGAACGCGCGCGGCGCTGAGGATCGTCCGATGGTCGTACGGCAGGGGCGGGCGGATGAAGGGGTCGGCGGGGGTGTGGTGGCGGGCCGGATAGCTGCCGAAGGGCGAGACGAACTGCCCCGCCTGCACGAACAGGCCGTCGCCGCCCAACGGACTCCAGCGCAGGAACGCCTGCTCGATCCGCACGCTCACGTCCTCTTCGCCCAGCGGCCGCGCGCGCTCTGCGTGCGCGGCGAACCCCGCGTACCACCGCGACCCGGCGAACGCGTCCAGGAAGAGCGCGGCGCGCGGCTGGAACACGGGCTCCGCTCCCGGCACCTGCCAGGCGCGCGCCTCGCCGGGCAGGTTCGCCTCCAGCTCCAGCCGTCCCCGCGGCGTCACCTGCACCGTGCCCCCCGGCGACGTCCACGTGGCGCCCAGGTCGGCCAGCGCCGGCAGGGGCTGGGCGGCGGCGGGGGCGCACGCCAGCAGCGCGAGCGCCAGCACGGCCAGCCCCGGCACGGGGATGCGCCCCGCCGCACGCAGGCCGCGGACGCGGAACACCTCCACCGGCGCGGACAGGCCCTTGATGCTCCGCACGCCGCCGGGGACGGCGTCCACTTCGTCCTCCACCCGCTCCCACGTGGCCCGCGCAACCAGGATCTCCGCCCCCGCCGCCGACGAGCAGAGGCGCGAGGCCAGGTTCACCGACTCGCCCAGCACCGTGTAGTTCAGCCGCCCCGGCGAGCCCATGTTCCCCGCCACCGCCGGGCCGCTGTTGATGCCGATCCCCACCTCCACGTTCGCCTCCCCCCGTACCGCCCGCTCCGCGTTGACCCCGGCGACGGCGTCCCGCATCCGCACGGCGGCGCGCACGGCGTGCAAGGCGTGCCCCGGCTGCACCCCCGGCGCGCCGAAGATGGCCATCAGCCCGTCGCCCAGGAACTTGTCGACCACCCCGCCCTCCGCCTCCACCGCCGCGCCCATCCGCCCCACCAGCTCGTTGAGCAGCCCGATCACGCGCTCGGGGTCCATTCCCTCCGCCAGCGACGTGAACCCGCGCACGTCGGCGAACAGCGAGGTGACGTCGCGCGTTTCGCCGCCCAGGCGGATCTCGCCCTTGAGCAGCTCGTCGGCCACCTCGCGCGAAACCACCTTGTCCAGCACGCCGCGGTAGCGCTCCTTGAGCATGAGCCCGTGCGTCATCTCGTTGAATGCCGCCGCCAGCGTCCCCAGCTCGTCGCGGCCGGCCACCGCCACGCGGGTTTCGAGGTCGCCCTCGGCCACCTTGCGCGTCGCCGACACCAGCGCACGCACCGGGCGCGCGAACGAGCGCGACAGCACCGTCCCCAGCGCCAGCGCGACGAGAAGGGAAACGAGGCCCGCCGCGGCCTGCGCGCGCTCCAGCTGGTCGAACGGGCGGAGCACGTCTTCCAGCGGGATGGCGACGATGCGCGTCACCTCCTGCGCCCCGCCGCCGGACGCCAGCCGCGCCGGGACCAGCGCCATCCGCGCCCCGTTCCAGCGGGTCCGGCGGCGCGCCCCCGCCCGGGCCGCGTCGCGCATCCGGCGGTCCAGCCCGCCGCGCCGCACGCCCGGGGTGGAGGCGACACACCGCCCGTCCGCCAGGAAGCACACCTCCGCGCCCACGCTTCGCCCCAGCTGCGCCGCCGCCGCATCGTCCAGCGGAATCCCCAGCGTCAGCGTGCCGACCGGCTCACCGAAGAGCGCCAGCGGCACCGTCTGCACCGTGTACAGCCGCCCGCCCACGCGGTGGTGCGAGGCCACGCCCTCCGCCGGTCCCGCCACGGCCGACGCCGCCGAGGCGGGAAGCGCCGCGCCGGCGTCCGGCAGGGGCGCGCCGTCCAGCACCGCCGCGACGGGGCTCCCGTCCCGCGCTCCGAACGCGGCGAGGGCGTCAGGAATGCCGGCCAGCTGCAGCTCGTACAGCGCCGTCTCGCCCAGGAACTCGGCCGCGCCGGGGCTCAGCACGGCCTCTTCCAGCGCCGCGGGAAGGCGGTTGCTCCCCGCGAAGCGCGCCGTGTACCCCCGCAGCTGCCGCAGGCGCGCCTCCTCCATCTCGCGATACGCGGCGTCGGTCCGCTGTACGGCGCGGTCCACCATCACGGCCACCTGGCGGCGCGTCTGCACCCGCACCACCAGCAGGGCGGCGGCCAGCAGCAGCCCCACCGAGCCGACGAGTGCCAGGAGCAGCCGCGCGCGAAAGCTGGTGCGCGGCAGCGCGAGCAACGCCGCCAGGCGCCTCACAGCCGCAGCCGCACGCGGGCCGTCCCCGAGGCGGGAACCACCACGTCCACCGTCCGCTCGCCCCGGTCCACGTCCCACACCGTCAGCCGGTAGCGCCCGGCGGGAACGCCGGCGATGCGGAACCGGCCGTCGGCGCCCACCAGCGCGTGGTACGGGTTCTCGACTACGACCACCGCCGCGCGCATCCACTGGTGGATTTCGCAGTACACCTTCGCCACGCCGGGGCGGTCGAACGTCACCGTCCGCGACTCGCCGCGGGGGTAGCGGCCCAGGTCGAACCGCTTGACCGGGGAGTACGAAAAGACGTTGTGGAAGAAGGGGTCGCCGTTCGGAAACTCCACCCTCGCGCCCGTGGGCACCACGAGCAGCGCGGGGTGAAAGCTGGTGTCCTGCTGCGACAGGCGGGGCCGCTGCGGTGAGGCTGGCGGCGTGCCCGCGATGCGTCCCACCAAAAAGGCCACGGCCGGCACCGATCCCACGACGTGGGTTCCGCCTGCCGCGCCCGGATAGCTGGAGGCTACCCGCCGGGCGGCGCGCGGCGACAGCTCCACCTGCCCCTCGATGGTGCCGCCGGACTGCGCGGCGGTGGTGCCGGGAAGGGCGGCGAGGATGGCGGCGACTAGCAGGGCACGAGCGGCGCGGAAGCGGTGGGGCATCGGAGGGGGAGAGCGGCGCGGCGGAAGGTGAAGCGGGAACCGCAAGATAAGCCGCGCCGCCCGCCCGAACCAGCGGGGCGAGAGGGGCGCTGAGCCGACTAGCACCATCGCCGACGTCGCGACTGGAGAAAACGCGAGAGCCGCGGAGGAAGGACCTCCGCGGCTCATCAGTTCCTCCGCGTCTCCGCGTGATCGCTTGGTCGTCCTCGTCACCGTCACATCGGGGTCCGACAGGACGACACGAACCTCAGGCCGGCTCCGCTTTACGGGGCCGGCCGCGCTTCTTCACGGCGGGCTCCGCCGGGGCGGCCGGGGTGATGGCGGGCGCCGCGCCGGGCAGGATGGGGCGCAGGAAGCGCCCGGTGTGCGAGCGCGGGTTCATCGCCACCTCTTCCGGCGTGCCGGCGGCCACCACCTCGCCGCCCTTGGGCCCGCCCTCCGGCCCCAGGTCGATGATCCAGTCGGCCGTCTTGATGACGTCCAGGTTGTGCTCGATCACCAGCACCGTGTTGCCGCGCTCCACCAGCCGGTGAAGCACCTGCAGCAGCATCCGTACGTCCTCGAAGTGAAGCCCCGTCGTGGGCTCGTCCAGGATGTAGAAGGTCTGCCCCGTGGCCAGCTTGGAAAGCTCGGTCGCCAGCTTCACCCGCTGCGCCTCGCCGCCGGACAGCGTGGTCGCGGCCTGCCCCAGGTGGATGTAGCCCAGCCCCACGTCCGAAAGCGTCTGCAGCTGGCGGCGCAGCCGGGGAACGGCCTCGAACACCTCCAGCCCCTCGTCCACCGTAAGCTCCAGCACGTCGGCGATGGAGTGCCCCTTGTAGAACACCTCCAGCGTTTCGCGGTTGTACCGCTTGCCCCGGCACACCTCGCAGGGCACGTACACGTCGGGCAGGAAGTGCATCTCGATCTTCACCAGCCCGTCGCCCTGGCAGGCCTCGCACCGCCCGCCCTTGACGTTGAACGAGAAGCGCCCCGGCGTGTAGCCGCGCATCTTGCTCTCGGGCAGCTCGGCGAACAGGTCGCGGATGACGGTGAACAGCCCCGTGTACGTCGCCGGATTGCTGCGCGGCGTCCGGCCGATGGGCGACTGGTCGATGTCCACCACCTTGTCCAGCAGCTCCAGCCCGTCGATGCCGTCGTGCAGGCCGGCCACCGACTTGGCGCGGTAGAAGCGGCGGCCCAGCACGTTCCACAGGATGTCGTTGATCAGCGTGGACTTGCCCGACCCCGACACCCCCGTCACCGCCACGAAGCACCCGAGGGGAATGCGCACGTCCAGCCCGCGCAGGTTGTGCTCGCGCGCGCCGCGGATCAGCAGTTCGCGCCCCAGGGCCGGCTGGCGCCGCTCGGCGGGAATCTCGATGCGCCGCTCGCCGCGCAGGTAGGCGCCGGTCAGCGACTCGGGGGCGGCGGTGATGTCGTCCACCGAGCCCTTGGCCACCACCCGACCGCCGTGCCGCCCAGCGCGGGGGCCCAGGTCCAGCACGTAGTCGGCGGCGCGGATGGTTTCCTCGTCGTGCTCCACCACCAACACGGTGTTCCCCAGGTCGCGCAGCGCCTTGAGCGTTTCCAGCAGCCGCTCGTTGTCGCGCTGGTGAAGGCCGATGGAGGGCTCGTCCAGGATGTAGAGCACGCCCACCAGCCGCGAGCCGATCTGCGTGGCCAGGCGAATGCGCTGCGCCTCGCCGCCCGAAAGCGTCTCGGCCGAGCGGCCCAGCGTCAGGTACTCCAGGCCCACGTTCACCAGGAACGAAAGGCGCTCGCGCACCTCCTTGAGGATGGGCCCCGCGATGTCGCGCTGCAGGTGCGGCAGCGCATCCACCTCGTCGAAGAACTCCAGCGCCTCGGAGACGGGGCGCCCCACCACGTCGCCCATCGACCGGCCGCCCACGGTGACGGCCAGGCTTTCCGGCCGCAGCCGCGCGCCGTGGCAGGTGCCGCAAGGCAGGGTGCTCATGTACTCTTCCAGCGTTTCCCGCACGGAGTCGCTGGTGCTGTCCTGGTAGCGCTGCTCGACGTCGCGGATGATGCCGGCCCACTTGATCTTCCTGGGCGCCGCGCCCTTGGCCCCGGGCGCCGCCTTCGCCGCCGGCCCCGCCTTGCCGTCCACGCCGAACATCAGCACCCGGCGCACCTCGTCGGGTAGCTCCTGCCAGGGCGCGTTCAGGTCGAAGCCCATCGCGCCGGCCAGCCCCTCGAGGATGGTGCCGCGAAGGTGCCCGCGCGGCACCCCCCAGGGCAGCACCACGCCTTCCAGGATGGAAAGCGACTTGTCGGCCAGCACCAGGTCGGGGTTGGGCTCCTTGCGGGTGCCCAGCCCGCCGCACGCCGGACAGGCGCCGTAGGGCGAGTTGAAGGAGAACTGGCGCGGCTCCAGCTCGGGGATGTTGATGCCGCACTCGGCGCAGGCGTAGTGCTCGCTGAACAGTTCCGGCTGCGGGTCTACCGCGCCGGGGGTGTGCGCCACCACCTGCACCACGCCCTCGGCCGCGCGCAGCGCCTGCTCCACGGCGTCGGCGATGCGGCCGCGGTTGTCGGGCTCCACCGCCACCTTGCGCTCCACGAAGATGGAGATGTCGTGGTTGGCGCGGCGGTTGAGCACGGGGGGCTCTTCCAGCCGGTGCACCTCGCCGTCGGTGCGGCCGTGGGTGAACCCCTTGCGCCGCATCTCTTCGAACAGGTCGCGGAACTCGCCCTTGCGGCCGCGCACCACGGGCGCCAGCACCTCCAGCCAGGTGCCCTCGGGAAGCTCCACCAGCCGCTCCACGATCTGCGTGGCGCTCTGCCGGGCGACCGGCTTGCCGCAGCTGGGGCAGTGGGGGGTGCCCGCGCGCGCCCACAGCAGGCGCAGGTAGTCGTACACCTCGGTGACGGTGCCCACCGTGGAGCGCGGGTTCCGGCCGGCGGTCTTCTGCTCGATGGAGATGGCGGGGGACAGGCCCTCGATGGAGTCGACGTCGGGCTTTTCCATCATGCCCAGGAACTGCCGGGCGTAGGCCGACAGCGACTCCACGTAGCGCCGCTGCCCCTCGGCGTAGATGGTGTCGAAGGCCAGCGACGACTTGCCGCTCCCGCTCAAGCCCGTGATCACGGTCAGCTTGTCGCGGGGGATCTCGACGTCGACGTTCTGGAGGTTGTGCTCGCGCGCACCGCGGACGATCAGGTTTTCTTCTGCCATCCAGACAAGTTACCGCCCGGCGCGCCGCGCTTCAACTCTCGGGGTGCACTTTTCGGGAGATGCGCCGTCGTTTCGCCGGTTCGGGCTGCCGCTCGCCGGAGAGAACTTCGATCGGGGTTCGGCTGGCTGCCACTCATGCCGCGGCAGCCCCCTCTCCCCGGCCCTCTCCCCCGCTTCGCAGGGGAAAGGGAGAATTCGATTGCGATTCGGCGGGTGGGGTGCATGCGACTGGGGTGTACACCCTCTCCCACGCTGTTTGTGGGAGAGGGTGGACGCGTGTCAGCGCGGACGGGTGAGGGCCCCGCGGCAGCCGAGGCCTCGGCTTCGGTGACCGCTGCCGCGCCCGGGTTGGTACGTGTCTCAGGCTGGATCCTTCGGCCCGCGTGGTCTCGTTTGCGGGCGAGTGCGGTGCGCCTGGGCCTCACGGATGACAGGCCTTGGGTGCGTGGGTTGGACGCGGCGCGATCCGCCGGCCCGAATCAGGTCCGCGGCACAAGGACGGTGACGCCGCCGGGGACGGAGCGGGCGGTGAGGGGGGTGTGGCCGATGACCTCGCCGTCGAACTCCGTGATCACCGGCGGGTCGGACTCGAGGGTGATCTCCGCCGCCTTTAGGTAGATCAGCCGTTCGTCGCCCAGGTACTGGCGGCTGGCCACGCGCCAGAGCAGCGCGGCCACGTCGGGAAGGGTGCGGGGCGCGAAGATGCACACGTCCAGCATGCCGTCCTGGTACGACACCGCGGGACCCACGTGCACCTCGACGGAGGGGAAGGGCTTCGCGACGAACTGGCCCATGTTGGCCAGCAGCACCATGGCCGCGTCCACCTCCGTCTCCACGCCGTCGGCGGTAATGCGGTAGCGTGCCACCGGCGGCGTGATGCCGGCCTTGAGCGCGGCGAACACGTACGCGCCGAAGCCCCAGCGGTCCTTGAGCTCGCGGGTGGCGGCGGAGATCACGGCCGCGTCCCACCCCGCGCCCGCCGCCAGGGCGAAGTAGCGGCCGTCGCCCAGCTGCCCCAGGTCGATGGGCGCCACCACCCCGTTCACCGCCACGTCCACGGCCCCCTCGATGTCGCCGGGAATGCCCAGGTTGCACGCCACCTGGTTGGCGGTGCCCTTGGGGATGATCCCCAGCGGCACGGACGTCCCCGCCAGCCCCGTGATCACCTCGGCCACGGTTCCGTCGCCGCCCACGGCGACTACCGCGCGGTAGCCGTGGCTGGCCGCCTCGCGGGCGGCGCGCTCGGCGTCGCCCCCGGCCTGGGTGTGCACCACGTCGAAGCTGGCCCCGCGGACGGCGAAGGCCCCGGCCAGCAGGCGAAGCGCGCGCTCCGTGTCCAGCTGGCCCGCCGCGGGGTTGATCACGATCATCGTCCGCGAGCCGGGAACGATGGCCGGCGGCGACGCCGTGTGCCGGATGGGTTGGTCGCTCACCCGGTCAGCGGAGCACGAAGGCGTCGTCCTTGGCCGCGCGGCTCTCCCACTCGGCGCGCTGCTCCTCGAAACCCGGGCGGCCCATGATGCCGTAGGTAAGCTGCTTGCCGAGCTCCACGCCGGGCTGGTCCAGCGGGTCCACGCCGTAGAAGTGGCCGGCGTACACCGTGGCGATCTGCAGCATCATGAACAGCCCGCCGATGGCGTGCGCGTCTACCCGCGGCACCTCGATGGTCATGTTCATCCGCCCGCGCTGCGCCAGCGCCGCCTCGGTGGCCAGCATCTCGGTGCGCAGCAGCTCGCCCATGCTGTGGCCGCCCAGGTACGCCAACTCGGCGTGGTGCGGGTAGGCGGAGGGGATCTGCACGTCCTTCTCGAAGTCGCGCTCGGCAAGGAAGGTGATGGTCTTGTCGAAGGGCCCCTCCATGTACAGCTGCACCTGCGAGTGCTGGTCGGTGGCGCCCAGCGACTTCACCGGCGTGGGCCCGGCGAACACCTCGGACCCGTCGCGGGTGTTCTGCTTGCCCAGGCTCTCGGCCCACAGCTGGCGGAACCAGTCGGCCACGTCGCGAAGGCGGTCGGAGTAGGGCATCATCACGTGGATGGGGGCCGCGTATTCCGTAGCCGCCAGGTACTGCAGCGCGGCGAACATCCCCGCGGGATTGGTACGCAGGTCGTCGCTCTCGCACCGCTTCGCCATCTCCCGCGCCCCCTCCAGCAGCGCCGCGACGTCAATGCCCGCCATGGCGGCCGGAAGCAGCCCCACGGCGGAAAGCACGCTGAACCGCCCGCCCACGTTGGAGGGAACCGGCAGCGTGGCGATCTCTTCCTCGCGGGCCAGGGCGCGCAGCACGCCCTTCTCCGGGTCCGTCGTAAAGAGCAGGTGCCGGCGGTACCCGTCACCCAGCTCGGCCTGCAGGCGCTCGCGGATGATCAGGTACTGGCTCATCGTTTCGGCGGTGCCGCCGCTCTTGGACACCACGTTGAAGAGCGTGCGGCGCAGGTCCACGTGGTCCAGGAACGCGCTGAACGTGGCGGGATCGACGTTGTCCAGCACGTGCAGCCGCGGAAAGAACTCGCGCGCCTCGTCGTCCAGCTCGTTCCACAGGGGGTGCAGCAGCGCGGTGCGCAGCGCCGTGGTCCCCAGCGCCGACCCGCCGATGCCCAGCACCACCAGGTTGCTGAACGCCTGCCCGGCGCCCTCGGCGAAGCGCTGGATCTCGCTGACCGTCTCACCGCCGTCGCCCAGGGCGAAGAAGCCCATCTCGCCCGAGTCGCGGCGGCTGGCGGTGTCGGCGTGGGCGTCGCGGAAGCGCCCGGCCATCGCCTCCAGCCGGGCCGGATCGATCCCGCGGCCGCCCAGCCGGGTGGAGAGCATGTTGTTGTAGTCGAGCGAGATCATGACGGCGTTCGTTAGTGCGTGAGTGCGTGAGTGCGTTAGTGCGGAGGTGCGAAAAGAGCCTGGGATGTCATCCTGAAGGAGCGGCCCCGCCGAACGCGCCGCCGCACCCAAGCCCGCAGCGACTGAAGGATCCGCCACACACCTCGCGCTGAGCGCCAAAGCGGACCCCGTGCCAAACCCGGGCTCCCTTTCTCCTTCGCGTGAAGCGTTCGGTGCCGACCCACGCCAGCACGGGCGAATGAATTCGCTGCAACAAGCACACGAAGTCCACCTTCGTGGACTACCTGCTGACGTTCAGTCCGGAGGGCCGTGGCGCGTCCTCGCTTGGCGGGCAGCCTCTATATCTCCACCTCGAGGCCGTCGTACGCCGCGAAGATGCCGTCCGGAAGGCGCGCCTCCAGCTCTGCGTGCGAGACGCGGTGGCTCATGTGCGTCAGGTACGTGCGCTCGGCGCCCACCTCGCGCGCGGCCGCGACCGCTTCTTCCACGCTGAAGTGCGTGGGGTGCGGGTTGCCGAACCACAGCGCGTTCAGCACCAGCACCCGCACGCCGCGGAGCGCGTCCAGCGTGCGCGGCGGCAGGCTCTTGCCGTCGGTGATGTACCCCAGCGCCCCGATGCGCAGGCCGTACACCTGCAGCGGCCCGTGCGGAACCGGCACCGGCAGCACGTCGAACCCGGCGACCGACACGGGCTCGTACGGGCGCACCGCGGTCAGCGTGGCCTCGGGCTTGGAGGTGCCCTCCAGCGGGCGGACGCGATGGTCGAAGATGTAGGCGAAGCGCTCTTCCAGCGTCGCCACGCACTCGCCCCCCGCGAACACCTCCACGGCTCCGCGCCCGCGCTGCGAGAACACGCGCACGTCGTCCAGGCCGTGCACGTGGTCCGCGTGGCAGTGCGTGAACCAGATGGCGTCCACCATGGGCACGCCGGCCGCCACCAGCTGCAGCCGCAGCTCCGGCGGCGTGTCCACCAGCAGCCGCCGCCCGCCCTCCGTCACCAGCGCGCCGTGCCGCGTCCGCCGGTCGCGCGGGTCCGCCGAGGTGCACGTTCCGCAGTCGCACCCGATCACCGGCACCCCAAAGCTGGTGCCGGTCCCCAGGAACCGCAGCTTCACGAAAGTGCGTGAGTGCGGGGTGCGTGAGTGCGGGAGTAAACGGCACTCGCTTCCCGCATCCGCGCGGCGGCATGCACACTGGCGCACTCACGCACTGCCGCACTCACGCACTCCCTCATATCACCACCACCTGCAGCAGGTTGGTGGTCCCCGCCTTGTGCATCGGCAGGCCGGCCGTGACCACGATGCGCTCGCCGGGCTGGGCCAGGCCACGCTTGACCGCCTCTTCGCGGCCGCACTCCATCATCTCCGCGTACGTGGCCTCGCGCGAGCACACCACGGGAATCACGCCCCACACCAGCGCGAGCTGCTGGTAGGTCTGCGGATTTCCGGTGATGGCCAGGATGGGCACCGGCGGCCGGAACGAAGAAACGACGCGGGCCGTGGAGCCGCTGCTGGTGAAGGTGAGGATCAGCGGCGCCTTCAGCCGGCGGACCGCCTCGACCGTGGCGCCGGCGATGGCGCGTTCCGTGGGCGTGGTGCCGTCCACCCCCGGGTCGATGGGGATGTCGTAGTGCGGCCCCGTTTCCAGGATGTGCGAATCCTCGATCTCCTGGGCGATGCGCACCATCGCCTGCACCGCCGCCACGGGAAACTTGCCCGTCGCCGTCTCGGCCGAAAGCATCAGCGCGTCGGTGCCGTCGATGATGGCGTTGGCCACGTCCGACGCCTCGGCGCGGGTGGGGCGCGGGTTCTCGATCATCGACTCCAGCATCTGCGTGGCCGTGATCACCGGCCGGCTGGCTCCGTTCGCCATCTGGATCATCCGCTTCTGCGCCAGCGGCACCCGCTCGAACGGCAGCTCCACCCCCAGGTCGCCGCGCGCCACCATCGCCGCCGCCGACGACTCCAGGATGGCCGACAGGTTCTCCAGCGCCATCCCCTTTTCCACCTTCACCACCACCAGCGGCCCGCCGGGGGGAATGCGGCTGACCAGGTCCTTCACGTCCTCGGCCGAACGGACGAACGAAAGGGCCAGGTAGTCCAGCTTCTGCTCCAGCGCGAAGTCCAGGTCGCGGAGGTCCTTTTCCGTCAGCGAGGGGATGCTCACCAGCGTGTTGGGAAGGTTGATCCCCTTGTTGCTGGTCAGCTCGCCGCCGTGGATCACGCGCATGGTCACCCGCGGCGCCTCCACCTCCTCGACGATCAGCTCCATCAGCCCGTCGGCCAGCAGCACCACCTCGCCCACCTCCACGTCGTGCGCCAGCTCGTTGAAGGTGGTGGGAAGCTCGCCCTCCTGGTGCTCGCCCTCGGGGGCGAAGACCACGCGGTCGCCGGTCTTGAGCACCACGGGCTCGCCCAGCACGCCCACGCGGATCTTGGGGCCCTGCAGATCGCCGAGGATGGCGATGGGGCGGCCCTTTTCGCGCGAGCACGCGCGGACGTTGGCGATGGTTTCGGCGTGGCGGTCCAGCTCGCCGTGCGAAAAGTTGATCCGGGCCACGTCCATCCCGGCGTCGACGAGCGCCGCGATGCGCTCGGGCGACCACGAGGCGGGGCCCAGCGTGCAAACGATCTTGGTACGTCTTTGCATCGGCAGTCCGTCGGGTTGTTCGCTCCTCCGGCGGCGGGCAAGGACCGGACCGCAGGCCCCCCACCGCCGGGGTGAGCGGGACAACATGCCGCCGCCGCCCGCGCGCGCAAGGGCCGGGCGCGGGAATCGGTAGGATTCGTGACAAATGGGATGATGGAGGGTGGGCTACAGAACAGGGAGGGGGATCGTGGCTCGGCGGGGGCCGCGGCGCCCCCCATCCCCAGCCCTTCCCCCGCAAACTGCGCGGGGGAAGGGAGCCAGTGCCGTGCGCATTCAAACTCCTGTGCCGCACCACGACTCCTGTGCCGCACCACGACTCCTGTGCCGCACCACGACTCCTGTGCCGCACCACGACCTGTCATCCTGAGCCCCAAGCGCACCGAACCAGCCCGCACACCCTGTTTCGCGGGGCGAAGGATCTAACGTAGGGCGCCTCCAAGCCCGGGCGCGGCAGCGGTCACCCGTGCAGAGGCCGCGATGTCGGGGGGGCTCGAACGGGGCCGGCGTATGCCGCGGGAGGCCCCTCCCCCGGCCCCTCCCCGCACGCTGCGCGTGCGGAGAGGGGAGAATTCGTGTGCGCTTCGGCTGCTTTGGGACTCTCATTGGGAAGGGGGCCGGGGCCGTGCGCGCGCGTATATCTGATGCTCGGCCGGCATCGCTGACGGGCTCTGGTGCGTTCAGAGTGCTTCGGCGCATGCCGCGGCTGCCCTCTCCCCCGGCCCCTCTCCCGCAAGCGGGAGAGGGGAGAATTCGCTCGCGTCGGCAGGTGCCGAGCGCATGCAGGTGAAGCCCCGAGCGGGACGCGACAGCGGCCCGAGTCGGGGCTTTCCGCTGTTCCAGACGCGGGTTTACCCGCCCCTGGTCCCGCCCCTGGTCCCGCCCCTGGTCCCGCCCCGGCCCGCCCCTGGCCCGACGATCCGTCGCTCACCCTGTCCGTGGAGTGGCAGGAGTGGAAACGGGGGGCGGCCTCGGCCATGGTGACCGCTGCCGCGTCCCGGGTTGTACGTGTCCGCGGCTGGATCCTTCGCCCCGCGTGGCCCGGTGTACGGGCCGGTTCGGCGCGCCTGGGCCTCAGGATGACAGGCTGTTGCGCCCCATCCACTTCGGTGGCGTGCCGGGCTGGCTCCCTTCCCCCGCGGCTGTTTGCGGGGGAAGGGTTGGGGATGGGGGGCGCCGGCCCGAGCACCGGACCTGCCCACCCGCGCCTCGCCCCTGGGGTGTACCCCCTCTCCCACGCTGTTTGTGGGAGAGGGTGGCACGCGTGTCAGCGCGGCCGGGTGAGGGCCCCCGCGGCAGCCGAGGCCCACGCTTCGCATCCTCCCCGTCACCCGAAAGCATTGCCCTTCACCGGGGGGCGAATATTTTAGCATGTGCTCTTTTCAGGCTCCCCGGCGGGCGGTATCATACCGCATTCGCAACTCCCATCCGGAAGGCCGCTTGATGAAACGGATCGTCCTGCTGGCAGCCCTGCTCGCCGCGCCCGCCGCGGCGCAGCAGGTCAGCATCCCGCACACGATGTTCTCGCTCCCCAACGGGCTGCGCGTCGTGGTGGCGGAAGACCACTCCACGCCGGTGGTGGCGGTGAACGTGTGGTACCACGTGGGCAGCGGCTACGAAAAGCCGGGCCGCACCGGGTTCGCCCACCTCTTCGAGCACGTGATGTTCGAAGGCTCGCGCTACGTCCCCGAGGGCGACTTCGACAACCTGCTGGAAGCGGCCGGCGCCCGGAACAACGGCAGCACCACCACCGACCGCACCAACTACTACGAGGTGATGCCCTCCAACGCGGTGGAGCTGGCCCTGTGGCTGGAGGCCGACCGCATGGGAGGCCTGCTCGACGCCATGTCGCCCACCAAGCTCTCGGGGCAGCGCGGCGTGGTGCAGAACGAGCGCCGGCAGAGCTACGAGAACCAGCCGTACGGCATGCTCTGGGAAACGGCCTCGGCGCTGCTGTACCCCGCCGGCCACCCGTATTCGTGGACCACCATCGGCTCCATGGCCGACCTGGACGCTGCGCAGGTGGAGGACGTTTCCGAGTTCTTCCGCACCTACTACGCGCCCAACAACGCCACCATCGCCATCGTGGGCGACGTGAACACCGACCAGGTGCGCCAGTGGGTGACGCGCTATTTCGCGGGCATCCCGCGGGGCGGCGACGTGCAGCGCCCGCAGATTCCCGTGCCCTCGCTGGCCTCCACCGTCTACACCACGCGCGAAGACCGGGTGACCCTTCCCGAGCTGAGCATGGTGTGGCGCACCGGCCCCCGCTTTTCGGCCGACGAGGCCGCGGTGAACGTGCTGGCGGCGGTGCTCACGCAGGGCAAGAGCGCGCGGCTGCACAAGCGGCTGGTGTACGACGAGCAGGTGGCCGCCTTCACCGCGGCGTTCCACGAGGCCAACCTGCTGTCGGGCGACCTGTGGATCCGCGTGCGCGCCAAGCCCGACGTGGACCTGGACCGCATCGAGGCGGCGGTGAACGAAGAGGTGGCGCGCCTGGCGCAGACGCCCCCCTCGCGCGAGGAGCTGGACCGCGTGGTGAACACGCTGGTCACCGGCTTCGTGGGCGCGCTGGAAACGGTGGAAGGCAAGGCCGACCGGCTGAACGACTACCTCTACTACGCCGGCGAGCCCGACCACGCCGAGGAAGACCTGGCGCGCTACCGCGCCCTCACCCCCGCCGACATCCAGCGGGCGGCGCAGCAGTACCTGGCCGGGCGCAACCGCGTGGTGATCAGCTTCGTGCCCCAGGGCAAGACGGCGCTGGCCGCCGAGGAGAACCAGTGATGAACCGTACCATCGCGATCGCCGCGGCCGGCGCGGCCCTGGCCGCCTGCACCCCCGCCGCCGCCCCGGCCCCCGAAGCGGGTCCGGCACCGGCACCGGCCCCCGTCACGACGGCGCAGGAGTTTCCGCGCACGGCGCCGCGCCCCGGCCCCGCGCCCCAGGTGGACCTGCCGGACCCGGCGCGCATGCGGCTGGGCAACGGTTTGAACGTGGTCTACGTGCGCCAGGCCGAGCTCCCCGTGATCAGCGCGGTGATGGTCACCCGCGGCGCCGGAAGCGCCGACGAGCCCGCCGCCACGCCGGGGCTGGCGTCGTTCACCGCCAACATGCTGGACGAAGGCGCCGGCGGCCGGTCGTCGCTGGAGCTGGCCGACGCGCTGGAGCTGCTGGGCGCCACGCTCAGCACCGGCGCCGGGGTGGATGCCGCCCAGGCCAACCTGTACGTGCTGCGGCAGAACTTTCCGCAGGCGCTGCGGCTGATGGCCGACGTGGTGACGCGCCCCGACCTTCCGCAGCGCGAGGTCGACCGGCTGAAGCAGGAGCGGCTGACGCAGCTGGCCCGCGCCCGCGACGAGGCGGGCACCATCGCCAACTACGCGTTCTCGGGGCTGGTGTACGGCTCCGGGCACCCGTACGGCCGCTATCCCACGGCGAGTGCCACGCAGGCGCTTTCGCGGCAGGCCGTGGCCGCCTTCCACGGCCAGCGCTTCCGGCCGGAAGCCAGCACGCTGATCCTGGTGGGCGACGTAGACCCGGCCCAGATGCAGCCGCTGGTGGAGCAGGCCTTCGGCGGCTGGCGCGCGCAGGGCACGGCCGTGGCATCGGCGCCGCCCGCCGCGCCGCGGATCGGGCGGACCACCATCTACCTGATCGACAAGCCGGGCGCCGCGCAGTCGGAAATCCGCATCGGGCACCCGGGCGTGGCCCGCAGCACCCCCGACTACTACGCGCTGCTGGTGATGAACACGCTGCTGGGCGGCTCGTTCACCAGCCGCCTGAACACCAACCTGCGCGAAACGCACGGCTGGTCGTACGGCGCCAGCAGCGGCTACCAGATGCTGCGCGGCGAGGGCCCCTTCACCGCGCGGGCCGGCGTGCAGACCAACGCCACCGACAGCTCGCTGGTGGAGTTCTTCCGCGAGCTGGGCCGCATCCGCGCCGAGGACGTGAGCGAGGCGGACCTGGACAAGGCCAAGGCCTTCGTGGCCCTGCGCCTGCCCGACCAGCTGGAAACCACGCAGGACGTGGCGGGCCAGCTGGCCACCCTGGAGACGTACGGGCTGGACGCGTCGTTCTTCGACACCTACGTGCAGCGGGTGATGGCGGTGACCGCGGCCGACCTGCGGCGGGTGGCCAACCAGTACGTGCGGCCGGAGCAGTCGGTGGTCGTCATCGTGGGCGACCGCTCCAAGGTGGAGGCCGGCATCCGCGCCGCCAACCTGGGCCCGGTGGAGATCCGCGAGGTGACGGAGTTCGTGAGGTAACGGAGAGTGCGTTAGTGCGTTAGTGCGGGAGTGCGGAACAACCACTCACGCACTAACGCACTCACGCACTCACGCACTTCCCCTCGCCCCGGCGCGCGTCGCGAACGCTCGCCGGGGCTTTCGCACGGGCCCCGGCGCGGCTATTCTACCCGCCGCACACGCAACCCAAACCCAAGTCAGGAAATGGCGGAAGCGTTCGCGAGGGGAGGGCCCATGCTGCTGGCCGGCACGGCCAACCTCCCGCTCGCCGAAGAGATCGCGCAGGTCGTGAAGGTGCCGCTGGGGGCGGTGACCATCCAGCGGTTCGCCGACGGAGAGATCTTCGTCCGCATCGACGAAAACGTCCGCGGACGCGACATCTTCATCATCCAGAGCACCACCGCGCCGGCCGACAGCATCATGGAGATGCTGCTGCTGATCGACGCGGTGAAGCGCGCCTCGGCCGCCCGGGTGACGGCCGTGATGCCCTACTTCGGCTACGCGCGCCAGGACCGCAAGGACCAGCCGCGCGTGGCCATCGGCGCCAAGCTGGTGGCCAACATGCTCGTCAGCGCCGGGGCGGACCGGGTGCTGTCGGTGGACTTCCACCAGCACCAGATCCAGGGCTTCTTCGACGTGCCGGTGGACCACCTGTACGCGGCGCCCGTCTTCACGCGGTACTTCCGCGAGAAGCAGCTGACCAACCTGGTGGTGGTATCGCCCGACGTGGGCTCGGCCAAGATGGCGCGCGGCTTCGCTAAGCGGCTCGACGCCACCATGGGCATCATCGACAAGCGCCGCCCGGCCGCCAACGTGGCCGAGGTGATGAACGTCATCGGCGAGGTCGAGGGCAAGGACTGCCTCCTGTCCGACGACATGATCGACACGGCCGGCACCATGGCCGAGGCGGCGCGCGCGCTCAAGGAGCGCGGCGCCAACGACGTGTACGCCTGCGCCACCCACGCCCTGCTCTCGGGCCCGGCGGTGGAGCGGCTGGCGAACGCGCCGTTCAAGGAGATCGTGGTCACCAACACGGTGCCCGTTCCCCGGGAGAAGCGCTTCCCCGGCCTTACCGTGCTCTCCGTCGGGGAGCTGGTGGGGCAGGCGATCCGCTTCACCCACATCAACGAGTCGGTCAGCTCGTTGTTCGAGTAACACCAGGCGGTGCGCGGGCCGGGCCGTACGGGCCCCGGACGCGCGCCGTGTGACTTTCATCGCAAGGAGGTTTCGGATGGCCAGGACCACACTCAGCGCCACGCTCCGCAGCGGCGCCGGCAAGGGCGTCGCCCGCAAGCTGCGCTCGGCCGGGCAGGTTCCCGCCGTGCTGTACGGCCACGGCGACACGCCCCGCTCGCTCGCCGTCGACGCCCACCAGCTGGAGCTGATGATGGCGGCCGTGGGCCCCAACACCATCATCACCCTGCAGCTGGACGGCGAAGGCACCCAGGACGTGCTGCTGCGCGACGTGCAGATGCACCCGTACAAGCCCGAGGTGCTTCACGTGGACTTCTTCCACGTGCACGCCGGAGAAAAGGTGCACGTGAAGGTGCCGGTGCGCCTGACGGGCAAGCCCGTGGGCGTGCACACCGACGGCGGCATCCTGGACCAGGTGCTGTACGACCTGGAAATCGAGTGCCTCCCCAACGCCATCCCCGACGTGGTGGAGATCGACGTCAGCGGCCTGCACCTCGGCGAATCGGTGCGCGTGGGCGAAGTGCCGGCCGGCAGCTACAAGGTGCTCAACGACGCCGAGCTTCCCATCGCCTCCATCGTGGGCGCGTCGCGCAACGAGGGCGTGGAGACCGATGCCGAGCCCACCGAGCCGGCGCTGGTGAAGACGGGCGGCAAGGACGAGGAGTAGGCTGCCGTGCTGGAGCGCCTGCGGGCGCTGCTGGCGGGCGTTGCCGAACGGGAGGAGGAGGCGGCGGTGGCCGGGGCTAAGGTGATCGTGGGGCTGGGAAACCCCGGCCGCGAGTACGACAACACCCGCCACAACGCGGGATGGTGGCTTCTGGACGTCCTGGCCCAGCGCTGGGGCGTCCCGAAGTTCCGCGCGGAAAAGAACCAGGCCATCGCCACCACCCGGGTGGAGCCGTTCCAGGTGCGCCTGATCAAGCCGCTGACCTACATGAACCGCAGCGGCTCGGTGCTCGTTCCGCTCAAGCGGATGGGCGCGCTGGACCTGGGCAGGGACCTGCTGGTGCTGGTGGACGACGTGGCGCTGGAGCCCGGCCGCGTGCGGTTTCGCCCCTCGGGAAGCGCGGGCGGCCACAACGGGCTCAAGTCCATCGAGCAGGCGCTGGGCACCAAGGACTACCCGCGCCTGCGCATCGGCGTGGGGACCAAGCCCCCCGGCGCCGACCTGGCCGACTGGGTGCTCTCGTCCATGCCCCGGGGCGACCGCAAGCTCGTGGACGAGCGGCTCCCGGAGCTGGCCGAGGCCGTGGAAACGTGGATGCGCGACGGCATCGAGGTCGTGATGGACCGCTACAACCGCTAGGCACCGCTGCACCTGGACCGCGCCGGACTCCCTCCTTTCCGGCGCGGTTTCGCAGTTCCGGCATACCTCCTGCCTCAAAGGGCCAGCCGTGAACCCGACGATTCTTACCGACTGGCTGTGGGTCCTGGGGCTCCTGGGCCTGGGCTTCAACTGGGTGATCTGGGACCAGCTGCGCAAGCTGCCCCCGGGCAACGAGGTCATGCGCGCCCTGGCCGCGCAGATCCAGGCCGGGGCCTTGGCCTTCGCCCGCCGCATCGGCGTGGTGATGGCCGCCTTCGTGGGCGCCGCCGCCCTCCTGCTCTTCCTGGCGATGGGGTACCGCAGCGCCGGCGCCTTCGTGGGCGGGGCGGTGTGCGCCATGGCCGCCGCCCTATCGGGGCTGTTCGCCGCCGTCCGCGCCAACGTCCGCACCGCCGAAAGCGCCCGCTATCCGGGGCAGTCCGCCGCGCTGCAGACCGCCTTTTCCGGCGGCGCGGTCGCCGGGCTGGCCGTGGCCTCGCTCTGCATGCTGGGCGCGGGGCTGATGTTCCTGCTGGGCATTCGCCTTCCCGGCGTATTCGAGGAGGTGCGGTTCCGCGAGTACGGCGAGATCGTTCCCGCCTTCGCCATGGGGGCCGGCAGCATCGCCCTGTTCTCGCGGATGGGAGGCGGCATCTTCAAGACCTCCGCCGACATCGGCGCCGACCTGGTGGGCAAGGTCGAAGCCGACGTCCCCGAGGACGACCCCCGCAACCCCGCCACCATCGCCGACCTGGTGGGCGACTGCGCGGGAGGCACGGCGGGGATGGCGTCGGACCTGTTCGAATCCACCGTGGCCGCCGTGATCGCCGCCATCGCCGTGGGGATGACGGAGCGCACGCTCACCGGCTACGAGAACCGAATCGCCGCCGTGTCGCTTCCCCTGTTCGCCATCGGCGTGGGGCTGCTGGTGTCCATCGGCGCGGTGTACCTGCTGCGCCTGCTGGACCGGGGCAAGCCCGCCGAGACGCTGCGCAACGTGCAGCTGGCGGCGGCCGCGCTCTTCCTGCTGGCGATGTTTCCCATCGTCTACCTGCTCCCCTTCGACCTGGGCGACGAGGCGTCGGGGCGCGTGTACAGCTTCCTGGGGCCGTACTGGGCGCTGCTGGCCGGCACCTTGGCGGGGGTGGTCGTGGGCGGCATCACGGCGTTCTTCACCGGCCCGCGCGCCTCGCGGCTGATCGCGCAGGCGTCGAGCATGGGGCCGGCCGCCAACGTGCTGGCGGGCATTTCCGCCGGGCTGCAGTCGTCCGTCCCGGTGCTGCTGACCATCTGCGCGGCCATCGGGGTGTCGTACGCGCTGTCGGGGCTGTACGGCATCGCGGTCGCGGCCATCGGCATGCTGGCGACGGTGGGCATCACCATGACGGTGCACGCCTTTTCGCCCATCGCCGACAACGCGGGCGGCATCGTGCAGCTGGGGCACCTGGGGCCCGACGCGCGCCGGGTGACGGACGCGCTGCACACCGCGGGCAAGCAGCAGAGCGCCATCATCAACTCGTTCGCCATCTCGTCCGCGGCGCTGACGTCCATTGCGCTCTACGCGGCGTACGCCTCGTGGGTGGGGCTGGAGGGGATCAACCTGATCGATCCCATCGTGGTGATCGGCTTCCTCGTCGGCGGCGCGGTCCCGTTCGCGGTCGCCGCGCTCACCATCACCTCCGTTTCTACCGCGGCCCGCGCCATGATCGCCGAGGTGCGGCGGCAGTTCACCGACACGCCGGCCATCATGGAGGGCACGGTGCCCCCCGACAGCGTGGCGTGCGTGGACCTGGCGACGCGCATGGCGCTGCGCGGGATGGTGATCCCCGGCGTGGTGGCGGTCGCCGCGCCGGTGCTGATGGGCTCGCTGCTGGGGGTGGAGGCGCTGGGCGGGATGCTGGCCGGGGCCACGCTGACAGGCGTGCTGCTGGCGCTGTTCATGTCGAACGCGGGAAGCGCCTGGGACAACGCGCGCCAGATGATCCACACGGCGCCGGGCGGGCGCGGCAGCCGCGAGCACCTGGCCGCGGTTGTCGGTGACAGCATCGGCGACGCGTTCAAGGACACGGCGGGCCCGTCAATGAACATCCTGATCAAGCTGATGAGCCTGATCTCGCTCGCCATCGTCCCCTGGCTCCTCAGCCTGCCCATCAACGAGGGCAAGGGCGGGCCGGAGCCGGTGGAAGAGGCGGTGGCGTTCGTCTCACGGCTGGCGGCGGCCCTGCTCGCCTGAGCCATCCCGATAGCAACAGCGCCCCCGGACGAACCTCGTCCGGGGGCTTTCTATGTCCCGAAAAACCCGTCGCACTCGTGGCGGCTTCCGTTACTGGATGTTAGGGGTGTTCGCTTTTATATTGCAGGCGACCTCAGACGGAGACGCGATCGTGAACGACACGCCGAACACACCGCCCTCGCCGCACCCGCCGGAGTGGCTGCAATTTCAGCGCGAGATGGCTGCGCGTGGCCTGACGGTGAAGCTGCCGACCGTCGATCCCAATTGGACGCTGCCCGACCCGATCGAGGTTGAGGGCGAACTCGCTAGCCAGGCGGTAATCAGGCTGCGGAGAACGGCGCGATGGTGAGACGATACGTGTTCGACACGTCCGCGCTCGTGAAGCTGTATGTGGTCGAGCCGGACTCCACGACGGTGCGCGACATGCTGCGCGGTGCCGTAGCGGCCTCGGCTTCGACGCAGGTAATCGTGTGCGATTTCGCATTGCCGGAGACCGTCGCGGCGCTCAAGCAGATCGTCCGCAGCCGTACCGCTGCGCGCAGAGGGTTCAGTCCGGCGGCGTTCCGGCGCGCCGTTCCCCAGGTTTGGGATGACCTCACCAACGGCACGCCGCTCCTGGTGGTTCCCGCGTCGGACTATGTGCACTCCGCAGCGCGCATCGTGGAGCACCACGAGCTTCGCGCGCCTGACGCCGTGCACGTAGCGACGGCACTCGGGGTGGAGCGGCCGGTGATCTTCGTTAGCGGCGACGTGGAGCAGTGCAAGGTGGCGCGGGCCGAGGGGCTTGAAGTGATCGAACTCGCGGCATGATCCGTCGGAGGGGTGGACCTTGGCCCGTGGGAACGGGTACCGGGGGGACATCCATTCCCAAGTGATTGCACGACATGAAGATCCGTTTCGATTCCATCCGCCGCGCCCTTCGAGGCGCGGCGGTCCTGCTCGCCGTCACCTCTGCCGCCTGCGGAGACCTGCCGACGGGCCCGGCTCCGGAAGACGACCGGGTGCGCGGGATCGACGTCTCGCGCTGGCAGGGCACCATCGACTGGAACGCGGTCGCGGGTGACGACGTCGAAGTCGTGTTCATCAAGGCCACGGAGGGCGGCGACTTCACCGACCCGCGGTTCGCCGCCAACTGGGCCGCGGCCAGGCAGGCCGGCGTGCTGCGCGGCGCCTACCACTTCTACCGTCCGCAGACCAGCGCCACCAAGCAGGCCGAGCACTTCCTTCGCACCGTGCCGCTCGCCCCGGGCGACCTGCCGCCGGTGCTGGACGTGGAGGTGACGGATGGGGCGTCGCCGGACTCCATCGCGCGCGGCGTGCGGACCTGGCTGGAAGCGGTGGAGCGCGCGACGGGGCGCCGGCCCATCATCTACACGCGCGCCAGCTTCTGGACGCCCAGCGTGGGCGCGGCATCGAGCGAGTACCCGCTGTGGGTGGCGCACTACGGCGTGGCCGAGCCGAACCTTCCGGCGGGGTGGCCGGATTGGACGTTCTGGCAGCACACGGACGAGGGGCGCGTGACGGGGATCGCCGGCAACGTGGACCAGAACTGGTTCAACGGCACCCGCGACCAGTTGCGGACCTTCGCCGCCACCGGAGCGATTCCCGTGGACCGCTGACGGCCCGCGGGTTGACGGCACCCGCGGATGGGTGTACGTTCAGCGCTCGGCCGGGCTCTCAGATCTGAGGCCCGGCTTGTTCGTTTGGGATGAATCCGACTGCGTTCAACATATGCTGAAGCTGGGAATCGTGGGGCTGCCCAACGTGGGCAAGTCCACGCTGTTCAACGCGCTGACGGCTGCCGGCGCCGACGCGGCCAACTACCCGTTCTGCACCGTAGAGCCCAACGTGGGCATGGTGGAGGTGCCGGACCCGCGCGTGGACCTGCTCGCCGAAAAGGTGCAGCCGCAGCGGGTGCTGCGCGCCACGGTGCAGTTCGTCGACATCGCCGGGCTGGTGAAGGGCGCCTCGGAGGGCGAGGGGCTGGGCAACCAGTTCCTGGCCAACATCCGCGAAACCGACGCCATCGTGCACGTGGTGCGCTGCTTCGACGATCCCGACGTGGTGCACGTGATGGGCGGTGTGGACCCCGTGCGCGACCGCGAGGTCATCAACCTGGAGCTGGCGCTGGCCGACCTCGGCGTGGTGGAGAAGCGGCTGGAGAAGGCGCGCAAGGCGGCTCGCGGCAACGACCGCGACGCACAGGCGGAGCTGGGGCTGCTGGAGCGGCTGAACACCGCCCTGGGCGAGGGCCAGCCCGCGCGGGTGGTGGACGCGAACGACGACGAGCAGAAGATCCTTCGCTCGTACAACCTGCTGACCAGCAAGCCCGTCCTCTACCTGGCCAACGTGGCCGAGGACGACCTTCCCGAGGGCGACAACGAGCACGTGCGTGCCCTTCGCGCGTCGGTGGAGGCCAGCGGCGAGCGGGCGGAGATCATCCCCATCTCTAGCAAGATCGAGAGCGAGCTGGCCGAGCTTCCACCCGAGGAGCGCCAGGAGTTCCTGGCGTCGCTGGGGCTGGACGAGCCCGGCCTGCACACGCTGATCCGCGTGGGCTACCGGCTGCTGGGGCTGCAGGTGTACTTCACCGCGGGCGAAAAGGAAGTGCGCGCCTGGGAGATCCCGGTCGGCGCGCGGGCCCCGCAGGCCGCGGGGGTCATCCACAGCGACTTCGAGCGCGGCTTCATCCGCGCCGAAACGGTGGCCTGGGGCGACTTCGAGAAGATGGGCTCGGTGAAGGCCGCCCGCGACAAGGGGCTGATGCGGTCCGAAGGCAAGGAGTACGTGGTGCAGGACGGCGACATCCTGCTCTTTCGCTTCAACGTCTGAATGCTCGTGTAAGTGCGGGACCGAAGCAGGGTTGCAGGCCGGGTGCACCCCGCTGGTGGCCCTGCGGAGAACGAACGAGGAGGGGCATCGCACGATCCGGCGATGCCCCTCTCTCCGTTCGATGACCGGCTCTCCCCCGGCCGCGATCAGCCGGGTGCCCGGCGCCTACTTCCTGTAGACGAAGGCGAGCCCCTCCTCGTCCACCACCATTTTGCCATCGCCGATCGACGCGGGGTACGAATCCGAGGGGGACCGGACAAAAGTGATCCGGTCGTAGTCGAGGTTCAGAATATACGTGCCCTGCTCCGTATAGGTCTCCGTTTTCACCACGGTCCCCTCGGTCGTGCGGAACGTGAGCTGCAGGGTGTACGTCTCGTTCGGCTGCAGGGTCGTCGCACCGCTCGTGATCGTAACGTCAGCTCCCGTTCCGGACGGCACGGTGACCGGGAGCTTCTTGCCTTGCACGGTCCGGAGGGTGTAGGTGCCGGGGATGGATGCTTCGCCCGACCCAGTCGAGTCGTCATTGCATGCGGCGAGGAGCGGCAAGGCCAGCGCCACGAGGGCCAGGATGCGGCGGAGCTTCATGGGCAGTCATCACGAATGAGTGTGGTGCGAAACGCGGCGGCGGCGCCCGTGCAAAACAAGGTAACCCCGCCTGCCACCGCATGCGCAAGAGTTGCTGAGGGCGGATGCCCGGTCCTCGGATGGCCTACCGCGGGGCAGGTTCGGCCGGCTCCGCGGCCTCTGCCGGCGGCGCGCGGCGCTCGCGCCTGACGGTGAAGCCGATGATCAGCGCGTCGTTCACGTCCGAAGCGCCCAGGTAGCTGCGGTAGCGCGCGTGGAGCGCTCCACGCGGCGTCTCGACCGTAACCGAGGGCTCCCAGAAGCTCCCCGCCCTGATGTCCACCTCTTCGCGGTGACAGTCGCTGCAGTCGGTGATGGTGCGCGAGACGTGAAGAAAGCTCTGCCCCAGGTTCACTCCCGCCGAAAGCGTGGTGGGCGTGGTTTCGCCCACGTCCACCGGAGGCGTGCGCAGACCGGCGGAGAGCGTGCCGATCAGCGCGGCGACGCCGGAGGTCTTTTCGCCCCGGTTGGTGTTCTGCGTGAACGCCGCCTCGTCGCTCATGAGCACCATGCCGCCCTCCGCGTTCAGGCTCAGGATGCGGTAGGTGATGGCGCTCGCGGTGATCTGCAGGCCGTACGCGCGGTGCCCGACGCCGGCGCTGTCCGCGGCGACGGGGTTGATGGCGCTGGTGAGCAGGTCCATGCCGCCTCGGGTCTCGAGCGGCCCGGCCTGCGCCGCTGCGCCGTTCGCCGCCGCGAGCAGCGCGGCGGAAAAGCACGTGGCAACGATTTTCATGGGAGGGTGCGTGTGTCGGGTGGGTGATGGGCGCGAGGGCTGCCGGACGCGTGGGGGCGGGTCGGCCAGCCGTGCTCGCGCGCGGGGAAATGGGGGCGACCGGCGCCGGAGACATTATGCATCTGTTTCCGCGCTTGTTCAAGAGCCGTGGCCTGAACCGCCGCCCATGAGCCAGCCGGGGAGCTGGCGGATGCTTTCCAGCCGCGCGAACTCCTTGCCCTGCAGCGCCTCGTCGGGCACCTGCTCGTGGATCCAGGTGATGGCGTAGGGGATGTGCACCGCCGCGCCGCCCGCCTGCAGCACGGGGAGCACGTCGGACTTGAGCGAGTTGCCCACCATCACGAACCGCGGCGGGTCGATGCGGTGCCGCGCGATCACCCCGGCGTAGGTGCGCGCGTCCTTTTCCGAGACGATCTCGATGGCGGAAAAGTGGTCGCCCAGGCCCGAGCGGGCCAGCTTGGCCTCCTGGTCGAACAGGTCGCCCTTGGTCAGCAGCATCAGGCGATGGTTCTCCGCCAGCGCCTCCACCGTCTCGGCCACCCCGTCCAGCAGCTCCACCGGCGCCGTCAGCATCTCACGCCCCATGTCGACGATGCGCTGCACCTCGCTCCCCGCGATGCGCCCCTCCGTCAGCTCGATCGCGGTTTCGATCATCGACAGTGCGAAGCCCTTCACCCCGTACCCGAAGTGCTGCAGGTTGCGCTTTTCGGCCGCGTACAGGCGCTCGTCGATCCACGCCGCGTCGTGGTAGGGCGTGAGCAGCGCGCGGAACCGCTCCTGGGTGGCGGTGAAGATGGGCTCGTTGTGCCACAGCGTGTCGTCCGCGTCCAGCGCGACGACGTCGAAGGCGGGGGTGCGCGTGCCTGGCATGGATGGGTGCGGTGCGGGTGCGGATCGCTGGACGGGCGACAATATGCGCTGCGTCCCGCCGGGGCGCGACGGCGGGGGCCGGGTTGCCCGGGGGGGACCCGGCCTCTACATTCCGCCGTTTCCATCCGGGCCCGACGCACCGACCCGATCCCCCAACCCAGCCGTGACCGATGGCCAGGTTTGAAGGCGTAGATTTCTACAGCATCGACGAGCTGCTCACCGAAGAGCAGCGGATGATCCGCGACACCGTGCGGCAGTGGGTGGACGAGCACCTGATGCCGGTGATCAACGAGGCGTACGTGGGCCGCTACCTTCCCAAGGAGCTGATCCCGGGAATGGCCGAGCTGGGCGTGTTCGGCGCCAACCTGCCCGAGGAGTACGGCTGCGCGGGGCTCGACAACGTTTCGTACGGGCTGATCATGCAGGAGCTGGAGCGCGGCGACAGCGGCATCCGCTCGTTCGCCTCGGTGCAGGGCGCGCTGTGCATGTACCCCATCTACGCGTTCGGCAGCGAGGAGCAGAAGCTCGAGTACCTTCCGCGGATGGCCACGGGCGAGGTGATCGGCTGCTTCGGCCTGACGGAGCCCGACTTCGGCAGCAACCCCGGGGGAATGATCACCCGGGCCCGGAAGACGGACGACGGCTGGGTGATCAACGGCGCCAAGATGTGGATCACCAACGGGTCCACCGCCAACATCGCCATCATCTGGGCCAAGACGGGCGACGACGCCAAGAGCATCCGCGGCTTCGTGGTGCCCACCGACACGCCCGGGTTCAGCGCCAAGGACCAGAAGGGCAAGCTTTCGCTGCTGGCCTCGGACACGTCGGAGCTGGTGCTGCAGGACGTGCGCGTCCCCGACACGGCCCTGCTGCCCACGTCGGGCGGCCTGAAGAGCCCGCTGATGTGCCTGACGCAGGCCCGCTACGGCATCGCGTGGGGCGCGGTGGGCGCGGCCATGGCGTGCTTCGACGAGGCGGTGAGCTACGCGAAGAACCGCGCGGTGTTCGGCCGGCCGCTGGGCGCCACGCAGATCCAGCAGGTGCGCCTGGCCAACATGCTCACCGAGATCACCAAGGCGCAGCTGCTCTGCTGGCGCCTGGGCGCCATGAAGGACGCGGGGACCATGCGTCCCGAGCAGGTGTCGCTGGCCAAGCGCAACAACGTGGACATGGCCACCGAGATCGCGCGCGAGGCGCGGCGGCTGCTGGGCGCCAACGGCATCCTGGTGGAGTACCAGTCCATGCGCCACATGGCCAACCTGGAGTCGGTGTACACGTACGAGGGCACCGACGACGTGCACGCGCTGATCCTGGGCCAGGACATCACCGGCCTGGCGGCGTACTGACTTGACGAATCCGCGCCGGAGGGGTACATTATCCCTCCTGTCGCGAACGCACCGATAGCTCAACTGGCAGAGCAGGGGACTCTTAATCCCAAGGTTGTAGGTTCGATTCCTACTCGGTGCACTGCTGCGCCGGCTGCGAAGTGACAAGCAGTACATGCGCCCATAGCTCAGCTGGATAGAGCGTCTGACTACGGATCAGAAGGTCGGGAGTTCGAATCTCTCTGGGCGCACCTTCGCGGCGTGAGCCATCACGGTCACGCCGCCACGATTTGAGAAGGCCGGAAAACCGTCTGCGGACTGGTACGCTCCTGTGGCGGAACTGGTAGACGCGCTAGATTCAGGATCTAGTGGGCGCAAGCTCGTGGAGGTTCGAGTCCTCTCGGGAGCACTGTCCGCGGTACGGAACGTACGGCCCTCTCTGCCCAGGTGCTGAAACTGGTAGACAGGCCAGACTAAGGATCTGGTGCCTTAACCGGCGTGGAGGTTCGAGTCCTCTCCTGGGCACTTCTTTGAAAACATGGGTGTTGGGAGGCGAGTGAGGATCGCGGCACGGCTCGTTCGTGTCGAGGAAAGTCCGAGCTCCACAGGGCAGGGTGCCGGCTAACGGCCGGGCGTCGTGAGGCGACGGAAAGTGCAACAGAAAGCAAACCACCGATGGCCCGCGAGGGCACAGGCAAGGGTGAAACGGTGCGGTAAGAGCGCACCGCGCGGCTGGTGACAGGCGCGGCATGGTAAACCCCACCCGGAGCAAGGCCGAGCAGGGACAAGGAGCGGCCCGCTCCGCTACGAGTCCCGGGTAGGCTGCTGGAGGCCGGCGGCAACGTCGGCCCAAGAGAAATGATCCTCCCCCGGAAACGGGTGACAGAACTCGGCTTATTTGCCTCCCATCCCGTACGTGCGCGCCCGTAGCTCAGCTGGATAGAGCGTTGGCCTCCGGAGCCAAAGGTCACAGGTTCGAATCCTGTCGGGCGCACTACTCAAAGCAAGGCCCCATCTGCACTTGGCAGGTGGGGCCTTGTTGCATTCCGGAGCACGGGATACATACTCGGCTACAAACCTGGGCTCGGGAAGGGTCAGGCGGCGCGGAGATGCCAGCGAGGACACATAGCGGCCGTTGTGGGCCGAGCCAGGTACAAGGCCGGCGAAGGGAGCGTGTGTTCATCTGGAGCGGGGTCGCTTCGCCCGCAGGGCCGCGCCACCCGCGTCGACACCCCTGCCAGACCTTTAGCCCGGTTGGCAACCTTGCATCCAGGTCACGTTCTCCGGACGAGTCCGGCGGCCAATCCGTGCCAGGAAGCGACTTGATCGATCCGCAGCAGCGACGCTCCCAAGGGATACCGTCGAACGGGCCGCATCAACCCACGCCTGGGATCGGCCCTGCCGCGCCTCACGCTGCCCGTGACCATAGAGCCCCTTCCAGCCCCCCCGGGTTCCTTGTGCTCGCCGGGCCCGGCGAGCAATCATGCAAGGTGATCGTCGCCCGCACCCCGACCCTCGAACTTCGACTGCCCATGATCCGCCTGAGTGGTTTCGCCTTGCTCGCCCTCTTCTCGTCACCGTCCGCCGCCGCTCAGGCGCAGGCGCAGCCTCCCGGTCCGCAGGTGGTTAGCGCTCCAGCGCTGCCGGCAACACTTGGGAACTTCCAACTCGTGGATACCCGGATCTACGCGGACTCGCTGCTCGGCACCTGGTACACGTACGCCGATACGCGCGACCGCCGGGTGACGGTCATGGTGCAGCCCTCGCATCTAACGAACGAGGACGCTGGGCCTGGCGAGATCGTGGACCGGGCGGTGAGGTCGTTCAAAGGGAGCCGCGGCGCCCTCGCACCCGGCGCGACCCGCGAGTTCATCCACGACCGCCCCGACACGCTCGATGCGGGCGGCGGGGCTCTTCCCGGGTACGTCGTTGCCGTGCTCGAGCGGGGCCCCGGGGCCGAGCGCCTGACGGCGCTGCACGTCTACGTTCTCGGCTCCCGGTACGTCCGCGTGATGTCCACGTTATACGGCGGCGCCGCGGAACTGGATCGGGCCGCCCGATTCGTGCGCGAGGTCGTTCCCGCCGTGATCGCCGCCCGGCACCCGTAGCGTTCTGGACGTACCGTGCGCCTAAGTGTCGTCAAAGGTAGCAAACGCCCCATCAGGCCACCGCCTGGACGGTGAAGCTGGTACGACGGGCCGGAAGACCGGGGCCGTCGCGGCGTTGACTCCGTCGTCCAGCGGGGGCTATTGTTCGGGGAGCCCCCGCTGCCACGCCAATTTTCCCGCTGTGCGCCGTGGAGCCCGACCACTGGGGCGTCCCCACCGCTGGTCCGTGACGCCCGTTCCCCGCCTGGAGGTGCACCGTGCCACTCTGTCCCCGCCCTCGTCTGCTGACCCGCGCCGTGGTGCCGTCCCTCGTTGCGATGGCAGCCCTGCTCGCCTGTGACAGCGACGCTCCGACCGCGACTTCCGCCCAAGCAACGCCGGCACCGCAGGCTGAAATGGATCCCGATCTCTCGTATTCCCTGAATGCGGAGATGTCGGCCAGCAGCTTCACGCTTCCGTTCGCGGGCGTCGCGAACTCCGACCAGGCGGCCTTTCAGGTCACCCAGGAGGGGCTCGGCCGGAGCGGGTACTTTCGCGTGTACAACACATCGAGCACCAGCCAGGCGGTCATGGGGTACCAGCGGGGGCGTGGCCAGGCCGGCCTCTTCCAGATCGACAACCCCGCCGGGCCCAGCGCCGCGGTGTACGGATTGACGAACGGAACCGGCCCGGCGGTGCAGGGCTACAGCACGGGCACGAGCTGGGCAGGGCACTTCCGGGTGAACAATCCCAACAGCAACAGTCCTGCCCTGTACGTAACCAGCAACGCCAACGGCACGCAGACGTACGACACCGAAGCCACGCTGTACGCGTTGAGCTCCGGAGCCAACTCGGCGGGGGCGTTCCACAGCCGCGGTTCCAGCAACCACCCCGGCGTGATGTCCTTCATGCACGGGAGCACGGCCGGCGCGGCGTTCCTGGGATACGTGACCGGCGTTGGGCAGGGGATGAGCCTGGACCTCCGTAGCTGGCAGAATGTTCAACCCGCGCTCTCCGTCAACACCGAGGGTTCGGGTGCGGCGTTGGTCGCCAGGTCCGCCTCGGGCCCGTGGGCGATCACGGCCACCGGTGGAGCCGCGTTCCTGGGGGTCGCCGAGCGCAACGGTGCCGATGCGCTGGTCATCGCACATCAGGGCACCAGCGGCAACCTCGCCGTGTTCCGGCGCTCCACCACCAACATGGTGCGTTTCGACATGACGGGCCGGGGCTACTTCAACGGGGGAACGCAAACCGGGGGAGCGGACCTGGCCGAGGCGTTCGCGGTGGACGGCGATCGTGCGGCGTACCAGCCCGGCGACGTCCTGGTGATCTCCATCGAACACGACCGTTCGGTCGCGAAGAGCGCGGAGCCGTACTCCACCCTCGTGGCCGGTGTGTATGCCACGCGCCCGGGCGTGCTCCTGAGCGAACGGGGGATCGACGAAAGCCACGACGACCTGGTGCCCCTCGGAATGGTCGGCGTCATCCCGACCAAGGTCAGCGCCGAGAACGGCCCGATCTCCAGGGGCGATCTACTGGTCACCAGCTCCATCCCTGGCCACGCAATGCGCGGAACGGACCGCGAACGCTTGCTGGGAGCCGTGATCGGCAAGGCACTGGAGCCTTTCTCCGGTCCCGGAACGGGGATGATCCGGGTACTGGTGAACGTGCGCTAGTCGCCGTCGCCGGCATTCAGCTCCACCCGGGGCGGTGCCGGCCGGAATGATGAAGCCGAAACGCCCGCCGGGAGATCATCCCGGCGGGCGTTTCGTTCTCGCCGTCACGTCCCAGGGCCCCGCCTTGTGAGCCCCGGCGCTAGGGTTCCTTGCGGCTCCACAGCAGGATCACGCCGCAGGCCGCTTCGCTGCCGTTGTACTCGGTGGGAATCTGCGACGCGCCCAGGAACACCTCCACGGCCTCCAGGTGCCCGGGTTCGATGAAGCCGTTCAGGCCGGCCCGGTCGTACACCATCAGCATGCCGTCGAGGTACACCTGGGGCGGGCAGTGGGTACCCTGACCCTTCTGCGCCCGCTGCATGGCGCCGGCAGTGGACGAGCGGTCGAACACGATCACCTGGCCGATGCGGGTGGTTCCCGGAATGCGGTCGATCACCTGTACGAGGTTCATGTTCGCGTGGCGCTCGATCTCCTCGCGCCGCAGGAATCGTCCGATCCCCCGCGCCTCGCGGTTGTAGAAGCCCGAGTTCTCCAGCGAACGGCGCCGGGGCGGCTGCGTGCGTCCCACCACGGTCAGCGGTTCGATCCGCAGCGCCTCCACCGCCACCTGCACGTCCACGTCCAGCGTTTCGTGAAGCCCCACCTGCACCGGCTGCGTCACGGTGGGCGCGTAGCCGGTGCGCTCCGCCCGCAGGCGCACCGGCTCCGTCACGCGGAGGGCGATGGAGAACGTTCCGGCGGCGCTGGTCGCCGCGCGGGCCACCACGCGCCCTTCGGCGGTCACCACGCTGATGCGCGCGTGGGGGACCGGCCTTCCGTCGGCGGCGTCCAGGACGCGCCCGCGGAGCACCTGTGCCGCGGCCGGGGTGGCGAAGAGCAGGAGCAGCGCCTGCAACAGGAGAAGCCGGGGGAGTCTCATGGCCACGGAAGGGTGCGGGAAGGTGGCAGGGGGGATCAGCCATGCTACGCACGTTCCCCCCCGGTGGCAAGCCTGTCATTGTGCGAACGATCGGCCACCGTGGTTCGATCGGCCCGGGCCCGTCCCCAATCGGGGCCGCGAGCGCGTCCTGCGGAGTGGACGTCGCGGCTCCGGCGGCGAATCGGCGCGGGCAGGCATGTGGATGCGCTGCAACGACATCGGCCAGCGCCGCCACGCGGAGCCTTTCTTGCTCGCCATCGTCGGGTACGTCCGCCCGTCCACGCCCCAGGAAGGATCACATGACCCGCTCCCACCTTGCGGCCGCGCTCACCGCGCTGTTCATGGCCGCCGTCCCCGCGACTGCGCAGTCCGCGAACGATGCCACCCTTCCCCTGCTGACGGGACGTGTGGTGGACCGCGTCAGCGGTGCCGCCGTCGCGGATGCGATCGTGTACGTTGGCCAGGAGGACCGCGCGATCGCGGCGGGCGAGGACGGGCTCTTCCAGGTTCGACTGAAGCCGGGGTACTACCAGGTGGAGGTGAGCCGTCTCGGGTACGCGCATCTCACCACGTCGGTCTCCATCGGCGCCGACGACAGGGGCCTTACGATCGAGATGGAGCCCGAGCCGATGCTGCTGGAGCGCGTGCAGGTGTTCGGCGACCGGCTGAAGAGCCGCCGCAACGCCAGGCCCAGTTCGGTGATGGCGTTCGATCGCCGGGAAATGGTGGCTTCGGCCGCGCCTCACGTGCTGGATTTCGTGCAGAGCCGGGTGGGATTCATGCGTACGGCCTGCCGCACCTCTGCCAGCCTCACGCCGTGCGCGTACGTGCGTGGCCAGTCCGTTCCCGTCTCCGTCACCGTCGACGGCATGCCGACGGTCGCCGGGCTCAACGCGCTGGCGACGTATCGCGGCGACGAACTGCACATGGTGGAGGTCTACGGCGGTGGCCGCCTCGTGAAGGTGTACACCGTGGCGTATGTCGAGCGCATGGCTCGCAATGAGTGGTATCCCTGACGGCTGCCGCACGACGCGATTCTTTCCGAAAGCAAAGTCCGGGGGTGCATCCTGTGAGCGCACCTCCTGAACAAGCCCTCGTCTGCGCTGCAGGCGGGGGCTTGTGGCGTTCTGGACGTCCGCGCCGTGGACCCGCGGGATGGCGCCGTCTCGGCCCGGCGCCTCGAGCCGGCGGACGATCCGCCGGCGTCGCCCGGGCGGTCGTCTTGACGTGCGGCGTCGAGTGATCCAGAATCTGGAGCACTCCTGGCGCGAGAGGGCTGAAATGACGACGAAGGGGACCCGGCAATCGCACGCGGGAGGGCTGGGCGAACTCCTGGCTTCGCCGGCGTTCGCGCGGCTGCTCCTTTACTTCGCCATGCGCGACGACGACGAGCCCGAGCACGTGCGCGGCCTGCTGCGGCACTGCGGGTTGTCGATGAGCTCGCTGAACCGCGAGCTCAGGCGGCTGGAGTCGCGCGGCCTGGTGCGGCGCATCGAGAACGACGGGCGTGTGCTCTACCGGGTGGACGACGACCATCGCGGCTGGAAGACGCTTCGGCGGCTGATCCGCGACTTCGCCGATCCCTCCGAAGTGGTGGAAGCGGCGATCGCCGGGGTGGAGGGCATCCGCCTGGCGTTCGTGTTCGGCTCCACCGCGCGGGGCGACGCCCGGGGAGACAGCGACGTCGACGTGCTGGTGGTCGGCGACCTCGGGCCCGATTCGCGGTTGGGCCACCATGCGGCGGAGGCATCGATGCTGTTGGACAGGGACGTGGAAATCCGCACCTATACGCCCGAAAAGCTCGCCCGGCAGGTCGCCGCGGGGAACGCCGTTCTCCGCCGCATCCTGGACGGCCCGAAGCGGTGGATCGTGGGCGACGACGCGCTGCTGGCGGAGGTGGCGGGGTGAGCGCGCACCGCATCCAGCGGCTGCTGGAGGCCCGGAACCTGGAAGAGGTGCCGGCGGACGACGCGGAGGTGGCGTCGATCTGGGCCGCGGCCCTTCGCGAATGGTCCGACGCCTCCGTCGCCGGCCTGAGCGTGGCCGGTGCCTACACGCACGTGTACCAGGCGGCGTTCCGCGCGGCGACGGCCGTCGTCCGTTCCGCGGGGTATCGCCCGCGCGGCGCGGTGGGCGGGCATCACTACGTGACGTTCTACGCCGCGTCCGCGTTGGGCGACGCGGAGCTGCAGCGAAGCGCCGACGCCATGCAGAACATCCGGGGAGGGCGCCACACGGCGCTGTACGGCGACGAGGAGGAGCTCGACGAGGACGACCTGACCGGCGCGCGCCGCAACGCCACGGCGCTGCTGGACGCCGTACATCGCCGCATCGTATCCACCCGCCCCTCGCTCGCGAAACGGATGGCGGCGCCTCCCCGGCCCTGAGGCGACGCACCCCCTCTGCCGCACGAGCCCCCGTCGGTACCGCAGGCGGGGGCTCGTCGCGATCCGGTCCGCCTCCTCGCATGTAAGATCCGGCTGCCGCGCGGCATTCCATCTTCAGACGCCCGCATCCTTCACCCCGCCGGCCCCCTTGATCACTCCAGTCGTGAGCATCCCCGCTCCCTCCGAGGACGAGCTCGTCCGCGCGGTCCGCGCCGGCTCGCTGGACGCGCTCGGCACGCTTTACCAGCGGCACTCCCCCGCCGTGTTCGGCGCCGCGTACCGCATCCTGGGCGCGCGCGCCGACGCCGAGGACGTGGTGCAGGACGTGTTCGTGGGGCTGCCCCGCGCGCTGGCGGGATACCACGCTCGTGGCCGCCTGCAGGCGTGGCTGCGCCGCGTGGCGGTGCGCACGGCCCTCATGCGTCTTCGCGGCAGCGGCCGGCGCCGCGAAGACGCCTTCGACGACCTTCCGGAGCTGGCGGCGCCCGAGGGCGAGGCCGCCCTGGACCGCATCGCCCTGCAGCGCAGGCTGCAGGGCCTTCCCGAGCCGCTGCGGATCGTGCTGGTGCTCAAGGAGATCGAGGGCTACTCGCACGACGAAATCGCCGGCCTGCTGGGCATCTCGGCCGGCGCCTCGGCCGTTCGCCTGTTCCGCGCATGGAAGCACCTTCGCTCCGGAGACCCCCGATGAACCTCCTGCACCCGTCCTTCGCGCGCCTGCACGCCTTTGCCGCGGGGACGCTGGATGAACCCCGCCGTGCCGGCGTGGCGCGCCACCTGGAAAGCTGCGCGCGCTGCCGCGCCGCCGTGGGCGACGCGCGGACGCTCCCCGGCGCCCTGGCCTGCGCCACGGACGCCGCCCCCTCCACCGGAACCTGGGACGCCATCGCCGCGCGCGTGGCGTCGGGAGAAACGGTGATCCTTCCCGCGGCGGGCGACGCCCCCGCGCGAACCGTGCGCCGCGGGCCATGGATGCGGATCGCGGCGGCCGTTCTCCTGCTGCTGGTGGGCGGGGCCGCCCTGGGCCTGTCCACGCGCGAAGCCGTCGCGGTGAGCAGCGAACTCGTCCTTTCCCCCGCGGCGCCGGTGGCGGGGAGCACGGTCCAGGTAACCTACCGCTCGGGAGGCCTGCTCTCCGGCGCGGACCGCCTGGTGCTGCGCGGCAGGATGATGGCGGCCGATGACGAGCGCTCGTTCGCCGTACCCGTCGCCATCCTCGACACCCTGCGCCGGGAGGGCGATGCATACGTGGGCTCGTTCACCCTTCCCGATTCCATCGTCTACGCCGTTTTCGCGGTGGAGGACGAGGGCGCCACGCGGGTGGACGACAACGGCGAGCAGTGGGAGCTGATGGTGCACGACCGCGCGGGCCAGCCGCTCGCCGACGCGCTGCTGCGCCGCGCCGAGGACGTGAACGCCCGCGACAGCCGCGTGGCGGTGGAGACCGCCCGGCGGATGACGGAATTGTATCCGGACCGGACGGAGGCGTGGATGCAGCTGTACTTCCTGCAACTGGGCACCGCCTCGAAGGCCGAGGCCGACAGCCTTGCACGCGTGCACCGCGCCCGCGTGCAGGCGATCTCGGCCGCGCTTCGCGGTGCGGGAGCCACGCCGGAGCAGGTGGCGCCGCTGCTGTACTACGCTGGTGGCCTGGGCGACACGGCGACGGTGCGCGAGTGGAGGGTCTGGATGTACGCCCACGCGCCGCGCCACCCCGTGTCGGCGCAGCACCGCGCGTTCGATGCGGCCGAGGGCGGCCTGGCGGCGCTGGATCGGCTCTGGGCGCAGGACAGCGCGGGCTCGGCGCAGATTCGCCTGACCGGCTTTCAGCTCGCCATGCGGGATGGGAACGACCAGGCGATGCTTGCCTGGGGCAACCGGATGGCCGCGGCGCATCCCATGTTCATCACCGTCCTGGCCCGCAGCGCCATGCAGCGCCCCGGCATTCGCCCGCAGGCCATGGATGCCACCCGGCGCGCGCTCCGCTACCTGGAGTCGGTGCCGGACCGGCTGCGTCCGCTCACCAGCACGCGCGAGCAGGAGCGGCGCGTGCTGGACCGCGCCCGGGGGCAGTTCCTGGGGATGCTGGGGCGCGCGCTGGTGGAGGGGGGGCATACCCGCGCCGGGCTGGACACGCTGTCCCTGGCCACGCGCGCCACGTGGGACCCGCGGCTGTTCCGCGGCGTGGCCGACGCGCGGTTGCTGCTGGGCGACACCACGGGCGCCCTTCCGGTACTGGCCCGGGTGGCCGCGGACCCGGAAACACCCGCCGCTTTCGCCGACACCGCGCGGCAGCGCCTGGGGCGCGGCTTTTCCCCTGCGGCGTGGACGCGCGAGGTGGCGGCTGCTCGTGCGGAACTCCGCGGGTACGTCATGGAGATGGCCGTCGATCACCCCGTGCGCGGCCCGCTGAACCTTACCGACCTGCGGGGTGCGCCGCTCTCCCTCGAAGCTCGGCACGACGCTCCGACGCTGGTGGCGTTCTGGTCGCGGTGGTGCATGCCGTCCAGGATGGACCTGGAGAACCTGGAGCGGGTGTCGGCCGAGCTGCGGCGGCGTGGCGCGCGCGTGGTGACCGTCACCGACGCCGAAGACGACGGCGGGCTGGATGCCTACCTGCGGGAGCGCGGCTTCACGTTTCCGGTGTACCTCGACCCGGACAAGGCGACCCGCCGCGCGCTGCAGAACCGGGGGACGCCTCACTACCTGCTGCTCGGCGCGGACGGCCGGATCCGGTTCGACAGCCGCTCGCTGAACGACGCGGTGCGGCAGGTGGAGATGCTGCACCCGGCGTCGGATCGGCCGAGGCCGAACGCGCCGCACTGATCGCCCGACTCCAGGCGGCGTACGGAGCACCCCCGCGGCTGCCGCACGTGCGGCGGCCGCGGGGGTTCTCTGCTTCGGGTTTCGTCGTCCACCCCTCCGATCCGCATCGAAGAGGTGCAGCCGCGCGGCTGCACCTGACACGCTCCGGCTGCACGGGCAGTAGGATTCTCCATCGCCTAAGTGGTCGTCTCCTAACGACTTGCGATTTTGGTGAGCCCGGTCCCGCGGTTGCCTTGTCGGTCCACGCAGACACGACGGATCGACCACCAACCGGAGCGGGACGATGAAATCCATAGCGAGAACGACGGGTGCGGCGATGCTGCTGACGGCATCCTGGACGGGATCCCTGCACGCGCAGCAGTTCCCGGCGGAGAAGGCGGCCGAGGCGCGGGCCGCGGTGCAGGAGTGCAGCGCGGCGGGGGCCCGCAAGGACGAGGCGGCGGCGCGGCCGGCGGCGCAGCGCGCGTCGGCGCTCCTCGCCGAGTGGCTGCGGTCCGAGCCTCGGGGTGTGGAGCCGCGGGTGAGGATGGCCAACCTCCGCGCCGGCTGCGAGCTGCCCTTCGCCGACATGATGGGGAAGGGCACGCTGATCGGGCAGGCGAACACCCTGCTGGAAGAAGCGCTGCAGATCGACAGCACCCACTGGGAGGCGCGCTTCACCCTGGCGATGCACCACTTTCACACCCCCGAGTTCCTGGGGCGCGGCCGCGAAGCCATCCGCCACCTGGAAATCCTGCTGCGCCAGCAGGGGGAAGGCACGCGGCCCAGCTTCGCGCGCACCTACCTGGTGCTGGGCGACCTGTACCGCCGGGCGAAGCGCGAGGAGGATGCGCTGGCGGTGTGGCGGCGCGGCGCCGCACTCTTCCCGGAGCACGCGGAGCTGCGGGCGCGGCTCGGGGGCGCTCCGGCCGGCGCCGTAGCCGCGGCCGGGCGCGAGGGCGGCCCGGCGCTCGCGCTGGCGCCGATCGTGGTGGAGGCCGGCACTCGCATGGACGACACGCGCAGCCAGGTGGCGCTGACGCGCGTGGACGTGCTGGTGACGCCGGGCGGCACCGCCGACATCCTGCAGGCGTTCCAGACCGGCCCCGGCGCCACGCGGGCCGGCGAGGGGAGCGACCTGTACGTGCGCGGCGGCGACCCGGCGGAGTCGCCGGTGTTCGTGGACGGCGCGCGGCTCTTCTACCCCGGGCGCTACGAGACGCTGAGCGGCGCCTCGTTCGGCATCCTGGACGCGCAGGTGCTGGACGCGGCCTACTTTTCCAGCGGCGGCTTCGGCGCGCGCTACGGCAACGCGCTCAGCGGCGTGCTGGACGTGCGTACCATCGGCCGGCCGGACACGCGCACGGTGCGGCTGAACGCCAACACGGTGCAGGCGGGCACCCGCATCGACCTGCCGACGTCCCCCAACACCGGCGCCTGGGCCACCGTCCGGGCGACCGACGCGCGGCTGATGATGGCCATGCACGGCCGCGAGGGCGAGTTCCAGCGCGCCCCCGCCGCGGTGGAGGGGATGGCCGGTGCCGTGTGGGAGCCGCGCGCCGGGAGCGAGGTGAAGCTGGTGGCGCTGGCGGACGAGGACGTGCTGGCGCGCGAGGTGGACGCGTACGGCTGGACGGGTTCGTTCGAGAGCCGGGGCAGCAACCGGCTGGCGTCGCTCAGCGGTCGCACGCTGCTGGCGGGCGACCGCGTGGCGCTGCGCGGCAACGTCAGCGGTTCGCGGCGGAGCACCCACTTCACCTTCGGCGTGCTGGACCGCGAGCGCACGGACCGCGGCGCCACCGGGCGGGTGGACGCGGACGTGTCGCTCCCCGGCGGCGGGCGCGTGTCGGTGGGGGCGGAGGGCGCGTGGATGGACGCCACGGAGGCGGGCCGCTTCCCCGCGACGGACCGCCTGTCGCCCGGCGCGCCGACGGTTGCGCTGGACGAGAGTGACGACGCGGGGCACGTGGGCGGCTACGTGGAGGTGGAGCGCGCCCTCTCGCCCTCGCTGGCGCTGATCGCCGGCGTGCGCGCCGACCGTCTGCCGGGGGAGGAGTCGTGGACCGCGGACCCGCGCCTCGCGCTGGCGTACCGCACGGGCGAGTGGACCCTGCGCCTCGGCGGCGGCCTGTTTCACCAGGGGCGCTGGCGCACGAAGTACCGGGTGCCGGACGCGGGCACGCCCGGCGGCATTCCCACGCGTGCGGAGCACCTGGTGGCGGGGGCGGAGCGCGCGGGCGATCCTTCGCTCAAGGTGGAGGGCTACGTCAAGCGCTACGGCGGCTACGCCGAGGACGGCGATGGGCCGCGGATCGAGGCGGGGCGGGTGGCTGGGATGGACGCCATCGTCCGGTGGAGCGGCGAGCGGCGCCTGAAGGGGTGGATCACCTACTCGTTCCTGGACGGGCGGGTTGACCTGGAGGACGGCCGCACCGTGCCCTCCGCCGTGGACGTGCGGCACTCGCTGACGGGCGTGGCGCGGTGGAGCGTACGGCCCATGTGGGAGCTGGGAAGCACGCTGCGGCTGGGCAGCGGCCGCCCGTTCACGGACATCGACGGCGGGCGGACGGGCGCGGGCGGGCGCATCTCGCCGGTCTACGGCGCGGTGCACGGGTCGCGGCTGCCGGGGTACGCGCGGCTGGACGGACGCATCAGCCGCTACCTGCCCATGCGCGCGGGCATCGGCATCGTGTACCTGGAAATGCTGAACCTGCTGGACAGAAAGAACGTGCAGGGGTATACCTACAGCGACGGCTACGCCGAGAGCCGCCCCGTCCACTCCTACTTCTCGCAGCGCACCCTCGTCCTGGGCCTGGGGCTCACCTTCTGATGAACGCACTGGCCGCGGGAGAGGCGTTCTTCGCACTGGGCGTCACCGTCTTCGCCACCCTCACGCTGCTGCTGTTCAACCCGCGCAGCGGCGGCGTGCGATGGTACGCGCTCTTCCAGCTGTGCATCGCGGCCTGGCTGTTCGCGCAGGGGATGGGGTTCGCCACGGGCGATTGGGATACGTGGCGCCCCTGGATCAGCGGCGCCGTGCACCTGTCCCCTGGCTTCTTCCTGGCGTTCGCGCTGATGCAGACGGTGCGCTCCCTTCCGGCGGCGCTGGCAGCCATGGGCCTTGGGTTCGCGCTGCTGCCGGTGGACCAGCGGTCACTGACGGGACCCTTCGCCGAGCCGCTTCTGGCAACGTGGACGATCGGCGGATGGGTGCTGGCGACCTGGCTGTTCGTACGTATCATGCGCCGCGAGCCGCGCACCACCGCGGCCGAGCGCCGGTTGGGGCGTACGCTTCTGATCGGCATCGTGATGGTGATGCCCATCGGTATCCTGAGCAGCGTGCTCACCCGCGGGGCGCTGGGCATCTACGTGATGCCGCTGGCGATGGTGTGGATCCAGCTGCTTCTGTTCGTGGGCGTGGCGCGGCTGCGCTTCTACGACATCGAGGTGCGCGCCGTCCGCACCGGAGAGCTCGCCGCCGCCGCCGCGGAGCAGGAGCGGCTGGCGGTCGTCGGCGAGCTGAGCGCCTCGCTGGCGCACGAGATCCGCAACCCGCTCACCGGCGTGCGATCGCTGGCGCAGCGGCTTGCGGAGGAGGAGATTCCGGACGATAAGCGGCGGCGGTACGCGTCCGTGATCCTGGAGGAGGTGGGGCGGGTGGAGCGGCTGGTGGCCAACCTGCTGGGCATCGCCCGGCGCGCCCCGCGGGTGAGGGAAGCGGGGGAGAGCACGCCGCTGGGCCCGCTCTTCGAGGACCTGGGGCTGCTGGTGGCGGGCCGCGCGGAAAAAGCCGGCGTGCGCCTGTCGCTGGACGCCCGCGGGTTGGCGGCGCCCGGCGCGCGCGAGCCGCTGGCGCAGGCGCTGCTGAACCTGCTGCTGAACGCGGTCGCGGCCTCGCCCCCGGGTGGAACGGTTTCGCTCGCGTCACGCGAGGTGGCGGGCGGACTGGAGATCACGGTGCGCGACGCGGGGCCGGGGGTGCCGCGCGACCAGCGCGAGCTCATCTGGGAGCCCTTCCACACCGGCGGCGCGGGAACCGGGCTGGGCCTCGCCGTCGTCCGCCGCCTGTCGCGAGAGGAAGGGTGGACGGCGGAGGTGGGCGACGCCCCCGGCGGCGGCGCCGAGTTCCGCATCGTCATCCCGGCGGCCGGCATCAGCCCCGTCCCTGCGCTCACGTAGCCCGTTCCTGCAGCCAGGCGCTCGGCAGGTGACGGCTGACGTAGTTCAAATGATGGTTCACCCGATGCGAGCGAATCCATTGTCGTCGAACCTGTTGGATCGCACGGTCAACCCCGCACAGTGCGGGGGGCAGCCCTGTATTCGTGGCTACCGCATCCGTGTGATCGACGTGCTCGATCTGCTGGGTGCCGGCCAGAGCGTAGATGAAGTCCTCGAGGAGCTCGAGAACCTCGAACGCGAGGACATCCACGCCGTAATGCAGTACGCATCGCTCCTGATCCGTCGCAGCCCGGTCGCCGCGAGTCTGGTGATGGCGAGCGGCGGAGGGAATTACACTGAGGAGCGAGACGCGCTAATCGGCGATCTGACGCTGGAAGAGATCTCCGCGAGAGCCAGGCGCCTTCGTGGATCCGAGCTGTGAGAATCCTGGTCGTCGATGACGAGCGGGCGATCCGCTTTTCGCTCGTGGAGCTGCTGCAGGACGACGGGCACGAGGTGCGCGAGGCCGAGCACGCGCCCGCCGCCCTCGCCGCGCTGGAGCAGGCGCCCGCCGACCTCGTGCTTTCCGACCTCACCATGCCCGCCATGGATGGAATGGCGCTGCTGGAGGAGGTCCGCTCCCGCCATCCCGAAACCCTCTTCGTCCTGGTCACCGCGCACGGCGACGAGCGGACGGCGGTGCGCGCGCTGGGCCAGGGCGCGTACGGCTACGTTCCCAAGCCCTTCGACAACGACGAAATCCGCGCCGTCGTCCGCCGCGCGCGCGAAGTGCTTTCGCTGCGCGCCGAGAACGGGCGGCTGCGGCGCGAACTGGCGGGCGACTTCCGCGGGCTGATCGGCGACTCGGCGGCGCTGCGTGAGGTGGTGCGCGTCATCCAGCGGGCCGCGCCCACCGAGGCCACGGTGCTCGTCACGGGCGAGAGCGGCACCGGCAAGGAACTGGTCGCCCGCGCCGTGCACGCCGAGAGCCGGCGGCGCACGGGGCCGTTCATCGCCCTCAACTGCTCCGCGCTCCCCGGCGAGCTGGTGGAGCGCGAGCTGTTCGGCCACGTGCGCGGCGCCTTCACGGGCGCGGACCGCGACGCCGAGGGGCTCTTCGAGGCGGCCGACGGCGGCACGCTGTTCCTGGACGAGGTAGGCGACCTGGCCCCGCCCGCGCAGGCCAAGCTGCTGCGGGCGCTGGAGGAGCGGCAGGTGACGCGGCTGGGATCGACCAGGCCGGTGTCGGTTGACGTGCGGATGGTCGCGGCCACCAACCGCCCGCTGGAGGCGATGGCCGCGTCCGGCGCGTTCCGCGACGACCTCCTGTACCGGCTGCGCGTGATCGCCCTCCACATCCCCCCGCTGCGCGACCGGCGCGAGGACGTGATGCCGCTGGCGCTGCACTTCCTGGCGCACTTCGCCGGGCGCTACGGACGGCCCGTGCGCGGCTTTTCCGGCGCCGCGCGCCGTCTTCTGCTGTCCTACGATTGGCCGGGGAACGTGCGCGAATTGCGAAACGCGGTGGAGCGGGCGGTGGTGATGGCCGAGGAGGACGAGATCGGGGCGGCGGACGTGCCGCCGCAGCTGGCGGAGAGCCGCGCGCCCGTGGGGCCGGTGGATGCCGCGCTCGCCGATCTTCCTTTCGCCGAGGCGCGCGACCGGGCAATGGAGGCGTGGGAGCGGCGCTTTCTGGCCGCCGCGCTGGAGAGGCACGGCGACAATGTTTCCGCCACCGCCCGCGCGCTGGACCTGCACCGCCAGAGCCTGCAGAAGCGGCTGCGCGCGCTGGGGCTGACGCGCGAAGGGCCGGCGGACGGACCCGGCCCATCGGCGTAGCACCGGCCAGCCGGATCGAGGGCGGTAAACAGCGAGCCGCGGAGGCGCATCCAGCACCTCCGCGGCTCGATTAGTCTTACGCGGTTGCGATCAGGGTGCCGCCGCTCGTGGCGCCGCGTCGTCGAAGGTGCCCCAGCGGCGGTACCAGTCCATCATGTACAGCTGCGTCCGCATCCAGTTGGAGGGCCGCGAGCCGGTGCCGTGGTACTCACCGGCGAAGCGGAGCAGGGTGGTGGGAACGCCCCGCATCTTCAGCGCGGCGAAGTATTCCTCGGACTGCGGCATGGGGGTGCGCAGGTCCAGCTCGCCGGTCATGATCAGCGTGGGGGTCTTTACGTTGCCCACGTACATCAGGGGCGACTGCTTCAGCCAGGCCTGCGGATCTTCCCAGAAGGGCTTGTCGAAGAAGTTCGCCGTGAACAGCGGAACGTCGGTCTGGCCCGCGAAGCTCAGCCAGTTGATCACCGGGCAGCGCACGGCCGCCGCGCGGAAGCGCTCGGTGTGGCCGATCACCCAGCTGGTGAGCACGCCGCCGCCGCTGCATCCCCCCACGAAGAGGTTGGCCGGGTCCACGTACCCCTTGGCGATCACCGCGTCCACACCCGCCATCAGGTCGTCGTAGTCCACGCTGGGGTACGCGCGCTGGATGGCGTTGCCGAACTCGGTTCCGTACCCTGTGCTTCCGCGCGGGTTGGTATACAGCACCACGAAGCCGTTCGCGGCGAAGTTCTGGAACATCGTGTTGAAGCCCACGTTGTACATGGAGTGCGGCCCCCCGTGGATCTCCATGATCAGTGGGTACTTGCGCGCCGGGTCGAACGACGGGGGCTTCACGATCCACCCCTGCACCCGCGCCCCGCCCGACGAGGTGTACCAGATCTCCTCGACTTCGCCCAGGGCCACGTTCTGCAGCACGTCGTCGTTCACCCGCGTCAGGCGCGTGACCTCGGCCGGGTTGCGCGCCTCGAAGCGCACCACGTCGCCCGGCTCACGGGCCGTGCTGCGTACCCCCACGCCCACGCCGCCGCGGGACAGGGAGTTGAGCGTGAGCATCTGCGCCCCCCGGGTCACCGGCCGCACGCCGCCCTGGAGCGGGGCGAAGTAGACGTTGCTGGCTCCTTCGCTCTGGGCCGTGAAGTACACGCCGCCGCCGTTCGCGGCCCAGACCAGGTTGTCGGGATCGCGGTCGAAGTTCCCGGAGATGCGCCGGATGCCCCCGCCGTCCGCGCGCATCAGCCACAGGTCGCCCGCGCGGTAGCTCATCCGCGAGTACGGCGCGCCCACGAAGGCGATCTGGCTGCCGTCGGGCGAAACCACCGGCTTTCCCCAGGTTCCGCGCTCGGGCGTCAGCTGGCGCACCGCGCCGCTCGCCACGTTCACCGCGTACAGGTACGAGTCGCGGTAGATGCTGTCGGGGTTCTCTACCTTCAGCCCCTCCACCACGACGGTCCGGCCGTCGGGCATCCAGTCCCAGGCCACGCCGCCGGGAAGCTGGTCGAAGCGCGAGCCCAGGCTCCAGTCGCCCGTCGTCACCTGACGCGCCGTTCCGCCGTCGGCCGGAACCACGAACAGGTGAACGTTGCCCGCCTTCAGAAACCCCTGCCGGTCGGCCCGGTAGTGCAGCCGGTTGACCACGCGGGGCGCCTCCGTCCACTGCGCACCCGCGGGCGCGGCGGGCAGGTCGATCTTCCAGGGCGTTTCCTGCGGCACGAACTGCGTAAAGCCCAGCGAGCGTCCGTCGGGCGACCAGCGCACGTTGGCGGGGTTCTCGGAAAGGCGGGTGACCTGGGTGGCGCCCTCGGCATCCAGGTACTTCACCCACACCTGCGTTCCCTTGGGCTCTCCCTCGGCTAGGTAGGCGATGCGGGTTCCATCCGGCGACCACGTGGCGTTGGATCCGTTCACCAGGAATCGGTTGCGGGTTCCGTCGGCGTTCACGATCCACAGGCTGGATTCCCACCGGTCCTTGAGCTTGTCCACCCAGCGGCGGGTGTAGACCACGTGGCGGCCGTCGGGAGAGATCTGCGGATCGGCGACCGTCTCGAAGTCCAGGATGCGCGCGGTGGTGAACAGCGAGTCGGAGCGAACCTCCTGCGCGGCGCCGGGGAGCGGGGCAACGCCCGCGGCCAGCACCAGCGCGACGGCGGCCGCCGCCGGACGGAGAGTGTACATGGGGTTCCTTTGCCATCGGCGAATGGAAACGGGCGACTGCTCCATCGTAGAGACCATCGCGCCGGGCGGCAAGCGTCGCCGTCGTGGCCAGCCGCCACACCCCGGCGGGAACAGAAAGCCGCGGAGGCGCACTCAGCACCTCCGCGGCTCATCGATTCCTCGCATCCCGACCGGGAAGCCGCCTCAGTTCCGCAGCGCCGCGGCAAGGCGCGTGGCGATCTGCTGCTCCAGCTCGCCGGTGGACACGCAGCGGACGGCGCCGGTGCTCCCTCCCTCCACCGATGTCGCCCAGCCGGCCACCTCCGTGGTTACATCCGACTTTCCCCCGGCCGAGGCGGTCAAGCGGCTGACGATGGAAAGCTGAATGCGGTGCCCGGAGGCCGAGGAGGGCCCCGCGCCGTCGTTGCCGCACCGCACCAGGTCGCGCGTGCGCCGCTCGCCGATGCGCACCTGCGTAACGCGCTGCGCGCCGTACCTGTGCGTCGCGGGGTCCACCAGGTCCGCATGCAGGCCGAGCGAGGCGTACACCTGCGGCAGCGCGGCCCAGGCATCGTCCCGCGAGCCGTTCAGTGACACGGGCGTTCCGGGGTCGGCGGCGCTGAGCTGAATGCGAATGCCGCCCCCGGTTTCCTGGATGTGCGCGGGCAGGGCGGCGGGCCGGTCCTGGGCGGGTTCGGCCGCGGGCGCGCAGGCAGCCAGCGAGAGTGTGACGAGCGGAACCCAGGAACGAAGCATCGGCCCTCCGTGCGATGTGGGTAGCGGATGGATCCGGGCGGCGCGGCGACGCTAGGACGGGTCCATCCCGTCCCGCTGCTCCTGCGGCGAAACGGCGGCGCGCAGCAGCAGCCACATCTCCGACTCGCTGAAGCCCGTCCAGTCCGCGGGAAGCGGATAGAAGCGGCGCGTCACCTCGCCGCATTGAAAGCACAGCCAACCGCCCACCATCAGCTCGGGAAGCGACTGGCTGGACCGGGAAACGTCGGGGACGACCTCCCACACGGTCCACGCAACTCCGTCGGGGTCGTTGAAGGTGCGAAGCGTCATCGGCGGCGGGCGGACGCGCGGGCCGACGGCTCCCGCTCGGGTTCGGTGCTCTCGGCGTGCGTGTGTCTCGCAATTATGCTGTGCGCCGCCCGGCAGGGCAACGAAGTCCTTCCTCGCTCACGCGGAGCCGCGGAAAAAAGCAGAGAGCCGCGGAGAGCGTCGAAGCCCTCCGCGGCTCATCCGTTTCTCCGCGGCTCCGCGTCATACGTCTGTCGACGCGAAGCAGGATCAGTCTTCCGCCATGATGCCCAGCAGCTGGCGGAGCGTCGTTTCGCCGCGGTCGCGGGCGTACCAGGTGCGGACGTCGCGGTAGATGTCGTCCGACGCGCGGATGCCGGCCCGCTTTTCTCGCAGCACGAACTCCTGCAACTCCGCCGGGCGCGGGCCCCAGTGCCCCGCCACCGTCCCGTCCTCGCGCAGCACGATCGCGATGGGAATGGAGCGCGAGCCGTTGGTCAGGAACGCATCCATCAGCTCCGGGTTCTCGTCGCGCTTGGCCACGCGCAGCTCCACCCGGGGAAGCGCTTCGGCCAGGCGCGCCACCCAGGGGATGGTGTTGAACGCGTCGCCGCACCAGTCCTCGGAGATCACCAGGATCCGCCACCGCCCGCCGATCTCCTGCCCGCGCTGCACGGCCCACTCCGGCGCCCGGGCGCGCTGCCAGGTGCCCTTCCACATCCCTGCGTGCTTCACCACCTCGCGGTTCAGGTAGTCGTCCCAGCTGAACGCATCGTCCCAGCAGGCCTGCAGGTCCGGCTCCGTCGTCGTCGCCATCATCATCGCTCCCTCGTCCACGCGTTCCCGCCACCTGGGAGAGATCGCGTGCAAATGCCACGCTGGCGGGCGCCGGGTGCGCGCCGCTCGCTGCTGCATGATCGTACACCGGTCGGCGGACGAGGATCGGCGCGGCGAGGTGTCGATACGCTGCAAGTGCTTGCACGAGGGCAGGATGCGCCGGATGGAACCCGCGCGGGCGGCATCGCGCGGGGTGGGCGGGGCGGCAGCGTTCTTGCAAACGGCCTCGGCACCGCGGCGGTCCGGTGCCGCAGGCTCTTCGAACCATCAACGGTGCAGCCCATGATCAGCAGACAGGATCTCGAACGCCTGATTCAGCGCCAGGACGGGGACAAGCCGGTGCTGTCGCTGTTCCTCGACATGTCGGTCGACAGCAACAACAAGCGAAACCACCTCGTGTTCCTGGGGCAGCGGCGCGGCGACTTCGCCGAGCTCGAAAACATCACCATTCCCACCGGCAGCGGAAGCGAGACGGGCGTCGGGAGCCTGTACGAGCGCATCCTCGGCTGGTGCGAAAACGAGTTCGACGAGCAGAACCGCGGCGTGGTGATCTACGCCGAAGTGGGCGGCGACTGGTTCGAGGCCCTGCAGTTTCCCGTGTCGGTGCAGAACCGGATGGTGGTCAGCGACCGCCCGGTGATCGGTCCGCTGGCGCAGGTGCTGACCACGTACGAGCACTACGGCGTGGTGCTGCTGGACCGCGAGCACGTGCGCATTCTCAGCGTGTACCTGGGAACGCTGCTCGACGAGCTGGAGTTCCGGGGCGACCCGCTGCCGGTGCCCAGCAACGTCAAGGCGGGCGGCTACTCGCAGACGCGCTACCAGCGGCGCAAGCGCGAGGAGATGAAGCACTTCTTCAAGGACTTCGCCACCGAGGTCGAGAAGTTCGTGCACCGCTTCCATCCCGCCAGCCTGGTGCTGCTGGGTACGGACGAGAACGTCGCCCGGTTCCGCGAATTCCTTGCGGACAACGTGCAGCAGATGATCGGGCACACCGGTCCCATGCCGGTGGACCAGGCGGCGTCGGAGGTGCTGGCCCGGCTGGAGCCGCACCTGCGCGCCGACCATGAGCGGCACGACCGCGAGCTGCTGGAGCAGGTGCGCGACCGCGCCGCCCACGACTACCTGGCCACGGCCGGGGTGCAGGGCACGCTCACGGCGCTGCAGGAGGGCAAGGTCGACACGCTGGTGCTGCCGCGCGACGGGCAGATCCAGGGCGTGCGCTGCAGCCAGTGCGGCTTCGTCTTCGTCCGCGACGTCAGCCGCTGCCCGTACGACGGGTCGGAGTCGCTGGAGCAGGTGGACGTGATGGAGGAGATGGTGCGGCTGGCCCAGCAGCAGGAGGCGGAGATCCAGTTCGCCGACGCCAACGCCATCGCCGACCTCCGCGGCGCCGCGGCCCTGCTGCGGTTCTGATCCACCGATCGGGCAGGGGAGGCCACGAAGGCCCGGGAGACTCGCTCTCCCGGGCCTTCGCTAATTCCCGATCCGGTGGGTCCACTAGGTCAGACGACGCTCCCAAGCCCGACGACGCCCTAAAGCCTGTCATGGCCCAGGCGCACCGAACCAGCCCGCACACGGATCGTCGCGGGCCGAAGGATCTAGCCGCGGCGGGCACGAAGCCAGGGCGCGGCAGCGGTCACCGTAGCCGAGGCCTCGGCTGTGCGGGGGCGAATGAATTCGCGACAACGACGGCCCGAAGTCCGCCTTCGCGGACTGCACCGCCAACCGGCGCGCTAATCGCGAAGCGTCACTCGGAACGCGGTTTGCGCCCGCCCCGGCGAACCATGCACGGGAGCGCGGATGCGGGACGGGAGAGGCGTGAGCGAGGGGGACGAGCGGGAGGTCGACGGCTGCCTGGACGCGCGGGAGCGCGCCGCCGTCGCCGAGCTGGTGACGCAGGTGCGCCAGCGCGTGCGCGCCGAGCTGGTGCACGCGGTCCTGTTCGGTTCCAAGGCGCGGCGGCAGGCGCGTCCCGACTCCGACGTGGACGTGCTGCTGATCTGGCGCCGGCTGCCCCCCGACCGCGAGCCCCAGGCCGGCCACGCCGAGGCGATCGCCGAAGAGGTGGCGGCGCGCACCGGCGTGGATGTCGGCGTGTGGTCCGTCTCGCTCCAGGACCTGCGCCAGGGCTGCCGCACGCCCATGCTGGTGGACGCGCTGGACGACGCCGTGCCGCTCTGGCCCCCGCACACGCACCTCCCCGCGGTCCCGTTCACCCCCGACGACGCACGGTTCTGCACGTCGCGGCTGCTGGACCGCGTCGACGAAGGCAGCGCGGAAGTCGTGCGGAGCCTCAAAGAGGGGTCGGACGCGTGGGTGCGCCGCGTGCGCGACGACCTGGTCAGGCTGTGCACCGCGGCGCTGCTGCTGGCGGGCGACACCCGCCCACGTCGGGGCGACGCCGTCCGCCGTTTCCTGGAACGCACCCCGCGCCTCCCCCTGTCCCCGGCCGAGCGGGCGGCCCTGGCCTGGGCGGCGCGCTCGTATCCGGCGGGGCACGTGGAGCTCGACGACACGACTCCCGTTCCGCCACCGCCGGTGGACGTCGACACGCTGCTGGACCTGGTGGACGGGGTGCGCGCGCTCGTGGTTCGCCGAGGCCGGCAGGTGGCGCGGGGCGGGGGATTCCACCGCGGCTGAACGGGGGACGACCGGCGCGGCTCTTGCTATCCATCCCCCGGGCCGAACCCCGGCCGACACGTGGGAAATCCAACGTACGACGCAAGATGAAGCTCTTTCAGCGCGATACGCGCCAGCGGCGCAGCCTGGGTGCGCTGTTCGCCGTAACGTTCGTCGTCGCGATGCTGCTCACCGCCTTCTTCCACACGCAGGTGGTGGCGGGCGAGCAGTACGCCATGCGTTCCGAGGAAAACCGCCTGCGGGGCATTCCCATCCCGGCGCCCCGCGGCACCATCCTGGACCGCAACGGCGACGTGGTGGCCACCAGCATCACCTCGTACTCGCTGGCCGTGCTGCCGGGCGACAGCGCGGTGGTGCTGCAGACGCTGAACGACCTGGCTCCGTTCCTGGGGCTGGCCGCCAGCGACATCGAAACGCTGATGGCCAAGCGCAATCGCCGCCCGCACGACCTGCTGGAGGTGACGAACCGCGCCACCTTCTCGCAGGCCGCGGCCATCGAGGAGCGCCGCGCCGCGTTCAGCAACCTGATGGTGGTGGAGCGGCCCCAGCGCTACTACCCGGCGGGCGCCGCCATCGGCCACCTGTCGGGCTACGTCACCGAGATTACCAAGGAGCAGCTGGAGCTTCCGGAGTTCCGGCAGGCCGGCTACAAGCAGGGGCGGCTGATCGGGCAGGCGGGGATCGAAAAGCAGTACGAGCTGGTCCTGGCCGGCCGCGACGGCGCACGCTTCGTGGAGGTGGACGCAAAGGGTCGCGTGGTGGACCCGCGTTCCACCGTGGGCGCGCAGGCCCCCGTCGCCGGCAACTCCATGAAGCTGACGCTGGACCTGGACCTGCAGGAGTACACGCACAGCATTTTCCCGGACACCATGAAGGGCGCCGTGGTGGCGATGGTGCCCAGCACGGGCGAAATCCTGGCGCTGTACAGCCACCCCACGTACGACCCCAACGCCTTCGTGGGCCGCATTCCGCCGCGGCTGTGGGGCGCGCTGAACACCGATCCGCGCCTGCCGATGTACAACCGGACGATCTCGGCGCAGTACCCGCCGGCGTCCACCTTCAAGACCATCACGGCGGCCATCGGCGTGCAGCGCGGCATCCTGAAGGCGGGTACGCGGATGCCCATCTCCTGCACGGGCGGCATGGCATACGCGGGGCGGTACTCGCGCTGCTGGAACCGGCAGGGGCACGGAAATGTGGACCTGGCCGGGGCCATCGAGGAGTCGTGTAACGTCTACTTCTACCAGGTAGGCATCCGCATCGGCCTCAACGAGCTGACGCGCGCGGGCGTGCGGCTGGGCTTCACCAAGCAGACGGGCATCGACCTGCCCGCCGAAAAGCCCGGCATCTTCCCCACGGGGCTGGACTGGTACAAGGAGCACTTCGGCGTGCCGCCGGTGCCCAGCGACGTGATGAGCCTGGCCATCGGGCAGGGCCCCAACTCGCAAACGCCGCTGCGGATGGCGTACGTGTACAGCGCGCTGGCCGGCAACGGCACCGCCCCGGCGCCACGCCTGGTCGCGGGCGACACCATCGACCGTGGCGAAGGCATCGACCTGGGGATCGACGCGACGGGGCTGCAGGCGCTGTGGGAGGGGCTGCGGCTGGTGACGGAAGAGCAGGGCACCGCCCTGCAGTCCAGCCTGGCGCGCTACAAGCTGTACGGAAAGACGGGCACCGCGCAGAACCCGCAGGGCGACGACCACGGCTGGTTCGTGGGCTTCGCGGGCCGGCCGGACAACCACCCCGACATCGTGGTGGCGGTGATCGTGGAGCACGGGCTTCACGGCGACGCGGCGGCCCCGCTGGGCGCCAAGGTGGCCAACTTCTACCTCGACAAGAAGTACGGCCACCCGTTCGACCCGCAGCCCACGCTGGGCGAGCGCTGGCGCGCGGGCCGGGCCGGCACCGACGGGCAGTGGGATACGCCCAACCGGCGCCTGACGCCTCGCGCCTCCACCGGAGGCAGCGAGTCCGGCAACCGCGCGCGCCGCGAATCGCGCGAGCGGGGGAACGATACGCCCCGGCAGGAGCGCGCCGACTCCGGCGACAGGAATTAGAACGCGTAGCGGACGAACACGAGCCGGCGGTGGTCCCTCGCGGGGCCGCCGCCGGCTTTCTCGTACGCGCCGGGGCTTGATTTTGGGAACGCGCGACGGCTTCTTTCGGTACGAAGCTCCGTTCGCAACGACGCCTCAACCGGACAACGCCACCCATGATCAGCATGACGATGCGCCGGAGGTTCGCGCTGATTCCCTTGCTCTTCGCCGCCTCCGCCTGCTCCGACATCACCGGCGGCGGGGAGGCGGTGGCCGGCCTGGTAATCGAGGACGCGGGCGGAACTGCGCTGGTCACCGTCGGCGCCACGGGCGTCACGGGTACTCTCTCCGTAAACCAGGGCGCCGAGCGCGACCTGGAGGTGGTGCTGCTGAGTGCCGCGGGGGTCCCGGTGGGCCTGGGCCTGTCGCAATCCATCCGGGTGACGGTGGTCAACAGCCAGGTAGCGGCCTGGGAGGGCACGGATGGGACGTCGGGGACGCTGGTCGGTCGCAGCCGCGGCAACACCACGCTTCGCGTGGACGTCATTTCCGCGGGCGCCGTCGACTACGGCTCGCCCTCGATCCCCGTCCGGGTGAACTGACGCCGGCGCCCCGGCCTCGCTGGGGCGAATGAATTCGCGGCAACGACGGCCCGAAGTCCGCCTTCGCGCACTGCAGGCACGGTCGAGGTGCACGGGGGCAAGCCGGAGCGCGATCGAATTCTCCCTTTCCCCCGCTTGCGGGGGAGAGGGCCGGGGAGAGAGGGCTGCCGGGGGCATGCGCCGGGCTCGCCGAAGCGCACCTTTCCTCCCCCGCGGCGAGTGCACGAAACCACTCGGAGCCGAGTTCAGGTCCCCCTCTCCCCCGATCCCTGCCCGCCGGAACTCAGTCGTGGTGCGCGGGGCAGCCGCAGTGGTGGCACGAGGCCTGGTGCCGCAGGTGGCCGTTCCACAGCATCCCCGCGGCCAGGATCAGCCCGCCCGCCACGTGCGCCGCCTGCTCGGCCCCACCCGCGACGCCGATCGTCTCCGCCACTGCCCACACGCCCATCCCCAGCGCCATCGGCACGAGGACAATCGTACGGCCGTGGGCGCGAAGCCCGGACCACGCCATGGCGGCCGCCAGCACGGCCGAGGCGAACTGCACCGCGTGCTCCGCGGCGGGGGCGATCGCGAACGCCGGCGCGACGACCGTGAGCAGCGGCGCGGCGATGCAATGGACCGAGCACAGCAGCGGAAGCGCAGCCGCCCAGCCGAACGCAGGCGCCGTGCGGGCGCGCGCGGGAGTGGTGCTCATCGAAAAACCCGTACTCGTGCGGAAAAGAAGAACGCCCCGGAGCGCGACGTGCGCTCCGGGGCGGCAAGGATAACGGATCGGAGGGCTTGTTGCAAGTCTTTCGCAACTAGGGGCGGCACCCGGCGCAGCGGCCGTGAAAGGTCAGCCGGTGGTGGTCTACCGCGAAGCCGTACTCGCGCTCGATGCGCTCCAGCACCGCGCGGTCCAGGCCGCAGACGGACACCGTGCGGATGGTGCCGCAGGCGTCGCAGCGCAGGTGGTGCGAGTGGCGGTCGTCCGCCACGAGTTCGAACCGCTCCGCGCCACCCGTGACCACCGTCCGCGCGACGCCCAGCTCCACGAGCCAGTGAAGGGTCCGATAGACGGTGGCCAGGTCGGTCTCCGCCGCCGCCAGCGCCTCGTGGATCGCGCGGGCGCTGACGGGCCCACCTGCGCGCGCCATCTCACGCACCACGGCGCGGCGCGGCTGGGTCAGCCGGTGCCCTCGCCCCGAGATCAGCTCCAGGATCTGCTGCTCCACTGCGTGCCTCCGATGGTCCGTGAGCCCGGAAAGCTATGCTCATCCGCATGGCGCGCAACGGCTTGGGGAAACCCGGAGGAACTCCCCGCCGCGGCCGGTACCGCCATCCTTGACCTGAACTCGGCGAGTGCCTTATCTTCAGCACCGTCTGGAGGTAGCGGGAAGCACAATTTTTGAGCCAACACTTTTGAAGCCGGGGCTGCCTTTTGCGGCAGACGCCACGCCCGCAGGGGAAGGCGGAACGCCGCGGAGAAGCCACCGCAACATGTCCCTGACATGGCTTCAAAAATCCTTCCCGTTGCCGCCCGGTTCAGGCCGGCCCCGCCCCGCGGGGCTGGCCTTTTCTTCGCATTCACCCCGGCTCCCAGGCACGCGTGGCAACGGTTCGCGTAACTCGCCGGCTGCACTTCAGCGCGGCGCACCGGCTGCACAACCCGGCCTTCTCCGACGAGGAGAACCGCCGCGTGTTCGGCCCGTGCAACCATCCCAACTGGCACGGCCACAACTACGAGCTCGACGTGACGGTCGAGGGCCAGCCGAACCCCGATACGGGGTACGTGGTGGACTTGGGCCTGCTGCGCGACGCCGCCGAGGCGGTGGTGGCAGACCTTGACCACCGCAACCTGAACCTGGACGTGCCTTGGCTGCGGGACGTGATCCCGTCCACGGAAAACCTGGTCGTAGCACTGTGGCACCGGCTTGCCCCGGTCGTACCCGCCGGCCGGCTGGTGAAGCTGACACTTTGGGAAACCCCGCGGAACTCCGCGGAATATTCGGGAGAATAGATGTCGGACGGAACGGAAGCGGCGGGCCACACCGGCGCGGAGTTCGCGGGCCTGGTGAAGGGCATGCTCGAGGCCCTGGGCGAAGATCCCGAGCGCGACGGCCTGCTGAAGACCCCCGAGCGGGTGGAAAAGAGCCTGCGCTGGCTGACGCGCGGCTACGCCCTGTCGGTGCAGGACGCCGTGGGCGACGCCATCTTCGACGAAGACCATCACAACATGGTCATCGTCAAGGACATCGAGATGTATTCGATGTGCGAGCACCACATGCTGCCGTTCTTCGGCAAGGTGCACGTGGCTTACATCCCCAACGGCAAGATCGTGGGGCTGAGCAAGCTGCCGCGCGTGGTGGAGATCTTCGCGCGCCGGCTGCAGGTGCAGGAGCGGCTGACGGAGCAGATTGCCCGCGCGCTGATGGACGTGCTGGAGCCGCAGGGCGTGGGCGTGGTGATCGAGGCCGCGCACCTGTGCATGATGATGCGCGGCGTGGAAAAGCAGAACTCGCGCACGATCACGAGCGCCATGAAGGGCGTGTTCCTGAGCGACCTGGGCGCGCGCGAAGAATTCCTGCGGCTGGTGCGGGGCAGGGACTAGGACACTTCAGGGTTGGGTGCGCGAGGGTTGGTCTGGCGCCGCGGAATGCGCCGATCCAGGCCTCCCCCGGCTGGAAGTCCGAACGTCTGCACGGTGAGTGTTCGTCCATTGATCGGCAGCACCTTTCCTCCACCAACCACATCATCATCCAATGCCAGAACCGGCTCAGGGGAACGGGATGGAGGGGCTGAAGGGAAAGACGGCGCTGGTGACGGGGGCCTCCAGCGGCATCGGGCTGGCGGTGGCGCGCGAGCTTGCGGCCGCGGGCGCCTGGGTGGGCCTGGTGGCGCGCTCGCCCGAGCCGCTGGCACGCGCCGCCGCCGAGGTGGGCGGCCACGCCATGCCCGCCGACGTGGGCACCCACGAGGGCGTGCACACCCTCGCCACCTACGTGGCCGAGCTGCTCGGCGACGCGCCCGACCTGATCGTCGGGGCCGCGGGGGCCTTTTCGCTCGCGCGGCTGGACCGCGCCGACCCCGCGGACTTCGACCGGATGCTGGCCGCCAACCTGCGCGGCCCGTTCCTGATGATCCGCGCCTTTCTGCCGCCCATGCTGCGGCGCGGCACCGGGCACTTCATTCACCTGGGCTCCGTCGCCGGCCGCGTGGCTTTTCCGGAGAACGGCGGGTATTCCGCCTCCAAGTTCGGCCTGCGCGGCCTGCACGAGGTGCTGCTGGCCGAGCTGCGCGGAACGGGCGTGCGCGCCACGCTGGTGGAGCCGGCGGCCACCGACACGCCCCTGTGGAACCCCGTGAACCCGGACGAGCGCGCCGACCTTCCGTCGCGCGCGTCCATGATGCGCCCCGAAGACGTGGCGCGCGCCGTGGTGTTCGCGGTGTCGCAGCCCCCGGGCGTGCAAATCCCCAGCATCGCCGTAGAAGCAGCCGGCTGAAAGCCCATGTTCCTGCTGAACGTAAAGGCCTCGTACGACTCCGCGCACTTCCTTCGCGACTACAAGGGAAAGTGCGAAAACCTCCATGGCCACCACTACGTCGTCGAGGCCGGCCTGGCCTTCGAAGACGTGGGCGAAGGGGGCATGGCGTTCGACTTCGGCGACGCGAAGCGCCACCTGCGCGCCATCGCCAACGAGCTGGACCACCGGAACATCAACGACGTCCCGCCCTTCACCGATCTGGAGCCCAGCGCCGAGAACCAGGCGCGGTGGATCTTCCAGGAGATGCAGGCGCGCCTAGGGCCCGAGGGCCAGAACCTGGTCTACGTAAAGGTTTGGGAAACCCCCAACCAGTGGGCGCAGTACTCCCTTAAGCCTACCTGGTAGGCTGCGATGTACATCCTGCTGACGGACGCCCTCACGTGCCCGCGCTGCGGACCCGGGTTCGGGCTGCTGGTGCAGGCCGACCGCCTGGAGGAGCGCCGCGTGGTTGAGGGACGGCTGGGCTGCGCCAACTGCCGCGAAACCTACGCCATCGGCGGCGGCGTCGCCCACCTTTCCCTCGGTTCCGCGACAGGGGCGGATGTCCCCGCCGACCCACCCGCCGACGACCCGGAGGCGCCGGTGAAGCTCGCCGCGCTGATGGGGCTGGCCGGGGCGCGGGGACTGGTGATGCTGGAGGGTCCCGGGGGGCGTCACGCGGCGGCCCTCGCGACGCTGGTGCCCGAGGTGGAAGTCGTCGCGGTCGGTGCCGGCTCCGCGACGCCTCCCGCGATGGAGCCGGGGGTCAGCCGGGTGAGGGCCGGTGCCGCGCTGCCCTTTCGCGACGGGGCGATGCGCGGCGCGGCGCTCACGAGCGGGGCGGGCGACGATCGGCTCCGCGAGGCGCTGCGGGTGCTGGCGCCGGGCGCCCGCCTGCTGGTGGACCCCGCGGACGCCGAAACGGCCGCGCGGCTGCGTGGGCTGGGCGCGCAGGTGATGCTGGAGCAGGAGGACGTGGTGGTGGCCGCGGCGCCCGGGCGGCCGGTGCAGCTGGGCCCCTCGCGGCGGGGCTGACACGCGCTCCGCTCGGTTGCGGGAGCGGCCCTTCGCCAGTAGCTTGGGAACCTTCGGGGCGCGGCCGGCGCGCCGCGCCGAGCGCGTCCCGCCGGCGGTCCGAGCCGCGCCTCAGCGGCCCACAGACAAGTCCTTCTCGCATCTCCACTTCGTGGCTATGTCCTGGTTCACGAACCTGATCGGCGGCCGCTCCGGCTCGCAGGAGCGGGAGCCGGATTACTACGAGGAGGGCACGGTCCTGCTCCACCAGGAGAAGTACCACGAGGCCCTTACCTCGTTTCGGCTGGCGCTCCGCGAAAGCCCCAACGACACCGACGTCCTGCAGCAGATCGCGGTGACGTACACGCGCATCGGCATGACCGACGAGGCGCTGAAGACCTACCGCCGCGTGCTGGAACTGAAGCCCCACGCGTCCGGCGCCCACTACGGCCTCGCCTTTTTGCTGCTTCAGCAGGGGCAGCAGGACCAGGCCGTGGCGCACCTGCGGGCGTTCCTGGCGCGGCCCCCGCAAACGCCAAACGCGCAGCGCCACATCAGCCACGCCAGGCAGACGCTGGCCGAGCTGACGGGCGAGGGCGAAGGCTCGCCGGAGCTTCAGCTTCCGCTGTGAGTGGCGAAGAGGCCTCGAGGATCGTCATCGCCTTCAGCACGGCGCCCGACCCCGCGACGGCCGAGCGGATCGCCCGCGCGCTGGTGGACGAAGGGCTGATCGCCTGCGCCAACCTGGTTCCCGGCCTCACCTCGGTGTACCGCTGGGAAGGGCAGGTGCACGCCGATCCCGAGGTGCTGCTGCTGATCAAGACCCGCCGGGAGAACGTGCCCCGGCTCAAGGAGCGGCTGCCGGAGCTGCACCCGTACCAGGTTCCGGAACTGGTGGTGGCGCCGGTGGAAGACGGGCTGGCGCCGTACTGCAGGTGGGTGATGGACGAAACGCGGCCGTAGGCACGGCGGCGGTGGGTGGGAGCGAAGGGACGGAAGGACCGGCCCCCCGTGGAACTGAAAGCGGAACGGCTCGGATGACGAAGGCGGAGGACGAAGCTCCACAGCAGGATGGGCAGACGGAGGCCGTCGAGCCGGCCCGCAAGCGCACGCGCAAGTCGCCCGCGGGTGCGGGCGGCGGCGACGCCTCGCCCGACGCGTGGCTGGCCCGGCTGGAGCGCGCGGAGTCGCTGAGCGCCGCCGGCAGCCACGCCGACGCCGCAGAGGCGTTCGGCACCGTCGTGGCCGGGCAGCCCGACAACCTGCGCGCGGTGCTGGGGATGGGGTCGGCGCTGTTCGCGCTGGGCAAGTACGAGCCGGCCGAGAAGGAGCTTCGCAAGGCGCTCAAGCTGGCCGCCGACTCGCCCGAGGTGAACTACCTGCTGGGCTACACGCTGTACAAGAAGGGCGTGTACGCCGCGGCCGCCACCCAGCTGCGGCGCGCCGTGGAGCTGGACCCGGACCACGGCGGCGCCTACCTGATCCTGGGCGAGGCGCTGAACCAGATGGCCGAGTCCGACGCCGCCATCCAGGCGCTGGAGATGGCCGTGCAGCTTTCGCCGGAGAACGGCAAGGCGTACTACGCCATGGGCATCGCCTACGACCGCAAGGGCAACCACGACCGCGCGGCCGAGATGTACCGCCTGTCGCGCGAGGTGGTGGCCCGCACCTGAACGCGGCCCCCGCCCGGAGCACCCGTGCCGCCCGTCCGCATCCGTGCGGCGGGCGGCGCTGTTTTCCGGCTGCGACGCGGGGCGGATGCAGAGGCGCCGCAAACGCATGGATCGAGCGATTCGCCTTGCTTTCGGCAAGGCGGCGCCTTACACTACGCGGGAACGCCGGCCTCCTGGGCGGCCCTCTCCGGCAGCTTCCGGTGAATCCCACGTCCTCACGCACAACCCTCGGGGTCTCGTGAGAAAAGCCGCATCCGTCATCGCCGCCGTGGGCCTGCTCGCGGCCGTTCCACTCGCCGCGCAGGACGAGCAGCCCGCGCGCGTGCACGTGGTGCGCCCGGGCGAAACCCTGTGGGACATCGCCCGCGCCTACCTGAACGACCCGTTCCTGTGGCCGGAGATCTTCCGGCTGAACACCGACGTGGTCGAGGACCCCGCCCGCATCTACCCCTCGGAACGGCTGGTGCTGCCGGCGGGGATGCAGGGCGAGCCGGCGTTCGGCGGGCCCGTGCAGGAGCAGCCGCAGGGACCGCGCGTGCAGTTCGGCGCGCGCGGCGAGGCCGCCGAGGTGCTGCAGGGCGACTTCTACCGTGCCTCGTTCCTCGCGCGCGAAGGCGAGGTGCGGGCGGTGGGCCGCCTGACCGAGCCGCTGTACGAGTCGGTGGTGGAGGGGCGCGTGCCCGGCCAGCTGAATCTGTACGACCGCGTGTTCGTGGTGGTGGACCCCGCCGCCGTGCGAGTGGGCGACCGGCTCCACTTTTTGCGCAGGGACCGCGAGATCCGCGGCTCCGGCCGCGTGTACGAGCCCACGGGCGTGGGAACGGTGGCGGCGCTGGACGGGTCGACGGCCACGGTGGTGATCGTGGGGATGTTCGATCGCGTGGCGCCCAACGACATCGCCGTGCCGTGGGAGCGCTTTCCCATCGCCGTGACGGCGCGGTCGCGCCCGGTGGATGCCGACCTGCAGGGGCGCATCCTGGGCTTCGGCGTGCCCAGCCCCATCCAGCGCACCGAGTCCATCCTGTTCCTGGACGTGGGCCGCGACGCGGGCGTGGGCATCGGCGACGTGTTCGAGGCCTACGCGCCGCCGCGGGGGCGCGACTGGGGAACCCGCCCCGAGGTGTCCGTCGCCCGCATGCAGGTGGTGAAGGTCACGGGACGCACGGCATCGGTGAGGGTGACGCACCTGGCCCAGCCCTCCATCCGGGTGGGGCTTCCGGTGCGCCGCGTGGCGCGCATGCCGTGACGGTGCGGACCGTGGCGGGACGGACGGGTGGTGATCGCGGCGCCCTTCCCCCGGGAAGGGCGCCTCTGCTTGCGGTGGGGCGGCGATGAGCCCGACGCTGGCGCTTCACACCGTGGCGCTGCTGCTGTACGCGACGACCGCGGGAATGCTGGGGCTGTCGATGGCGCGCGGCGGCCACGGCGCCCCCCGCGCGGCCACCCCCGCGCTGGCCCTGGGCGTGGGCGCGCACGGCGCCGCGCTGGGCGCCTTCGCCGCGCGGCACCACGAGCTGCCGCTGGTGGGGCTGGGCCCGTCGCTTTCCGTGCTGGCCCTGCTGATCGCCCTGGGCTCGCTGGTCCTGGCGTCGACGCGCACGAGCCCGCTCTCGCTGGTCCTGGTTCCCGTCGCCGCGGCGCTTGCCGCCGTGGCCGAAGCCGTGGGGCTGGCGCCGGGCGCGGGCGCGCAGGAGCAGGTGTACCGCGGCCCCTGGTTCGTCCTGCACGTGGTCCTGGCGATGGTGGGGTACGCGGGGCTGACCATCGCCTTCGCGGCGGGGCTGATGTACCTGCTGCAGTGGCGCGAGCTCAAGGGCAAGCGCTTCGGCGCGGTGTTCCGCTTCTTTCCCCCGCTGGATACGCTCGACCGCATCGGCTTTCGCGCGCTGCTGGCGGGGCTGCCGTTCCTGACCGCGGCGCTGCTTCTGGGGTGGGCGTGGTCGCACCGCTTCGGGCCGGGGATGGGCGCGGGAAACCCCAAAGTCGTCTGGGGGGTAGTCACCTGGCTGGTGTTCGTCGTCGCCCTGGCGGCGCGCGGGCGCGGCGCGCGGCACCCCCGCCACGGCGCGATGGCGTCCGTCATCGGGTTCGCGATCGTCGTCGTTGCGTACCTGCTGCTGCGCGCCGGCGAGAACACGGGCGCGGGCTTCCTGTGAGCGCGTATCCCGTGATGCTCGACGTGGCGCGGCTTCGCGTCCTGGTCGTCGGCGGCGGGGCCGTGGCGGCGCGCAAGGTGGCGAGCCTGGTGGATGCCGGCGGCGCGCCAGTCATCGTGGCGCCCGCGGTGTCGGAGGAGCTGCGGACAGCGGTGGACGGCCACGAGCTGACCTGGTTCCCCCGCGCGTACCGGCCGGTGGACGTGGAGGGATTCCACCTGGTCTTCGCCGCGACGAACTCCGCCGAGGTGAACGCGGCCGTCGCGGACGATGCGCGCCGGGCGGGCTCGCTGGTGAGCCGCGCGGATGAGGGCGGCGAGTCCGACTTCCAGGTGCCTTCGCACCTGCGCCGGGAGCAGGTTGTGGTCGCCATCTCCACCGGCGGCGCGTCGCCCCTGCTGGCCCGGCGCATCGGCGAGCGGCTGGACGACGTGGTCACCGCCGGGCTGGGGCGCGCGGCGGGGCGGCTGGCGGAGGCGCGCGCCGACGTCCAGGCGCGCTGGGCAGGCGACGAGGCCCGCCGGCGGGCCTTCTGGTTCAGCCTGATCACCCCCGAGTTCCTGGACCTGGCGATCCAGGGCCGGGACGAAGAAGTGGAACGGGCCATCGCACGATGCCTGTCGCAGTCGTAGGAGCCAGCCACCGGACGGCGCCCATCGAGCTCCGGGAGCGGTTCGCCTTCGGGCGCGCCGAGCTTCCGGATGCCCTGCTGGCGCTCGCCCGCGAGTCGGCGGAAACGGTCATCCTTTCCACCTGCAACCGCACGGAGGTGTACCTGGCCGCGCCGGAGGGGTCGCACGCGGTGGAGCTTGCGCGCGACCTGCTGGCCGCGCGCGTGGGGATGACCGTAGGCGAGGCGGCGCGGCACCTGTACGTGCACCGCGACCGGGTGGCCGTAGAGCACCTGTTCCGCGTCTCGTCCGGGCTGGACAGCATGATCCTGGGCGAGCCGCAGATCCAGGGGCAGGTGAAGGAGGCCTACGCGGCCGCGCGCGAGGTGGCGGGTGAGGACGGGGCCGTGGTGGGCCAGGCCCTTCACCGCCTCTTCCAGAGCGCGTTCTCCATCGGCGGGCGGGTGCGGGGCGAGACGGGGCTGGGCCGGGGCGCGGCCTCCGTCTCCACCGCGGCCGTCGACCTCGCCAAGAAGATCTTCGGCTCGCTGAAGGGGCGCGGCGCCCTCGTCCTTGGCGCGGGCGAGATGAGCGAGCTGACGCTGCAGTGCCTGCGCGACGAGGGGGTACGGACCGCCATCGTGGCCAACCGCACCTTCGAGCGGGCCAGGGAGCTGGCGGAAAAGTGTGGCGGCCGGGCCATCCAGTGGGACGAGTTCGGCGCCGCGCTGGCGGACGTGGACATCGTGGTCTGCTCCACCGCGGCTCCCCATCCCGTCGTCACGCGCGAGCGGCTGCGGGCGGCGCTGCCGGGAGGCGCACGCCGGCCGCTGTGCTTCATCGACATCGCCATTCCGCGCGACGTGGAGCCGGCGGTGGGCGACGAGCCCAACGTCTTTTTGTACAACGTCGACGACCTTCAGCACATCGTCGACGACAACCTGGGCCGCCGCCGCGCGCAGCTTCCCGCCGCCGAGACCATCGTGCGCCAGGGCGTCGAAGACTTTTGGCAGTGGTACGCCGCGCTGGCCGTGGTGCCCACCATCCGCGCCCTGCGCGACCGCGGCGAAGAGGTGCGCCGGGCCGAGGTGGAGCGCGCCATGCGCCAGCTTGCGCACCTGTCGCCGGAAGACCAGCTGGCCATCGACGCGCTCACCCGCGCGCTGGTGAACAAGGTGCTCCACGCGCCCACGGTCAACCTGCGCCACGCCGCCGGGAACGGCCGCGGCACCGGGGTGCTGGATGCCGTGCGCTACCTGTTCGAGCTGGACCGCGAGGCCGCGGAGGCCGAAGACATTACGCCTGAACCACACGCCACTACACGCCAGGGTTGATGCAGACCGGGACCAACGAGTTTTCCGCGACGTGGGAGATGATCGCCCACGGCACGCCGTCCACCAAGATGATCATGGGCGTGCTGGCGATCTTTTCCGTCGTGTCGTGGACGCTGATCGTCTGGAAGATGCTGCAGTTCCGCCGCCTTCACGCCGAGGCCGACCAGTTCCTGGACCGCATCGAGTCGGCCGGGCGGCTGGAAGAGGCGTACGAGTGGGTGCGCGGGCTCAAGGAGTCGCCCTTCACCCGCGTGTTCAAGCGCGGCGTGGGCTTCTTCAGCGAGCTGCGGCCCGGTGCCATGAAGGCGGGAAGCGACGTGCGCGGCCTTTCTCCGGCGCAGCTGGAGGTGCTTCGCATCGTGCTGGAAAAAGAGGAGGGCGAGGAGCGCGACGCCCTGTCGGGGGGGATCGCCTGGCTGGCCATCATCGCCACGGTGTCGCCGCTCTTGGGCCTGCTGGGCACGGTGCTGGGCGTGATGCACTCGTTCATGGGCGTGATGGAGTCCGGCTCCAGCAGCATCGCCGCCGTGGCGCCGGGCGTGGCCGAGGCGCTGGTGACCACGGGAGGCGGGCTGGTGGTCGCCATCCCCGCCGCCATGGCCTTCACCTACCTGACGGGACGGCTCAACCGCTTCATGGGCGAGCTCGAGGGGATCAGCAGCGAGCTGATCGGCACGCTGGCCCGCGAGGGGCGCATCTAGTGCCGCGCCGCCGCAACCGCCAGGAATCGGGCATCACGGCCGAGATCAACGTCACCTCCCTGGTTGACGTTGCGCTGACGCTGCTGGTGATCTTCATGATGACGGCGCCCATGATGCAGGGCGGGGTAGAGATCACCATGCCCAAGGCGCGCACCCAGTCGGTCCCCTCCAACGAGGGGCTGACGGTGACGGTCGACAAGGCGGGCCAGGTGTTCATCGGCGAGGCGGCGGTGCGGCTGGACGAGTTCGAGCGGCAGTTTCCCGCGATGGTGAAGGAGAAGGGCGCCACCAGCGTCTATCTTCGAGCCGACGACGGGGTGCCCTACGGCAAGGTGATCCAGGTGCTGGGGTTGATGAAGGCGGCGGACGTGGCGTCCGTGGGCCTGATCGCCGAGCCCGAGCCGGGGCAGCGGTAGCCATGGCCAGGCGCCGCGAGGGAAGCCGGATGCGCGGGCCCGTGCTGGCGTCGCTGGCGCTGCACGGGGTGGCCGTGGTCCTCATGGCGTTCACGGGTGCCGATGCGAAGCCGCCGAAGGTGAAGGTCTACGCGGTGGACATCGTCTCGGAGCTGCCCAACGTGGCGGGCGAGCCGCTGCCCGAGGCCATGGCCAACCAGGAGCCCGGCCCCGCCGCGCCGGACCCGGCTCCTCCGGCGGCCGAACCCGAGCCGGCGCCGGAGCCGCCCGCGCCGGAGCCGGAGCCCGCGCCGCCGGTTCCGGAGAAGAGCGCGCCGAAGGAACCTGAGAAGGCTCCCGAGCCTAGAAAGACCCCGGAGCGTCCGACGCCCCCGCGTCCCACGCCGCCGCGCCCCACTCCGGCGCCGCCGAGGACGACGCCGGCCACGCCGCCCCGGACCACGCCTTCGACACCGAACCGGCCGGCGGCGACGCGCCCGGGCTCGGGGCAGAGCGGGACGGGGAACGATGCGAACCGCTCGCGGGGCGAGGGAACGCGGACGGGGCCGGCGACGGGGCGGAACGCCGACGCGAACAGCCCCGGCGGCGAGGGGCTTACCATCAGCAGCCGCGGCGTGCGCTGCCCCACGGCCGGGTACTGCACCAACATCGTCCGGCAGGTGCGGCGCTTCTTCCGCGCGCCGGAGTCGGCGTCGGGCGGCAGCGGCAACGTGTGCTTCCGCATCATGCGCGACGGCTCGGTGGCCGAAATCTCCACCGAGCGGGTGCGTGGCGGCGCGGCCTTTCGCCTCGCGCTGATGGAAGCGGCCGAGCAGGCCGGCAACCGCAAGGCGTTTGGCGTGCTCCCCTCCGCGTTCGGGGGTGAAGAGCTTCCCGTGTGCGTCGAGATCACCCCCGAAATGTCGTGATGACCGTGGTTTCAAGATCCGCGCGCCTGCTCCTGGTCCTGGCCGCCGCCGTGCCGGCGTTCGCGCCGGCGCGGGCGCAGGACTCCGTGGTGGTGCAGCTTCGCACGACGTACGAAACGCAGGCGGCCTCCGGCTTCGTGGTCCTGCCCTTCGGCGGGGCGGGGGGCGAGGCGGTGCGCGCCATCGTGCAGCGCGACCTGCAGTTCAGCGACCGCTTCCAGGTGCGCGAGGCGACGGGCGCCCGCGCGGGTGAGCCGGTGAACCTGGACCTGTGGAGCGAGCGCGGCGCCGACTGGGTGCTGGCGGGAAGCGTCGCGCCGCGCGCGGGCGGCTCCAGCCTGACGCTGACGCTGTACGACGCCGTCTACGGGCAGAAGAAGGGCGAGGGAACGTTCCCCATCCCGTCACCGGACGCGCGCGGGTTCCGGATGGCCGCCCACGCCGCGGCGGACCAGGTGGTGCGCTGGGCCACGGGCGAGCCGGGGATGGCCGCGTCGCGCATCGCCTTCGTCACGCAGGGACGCGGCAGCAAGGAGATCTACGCGGTCGACAGCGACGGCGAGAACCTGACGCGCATCACCAGCGACGGCTCCATCGCGCTTTCGCCCGCCTGGTCGCCGGATGGCGGGCGCATCGCCTACACCAGCTTTCGCGCGGACGCGCCGCTGCTGTACGAGCGCGACCTGTCCACGGGGACGGACCGCCTGCTCTCGGACCGCGCGGGGATCAACATCACCCCCTCGTACGCGCCGGACGGGCGTACGGTGGCGTTCGCGACGACGGTGGCGGGGAACACGGAGATCGCGACGATCGGCGGGGCTGGCGGCCTCCAGCAGCACACACGCGGCCGGGGTTACGACAACCTGTCGCCCACCTGGTCGCCGGACGGGCGCCGCTTCGCCTTCGTCAGCGACCGCCTGGGCGAGCCGCAGATCTACGTGATGGCGCTGGGCGGCGAGCCGCGGCTGGTCTCGGACTACACCTACGGCCGGCGTGCCTACAGCACCTCGCCCGACTGGTCGCCGGTGGGGCCGGTGATCGCGTACCACACGCGGGTGAACGGGGTGATGCAGATCGTGGCGGTGAGCGCGGATGGAGGACGTCCGCGCGTGCTGACCGACCGCTCGACGAACGAGGATCCCAGTTGGGCGCCGGACGGCCGGCACCTGGTGTTCGCCTCGCCGGACCGCGAGGGCGGGGGGCTGTTCGTGCTCGACACGGTGACGGGCAACGTCCGCAAGCTGGTCGGCGGCCGCGGGTTCGGCCTGCCGGACTGGTCGGGGACGCTGATGCGGCTGGGCGCGGGACGATAGTCTGTCATCCTGAGGCCCAGGCGCGCCGGATTCGCCCGCAGTATAGACCTCCCGGGCCGAAGGATCTAACCGGGGACACGTACCAGCCATGACGCGGCAGCGGTCACGGAAGCGTGGGCCTCGGCTGCCGTGGGGCCCTCACCCGGCCGCGCTGACACGCGTGCGACCCTCTCCCACAAACAGCGTGGGAGAGGGGGTACACACCAGAGTCGAGGCGTGGGTGGGCAGGCCCGGTGCTCGGGCCGGCGCCCCCCATCCCCAGCCCTTCCCCCGCAAACTGCGCGGGGGAAGGGAGCCAGTCGAGTGCGCGGGGCCAGCCGGAGCGCGATCGAATTCTCCCTTTCCCCCGCTTGCGGGGGAGAGGGCCGGGGAGAGAGGGCTGCCCGGGGCATGCGCCGGGCTCCCCGAAGCGCACCGTTCCTCGCCCGCGTCGAGTGCACGACACCAGCCGGAGCACAATTCAGGTCTCCCCCTCCCCTGCGCAGCGGGGGAAGGGGGCCGGGGGGAGGGGGCTCCCGAGGCATGCGAGGCACCCATTCGAACCCCGATGAAGTTCCCCCCTCTCCCGCGCCGTTTGCGGCGGAGGGGCCGGGGGCGGGGGAACCCCACGAAACGTACCGCACCACAACGCCAGGAGAAACCGAATGAACCTTCGCCACGCCGTGGTCATCGCCCTCGTCCCCCTGATGGCCTTGGGCGCGTGCAAGAAGCGCCCGGCCGTCACCACCGCGCCCACCCCGGACGCGACGACCGAGAGCGCCGCCGACCGTGCGCGCGCGGACTCCATCCGCATCGCCAACGAGCGCGAGGCCGCCGAGCGCGACCGCGCCGAGCGCGAGCGGACGGAACGCGAGCGCCTGGCGCGCGAAACCGCGGGTGCCCGCGAGGTGCTCACCGAGATCGTGTTCTTCGAGTACGACAGCAACGAGATCACCCCCACCGCGGCGGAGATCCTTCAGCTCAAGGCCGCCGTGCTGCAGGCCAACCCCGGCGTCCGCCTGCGCGTGGAGGGCCACGCCGACCAGCGCGGCAGCACCGAGTACAACCTGGCGCTGGGCCAGCGCCGCGCCGAGGCGGTGCGCGCGTACCTGGCCAACTACGGCGTGAACGCCGACCGCTTCACCACCGTCAGCCTGGGCAAGGAGCGCCCGCTGGCCGAGGGCGAGGGCGAAGATGCGTTCGCGCGCAACCGCCGCGTGGAGTTCGCCATCGCGGCGGGCGAGGTGCGCGTGGTGCCCCAGGAGCTGCGGTGAGGCGCGCGGCGCTGGCGGCGCTCGCCTTTCCCCTGCTGGCCGGCTGCATCGCCACCAAGCAGGACATCCGCGACCTGCAGCTGGGAATGGCCACGCAGCAGGCCCGGCAGGACTCCATGGTGGCGGTGCTGATCGCGCGCACCGAGGCCATGCTCGACAGCCTCAGCGACCAGAACGTCAGGCTGCGCGGCGACCTGGCCAACCGGCTGGTGGCCATCGACCGCCAGCTGGTGCAGATCCAGGAACTGAGCGGGCAGAACCAGGCGCAGCTGGGCGCACTCCGCCGCCAGGTCGACACCGCAGCCGAAGAGGCCCGGCGCGCCCAGGCCGCCGCCCAGCGCGCCGACGCGGCGCCCCAGGAAGAAGCGGCGGATCCCCAGGAGCTGTTCGACGCGGCGCTGGCGGCGCTGCGGCGCGGGTCGGTCGCCACGGCGCGGGGCGGGTTCGAGGAGTTCCTGCGCGCGGCCCCCGAGCACCGGCTGGCCGCCGACGCACAGTACAACATCGGGCAGAGCTACGAGCAGGGGCGCGACGTGCCGGCCGCCATCACCGCGTACGAGCGCGTGCTGAGCGAGTACGCCACCTCGGCCCGCGCGCCCGCGGCGCTGCTGCGCATCGGCCGGCTGGAGCTGGGGCGCGGCAACCGCACGCAGGCCCGCACCCGGCTGAACCAGGTGGTGCAGCGCTTCCCCCGCAGCCCCGAGGCGGCCGAGGCGCGCACCGAGCTCCAGCGGCTGGGGACCCGGTGATGCAGGCAGCTCCGGTGAACCCGGGCGCCCCGGCGGGGTTCTAGGCCGTGCGCTGCCCGTTCTGCCACCACACCGACGACCGCGTGGTCGACTCGCGCAGCGTGCGCGAGGGCCGCGCCGTGCGCCGGCGCCGCGAGTGCCTGAAGTGCGAGCGCCGCTTCACGACCTACGAGTACATCGAGGAGCGGCCGCTGCAGGTGCTGAAGCGCGATGGCGAGCGCGAGCCCTTCGACCGGCGCAAGCTGCTGACCAGCCTGCAGATCGCCACGGCCAAGCGCCCGGTGACCCCGGCCGAGATCGACCGCATCGTCGAGGAGATCGAGCGCGAGCTTGACCGGCGGGAGAGCGGCGAGGCGGGGAGCCAGGAGATCGGCGAGATGGTGATGGACCGGCTGAAGCGCCGCGACCACATCGCCTACGTGCGCTTTGCGTCCGTCTACCGCAACTTCCAGGACCCGGAAGAGTTCCTCCTGGAGTTCCGCGACCTGCGCGACAAGCAGACGCGGCGCGAGTACCGCAAGGTGCAGCCCGAGTTCGAGCTTCCCGGCCTGGGGGCCGACGACGAGGACGAGGGCGCGGGGCAGGCGGGGAACTGACGAGCACGGCGGGCGCGGAGGGCCGCGCCCGCCTCTGGTTTTCTTTCAGGGAACGATGGGAATCTTCCAGAGCGGCAAGCCCGGCGAAATGCCGTTCCTCGACCATCTCGAGGAGCTGCGCTGGCGCATCCTGTGGAGCCTGCTGGCGGTGATCGCCTGCTCCATCGCGGGGTTCGTGCTGGTGGACCGCCTGGGGGTGATGCTGCTGCTCATCCACCCGATCGAGCCGTTCCTCCATGGCGAAAAGCTCAAGTACCTGAGCCCCACCGACCCGTTCTTCGTCACCCTGAAGCTGGCGATCACCACGGGGCTGGTGCTGGCGTCGCCGGTGGTGATCTACCAGGTGTGGGCGTTCCTGGCCCCGGCGCTGCTGCCGTCGGAAAAGCGGGTGATCGTGCCGTCGCTGTACCTGGGCGTGGTCCTGTTCCTGGGCGGCGTCTACATGGCGTACCGCTTCGTGCTGCCGGTGACGCTGGAGTTCACGATGGGGTTCCAGACCCGGTTCCTGGAACAAAACATCGTCGTGGGCCCCTATATGGCCATGGTCACGCGGCTGCTGCTGGCGTTCGGCATCGTCTTCGAGCTGCCGGTGGTCATCCTGATCCTGTCGGCCATGGGGCTGGTGACGCCCGAGTTCCTGGCCTCCAAGCGGCGCCACGCCATCGCCGGCATCACCGTGGTCGCCTCGGTGCTCACCCCGGGCGACGTGATCACGGTGACGCTGATGATGATGGTGCCGCTGACCCTGCTGTACGAGCTGAGCATCGTGCTGTCGCGCCTGGTGGCCCGCCGCCGCCTTGCGCACGCCGCCGCGGGCGCCTGAATGAGCTGGTCTTTCGTGGGATTGAATCCGATGTCGATCAAGTGGTACATGGTGGCGGCCCGCGCGCTGGCGCCCGGGCTGGCGCTGCTGGCCCTGGCGCTGGCCGCCGCGCCCGCCGAGGCGCAGATCCCCACCAGCCCCCGCGGCCGTCCCACGGGGCAGGCGCCCGCGCGCCCGCGCCCGCAGGCCGACACGGTGCCGCGCGACAGCGCCGCCCGCCGCGAAACCGTGCAGGACAGCGTGATCGACCAGCTGCTGAAGCTGGAAGGCTACGTGCCGGTGCAGTATCAGGCCGACAGCGCCGAGTTCCGCAACGCCGAGCGCACGCTGCGGCTGCGCGGTAACCCGGTGGTCAACCGGCTGTCGACGGAGCTCACCGCCACCGACTCCATCGTCTACCGCGAGCTCAGCAAGTTCGTCGAGATCTACGGCAATCCCCACGTGACGGGCGAGGGCCAGGACATCACCGGCGACGTGATCTACTACGACCTGGCCGCCGAGCGGGCCAGCGTGCGCGGCGCCAAGACGACCATCGACGAGGGCGCCACCTGGTACGTGCAGGGCAACGTGACCTCCGAGGAGCAGGGCGCGCGCGTGTACGGCACGAGCAGCACCTTCACCTCCGACGAGCGCGAGGAGCCCGCGTACTACTTCAAGGTCGACCGGATGAAGGTGATCCGGAACCGCGTTCTGATCGGCCGCCCGGCGTACCTGTACTTCCGCAACGTCCCCGTCTTCGTCCTGCCCTTCATCGTGCAGGACCTAGCCAAGGGGCGGCGAAGCGGCGTGCTGATCCCCGAGTTCGAAATCACCGACATCGTGCGTACGGACGCCCCCGGCCGGGGCGAGCGGGGAACGGGGCGGCACATCGGCAACATCGGGTACTACTGGGCGCTCAGCGAGTACACGGGGGCGCAGGTGTCCTTCGACTGGCGCAGCCAGTCGTGGATGTCGCTGACCGGGGGGTTCCAGTACACCAACCGGCGGCGCTTCATGAACGCCGACCTTTCGTTCCAGCAGTTCTGGCGCGAGCAGGGCGTCAACAGCATCAACCTGCGCGGCGGCGGAGGCTGGCAGCCCAACGAGCGCACCAGCCTGAACACCGCGCTGAACTTCGCGTCGAGCACGGAGTTCGAGCGCAACCGCTCCATCGACCCGCTCCGGCAGACGAGCGAGATCAGCTCCACCTTTTCGCTCACCCGCCGGGCGGACTGGGGGCAGATCAGCAGCGGCGCCGAGCTGCGGCAGGACATCGCCACGGGCGACAATCGGCTGGGCTCGCGGCTGAGCATCAGCCCGCAGACCGTTACGCTCTTTCCCGCGGGCGAGGGGACGCTGCGCTGGTACAACGACGCGTCGCTGACGCTGACGGGTGACGTGAACTACGACCGCAACACCCGCGACCAGGGGTACGAGCGGCGGCTGGCCGACGATGCGCGGGCCGGGGCCAACCTCACCGGCAACGTCCGCATCGGGCCCATCGGGGTGGGGGGCGGCCTCCGCTACAGCCGCGACGACCGCGAGTCGCTGGCCGCCATTGACAGCCTGCTGGTGGACCCCGCCATCGGCGGCGGCGGCCTGGGCTTCCTTCCCGGGCTGCGCAACGAGACGCTGGACTGGAGCGCGTCCACCGGCTACGAGTTCCGCCTGGTCGGCGCCACCCGGCTGACGCCCAGCATCAGCCTCGCGCAGCAGGTGGTGCGCCGCGACTCCATCATCCACCCCGACTCGGTGCTTCCGGTGGAAAAGGAGCGGGCGTTCGGCCGCTTCATCGCGGGCACCCCGCGGGTGAACTTCGGGGCCGGGCTGCAGACGGAATTGTTCGGCTTCTTCCCCGGCTTCGGCCAGTACTCGGCCATCCGGCACCACATCACGCCGGGGCTGCGCTACACGTACTCGCCGCAGGTGCCGCAGAACGATCTGCAGCGCGCGGTGTTCGGCGAGCAGGGCGGGCGCGAGCAGAACGAGGTGACGCTCCAGTTCGACCAGACCTTCGAGGCCAAGGTGCGCCGCCCCGCGCAGTCGGAGCGGAACGAGCAGATCGCCCGCGCGGGGACGGGCAACCCGTCGGACGCGGGCGCGGGCAACCCCGGCGCGCAGACCGACACCCTGGGGCTTCCCGCGGCGGCGGGGAACCCCGCCGCCACCGCGTCCGACTCGGCGGGTGAGCGGCCCGGCGTCAGCGGCGACGCGCCGGACCAGGACCGCAAGGTGACGCTGCTGGCCATCAACACCAGCGCGCTGGCCTACAACTTCGCGCCGCGGCCGGACCGCTCGCTGATCCCGGCGCCGGGAACGCCCCGGACGCAGGAGACGCCGTTCTACCGGTTCCAGACGAACGACCTGTCCAGCACCCTGCGCTCGGACCTGTTCGGGGGACTCAACATCACCCTGGCGCACGACCTGTTCGAGGAGGAGCGGACGGCCTCGGGGACCACCGCCGGCACACGGCGCGGGCGGTTTTCGCCGTTCCTCACCCAGCTGGGAACGCAGGTGAGCTTCGGGGCCAACTCGGCGCTCTTCCGCTGGCTGGGCTTCGCCCGGGCCGACGAGGGAGAGCGGCGGACGGAGCGCGGCAACACTCCGCCCGAGGAGGGGGTTGCCCCGGTGGACCCGCCGGGCTCGCAGACGGCCACGGGGCGCGAGCAGACCACGGGGACGGGGGGCGCCGGGCCATGGAACGTGTCGCTGGGCTACTCGCTGCAGCGCCAGCGCCCCAGCCCGCTGGACGACGTGCCCCGGCGCAGCCTGTCGGGCGACAACCAGAACCTGCGCGTGAACGTGACGTTCTATCCCACGCGCAACTGGGCGGTGAACTGGAACACGCAGTATTCCATCACCGAGAACGAGTTCGCCATGCAGGTGCTCAACCTGAAGCGCGACCTGTACCGGTGGCAGGCCAACTTCGACATCATCCGGGCGCCCAACGGCAACACGTCGTTCTCGTTCTCGGCGCACCTGACGGACCTGCCGGACCTGAAGGCCGACTACCGGCGCCAGAACCTGGGCGGCAACCGGACCGAAGGAACCACGAGGCCGAGGACGCCCCAGCCCTAGCCGCGCTCTCCGCCGGAAGGCTGTTCCCGAACGGGTGTCCCTCGCAGGCGACACCCGTTCGACGTTCATACGGGACAGGCGCGCGTGGCGCCGTAGCGTGTTCGGTTCGGGTAAGTCGTTGCGATGATTTTGATTGCGCCGGCTGGCCCTGCCGGCCCACGGGCGGAACGGCGGTTGCCTTTGCAGATGCCGGGACCACCGAGCCCGCACCCAACCGAAACACATCGGGGAAAGACCCTCCCATGACGAGCACGAAACGATGGATGTCCGCCGCGGCGGGCCTGCTGATGCTGGCCGCCTGCGATCCGAGCGACCGCGGGGTAATCGTGGGCCCCGGCGATGAACCGGGCGAGCCGCGCGACCTGGCCGTGAGCTACCAGTGGGTGTTCGAGGGGTTCAACGGCACCACGCCGGTGGGCCACCCGACGGTACAGCTCACCTGGCTTCCGCCCAGCGACTGGGACGACGAAGTGTTCCGCGTGTACGGCAAGCGGTCGAGCTCCAATGCCTACTCGCTGATCGCCACCGTCACCTCCTGCACGGAGGCGGGGTGCGTGTATGCCGACCGCAACGTGCAGCACGGGAGCGCGTACACCTACTACGTCGCCGCGGTCAACGAGGCCAGCGACCTCGAAACGTCCAGCGAGTTCGCCGAAGAGGTGTCCGTGCCGGCCAACACCCGCCCGGCCGCGCCGGTGGCGGGCACGCCGGTGGGGCTGGACGACGCCGCGTACCTGCGGTGGACGGACAACGCCAACGGCGCCAACGTGGCCCGCTACATGGTGTTCCTCACGCAGCTGCAGGGGCAGGCGCAGCTGTACCAGGTGGGCGAAACCGACGGGCGCGGCTTTCTGGACGAGCAGGCGCAGAACGGGTTCGAGTACGGCTACCGCGTGGCCACGGTCGACACGATGGGCCACGTGAGCAACCTGAGCGCGCAGATGCTGGCGGTGCCGCGTCCGGACTTCACCGGCGAGCTGATCTACGCGCACGCCGGAGACCCCACGCAGAGCGGCTTCCGCTTCGTGACGAGCGAGTCGCAGAACCCCGTCGTCGCGGGCACGTCCACCAGCGCCCACTTCCGCCTGGAGACGGGATCCGCCGGATGGCGGCTGGTGCCGCTGAACGGAGCGCAGGTGGTGGAGTTCGGCCGCACCACGGCGCTCACCTGCGGCCCCGGCGCCGACGCGGACTGCACCGCCGCCAGGGTCGCCCCGACGACCGGGTACAGCAGCGCGCCCATCGCCGTGACGCCCGAGTACAGCTACGTGTTCCGCGTGCCCGGCGCGAACGGGCAGGTGCACCACGGCGTGGTCCGCGTGCAGCTGCTGGGGAGCAACCAGGCCGGCGCCGACCTGATGATCTTCGACTGGGCGTACCAGACGATCCCCAACGAGCCGCGGCTGAACGTGGTGCCGCGGTAACGGCGGTATCCACGGTCGCGACGGTCGGTACGGTCGGAACGTGATGGAGACCCGCGCCGGGCACCTGCCCCGGCGCGGGTCTTCGCATTGGGTGGATCGCGAGCGTTGACAGGCTCGTGCGGGGTGTCTAATTTCATGGCGGCTTCCATCCCCCAACGCACCGAGCAGATGCGGCAGATCGAGATCGACGGCGACAGCCTGACGCTGGAGCAGGTAGAGCAGGTGGCGACGGAGCTGGACACCCGCGTGGTGCTGGCCGCCGGCAGCGAGGAGCGCATCCAGCGCTCGCGCGACGTGGTGGAGCGCGCGCTGGCCAGCGGCGCGGTGGTCTACGGCGTCACCACCGGATTCGGCCGCCTGGCCGAGACCCCCATCCCCCCCGACCGGCTCGAAGAGCTGCAGCTGAACCTGATCCGCAGCCACGCGTGCGGCGTGGGCGTGCCGCTGAGCCGGGCCGAGACGCGGGCCATCGTGCTGCTGCGCGCCAACGTGCTGGCGAAGGGCTTTTCCGGCGTGCGCCCGGTGGTGGTGCAGCGGCTGCTGGACCTGCTGAACCACGGCATCCATCCGGTGATCCCCGAGCAGGGCTCCGTGGGCGCCTCGGGGGACCTGGCGCCGCTGTCGCACCTGGCGCTGGTGCTGATCGGCGAGGGGCAGGCGGAAGTAGACGGACAGGTGCTGCCGGGGGCGGAGGCGCTGGCCCGCGCCGGGCTGGAGCCGCTTCGCCTGCGCGCCAAGGAGGGGCTGGCGCTGAACAACGGCACGCAGGTGATGGCCGGCATCGGCGCCCTGCTGGTGCGCGGCGCGGAGCGCGCGGTCGAGGCGGCCGAGGTGGCCGGCGCCATGTCGCTCGAGGGGCTGCGCGGCACGCCGGACGCGTTCCATCCCGCCATCATGCGCGCCCGCCCGCACCCGGGGCAGGCCGCCAGCGCCGAGCGCCTGCGCGCCCTGCTCGCCGACAGCGAGATCCGCGAGTCGCACCGGCACGGCGACCCGCGGGTGCAGGACGCCTACTCCATCCGCTGCATGCCGCAGGTGCACGGCGCGGCTCGCAGCGCGCTGGCGTACGTGCGCCAGGTGATCGAGATCGAGGCCAACAGCGCCACCGACAACCCGCTGATCTTTCCCGACGAGGGCCCGGACGGGTTGGTGATCTCGGGCGGCAACTTCCACGGGCAGCCCATCGCGCAGGTGCTGGACCTGCTGGCGATGGCGCTCACCGACCTGTGCTCCATCTCCGAGCGGCGCACCGAGCGACTGGTGAACCCCGACCTGTCGGGCGACCTTCCCGCCTTCCTGACGCGCGACCCCGGCGTGTGCTCGGGCTTCATGATCGCGCAGATCACGGCCGCGGCGCTGGCCAGCGAGAACAAGGTCCTTTCGCATCCCGCCAGCGTCGATAGCATCCCGACGGGCGCCAACAAGGAAGACCACGTGTCGATGGGTGCGCACGGGGCCGTCAAGGCGCGGCGCGTGCTGCGGAACACCGAGGCGGTGCTGGCGGTGGAGCTGCTGTGCGCCGCGCAGGCGCTGGAGTTCCGCAAGCCGCTGCGCCCCGGGCGCGGCGTGGAGCGCGCGTACCAGAAGCTGCGCGCGGCCATCGGGTACCTGGACGCGGACCGCGCCTTGGCGCCCGACATCGAGGCCGCCGCCGCGCTGGTGCGCGAGGGCGCCTTGATCGATCTTTGATACTGGGGCACGCACAGCCCGGCATTCACACCAGGGGGAGAGACGATGGTCACGCAGCCGGCGGTCCACGGATGGACGTACGAGGAGTTCGCCAATCTCCCCGATGATGGCAATCGCTACGAAGTCATCGCCGGAGAACTGTACGTGACACCATCACCGACGAGCATCCACCAGAGAGTGATCATGCGCCTCGGCGCGATGATCGAAGTCTTCACGCAGGAGCACGGGCTGGGCACGCTGTTCAGCGCGCCGTACGACGTGATCTTCGGCGAGGGCGACTACCTGGAGCCGGACCTGCTGTTCGTGCGGCGCGAGCGTGAGGAGATCGTCAAGGATCACGCGATGGTGGGGGCCCCGGACCTCGTGGTCGAAGTCCTCTCTCCCTCGACCGCGCGGCGCGACCGGAGCCTCAAGCGCGAGCGGTACGCGGCGTACGGCGTCCCGGAGTACTGGATCATCGACACCGATCTGGTGCAGGTAGACATCTACCGGCTCAGCGGCGGCGATTTGCGCCGGACGGAGGTCGCGACCGACTTCCTGCGGTGGCGGCCCGCGCCTGGCGCCCCGGAGCTGATCATCGACGTCAAGCACCTGATGCGAGCGCCCACGGACTACTCGCGTCCGCGCACGGCGAACTAGGTATCGGCCGAGGGAGCGGACTTGAATGAGCACTTCGATTTAGACTCGTCGTTTCTGCCACACCCGAAGGAGCAGCACATGGCAACGCATCCCGCCCGGCGCGGGTGGAGCTACGCGGAATTCGCCAGGCTCCCCGACGACGGCAATCGCTACGAAGTCATCGACGGAGAGCTTTTCGTGACGCCTGCACCGCAGCCGCTGCACACGCTCGTGGGCTTCAAGCTCGCGACCGTTCTGGACGCGTTCGTGATTCGTCACGACCTAGGCTGGGTGATGCCTGCTCCGGTGGACGTCCTGTTCGGGGATGGCGACTACGTCCAGCCGGATGTCGTGTACGTCCGGCGCGAGCATGGTGAATTCATCACCGATCGAGGCATAGAGGTGCCACCGGACCTGGCCGTCGAGGTGCTGTCTCCCAGCACCGCCCTCAGGGATCGCGGTTTGAAGCGCGAGCGCTACGCGCACTTCGGCGTTCCGCAGTACTGGATCGTGGATCCGGTGCGGCAGCAGGTGGAGATCTATCGCCTGGATGAAGACCCGGATCGGCCCGCGGTGGTGGCCCACGATTCGTTCGAATGGCAGCCGGTGCCGGGCGCGCCCACGCTGCTGATCAACATTTCCGATTTCATGCGCGGCTTCGTCTGACGCGCATCCACGCGACGCTGCTTTCTCCCATGACGACCATCACCGAACCCCGTACCGTGCGCGCGCCGCGCGGAACCGAGATCTCCTGCCGCGGATGGCAGCAGGAGGCCGCGCTGCGCATGCTGATGAACAACCTGGACCCCGACGTCGCCGAGCGCCCCGAAGACCTGGTGGTCTACGGCGGCACCGGCCGCGCCGCACGGTCGTGGGAGGCGTTCGACGCCATGGTCGCCACGCTGCGCACCCTGGCCGACGACGAGACCATGCTGGTGCAGTCCGGCAAGCCCGTGGGCGTGTTCCGCACGCACCGCCACTCGCCCCGCGTGCTGATCGCCAACAGCAACCTGGTGGGGCGCTGGGCCAACTGGGAAACGTTCCGCGAGCTGGAGCGGCAGGGGCTCACCATGTACGGCCAGATGACGGCCGGCTCCTGGATCTACATCGGCACGCAGGGAATCCTGCAGGGCACCTACGAAACGTTCGGCGCGGTGGCCCGCAAGCACTTCGGGGGCAGCCTGCGCAGTACCTGGACGCTCACCGGCGGCATGGGGGGGATGGGCGGCGCGCAGCCGCTGGCCGTCACCATGAACGAGGGCGCCGTCCTCTGCGTGGACGTCGACCCGGCGCGCATCCAGCGCCGCATCGACACACGCTACTGCGACCGCATGACGCACGATCTGGACGAGGCGCTCGGCTGGATGGACCAGGCGCGCAAGGCCGGCCAGGCGCTCTCCGTGGGCCTCGTGGGCAACTGCGCCGAGGTGCTCCCCGAACTGGTGAGGCGCGGCGTGACGCCCGACGTGCTGACCGACCAGACCAGCGCCCACGACGCGCTGGTGGGCTACGTTCCCGCGGGCATGTCGCTGGAGGAGGCGGATGCGCTCCGCGAAGCTGATCCGGCAGAATACCAGCGGCGTTCCATGGAGAGCATGCGCGCCCACTGCGAGGCGATGGTCGAGATGCAGCGCCGCGGGGCCATCACCTTCGACTACGGCAACAACCTGCGCGGCCAGGCGCGCGACGCAGGGTACGCGGATGCGTTCGCCTTTCCCGGCTTCGTGCCGGCGTACGTGCGCCCGCTGTTCTGCGAGGGCAAGGGCCCCTTCCGCTGGGTGGCGCTGTCCGGCGACCCGGCCGACATCGCCCGCACCGACGAGCTGGTGCTGGAGCTGTTTCCGGAAGACGAGCACCTGCGCCGCTGGATCACCCACGCGCGCGAAAAGGTGGAGTTCCAGGGGCTTCCCGCCCGCATCTGCTGGCTGGGGCAGGGCGAGCGCGCGCGCTTCGGCGTGGCGCTGAACGACCTGGTCGCGTCGGGCGAACTGAAGGCGCCCATCGTCATCGGGCGCGACCACCTGGACACGGGCTCCGTCGCGTCGCCCTTCCGCGAGACGGAGGCGATGAAGGACGGCAGCGACGCCATCGCCGACTGGCCCATCCTCAACGCGCTCGTGAACGTGGCCAGCGGCGCCACCTGGGTGTCGTTCCACCACGGTGGGGGCGTGGGCATCGGCAACTCGCTGCACGCGGGGCAGGTGATCGTGGCCGACGGCACCCCCCAAACGCGCGAGCGGCTGGAGCGGGTGCTGACCAACGACCCCGGGATGGGCGTCATCCGCCACGCCGACGCGGGCTACGGCGAGGCGGTAGACACGGCCCGCGCCCACGGGGTGCGGCTGCCGATGCTGGACTGATCGGAACCGCGAGAAGCCGGGTCGGCGGGCCGGCCGCCGATCCGGTGGAGCGGGTGTGGGATGGCCCTCACCCGTCCGGATCGGGGCCGCCCGGGCGTTGATGGTGCTCCCCTCCTTGCCGTCGCTTGTTTCCGTCCGTATCCACATGTTCTTGAAAGTGTGTACCGCGCTGCTGCTGGCGTGCGCGGCGGCCTGCGCGCCCATCGTCACCCACACGCCGCGCGTGGAGGAGGGCTTCTCGTTCTTCGGCACGGCCGGCGGCGGGGCGCGGCTGTGCGACAGCGTGGGCTGCGATACCCAGCTGGTGCCGCAGCAGGGGGTGGGCGTACGCTACGGCCAGGCGGCGACGGCGACGCGCCCCGGCGTCAGCGCGGCGGTCACGCTCTCTACCGCGGTCGTGTCGTCGGAGCTGGACCTGTACATCCAGGCGCCCACCGCCGTGGGGCTGGACGTGGGGGCCGGGGTGCTGACCGCGGCCACGCACGACATGCCCTACGTGCAGGTGGGACGAATCCGGGAAGACGGGTCTGGCTGGTACACCACGCAGGGGTACGCTTTCCTGACGTCCAGGCCCCCGCAGTGGACGTTGAACTTCGATCGCGGCATCGCGGCCGACGAGGTGGCGCCGCGCTACTGGGCACCGACGGTGGCGTATCGAGCGGCGGGCCGGGCCGGCGTCCACGTGTACCTTTCGGGTGCGTTCGGCAGCGCGAAAACGGTGGTGTATTCCGAGGATCCGCAAACCCGCACCTCTCCCCGCCAGCCGGTGAGGGTGGTGATGATGGGGATCGTGTTCGAGATGCGGCCCGTGCCCCCGCGTGCGCCGGCGCCACGTTCCACCCCGGCGGTGCCGCCGACGGGCCTGCCTCGCTGAACGACATTCCCATGATCATGAGATTTTCTGCCCTCGTGCCGCTGGCGTTCGCCGCGGCGTGCGCGCCCGTCGTCACGCACAGCCCGCGCGTGGAGCCGGGCATCACGGTGTTCGGCACCATGGGCGGCTCGCGGTCGTTGTGCAGCCGGGATGAGTGCGACACCTTCCTGGTTCCGCAGCTGGGCGGGGGCGCCCGCTACGGCCGGGCGGCGACAGACTCCACCCCCGGGTTCAGCGTGGGAATCACGTCTTCCATCGGCTTCGTCTCGTCGGAGGTGGACCTGTACGTGCAGGCGCCCGCGTCGCTGGGCGTGGACGCGGGTGCCGGCGTGCTGGCCGGGGGCAGCCATGCCATGCCGTACGTGCAGCTGGGGCGCATGCTGGAGGACGGTTCCGGCTGGTATACCACGCAGGGCTTCGCCTTCCTGGCAGAGAGGGACGTCGGCCTGGGGATCGACGATCCCATGGTGCTGGTGACGCCGCGCTACTGGGCGCCGGCCATCGCCTACCGGACGCGTGGCCAGTACGGCGTGCACCTTTACGCCTCGGGCGCGTTCGGCTCTGCCCGCGTGGTGAAGGGATCGTACGACGACCCGGACCCGCCCGCGGAGCGCCAGCCGGTGAGGGCGGTGCTGGTGGGCGTCGTGTTCGAAATGCAAACGTCGCCGCGCCCCAGCAACGTGCCGCCCGCGCCGCGGCCCGTTCCGGCCGTTCCGCCGCCGCCGGGCCAGCCGCGCTGATCCGGCGGGCGCGCTTCTGGTCGGCGGATCGGTGCGATTTCCCCTCTCCCGGCGATGCCTGCATGTTCATGAAAGCGTGTTCCGCGCTGGTGCTGGCGTGCGCCGCGGCGTGCGCGCCGATCGTCACCCACGGCCCGCGGGTGCAGGACGGCCTTTCGTTCCACGGCACCCTGGGCGGCGGCCGGAGGCTGTGCGGTCCCCCCGAGTGCGACACTGAGCTGACGCCCCAGTACGGGGGCGGCATTCGCTACGGCCGCGCGGCGACCGCCACTGCTGCGGGCATGAGCGCGGGACTGACGGTTTCCACCTTCATCGCGTCGTCCGAGCTGGACCTCTACGTCCAGGCGCCCACCGCGCTGAGCAGCCTGGACGTGGGCGCGGGGGTGCTGCTGGCGGGCACCCACGGCATGCCGTACGTGCAGGCGGGCCGCATGAAGGCCGACGGCTCGGGCTGGTACACCACCCAGGGATTCGCCATCCTTTCGCGGCGGAACATGGACTGGGGGGTCGACGTCGACACCGAAAAGAAGGAGCAGCCCCGGTACTGGTCGCCCACCATCGCGTATCGCGCCCGCGGGCAGTACGGGATGCACGTCTACGCGTCGGGCGCGTTCGGAACGTCGAGCGTCACCAAGCGTCGCGCGGACGGGCAAGGCCTGTACACCGAGCGGCAGCCGCTGAGGGCGGTGATGATGGGCGTCGTGCTGGACGTTCAGCCGGCGCCGCCGCCCAGCCGGCTGCTACCCGCGCGGGGGGCGGTCCCGCCCGTGCCCCCGCCGCCGGCCCAGCCGCGCTGATCCGGCTCGTGCGCACGTCCGGATGCGGACGTCGAGCGGTTTCGGTCCGGTCCGGCCGCCGATATTTTCCCCGTGATGCCGACATGTTCATGAAAGCGTGTTCCGCGCTGCTGCTGGCGGCCGCCGCGGCGTGCGCGCCCATCGTCACCCACGGTCCGCGCGTGGAGCAAGGCATCACGGGCTACGCCACCCTGGGTGCCGGGAAGGCCCTGTGCAGCCCGGAAACGTGCGAAACCATCCTGATTCCGCAGCAGGGGGTCGGGCTGCGCTACGGCTGGGTGGCGACCGACTCCACGCCCGGCTTCAGCGCGGGGTTCACGTATTCCACGCCGGTCGTATCGTCGGAGCTGGACCTGTACGTGCAGGCCCCCGGCTCGCCGCTCGGGCTCGACGCGGGCGCGGGGGTGCTCGCCGGGGGCACTCACGCCATGCCCTACGTGCAGCTGGGGCGCATGCGGCCAAACGGGTCCGGCTGGTACACCACCCAGGGATACGCCTTCCTGGCACGGCGGCAGATCGCCATCGTTCTCGCCGACAACTACGAGCAGGTGGAGCCCCGGTACTGGGCACCCACCGTCGCCTATCGTACGGGCGGCCCGTACGCGGTGCACCTCTACGCGACCGGCGCCTTCGGCATGGCCTGGAAGTACGACCCCAATCGGCCAGGCGTGCGCACCGGGCGGCAGCCGGTCAGGACGGTGATGACGGGGGTGGTGTTCCAGGCGCGGCGGGCGCGTTCGCCGCGCCCCGCCAGGCCCGCGCGCGCGACGATCCCGGCCGTGCCGCCGCCAGCGGGCCAGCCGCGCTGAACCAACCCTCACCACCCAACGTTCGTGGACCTGACGATCGAGCGTCTTTCCAAGACGTACCCCAACGGCGTGCACGCCCTGCGCGACGTTTCGCTGACCGTGCCGCGAGGCATGTTCGGCCTGCTGGGCCCCAACGGCGCCGGCAAGAGCACGCTGATGCGCATCCTCGCCACCCTGCAGGAGGCGGATTCCGGCCAGGCCTGGCTAGGCGAGCTGGACGTGCTGGGCGACAAGGAAGGGGTGCGGCGCACCCTCGGATACCTGCCGCAGGAGTTCGGCCTGTACCCGCGGGCCACCGCCGAGGAGCTGCTGGGCCACTTCGCCCTGCTCAAGGGCGTCACCCGCGCGGGGGAGCGACGCGAGGTGGTGAAGTCTCTCCTGGAGCAGACCAACCTGTGGGAGGCGCGCGGGCGGCGTTTGGGCGGGTTCTCGGGCGGCATGCGCCAGCGCTTCGGCATCGCCGTCGCCCTGATCGGCAACCCGCGGCTGATCATCGTAGACGAGCCCACCGCCGGGCTGGACCCCGCCGAGCGCGTGCGCTTCCTGAACCTGCTGAGCGAACTCGGCGAGCAGGCGGTCGTCATCCTGTCCACGCACATCGTGGAGGACGTGAGCGACCTGTGCCAGCGAATGGCCGTCATCCAGTCCGGCCGCATCCTGCTGGAGGCGGAGCCGATGGAGGCCGTACGCGCCATCCGCGGGCGGGTGTGGAGCCGCGAGGTGCCGCGCGACGAGCTGGCCGCGTTCGAGCAGGTGCATCCCGTCATCTCCACCACGCTGGTGGGCGGGCGCACCGTGGTGCACGTGTTCGCCGACGCGCCGCCCGACGAGTCGTTCCGCCCCGTGGAGCCCGACCTGAAGGACGTGTACTTCACCCTGATGCGCGGGCTGAGCCTGGCCCGGCCGGCGCCCGTCGAGGTAGCGTCGGCGGAGCCGTCCGGGACGGTGTCGGAGGTGGCGGCCGAAGTGCCGGCCGACGTTCCATCGTCCGTCTTCGAGGACGGTGAGGCGGACGGGGCGCCTCGCGACGCGGGGGCGTCGTGACGACCCTGCTTCACCTGACGGCGTACGAGCTGCGCGACCACCTGCGCCGCGTCAGCACCTGGGTGTATTTCGCCGTCTTCTTCGGCCTGGGCTTCGTGCTTATGGCCGCGGCGGCGGGCGTGTGGGCGGGGTTCGACCTTGGCTCGCCCGTCACCATCGCCAACTCGCCCAGCCGCATCGCCAACCTCACGTCCATCTTTTCCGTGCTGGCGGTGCCCGTGACGGCGGCGCTGGCCGGGCACGCCGCGCACCGCGACTTCCAGGCGGGCATCCACCCGCTCTTCTTCACCACGCCCGTCCGCAAGCCGGCGTACCTGGGGGCGCGCTACCTGGGCGCGGTGATCGCCAACCTGCTGGTGCTGCTGGGCATTCCCCTGGGCGCGGCCACGGCCGCCTCGCTGCCCTTCGCCGACCCGGACCGCATCGCCTCGTACGGCGCCGGGGCGTACGCGCTTCCCTTCGTGCTGATCGTCGTTCCCAACGTGCTGGCCACGTCGGCGCTGTTCCTGGTGATGGGCGCGCTCAGCCGAAAGTTCGTGGCGGTGCAGGTGGGCGGGCTGGCGCTGCTGCTGGGGTGGAGCATCTCGCGGCTGTTCGTGAACGGGCTGGACTTCGACTGGTTCACCCAGCTTTCCGACCCGTTCGGCCTGGCGCCGCTGAACTGGGCCATGCGCTACTGGACGGTGGCGGAATCCAACGGCATGCCCCTGCCGCTGACGGACGCGCTGCTGCTGAACCGGCTGCTGTGGATGGCCGTGGGCGGGGGCGTGCTGGCCTACGGCATCGCCCAGTTCCGCTTCACCCAGTTCGCCAGCGAGTCGGGCGGACGCCTGCCGCCCGAGCCGACGCAGGCCCCGTCGCTGGCGGCGCGGCTGACGCTTCCGCAGCCCCATCGCTCCTTCGGGTTCGCGGCGCGGGCCGCGCAGCTGGGCGGGGTGGCGCACGCGTCGTTCCTGCGCATGGTGCGCGGTGTCTGGTTCTGGATCCTGGCCGGGATGTGCGTGGCGCTGGGGCTGGTGATGGGCGGGCAGCGCGGCACCATCTACGGCGTGGAGCCGCACCCGGTCACGTACATGATGCTGGAGATGGTCAGCGGCTCGTTCATGCTGTTCATCATCGTGATCGTCGCCGTGTACGCGGGCGAGCTGGTGTGGGAAGAGCGCGAGGCGCGGACGGCCCAGATCCACGACTCCATGCCCGTGCCCAACTGGGTGCCCTTCGCCGGCAAGGCGCTGGCGCTGACGGGAATGGTGGCCGTGCTCCTCTTCGCCAGCATGCTGACGGGAATGCTGATCCAGGCTGCCTCCGGCTACTTCCGGATGGAGCCGGGGCTGTACCTGCGCGAACTGTTCGGGCTGCGGCTGCCGGAGTTCGTGCTGTGGATCGTGTTCGCGATGACGGTGCAGTCGCTGGCCAACCACAAGTACGTGGGGCACCTGATCGTCATCCTGTACTTCGTGCTGAGCCCGTACCTGTACTCCACCAGCCTTTCGCACAACCTGTATCACTACTCCGCCTCGCCGGAGACGCTCTACTCCGACATGAACGGCTACGGCCACACGCTGCGGCCGTGGGCGTGGTACACCGCCTTCTGGGGCGGCGTGGCCGTGCTGATGGCCATCGCCAGCAACCTGCTCTGGGTGCGGGGGCAGGAAGCGGGCGGGGGATGGCGGATGAGGATGGCCCGCGCCCGCGCGAAGCGGCCCGTGCTGGCCGCCGCCGCGCTGGCGTTCGCGCTGGTGGTGGGAACGGGCGGCTTCATCGTCCACAACACCACCGTGCTGAACGAGTGGGAGACGGAGGACGACGCGGAGCGCATCCAGGCCCTGTACGAAAAGCAGTACAAGAAGTTCGAGGCGCTTCCGCAGCCGCGGATCACCGACGTGCGCCTGGAGGTGGACATCCATCCCGCGTCGCGCGACCTGGCCATCCGTGGCGTGTACCGGCTGGTGAACCGCGCCGGGCGCCCCATCGACCAGGTGCACGTCGACATCGTCAACACCATCACGGTCGACCGGCTGGAGCTGGGCGTGCCGGCGCAGCCCATCATCCGCGACAAGGAAAAGGGGTACCACGCCTTTCGCCTGGCGCGCCCCCTGGCCCCGGGCGACTCCACGGAGCTGCGCTTCCGCCTGCGGTTCGTGACGCGCGGCTTTGCGGACCAGCCCTCGTTCCATCCCGTGGTGCAGAACGGCACCTTCTTCGACAACCAGTGGCTCCCCGGCATCGGCTACAACCCCGAGGGCGAGCTGCAGGACGAGGGCGCGCGCGAGCGCCACGGCCTCGCCGAGCGCCCCCGCGTGCCGGCGATCGGCGACCCGCGCGCGCTGATGAGGAACGACCTGTCTCGCGACGCCGACTGGATCCGCTTCGCGGCCACCGTCTCCACCTCGCCCGACCAGGTGGCGATCGCGCCGGGGCGGCTGGTGCGCGAGTGGCGGCGGGGCGGGCGGCGGTTCTTCCGCTACGAGATGGAAGGGCCGATGCTGAACTTCTACTCGTTCCTCTCCGCGCGCTTCACGGTGCGGCGCGACCGGTGGAAGGGGGTGAACATCGAGGTGTTCCACCATCCCGGGCACGAGTACAACGTGGCGCGGATGATCCGCTCGGTGAAGGCGTCGCTGGACTACTTTACGCGCGAGTTCGGCCCGTACCAGCACCGGCAGGTGAGGATCGTGGAGTTTCCGCGCTACGGGGACTACGCGCAGTCGTTCGCGGGCACCATTCCGTACAGCGAGGGCATCGGCTTCATCGCCGACGTGGACGCGGATGACATCGACTACCCGTACTTCGTCACCGCGCACGAGGTGGCGCACCAGTGGTGGGGGCACCAAGCGGTGGGCGCCCACGTGCAGGGCTCGGCCATGCTCACCGAAACGCTGGCCGAGTACAGCGCGCTGATGGTGATGGAGAAGGAGTACGGGCGCGAGCAGATCGGGCGGTTCCTGCGCTACGAGCTGGACGGCTACCTGAAGGGCCGCGGCATGGAGCGGCGGGGGGAGATGCCCGTGGCGCTGGTGGAGTACCAGCAGTACATCCACTACAACAAGGGCGCGCTGGCCATGTACGCCCTGCGCGACTACGTGGGCGAGCAGGCGGTGAACGGCGCCCTGCGCGCCTTTCTCGCCGAGTCGCGCTATCGGCCCAACGGTCCGTACCCCACCTCGCGCGACCTGCTGCGGCACCTGCACGCCGCGACGCCCGACTCGCTGGACGGGCTGGTGGAAGACCTGTTCGAGACGGTGACGCTGTGGGATTTGTCCACGTCGCGAGCGGAGGGCACCCAGTTGCCGGACGGCCGCTACCAGGTGGACTTCACCGTCTCCGCGCGAAAGATGAGGGCCGGCGGGCTGGGACAGGAGGACGACGTGCGCATCGACGACTGGATCGAGGTCGGTGTCTTCGGCGCGGACGAGGACGAGCCCATCTACCTGAAGAAGTTCCGGTTCACCGGCGCCCCCCGCACCTTCCGTATCGTAACCGACGAGTGGCCGCGGCGGGCCGGGATCGATCCGCTGCACAAGCTGATCGACCGCGAGCTGGAAGACAACGTCATGAGCATCACCCGCGGGCGGGGCTCGCCCGCGCCCACCCGGAGTCCGGCGCGGCGCGATTCCGCGGGGGCGAAGGCGGTGGAAGGCGCGCGCTGATGGAACAGGAGAGCCTGCGGCCGGGCGAGCGGATCACGCGCACCATCCGCCAGCGGCTGCACCTGCGGGGCGAGCTGATGCTGGCCGCCTTGCCGACGGCCACGGTGCTGCTGGTGCTGTTCCTGGTGGAGACGCTCAGCGAGCAGCGCCTGCTCTTCGCGTCGCTGGCGTCGAGCGCGTTCCTGATCTACATGGACCCGGAGCACGGGACCAACCGCGTGCGAACGCTGGTGATCTCGCAGCTGGGTGCGGCCGTGCTGGGGCTGGCGGCGTTCATGGTGCTGGGTCCAGGGTACACCGGCGCCGCCCTGGCGATGGTCGCCACCATCCTGCTGATGATCGTGTCTGACGCGGTGCATCCGCCGGCCGTTTCCACCGCGCTCAGCTTTTCGCTCCGCGCGGGCGACGAGAGCAACATCGCCCTCTTCGCCATCGCCGTGGCCATCACGGCCGGGCTGGTGGTGATGCAGCGCGCCGCCGTGTGGATGCTGGCGCGCTACTCGGCCCGGCACTAAGCTCCGTGCATCATCCTCAACGGGAGGCCTGAGCCATGAGCAACTACAGCCTCGTCCTGGAGCACACGTCCACGGGGTACTCGGCATACTCGCCGGACCTGCCGGGCTGCGCGAGCACCGGGGCAACGCGCGAGAAGGCGGAGGCGAACATGCGCGACGCCATCGAGTTCCACATCGACGGTCTTCGCGAGGAAGGCCTCCCCGTTCCCGAGCCCCGGGCTGGGTGACCCACCCGGCGCCGTCCCGGATACAAAGAACCGCCGTGTCGAGCTTCGACGCGGCGGTTCTTACGTGGGGAGGTGGAGAAGGCGCTTCATTGGCCGGGAACGAGCCCGCGCGGCCCGGTGTGCCAGCGCGCGTCCACCTGCTCGGCCGTGCTCTTCGCGTGGGCCTCGCTCTCGTGAGCGCGAAGCGCCTGCGCCGAAACCATGTGGCCGCCCACGAAGATCGTCAGGCAGGCAGCGAGCGAGAACAGTTCACGGGCACGCATCGTTTTTTACTCCAGGCGGTGGTGTCTGCTGCGGAGGTGGTCCATCCACCCCTCGCGGTCTACGCCTGATAAGATGCGCTCAACCCCGGCCGGGGTCGTGGGTCGAATGACTCATTTGTGTGAAAGACCCGCAAACCGGTTTACTCGTCGCCCAGGAAGGCGGCCAACTCGGCGCCGCGGCGCTCGGCGTCTTCTTCGCCCAGGGCCATCAGGCGCTTGGCGTAGTCGTGCTGGAACATGAGCATGCTCAGCACGTCGGGGCTGGAGGTCTGCCGCGTACCCAAGCCGCGTGTGAGCATGCGAAAGGCGCGCGGAAGGCGGGGCTCGTACTCGGCGGACAGCCGCGCCAGGTCGCGCGAGGGCCTCATCACCATCAGCTTCACGGGGCGCATCCCCTGGCGGTGCTCCGGCGGCACGTGCTCCACCACCGCGTTGATGCGCTCCATCCGCGCCACGTCCTGGTCCACCATCTCGAGGAACACCGAGTCCAGCATCATGCCGATGATCTGGGCCGGCGGGGGATACCCGGCCACGTCCGGCGCTGCGGCCTCGGCGCGGGTGCGGTCGTAGCGGGTGGAGACGGCCAGGATGCGGCTGGCGCCCAGGTGCAGGGCGGGGGAGAGCGGCGCCGTCATCTTGATGCCGCCGTCGCCGTACCAGTGCGGCCCGATCTGCACCGCCGGAAAGAACAGGGGCAGCGCGGCCGACGCCATCACGTGGTCGATGGTGAACCGGCAGTGCCGGCTGGTGCGCCCCGGCCGCTCCCACGTCTCGATGTCGCGCCCCTGCACCCACACGACGGAGGTGCCGGTGGTGTAGTCGGTGGTGCTGATGGCGGCGGCGCGCAGGGTGCCGCGGTGAAGGTTGTAGTCCAGGCCCGTCAGCTCGCCGTTGACCGGGGCGAGCGCCTCTTCCAGGAACGCCCGCAGCGGCGCCGTATCGACCATCCCGCGCACCCGCCCCTCCGGGCCGCCGGCCAGCCGCAGCCCCCAGCGCCCGAAGTTGGCGGCCAGGGAGCGGGCGTCCACGCGAAAGATGCGCTCGGGGAGCAGCTCGCTCCACAGGCAGGCCAGCTCGTTGGCCGCCTGCGCGAAGGTACCGTGGTGCTGTGCCATCAGCGCCATGTTGATGGCCCCGGCCGACACCCCGGTCCAGATGGGCACCTTGATGTCGGGGTGCGCCTTGGCCAGGTAGTTCAGCAGCCCCACCTGGTACGCGCCCCGCGCCCCGCCGCCGGTGAGCACCACCGCCAGCTCCCCGCGGTCCGTCGTGGCGCCCTGCGTCGGCGCGAACTCGCGCCCCGCCTCGCTGTGCGCCGCGCCCCCCGCCCGCCGCTCTTCCACGTTCAGCGGCGGTACACGACGCGGCCGCCCACCACCGTCATCACCGGCGCGGCCTGCAGGATCTCGCCCTCCGGAACCGTCAGCAGGTCGCGGTCCCACACCACCAGGTCCGCCAGCATGCCGGCGTGCAGCATTCCCTTGCGCGTCTCCTGCCACTCGCCGTACGCCGGGGTCGCCGTGTACAGGCGGATGGCCTCCTGGCGGGTCAGCCGCTGCTCGGGCATCCAGCCGCCCGGCGGGGTGCCGGGCTCTTCGCGGCTCTGGCGGGTGACGGCCGAGTAGATGCCCTCCACCGGCGGCATGGGCTCCACCGGGAAGTCGGTGCCGAAGACGACGGTGGCGCCGGCGTTCAGCAGCGAGCGCCACACGTAGGCGCCCTCCGTCGCGCGTGCGCGGCCGATGCGCGTATCCACCCAGCGCATGTCGCTGGTTGCGTGCGTGGGCTGCATGGAGGCGATCACGCCCAGCTGCCGGAAGCGGGGGATGTCGGCCTGGTCCAGCACCTGGGCGTGCTCGATGCGGTGACGGCGCGGGCGTTCGCCGTTCACGCGGGCGGCGCGCTCGAAGGCGTCCAGCGCCTGGCGGTTGGCCGCGTCGCCGATGGCGTGAAGGATCACCTGCAGCCCCGCCGCGTCGGCCGCGGTGACCAGCGAGTCGAGTTGCGCGTTGGTGTACTGCGGCAGCCCGCGGTGCGAGTGGTCGTCGGCGAAGGGCTCCAGCATGAAGGCGGTGCGCGAGCCCAGCGTGCCGTCGGTGTACCCCTTGAGCATCCCCATCCGCAGCCAGTCGTCGCCGTAGCCAGCGGTGATGCCCAGTTCGCGCATGCCGTCGATCACCCGCCGTTCCAGCGGGTGCCAGCCGTACACGCGGACGGTGAGCGAGTCCGAGTCGCGCAGCTGCTTGTAGACCGCCATGTCGGCGCCCCACACGTCGGTCTGCACGCTGGTGACGCCCGTGCGCGCGGCCAGGTCCAGCGCCGCGCGGATGCCGCGGCGCGCCTGCGCCAGCGTGGGCGCGGGAACGTGCCGGCTCACCAGCCCTTCGGCGGTTTCCTTGAGGATGCCCGTGGCCTCGCCGCGCGCGTCGCGCACCACCTCGCCGCCGGACGGGTTGGCCGTGGTGCGGGTGACCCCGGCGATGCGCAGCGCGGCGGTGTTGGCCCACGAGGTGTGGCCGTCCACGCGCGAAAGCAGGACGGGGTTGTTGGGCGCGGCGCGGTCCAGCACCTCCTTGGTGGGCCAGCCGCCCGCGCCCAGCTCCGACGCCGGAAGGCGCGTGTGGTCCCAGCCGCGTCCCAGGATCCACTCGCCCGGCTGCGCCTGCGCGGCGGCAGCCGCCACGCGGCGCTCGATCTCGGCCAGCGAGGTGGTGCCCAGCAGACTCACGTTCAGCAGCCCCTGGCCCCCGGCGCCAAAGTGGATGTGCGCATCGTTGAACCCGGGCGTCACCAGCTTTCCGTCGAGATCGACGATCTGCGTGCCGGGACCGGCATAGTCGCGGATCGCCGCGTCGGAGCCCACGGCCAGCACGCGCCCGTCGCGGATGGCGAGCGCTTCGGCGACGGTGTTGGCCTCGTCGGCCAGGAACACGCGGCCGCCCAGCAGCACCATGTCCGCCGCGTTCGCGCGCTCGGCCGGCGTTCCGGGCCCCGGCTGCGGCCAGCCGACGGAACGGCCGTCCTGCCCGTCCGGCCTGGGAACCGGGAGCGGCGGCTCTGCCTGCCGCGGCGCAGTGACGCAGGCGGAAAGCGCGAGCAGGACGAGCAGGGTGCTGCGTGAGCGCGGGATCATACGCGTTCGTCGCTGAAGGTGTGGAATCACGGGTTCACACATGATAACGCGCGAGGCCGTGGCGTGACAAACATTGGTCACGACCGAAAGGCTTGTCTGCTTGCGATGTCCAGATTAGGTTCTGTCCACGCTGTTTACTTGCGTTTGATCCGGGGAAGAGACTGGGGACGATGGAACTGTCGGCGTTTACGCTTCGAATCGTATTGCTGTTCTTTCCAGGTGTGCTGTGCGCGTTGCTCGTAGACGCGCTGATTGCGCACCGCGAGCGAACACCAGCACAGTTTCTGACGAACGCATTCGTCCTGGCGCGGCCCGTCGCGACGATAGCGATCGAACCGCTTGGTGACGCGAGCCGATCCATCGGCCCTGGAGCAAAACATGGCGAATGAACAGAAGCCCTTGGAGGCAGGCAAGTTTTCGAAGGGCGGGCGAAACACGCAGCCGATGACGCCGCGTCCCAACTTCGTGCCAGCACCGCTCGGGCATCTCACGCCCATCGGCGGTGCGAACAACCAGCGACCGCGCGAGAGCAACCCTCCGAAGCGCTGAGCGAGCCCTTCAGCGGGTGCGGTACCAAACGCCGCCGGTGGGCTTCACCCGGCGGCGTTCGCGTTGAGGAGCGTCCGTGGTCAGGCCGAGGGGCGCTTGTACTGCGGGTCGTTGTACATCTTGAATTGGCGGTAGACCTTGGGCACCACCCTGCCTGAGGCGATGTCCGCCAGCAGGGTCGATAGCTCCTCGGCCAGGTCGTCGCGCTGAAGGCGCATCACCTCCAGGCGCTGGTTGCAGCGGTCGCGGAAGTCGGGGGCGGCGTCGTCGCGCGCGGCCTGCTCCGCCATGTGGTAGATCTTGAGCTCGATGATGCTGAGCTTGTCGACCAGCGAGCCGACAGTTTCAGCCATCGGTTCCCCCGCGGGCGGCGCGCACAGCCTCCATCACCGCCTCGTCGATGCGCTCGATCAGGTCGTTGCGCCGCTGGTTCAGCTTGTCGACGGCGCGCTTGGCGGCAGCCACCTGGTGGTCGTCGTCCACGCGCGCCTTGTCTTCTTCGTGCCACAGCTCGACGTTGGTTTCGGCCAGGCGCGCGATCAGGGTGCCGATGCTCTCGTTCATTGCCCATGTCCCGTTGGCGGGGCGGCGGCCCCGGTGACAGCGGCGCGAATGTACACGGGGGCGCATCCCGGCGCCACGCCCCGCGTTTGCCGCATCCGACCTCCACGCTATCTTCAGCGCGTCCAAGCCCCTCTCCACGGGGTGATCTCGCTTCCCCCATCCGCAGGTTCATCGTTGGCGCTGGTTCCGCTTCCCCGCTCGGCGCGCGTGCTGATCGTAATGATGAGCGCTGTGGGCGACGCCGTGCACGTGCTGCCGGTGGTCACCGCGCTCAAGCGCCACGATCCCACGCTCCACATCACCTGGGTGCTCCAGCCCGGCCCGGCGTCGCTGGTGCGCGGGCATCCCGGCGTGGACGAGATCGTAATCTTCGAGCGGAAGGGCGGCTGGCGCGCCTTCGCCGACGTGCGGCGCAAGCTGGCGGGGCGGCGCTTCGACGTTGTCCTCGATCTCCAGGTGTACTTCAAGGCCAGCATCGTCACGGCGCTGGCGTCGGCGCCGGTGAAGCTGGGGTTCGACCGGGCGCGGGCGCGCGACTGGAACTGGCTGGTCACCGGTCCCCGGATTCCGCCCCACGGCCCGCAGCACGTGCAGGACCAGTACTTCGAGTTCCTGGATGCGCTCGGCGTCGCGTACGAGCCGGTGGAGTGGAACCTGAGCCCATGGGAGCACGAGCAGGCGGCGCGCGACGCGTTCCACGCCGGACTGCCGCGTCCGGCGGCGTGCCTGGTGATCGGCAGCACGCATCCCGAAAAGGAGTGGGTGGCGGAGCGATGGGCCATGCTGGCCGACACGCTGTGGGATCGATACGGACTCCAGCCGGTGCTGGCGGGCGGGCGGTCGGAGCGGGAGGTGGAGACGGAGCGGGAGATCATGGCCCACGCCCGGCAGCCCATCGTCTCCACGCTCGGCGTGCCGTTCCGCGAACTGGTGGGGATCATCGATGGATCGGCGCTCACCATCTCGCTCGACACGGGGCCGATGCACATCTCCGTCGCGCTGAACACGCCGACGATCGCGCTGATGGGCTACACCAATCCCAGGCGCACGGGGCCGTATCGCTTCCGTGAGCTGATCGTGGATGCGTACGGCGATCCCGGGGAGGATTATCCCGTATCGATCGAAAAGCGCCCCGGCCGCACGAGCCGGATCACGCTTGAGCAGGTGCTGGAAAAGGTGGAGCTGTGGGCGCGGACGCACCGGTGAACGCGCCGCTCGACAGCATCGCGGTGGTGATGATGAGCACCGTCGGCAACGCGGTGCACACGCTGCCGGTGATCAACTCGCTCAAGGCGCACCGGCCGGAGGCGCGGATCACGTGGATCCTGCAGCACGGCGCGGCGGCGCTGGTGCAGGGGCACCCGGCGGTGGACGAAACCGTCGTGTTCGACCGGGACCGGGGGATCGGCGGATTGCGCGACCTGCGGCGGGCGCTGGCGGGCCGCCGCTTCGATGTCACGCTGAACCTGCAGGCGTACTTCAAGGCCGGCGTCGCGACGTCGCTCACCCGCGCGCCGGTGCGCGTGGGCTACGACCGGGCGCGGGCGCGGGACCTCACCTGGCTGTTCAGCACGCACAAGCTGCCGCCGCGCCCGCGTGCGCACGTGCAGGACGAGTTCCTGGAATTCCTCGATTTCCTGGGCGTGCCGCGGCGGCTGGAGTGGGAGTTGGAGGCGTCGGAGGAGGAGCGCGCGCGATACGCTCCGCTGCTTTCGGATTCGCCCGGTCCCACGGTGGCGATGGTGATCGGGACGACGAAGCCGGAAAAGGAGTGGCCGGCGGAGCGGTACGCGGCACTGGCCGACCGGCTGGCGCCGGAGTTCGGCGCGCGGACGGTGCTGGTGGGGGGACGGTCGGCGCGAGAGGAGGAGGCGGCGGCAACGATCCGGCGGCTCGCGCGGAATCCGCCGCTGGACCTGCGCGAGTGGGACCTGCGGCGCCTGGCGTACCTGATCGAACGGGCGGACGTGCTCGTGTCGCCTGACACGGGGCCGCTGCACGTGGGCGTTGCGCTCGGCACGCCGACGGTGGCGCTGATGGGCTACACCAATCCTAAGCGCTACGGGCCGTATCGCCGGTTTCTGGACCTGATGGTGGATGCGTTCGGTGAGCCGGGCGAGGACTATCCCGTGACGGCGGGGCATCGGCCAGGGCGGATGGAGCGCATCACGGTGGACGAGGTGGCGGAAAAGGTCGAACGGGCGCTGCGGGACTATCCCAGGACCAGCCCGCGCGGCCAGCTGTCGCCGTAGCCTTCGCGCACCGCCATCCAGCCGTCCGGATCGATGGGCGCGCGCAGCTTGCGGGCGGAGCGGGCGAGCCGCCGCAGCTCCGCCGCGCGCCGCGCACGGGGGACGGGTCCGGGGTGCACGCGCGCCTTGTCGAAGTCCAGCAGCCACACCTCGGGCGCGGTGTCGCGCTCCACCACCACCAGGTTGCGCAGGTTCACGTCCGGATGCGCCACGCCGGCCTCGTGCATCGTCGCGATCTGGTGCCCCGCTTCGCGCAGCATCGCCTCGCGCCGCCCCTCCGCCGCCGATTCCAGCCATCCAGCCGCATCCGTCGCCCCCGGGATGAGCAGGGTGGCGAGCGTGGCGTGGTATCCCAGCGTCCTTGGGCGCTCTATCGCCGCCAGCACCCGCGCGGTCCTGACGCCGCCCGCACGAGCGCGCTCCGTGGCGCGAAGCTCGTCGAACGCGCGGTTCCCGCCGAAGTAGCGCGACGAGTTGATGCGCTGCACCAGCCCGCCGCGGTGGTAGTGGCGCACGACCGCCTTTTCGCCCGTCTGCAGCAGGACGACGGGATGCGCCTGGCGGCCGCCGCCCAGCATCTCCACGGCCGGAAGCGCCTTTTGCTCGACCAGCAGGCGCGCGGCGTCTTCGTAGCCGCTGCGCACGAGCATGCGAGCGCCTTCGTGCTCCAGCGGAACGAAGTCCGCCAGCGCGTGCCGGCCTACGTAGGTCTTCCAATCCATTCCCGGGAACCTGCCGTGCGGGAGGGGGGACGGCAAGGTGCGCCCCACCCGCATGGGCTACCCTGGCGGGCCTTGGGTGCGGTTCGACTGGGTTCGGCGCATGCCTCAGGCGCCCCCCATCCCCAGCCCTTCCCCCGCAAACTGCGCGGGGGAAGGGAGCCAGCCCGGTGCGCACCCAAATTCCTTTGCCGCACCCCGACCTGTCATCCTGAGCCCCAAGCGCGCCGTGCCAGCCCGCAGAACATCCCTCGTGGGGCGAAGGATCTGGCCTGGGACACTTCCACCTTGGGCGCGGCAGCGGTCACCTGTGCAGAGGCCGCGACATCAGGGCGTCTCGAATCGGGTCGGGCGCATGCCTCGGCCGCCCTCTCCCCCGACCCCTCTCCCGCAAGCGGGAGAGGGGAGAATTCGATCGCGCTTCGGCAGGTGAGGCGCGCACGATGTCATCCCGACGGAGCGGCCACATCGAACCGGCCGTAGCGACGTAGACGGCAGCGACCGAGGGATCCGCCACACACTTTGCGAGACGCGTTGCGGCCGGGGACGGGACTGGTCGCTGCTCTAGGGGTGTCGCCGACGGCGTACGAGCGGCGCGGACGACGACCGGGCTTTGAGGCGTCTGCCGCTCCGGAGCGGAGTCGCGCGCTGTGTGGCGGATCCCTCAGTCGCTGCGAGCTGTCGTGCACGGGAAGGCTCGGGGCGGTCGCTCCATCGGGATGACAGATCGCGCGGTGGGCCGGCGATGTGGAGGGTTCGGGCGGTCGCTCCGTCGCGGTGACAGGACGCGCGGTGGCCGATGATGTGGGGCGTCAGGAGGGGCTTGAATGCGGCGCGCGTTCGCCGGGGAGGGCGGAGGCCCAGCGGAGAAAGGTTTCCAGCGCTTCGTTGCCCCAGAGCGGAGTGCGCGGGCGGAAGCGCATCCCCTGCATCACCTGCACGTCTTTTTCGATGAAGCGGGTGAAGAGGAAGCGCGCCACGGCCAGGCGCAGGCGGGCCATTCCCGGCAGGCCGCCGCGGCGCGTGGTGAACACCGGCGTCACCTCTACCTCCCCGCCGACGGGGACGAAGGCAAGGAGAAGCGCGCTGCGGGTACGGCCAAGATCGCTCTCCACCGTCACCGTGCTGCCGGCCCAGCAGTTGATCTGCACGCGGATGTGATCGCCGGAAAGCCGCTTCATGATACGGTCGGCCAGGCCCGTCCCCGTCACGCGCGACAGGTAGCGCATCCGCATCCGGCCCGGCTCCGGCACGTCTACCTCGGGGCGCTCGCGCAGGGCGCGGCCGTGCACGGTGCTCAGGTGCTGCTCGTCGAAGCCGTTCGCGGCCGGTGCGTACCAGGCGCAACGGAGGCGAACGGCCCGGCCATGCGAGGTCAGAAGCTCGTCGTCCGCGAACGTCTCGAACCCCGGCACCGGGCCCGGTGGTCCGTCCCCCATCCATACCCAGATCCCGCCCAGCCGCTCCGCCACGGCGTACCCCGGCTGCCGCGCGGATACCGGGGCGCGCCCGCCGCCCGGGATCTCGCCGGCGCCCTCGCGGTCCCACGACCAGTGGTGCAGCGGGCACTGCAGGTGCTCGCCCGTGACGCAGCCGTTCCCCAGGTGCGCGCCCATGTGCCAGCAGTGCGGCGCCAACGCCCCCACGGTACCCGACTGGGCGCGGAAGAGCACCACCTCGTCCTGGCCGATGCGCCGCGTCAGCACTCTGCCGCGGGGCAGGGAAGCCGAGGGCGCGAGCAGGTACCAGGCAGCGGCGCGCGACGGTGGATCGAAGACGAACGGTGCTTCGGCGTAGGTGGTCATGCAGCGGGGGAGGCGGGGAGATGGCCGGCGGTGCCCAGGTGCAGCAGGATGCGACGGATGAGATTCGGCGCGTCGGGCGTGCGAAAATAGTGATCCGCGCCCCAGACTGGATAGACCACGCCGCCGTCCACGATGGCGTCGGTCAGCAGCGTGCTCCCGTCGTTGGGGCCGAGCGTGGCGAGTTGGCGATGGCGCTTGGCGAGGGCACCCGACGTGTGTTCCGAGAGCGGGCACGCGATCACGTTGATCACGTGTACGCCATCAGGCGCCACGGCGCGCGCGGAGAGCGGCGAACCCGGCGCGTGCCCCAGCTCGCGGATCAGGCTGAAGTCCGCCCGGTGGCGCGCCAGGAACGCGCGAACCATCATCCGCCGCCACCACGGCCCGGCGAAGAACTGGTCCACCAGCGGCGTTCCGTGCACCAGCCCGCAGACGTTGATCCACGCCCGCACCTTCCGTAGCGGCGCCCCGCCGTCCTCGAGCGCCACCCGCACGTCCGCCCCGCCCTTGCTGAGCGACACGAGGATGACGGAGCCGTCCTCCTCCTTCGCCAGCGCGTCGCGGATGATCCGTGCGTTCTCCGTGACGCCGCCGGTGCTGGGCGCGGGGATGCGTTCGGCGCTGAACCCCAGCGCTCGAGCGACGGCCAGCACGGCTGCGCCGTCCGCGCCGAGTTGCGGATATTCGCGCCAGAACGCGGCGGGCGCGATCAGCAGGCGCGCCGAGGTGGATGGGAGCGACGCGGCGGGATCGATGGCATCCACCGCCTCGATGAACGCGCGATGCGGCTCGGCGTGGCGGATTCGGTCGTACAGCAGCGCCGTCGCGAAATCCACCCCATGCTCGCGTGTGACCTCCGCCAGCTTGCGTGGCGTGAGCGCGGCGTAATCACAATCCGCGTAGCTGTCGCGAAATGGACCCCTAAGCCCCGGCCCAACGCTTCCGGTGGATGTCTGCATCGGCATGTTGTGGGTCAAAGCCTCTGATCCCGGATCGCTGGATCGAGCGAAAAACTTGCATTCAGTCTCTGCAGCGCCCATATAGACGCACGCTCGCAACCCGAGCCCTCCCTGCCGTCCTGGATTCCCCGTCGAACGAAAGAGGCAACGATGAAGTGGCTCATGACTGCCGTGCTCACGCTCTGTGCGACGCCCGTACTCGCCCAGGCACCCGCCGCCGCACCGGCCAATCCCGCCGTAAGCTCCGTGCGCTCCATCTACACCGCGGCGCGCGGATACGTGCTCGCCGCCGCCGAGCAGATGCCGGCGGAAGAGTACGGCTTCCGGCCCACGGAGAACGTGCGCACCTTCGGCCAGCTGGTCGGCCACGTCGCCAATGCGGAGGGCGCCATCTGCTCCGCCGTGCTGGGTGAGCAGCGGCAGAACGCGCAGAACGCGGAGCAGCTCACGGACAAGGCGGCGATCATCGAAGCGCTCCGTGCGGCGAACGCCATCTGCGACCGCGCGTACGCCATCTCCGACGAGGCGGCGCTGCGCACGGTGCGGCTCTTCGGCCAGGAGCGGACGGCGCTGGCGGCACTGGTGATGAACGCCGGGCACGACTTCGAGCACTACGGCAACATCGTCACGTACATGCGCATCAAGGGCATGGTTCCGCCGTCCAGCCAAGGCAACTGACGCCGACGGAGGCGCCTCACGCTTTTCGAAGCCCCCGTCTGCCGGCGGGGGCTTCGTAGTATGAGAGTGGTGGTAGGCAGATAGAACCGCCTATCCCTGTCGGACGACGTGGTAGCGGTCGCGCGTCAGCCGGTGCTCCGTAGTCGCGCCGCCGCACCAGCGGATGCGGACCGCCACCGGCTCAGGCGCGGCGACGCCGAGGCCGAAGTGGAGGCGGGTGTCGTGCTGCGATGAGAAACCGTTGGCTGCTTGCACCTCGCGCGATTGGGGGCGCTCGCCCGGGAGGAGCACCGTGGCCGTGGAGCCGTAGGCTTCACGGCCGCATGTCTTTCCGTCGCCCACCAGGCGCAGGCCGATCCAGTGCGATGCCGCAGCTTTGGCGGAGGGGGCGTTGCGCAGCAGGGTGGGGCCGGCGTGCTGGTTGGCGATCACCACGTCCTGGCGACCGTCGCCGTCCAGGTCGGAGATGGCTACGCCGCGCGAGTTGTCGCCCGCGGTAAGGCCCACGAGCGGGGCCACGTCCACGAACTGCGGACGGGCATCGCCGCCGCGGTTCAGGTACACGCGGCGCTTTTCGTTGGGATAGGTGCAGCGGCCCCGGATGTCGCCCCACATGTCGGCATAGGTGTGCACCTCGCGGCCGGCCTGCATCAGCTTGTGGTTCACGTACCAGTAGTCCGGGCACCCGGCGTACCGCTCGTCCAACCGGTCGTCGACCATGCCGTTGGCCTGCACGATGTCCGCCCAGCCGTCGTTGTTCAGGTCGCCCACACCCGCACCCCACCCGAAACGGTCCTCGTTCAGCGCGCCGCGTCCCGTCGCCTCGTCGCGCAGGCGGGGGGTACCGCGGGCGTCCGGGCCGCGGTTCATCCACAGCAGCGACCCCTCGGCTTGCAGTTCCTGGTGCACGTTGCTCACGTACACGTCTGGCCAGCCGTTGCGGTCGAAGTCGGTGATGGACGAGTTCATCCCCTTGTACGTATCCATCCCTACGTGTCCGAAAAGGCGCCCGGCAACGCGCCGGAAGCCGCGTCCACCCTGGTTCAGGTACAGGTCGTCACGCCCGAAGTCGCTCGCCAGGTACAGGTCCGTCCACCCGTCGCCGTTCAGGTCGGCCGTGCCGATGGAAAGCGTCCAGTGCGTCTCCGGCATCCCCATCGCCGCCGCGTCCATCTCCACGAAGCGCCCACCCACGTTGCGCAGCAGCACGTTGCGCCCACCGTTCCGCGCGTCGTGCCAACCGTCGTGCATGAAGCGGAACATGCGCCGGTCACCGTCGAACTCCGGCTGTGGAAGCTGGAAGACGTTGAGACGGGTGGGCCGCTCGTACCCGGGCAGCCACGGATCGAGCACGTTGCCGATCAGCAGGTCCGGACGCCCATCGCGGTCGTAGTCCAGCACGTTGGCGGCGACGGAGATGGTGTACTCCGGCATTCCGGCCGCCACGGACACGTCCTCGAACTCCACGCGCCCGGTTTCCGCCAGCCGCGAGCGCAGCAGCCGCGTCCGCCCGAACGAGACGGGAACCAGCAGGTCCAGCGCGCCGTCCTCGTCGTAATCGAAGAACAGCCCGTACGAGGCGAAGCCGTGCCGCTCCGGCGCCATCCGCAGCGAGTCCAGCGCGGGGACGGCGATGCGCTCGAAGCGGAAGCCCCCACGGTTCAGGTACAGCGCGGCGCGGTCCTCGTCCCTCGCGAGCGGATGGGTGAGGAACAGGTCCGGCAACCCGTCGCCGTTCACGTCACCGGCGGCCACGGAGGCTCCGACGGATAGGAGCCACTTGGAGATGTGGCGCAGCCGCGGGTCCACCAGGTCGTAGCTCCCGCCATCCATCGCCACGCCCAGCCCGCTCTCCGCCGCGGGGACGGTGCGCAGCACGAACCCGGCGTCGTCCAGCGCCACGTGCGGGCGGATGACGGTGGCGTACGCCGTCCCACCGATCGTCGCCATCGCCCCCAGCACGCCGACGGTCCGCAGCGTGCCTCGATCGACCGCCGCGCGCAGGTGCGAGAGCGCCCCCATCCGCCACATCTCGCGCAGGTGGAGGAACGCCCAGCGGCTGATGGCGATGGCGAACGCGGCGTAGAAGAAGGTGAAGACGCTCTCCCTGGTGTGCAGATACAGATCGACCACGGTGATCCCGAATGCCAGCGCCACCTGTCCGCGTGCGTTCGGCGGCGACGTCTTGGGATCCGTCAGCATGAAGAACGTGAAGAGGAAGAACGGGGGCGTGGTCATCGTCCCCAGGAACAGCATCTCGGGCGGCAGGTGGTGGCGCATGACGTACGCGCGCAGGGCGGTCTGCAGGGCGTAGAAGAACAGGAACGACACGATCAGCCACCCGCGGCCCACGCGAAACACGAACAGCGAGAGCGCCGCCATCACCATGAACGCCGACATCGCCCAGTGGCCGCCCCACTGGTACGCGGGCGCCGTGGTGATCAGACTGCCCGCGAACAGCAGCGTGGTGGCGACGCCCGCGAGTGACGGGTTGATGGTGTGCTGCCCACGAAACGTCAGCAGGTACTTGGAGCCGATGGTGATGGCGACGGGGAGCAGGAGCAGGAAGTAGTCGTGCGAGTAGTTCAGGATCAGCGACAGCGAGAGCGCGCTGATGTACGCGCTGAGCGGAAACAGCCACTCGCGGCGGCGCAGGACGCGGTGCAGCACCACGTCCAGCGCGCAGCCGGCGGCGATGGTCAGCAGGATCTGGGCGGGCGAGCGGTTGAAGCCCAGCCACGAAACGCCCATTACCGCGTACAGCGTGAGGATGGCGGCAAAGGGCCAGCGCATGTCGCGGCGCGACGGAATGGCGCCGCGCCAGGCTGGCGCCTTCGGGTCGCCTGGGACCACGCGGAGCGCCGGCACCTGTGCAGGCGGCCCGGCGGGGGTGGTGATGGGGGGCGTCATACCAGGGCCATTTCGAAGCCGGGACGCCCGGGCGCGAAGCACTCCGCGGGCGGCTCCACGCCCGGCGGAGTGACGACGAACAGGCGAGCCGGCAGATCGGTGAACTGGAAGCCGCGGAACGCCGCGTCCAGCGGATCGCCTTCGGGCGCAAAGAACGAGAGCAGCACGTAGCCGCCGCGGCGATGGTCCGCATAGACGCGGTGCAGCAGCGCGCGCAGCACCGTCGGATCGCCCGAGGGCACGGCCTGGTGCGTGGCGTACAGGTAGCGCAGCTCCTGCCCGGGATCGGGAAGGCGCGGGAAGCGCAACAGCCGCGCGGCCAGGTCGTAGCCCATCTTCACGCGACGCATCCCGCCACGGTACGCGGCGACGATGGTGCGCTTGACCGGCGCGGCGTCCCACATCGCCAGGCATCCCACGAGCGCGCCGGAGCCGTCCTCCGCCAGGTAGAACGAATCTACGCGGAGTCCAGGCCACTCGCGCAGCCGCCGCCGCAGTTCCGCCTCGGGCATCGGCTGGCCGAATGGGCGGCTGCGTGCGTCCGCGTCCAGGAATGGGGCGAGCGTGGGGATGTCCGCCTCCGTCGCTCGGCGCACTCGAAATGTGGTGCGCCGTGACATACGAGGCAGCGTCAGGTGCACGTTGCGGATGCGGAAGTCGCGCAGGGGCGTGTAGCGCGGCATCCCGCGCTGCCGCCGGTTCTGCGCCGCGAGCGCGCGAAGGGCGCGTTCGTTCGATGCGATTACCGCCGTCAGCGACGCCGCGCACCCCCGCGACTCCATCGACGCGGTGAGCGTAGGGCCGTAGACGCGGTTCAGCAGGTGGCGCCCCTGTACCGCCGGGGACAGGCGCAGGTCGCCCAGGTAGCCGATCCGATGCTCGACCCCGCCCAGGTAGCCGTCGCGAAAGACGAGCGAGGCCATCGCCTCCACCCGCCCCTCCTCTTCCGCCACCCAGCACTCCCAGTCGTCCGACTGCAGGCGGAGCAGCGCGGAGAAGTCCGGGTCGCGGCGGATGGAGAGCGCCAGCTCCGTCTCCATCGGCACGCGGGCGAACAGCTCGCACATCGCCGCGCCGTCCTCATCGGTGGCGCGGCGGAGGTGGATGGCGGCGGTGGCCGTATCCATCACATCCAGAACTCGATACGGGTGCTGAGCGGCTCCGGTGGCGGGCCCTGCTCGCCGGCGGCGGCATGGTCGCGCAGGGCCTCGATGGCGCGATGGATCTCGTCCGCCGCAGTGCCGCTGAACCGCCGCGCCCCGAAGCGGCGCAGGTTGCCGGTCTGCACCTCCATGATGCGCACGTCCTGCTGGATCACGGTGCGCGTGTACGGCGGAAGCAGCCACCGCGCGAGTGGGTTGAAGACGCCGAAGCGGAAGGTGATGGCGGTGTACACCATCGCCCGGTCCGGCGTGATGGGCGTGATCTGCGAGGTGATGACGAAGCCGCGCTGGTCGCCCCACATGTAGTCCACGCGGGTGATGTTGGGCATGAAGAAGCGGTCCGTGTGCACCATCGGCTTGCCGTCGGGGTTCAGCAGCCACTTGCTGAAGCCGATGGAGTCGTCCGGCTGGAAGTACTCCACGTGCACCGCGTCCGCCGTGCGCTCGATGGTTGCTTCGGCACGCTTGACGTTGGCCGCCTTGCGGAACCAGCCTGAGTGCACGAACGCCGTGTGCGGCACGTCCATGAAGTTCTCCACCAGGTCCGTCACGTCCCCGTCGAACGGCGTCAGCATCACGTACGAGCGCCATCCCGGCTCGTCCGCGTGCGGAAAGCGGAACGGCTCCTTTTCCGTCGCGTGCTCCGGCGTCCCCAGGTACACCCACACGAAGCCGTCCTGCTCGCGGACGGGAAAGCGCTCCAGCCGCCGCCCCTCGCGCGGCCGCACCTCGGGGCTCTCGGAAGGAATGATCACCAGCTCGCCCTCTGCGTTGTACGTCCATCCGTGGTACGGGCAGCCGATGCAGCCGTCGAACAGGTCGCCCTTGCTGAGCGCGGCGTTGCGGTGCAGGCAGCGGTCGATGAGCGCCGTCGCCCGCCCATCCGCCCCCCGGAAAAGAACGATCGGCTCTTCCATGATGGTGGATGCGTACGGCTTCTTCGCCGTCACCTGCCTGGAAAGCGCGGCGATGTACCAGTTCTCGTGCAGCGTCCCGCTACGAAACCGCATGATGGGGCGCGATTCGCACGCATGAGTCGGGCGCTCGCTCGGGCACCCGGCGATGGCGGGAACGGAGATGGAGGTCTGGGCCTGCATGGAACTGCCTTGGAGAGATGGTTTCGCCGCACGGCCGCCGTCCTTGGCACGACGTACCCGCGGGATGAGATTACCTGTTCACGAACCTCGTGGAGACAGACGGATGAGCGATAACAAGGACGATCTGCCGCTACAAGAGACGACGCGGGGCGAGGTGCCGGTTCGTCCACCTCGCGGATTTGGGACTCTGCTCGTCGACGCAGATGAAGTCCTTGTTCGTGTGCGAGCCCGCCAAACTGAGCTGGCGCGCAAAAAGAGAGCGGAGTTTCTCCGCGACTCCGACGATGCGAACCGCTAGCCGAGCCGTACCATGTCGCGCATCACGAGCATCAGCCGGGCGTAAGCGGCCACGTCCACCGCGGCCGTGAGCGCGTTGATGCGGCGGAATCGCGGTTCGTTCGAGGCGAAGTAGATCCCGTCCTCCCCCTTCGTCCTGCCGCCGATCGCCAGGTGGAAGAGCGAGGCGAACGCCATCTCGAACAGCAGCGTCGCGCGGATCGCATCCAGGTGCCGCCGCGCGACCCCATCCGCCGGCCCCCCGCGACCGTCCCGCCGCAGCGCCACCGTGATCAGCGCCAGATCCAGCGCGTCGTGCCCCACGCCATACGCCACCCGCCAGGAGTGTGTGCGGTACAGCAGCCACATCTCCGCCGAACCGCGCGCCACGAAGCTCATCAAATGCGCCTGCAGCGCGGCCCGTGCGCCCGGCGAGAGGTCGTCGCGGCGCAGGAGCGCGGCGGGGAGCACGAACCAGGAGATCAGCGTGTAGTTCAGCCACAGCGTCTTGGGGAGCGAGATGGGCCCGCCCACCCGGCCGCCCCGGTTCTGCTTGCGCGCAAAGGCGAACACCGCCGCCGTCACACCACCCGCCACCCACCCCCAGGCCGGAATCCTCCGCAGCACGCTCATCCCGCGGCCGGCGCTCCCCCAGCCGTGACGGCGGGCGTGGTGAGGCCGATGGGCCGGTCGTCCATCCGCGCCGAGGCGCGCACGAAGCGCGCGACGAAGCCCAGGTACGAGCGCCCGCCGACCGCGCGCGGCATCCGGTGCCACACCAGCTGGTGCACGCGCTTCAGGTTGTAGCTGGGTACCTCGGGAAACAGGTGGTGCTCCAGGTGGTAGTTCTCGTTGCGCAGAAAGAAGGCGACCACGGGGTGCGCCTGGATGGAGCGGCTGGCCAGGAACGGGTCGGCCGCGTCGGTGATGCCGTGCGCCGCCAGCGAGCGGACGTTCACCATCAGCCCCGCCGGGATGATCGGGAGCAGCCACGCGTGCACGAGCACCTGTGCCGGGACGATCCACGCGAGGAGGGCGTAGACCACGCCCAGCACCGCGTATTCCTGCACGATGCGGCGGCGGTCGCGCGGGGTGCCCTTCCGGTAGGCCACCACGGGAATCGCCAGGATGTAGACGAATGCGCCCAGGAACAGCCGCACGTAGTGCATCGTCCAGACGACGCGTGGATTGCCGCTGTAGTTGCGGTAGTCGTCCGGGTCCCGCGGGTCGCCCAGGTAGATGTGGTGCCGCTCGTGCAGCACCTGGTACGCGCTGAACGAGATCAGCAATGCGCTGCCCAGCGCCACGGATGCCCAGCGGTTCAGCTGCCGGCCGCGAAAGAGCGAGTGGTGGATGCCGTCGTGCAGCAGCAGCAGGCAGACGTGGATGGTGAGCGCCGCCAGCAGCGTCCCCGCCGCCCGCAACGCCCAATGCGCCGCGGACGGCGGCAGCGCCAGCCCCCACATCACCAGCGCCCCGCCGGCCACCCACAGCGCGCCAAAGGTAGCCAGCTCTCCCACCCGCTTGCGCGCGTCCGGCTGCCGAAGCGCCGCGATCTGCGCCTCGACCCCCGCCGAGATCCTCGCCCGCGCCGCGGCGGTGGCGCGCGCGGCCTGGTTGGGGCCGTGGTCCACCTCTCCGCGTATCGCGGCGCGCTCCGACGCCAGCTCTTCTCGATCCATGGTGACGTTCACGGAAAGAACCACGCGAGCAGCCCCGCCTGGGCGACCAGCGCGGCGGCGTTCAGCCCGTTGCGCGCCGGCGCCACCCCGAATGCTGCGCGCAGCGTTCCCGCCGATGCCAGCCGCGAGGCTGCGCGCACGCTCTGCAGGAGAATGGCGGCCGCGATCACCGAGCGGTGCCCCGCCGGGTCCATCGCCGCGCGCGCCAGCAGAAAGCCGAACGCGAGGGCGTACAGCCCCAGCATCCGCAGCGCATAGCTGAAGCGCTGCCCGGAGTCCCCCATCTCGATGCCGTACAGCCCGCGTGCCAGCCCCGCCGCGCCGCGCTGAAAGAAGATCGAGACCAGTCCCATCGACAGGTGGTACACCGCCAGAAGCGCCAGCACCGCGCGCAGAATCATCTCGCCCCCGCTCATCCTCGCTCCTTCTCTGCGGCTACCAGTCCGGCCACCGGCGCGAACACCTCGGCCCACTCCGTTCCCGCGTCCAGCGCCGGGGGCTTGATGGAGCCCGCCCGCTGCCCGCGCGCAGTGCACACCCGCTCGTACGCGCGCTCGCCGTCCGTGACCGCGACCCCTTCGATGGCGTCCAGCTGGCCCAGCTGCCGGCAGAGGCCGTAGTGGTGCGCGTCCAGCAAAATCCGCTCGACGGCCCGGGCGAGCGCGCGCACGTGCGGCGCGGGCGCCTCGGCGTACAGGCGATAGCGCGGCGGCTCGCCCCAGGCGGGCGCGAGAAGCGCGAACGATGGATGGACGCCCGTTTCCGCCACCGCGCGCGCCAGGACCTGCTCCACCAGTTCCGGCGTCAGCTTTTCCCCGGCCAGGTCGCTCGCCCGGTCCGCCCGGCCGACGAAGCGTAGGGTGGGCGTGCGCTCCAGCCGGCCCTCCACGCGCACGCGGTCCTTCAGCCGGTAGCGATAGAGGCCGCCACCGGTGGTCAGCACCACCTCGTACGTGGCGCCCGCCTCCAGTTCGTGCACGCCGGCCGCGGCGGATGCGTCCCCGTCCGGCAGGAACTCCAGGTAGTGCGACGTCACCGCGGCCACGGGCGCATCGGCGCGGAACAGGGGGATGGAGACGACCCCCTCCGTCGCGAGCAATCCCTTTCCCTGCACCTCGACGCGCGGAAAGCGCCGCGCCATGCCCTCCAGCGCCCGCCGGGCGTGTCCGTCCGCCCAGCAGGAGACCAGCGCCAGCCGCGGCCACACTTCGCCCAGGTCCTCCGGCGCACGTGGTCCGAAGCGGCGGTGGAGATGGCGGGCGAGGTCGGGCCGCGCGGGGAGCGCCCGCTCCAGCGCGCCGCGCAGTTCCGGGGCGAGCGCGGCGGGAAGGCGGCCGCTCTCCATCGACGCGAGGACGTCTTCCCACGCCTCGTCCAGCGCACCGGCCAGGAGCGTGAGGAACGACGGGCTCCACACGGAGATCATCGCCAGGTCGGGCATGGCGAGCAGCGCGCGCAGCGTCACCCGCCGGCAGGCGGCCAGGTCGGGGATGCGCGAGACGGCGCGCGGCACCCCCAGCGTGCGGTCCAGCAGCGCCCGAGCAAGGGGCGGAAAGTAGTCGCTGTCGTGCTCCATCCCCACGGGAATTCCACCCTCCGTCCGCGCACGCCGCCGCGCCGGAGGCGACACCGCCCAGTACGCGCGTCCGCCGCGCAGGGCGGGGCGGCTGCGCAGCAGGTCGGCGATCCACGGGAGCGTCGCCGCGGAGAATTCCGCCAGCAGCGGCGCGGTGTAGGGAATCTCCTTCGACAGCCCCGACGTGCCCCCGCTGGGCTCCACGAACCGCACCGGCGCGCGGGTCAATTCATCCGCCCGCCCGTCGCAGGCGCGGCGGACCCACGGCTCCAGCCCGGCGAAGTCGCGCACCGGGACGCACGCGCGGAAGCGGGCGGCATCGCGGATCTCTCCGAACCCGTGCTCCCGCCCGAACGCCGTCTCGCGGTTCTCGCGGACTATGCGCGCGAGGATGGCCGCCTGCGCCGCCGCCGGATCGCGCAGCGCCCGCGCGAAGCGCAGGGACGCGGGCGCGGCGGCGGCCCGGTACAGCGCGCCGGCGAGGCGGGGCCCCAGGCTCACCGCGCCCGCCGGCTAAAGACTCGCGCCCCGCAGATGCGGCCCGCCACGCGCGCCAGGTCGCGCAGCCGCACCTCCGCCAGGCAGGCCAGTTCCTCGCCGTCCGCGTGCCCGGGGTTCCGCTCCACGAAGAAGCGGACGTGCGGATTGGCGAGCACCGACGCGTCCACCGGGGCCACACCATCGCGGACGCGCTCGTGCGGCGTCGCGTAGCGGATGACACCCGCCGCCGCATCGTACTCCGCGCCGAACCGCTCCGCCGCCAGCACGTCCAGCGCGGCGCGAAGCTCCGGCGCCTCCGGCCGGTCGAAGCGGGGCACGGCGCGGGGAAAGGCGTTGGCCATCAGCAGGTACGTCCGCCAGCCCTTGGAGATGAGGAACCAGTACAGCGGCCGGCCCGGGTGGCGCAGCTTCAGGCGGAAGAGCAGGCTGGCGAAGGCGCTCTGCAGGATCTTCTGCCCCCAGCAGGAGCGGTCGATCACCGTGTCGCCGCTGAACACGAACATCGCCTCGCGCGCGCCGATGCGGACCGGCTGGTACAGCACGGTCGAAAACCCCCGCAGCGCGCCCGTGGCCCGGTCGCGAAGCAGGATCACCCGCTGCTTGCCGGCCAGGTCGCGCTCGAAGCGCTCCTGGTCGGCGCCCTCGTAGTGCGCGCGGAACAGGGCGAAGGCGGCGCGGCGGGTAACGTCGTCAAGATCGCCGGGGGCAACGACGGTGGCGCGGAGCCTGGCGGGTAGACCGGTGCGCGCGCCCGTGGTGGCGGGGCGCTCCGCGAGCGCGGGGGCGAGCGGCATGGTACAACTCGGGGTGGGGGGACCGCGGGCGGGCAGAAGAAGTGTACGCGTACGGTGTTACGTCTGTTCCGGAATATGGGCGCGAACGTGGATGGGGGGAAGTGCGGAGGCCGATCCCGTCCCTCGCCCGCACGATAGTGCCGTGCGGAGAGGGAAGAACGTCGATCGGGGTTCGAGGCCGGCAGCCCACGCGTGCCGGCGCGGCCGGGTGAGGGTCCTACGCCTCCAGCACTTCCGCCGCGAACGACTCGATCTCGAACGGCACCAGGTCTCCCATCTTTTCGCCCACGCCGATGAACTTCACCGGCAGGTCGAACTCCTCCTTGAGCGCCACCACGATGCCCCCCTTCGCCGTCCCGTCCATCTTGGTCAGCACGATCCCCGTCAGCGGCAGCGTCTGCCCGAAGGTGCGGATCTGCGCCATGGCGTTCTGCCCCGTGGTGGAATCGAGCACCACCAGCGTTTCGTGCGGCGCGCCCTCGAGCTTCTTGCCCAGCACGCGGTGCACCTTTTCCAGCTCCTTCATCAGGTCGGTCTGCGTGTGCAGCCGGCCCGCCGTGTCCACGATCAGCACGTCGGTGCCCTTGGCCACCGCCTGCTCGTAGGCGTCGAACGCCACCGCGGCGGGGTCGCGCCCCGGCTCGCTCCCCACGAAGTCGCACCCCACGCGCTCCGCCCACCGGCGCAGCTGCTCGACGGCGCCCGCGCGAAAGGTGTCGCCCGCGGCGATCATCACCCTGCGCCCCTGCCGCGTCAGGCGGTACGCCAGCTTCGCGATGGTCGTCGTCTTGCCCACGCCGTTGACGCCCACCACCAGGAACACGGTGGGGCCGCCCTCGTAGTTGAAGCGCAGCGCCGTGTCGGAGCGGCCGGGGCTGAGGATGGCGACGATCTCCTCGCGCACCGCGCGCAGGAAGTCGCGCGACGAGCGGGCGATGCCGCGCTCGGCCAGCTTCTCCACGACGTCCACCAGCCGCAGCGTGGCCGGCACGCCGAAGTCGGCCGCGATCAGCGTTTCCTCCAGCCCCTCCAGCGACCCCTCGTCCAGCCCCTTCACCAGCACCGAGACGTCGGTCAGCGCCACGTCGACGATGCGGTCCCACAGCGACTTGCTTCCTTCTTCCTTCTTGCGGAACAGACGAGCCATCAGCCTACCCGAGAAAAGCCGGCGCAGGGGCCGGCGTTCGTATTTCCAGATCCTTCGGGACGCGGGAATCTACCGCGCCGGGTGGCCGGGCGGAATGTCCCCACGCCCGAAAGCGGCGGCGGCGCGAGGGACCGTTCCCCCGCGCCGCCGCGCCCATCGCCGGTCCCGCCGGCGGCATCAGCCGATGTACTTGTCCGTGCGCCCCTTGCTGAGCTTGGCGCGTACCGCGGCCGCCGCCTCGAACTTGGTGACCTTGCCGTCGCGGTTCTGGTCCAGCCCGCTGTTCTGCTTGTACTGCTTGGTCGGCGCCGCGAAAAGCACGTAGTCGTTGGGCTTTCCGATGGCCCGGGGCCACAGGATGGCCATGTAGACGTCTTCGAGGGTGCGGACGTTGGGGTACGACTTGAAGTAGCGCTCCACGAAATCCAGCTGCTGCACGGCCGTCATCCTGGCGAGTGCCTCGGTGGTGGTGCCCAGGCCCTTGGCCGTCGACGGCATGAACTGGATGAGCCCCGTGGCGCCGCTCCCCGCCATGTTCTTCATGGACGGGCTGAACGATTCGCCGCTCTCGAACGCCATGCAGGCCATCAGGTAGTTGGGGTCGCAGCCGATCCCGGCAGAGATGGCGCGCACCTTCCGCTTGAACTCGGAATCCACCTTCTTTCCCCACGCCAGCGGCACGTCGTCCGTCGCCGCCTTGGGTGGGGGCGCTTCCCTGTCGTCCAGCGCCGCCCAGGTCTTGGGGCCCACGATGCCGTCGGGAACCATGTCTTCGCCGCGCTGAAAGGCGCGCACCGCCGCCTCGGTCTTGGGCCCGAACTGCCCGTTGACCGGAACCACCTCGAGCTTGGCCTGGACTTCGGCGACGAGCGGGTGCGTCATGCCGCGCCGCAGCGTGGGCCTGCCCGCCGCTCCCCCGCGCCCCGTCGGGGGCTCCACCGCGGGGATCAGCGCCAGGGGCGCCGCGGCGCCGGTGAGCACGGCCGACACCCGGGTCCGGAACTCGTTCATGTCGAAGGTGGGGTCGTGCTTCTTGTTCACCGTCCGCTCCCGGGCCCACTCCTTGTGCCCGATGCAGAACTCCACGCCCCGCCCCACGTGCTTCAGGATGGCCGCCACCCCCCGGTGGTACGCGTCCATCTGCACGGCCGGCCACTTGTCCCTGCCGTCGCCCTTGTTCTCGGCCTCGATGCCGAGGAAGTTCGTGTTTCCCTGCGTGAGCCCCCGCCAGTTTCCCGGGCCGGCATGGTTGCAGCGGCCGGCCGCGATGATGTAGAAGGTGCCGTCGCGCCCCAGGCCGAGCTGGGCCAGGGGGCCGGGAAGGTCGCTGCGCCCCCTGATCAGCACGTTCAGGCTCGGCATGTTGCTGCTGCCCTGGTCACCCGTGTGGTGGCAGATCACCCCCAGCACCTTGCCCATCTCGCCCCGGCCCCGGTTTTCCCACCCCGGGTGCGGCGCCACCTTCAGCCCCGCCGCCTTCAGCACGTGCGGCAGCCACGTAAGCGAGTACGGCATCAGGCTACCCCTCCTTCCGCGGGCGGAAGGTCTTCGTCTTCGGTAATCGTCTCCGGTTGCACACCGCACCCCTCGAGGTCGTTGTAGTTGTCCATGGGATCGGCCGGCGCGGCCGGTGCCACGGCTGCGGCGGCACCCCCCACTGCCGGGGGCTGTCCCACCGCACCCGCGCCGCTCGCCACGGCACCGCTGGCCGCGGGGGCTGCGGGGGCCGCCGGCGCGGCGGGAGCCACGGGCGTCCGGGCCTTGATCTGGCGGTCTTCCGAGTCTTCTTCGGGGCTCTTCTCGTGCGGCTTCACGGTGGAGCGGATCACCATCACCTTGTTCAGCACGTCGAACCAGAACGGCGCGCCGAGGGTCGCGGCCGCGGCCACCATCAGCCAGCCGAGAATGGGCGAGAGCACGTGCTCCCAAAGGCTCACGCGGGTCATCGCGAAGAGGGGAAGGCCGAGCAGGTCGCTGGCCTTCGTGCCGTCCGGCCGCAGGCGCCGCTCGACCTTCATCTCCATTCCGTCCCAGCCGATCGGCAGGCCCAGCGCGGCGAGCTCGCTCCTGGCCTGGGCGTACTCGGTGCGCTCGAGGAACTTGCTGTCCCGGCCCGCCGTTTCCGCCCGGGCGACCAGCGCCGTCCGCTCGGCATCGTGGGTGTACAGGTACTTGGCCATCCGCAGGGCGTCGATGTTCAGGAGGATGGCCACGACGAGGCCGATCCAGAAGATGATGGTCTGGCTGACGCGCTTGTAGCGCCCCGACACGCGGTCCATGGCGCTGTCGTACCACGACTCCAGGTTGGCCTGCGCCTTGTCGAGGCTGCCGTGGGCAGAGTCCAGCGCGTTCAGCAGCACGCGCTGCACGGGCGCATTCTGGATGTTCAGGATGTTGTTGCGGATGGTGTCTACCGAAACCACCTGCGTGGCCGTGGCGCTGGTCACCATGTCCGTCGCGGGGCCCCGGGCGGCCATGTCCATCAGGGCGACGGCAAAGTTCCGGGACGGGATGTACGACGGCAGGTCCCGGTTGCGCCCCGACAGCAGGCCCGGGGCCGCCGTCGTGGCCGGCGGCTCGTACTCGCCAAGGAACAGGCCGAAGATCAGCGGGTGCTCGAAAACGTTGCGCGCGAGGCCCGTGGCGTCCTTGTCGTGCAGAAGCTCGCGGATGGCGTGCTCCAGGTACGCCGAGCGCGTTTTCAGGTATCCTTCGAGCGCCTCGCGGATGGCCGTACAGATGATGCTGACGAGGATGAAGATGAAGATCACGCCGATGGCGACTTCGAGAATCACGGACCCGAACATGGGGATCTCTTGGCGACGGGAGGGGAACAGCTCGTGACGGGAAGGCGCGGCGCTGGGGACATCCGGAATTCGGGAAAATTCCACCCGGCGGCAGAACAGATATGCTGCACTTCAACCGTCCGCAAGAGTTTTGTTCAGGATCCATCTCGTGGATGGTGCGAGTCGTGCGTGCACCGCGTCCGCGGGCGAAAGCACCGTCGCCACTGAACCAGACGAGGAGAACGGGAATGAAGAAGCTGCGGCTGGAGATCGACGAATTGAGGGTGGAATCGTTTGCCACCGCCCACCCGGCCCACGAGCACGGGACCGTGCAGGCGCACGTGGGAACGCTGGTGGGCGGCTCGTGCCCGGTGGTCATCTGCCGAACCTACGACGACACGCTCTGCGGCATCACCCAGGCCTGCGACTAGCCGGCTGGGCTGCGAAACGACCGAAGCCCGCCGGATCGTCCGGCGGGCTTCGCTCGTTCCCGGGTCCAAGCGGCGGATCAGAGCGCCTTGATCTCCTGGACCAGCCGCTCGAGGGACTTCCTGGCGTCCCCGAACAGCATGCCCGTGCGGGGCAGGTAGAAGAGCTCGTTCTCCACCCCCGAGTAGCCCGCGGCCATGCTGCGCTTGAGCACGATTACGTTCCTGGCGCGGTCCACGTTCAGGATGGGCATCCCGTAGATGGGCGACGACGGGTCCGTGCGGGCCGCGGGGTTCACCACGTCGTTGGCGCCGATCACCAGCACGGCGTCGGTGCGCTCGAATTCGTCGTTGATCTCGTCCATCTCGAACAGCTGGTCGTACGGCACGTTGGCCTCGGCCAGCAGCACGTTCATGTGGCCGGGCATGCGTCCCGCCACCGGGTGGATGGCGTACTTCACCCGCACCCCGCGCGCCTGCACCAGGTCCACCAGCTCACGGATCACGTGCTGGGCCTGCGCCACGGCCAGCCCGTACCCCGGCACCACCACCACCTGTCCGGCGTACGCCAGCAGCACCGCCGCGTCGTCGGGCGTCACCGTGCGCACCGTCAGCCCGGCGGCGGAGCGCGCGCCGCCCTCCGCCGCGCCCCCGCCGAACCCGCCCACCAGCACGTTCAGCAGCGACCGGTTCATGGCGTCGCACATGATCTTGCTGAGGATGATCCCCGACGCGCCCACCAGCGCCCCGCTGACGATCAGCGCCTGGTTCTCCAGCACGAACCCGGTCGCCGCCGCGGCCAGCCCCGAGTACGAGTTGAGCAGCGAGACCACCACCGGCATGTCGGCCCCGCCGATGGGAATCACCAGCAGCACGCCCAGCACCAGCGCCACCACGCCCAGGACGAGCGTGGAGACCGCTAGCGGGCCGGCGTCGAAGCCCGAGTCGCCCAGCATCACCAGCGGAAACGCGACCGCGGCGACGGCCACCAGCGCGAGCAGGCTGGTGACGAGGCGCATCCCCGGGAACGACACCGGGTTGCCGGAGATCTTCCCGTTCAATTTTCCGAACGCCACGAAGCTCCCCGAGAACGTTACCGCGCCGATCAGCACGCTCAGGGTGATGGTGATCACCAGCCGCCCGTCCAGCGCCGCCAGCCCGTGGCGGGCGAAGGCGGAGCCGGCGAACCCCTCCGCCTGCGCCGCGGTGTAGCGGCTGACCTCCGCCCACGCCACCAGCGCCGAGGCCGCGCCGCCCAGCCCGTTCAGCGCCGCCACCATCTCCGGCATCTGCGTCATCTGCACCCGCACGGCGAGCAGAATCCCCAGCACCGTACCGAGTGCCAGTCCCCCGGCGATCATCCACGGCGACAGGATGCGGGCGGACGCCAGCGTCGCCACGATGGCGATCAGCATTCCCACGGCCGAGAGGCGGTTGCCCGCGCGCGCGGTGGCGGGAGAGTTCATCCGCTTGATGCCGATGATGAACAGCGCCGCCGCGGCCAGGTACGCCAGGTTCACCAGCGTGCTCATCGGCCGTCTCCGGCCCGTGTGTCACCCTGCTTGGCCGGCTCGCGCTTCTTGAACATCTGCAGCATGCGGTCGGTCACCAGGTAGCCGCCCACCACGTTGATCGTCGCCAGCACCAGCGCGACGAAGCCCAGCCACTGCGCCACGGGCGAATCCACCATCCCGGTGGCGGCGATGGCGCCCACGACGGTGATGCCGCTGACCGCGTTGCTCCCCGACATCAGCGGCGTGTGCAGCGTCTGCGGGACCTTGCTGATGATCTCGACGCCGACGAACGACGCGAGCACGAATACCACGAGCAGGGTTACGACCATTGGGGCGCGGCGTGAGGGGGAGGGAAAAGCGTCATCAGGCGGGCGCGAGGAGGGCGCGGACGCGCTCGTTCAACACCTGGCCGCCGGCGGTGACGCACATCCCGCTAAAGATCTCGTCGTCCTCCGCCGGGGCGAACGCGCCGTCCCTGGCGAAGTACCCGACCAGGGCCGCCATCGTGCGCGCGTACATCTGGCTGGCGTGCACGGGCATTTCGGCGGGCAGGTTCAGCGGGCCGTAGATGCGGACGCCGCCCGCGTGCGACGCGACGCCGGGGCGGGTGAGCGCGCAGTTGCCCCCGTTGGGCGCGGCCAGGTCCACGATCACCGAGCCGGGCTGCATCCCGGCCACGGCTTCTTCGGACACCAGCAGCGGCGCGCGCCGGCCGGGGACCAGGGCCGTGCAGATCACCACGTCGTGCGCGGCGACGTGGGCACCCAGCAGTTCCACCTGGCGCCGCTGCCGCTCGTCGTCCAGCGCGGCCGCGTACCCGCCGCCGCCCTCGGCGCCTGCCGTGTCCAGGTCCAGCGTAATGAAGGTGGCGCCCAGCGAGCGGGCCTCCTCTGCCGCCGCCGCGCGAACGTCGTACGCCGACACCACCGCGCCCAGCCGCCGCGCCGTGGCGATCGCCTGCAGCCCCGCGACCCCGGCGCCCAGGACGAGCACCTTGGCGGGCCGCATGGTCCCGGCGGCGGTGGTGAGGAGGGGAAAGAAGCGGGGCAGCGCCTCGGCGGCCAGCAGCACCGCGCGGTATCCGGCGACGGTCGCCATCGCGGAGAGCGCGTCCATGCTCTGGGCGCGGGTGGACCGCGGCACCAGGTCCATCGCCAGCGCGGTGGCGCCCGTGGCGGCGATGCGCTCCATCCGCGCGGCATCGTCCAGCGGCCGTATGAGGCCGACGACCACGCTTTCCGGCCGCAGGTGCGCCAGGTCGTCCTCGCCGGGGCCGTTCACCGTCGCCAGCACGTCCGCGCGCAGCACTTCGCCGCGGGTGACCACGTGGGCGCCCGCGGACTGGAACGCGTCGTCCGGAAAGTACGCGGCCTCGCCCGCGCCGCTTTCGACGAGAACCTGCATGTCCTGCGCGGCCAGCTTCGCGCAGATTTCCGGGACGAGCGCGACGCGGCGCTCGCCGAGCGCGGATTCCCTGGGAACTCCGATCTGGAGCGGCATGGGGGCGGGGAACGGGAAGGATGGGTAGCAAGTGGATGCAGCGTAACCGCGCGCGGGGACGAACGCCAGAGGATTCTACCGGACGGTGTGTGGGGCGGATGCGCGGCGCCCCCGTCCGCGCGGTGGCGGACGGGGGCGCTTGCGAGTGCGCTTGCGATCAGATGCCGAGCCGGCGCGTCAGCCGCGGTTCGCCTCGTAGCGGCGGGCCACCTCGTCCCAGTTCACCACGTTCCACCAGGCGGTGATGTAGTCGGGACGGCGGTTCTGGTAGTTCAGGTAGTACGCGTGCTCCCACACGTCCAGCCCCAGGATTGGCGTGCGGCCCTCCATCAGCGGCGTGTCCTGGTTGGGCGTGTCGACAATGGAAAGCCCGCCGGCGTCGGCCACGAGCCACACCCAGCCGCTGCCGAAGCGGCCTTTGCCGGCGTTGGCCCACGCCTCCTTGAAGGCGTCGAAGCCGCCGAACGTGCTCTCGATGGCGTCGCCCAGGGCGCCGGTGGGGGCGCCGCCGCCGTTGGGGCCCATCACCCTCCAGAACAGGCTGTGGTTGGCGTGCCCGCCGCCGTTGTTGCGCACGGCGCCCTTGATGTCCGCAGGCACCTCGTCCAGCCGGCGCATCAGCGCGTCGATGTCGTCGCCGGCATTGAAGTCGGGGTGCTTGGCGAGCGCCGCGTTCAGGTTGTCGACGTACGTCTTGTGGTGCTTGCCATGATGGATCTGCATCGTCTCCGCATCGATGTGCGGCACCAGCGCCTCGTGCGCGTACGGCAGCTCGGGCAGTGTAAACGCCATTCCTCCACCTCCCTCAGGGTTGATCAACGGGTCTGGTCCAATCCGCCGCGGGGCTCCGCACTCCCGCCCCGCCGAAGCAGGACCAATGTAGGCCGCAACGTTTGTTCCGCCACCCGCGACGGGGCATCATGCAGACGGAGAAGCTGCTCGATCAGTTCGGCGGCTGCGCGTGGAGGTGGATGATCTCGCCGGGACCAATCCGGTCGAGCGCCATGGCGATTTGGGGAGTGAGGGGCGAGAGTTCCGCAAGGCGGGCGCGGAAAGCATGAAGCACGATGAGCCCGACGCGGGAACGAGGAATGTTCTGCTGATACTCCATCCGTCGGTCGATGGTAATAAGCACGGCAAAGCCTGCCTCGCGCATCTGGCGAAGCAGGAGCCCGTTCTTGAGGCCTTTCCATCCCATGCGCTCGACGGTGGAGACCTCGTGCGGCGACAGTCCGCTGACCAGCTCCGCGAGTTCGGCGGGTACCTGCTCGTCAAGCAGCGCGCGCAAGTTGCTCCAGAGCGCCCGCGGCTTCAGTCAGCGCGGCGGTTGCCTGCTCGCGGCTCACGGTCGGGAATGAGCGAAGGAAGTCGTCGAGACTGTCGCCCTCGGACAGATAGTCAATCAGATTCTGAAGGGGCACGCGCGTGCCGACGAACACGGGGGTACCCCCCAGGATGTCCGGGTCGCAGTGGATGACGGATGCGAGCTCGATCATGGCGCATCTCCCGCGTGAGATCACGCGCTTCCAGGCGTGACAGCTATTCGAGTTTACTACCCACCTCGAAAGCTAGGCAGCAACGTTTGTTCCGCCACCCGTGTTCAGGTTACCGGTGCCCTTCCGCGGCAGCGGTCAGGTTGCCGGCCTGTTCGCCGGCATACACAAAGCACCCGGTCCGCAGTAGCGGCGAGGTTAGGCGTCGCCCATGTGGCGCAGAGCATGCGCGCCGTCCACCTCTCCGAAATTCACCAGCGCGGAGGCCCGGGCCCACGCGCTCAACGGAACCGCGCGCTGAACCGCACCGGCTCACGGGTCCCGTTCACCGCGCGTGCCTGCGCCTCCTGCGCCCCGGCGGGCCCGAGCGTCCAAGCGGCGCGCGCGAGGCCATCGGCATCGGTCACCATCGTCACGCGGTCGGCGTTCGGGGTGAGGGTGCCGCCGCCGCGCGTGACGGAGAACTCCACGGCGACGCCGCTCAGCGGGCGCTCGTGTTCGTCGGCGACGCGGACGATGAGGGGATCGGGGAGGCGTGCGCCCGGTGCGCCTTGCTGGCCGTCGCCCGCGTGCTTGTGGAGGGGCACGGGGAGGCGGACGGATCGCACGATGACCGTCCAGGTGCCGCACGGATACTCGGGGCCGCAATCCTGCGTTTCGAGCCGCGCTCCCGACGCGACCGCCCACAGGTTGATCATCGGCACCATCGGCGCGAAGGGGATGGCGCCGGGGGCCGGGTCGTCGCCGGCCGCGGTCCAGGCGGAGAACGGAGGGGCGTCGTCTCCGTGCCGGCTGGCGAAGCGGACGGAGCCGGGTGCCCAGTCGAACGTGTGGATGGTCGGGGACGCGAGCGGATCGGGGAGGGTGCGGCCGGGGACGTGGTGCGAGGCGGGCGCCCTGCGGCCGGTGCGGCGGCGGCCGGACGGGGCTGCGGGCCACACGGTGTAGACGGGCGGGGTGCCGATCACGTGGCCGTCGTCCGTCCGCAGCCACGACCGGTTGATCTCGACATCGATCTCGTTGTAGCCCCACACGCCGCGCCGGTCGATTCCCGACGGCCCACCGTACGAGAACATCGCGAACACGCCCCGCGGCGGAAGCGACGCGGAGGGCACGGGATCGATCCGGAACTCGTACCGGCCGAAGCCCAGCCGCGCCTCGGCGTCCGCGGCGCCGAGGGCGAGCTGCGCGCCCAGGAACGGCTCCCCGGCGGCGCGGCTCAGCCGGAGCACGAGCGCGCCGTCGCGGACCTCCACATGGCAGCGGCTCCAGCGAGCATCGCCCTGCATCCGCCCGGTGGACACGCGCCACCGGAATCCGGAGAACTCCACGATCTCCGGGCAGGGATCGGCCGTCATCGGGTTCGCGGGATGGAGTGAAACGCATCCGCCCGCCGCGGCCAGCGCCATACAGGCCGCCAGCAGCGGGGCGGGGATGCGCATGGGACGGATCGGCAGCGGTGGATCAGCCCTCCGCGACGCGAAGGATCACCTTGCCGGTGCCGTGGCCGGAATCCAAGGGAATGATCATCGTGCGCATTTCGCCTCGTATCCAGGAAATCGGGAGGCGCCGCGGGGGCCAGAAGCGTGCCGATCCGCGCTCAGCTGGGGAGTTGCATGGTAACCGTTGCGTTGCGGCACGCGGCCCCGCAGCGGCGGCCGTTGGGGTACTGCGCCTCGTACTTGGGCGTGAACTCCTGGCTGCGCGTACCCGCCGCGGTCGTGACGCGAATGGTCACGCGCTCCGGCATCAGGTCCGGGAAGATCACGGGGTCACAAAAGCCCGAGGGGCAGTCGAAGACGTGCGGCGTGGCGTCGCCGGGCACAATGGCCTCCACACGGAAAGCACCGGTCGGCTGGCTGGCGAACCGGACGTTTAGCCCGTCGAAGCAGCCGATCAGCGTGCAGGGACGAATGGGATTGCAGCCGGCCAGCGTGGCGGCGGCGAATGCGTAGAGGGCGGTGCGAAGGCGCATGAGAGCAGAGGCGATCGAGTGAGCAGGCGCGATGGTCTTCCCACAACGATCAACCCGCGCGGTCAAGGACAGGATGCACAGCACGCCAAGAGCGCCTCAGCCGGGGCCTGGCGCTTGAGGCACGATGAGCACTTCACCCGGTGTTACGGCGCTCAGGGCCTCGGAAACGTCTGAGACAAACGGTTGCAAATCGCGGAGCTTGGTACTCCCGGTAGCGAGGACGACGACGCCTATTTTGAGTTGCGCGATGTTCTGCTGGAAGCGGAGATTTCGATCGGCCGTCAGGAAGACGTCGAAAGCGACCTCTGCACGACGAAGCAGTTCGCCGTTCTTGATGCCCGACCAGCCTGCCTCCACTACCGTGTGGATGTCGAACCCGGTAAGATCTCGCCTAAGGGGACGCGGAACATCCTCATCGAATAGAACTCGTCTCACGCTACTCTCGCGAGAGCCGCTCGGGCGGCCATCTCCAGGAATCCGATGGCCTGCTCGCGTCGCACGCTCGGGAAGTGGTCCAAGAACTCGTCGACGTCGTACCCCCCCTCCAGGTATTCGACAAACGTCTGCACGGGTACACGCGTCCCCACGAACACCGGCGTTCCACTATGGATTTCGGGATCGCGATGGAACACGGTGCCATCCGGGAGCGCGATGGGGCGGGATTCGGGGCCAGGCATTGGAACCTCTGCTCGGGTTGATCGCGGCGCACCAACAAACTGCGGCTCGTCCGATTCTTCGTCAACGCGGCAGAACGCGTACCCGTCCAGCGAGGACGAGGCATTCTGGGGAAATCAGGTCCCCGGCCGCATGCCCAGCGCGGAGGCGGGAACCTGGTAGATGTCGGCCGAGCCGCTGCGGTCGCTGTTGAAGTACAGCGTCCTGCCGTCGCGCGACACGGCGGGCCCGTACTCGTAGCCCGGCGAGTTGATGGGCGCCGGAAGGTGCTCGGGCGCGCTCCAAGCCCCATCGCGGAACCGGCTGATGAACAGGTCGTCGCCGCCCAGCCCCAGCGGATGGTCGGTCACCACCAGGATCATCCACGACCCGTCCGGCGACACCCAGAGGTCGGATTGGCTCTGCGCGTCGTTGACGGGCGGGGGCAGGTGCTCGGCCGCGCCCCAGCCCTGGCCGCGCCGGGGGATGCGGAAGATGTCGGAGCGGCCCAGCGTTCCCGGCCGGCGCGAGGCGAGGTACAGGTCACCTCCTGGGCCGCTGGCGGCGTGGATGTCGGGCTCGTCGGCGTTCACCGGCGCGGGAAGGACGACGGGAGCCGACCATCCACCCGCCGTGCGCTCCGCCATCCAGATGTTCATGTCGGTGCGCGTGTCGCCGGCCGCGCGCGGGCGGTTGGAGGTGAAGTACAGCGTGCGCCCGTCGGCCGAGAACCGCGGCGCGCGCGCACCCCATCGGTCGTCCGCGGAAAAGATCACCGGCGCCGGCGCGCCCCATCCGCTCCCCTGGCGCGGCGCCCGCACCAGCGTCTGCCGGTTGAACTCCTCGCCATCGTACACGGAAAACCAGAGCGAGCCGTCCACCGGATCGATCGAAGGAAAGTTCTCGTGGCGGGCGGTGGAGACCACGCCGGCCCCGACCAGCAGGGGCTCGGAGCCGCCGTTCGGGCTCGGCCCGCCGGCGGGGGCGCATCCGCACGACAGGAGCAGGCACGCCGCAAGCGCCAGGCGATCATTCATGCAAAGCATCTCCGCAAAGGGGTGTCAGTTCACGACGCTGCTTGCTAAACGCGCCTGTGCACGCTACTTTGCTCCCACGGTCAGTCAGCTTCAGCAGATGAGAGCAGCCTCTGCCTCGTGCCCGACTTCACGCCGGGCGCTACCGTGGTACGCGAACGCGGGTTCGAATCCCGCCTGGCCTATGAAGGGTCCTGCCTCCGGGTGGGGCCCTTCGCCTTTCCGGGGGCACGCGGCGTGCGCGTAAGGCGCGGCGTCACCTGCCCGGAGAAGACCGTGATCCGCAAGCCTCCCGTCATTGCCCTGCTGGCGCTATCGCTCCTTGGCGTGCCCGTTCGCGGGCTCCACGCGCAGGAGTTTCACGAAGACGTGAAGCACTGGTGCCAGGACTTCTGGATGCTCCCGCGCGCGGAGATCCTGGACTGCCTGATGCGCGACTACGCCGCCGCCGACGCCGAGCTCAACCGGACGTACCAGCAGGTGATGAGCTCGCTTCCCGATGAGCGGCGCGAGCCGCTGCGCGCGGAGCAGCGGGCCTGGCTGGCGCGGTACGACGCCACCCTGACCGCGTACTACTCGCGCCCGTGGGCCAACCACTCGCGCGTAAAGGTGCTCCCCTCGCAAATCCGCGCCGTGCGCGACCGGACGGCGTACCTCCGGCGCCAAGCCGGCGGCTAGCTCCTCACCCGCGCATCCGCCGCAGCTTTTCGCGTGCGATCCGCTCGCGTCGTGGGTCGGAGTTCAGCTCCAGGAACCGCTCGTAGGCGGCGATGGCACCCGCGCGGTCGCCCTGCTTCCACTTGACCTCGCCCAGGTTGGCGTAGGCGATGTCGCGGCGCGGGTTCATGCGGATCACCTGCTCCAGCTCGCGCCGCGCTTCGTCCAGCTGCCCGGCTTCGAAGAGCGCCCATCCCAGGTTGTTGCGGAACAGCACGTTGCCGGGCTCGCGCTGCACCGCGGCCCGCAGCCGCCGCACCGCGTCGCTCACCTCGCCCCGCTCGAACGCTCCCTCACCCTCGCGGTTCAGGCGGCGCGCCGCGGCATCCTGTGCGGGCGCCTCCGGCCGATCCGCAACCGTCGCCGGGGGCGGCTCCGGGCGATCGCTGACGCTCGCCGCCACCTGCGTGGGATCGGACGCGCTGGCCGGCGGCGGCGCCACGGCCTCGCCAGGGATGCCGCCCAGCATCGTGTCGCGCGCACCGGGATCGTCAGCGGAAGGCAGCTGTCCAGCACCCGGCGTGGCTGCCGGGGTGGCGGGCGCGTCCGGGCGCGACGCGGTGGGCGCCGGTGCCGGCCCGTCGCCCGACCGCCTCCCGAATGCCCACACCGCCCCGCCGATCAGGACGACGAGCAGCAGTGCGGCCAACGGCACGAATCGACGTGCGCCTGACTTCGTCGGTCCTCGCGGAGCGGTGGGCGCGGCGGGCCGCGGCTTCGGCTCCAGCTTGCGCGTGGGCTGCGGGACCGGCGTCTCGACAGGCGCAGGTGGCGGAGGAGCCTCCGTGGCCGGCGCGGCGACGGTCGGCTCCGGGGCGGAAGGCACGTCCCCGACCCACGCGATGGCGGGCACCTCCTCCGGCGGAGGCGAAGCGAGCGTGGACGACGCATCCGGCTCGACGACCGGGGCGGGCGGGACCACGACGCCGCGGGTCTCGGGCTCGCTCAGCGCCTGCGCCAGCGCCTCGGCCATGGCGCCGGCGTCGGGATAGCGGTCCTCCGGCTCCGCGGCCAGCGCGCGGTGAATGACCTCCGCGACGGGGCGGGGAAGGGCGGGGTCGCGCGCCCACAGCGGGATGGGCTCGTCCGGCCCCACCGGCTGCAGCAGGCGGTTGCCCGCGAACGGCCGCTCCCGGGCCAGCAGCTCGTACCCGATGGCGCCCAGGCTGAACACGTCGGAGGCAGGCGTGACATCGCGCTCGCCGCGGATCTGCTCGGGCGAGGCGTAGGCGGGCGACATGGCGATGCCGCCGGAATGCGTCAGCTGCGTGGCCTCGTCGCCCACCAGCCGCGCGATGCCGAAATCCAGCACGCACACCCGCACGAAGTCCGGCTGGTCGCCCGGCACCAGGAAAACGTTGCCGGGCTTCACGTCGCGGTGGATCAGCCCCGCCTGGTGCCCCTCGTTCACCCCGAGGGTGGCGTCGCGAAGGATGCGGAGCGCGAAGTCGAGCGGGACGGGATCGGGGCGGGCCAGGCGGGTGGAAAGGTCCTCGCCCCGCAGCAGCTCCATCACCAGGAAGTCCAGCCCCAGCACCGGGTCGGTGCCGAAGTCGAACACCGTCACCACGTTGGGATGGTGAAGACGCGCGATGGCCTTGGCCTCGCGGTGAAAGCGCTTCCTCACCTCTTCCTGCAGCGCGGGCTTGGACGGGGTGAGCGTCATCACCTTGACGGCGACGGTCCGGCCCAGGCGCTCGTCGGTGGCGCTGTACACGGCCGCGAACCCGCCGCGTCCGATCACCTTCTCGATGTGGTAGCGGCCGGCCAGCTGGTGTCCGGCCAGCAGCCCCTCGAATCCTTGCATCGCCGTTGGGGTCGGGTGTCGCGTCATGCGCACGAAAGCCGAACGCACACCAGCAAAATGCAGTCCGGGCGACAACATACAACAGCAATCACGCAGAGGACGCGGAGAGAAAAGAGAGGACGCAGAGGGCCATGCGAGCGCCTCTGCGTCCTCTCCGTCCTCTCTGCGTCCTCCGCGTGAAACTGCCGTTGCCGTTACGGTCGCGACAATCCGTCCAGCTGCTCCTCGAGCCTGCGCGAGCGGCGGGCGATCAGCACCACGTAGCCGAACAGCAGCCCCCACGCGATGGCGAACGCGATGAACACGTGCCAGTAGGCCCGAAGGCTGCGGGGCGGGGCCTCGCGCGCGGGAAGCCCGGACGCGGCACCGGCCGGGGCGGGCTGGTACGTCGTAGTGGCGGCGCCCGTGTCCGCCTGCGCCCGCGCGGCGGAGGGCGCGGCGAGCAGGGCCAGCAGGGCGATGAGGACGATGCGGATGCGGCGCATGGAGGTTCGGCGGTCTGTGCGGGTCAGGCGGCGGGCCGCAGCTGGGCGGCCACCCGGGCGGCATCGATGCGGCGGCTCAAGCGCTCCACCACGTAGCGCGCCAGGAGCAGCGAAAAGAAGAGCAGCGTCAATGCGAGCATGTTCACCAGCAGCGTCTGCACCATCTCGGGCGCCGCGGTGGGGCCCTCGGGCTTCAGCACCACGGGCTTGGGGTGCTGGGTGCGGAACCACTGCACGCTCATGTGGATCAGCGGGATGTCCACGGCGCCCACGATGCCCAGCACCGCGGCGAAGCGCTTGCCCCGCTCGGGATCTTCCGTGGCCTGGCGCAGGACGAAATATCCCACGTAGATGAACCACAGCAGCAGCGTGAACGAGGTGCGCGCGTCCCACACCCACCAGGCCCCCCACGCGATCTTGCCCCACAGCGGCCCCGTCACCAGCACGATGGTGGCGAAGATCACGCCGAGTTCCGCCGCGCAGACGGAGATGGCGTCCAGCCGCTCGTCGCGCAGCCACAGGTAGCCCAGCGAGCACAGCGCCACGATGCCAAAGGCCAGGTACGCCACCAGCGCCGACGGCACGTGCACGTAGAAGATGCGCTGCACGATCCCCATCTCGCGCTCGGTGGGCGCGTAGAAGAAGATCATCCAGAAACCCCAGACCAGCGCGATCGCGGCCAGGAACCCCAGCCCCACCGACCATCGGCGGGTTCCCGCGAGCGACGCGTTCTCGTCCACCGGCACGTTCATCGTCGTCTATTCCTCCATCACGGCCCCGAACGCGGCCGTGCACACGAACAGAAAGATGAGGTCGAAGGCCAGCAGCATCCGCACGCTGCTCTCGATCTCGGAAAACGGCCGCCCGACCAGCAGGCGCTGCGTGGCGCTGGCGGCAAAGATCACCACGGGAATCAGCAGCGGCAGCAGCAGGATGGGGATCAGCGTCTCCCCCAGCCGCGAGTGCGCCGCCATCGCCGCGAACAGCGTCCCCAGCGCCATGAAGCCGATCGTCGCCAGCACCACCACGATCGCCAGCCCCCCCAGCGCCCCCGCGTACCGCAGCCCGAAGAAGAGCGCGTACACGGGAAAGATCACCAACTCTACGCAGGTGACGATGGCCAGGTTCGCCGCGAGCTTCCCCAGGTAGAACGCGCCCCGCGGGATGGGCGACACCAGCACGCCCGTCAGCGCATCCGCCTCGCGCTCCAGGGCGAAGGCGCGCCCCAGCCCCAGCGTACCCGCGAAGAGCACCGTCACCCACAGCATGGCGCCCGCGATGGTCGACGCCCGCACCCCCGGGTCCAGCGCGAAGCTGAACACCACCGCCACGAGGACGGCGAACGTAGCCATGGCCACGAACCGCTCGCGCGAGCGCGCCTCCAGCAGCAGGTCCTTGCGGGCCACCGCCCAGGCCTGGGCGAGATAGGCGGCCATCGTCAGGCGGCCGCCGCCACCCGCCCGGTGTACACCCGCTCCCAGGTGGCGGGATCGATGTCACCAGCCGGCTCGTCCGACATCCAGCGTCCGCCCACCTGCACCGCCACGCGGTCCGCCTGCTCCAGCCCCTGCGACAGGTTGTGCGTCACCAGCACCACCGTCCGCCGCCCGTCCTTCAACCGGTCCAGCACCTGCCGCAGCATGGCCGACGCGTGCGGGTCCAGCCCCGTATAGGGCTCGTCCAGAAAGACGACCTCGGGATCGTGGAGCAGCGTCCGCGCGAGGGCCAGGCGCTGCTGCATGCCCCGCGAGAACGTTCTCACCCGGTCGTCCCGGCGCTCCCACAGCCCCACGTCGCGCAGCCCGGCCTCGATGCGCGCCGCCCGGTCCGCCAGGCCGTACAGCCGGGCGAAGAAGTCCAGGTTCTCGGCCGCGCTCAGCCCGGGGTACAGGAACGCCTGGTGCGAAAGCAGGCCGATGCGCCGCCGCCACCCCTCGTCTTCGGTGTTGCGGATCTCCTCGCCGCCGATGAAGACGGAGCCGCGCGTTGGACGAACGGCGCCGCAGAGCATGCGCAGGAGCGTGCTCTTGCCAGCGCCGTTGGGGCCGAAGATGGTCAGGAAGGTGCCGGGGGCGATGGACAGGTCCACCCCGCGCACGGCGGGCAGGGCCCCGTACCACTTTTCAAGTCCGCGCGCTTCGACGGCCGCGCCCGCGCCCTCCGCCGGGTGGCTCAAGCCAGCCGGACCCCGCACCCCGCGCAGAAGCGGCTTCCCGCCGGGTTCACGAACCCGCAGGCGTGCCGGTCCACCGCCGTCCTGGTGACGGTCGCATCCTCGCCGCCGCCGTCCAGCCCGGCGTCGCTGCGCGCGGCCTCGGCGGCGCGTAGTGTGGCCAGCGCCTCCAGCGACATGCGCTGCTTCTGCGCCTGGTAGTCGGCCGTGTCGAGCTTGCCGCCCAGGTAGTCGTACTCCAGCTCCTTGAGCGAGGCCAGCGCCACGCGGCGGCGGGCCTCGGCGTCCATCACCGCGCCGGGCGCCAGGTCCACCAGCAGGGCGTCGCGCCGGGCCACCACGGGGCGCACGACGTAGCCCGCGGCCAGCAGGGCCAGGAGAAGCGAGACGATCAGCAGCATCACGGCTCGTCGTCCTCGCGCTCGAAGTCGCGCATCGCGGCGTTGAGCTGCGCCCGCTCGTCGTCGGACATCGGCGGGGCGCCGGCGACGGAAAGCGCCGATCCCTGGCCGCGCATCCGCCGGATACGCCCCTGGACGAACACGGCGCCGATCAGCAGCATCACCGGCGGCAGCAGCCACGCCCACAGGCCGATCCCCTCCGCCCGCGGCACGACGAGGTATTCCTTGCCGTAGCGCGCCAGCACCTGGTCCACCAGCTCGTCCGGCGTAGACCCGCCCGACGCGGCCGCGCGGATCTGGTTCCGCAGCTCTTCCGCCTGCTCGTTGGGGCAGATGTCGAGCATGTGCGGACCGAACGGCGACTTCAGCTGCGAGATGGCCTCGGCCGCGTTGCGCGCCGCCACGTCCGGCGGGTGCTGCGCATCCGCGCGCCCGGCCAGGAGCGCCAGCGCGAGCAGGACGAGGGCGAGGCGAATCGATCGTGTCATCACGCCTCCACCAGCTCGGGCTCGGCCGCTTCGGACGGCTTCGCCACGCGCACGCGCTGCTTGACGATGGCGGGGTTCTTCGGCTCGGCGCCGGGCCACAGGGCGATCAGCGTGCCGATGGACATGATCAACCCGCCCGTCCAGATCCACGGCACCAGCGGGTTGATCAGCACGCGGAAGGTGGCGATGGGGCGCGGGTTGCGGCCCTGCACCACGGCGTTGATGTCGTCCACCCCGGCCAGGATCAGGTACAGGTCCTCGTTCCAGGCGCGGCGGATCCCCACCTCGCTGACCACTTCCTCGCGCTGCTTGTACGAGCGCTTTTCCGGCGCCAGCACGCCCACGCGCTCCCCGTTCCTGGCCACGTTCACCGTCGCCACCACCTTGGTCATGTTGGTGGCGGGATACGACGACATGGCCTGGTACGTCAGCGTGTACGTGTGGCCGAAGGGCGACTTCATCTCCAGGCTTTCGCCCGGGCTCATCGCCACCTGCTTCTCCACGTCCCAGGCGCTTCCCGCGAAGCCCATGAACGTCACCACCAGGCCTGCGTGCACCAGGTAACCGCCGTAGCGGCGCCGGTTGCGGCCCACGAGGTGGATGAACGCCGGTGCCACGCCCTCGCCCTCGATGCGGGCGCGGGCGCGGGTGCCCTTCCAGAACTCGATGACGATGGTCGCCATCACGAACGCGCCCAGCGCAAAGGTCAGCAGCGCGTACGTGTTGCGCGCGCCCACGATCCACAGGACGACTCCCGTCACCACGCCGATGGACACCGGCAGGGCGAAGTTGCGGCGGATGTTGCGCGCGGTCGCCTTGCGCCAGGCGATCACGGGGCCCACGCCAAGGAGCGCGAGAAGGAGCAGCCCCAGCGGCAGGTTCACCCGGTTGAAGAAGGGCGGGCCCAAGGTGATCGTCTGTCCCGTGAAGCCCTCGGACACCAGGGGGAAGATGGTGCCCCACAGCACGCTGAGCATGGCCGCGACGAACACCAGGTTGTTCAGCAGGAACGCGGCTTCGCGCGAGACGGCGCTTTCCAGCCGGCTTTCCGGCGCGAAGGAGGCGCGGCGCCACCACACCAGCACGGCCGAGACGATCACCAGGACCGTCAGAAAGCCCAGGAAGATGTAGGAGATCGTAAGGTTCTGCGCGAACGAGTGGACGGATTCGATCAGCCCCGAGCGCGTCAGGAAGGTGGCGAAGATGCTCAGCAGGAAGGTGCCCAGGATCAGCAGCACGTTCCACATCTTGAGCATGCCGCGCTTTTCCTGGATCATCACCGAGTGCAGGTACGCCGTGCCGGTGAGCCAGGGGAGCAGCGACGCGTTCTCCACCGGGTCCCAGAACCAGTATCCGCCCCAGCCCAGCTCCACGTACGCCCACATCATCCCGAAGATGATGCCGTTGGTCAGGAAGAACCACGCGGTCAGCGTCCAGCGCCGCGTCGTGGTGATCCAGCGCGTGTCCAGCCGGCCGCTGAGCAGGGCCGAGACGGCGAAGGCGAAGGGGATGGTGAAGGCGGTGAAGCCCAGGTACAGCGTGGGCGGGTGGATGGTCATCCAGTAGTTCTGCAGCTGTGGATTGAGCCCGCGGCCGTCGGCCGGAACGAACTCCATCAGCTGGAACGGGTTTGACGCGGTGATGATGACCACCAGGAAAAAGGCGATCACCGTCGACAGCGTGCCCACCACGTACGGCATGAACTCACGGTTGCGCCGCCGGTTCTGCAGCACGGCCACGGCCGAGAACAGCGCCAGCAGCGCGGCCCAGAAGACGAGCGAGCCGGTTTGCCCGGCCCACAGCCCCGTGATCTTGTAGAAGAGCGAAAGGTCGCGGTTGGAGTACCCCGCCACGTAGCGGTACTGGTACTCTCCGCGCAGGAACGACGAGATGATGGCGGCGCAGGATACGACGAGCAGGCCGAAGACGGCGTACAGCGAGCGCTCGGCGCTCAGCACCCAGTCCCCCCGGCCCTTCCGCCCGCCCGCGAAGCCCAGCCCGGCGCCCCACAGGCTCAGCAGCAGCGCGATCCAGAGAGCGACTTCCCCGATCTGCGTCACGCGCGGAAGTCCCCTTCGGCGGCTTCGTAGCGCGAGCCGCACTTGGTGAGCAGGTGCGTGGCCTCGAACGTTCCCTCGGCGGTATAGCGGCCCGTGACGACGACGTCGCGGCCTTCCTCGAAGGTGTCGGGGACGGGGCCGTTGTAGTGCACGGGAAAGCGGGTCTTGCCGCTGGCGATGTCGACGACGGTGAAGCGCAGGTCCAGCGTGCGCGCGTCGCTGTTTACGGTGCCGGGAACCACGCGCCCGCCGATCTTGACCGTCAGGTCGCGCGCGGACGGGTCGGCGGCGAGCTTGGCGGCAAGCTCGTCGGGGGTGTGGTAGTAGATCATGGAGTCCTTCATCCCGGTCACCGCCAGGTACCCCACGGTGGCCACCAGCGCCGCGGCGCCGGCCAGGAACTTCCTCTGCTTTTTCACCGCTGCCCTCCGCGCGCGAACGTGTGGTTCCAAGCGCGGCAATATACCATTGAAATGCGTGCGGTGAAAGGGATTCCGTAGGTTGCAGGACAGGGGTGTGGGGAGTTTCCTGACCTGGGACGGGGCGGCGGGGTGGGGTTGGGTGAGGTTCGGCAGGGTCCGGCGTGCGGGCCGGGCCCCCCATCCCCAGCCCTTCCCCCGCAAACTGCGCGGGGGAAGGGAGCCAGCCCGGTCGGAGCGGTGGGTCCGGTGCTTGGCTGACTACGATGGGCAGGGATCGAGGCGTTCCGACGGAGGCCGGCGCATGCCGCGGCTGCCCTCTCCCCCGGCCCCTCTCCCGCAAGCGGGAGAGGGGAGAATTCGTGTGCGCTTCGGTAGGTGCGGTGTGCGTGCATGTGAAGCCCCGAGCGGGACGCGACAGCGGCCCGAGTCGGGACTTTCCGCTTTCCGAGTGGCGGGTTCACCCGCTCAGGCGCGCCGGGTTCGCGATGAACTCAGATCGGCCGCGCGATCCAGCGACATCCGCGCGTCACTGCGTCTGCGCCTGCACCACCACGGCGGCGCCGATGCCGGCCAGGTCCCACACGATGTCGCGCATGGACGCGGTGTGCCCCTCGGCGTTGCGGTCGCTCCACTCCTTCCACAGCCCTACGCCGGCGCCCGTCCCGGCGCCGACAAGTAGGCTGGCGTCGTTGTCCAGCCCCGCCGCGCGCGCGCCGCTGGAGGCCAGGCTGGTGACAATGAACGAGGTGACGAAGTGCTTCAGCTTGTCTTCGCCAAACCAGCGGTCCTCCGGCTGGGCCGGCGCCGTCGGGCCGCCGCCGAGCGACAGGCAGAGCATCAAGAGGCAGGTTTCCATACGTTTGTCCTCGTCGTTGGTCAGCGCCTGGACGCCACGTGCGCGGCGATCAGCGGGCCGTGCAGCTTGCCGTTCTCGATGAAGATCTTGTTGGCGTCGTGTCCGGAAACCACGACGCCCGCCACGTACATCCCCGGCACGTTGGTCTCCATCGTCGCGGGGTCGTGCCGCGGGATGCCGGTCACCTCGTGCACCTCGATTCCGAACGCGCGCAGCACGCCGGGGTCTGGCTCGAACCCCGTCATCGCCAGGACCCAGTCGTTTTTCATCGTCCGCCGCTCGCCCGTCTGCAGGTTCTCCACCACCACCTCGTGCGGGCGGATCTCGGCCAGGCGGTGGCGCCAGAGCGCGGGGATGGCGCCCTCGGCGATGCGGTTCTCGATGTCGGGCCGCACCCAGGGCTTCACCCCCCGGTCCAGCCCCTCGAACAGGTGCACCAGCGTGGTGCGCGACCCTTCGCGCCACGTCAGCAGCGCCGCGTCGGCGGACGAGTTGCCCCCGCCGATGACGATCACGTCCTGGTTCCAGAACGAGTACGGGTCCTTGAAGTAGTACAGCACCTTGGGCAGGTGGGCGCCGGGGACGTCCAGCCGGCGCGGGCTGTCGTAGTAGCCCGTGGCCACCACCACGTTGCGCGCCCGGTGCGCCCGCGGCTCGCCCCGCGCCAGCGTGTGCAGCACGAACACGCCGTCCCCGCGCTCCACGGTCGCCACTTCCTCGAACTGGCGCACGTCCAGCCGGTAGTATTCCGCCACCTTGCGGTAGTAGCGCAGCGCCTCGCGCCGGGTTGGCTTGTCGCCCGAGGTGGTGAAGGGGAGGCCGGCGATCTCCAGCTTTTCGGGGCCGCTGAAGTAGGTGACGTACGTGGGGTGGTCCATCATGGCCTGCGTGATGGCGCCCCGGTCGAACAGCACGCACGAAAGCCCCGCCTGCGCCGCCGCCACGCCCACCGCGATCCCGCACGGCCCCGCGCCGATGACGGCGATGTCGGCCGTCTCCGGAATATCCGTCATTTCTGGGTCTGCTCTACCGTGAGACCGATGTCTTCAGGCTACTCGGTGCCCGCCAGCAGCTGCGTGGCGTCCTGCCGCTCCGCCGCGGCCAGGTTCAGGCGGATGATCAGCTGCAGCAATTCGCGCGCGGTGTGCGCCGAAAAGGTGGGCGAGTGGGGGAGCAGCAGCGGGGGTAGCTGCACCCCCGCGCCCAGGTGCGCCCGGGCGGCGCGGGTAAGGATCACCGGCTCCGACGGGTCCAGCGCCGCGCGGGCGTCCTCGTCGTCGGCCAGCACCACGCGGATCTGCTCGCCCTCGCTGGCGTCGGCGTACATGGCGCGCAGCCGGTTGCCGAACTCCGGGTCCACGCACACCAGCGTCACCCCGCGCGTGCGGATTTCCCGCTGCACCGTTTCCACCACCTCGGCGTTCACCGTCAGCGTCACCGACGGCACGTTCACGTTCTCGGCCGCCTTGCGCACCAGCCGCGAGTGGTAGCTGGTGGTCACCACCAGGTCGGCCGAGCGGATGGCCTCTTCCACCGCGTGGAACTCCACCGAGCGGTCGGGGCGGGGAAGGGGCACGGGCGAGATGTAGACGGGCACCGCCGTCAGCCCGAACTGCTCCTCGAGCTCGGCGCTGTACACCGTCATCTGGTCGACGTTGGATTCCACCACGGCGCAGCGCAGGGGCACGGTGCTGGTGCAGCGGCGGATCAGCTCGGGGATCTCGGCGAGCGTCATCCGCCGCTTCCACCCCTCCACCAGCACCCCCGCCATCCACCGCGCCGTCTCGGCCAGCACCTCGCCGCCCAGCTGGTCCTGCGGCGCCAGGTACACCCCCGAGCGGCCGCGCACCTCCACCAGCCCCTCGTCCTCCAGAATCCGGTAGGCCTGCGCCACCACCCGGTGGTCCACCCCCATCTCGCGCCACAGGGCGCGGATGCTGGGCAGGCGGTCGCCCGGCTGGAGCAGCCCCAGGTGCAGGGCGCTCAAGATTCGGTCGCGCAGCTTGTCGCTGAGTGCGGTTTCCTGGTCCATCCCAAACCGTTGAAGTCGCGTTTGACGATCCGAAGGCGCCCGGCGCCTCCGCGAACGTTGAATGGATCGCCTTGCGGGGGGTTCGCGCAACACGTACCCTCCACCGGACGTGGGGTGCCGCCCGTCCGTCCGGCGCCGTGGCGTGCTCCCTGCGTTCGCCGACTCCCCAATGAGCGTGTTTCCGAGCCCGAACACAAGTCCGGTCCGTACAGGGACACCCCACCGCCCTCCCGGCGTTGGGCCCGCTCCCGCGTGCGCCCCCCGCTGATGGTCCTTTCCATCCTGATCATCCTGGCGCTGATCGCGCTCACGGCGCTGTACGTGGCCGCCGAGTTCGCGGCCGTCAGCGTGCGCCGCAGCCGCATCCGCCAGCGCGCCGAGCAGGGCGACGCGTCCGCCATCCGCCTGCTCCCGTACCTGGACGATCCCGCGGCGCTGGACCACTACATCGCCGCCTGCCAGATCGGCATCACCCTCACCTCGCTGATCATCGGCGCCTACGGGCAGGCCACCTTGGCGGGCCCTCTCGCCGGCCTCTTCCAGCGGCTGTGGGGGATGGAGCGCCCCGCCGCCCTTTCCACCGCGGCCGTGGTGATCCTCGTCGTGCTGACGGTGCTGGCGATGGTGCTCAGCGAGCTCGTCCCCAAGTCGCTCGCCCTCCAGTTTCCCACGCAGGTCGCGCTCAAGACGTCGCTGCCCATGAAATGGTCACTGGGCGCGTTCTCGTTCTTCATCGGCTTCCTGAACGGCAGTGGCGCGCTGGCGCTGCGGGCCATGGGCGTTTCTCCCGTGGGGCACCGCCACATCCACTCGCCGGAAGAGATCGACCTGCTGATCGCCGAAAGCCGCGACGGCGGGCTGCTGGAGCCCGACGAGCACCGCCGCCTGCGGCGCGCGCTGCAGCTGGGCATTCGCCCCGCCCGCCACCTGATGGTGCCGCGGCAGGAGATCGTGGGCGTGGAGATCGAGACGCCGGTGGACGAGGTGCTGAAGAAGATGGTGGAAACGCCGTACACGCGGCTTCCCGTGTATCGCGGCGACATCGACCACGTCGAGGGGCTGCTCCACACCAAGGACCTGTTCCGCGGCTACCTGGAAGCCGGCCGGGTGCCCAGCCTCCGCCAGCTGATGCGCCCCATCCTGATGGTGCACGAAAGCGTCACCGCCGACCGCCTGCTGACGCTGATGCGCGAGCGCCGCAGCCACGTGGCCATCGTCATGGACGAGTTCGGCGGCGTGGCGGGGCTGGTGACGCTGGACGACGTGCTGACCGAGGTGATGGGCGAGGTGGCCGACGAGTTCCGCACCCACGACGAGCCGGGCCCCGAGCGGCTGGACGACGGCCGGGTGCGCATTCCCGGGTGGATGCGGCTGGACGAGGCCGAGCCCTGGCTCGGCATCCTCTGGGAGGGCGAGGCCGACACGGTGGGCGGGCGGGTGATGGAGGAGCTGGGGCACGTTCCCGAGCCGGGCGAGCGGCTGGAGATCGACGGCGTGGAGGTGGAGGTCGAGACCATCTCCGGGCACGCGGTGCAGGCCATCCTGGCCCTGCCCTCGGGCGGGCGCAGGACGGCGAACGGCGGCGGGGAGGCGGCGGATGGATAAGGTGCTCCCCATCGTCATCATCACCGTGCTGATCCTGCTGAACGCGCTGTTCGTGGCGGCCGAGTTCGCCATCGTGGGCGCGCCGCGGGCCAGCATCGAGCGCCGCGCGGCCGAGGGCGACGCCGCGGCGCGCATGGTCAGCAACATCCTCAAGGACCCGCGGCGGCAGGACCGCTACATCGCCACGGCGCAGCTGGGCATCACCGTAGCCTCGCTGGGGCTGGGCATGTACGGCGAGCACGTACTGGCGGAATGGATCGGCCACTGGCTGGTGGGGCTGGGGCCGCTGCGCACGGCGGGGGCCCACACGCTGGCCAGCGTCCTGGCCGTGGCCCTGCTGACCTACTTCCACATCGTGGTCGGGGAGATGATCCCCAAGTCCATCGCGCTGCAGCAGGCCGACAAGGCGGCGGTGTGGGTGACGCCCCCGGTGCTGGTCGTGCAGAAGATCCTGTATCCGCTGGTGATCGGGCTGAACGCGCTCGGCAACGCGGTGCTGCGGCTGGCGGGGATCAACCGCTACGTGGCCTCGGGCGAGCACTACCGCACCCCCGAGGAACTGCAGTTCATCGTGCGCGAAAGCCAGGCGGGCGGCATGCTGCGCCAGGAATCGGCCGACGTGCTGCAGGAGCTGCTGGAGTTCGGCGACCTGACGGCGGGCGAGGTGATGATCCCCCGGGTGCGCGTCGTCGGAATCCCCGCGGGCGCCACGGCCGACGAGATGCTCGACATCCTCCGCTCCAGCCCCCACACCCGCTACCCGGTGTACGAGGGGAGCCTGGACCACATTACCGGCGTGGTGCACATCAAGGACATCCTGCGGCGGATGCCCAACCGGCGC